>CAVRCD010000018.1:0-460878 GCA_963719475.1 uncultured Actinomycetota bacterium | reverse complement strand
GCGCGGCGGCGGGGTCGGTTGCCGTGGCCGCGGGATCGGCGGTCGCGGCGGGGTCGGTGGTCGCCGCCGGGTCGGCCGGCGCGGGACTGGCCGCAACGCTGCTGGAAGCCGCCGGCGATGCGCTCGGACTCGGGCTGGGCGAGGGGACCGTCGATCTCGACGGTCCGCTGGAGGCGGCGAGCACCCCGGTCATCGTCGGCGCGGCGGAGGTCTGCGCGGCCGCGGCGACCGGATCCTGTCCGGCGGACGAGCGGGAGGTCCGGCTCGCCAGGAACCACACGACGCCGATCAGAACGGCAACCGCCAGTACCACGATCAGCACTCGACGGATCCAATACACCCTCGGATTGAGAGGGCCAACGGGGTGCATCACGGGTGCGACGGTAGTCTCGGAGCGTCGAGTTTCCGGGGAGCAACGCCGAGGAGTGCAGTGTGACGGCTATCGACGAAATGTTGGAGCGCAACAAGACCGCCGCGGTGTATCACCCATCGGGTCTCGGCCCGTCCCCGCTCAAGGGTCTGGCGATGGTGCTCTGTATGGACTGTCGGGTGGATGCCCACGTGGCCTTCCAGCTCAACCCCGGTGAGATCCACCTGATGCGGAACGCCGGGGGCGTGGTCTCCGACGACGTGATCCGCTCGCTCGCGATCTCGCAGCACGCGCTGGGCACCCGCGAGGTGATGATCGTCCACCACACCGACTGCGGCCTCGCCAAGCTGCAGGAGGACGACTTCCGGGCCCAGCTGGCCAGGTTCGCCGGCTACCGCCCCACCTGGTCCGTGCAGGCCTTCAAGGATCCGCACGATTCGGTACGGGAATCGCTGCGCCGGGTTCGGGACTCCCCGTTCCTGCACCACACCGATGCCATCCGTGGCTTCATCTTCGACGTCGAAACCGGCCTGCTGGAAGAGGTTTTCGTCGACGAGGCGGTCCCGACGGGCCAGCTCGCGCCGGTTGCCACCCCAGCTTCGGCGGATTCTGCCGCAAGGTCGACGCCGGCTCGGCGGTCGGCGATGGCAGCGCGGTCGGCGTCGGGTCGGCGGCTGCGGACGGCGGGGACACCGCTTCTTGAGCGCTGAGGTTGTCGAGAGTCCGCCCACGCCGCTGGACGCGGACCTGTTGATCGCCTTCTTCGACGAGCACGGCCGCAAGCTGCCCTGGCGGGAGCCCACCGCGTCACCGTGGGCCGTGCTGGTCAGCGAGGTGATGCTGCAGCAGACGCCGGTGATCCGGGTGCTGCCGGTGTTCGACGCGTGGATGGAACGCTGGCCGAAGCCCGCGGATCTGGCCGCCGACACTCCGGCCTCCGCCATCCGGATGTGGGGTCGGCTGGGTTACCCGCGGCGAGCGTTGCGCCTGCATGCCGCCGCCACGGCCATCACCGTCGATCACCGCGGGGTGGTGCCGGATACGGTCGAAACCCTGCTGACGCTGCCGGGTATCGGCGAGTACACGGCGCGCGCCGTCGCCGCGTTTGCGTTCGGTGCCCGGACACCGGTGGTCGACACCAACGTCCGCCGGGTGCTGTCCAGGGTGGTACGCGGAGTCGACGAGCCACGAGAACCGGCGACCGCCGCCGATCGCGCACTCATGACGACGCTGCTGCCCGTCGAACCGCCGCGCGCCGCAAGGTTCTCGGCCGCCGTGATGGAACTGGGCGCGCTGATCTGTTCCGCCCGGTCGCCGACCTGCGAGAGCTGCCCGCTCGGTGATCGCTGCCGCTGGCGACTGGCCGGCTCGACGGCGGGTCGGGCAAGACGCGCGGTGCAGACCTGGCACGGCACCGATCGGCAGGTCCGGGGGAAGATCATGGCGTTGCTGCGGGCGAGCCATGGCCCGCTGTCTTCGGCCGATGTCGGGCAGCTGGAGGTCGAGGCCGCGCAGGTGGAGCGCTGCCTGGGCTCACTGATTGCCGACGGGCTGGTGGTCCGGGTCGGCGACGCCCACCTCGGCCTGCCGGACTGAGCTGCAAGGCCAGTTGATCATCACCCGTTGCGCCCAGGCCGGATCATCGCCATTCGTGTCTGCCCGCGAGAGGCGCCTCGCCCCGAAAACCACTCCGGCCCGCCTCCCTTGATGGGAGACGGGCCGGAGTGTTCGTGCCGTGGTTCAGCGTGCGGTGATCAGACGGCCTCGCCGGCATCGGTGGCCAGCCCGACCGGGACGACCTCCGGGACCGGTGACGGCCTTGGCTCGCCGTGGAAGGTGAACTCCGCGTCCTTACCCTCGCCCTCGACGTCCACCAGAATGATGTGGCCGGGACGGATCTCGTCGAACAGGATCTTCTCCGAGAGCTTGTCCTCGATCTCCCGCTGGATCGTCCGACGCAGCGGCCGGGCGCCGAGCACCGGATCGAACCCGCGCTCGCCGAGCAGGGTCTTCGCCTTCTCGGTGACCTCCATCGTCATGTCCTTGTTCGCCAACGCACCCTCGACCCGCTTGAGCATGAGATCGACCATCCGGTTGATCTCTTCGGTGGTCAGCTGGTGGAAGACCACGACATCGTCGATCCGGTTGAGGAACTCCGGACGGAAATGCCGCTTCAGCTCGTCGTTGACCTTCTGCTTCATCCGGTCGTAGTTCGACTCCGCATCGTTGCCCTGGGCGAAGCCGAGGGACACCGACTTGGAGATGTCCTGGGTACCCAGGTTCGACGTGAACACGATGACGGTGTTCTTGAAGTCGACCGTGCGGCCCTGACCGTCGGTGAGCCGGCCGTCCTCCAACACCTGCAGCAGCGTGTTGTAGATGTCCTGGTGCGCCTTCTCGATCTCGTCGAACAGCACCACGGAGAACGGCTTGCGACGCACCTTCTCGGTGAGCTGCCCGCCCTCTTCGTAACCGACGTACCCGGGAGGGGCACCGAAGAGCCGCGACGCGGTGTACCGGTCGTGGAACTCACCCATGTCGACCTGGATCAGCGCGTCCTCGTCCCCGAACAGGAACTCGGCGAGCGCCTTGGTCAGCTCGGTCTTACCGACACCGGACGGGCCGGCGAAGATGAACGAGCCGGACGGCCGCTTCGGGTCCTTCAGACCGGCCCTGGTCCGGCGGATCGCCTGGGACACCGCCTTGACCGCCTGGTCCTGGCCGATGATCCGCTTGTGCAGCTCATCTTCCATCTTCAGCAGTCGGGTGGTCTCCTCCTCGGTCAGCTTGAAGACCGGGATACCCGTCCAGTTCGCCAGCACCTCGGCGATCTGCTCGTCATCGACCTCGGAGACGACGTCGAGATCGCCGTCCTTCCAGGCCTTTTCCCGTTCGGACTTGCGAGCCAGCAGCTGCTTCTCCGAATCCCGGAGCGCGGCGGCCTTCTCGAAGTCCTGCGCGTCGATCGCCGATTCCTTGTCCCGACGGACGTTCGCGAGCTTGTCGTCGAAGTCCCGCAGGTCCGGCGGCGCCGTCATCCGGCGGATCCGCATCCGGGCGCCGGCCTCGTCGATCAGGTCGATCGCCTTGTCCGGCAGGTAACGGTCGCTGATGTACCGGTCGGCCAGGGTGGCCGCGGACACCAACGCGTCGTCGGTGATGGTGATCCGGTGGTGCGCCTCGTACCGATCGCGCAGACCCTTGAGGATCTCGATGGTGTGCGCCACCGTCGGCTCGCCGACCTGGATCGGCTGGAAACGACGCTCGAGAGCGGCGTCCTTCTCCACGTACTTGCGGTACTCGTCCAGGGTCGTGGCACCGATGGTCTGCAGCTCGCCACGGGCCAGCATCGGCTTCAGGATCGAAGCCGCATCGATCGCGCCCTCGGCGGCACCCGCACCCACCAGGGTGTGGATCTCGTCGATGAACATGATGATGTCGCCGCGGGTGCGGATCTCCTTGAGCACCTTCTTCAGGCGCTCCTCGAAGTCACCGCGGTACCGCGAACCGGCCACCAACGACCCGAGGTCGAGGGTGTAGAGGTGCTTGTCCTTCAGGGTCTGCGGGACGTCGCCGCGGATGATCGCCTGGGCAAGGCCCTCGACGACCGCGGTCTTTCCGACGCCCGGCTCGCCGATCAGCACCGGGTTGTTCTTGGTGCGGCGGGACAGCACCTGCATGACCCGCTCGATTTCCTTCTCGCGCCCGATGACCGGGTCGAGCTTGCCCTCGCGGGCCGACTGGGTCAGGTTGCGACCGAACTGGTCGAGCACCAGCGAGGTGGACGGGGTCCCCTCGGAGCGCCCGCCCTCGGCGGCCGCGGTCTCCTTGCCCTGATAGCCGGAGAGCAGCTGCAGGACCTGCTGGCGGACCCGGTTCAGGTCGGCACCCAGCTTGACCAGCACCTGAGCGGCAACGCCCTCACCCTCGCGGATGAGGCCGAGCAGGATGTGCTCGGTCCCGATGTAGTTGTGGCCCAGCTGCAGCGCTTCGCGAAGGCTCAGCTCCAGGACCTTCTTGGCCCTGGGGGTGAAGGGGATGTGCCCGGACGGGGACTGCTGCCCCTGGCCGATGATCTCCTCCACCTGGGCACGGACGCCCTCCAGCGCGATGCCAAGGGATTCCAGCGCCTTGGCGGCCACGCCCTCGCCCTCATGGATGAGGCCGAGCAGGATGTGCTCCGTGCCGATGTAATTGTGGTTCAGCATCCGGGCCTCTTCCTGGGCCAGGACAACCACACGTCGCGCTCTGTCGGTAAACCGTTCGAACATCTGCACTCCTTACGGGCGTGCGCGGCTATGCGGTCGATTGCTCCACTCGTCCCGCTGCCACCAAATCGACGCGCCCGCCGATCGTCCGACAGTGGTTCTACCCACTGTAGTCGGAGCGGCGGGTCCGTCGAAGCAGAGTCACGGACCGGTGACGACACTGCGCACCGTGCCGTCACTGCTGTTCAACGCTCCCCCAGCGGGTCTCGTTCCGCCAGATCGACTGCTACGCCGTGGGCGAACAGGGCGCTGGCGCGAGTGCGCGCACGGTGCCGACACCGGCGCCGACAACTCCGGCCCCTGTCCGCAGTTGCGGAAGGGGCCGGGCGGAGCGGGCGGTCTCGCCCGGTGGTGCGTCGATCAGTGAGCTTCCTCGAACGCGGCGAGGACACTGGCCGACAGGCGGCCGCGCTCGGACACCTCGTGGCCGTTGGCGCGGGCCCACTCGCGAATCGCGGCGGTCTGCTCGCGATCCGGCGCGGTGCGCGGGCCCCTGCCGGCCTTGGCCGGCTTCGCCGTCTTCGGACGTCCCGGACCGCGGCGTCCGCCGTCCACCCGACGTGCACTGGCGACGTAACCGGCGAGCGCATTCCGCAGCTTGTCGGCGTTGCCGTCACTCAGGTCAATTTCGTACGACGCTCCGTCAAGGGCGAACGAAACGGATTCCGATGCCTCGGACCCATCGAGATCGTCCACGAGTGTGACGGTGGTCATGGTTGCCATGCTTGTTCCTCCTAGAAAGCCTTCGTTTTCCCCGAACACACAGAGTAGTGCCAATTTCCTGCCGTTTCCACCAGCTACGCCGTTTCTTGTCGAACTGTCGCAGCGAACGTCGGCCAAACGCGGATCCATTGCCGTTGGCACCCCAAACGGTTGACCCGCCGCGAGTTGATCGGCGACTCACGTTCGCACCGACAATCGCCGGTGTAACCGTGTTCTCCAACGTGGGTTTTTGTTTTCTTCGGCACGCCGTCCCGCGGACAGGAATCAACGACAAAAGTCGAACAGTCGGGTGTGCGGACGAGCAGAAATCAATCCCCGGGTCGCACGAAGGGGAACAGGATCGTCTCCCGGATCCCCAAACCGGTCAGCGCCATGATCAATCGGTCTATACCCATTCCGATCCCGCCGGACGGCGGCATTCCGTACTCCATCGCCCGCAGAAACTCCTCGTCGAGCACCATCGCCTCGGCGTCCCCCAGACCGGCGAATCGAGCCTGATCGACAAATCGCTCGCGCTGGACGACGGGGTCGACAAGCTCGGAATAACCGGTTGCCGTCTCGATACCGCGGATGTAGAGATCCCATTTCTCGGTCAACCCCGGCACTTGCCGGTGATCGCGGGTGAGCGGCGAGGTTTCGACCGGGAAATCGCGGACATAGGTCGGTGCGACCAGTGAATCGACCACCAGTTCGTCGAACAATTCCTCGGCCAATTTTCCCGGACCGTAATGCGGCGCCACCGGAACCCCGACCCGTTCGGCCAGGGCGACCAGGGTCGGACATCGGAGTCTGCACGGTCACCTCTTCGCCCAACGCCTCGGACAGCGCACCGTACAACGTGATCGACCGCCACGTGCCGCCGAGATCGAACTCGGTCCCGTCGGCATGGACGGCAACGGTCGAGCCGTGCACCGCGATGGTCGCCTGCTGGATCAGGGCCGTCGTCAGCTCGGCCATCCCGTTGTAATCCGTGTAGGCCTGGTAGGCCTCCAACATCGCGAACTCCGGTGAATGCGAGGAATCGACCCCCTCGTTGCGGAAGTTCCGGTTGATCTCGAAGACCCGGTCGATTCCGCCGACCACCGCACGCTTGAGATACAGCTCCGGCGCGATGCGAAGATAGAGGTCCATGTCCATGGCATTCATGTGCGTGACGAACGGTCGCGCCGAGGCGCCCCCGTGCAGGGCCTGCAGCATCGGCGTTTCGACTTCGAGATAGTTACGCTCGTGAAGTGTCGCTCGCAGCGATCGATTGACCACGCTGCGCACCTGCACCGTTCGGCGGGCCTGCGGCCGGACGATCAAATCGACGTACCGTTGCCGGACCCGGCTCTCTTCGGACAGCGGTTTGTGCGCCACCGGCAGCGGCCGCAACGCCTTGGCCGCGATTGCCCAGGAATCGGCCAGTACCGACAGTTCGCCGCGCCGTGAGGTGATCACGGTCCCGTGCACGAACAGATGGTCGCCGAGGTCGACGGTGCTCTTGAATGCAGCCAATGAATCAGCACCGACGCTCGCCAGCGAGACCATCACCTGCAATTCCGTGCCGGTGTCACCCGCACCGCCTTCGCGCAGTGTCGCAAAACACAACTTGCCGGAGTTGCGCAGGAAGATGACCCGTCCGGCGATACCGACAATTTCTCCGGTATCGGTATCCGGCGGCAGGTCCGGGAAAGAGTCCCTTAGAGCGGCTAAAGTCGACGTTCGATCGACGGTCACCGGATACGGCTCCGACCCCTCGTCCAGCAGACGCTGCCGCTTGTCCCGCCGCACTCGCAGCTGTTCGGGCAGATCGTCGCCCTCGCCCACGGCAGGATTCGTCGGTCTCGTCACGGCTGATGAGCCTACTTGCCGGCGACGCACCGGCCGACCGATGTCCCCATCACCCCGGAGTTCTCGGCGAGCGCGTGAGTGGCCCGTTGGGCAGGCGTCACAATGGTCGAATGGCGGCGGAGGCAACGGGGTCGGCGGAAGCCTGGGCGACGGCGTTCGAGAAACGATCTGCGGCCACCTCGTTCGATCAGCAGGCCGCTGAATACGCCCGGCTGCGACCCGGTTATCCACCCGCGGCGCTGGATGCCGCCGTTCCGGACGACGCGCGGGTGGTGCTCGACCTGGCCGCCGGAACCGGCAAGCTCACCGGCGATCTCCTCGAACGTGGGCTGGAAGTGGTTGCGGTCGAGCCGCTTCCCGGGATGCTGGCCGAACTGCGCCGGCGGTTCCCGGCCGCCGGCGCGATCTGCGGCACCGCGGAGAACATTCCGCTGGCCGATTCCACCGTCGACGCTGTCGTGGTCGGCCAGGCCTTCCACTGGTTCGACCCCGACCGTGCGCTGAGCGAGATCGCCCGCGTCCTGCGTCCCGGGGGCTCGCTGGCGCTGCTCTGGAACCACGACGACGAATCCGACCCTTTCGTCGCAGAGATCTACGCGGCAATGACCGATGCGGGCCGGCCACCCGGGGGGGCCACCCGGCGCTCCGGTGGCGGCACGACCGTCGACGGCGAACCCGCACCACCCATCCCGCCGTTCCAAGGCCATCCGGCCCTCACCGATCCGCAGGTGGTCAGGATCGGCTGGCTGCGCAGCCAGAGCGTCGACGACCTGATCGGATTGGTGAACACCTACTCGTACGTGATCCGCGCCACCGACGAGACCCGCGCCACCCTGGCCGCTGCCATCCGGACGATTGCGCTTCGCCATGCGCCCGGCCGGCAGGACCTGCTGATCCCGGGGAGCTGCGAGGTCTGGCGGTCAGCATGCCGGTGACCTCGACCGAGCACACCGTGCTGACCCGTTCGCAGTGGTGCGAGCGGGAGCAGGCGCATGCCAGCCGGGTGGACGAGCTGACCCGGGCTCATCGGGAGCGGGTCAGCGGTCAGATACCGCACCCCGTCGAGGATTTCCTGTTCACCTACTACTCGCTGCGCCCGGGCCAACTGCGGCGGTGGTACCCCGGGGCCGGGATCGCCCTCGCCGACGCTCCCGAGCGGGTCGACTGGCGCTTCCATCGGGTGCTGGATCTCTCGTCGACCGGCGCACCTTGCGCGGCGGTGGCGGTTGACGTCGATGCGTTCCGCCAGGCACGTGGATCCCTGCTGGCGTTCACCGCGCGGTTGCTCTCCGCCACCTCCGCCGCCCCGGCGCAGTTCGGCTGTTTCGGCCTGCACGAGTGGGCCATGGTGTTCGGACAGGATGCCGAGCAGCGGCGGCATTCCGGGCGTGCGCTCCGGCTCGGCCAGGACGGCACCGACGAGGTGGTCCGCGCGCACCAGATCCGGTGCACCCACTACGACGCGTTCCGGTTCTTCACCCCACCGGCCAGGCCGCGAAATCTGTTGCAGCCGAACCTGGATTCGCGGCCGGACCTGGAGCAGCCCGGCTGCCTGCATGCGTCCATGGATCTGTACAAGTGGGCGTACAAGCTGCTACCGGCGGTGCCGAGTGAGCTGCTGGTCGACTGTTTCGTGCTGGCCAGGCAGATCCGGGAGCTGGACATGCGGGCATCCCCCTACGACCTCGCCGACCTGGGGTACCCGCCGGTCCGGATCGAGACCGTTGCCGGGAAGGCGGAATACGTCGCGGCCCAACGGGACTTCGCAGCCAAGGCGCAGGTCCTCCGGCGCCGGCTGTCCGACGTCGTCACCGCGCTGTTGCCGTGACGAGGTGAATCAGCGATCGAAACTCGGTGCCCGGCAGCAGTACTCCAAGAACAGCGCGCCGCCCACCATGATCACCGCGCCGACCAGACCGATCACGGCGGTGATTCCGTCGGCCTGTGCGGCCAGCACCGACGACCAGGTCGGCAGCACGTAGAGCAGCACTCCGGCCCACAAGCCGGCGACGGCCGCCCCCGCCAACGAGGACGCCTTCGCGGCCATCACCGCCCTGGCCGCGGTGAGCGGCGGCACCGGTTTGCGGGTCGAAGCGCCGGTGGAACTCTGTTCCCTGGGCCGGATCCGGCTGCGCAGGCCGAGTCCGACCACCGCCTCACCGACCCCGACAAGAGCGGCGGCGAATCCGGCGAACCGGGGCAGCGGAGGCATCCGCTGATAGTTGAGCCGGACGACGACGTACGCCAGCACCAGCGTCACCGCGAAGACGGCCAGCAGGTCGCGCGGTCTGGTGAAGCCCATCCGGTCGCGATCGGCCATCATCGGGGTGCACCCGCGCAGACGTCAGTGCACATGCCCGACCCTGGTGATCCCGGTGGTGTCCAGCCCTTCCAGCAGATCAGCGATCGGCCCGGCTCCCGGAAGGTCGGCGGTCGGGTCGATCTCCGCCCACGGCAGCAGGACGAAGGCCCGCTCGGCCGCCCGCGGATGCGGCAGGATCAGCTTCGGGTCCTCACTGATCACCGGATGGCCGTGCACGTCGACGGTGATGACATCGACGTCCAGGGTTCGCGGACCCCACCGCACGTCCCGCTGCCGGTCCGCCGCCTTCTCCAGCTCCTGGCAGCGGGCCCACCATCCCTCGGGGTCGTCGACCCCGACGTCCTCGGCGATCACCGCGATGTTGTAGAAGTCGTCCTGCGCGACGCCGCCCCATGGCGGAGTCCGGTAGATCGACGACACCGCGCGCACCGTCCGCCCGAGGGCCGCCACGGCGGTCTGCAGGTGCGCCTTCCGGTCACCGAGGTTGGACCCGAGGGACAGCACGGCGCGGCTCATGAGCCGGCCTCTGCCGGATCGGCGCAGCGATCGGCGGATGGTCACGCTCACGTCGGCGAAGGTCAGCGGAATGGGTGCGGACGGTTTGTGAATGGTCACCTCGACGGCATGCACCGGATACCGCCGCATCACCTCACCGGCGATCTCGCCGGCGACGGCCTCGATCAGGTCGCGGGGTGGGCCGGCGACGATCCCGGCCGCGAGTTCGGCCAGCTCGCCGTAGTGCACCGTCCTGGTCAGGTCATCGGTGGCGGCGGCCTCGGTCAACTCCAGCCAGAGCGTGATGTCGACGAGAAAGGTCTGCCCGTCCGCCTTCTCGTGGTCGAAAACACCGTGGTGACCGAAGACCTGCAGCCCGGTGAGGGTGATCCGGTCAGCCACGGCGCACCTCGGACGCATCGATTCGGGTGAGGCTGTGTGCCGGGCCACGCCCGGCCATCATGGCGGCCACCCGGACGGCGTCCAGTGAGGCGGACACCTCGTGCACCCGCACCCCCCACGCACCCGCCGCTGCGGCCAGCGCGGAGATGGCCGTCGTCGCCGCCTCCCGCCCGTCCGGTGGGCGAGGGCCGGCGGAATCGGCGAGCAGCGCTCCGAGGAACCGTTTCCGGGAGGCGCCGACCAGCACGGGGAACCCCCAGCCCGGCCCGGCGAACCCGGTCATCTCCGGCAGTGCGTGCAGCAGCGACCAGTTGTGGGCCGCGGTCTTGGCGAAACCCAGACCGGGGTCGAGGACGATCGACGACTCCGCGACGCCGGCCGAGACGGCCGCATCGACCCGGTCCAGCAGTTCGGCCCTGACGTCCTGCACCACATCCCGGTAGTGGGCGAGTGCATCCATGTCCGCGCTGTGGCCGCGCCAGTGCATCAGGATCCACGGGACGCCCGCGGCGGCCACCACCGCGGACATCTCCGGGTCGGCCAGACCTCCGGAGACGTCGTTGACGATCCGGGCGCCGGCGGCCAGCGCCGCGGCGGCGACCTCGGCGCGGGTGGTGTCCACGCTGCAGATGACGCCTGCCCGGGCGAGTTCGGTGATCACCGGCACCACCCGGCCGGCCTCGGTCGCGGCCGACACCCGATGCGCGCCCGGCCTCGTCGATTCGCCGCCGACATCGATGATGTCGGCACCGTCCGCCGCCAGTTGGACGCCGCGGGCGATGGCCGCGGCCGGATCGAGATACCTGCCACCGTCGGAGAACGAGTCGGCGGTGACGTTCAGCACGCCCATCACCACGGTGCGGTCGGCGGCCGATTCAGCCATGTCGCCTCACCGGCCCGTGATCAGGCTCATCGCCTCGGCGCGCGTCCGGTCCTGCGATTGGAAGATTCCGCGCACCGCGGACGTGGTGGTCACCGCGCCGGGCTTACGGACGCCGCGCATCGCCATGCACAGGTGCTCGGCCTCGATCACCACGATCGCCCCGGCCGGTTCCAACCGGTGCACCAGGGCATCGGCGATCTGGGTGGTCAGCCGCTCCTGGACCTGGGGCCGCTTGGCGAAGCCGTCGACCAGCCGCGCGAGCTTCGACAGGCCGGTCACCCGGCCGTCCGGGCCGGGGATGTAGCCGACGTGGGCCTTGCCGAAGAACGGCACCAGATGATGCTCACACGTCGAGTACAGGTCGATGTCCCGCATCAGGATCATCTCGTTGTGGTTCTCGTCGAACGAGGTGTTGAGCACCGTCGACGGGTCGGTGTGCAGCCCGGAGAACTGTTCGGCAAATGCCCTGGCCACCCGTCCCGGGGTGTTCAGCAGCCCGTCCCGGTCCGGATCCTCCCCCACCGCGAACAGCAGTTCGCGAACGGCCGCCTCCGCCCTGGCGGTGTCGAACCGGGCGGCAGCACCGTTGCCGCTGACGCGCATCGGCAAAGGCACTGCGCTGGTCGGTCACGACCGGTGGTCCCGCGGGGGCAACCACGGGTCGATGGGCTCCTGTTGGTTCGGATCGCCGTTGGGGACCGGCGGACGTTCGCCGTGCCGACCCTGCGGTGCGTTGTCCGGCCCCGGCCAGTACGGATTGGTGCCGTTGGGCGCACCGTTCGGTCCACCGTTGGGCTGGACCGGCCACCATTGGGTCCACCGTTCGGTCCACCGTTGGGCGGTCCTGCCGGATGTCCGCCGTTGCCACCCCGGTATCCGCCGAGCGTCTTCTGCGGGCCCGACTGGTCGGGTCCGGGCTGCCAGCCCGGCATCGGGGCGAGGGGGCCGGGCAGTACTCCGCCGGTCCAGTTCGCCGGCGGCGACGGCTGCTGCACGGGCGCCTGGCCGGAGATGTTGTCCGGCCCGCTCCCCTGCGGGAAGCCCGGCCCGGTGTTGTAGCCACTCTGACCCGGATAGCCGGAGACCGCGCCGACCGGCACCGGCGGGGCGTCGACGGCAGCCGGCAACTGCTCCGGCGGCGGCCACGGCTCGCCGCGCTCGATGGCCAGTTCGCCAGGCGTCTTGATCGGCGGCCGATCGGACGGTAGCCGCGGCCCGAACTCGTCGAAGGTGGTGATCCGCGGCCGCTTCTCGACCTCGGCGAAGATCACCTCGAGGTCTCTGCGCTCCAGCGTCTCCTTCTCCAGCAGCGCGGTGGCGAGGGAATCGAGGATGTCCCGGTAGGTGTTCAGCACCGCCCAGGCCTCGGTGTGCGCGGCCTCGATCAGCGCACGCACCTCGCCGTCGATCTCGCTGCCCACCTCGATGGAGTACTCCGGGCCGCTGCCGTAGGTGCGGCCGAGGAAGGGTTCGTCGTCGCCGTGGCCGTACTTGACCGCGCCGAGCTTGGCGGACATGCCGTACTCGGTCACCATCGCCCTGGCGATCTTGGTGGCCTGCGCGATGTCGGAGGAGGCGCCGGTGGTCGGTTCGGCGAACACCAGCTCCTCGGCGGCCCGGCCACCCATCGCCATCACCAGCCGGGCGATCATCTCGGACCTGGTCATCAGCGACTTGTCGTCCTCCGGAACGACGAGGGCGTGCCCGCCGGTCCGCCCACGGGGCAGGATCGTCACCTTGTAGACGGGCTCCAGGCCGGGCATCGCCCACGCGGCCAGCGCGTGCCCACCCTCGTGGTACGCGGTGATCTTCTTCTCCTTCTCGGAGATGACCTTGCCGCGACGGGCCGGACCGCCGACCACCCGGTCGACCGATTCCTCCAGGGCCGCGTTGGTGATCACCGTGCCGTGCTCGCGCGCCGTCAGCAGCGCGGCCTCGTTGATCACGTTGGCCAGGTCGGCGCCGGACATGCCGACGGTCCGCTTGGCCAGTGGCAGGAAATCGACGTCGGGGGCGAACGGCTTGCCCTTGGAGTGCACGGCCAGAATCGCCTGCCGGCCCTTGAGGTCGGGCTGGCCGACCGGGATCTGCCGGTCGAACCGGCCGGGACGCAGCAGGGCGGGATCGAGGATGTCGGGCCGGTTGGTCGCGGCGATCAGGATGATGCCGCCCTTGGCCTCGAAGCCGTCCATCTCCACCAGCAGCTGGTTGAGGGTCTGCTCGCGTTCGTCGTGACCGCCGCCCATGCCGGCACCGCGGTGCCGGCCGACCGCGTCGATCTCGTCGACGAAGATGATCGCCGGCGAGTTCGCCTTGGCCTGCTCGAAGAGGTCACGGACCCGGCTGGCGCCGACGCCGACGAACATCTCGACGAAATCCGATCCGGAGATCGAGTAGAACGGCACCCCGGCCTCGCCGGCGACGGCCCTGGCCAGCAGCGTCTTGCCGGTCCCGGGCGGCCCGTACAGCAGGACGCCCTTGGGGATCTTCGCGCCGAGCGCCTGGTAGCGGGCGGGGTTGGCCAGGAAGTCGCGGATCTCGTCGAGCTCCTGCACGGCCTCGTCGGCACCGGCGACGTCGGTGAACTTGGTGACCGGCATGTCCTTGGTCAGCAACTTGGCCTTGGACTTGCCGAACGAGAGCACCTTGTTCCCGCCGCCCTGGGCGTTGTTCATCATCCAGAGCAGGAACAGGATGATCAGGCCGACCGGGATCAGGTAGATCAGCAGCGAGAACAGCGTGGATTCGCTGGTCACGGTGGTGTTGTAGCCACCGGAGATGTTGGCGGCCTGCACGTCGTTGAAGATCTCGTCGGTGGCCTGCGCCGGGTAGGACGTGTAGATCTTGGTGGATTCGTCGACGGCGGTGTTCAGATCGAGTCGGAGCCGCTGCTCCTTGTCGTCGATGGTCGCGAGGTTGACGTTGCCGTCCTTGAGCTGGGCCAGCGCGACGGAGGTCGGTTGCGCGGTGTAGCCGCGGGTCTCGTCGGCGAAATACGAGTAGGCCAGGTACATCACCAATACGGCGGCGATCCACACCAACGGCGAGCGGACGAGTCGTTTCATATCCATCTGGTTTCCGGCCGCGCGCGGCCTCGACCCTCCCTGACGTTCTCGAGTGTGGTCGCCCGGAAGTCCGGATCACGATCCGGGCAGCACAGGGCGCCACCAGTGGGTTCAGACTACCGCGCAGCACTACGCCGACTGGCGGCGTTCGCGCTGAAGGGACAGCCCACTGCAGAACTCCCGCCGATCCGGCCTGGTTCCCACCGATCGGGTGGTCAGCGGTACATGTGCTCTCCGAGCAGGCCGACGAACGGCAGGTCGCGGTACCGCTCGTTGTAGTCGAGCCCGTAACCGACGACGAAATCGGTGGGGATGTCGAACCCGACGTACCGCACATCGACCTCCACCTTCACCGCCTCCGGCTTGCGCAGCAGCGCCACGATGTCGATCGCGGCCGGACTGCGGGTGGCCAGGTTCTTCAGCAGCCACGACAGGGTGAGGCCGGAATCGATGATGTCCTCGACGATGATCACCCGGCGGCCGGTGATGTCCCGGTCGAGGTCCTTGAGAATCCGGACGACGCCGGATGACGAGGTGGCCGAGCCGTACGACGAGACGGCCATGAACTCCAGCTCGGAGGGGATCGGCAGCGCCCTGGCGAAGTCGGTGACGAACATGACGGCACCCTTGAGCACACAGATCAGCAGCGGCGGCGTGTCCAGGTCGTGGTCCGCGGCCACCGCCGCCGCCAGCTCGGCGATCTTCGCCTGCAGGGTGGCGGCCGGGATCAGCACCGCGGACAGCTCGCCGGAATACCCGTGCTCGGTGCCCGGGTCCAGCGTCGGCGTCGTCGGGACGGCATCCGCGCTGGTCACGTGGGTCGTCATCGACGACCAGCCGGCCGTCTCGGTGGGCACTCCGTCGACCGACGTCGACGGCTCAGTTCCAGTCACGGCTCTCCCCGGGTGGCTCCGACGTGCCAGCTGCTCGCTCGTCACGAGCTTGCCATTGTGCGCCGCCTGCCCCGACGCCGGGGCGGGGATCCCGCTCAGCGGGTGGCGTCGTCATCGGGCCGGCTCGGCGCCAGCCGCAGGACGGGGCCGACCCGCAGGACGTCGAGGCCGCCCGGCACCCGGACCTGGCCCGGACCCCCGCGGGCGGCGAGTTGGGAGTCCATCCGGGTCAGGTGGTCGAAGGTCAGCGGACCGGCGCCGCCGGCGGTCGCCCAGTCACGGAGCACCCGGCTCCGGACCGCGGCCGGTTGCTCCGCGAGGACGCGACGTCCAGCGAACCGTCGGCGTTGCGCGCCTGCCTCGAGACGGCATCGGCGATCGAGGCGAGCGCGTCCAGATCCTGCGCCAACAACTGCGCCGTCCGGCCGAGTGCCGCCCGCACCCCACCGCCCAGCACCTCCTCCAACAACGGCAGCACCTCGCGGCGGAGGCGGACCCGGGTGAAGGCGGGGTCGCGATTGTGCGGGTCGTGCCACGGCACCAGACCCGCAGCCCGGCAGGCGGCCTCGGTGCTCTGCCTGGTCACGCCGAGCAGCGGCCGACCCCAGGGACGCCGCCACGGGCGCATCCCGGCGATCGACCGTGGCCCGGAGCCGCGGGCCAGACCGAGCAGCACCGTCTCGGCCTGGTCGTCCGCGGTGTGCGCCAACAGCACAGCGGCCGGCCCGGCCGCGCCACCCGTCTCGTCGGCGAGTTGCCGAAGTGCCCCGTACCTGGCCCGACGTGCCGCAGCCTCCGGACCGCCCGGACCGGACACCTGCACGGTCAGCACCTCGACGTCGCCGTACCCGATCCGGGTCAGCTGCTCGACGACGGTGGCCGCCTGCCGGGCGGAACCTGGCTGCAGCCCGTGGTCGACCGTCGCGCCCACCAACCGGCGATCAGCCCCGGATTGCGCGATCGCGCGATGTGCCGCCGCGGCCAGGGCCAGCGAGTCGGCACCGCCGGAACAGGCGACGATGATCGGATCGGCCGGCGACACGTGGCCGGTCAACCAGGTCGACACCGCGGCCGTGATCACCTCCGCCGGCGAGGCGTTCACCCCGGTCAGCCGTGTACCCGCCGCACCCACGCCGCCGGATCCGCGATCTCCGCCCTGGTCGGCAGGGTGTCCGGGGACGTCCACACGGCGTTGAACGCCGGCATCCCGACCTGGTCCACGACGGCACCGACGAAGGCACCGCCCTTCACGTACTGGGCGAGCTTCATGTCCATCCCGAGCAGCGCCCGCAGCAGCCGATCGATCGGGCCCTTGGTGCGTTTGCGCCGCTCGGTGAACGACGCCCGGATCGCGGAGACGGACGGCACGACAGTGGGTCCGACCGCGTCCATGACGTGATCGGCGTGCCCCTCGAGCAGCGTCATCATGGCCATCAGCCGGTCGAAGACCGCGCGCTGCTCGGGCGACTGGATCCCCTCGATCCAGGAGCCGCCGGACTGCCCGCCCTTGATCGTGCTCGCGGCGCGCCGCAACATCTCCGACGGGATCGGTGTCCGCCTTGTCGGCGAAATCGGCCACCAGATCCTGGAAGTAACCCCGCAACCAGGGCACTGCGGTGAACTGCAGCCGGTGCGTGCTCTCGTGCAGGCAGACCCAGAGCCGGAAGTCCGTCGGGTCGGCGCCCAGTTCCCGTTCCACCTTGACGATGTTCGGCGCCACCAGCAGCAGGCGGCCCGGTCGCTCCGGATCCCCGCCCAGCGGGTCGAACTGACCGAGCACCTTCCCGGAGAGGAACCCGAGGATCACCCCGACCTGCTGGCCGCCGACGTTCCTGGTCCACGAATTGATCCCGCGGCCGCCGGCGCCGGCGAGTTTGGCGGTGAGCGGCGCGGACAGCAGTTCCATGCCCTCTGCGGTGGCCTTGACCCAGCCCGGCCGGTCCACCACATCCGCATCGTCGACCGGCAGATCGGCGCCCAGGCCGGTGGTCTCCCGGACGGCCAGTTCGGCCCGGGCCGAGAACGTCCGGAGATCGGCCACCACCGCCGCGGCCTGATCGGCGGTGATCGACGGACCGGTCGGCGCGAGCCGCTGTCCCGCCCGTACCGCCGCCGCCCAGTCGATCGGGGCCCTGCTCACGTCTGCCGCCACGTCAGCCACGGTAGAGCAACGGCCGACCGGGTCGATTCGATCGTCGACCGACTAACCCAGGCAGCCGCAGCCGCGTAGCCCGGCCGCGAGCGCGTCCAGCGCGGGACGGGTACCGGCACTGACCCCGTTGGAGACGAAAGCGAAGACCAGGATGCGGTTGTCGACGTCCGGCACGTAACCGGCCAGCGCGTAGGTGACCTCGAGGGACCCGGTCTTGGCGCGCACCCAGCCGGCGCCGGCCCGTGATCCGTCGTCCTGGAACCGGTCGGCAAGGCTGCCGGACACCCCCGCGATCGGCAGCCCGGTGAGCAGGTTCCGCAGCGCCGGCGGTTCACCCTTGACCGCCAGCGCGACGACCTGGGCCAGCACCGCCGGTGGCACCCGGTCCTTGGTGGAGATGCCCGAGCCGTCGAACAGCTCGACCCCGATGGTGTCGATCTTCAGCTCCTCCAGCGCCTCGATGGTGGCGGCCGCGGCGCCGGCGAAGCTCGGCGGGGCACCGCGGGTGATCGCAACCTCCCGGGCGAGGGCCTCGGCCAGCACGTTGTCGGAGTTCTCCAGCGCCTGCGCGAGCAGCACCGACATCGGTTGGGAGGAAACCTGCCCGATGACGGTGGGCTCCTCCGGCGCGGTGCCGGCGATCAGCGGCAGATCGGGCGAACCGAGCAACCTGGCCAGCGCCTTGCCGGCGGTGTTCGCCGGATCGCCGGTGCGGATGGAGTTCTCGTTCGCCGGATCCTCGCGGTCACCGTCGACCATCAGCGGGGACATCCGGGTGATGTAGCCCTGGGCGCTGGCCTGGGTGCCGCGGATGTCGCCGGTCTGCCAGCCGTCGGCCAGGTCGGGCCCTGACCAGTACTCGGTGTCCAGCACGATCCGTTTGACGTCGATGCCGCTGGCCTTGACCTGGGCCGCGAGGTCGGCCATCAGCGGCGCACCGTCGTACACCGTCCCGACGCCGGTGTTGCGCGCGGACAGCGTGACGTCGCCGCCGCCGACCAGCACGATGTCGCCCTCCTGGTCGCCCTGGACGACCTTGGTGACGAACCGACTGGTCGGATCGACCGAGGTCAGCAGGGCCGCGCCGGTCAGCAGCTTTTCGGTCGAGGCGGGGATCTGCGGCGAGTTCGAGTCCTTGTTCCACAGCACCGACCCGGTCTCCGGATCGATGATGATGCCGGAGAACTGCGCGAGTTCGGGGTTGGCCAGTTGCGCGGCCAGCTGTGCCTCGATGCCGGCGGTGGTCGGGATCTTGTCCGATGCGGCCATCGGCGCGATCTTGGGCGGCGGCAGGGCAACCGGCGGGTCGACGATCTCGGACGTCGGGGTGGCCGAGCTTCCGGCTGTGGTGGAGTCACCCCGGGTGGCGACGAAGACAACCGCACCGACGGCCACCAGTGCGACCACGACGGCCGCGACGATGATGCCGGTGCGGCGCGATCGGGTTGACGCTGCCACAAACACTCCCTTTCGCCGATCCTCTTCGCGGATCCGGTCTTGCTGTTCGGTGCCTGACGATTATTCACCGGGGGCGACCGGCGAATCCGGGCCCTGCATCGGCGCCGGCGGCCGCCGAGCCATGATCGCCTGCACAGATGTGAATAATCTCCACGGACGATCCGGGTACGTACAGCGAGCCCGGCGACCCGGTCCAGACTAGAGTCTGTCCAGGCCCGAGCCGGGCCACCGATCCTGGGGCGACCCCGAATCGTGCGTGTCGTTCCGACCGGTGGCGGGGGCTTTCGCGCCGCCGGCCAACTGCTGAGCTGATGTGAAAGGTGACACTCGTGGACTTCGACGTGACCATCGAAATCCCTAAGGGCAGTCGCAACAAATATGAGGTGGACCATCATTCGGGCCGCATCCGTTTGGACCGGACGCTGTTCACCGCAACCCAGTACCCGGCCGATTACGGCTTCATCGACGACACCCTCGGCCAGGACGGCGATCCGCTCGATGCGCTGGTACTGCTGGCCGAGTCGACCTTCCCCGGCTGCCTGGTCACCGCCAGGGCCATCGGCATGTTCCGGATGACGGACGAGGCCGGTCCGGACGACAAGGTGTTGTGCGTGTCGGCGAACGACCCGCGGCAGGCGCACCTGCAGGACATCGGCGATCTCGGCGTCTTCGAGAAACTGGAGATCCAGCACTTCTTCGAGGTCTACAAGGATCTCGAGCCGGGCAAGAGCGTCGAGGGCGCGAACTGGGTCGGCCGCGCGGAGGCGGAGATCGAGATCGAGATCTCCTACGACCGGGAGAAGAAGCGGCTCGTTGCCGAGGCCGCCATCGCCAGCGGCGACAAGCACACGCACCGGGAGGGCGACGCCGTCGAGGCCCCCTCCCCCGGGCGGCACACCTCCCACTGAGCTGGTTCGCCGGCTCGCGCCGTCGAGGTCGGCACGCGCGACACGGCGCCTCGTGGGTCATTGCGCTCTGGGATGCTGCAGCAGCGCTGTCGGTCGATCTGCCGCTAGATGCGCCGCCGCCGAGCGCTGTCGTGACGCTGTGGTCGGATACTGACCGACACGCCCGACAGGCGGCGCGCTGGTGGGGTGAAGTTGCCGCTGTTGGATGACTGATGCGGTGCGTCAGCGGGAGAAGTGACCCACCAGCTGAGCCGGGCCGGGCGTGTCGAGGGAGATGGTGCGGGCTACCAGCGACCGCCGCGCTGGACCTCGCGCAGCCGGGGCCGGACGTCCAACAGGTAGACCAGGCTCCCGGTCAGGCCGGCCAGCCACAGCAGGCTCTGCGGTGCGAACGCGCCACCGAAGACGGACAGCCCGAGCACGACGGCGCACGCAATGGTGATGCCGGCCCAGGTGCCCTTGGTCTGCTTGTCGGCGGCCGCGAAGGCGTCCGAACGTCGGGTGGCGGCGTCGACGGCAGCGAACACTCCTGCCGCTGCGCCACCGATGGCGAGTATCCAGGTGACGATCTCGATGACCGGCGCGATCAATCCCACCCCGCAAGAGTACGTGCCAGAACCGCGATGGCCTGCATGCGTTCGAGTTGATCTGTCGACAACGCAGCGTTGATCCGACGGCAACAGACCGAGACCCCCTCGGGATCCCGGTCTGTCGGTTGGTGCTGGGGTGCCGTTGAGATCAGCCGGCGGCCGGGCCGGACTTCGGTGCAGCAGGCCCGGAGGTGGCAGCGCTGGGGGCGGCGGGCTTGCTGGTGGTCGCGGTCTTCCGGGGAGTCGCGGCTTTGCGCGCCGCTGTTCCGGTCGTTGCGGTCTTCGGTGTGGTCGCCCGACGGGTTGCCGCGGTCGCGGTGCCGGCCTTGGAACCCGCGCTCTTGGCCGCAGTCTTCGGAGCCGGGGCCTTCGCCGCCGCCGACTTGGCAGCCGCAGCCTTGGCGGTTGTCGTCTTCGAGGTGCTGGTCTTCGACGGAGCGGTCTTCGACGCGGCAGCCTTCGTGGCCGCAGTTTTCGACACAGCAGTTCGAACCAGCAGTTTTCGAACCAGCAGCCTTCGGAGCGGCAGCCTTCGCGGCGCGAGCGGTCTTCGGAGCAGCAGTCGTCACCCTGGTGGTCGCCTTCCGGGCGGCGGCCGGTGCGTCCTTGGCCGTCCGGGTGACCGCCTGCCGCGCGCTGGTCGCGCCGGCCATCGCGGTCGCGCCGGCCTTGGACGCGGCCTTCGCGGCGCGTTTCGGTGCCTCGGTCAGCGCGTCGACGACAGTGCCAGGCTTCAGCGATGCCGACCGGACGCGTGACCAGGTCCGGTCGCCGCGGTCGGCCAGGCTGCCGTAGATCGAGCCGACCAGCTGGGTGTACGCCTCGACGGTGTCGCGGACGGTGTCGACCGACAGATCACCGGAGAATTCGGCGATCTTGTCGGGCAGTTCAGCGATCAGTTCCTGGGCCTTGGCCGGGAACTGGTTGGCGAACGACTGGATCGACTCGGCCACCTCGGCGGCGATCTGCTGCGCGCGGTGCGGCAGATCCGGCAGATCCTTCACCTTGCCGACGTAATCGGCGGCCGACTCCTGCATCTTGCCGACATAGTCGGTCGCGCTGTCCTGCACCTTGCCGACGTACTCGGTCGCTGCCTTGGTCACCTTGCCGGCGTACTCGGTGGCGGTCTGCTGGGCCTTGGCCGGCAGGTCGGTGGTGAACGACCGGACGTCGGCAGGCTGCGGCGCCGAAGCGGCGAACTGCTCCATCAGGCTCTCGCGCAGCGCGGCCAACTGCTCCATGGCCAGGTCGCCGGCACCGATCGCCGCGAGCAGCGGACGCGGCAGGTCGTCGAAGCGGTCTGCCAGTTGATCGATCGCGCTTTCCGACACCGCGCGCAGGTCGGTGCGAATATCTGTCACGAATGACATCGGTACTCCTTCCGGCATCAGCGATGCCTGGGTGAATGCCTGGGTAGTGAGCCCGGGTATGGGGGTTGCTAGTTCTCGAGTTCGGTGGGCAACAGGGCGTCCGGGACCTTGCCGTCGACGGTCGTCAGGTCGACGAGTTCATCGATCGGCTGATCCGGAGCGATGACGAGCGCAGCGGCGGTGGTCTCCGCTTCCTTCCGGAACGCGGCGTAGATGTCGATCAACGCCGACTTGTGCCGTTCGGTCAACACGTCATCACCGCGAATGGCGAGGACAACATCTGGCGCATCGGCGGTCTCCAGGATTCCGGCCTTGGCCAGCAGCGATTCCACCGAGATCGACAGCCCGTGGGCGATCTGCGCGAGGATCTCGGCACTCGGCCGGCGAAGTCCACGCTCTACCTGCGAGAGATAGGGATTCGACACTCCCGCCTTCGCGGCCAGCGCGCGGATCGAGATCTGCGCTGACGTGCGTTGTTCGCGGATGAACTCACCCAGATCGCGGACCGGGGTCAGCACCGGGGTGAGGACAGGGTTCAGATCCACCCGGGCATCCCTGACCACATCGAACTGTTCATTCCTCCACGGTACCCGAGGTGCTTGCAATTGCAAGCACCTGGTTAGCGCAGCTGGCCGGGGGTGAGGATGATCACTGCTCGGCTGATCGCGGCCAGGCGGCCGCGGGTGCCGTCGGGTGGTCGTAGGCGATGACCACCTCGGAAGTCTGGATGGGGCCGTACTCCGACCGGTACCGCTCAAATCCGGCCAGCCACCACTGGTGCTCCTGCGCCAGTGCGCGACCGAGCGTCGCCGAAGAGACCTGCAAGTGGACGACAGCGTCCAGCGGCAGGTCGGCGGCCAACAGCAACGGTCCGTCCAGCAGCAGGATCGTGCCCGGCTCGGCACGAGATCTCGGCTCACGCAGTGATCGGTCGGTCGCCGGATCGCGGAGCCGGGCGAGGTGGTCACCCGATCCGCCGGACGCGAGCGGGTCCAGCAGTTCCCGCCGCAGCGAACCGCTGTCGACCCATCCCGTCAGCAGCATGTCGACGTCCCGGTGCCCGTATTCCAGCCGCAACGACGCCGGCCGCCACCACCAGACGGTCGACGCGCGCACCACCGGACGTCCACGACTTCGCAGCTGCTCGGCGACGGCATCGGCAAGGTCGGTGGCACCGATTTCGGTCGCACCGTCGATGCCGACCCGGGTACGGCCGGGCAGGAGCGACTCGACCCAGGTCGCCAGCTCGTCGGCCAACCGGTCCGGCGTGAGCGGAGTGAAGCGCACGGGAACCACAGTGCCAGCGGCACCACAGCGACCCGCCGCCGGCCGCCGAATCCAGGCAGCTGCTCGAGACTGCTACTCCAGCGCAGCTACTCCTCGAGGCAGAGGCAGAACGGGTGGCCTGACGGATCAAGAAAGGCCCGGAACCCCGCCGGACCCTTCGGCTCGCCGGTCGGCCGGGCGCCGATGGCGAGTACCTGACGTTCGGCGACATCCAGGTCGGCGACGGTCACGTCCAGGTGCGACTGCTGCGGGATCGTCGGGTCGGGCCAGGTCGGCGGGACGAGATCGGGGGCGAGCTGGAACGCCATGCCGGCACTGGAGTCGCCCCGGATCGTCACCCAGTCGTCGTCCTCACGGACGATCCGCCAGCCCAGGAGCGCGCAGTAGAACTCGGCGAGCTTTCTCGGCTCAGGGGTGTCCAGCACGACCAGGTCGAACGATGCGATCGGCGGCGAGGCCGATGGTGTGGTCGATGTCATGCGGCCATCTCAGCATCCTGGTCCGACAGTCCGCGAGCTACGGGATCCGGGCGGGAGCTCAGTACCCGTACGGCAGATCTCCGTAGTCGGTACCGATGCCCGCTCGTACCCGCCGGCGCGATTCTTGGCCGCAATCGAGAAACGGCGCGACGACGAAGGAGCACCCCTGATGGCGCAAGCGATGAACGACCTGTCCGACGGACCGGTCACCAAGCCGCACCGCGAGCCCAAGGAGCCCACCCGCCCGGCGCCGAGACCAAAAGGCCCGACCGGTGGAACGCCACCTCCTGCCCCGCCGCGTCCCGCACCCCGACCGGCGCCCACGCCACCGGTCGAGCCGCTGCCGGACGACCCGATCGGTGGCCCGATCTTCAAGCCCCGCCCGACCCCGCCGGAACCAAAGGCGCCGGAGACCATTCCCGGACCGATCGGGGCACGCTGGCGGGAACTCGGCGGCAAGAACTGGGGAACGCCGAACCATCAGACGATGGGCACCGGGGACGGCCGCGGGCAGTACGTCAGCTTCCAGAACAAGAACGGAACCCTGCTGACGATCCTGCACACCCCGCAGACCGGGGCCAGGGTGATCTGGGGCGAGCTGAGCACGGCCTGGAACCGTTACGGCAGACACAGCGGCTTCCTCGGCTACCCGACCAGCGACCAGCAGACCGCTCATGACGGGGTCGGCCAGTTCCAGACCTTCGAGGGCGGCTACCTCCTGTGGCACCCGAGCATCGGCACCCGTGAACTGCACGGCGACATCCTGACCCGCTACCTCCAGCTGGGCGGTTCGCGGTTCGGCTACCCGACCACCGACGAAACCGGAACTCCGGACGGCAGAGCGCGTTTCAATCATTTCCGCGAGTTCCCCAGTGGCGCCGAGAAGTCGATCTACTGGACACCGCAGAACAAGGCGCACGAACTGGTCGGCGTCATCCGGCAGTCCTGGATCGGCTATCGGGGCAAGGATCAGCTCGGGTACCCGACATCGGGCGAAATGCTCACCCACGACGGGGTCGGCCGCTACCAGTCCTTCGAGAACTGCACGTACGTCTGGCATCCGCAGACCGGCGCACACGAGGTACACGGCGCCATCCGCGATCGGTACAACGCACTCGGCGGCTCTGCATTCGGCTACCCGACGACCGATGAGACCCGCACCCCGAACGGCAAGGGCGTCTTCAACCATTTCCGCGAGATGCCCAGCGGCGCCGAGAAATCGATCTACTCGACCGCACAGCACGGAGCCAACGAGGTGTACGGGCTGATCCGCAGCCGGTGGGCCGAATACCGTTGGGAGAGCGGCAAGATGGGCTTCCCGACCGGTCCTGAGGTGGGCTGGCCGGAGGGTGGACCAGGTGCGAGGCAGCAATCCTTCGAGGGCGGCCGGATGATCTACTCCGCCCAGAAGAACGTCGCCGCACCGGATCCGGTGGATTTCTTCCACGACTTCGGTGATGCCCCCGGGGTGGATGCGATCGAGGGCTGGGTCAGCACCAAGGTGTACTGGGACGGCCGGGTGGAGAACCGCGGCCACATGCGGGCCACCGGCGCGGACAGCTACCACTTCACGGCACAGACGTTGCTGTCCAACGGCTCGACGGCCCTGGTGGCCGGCTGGAAGGGACATGTCGGGGGCACCTTCGACGACGACCCGCGCAGCGAGGACTGGGCCGAGAACAGCACCAATGCCCTTGTCACGGACAACTTCTGGGAGCTGCAGCGGGCGACCTATCGGGCGGACCGGCACTACCGCGGCGCGATCACCGGAGCGCTTGCCGACATCGCCGGCGCCGCTTTGAAGTTCATCATCGGTGCCACCACCCTGGCGACTCCCGGCGGCGCCGCCCTGGTGATCGTCGTCGGCGGGCTGGCCGCATCGGTGGCCAAGGACGGCGACCTGGCGGCCGGGGCGAAGGTGATCGGCGGGACGCTCTGGCTGGCCGGTCCGTTCGGCACCCTCTACGCGCTGGCCGCGGAGGGCATTGCCGCGATCGGGCACGACAGTCGCGGTCTGCGCGACGAGGAATGCGACATCGCCAAGCGCGTGTTCGGCACTGGCCACCCCGCCGCGGGACCGGATCAGGATCACCGACACCGTCGGGGCCGGGGATCGGGCCTTCGTGTTCCCCCGGTTCGACGGCGTCATCACCCTCAATCTCGGCAAGGAGGGCTACACCAACGCCCTCACCTGGAAGAAGGGTTTCAGCAAGACGGAACCGTAATCGTCCCTACGGCGAGGCCTTCGTGCACGAGATGGTGCATGCCTGGCAGTTGCACCACGGATCGAATCTCGGCTTCATCACCTCGGCGATGACCAAGGTCGCCGGCGAGGAGTACGGGTACACCCCGGGCAAGGACTACGGGAGCTACGCGCTGGAGCCGCAGGCCACCATCGTGGAGGACTGGTACGGGCGGAACTACACGGAAGGCCTTGCCGCCCAGGATTTCGGGCTGTCCTCCCAGAAGGCGATGGCCGACCCGTTGTTCCGGTACATCTCGCAGAACCTGCGCACCGGCAAGGGCGCCTGACCGCCCAACGAGACGCCGACGACGCAAGCGTCAGGCGCCGTTCGAAGTCGTCAGTGCCAGTTCCACAGAGCAGCCCGGCCGGTCTGGTCCGACATCACCCTTACGTCAGCAACAGTTGCGCGACGGTGTAGATCACCAGGCCGGCCAGGGCACCCACCACGGTGCCGTTGATCCGGATGAACTGCAGATCCCGTCCGACCTGCAGTTCGATCTTCCGGCTGGTCGCCTCGCCGTCCCACCGGGCGATGGTCTCGTCGATGATCCCGGTGATGCTGCGGGCGTGGTTGCGGGCGATGTACCCGGCGGCGTCCGCGACCCAGCCGTCCACCTTGGCGGTCATCGGGTCGTCCTGGGTGAGCCTGGTACCGAACGACACCAACGCATCGGTCACCGAACGACGCAACGGTGAATCGGGATCGTCGGCGGCTTGCAGCAGGGCGTCCTTGATCGACGTCCAGGCGCTGGCCGCGAGCGAGCGAACCTCGGTGTTGCTGACGATCTGGTCCTTGATCGCCTCGGCCCGCTCGATCGTCGCCGGATCGGTCTGCAGGTCCTGGGCGAACTCGGCGAGGAAACGATCGAGCGCTTTGCGCAGCTGATGATCGGGATCGGTGTTGACGGCCTCGGCGAAAGCCAAGACCTCGTTGTAGATCCGATCCGCGACGATCCCGTCCAGGAACCGCGGCGACCAGGACGGCGCCCGCTGCGACACCACCCTGGACACCGAGGTGTAGTTGTCCCTGATCCACTCGTAACACCGCTCCACGATGAAATCGACAAGTGGACGGTGATCCCCACGTTCGAAGACCTCGGCGGCGATCCGGCCAAGTGGCGGGCCGATCTTCGTCTCGGCGATCTTCCGTCGGGCCATGGACTCGAGCAGGTCGGCGATCTGATCGTCACTGAGCACGTTGCTGATCCCGCGGATCGCGGTCGCCAACTCGGCGGTGACCCGCTCGGCCGACTCGCGCTGGGAGAGATAGTCGCCGATCTTCGAGGCCACCGAGAACCCGGCCAGCTTCTGCCGGACGACGTCCTCGGACAGGAAGTTGGTGGCCACGAACTCGGACAGCGACGCACCGATCGCGTCCTTGCGGTTGGGAATGATCGCGGTGTGCGGGATCGGCAATCCGAGGGGCCGGCGGAACAGGGCGGTCACCGCGAACCAGTCGGCGATGGCACCGACCATCCCGGCCTCGGCCATCGCCCGCACATACCCGAGCCACGGGTATTCGTCCTGCAGGGTGAAGGCCACCACGAAGATCACCGCCATCAGCACCAGCGCGCCGGTGGCGACGGCCTTCATCCGATTCAGCCGGCGGCGACGCTCCTGGTCGGCTGGGCTGAGCGTGGCGGAACCGAAGTCCGGGATGGGAGTTGCCGGTTGTCCGGCAGCCCCGCCGCCCGGGGAACCGGCTCGTACCGGAGGCGGGGACTCTGCGGACTGCCCGGCCGGCGCTGATTCAGTGGTGCTCATGGCCTCATTGTTCACTGAGCGGCCCAGCCCCGGCCGGATTCGCGCGGCGCGGTAGGAATAGGGCATGAGTCTGGCGTCCGAAATCCCGCAGGCCCGGTCCGCGAACCCGTTGGTGCGCCGGTTGCGTCCGTACACCACGACGATCTTCGCCGAAATGTCCGCTCTGGCCACCGCCACCGGCTCGATCAATCTGGGCCAGGGCTTTCCGGACACCGACGGCCCGGCATCGCTGCTGGCCGGTGCCCGGCGGGCCATCGCCGACGGCGTGAACCAGTACCCGCCCGGCCCGGGAATTCCGGCTCTTCGCGAGGCGATCGCGGCCGCCCGCCTACGGGACCACGGCCAGCGATTCGACCCGGATACGGAGGTGCTGGTCACCGTCGGTGCGACCGAGGCGCTGGCGGCCGCCGTGCTGGGGTTGTGCGAGCCCGGGGACGAGGTGCTGATGCTGGAGCCGCATTACGACTCCTATCCGCCGATCGTGGCGATGGCCGGGGGAACCCATCGATCGATCCCGTTGCGGCCGGACGCCACCGGCCGGTTCGCCCTCGATGTCGACGAACTGGCCGCCGCGGTCGGCCCGCGTACCCGGATGCTGATCCTGAACACGCCGCACAATCCGACCGGCACGGTGCTCACCCGGGAGGAACTGACCGGGGTGGCGGGGGTGGCCCGGGACAACGACCTGATCGTGCTGACCGACGAGGTCTACGAATACCTGGTGTATGACGACGCCGTCCACCTGCCGCTGGCCACGTTCGAGGGGATGGCCGAACGGACCGTCACCATCTCCAGCGCCGGCAAGACGTTCAACACGACCGGCTGGAAGATCGGCTGGGCCTGCGGTCCGGCCCCGTTGATCGCTGCGGTCCGGGCGGCCAAGCAGTTCCTCACCTACGTCGGCGGTGCGCCGTTCCAACCTGCCGTCGCCGATGCCCTGCTGACCGAAATGGGTTGGGTGGCCGAGCTTCGCGCCAGTCTGCAAGGCAAACGCGATCGGTTGTGCGCGGGGCTCTCGGCCGCCGGGTTCGGGGTGTCGGTGCCGCAGGGCACGTACTTCGTGATGACCGACATCCGGCCGCTCGGGCAACAGGACGGGATGCAGTTCTGCCTTGATCTCCCGGCTCGGGCCGGCGTGGTCGCGGTGCCGGACGAGGTGTTCCACGACGACCCGGTGGACGGAAAACCGTTCGTCCGGTTCGCCTTCTGCAAACGCGACGAGGTCATCGACGAGGCCGTCGCCCGACTGGCGGCGCTGGCATGACCGGCCAACGGATCTCCCGATTGCTCGCCACGGCGCCGGTGTTCGACGGGCACAACGATCTGGCCTGGGCACTGCGCAAACAGGTCGCCTACGACCTCTCGCAACGGGACATCGCGGTCCATCAGGCCCTGCTGCACACCGACATCCCCCGGCTGCGCTCCGGCGGTGTCGGCGCCCAGTTCTTCTCGGTCTACGTCCCCGGCACGCTGGCCGGCGGTGCCGCGGTGACCGCAACGCTCGAGCAGATCGATTGCGTCGCCGGATTTGTCGCGGCCTACCCGGAGACCTTCGAGATGGCCCGGACCGCCGCTGACGTCCGCAGGGTGATGGCCGGGGGCCGGATCGCGGCCCTGATGGGCGCCGAGGGTGGGCACAGCATCGACTGCTCACTGGGCGTTTTGCGGACCCTGCGCCGGCTCGGCGTCGCCTACATGACGTTGACCCACAACCAGAATGTGCCGTGGGCGGATGCCGCGACCGATGCGCCGGCCGTCGGCGGCCTCTCGGATTTCGGCCGCGAGGTGGTGCTGGAGATGAACCGGATCGGGATGCTGGTCGACATCTCCCACGTCGCGCCGTCCACCATGCAGGCCGCGCTCGACACCTCGCGCGCGCCGGTGATCTTCTCGCACTCGTCCTGCCGGGCGCTGACCGATCATGTCCGGGATGCCCCGGACGCGGTGCTGTCGCAGCTCGCCGGCAACGGCGGAATCCTGATGATCACTTTCGTCCCGGACTTCGTCTCGCAGGACTGCGCCGACCACTCGGCCGCCGAGGACGCGAAGCGGCACGCGCTCGGACTGGACAAGGTCACGATCTACACCGAGCACGCCGGTGAGCACCACGAACCGGGCGCGGCGGCGGAGTTCGCCGCCTGGCAGGCCGAGAATCCGCCGCCGACAGCCACTCTGGCCCAGGTCGCGGACCATGTCGAGCACGCACGGGAGGTGGCGGGCGCCGCGCACATCGGGCTCGGCGGCGATTACGACGGCACCGACCAGCTGCCGGTCGGACTCGAGGACGTCTCCTGCTATCCGGCACTGCTCGCCGAACTGGCCGACCGGGGCTGGTCCGACGCCGACCTGGGGGCGCTGACCAGCGGCAACATCCTGCGGGTGCTGCAGGCCGCCGAGGACGTCGCAGATCCCGGGTTCGGGGCCTGATCCGCCTTCTCGTGACGGCATGGCACTGGTCAGATCGCTTGCGCGCGGCGGACCGTGGTGGTCATCGTCAGGTCGCCGGCCGGGACGTCGGCCCGCAGCTCGACCGCCAGCGAGGTCAGCTCGGTCAGCGACCGCAGATGCGTTCCGCCGCAAGGAATCCGCTGGATGCCTTCGGGCAGCGTGCAGATCCATTCCCGGAGATCGGTGAGCCGCGGTCCGTGGATTTCCAGCTGGATGTCGGCGCCGGCGGCCACCCAGGCCGCCAATTGGCGGTTGATCGACTCCTCGATCTCCGGCAAGGCCGATTCCAGGCCGTCGATGTCGAAACCCTTCTTGCGCAGCGAGCGTCCCACCCGGTAGTTGTCGACGGCACCGTCCGGGGTGATCCGCGACGAGACGATCGCCAGCTGGTCGAAGTCGGGATGTCCGAGACCATCGGTGCGCACCGGCTTGCGCCACCTCTCGGCGAGCGCGGCGTTGAGAGCCAACGCGGCAACGTGGCACCCGGTGTGCCCGGCCGAGAGCCGCAACCGGTGGTCGGCGTCGACGGCGAAGCCGATCTCGTCACCGACTGCGGGCGGCCGTTCGCCGGCCGGGATGACGTGCGCGACGACGAACGCCCATCCGGGTTCCCCGCGGCGCACCGTCACCTCGTCACCGATTGACAGTTGCGCGCCGTCGGTGGCGCCGATGACGCAGTCCAGCAGCGGGACGGTGACGTCCCCGTAGGTGATCAGGCCGTGGTCCGGGCCCTGGTCGGGCCAGCGTGGATCGACGGGATGGAACGGCGTCCGATCGGTGAGCACGACAGTCCCGGAGTCGTGGTCCGCCACGTGCAGCACCGTGCCGTGCCCGCTGACCGCGCCGCTGGGATAGGTCACCATGGTGTCGTCGTCGGGAAGGGTCATGAAGGCCATTGTGGCGGGACCCAGCCAGGTGATCTGCGCAGCAGTGGTTGATCGATGAAGAAGGACCGGTCTCTTGCCCAGGTTGACCGACGGGGGTAGGAAAGACGGACACAAAGGGTGGCGCAGACCGCGGCGGTGGAAGCACTGTCGCGTGGCGCACCACCCGGCGTGAGCCGAAGAACAGAACCGGATGTACGGCGTCGGGCAACCGTCGCTCCCCCGACCGTGACATCGGATGCGGGTTCGGGTGCTGATCTTCGACGCGGCGGGCGGACGTCGCGCAGCCGGGCCACCTCGGTCGGGCAGCTGCGATGAGATCGGGAGTCACACCGGCGTCCGGATGCAGGCGCATCGTTGCGCAGGCCCGGGCCCCCCACCGCACCAGCGGGGCCCAGCGGACACGCCGGGCCCCGCTTCCACGTCACGGGCAACCGGCCCCGGTCAGCACGCGATCGGTGGCCCCCGCCGCTACCGTTGGCGAGCGGACCCGGACGTCATCTGCTGGCCCGCACCGAACCGAGGAGCGCGCTGATGCGGATCGCCATGGCCAACGACCACGCCGGATACTCCCTGAAGATGGAGATCAAGGCGCAGCTGGAGGCCGGCGGCCACGACGTGGTGGACTTCGGCACCCACGACGAGAGTGCCTGCGATCTGCCGGATTACGCCTATCCCGCTGCTCTTGCCGTCGGTCGGGGCGAGGTCGACCGTGGCATCTTCGTCGATGGTGTCGGCTACGGCAGCGCGATGATCGCCAACAAGATCCACGGGGTGTACGCCGCCGTCTGCCAGGACCCGTTCTGCGCCGGGTTGGCCAGATCGCACTCCAACACCAACGCATTGTGCTTGGGCGGCAAGATCATCGGCTCGGCGATCGCGCTGGAGATCGTTCGGGTGTGGATGACGACCGACTACCTGGGCGGTCCCGGCGGCGAGGAGAAGTACCGGCGGCGGGTCGACAAGGTGGTGGCGATCGCCGCCGATCACGTCAAGCCGCTGGCCTGATCGCGAATCCCGATCGATGGGGTCACCATTGACCCATGACGATGCGACCTGCGTCCCGCTGGGCGCTCGGCTGCCTGGCGTCGGCGGCGCTGATCCTGGCGTCCTGCTCGTCGGGTGCAGACGGGGACTCGGTAGCAGTTCGGCCACTCCTGCTGCCTCCTCTGCAGGTCCGGCGACGGCAGGCCCGGCGACGGCTGGCTCAGCGGCGACGGTGACGGCGGTCGTGCCGACGGGTCTGGACGCCGCAACCGAAAGCTCTGCAACGACCGAGAGCACGGCCGGACCGATGTCCACAACGCCAGAAGCACCAGCGGCCCGCCGTCGTCGAAGATCCGATCGAGACGCCGGCCGAGCAACCCGCTGCCCCGGCACTGGCCGGTGTGGCCGCCGGGACCGCATCCGGCTACAGCAGCGAGATCCGGGACGTCGATGCCAACCTGGCCGGTCGGATGGCCACCAGCTGGCGGGACGGCTGCCCGGTGCCGTTGACCGACCTTCGCTACGTCGTCGTCAGCTACCGGGGATTCGACGGAGCCGATCACACCGGCGAGCTGGTGGTCGCCGCGTCAGTCGCCGGCACAGTGACCGAGGTCTTCCGGGACCTGTACGACTCCGGGTACCCGATCGCCTCGATGCGGCTGGTCGACGATTTCGGCGGCAGCGACGACGCGTCGATGGCGGCGAACAACACGTCCGCCTTCAACTGCCGACCGGTCACCGGTGGCGGCGGATTCTCCGAACACTCCTACGGCACCGCCATCGATCTGAACCCGGTGCAGAACCCTTACCTCAGCGGCAGTCTCGTTCTCCCCGAGCAGGGCCGCGACTATCTGTCCCGGCAGCCGGCGCCGGGCGTCATCCTGGCCGGCGATGCCGTCGTCACCGCGTTCGCCAACCGCGGATGGACCTGGGGTGGCACCTGGAGCGGGCCGATCGACTACCAGCACTTCTCGGTGTCCGGCCGCTGACCGGCAGCGGTCAACGCCGCCCGCGGCGCAGGCTCCTGGCATGACTCGTGGTCTCGACGAAAGCGACGCAGCCGCCGGCCACGATCACCATGCCCGGCACCATCAGCAGAATCTTGCCGTAGCCGCCCAGGATGTCCGGCGTCGCGCCGATCAGGGTCATGGTGACCCCGATGATGATGCACAGGACAGCGATCGCCCTGATGGTCCACTCCCGGTTGGTCGTGGTGCGAACCGGTTTCGGCTCTGCCGGTCGCGCCTGCAGGGGCTGCGCCGCTGGGGTTGGCCGGGCGGCCGGCGGGTGGTGCTTCTTCTTGCTCGATGTCATTGACGGCTCATTGTCATGAGAGGGGCACCATCGACCCGGCCCGTGGTGCGGGCGGACTGAGCAGCGTCCGGAGGGTCTGGGTCACCACTGCAGTATGGCTCACCCGCCCGATCCGCCCTGAGCGCATTCCGGCCAGCGACAAAGACGACCGGGCCCCGGCGATGACGCCAGGGCCCGGTCGATCGGACACCGTCGAAGGCGGCGAGGTCAGTTGATCTTGCTCAATCGGCCGCCGAAGAAGATGTTGTCCGTGACATAGACGACGTTGTTCACCACCACGACTCCGCCGGGTTGCGACAGCTGACCCTTTACCAGCTCGGTGCGCTTGCCGTTCTTGCCCTTGTCGACCGCGAGCAGCACGGCGGGCGGGACGTTGCCGGTTTGCAATCCGCCCTCAAAGGCGAACACACCGTCCTCGGCCAACTCGTAGACGTACAGCTTGCTGCCGGAGCCGAAGGCGATGTCCTGGATCGCAGTGAAGCCGCTGGCATACAGCGTGCAATTGACCGGCGCCGTCACCGAGCACGTTGCATCCTTGGCATCGGCCTTGATCCGCCAAATGTTCGATGATTCGGGTCGGAACGGGAACACCTTTCAATTCGCCGACATAGATGTAGCCGTCCTGGCCGATGGTGACCGTCGTCGGAACGGCTTCGGCGGGGATCGCCGCCGGTAGCGGATCGGGCAGCGGGAACGGGAGATCGGGCGGAAGCATGTCTGTCGCGACCATTTCGAGGTCGAACCGAGCCACGGTGACGGCCTTGCCGTCCGGGGTCACCCGGAGCAGGTCGTTGTTGGCCGCATCCGCGACCAGGGCATTGCCCTTCCGGTCGACCGTCAGACCGTACGCATTGGATTCCGTGGGGAATGCCGGTTGATCGATGTCGACCGGATCCGGGTCGGTTGCCTGGTATCCCGGGATGTCCAGCACATCGACGATGGTGCCGTCGGCGAGCTGATGGATCAGGGTGCCGCCGTCATCGCCGGCCTGAATGCCCCAGCCCGTACCGTCTTTCGGGCTGACGGCGACATCGATCAGATTGAGCGGCATCGCCGGGTCGGTGACCGGGTAGATCGAGCCGGCGCCCTTACCCCGCAGGTCGTAGACCAGTGCCGGACCTGGTGCACCGAACGCGCCCTGGCCGATGGCCAGATCCCGGTCCTGGGTGACCGCGAGCCCCTTGGGTGACGGACAGCCCTTCGTCGATCAAGACCTCGAGAGTCGAACCCTTGCCTCCTGCGGCCGCCGCTGCGGGCGCCATGGCGGCGACCAACACCACCGAGATTCCGCAAGCAGCTGCGACTTTCCACTTTCCTCGCATGACTTCCCCTCCATCGAGTCTGATCCACAGTGATCACCAAGATGTGCTGTTGCCCCGACCGGTCGCATTTCCTTCACACCCGGATCACAGACACCCCACAAGACCCTCCCAACACCGACCGCATGCGTCAATCCGGCATTCGAAGGGCCATTTCACCCTGAAGGCGTATCGGCAAAGAGCCGATTCGACTGGAATTCCCGGGCTTTTCGACAATATGAAATCAGCTGCTGCGAACACCCTCGATTGGCCAATTCTCTCCGACGACCCGGGACCACCTGCCGTACCACCTCGGCGGGCTGATCCCTCGACGGGGACACTGGGCGGGTGCAGCTACCCGTCATGCCCCCCGTCTCGCCCATGCTGGCCAAGCCGGTCAGTGCCATCCCCGCCGACCAGCTCTACGAGCCGAAGTGGGACGGCTTCCGGTCGATCATCTTCCGCGACGGCGACGAGGTCGAGATCGGCAGCCGCAACGAGCGCCCGATGACCCGGTACTTCCCCGAGGTGGTCGAAGCCGTGCTGGCCAACTTCCCGGACCGCGCGGTGATCGACGGAGAGATCATCGTCGCCAATCTGGAGGGGAACACGCTCGATTTCGAGGCGTTGCAGCAACGCATCCACCCGGCCGCCAGCCGGGTGAAGATGCTGTCGACGGCGACGCCGGCCAGTTTCGTCGCGTTCGACCTGTTGTCCCTCGGTGACGACGACCTGATGAACACTCCCCTGATCGAACGCCGGGCGGCCCTGCAGGAGGCGCTGGCCGGCGCGCAGCCGCCGATCCACCTGACCCCGGCGACCCGGGACCAGCAGGAGGCGCAGCGCTGGTTCGAGGAATTCGAGGGCGCCGGGCTGGACGGCTTGATCGCCAAGAAGCTCGACCTGCGCTATCAGCCCGACAAGCGGGTGATGAGCAAGATCAAGCACGAGCGGACCTGCGACTGCGTCGTCGCCGGGTACCGGGTGCACAAGTCCGGTCCGGATGCGATCGGTTCGGTGCTGCTCGGTCTGTACGACGACCGCGGCGTGCTGGCCTCCGTCGGGGTGATCGGTGCGTTCCCGATGGCGACCCGCAAGAAGCTGTTCGAAGAGCTCCAGCCCTGGGTGACCACCTTCGACGGCCACCCGTGGAACTGGGCGGCGCACGAGGAGGGTGAGCGGACACCGCGGAAGAACGAGACCAGCCGGTGGAATGCCGGCAAGGACCTCTCGTTCGTGCCACTGCGACCGGAACAAGTGGTCGAGGTTCGGTACGACTACATGGAGGGCGTTCGATTCCGGCACACCGCGCAGTTCGTCCGCTGGCGCCCGGACCGTGACCCGGAGTCCTGCACCTACGAGCAGCTGGAGCGCCCCGTTCGGTTCAATCTCGCCGATGTGCTGGCCAGCGGCTGATGGACGAGAGTTACTGGGACGAAAGGTATTCCGGCACCGATCTGGTGTGGACGGCGGACGCGAACCGGTTCGTCGTCCAGGAGTGCTCTGACCTGTCGCCGGGTTCCGCACTGGACCTGGCCTGTGGCGAGGGGCGCAATGCCGTGTGGTTGGCCACCCGCGGGTGGTCGGTGACGGGGGTCGACTGGAGCGGTGTCGGACTGGCCAAAGGCGCCGGGCTCGCCGCGACCGTCGGCACCGATGTCGACTGGGTGCGTGCCGACGTCCTGACCTGGACGCCGCCGACGACCTACGACCTCGTCCTGCTCGCCTACCTGCAGGTGGGTGCCGCCGATCGGCGCGGGGCGATGCGGCTCGCGGCCGCGGCCACCGCTCCCGGCGGCACGGTGCTCGTCGTGGCCCACGATCTGAGCAACCTGACCGACGGGGTCGGCGGACCGCAGAACCCGGACGTGCTCTGGCGGGTCGAGGACGCCGTTGCACCCGGCCTGACCACCGTCCGCGCCGAGGTTGCGGTGCGGCCGACCGCTGCCGGGAATGCGCTGGACACCGTGGTCAGGTTGGTCCGCGAGCAGGCCTGATCGCCGCACCCTGGCCCGCAGCGCGCCGAATCATTCGGTCTCGTCGGTCAGCGGCGCGGCGTGCCGGTGCCAGTCGACCTGACGCTGCGCACCGGGCAGATCCCGACGCCCGTTCGCCCACAGCAATGCCGGCCAGGGCTCGGCGTCCTTCGGCGCCCAGGGAAACAGCCGCCGCACGATCAACCCGCTCAACACCTCCGGCGGCTCGAAATCCAGACCGAGTCCGGTCGCGGCATCCCTGGTGTGCACCAGCAGTTCGTCGCACCCCATCGCGGCGAAGCCGGTGCTGTCGGCCATGCCGTCGGGGTGGAATCCGCGTTGACCAGGTGGCACCCCGTCGACCACGTAGGCCAGCGTGTTGCTGAAGGCGGTCAGCGTCGCGATCAACCGTTCCGGGGGTTCGGTCGGACGCACCTTGAGGTCCATCGTGCTCAGCTCGCCGGTACCGGCCGACAGGTCGGTGGAGTACCAGAGCAGCACGTCGGAGATGTGGGCCACCACCTCGCGGACCGTCCAGGTCATCTCCGGAATCGGCCGGTCCCAGTCCAGGTCGATCGCCGAGGTCAGGAACGATGTACTTGCGCGGGCAGCCTGCCGAAGGTTCGATCCGTCCATCCGGCCATTGAATCGGATAAGGGGGCGTCATGAGCGATCTCGACGACCCGCCGAAGCCGCCGCGCCGCAAACAGGTGGTCGCCGCGGCGAGCCGTGGTGGCCGTCGGGTGCACAAGAGCACCGGTTTCGACATCGTGGTCGGGGTCGGCCTGGTGACCTACGGGATCGTCCACCTGCTGATCGCCTGGATCGCGGTGCGGATCGAGCTGACCGGCGTCCGGAGCAGCGATTCCCAGGACGAGGCGCTGTCCGCGATGGCGCAGACCGTGTTCGGCGAGGTGTTGCTGTGGATCACGGTGTTCGGCCTCGGCGCGCTGACCCTGTGGCAGGTGTTCGAAACGATCTGGCGGCGGGCGCCGCAGGAGACCCGGCTGAACAAGACGTTCGGCCGGCTCGGGTCCTCGTTCAGCGCGATCGCCTACCTGACGCTGGGCATCAGCGCCGCCCGGGTGGCGTTCGTCGGGCATGCGGCCCGCGACGGCAGGCGGATCGCGACCGAAACCACCGAGGTGGAGGAGGTGCTGCTGCGGGTCTTCGCGGTGGTGGTCGGAATCGTGCTGGTGGCCTTGGGGATCAGGGCGATCTACCGGGGGGCACGGATCAGATTCCTCGACGACCTGAAGGAATCGGTCAGCACCAAGGTGATCGTCCTGGGCCAGGCCGGGTTCATCGGCAAGGGCATCACGTTCAGCATCATCGGAGCCCTGATGATCGTCACCGGATTCGACGGCCGGACGGGCGCTCCCGGGCTGCAGGCCGTCATCCGGCTGATCAACCTGTCACCGGCGGGTGGGGTGCTGCTGCTGCTCAAGGCGTTCGGGCTGGCGCTGTTCGGCGTCTACTGCTTCGTCTGGGCGGCGAACCGCCGCCGCTGACCCGGCGCACCACACCTCGAGAATCCCTGCCGCTACCTGACCTTGCCGCGTAACTCATCGGTGTCGGAGAGATCCTCGATGCTGTGCCAGGCGCCGGACGAGAAGTACAACTCGGAACGGTCAGGACGGTGGATGGTCAGCACACCGGTATCCGGATTGATCGTGAAGCTGTGGTGCTCGTCGTACTCGGCGTTGCCCCGGACGGTCCACACCTGGAACCTCATCATGGCCAACAGTGTCCCATTGATGCCGCCGTTCCACCGATGCAGCCGATCCACCGATGCCGCCATGAGCCACGAAACAGGCGCACACTGCCGTCGAACGGGTTCAGCCCGGAGGCGACTCGATGCGGTTGCCGTGCTCGTCCCAATGCTCGGCGACCTTTTTCGACGGCTGCACCCGAGGCGGCTCGCCCGGCATCTTGGGGTGGTCGGGCGGGAAGTTGAGTTCTCCGCCTTCCAGATTCTCCCAGAGGTCGAGCAGCGGCTCGAGGGTGTACGCCACGTCGTCCATGTGCTCCCACGGATCGCCGTCCGCAGCGTAGTCGGGAACGGTCACCAGGTTGAAGTCTCGAGGGTCGCTGATGTCGGCCAACTGGCTCCACGTCATCGGCGTGCTGACCGGAGCACCCGGCCTGGGTCGCAGCGACCAGGCTCCCGCGACGGTCCGGTCCCGCAGATTCTGGTTGAAATCCAGGAAGATCGACCCCGGTGGGCGCTCTTCCTTCCACCAGTTGGTGGTGGCGCCCACATCCCTGCGCTCCAACTCCCTGCCGAGGCCGATCGCGGCGTGACGCACCTCGTCGAACCCGAAGCGACGCTCGATGCGAACGTAGATGTGGATACCCCGGTTGCCGCTGGTCTTCACGAAACCCTGCAGCCCCAGCCCCTCCAGCAACTCTCTGGTGGCCTCCGCGACCCGCTGCACGTCGCTGAACCTGGCCCCCTCCTGCGGGTCGAGGTCGATCCGCAATTCGTCGGGGTGTTCGACATCATCGGCACGAACGGGCCAGGGGTGGAACGTCAACGTGCCCATGTGGGCAGCCCAGACGGCGGCGGCCGGCTCGGTCAGGACGAGCTCGTCGATCGGGCGGCGGTTCGGCGTTGTCACCCGAGCGGTCTGCACCCAGTCGGGCGCACCCTTGGGGAGCCTCTTGGAATAGAAGCCGTCACCGTTCTGCTGCCCCATCGGGCCGAGGGAAAGGGTCATGCCCTCACGCCAGCCACCAGGCCAGCGCTCCAGGGCGACCGGTCGGTTCCCGTTCGCATGCATGAAGACCTCGCTGATCGCGGCGAAGTACTCACAGACCTGGAGCTTGGTGATGGCAGGGGTCCGGTCGGTGGCTTCGTAGACAACGCGATCGGGGCTGGAGACGCGCACCTCTCGGTCGCCGACCTGCAGGACTGTTGCTGTGCTCTTCGCCACGCGGCTCACGCTATCTGGTCAGTGCCCAGTTGTTACGGAGCCGTCAGATTCGCCCGGGAACGCCCGCGACGCTCCCGTTGTTGAACAGGACATGACAATGAAGGGCATGAAGACCGACAAGACCTACGACGTCCAGAAGACCGACGAGCAGTGGCGCGCCGAGCTGAGCCCGCAGGAGTACAAGGTGCTCCGCCAGGCAGGCACCGAGCGGCCGTTCTCCAGCTCGTACGAGACCGACAAGACGGTGGGGGTGTACCGCTGTCGCGGCTGTGGCGCCGAGCTGTTCCGCAGTGAGCACAAGTTCGATGCGCACTGTGGTTGGCCGGCGTTCTACACCCCGTTGGCCGCCGACCGGGTGGAGCTGCTGGAAGACCGCTCCTTCGGTTCGGTGCGGACAGAGGTGCGCTGCGCGAACTGCGGCTCCCACCTCGGGCACGTGTTCTCCGGCGAGGGTCTTGGCACGCCGACGGATGACCGCTACTGCATCAACGGGGTCTCCATCCAGCTGGAGCCGGAAGCCGGCTGACCCTCGGCGGCGGGTGATCCGTCGCCCATGATCGACAGCACGCCCAGCAGACCGCGAAACTGAGCGGATCACTCTGCTGGGCGTTTGCTTGACCCCGCCGGAGGGCTGTGGGGATCGCCACGCGCAAACCCGGCCGGGCCGTGCCGCGCCCATGGGAGAATTCAGACATGAACTCCCGCATCGTGTTCGCCTTCCGCGTCATCGCCTTCGTCGAGGCGTTGACCTGGCTGGGGCTGCTGATCGGGATGTACTTCAAGTGGATCGCCGAGACCGGCGAGGCCGGGGTGAAGATCTTCGGGCCGATCCACGGCGGGGTCTTCGTGCTGTACCTGGTGCTCGCCCTGCTCACCGCACGGGTGCAGCGCTGGTCGTTCTGGACGACGGTCTTCGCGCTCGGCGCTTCCATTCCGCCGTTCTTCACCCTGTGGTTCGAGGTGTGGGCGAAGCGCTCGGGCCGGCTGGACGTCGCCGCGGCGAGCCGCGAGGCGTCCGCCGCCGTGCGGGTCTGATCCGCAACCGGCTCACTGCCGACGCCGTCAGTCGGGCCTCGCCCGCAGGTCAGCGATCCCGTCCAGTAGCCGGTCCACCGACCACACGAACTGTTCGGTCGAGATCCATTGCGCAGCGACATCTTTCGTTGCGGCCGTCATCGGCCACTGGGCGGCGTCCACCCATTCGAACACCGCCCGCCGCCCCGCGATCCGATCCTGCTCCGGCGGTAGCGGCGGCCTGCCGTCCGTTTCGGCGACCTCGAGCGCGACCGATCCCAGCACCTGCACGATCAACGCGTAGGTGGACCGGGCCGCATCGTCGGCGCTGAGGCCGCCCTCGACGAGCGCTCCGATCAGTCGCTCCCCCACCAGCAGCGCCGTCGGGCCGTCCATCGGCGCCGTCATCATCAGCCTGGCAACGGCCGGATGCCGCAGCAGCGACAGTCGTAGCGACGTGCCGTACGCCAACACCCGTTGCCGCCAGGTTCGGTCGTTGTCGTCGTCCAACAGGGTCAGGTCCGACTCGGCCAACACCCGCTCGACGATCTCCCTTTCGAGTGCCGCGCGGCTGGCGACATAGGTGTACAGGGCATTCGGGTTGACCCCCAGTCGGGCCGCCACCGCGCGGACGGACAGCGCCTCCGGCCCGCCCTCGTCGACCACGAGCAGCGCGGCATCGACGACCTGGGGCAGTTCGAGGCTGCGCCGCGGCCCTCGACGGGGCTTGGAAATCGGCTCCGGATTGCCTCTTGACTCGGCGTTCGTCACCGGTTTACTGTACACCGTACAAACTCCGTACACCGTACAGAATAAGGAGCAACCCGATGAGCCAGACCACCACCACCCCGAGCACTTCCTCCCGAGCGGGACGCCGCACCACCGCCGCCCTGTTGGTGGCGGGGGCCGTCACGGTGAACATCGCCTTCCTCGGCCTCGGCACGGCCTTCGACTACCCGAACGTGCTGAACCAGCCGCCGGCAGAGGTGCTGGCGACGTTCCATGCGAACCAGTGGGTGATCGGTGGGCTGTTCCTGCTCATGGCGATCGGCGCCGGACTGCTCGCGCCGATCGCGCTCCGGGTCGGCCGAATGGGCACCTCTACCGCGCTGCGCGCCTCGGTGCCGGTCGGCATCGCCGCTGCGGCGGTCCAGGTGATCGGTCTGCTGCGTTGGCCGGTGCTGGTTCCCGGACTGGCCGCACAGGCCGCGGATCCGTCGGCCAGCGACACCTTCGACACGTTGAATCTGGTCCTCGGCACGGTCATCGGCGAAACCCTGGGCTACGCACTGACCGCCGCCTGGACCGTTTTGGTGGCCATCGGACTGCGCAAGTCGCTGCTCGGCACGCCGCTCGCCGTCGTCGGGATCGCCGCCGCCGCCCTGATCGCCACCGGCATCGTCGAGCCGCTGGAGGTGCCCGGCACCGGCCTGGCGAACTTCCTGGGCTACATCGTCTGGAGCGCGTGGCTGATCGCCCTCGCCGTCGCCGTGCTGCGCACCGGTCGCCGGTCACCGGCCGGCCCGGTTCAGCCGATCACCGCCTCCAGCATCGTCAGTGGAGTCTGAAACATCATGGCCATCAACACTTCTCGCACCGTCTCCGCACTGCGCAGCTGGGCTATCTGGACCCTGGGGTTCCTCTCCTTCCCGCTCGCCGGCATCGCCGGCGGAGCCATCGCCGGCCCGGTCGACAGCCCGCTCGCCGCCGCGCTCGGTGGCGCCGTCACCGGGTTGGTCATCGGTACCGGGCAATGGTTGGCCTCCGGCCGCCGGCTGCGGGCCGACCGCTGGATCCCGGCCACCACCATCGGCATGGGCCTCGGTCTGCTGATCGGCGCCACCGTCGTCGATTTCGGCACCGACCTCGCCGATCTCGCCCTGATGGGTGCGGTCACCGGAATCCCGCTCGGCATCGCCCAGGTACTCGCGCTGCCGCCCGGCAGCAGGTTGCGCTGGGTGTGGGCAGCGGTGATGCCCGCTCTCTGGTCGATGGGCTGGACCATCACCACCCTGGTCGGCGTGGACGTCGAGACGCAGTACACGGTCTTCGGGTCCACCGGTGCCATCACCGTCTCCGCCCTGGCCGGGCTCGCGCTCCAGTTCATCGTCCCGTCCACCATCGCCTCCCCATCCACCGCCAGTTCGATCGAGGTCTCGTCATGAGTGATCAGCACGTCATCTTCGGCACCGGCGCGATCGGCCTCGCGCTCTGCGAATCCCTGCGTCGCCGCGACGTCGGCGCGATCCGGATGGTCAATCGATCCGGAAAGGCCGACGTGCCAAGTGGAGTCGAGGTAGTGGCCGCGGACGTGAGTGATCCGGCGCTGGCCGTCGCCGCCGCGAAAGGGGCCACCACGGTCTATCAGGCCCTCAACCCGCCCTATGCCCAGTGGGTCGAACTCTTCCCCGGCCTGCAGGCGGGAGTGGTCGCGGCCGCCGAGGCCGCGCAAGCCCGGCTGGTGAGCATGGAGAACGTCTACATGTACGGACGTCCGGCCGGGTCGCCGTTGACCGAGGACCGGCCGTATCTGGCGCACACGAAGAAGGGGCAACTGCGCGGCCGGATGGCGGATGAGTTGATGGCGGCCCATCGGGCCGGCCGGATCGAGGTCGCGATCGGCCGGGCGTCGGACTACTTCGGTCCGCGCGGCGGTGCCCAGTCGAATCTGGGCGACCGGCTGTTCGGCCCGGCGCTGGCCGGGAAGACGGCGTCGCTCTTGGGTGATCCCGATCAACCGCACACGTACACCTACATTCCCGACATCGGCGAGGGACTGGCCGTTCTCGGTCTGCATCCGGCGGCGGTCGGCGAGATCTGGCATCTGCCCAACGATCCGGACACCAGGACGACCCGGCAGCTCGTCGGACATCGCCTACCGGTTGGCCGGTCAGCCAAAGGCGAAGGTGCGGGTGCTGCCGGCAGCGTTGATCTCCGCGGTCGGATTGCTGAACCCCACCGTGCGCGAACTGAGCGAGATGCGGTACCTGTTCCAGGAGCCGTTCGTGGTCGACAGCAGCAAGATCCGCGATCGGCTGGGCGTTGTCGCGACCCCGGTCGAGGAGGCGCTCGCGGCGACCATGGCCGGGTACCGGTCGCCCACCCGTTGAGACGATCGTCTCGATCAGGAGCAAGATGCGGTGATGACCCGAGCGGACACCTACACCCACGGCCATCACGACAGCGTGCTGCGCTCGCACCGGTCGCGGACCGCGGAGAACTCCGCCGGCTACCTGCTCCCGCACCTTCGGCCGGGCCAAGCCCTGCTCGACATCGGTTGCGGACCAGGCACCATCACCCTTGATCTGGCGACGCGGGTGGATCCGGGCCAGACCGTCGGACTGGATCGGGCCGAGCTACCCCTGGTGCAGGCCAGGGCGATGGCCCGCGAGCAGGACCGGCACAACGTCGGTTTCACCGTGGGCGATGCGTACCAGTTGGACTTCCCCGACAACAGCTTCGACGTGGTGCACGCCCACCAGGTGCTGCAGCACCTCACCGACCCGGTCGCCGCCCTGACCGAGATGCGCCGGGTGTGCCGGCCGGGTGGGGTGGTGGCGGCCCGCGACGCGGACTATGCCGCGATGACGTGGTACCCGGCAGATCCGCGGATGGATCGTTGGCTCGAGTTGTATCACCAGGTGGCCCGCGGCAACGGCGCAGAACCGGACGCCGGTCGGCGCCTGCTGTCCTGGGCCAGGGCGGCCGGGTATGCGGACGTCGCCTGTTCGGCGAGCGCCTGGTGTTATTCGAACGATGACGAACGGGCCTGGTGGGGCGGTCTGTGGGCGGAACGGATCACCGAGTCCGCCATGGCTCATCAGGCCGTGTCGGGCCGATTCAGCCATCCGGATGAACTGGCCGAGCTGGCCGCCGGGTGGCGGGACTGGGCCGGTCAGGAAGACGGCTGGTTCGTCGTGCTGAATGCCGAAATCCTCTGCCACGTCAGCTGATCGACGGACCCCTCAACCCTCCGCTTCGCGTCCAGCCCGTCAGGTCGGCGGAGCGGATGTCGCCACCCGGTCGAGCAGCGCGAGGCTGGCTGCCACGATCTCCGCCGAGGCGGTGTCCCGGTCGATGCCGGGTGCGCCGTCCCCTGGTTGTTCGCCGTAGTCGGCGAAGTAGGCATGGATACCGCCGTCGATCTGGACGAAGTCGGTGTCCGGCGGCAGCTTTGACCGAGACGCCTGGATGTCGGCCGGCGTCGCCAACTGATCGTTGCTGCCCGAGATCGAGGTCACCTGAAGGTCTGCCGCACCCGACAGATCGCCGGACGGATAACTTGCCCAGAGCAGCAGCCCGTTGACCGTCGCCGGGTTGTCGGCAGCGAACGATGATGCCGTCACCCCACCCAGCGAGTGACCGCCGACGACCCACCTGCCCACCTCGGGATGGTCATCGATCGGACCGGCCGATTGGCCCGGTTGCACGATCGCCAGATCGAACGGCTCCTTGAGGATGACGACCAGGTAGCCGGCCTCGGCCACCGGGCGCAGCAGGTCGGCGTAGGCCCGAGGGTCCACCAGCGCACCCGGGGAGAAGACCAGGCCGACTGCAGGTTCTCTCGGGTCCGCCGGCACCAGTTCGATGGTGGTCGGAGCATCGACGACGGCAACGAGCTCGTCGGGGGTCAGCGCTTCGAGCGCGCTCGCACCCGCCGGGTACGGGCGGAGCCAGACCAGCGCGACGACCAGCAGCAGCGCCAGCACGCCGCCGCCGACCCGGCCGGTGATCCGCCATCCCCGACCGGTATTGCTGACGGCACGTTTTGGGGGTGCGGAGTCCGACTCCCATGGCGGTCCGTTCGGTTCGGGGTCCCGGCGCCACGGCCAGAGCGCGAAGCCGATCAGCGACAGACCGATCGCGATCGTCACGAACAGGGTCGCCGGATAAGCCGGATGGCCGTTCCAGATCGGATCGAGCCGGCTGAGCAGCACCCACAGCGCAACGACCGACCAGCACGAGCCCGATGCTCAGCCGGTACCAGCGTGCAGCTCCCATGGTGTGACAGTCTCCCCGGCGCAACCACCTTCGATGATCGACCACGCGGTACGGCCGTCGACTCCTGCGATGCCCGAACATCATCGGCCCGTCAGGACGAAATCGCCGGACGACGACCAGGCGCGGCTGACGGGACCGGCTCTGGACGGGCTGTGGATCGGTTACTGACGGCGGTACCCGGTGGGGCGCCGATCCTCCCGGATCCTGGGGTTCGCGCCGAGTGGGTTGCGGGGACGACCGTCGTCGGTCGGGGTCGGGCCGGGCTGGCATTGCGGGCAGTAGAACGCGGTCGCTCCTTGAGCACCGGCCCGATCGGAGCGACGCGGATGATGGTGCCGCAGCGTTGGCAGGGCTTGCCCGGACCGCCCGTGCACCCAGTTCTCCAGGCCGCGGCGCGGGTTGCCGGTGGTGCTCGGGACCGCCTGGGTGGCGCCGCGCAGCAGCTGACGCCGGGCGGTGGCCAGCAGCGCCGGGGATGTCGACCTCGCCGATCGGGGTCCACGGCGAGGTCTTCTGCACGAACAGCGCCTCCGCCATGTACATGGTGCCGATACCGGCGACCGTGGTCTGATCGAGCAGCGCGGCCCCGACGTGCCGCTGCGGGTCGACGGTCAACCGGCGCTCGGCCTCCAGCGCCCCGTCGGGGACGAACGCGTCCGCCATGATGTCCGGCCCGAGATGACCGATCAGCGTGGGTTCGGCGGCAGTGGGGATCAGATCGAGCAGCCCGAGCCAGGTCCCGATGGCGGTCCATTCCGTCCCGCCCGAGCACGGCCCGCACGCTGCCCCGGCTCTGCGGGGGCCACGGCTCGGCGTCCCGGGCATGGATGTACCAACGACCCTCCATCCGCAGATGCGAGCGCAGCGTCAGCGGATCGGCGGACACCGTCGGGATCCGCGGTTGCGGCGCTTCGCCGTCGGCGGCGGCGATCCGGGTGAGGATCTGCTTGCCGTACGCGACCACCTCGGTGACCGTCCGACCGGCCAGGTCGGCGTGACCCAGGGTCGGCCAGCGGAGCTCCGTGCGGACCAGCGGCCGCCCGGCCAGCGCCAGATGCAGCCGCCGGGCGGTGCGCAGCACCGTGTCACCCTCGGGCATGGCTGGACCGATCACCGAGTTCGGCAGGCTGAGCGTCGAGTTGCCGCGCACCTCAGCCGAGTGGGGGCGGACCTCGGGCGCGCCGAGGTGCGGCTTGAGTTGAGGCGAGTTATCTGGCGCTTTTGGCCGTGCAGCGCTTGATTTCTCGCCTTAACTCCGGTCGGACCGCACTGCCACGCGGAGAGTCCGAGCGCCGCGCCCTGGGCCGGTGAGAGCAGGGTGGCGACGTAGCCGGGCGTCATCGGGTCGAGCTCCGCAGTCGCAGACCGCGCGGGGTCATGGTGAAGCCGGCGGCGGTCAGGGCGTCGACGACCGCCCCGGACGCGGTCAGCACGTCGGAGCCGTCCAGCTTGCTGATGGTCAGCGAGCCGATCCGGCCCGACCGGACCCGCTCGGCCAGCGCCTCGGCCGCAGCGGCCAGCAACTCGGGATCCGCGGTGAAGGTCAGCAGCGAGCGACCGCCGCGTTCGGCGAAGAGCACCGCGGCGCCGTCCACCAGCACGGTCAGTGCTCCCGCCCGCCGCGCCGGCCGGTGCCGGTCGACCGCTGAGGTACCACCGTTGGTCCCGGCCGCTCCGTCGGCCGTCGGCTCGTCTCCTGGACCGCCGACCACCGCTGGGCCTCGAATTCGCAGCGCCGGGCCAGGGCAGTGCGGCGCCGTACGGATTCGCCGGGTCGGCCGCCGCCAGCACCAGTCCCGCGTGGCGGCTTCGGTGCCCTGATCCGGCCGAGCGGCGAAGGAGCGCACCCGGTCGACGGCACCGGCCGAGGCGAACTGGGATGCGCCGAGGCCCTCGACGAAGTAGCCGCGCCGGATCCGGCCGGTCTCCTCCAGTGCGGCCAGCACCCGGTAGACGGCGGCGAACCCGCCGACGGTGCCCTCGGCCACCACGGCGCCCCGGGTGACGATGCCGTGCCGGTCGAGCAGCACCTCGGCGGCGGCGTGGGTCCGAACCGTCGTGTCGGTCTCCATCCCCGGCACCAGCGACCACCGGCCGACCACCGACGGCGGCACCCCGCGCCGGATGCCGGTCCGGCCCGACGCGGACGGACGACCGCTCCGACCCGCCGACAGCAGCGCAAGACCCGACGGTCCCCGCATCCGGGCCCGCGGCGCCGGTGCCCTGGTCCGGTGGGTGGTCCGGCCGCCGGTCAGCCTGGCCCGCAGCGGCGCCAGCGAGTCGCTGCTGACCAGCCCGGCGAACACCAGGTCCCACAGCGCGTCGGCGATCAGCGCGACGTCGTCCGGTCGGGCCGACCTGCGTCAGTCACCGCACGCTCGGCGAGCGGCCTGGAAGAAGTACGCCCCGCCGCCGCCGAGCACCTCCAGGATCGCCCGATGCAGCGTCGCCGGTGGGGGTGACCGCGTCGGCGTCCGGCAGCGGAATGGTCAGCGCGGCGGTCTCGGCCAGGTGCAACGCCACCCAGCCGTCGTCACCGGCCAGTGATCCGTGCCCGGTCCACAGCACCTCGCCGGCCGTGGTCAGCTCGTCGAGCATGCGCCGGGGTGTAGCCGGAGATCCGGGCGGGCAGGATCAGCGACTCCACGGCCGACGCCGGCAGCAGCGCACCGGCCAGCTGCTCGACGGCCCGCAGCAAGCCGTCGGTGCCGCGCAGCGCGTCGGATCCGCGGAGCACGCCGATGCCGTTCCAGGCCGGCAGGAACCGGGCCAGTGCCTGCTTCTCGACCGGCTCCACCTCGGCCCGCAGCGCCGCCAACGACCGGCGGCGCAGCATCCGGAGCACCTCGGCGTCCACGAACTCCGGCCCGCCACCGGAGTCGACCGGCCGGCCGGCCGTCGATCCCGAGCGGCCGGAACTCCCCCTCCGCCAGCCGTCCGGTGCCGACCAGGCGGCGCAGCGCATCGGTGACCACCGCGACGCCGAGCCCGAACCGGGACGCCGGCTCGGCTGCGACGAACGGCCCGTGGGTGCGCGCGTAGCGACCGAGCAGCCGGCCGAGCGGATCGTCGGCCGGGGTCAGCAGGGACTCGGCGATCCCCGGCGGCAGAGCGGTGCCGAGCGCGTCCCGCAGGATCGGCGCGTCGGTCGGGTCCGCCCACACGCACCTCGCCGCCGATCCGCACCTCGATCGCCCGGCGGCCGGACGCCAGTTCGGCCAGCGCCGCGTCGACGTCGTCCACCGGTGCTGCGCAGGTCGATCTCGGTGGTCGTCAGCGGACCGAGAATGCGCAACAGATCGGCGATCTCGTCGACATTGCGGGCCCGCCGATCCTCGGCCAGCCGTTGCAGCTCGGACTCGATGTCGGCCAGCGCGTTCGGGTCCAGCAGGTCCCGCAGGGCCAGCCCGTCGCCGTGGCCGAGCAGCTCGGCGAGCAGCGTCGGGTCGACAGTGAGTGCGGCGGCGCGCTTCTCGGCCAGCGGCGAGTCGCCCTCGTAGAGGAACTGGGCGACGTAGCCGAACAGCAGCGAGGACGCGAACGGCGACGGGGACTGGGTGGTCACCTCCACGATCCGCACGGTGCGCGCCTCCAGCTCGCGCATCAACGCCACCAGCGACGGCACGTCGAAGACGTCGGACAGGCATTCCCGGACCGCCTCGGCGACGATCGGGAACGACGGATACGCCGACGCCACCTCGAGCAGCTGGGTGGCCCGCTGCCGCTGTTGCCACAGCGGCTGCCGCTTGCCGATCTGCCTGCGCGGCAACAACAATGCCCGGGCCGCGCACTCCCGGAACCGACCGGCGAAGATCGCCGCACCGCCGATCTCGGCGGTCACCTCGGCCTCGAGGGTCTGCGGGTCGAGCGCGACGAACTCGGTGAAATCGGGTGGCCCGTTCTCGTACTCGACATCGGGCAGCCGCAGCACGATGCCGTCGTCGGCGTGCATCGCGGCCACGTCGACGCCGTACCGCTCCCGCATCCGGGCCGAGATCACCAAGCGCCCACGGTGCGTGCACGGCGGCCCCGTACGGCGAGTGCAGCACGATCCGCCAGTCCCCCAGCTCGTCCCGGAACCGTTCCACCACCAGGGTTTTCTCGTCCGGCACCAGGCCGGTGGCGGCGCGCTGCTCGGCCAGGTAGTCGACCAGGTTGCGCCGGGCGTACTCGTCCAGCCCGGCTGCCGCGCAGCTGACCATCGGCGACATCGGCCGGGGCCGAGCTGATCTCCCGGACGAACTCGCCGTGCGCCCGGCCCAGTTCGGCGGGCCGGCCGAGGGTGTCGCCCTTCCAGAACGGCAGCCGACCCGGCAGCCCGGGAGCCGGCAGCACCAGCACCTGGTCCCGGGTGATGTCGACGATCCGCCAGGAGCTGGAGCCGAGCGCGAAGACGTCGCCGACCCGCGACTCGTACACCATCTCCTCGTCGAGCTCGCCGACCCGGCGGCCGGGGCCGTCGCCGCCGGCCAGGAAGACGCCGAACAGCCCGCGGTCCGGAATGGTGCCGCCGGAGGTGACCGCGAGCCGCTGCGCGCCGGGTCGCCCGGTGAGCAGTCCGGTGGTCCGGTCCCAGGTCAGCCGGGGCCGCAGCTCGGCGAACTGCTCGCTCGGATAACGGCCGGACAGCATGTCCAGCACCGATTCCAGCGCGCCCCGGCCGAGCGCGGCGAACGGCGCCGATCGGTGCAGCAGCTCGAACACGTCGTCGACGGTGATCGGGTCCATCGCGCAGATCGCGACGATCTGCTGGGCGGCGATGTCCAGCGGGTTGGCGATCACCGACAACGCCTCGATCGCGCCGACCTGCATCCGGCCGGCCACCACGGCGGCCGAGATCAGGTCGCCGCGGAACTTCGGGAACATCACCCCGTGGCTGGGTGCGCCGACCTGGTGCCCGGCCCGGCCGATCCGCTGCAGGCCGCTGGCCACCGAGGGCGGCGACTCCACCTGGATCACCAGGTCGACGGCGCCCATGTCGATGCCCAGCTCCAGCGACGAGGTCGCGACCACGGCCGGCAGCAGGCCGGTCTTCAGCTCGTCCTCGATCAGCGACCGTTGTTCCCGGGACACCGACCCGTGGTGCGCCTTGGCCAGCACCGGCGCGCGCGCCGGTCGAGGCGCCGGACTGGGCCATCACCTGGGCCGCGGGTCCGGACCGTTCGGCCTCGGCCCGCAGATCGATCGGCCGTCAGGCGTTCGGCGTGGATCTCGTTCAGCCGGGCGGTCAGCCGCTCGGCGAGCCGGCGGGAGTTGGCGAACACGATCGTCGATCGGTGCGAGTCGATCAGGTCGACCACCCGCTCCTCGACATGCGGCCAGATCGAGGTGCGGGCCACCTCACCGGCCGCCTTGCCGGTCAGGTCGTCGGTGGCCGCGCCGAGCGCGCTCATGTCCGGCACCGGGCACCACGACGTCGACGTCGATCTGCTTGGTCGACGGCGGCTGGACCACCGTCACCGGGCGGCCGCCGGCCAGGAACCTGGCCACCTCCTCGACCGGCCGGACGGTCGCGGACAGCCCGATCCGTTGCGCCGGCCGGTCCAGCAGCGCGTCCAGCCGGTCGAGCGAGACCGCAAGGTGGGCACCGCGTTTGGTGCCGGCGACGGCGTGCACCTCGTCGATGATCACGGTGCGGATGTTGGTCAGCATCTCCCGGGCTCGGCTGGTCAGCAGCAGGAACAGCGATTCCGGGGTGGTGATCAGGATGTCGGCGCCGTCCCTGGCGAACGCCCGGCGATCACCGGACGGGGTGTCACCGGACCGGACCGCGACCGTGATCTCCGGCAGCGAGACCCCGCGCCGCGCGGCGACCGCACCGACCCCGGTCAGCGGCGACCGCAGGTTCCGCTCGACGTCGACCGCCAGCGCCTTCAGCGGCGAGAGATACAGCACCGTGCACCGCTGCGCCGGCTGCGCGCGGCGCAGCCGCGGCCACCGGCCACCAGATCGTCGATCGCCGACAGGAACGCGGCCAGCGTCTTGCCCGGAGCCGGTCGGCGCGACCACCAGGGTGTGCTCACCCTTGCCGATCGCGTCCCAGGCACCGGCCTGCGCCGCGGTCGGTGCGGCGAAGGCGGCGGTGAACCAGTCCCGCACCAGCGGGTCGAACCGGTCCAGCGCAGCGGCCGGCGCCGCGCCGTCGCCGGCCGGCCGCTCGTTCGCCCCGTTGGTCATCCCGCCATTGTGCGGGTGAGCACCGACACCGGTCGACCGCCGGCGACGCTGGGCAGCGACCGCTCCGTCAACCGCAGTTGATCAACCAGGTCGGCACCCTTGAACTCGAAATCTGCCGCCGAAGTGGTTGATCCACCAGCGGCGGAGGGCGGGAATGAGGCGGTGTCCTGGATGCCCTACGGGCGGATGCCGAGCAGAGCTCGCGGTGCCGGCCGATCCAGCGTGCCTGGTCCGCAGTTGCCGAGCCGGCCGTTCGCCACCCAGGTGACCTGCGGTTCGTGCCCGTCTGACGCGAGCTGCGCGACCAGGCCGATGGTCCGTGTCCAACCTGGCGATCACGTCGTCCGACCAACGCCGATGGCGATCCGATCCCACGGCCGCGCCGTACGCGTCGAGGAAGACCTCGATACGACGTCCGCGCGGCCGGCGGCGCCGGGTACCGCATCCAGCTGACGGCCTGCTCGTCGTCGACGAACGGCGCGACGAACCGCAATGCATACGGTCACGTCGTCCCACGCCGGCCCGGGATGGGCAAAGTCCCAGTCGATCAGGCCGACCGGCGCTGTCCCGTTCGCCAGATCACGTTCCACGGCCCGTAGTCGCCGTGGCAGATGACGTCCGCCGGGCCGCCCGCGCCCGATCCGGTCACCCAGCACGCCGACTCGGGCGGCGCGATACCAGGCAACGGCGTCGTGATAACCCCGCAGGAACCCGGCGAACCGGCGCAGGCCTGCCTCGGAGACCACGTTCGCCCAGCTGTCGCCACCGCGCTCGAGCCCCTCGACGTAGCCGTCGGACCCGGACGTCCCCGGGATGAACGAGAGCACCTCACGACGCTGATCATCGATCCCCAGGAATCGGGGCGAGAACGGGTAGCCCACGGATTCCAGATGGAGCAGCAACTCGATGAACCGATCGGCTCCACGGGGTCAGCGGCCGTCGCACGGTGTCGCCGACCCGCACGACCCGTCGGTGGGCGGTGCCCTGCAGCACATGCTCCTGCGCCGGGCCGCGGCGCGAACTCACTCCGGGATGATCAGCGTCGGGGTGTCCCGACGCAGCGTTTCGCCGCTGAAGAAGGCCGGCGCCTTCGCCCGCCAGATGAACATGAAGACCACGCCCAACAGGATGAATCCGAGACCGAGCACCAGCACGGTTCCGACGCCGAAGATGCTCCGAACCCGAATACTCCGGGTCGGCGCTGTCGCGGATCGTCACGAAGAACACGAACCACAGGCCGAGCCCGCCCAGCAGCGGGAAGAGGAACTTGAAGATGAAGTTGTAGAAGCTGGTGAACAGCTCCTTGCGGAAGTACCAGATGCAGCCGATCGCGGTCAGCCCGTAGTAGAAGCAGATCATCAGGCCGAGCGACAGGATCGTGTCGAACAGCACCGACTCGGAGACGAAGGTCAGCACCGTGTAGAAGGTGCCGGCGATGATCCCGGCGATGATGGTGCCGAAGCCCGGGGTCAGGTACTTGGGGTGAATGGAGGCGAACCGGGCCGGCAACGCCTTGTAGGACGCCATTCCGAGCATCGTCCGGGTGGACGGCAGGAAGGTCGTCATCAGGCGCGCCGCCGAGGAGGCGAGCACCGCCAGGAACAGCAGGTTGTGCCAGCGTGCTACCCATCACCGGTTCGGCCAGCGCACCGAACACGTTGTCCTGGATCTCCTCGTTGGCCAGCCCGAGCCCTCGGTGCCGTCGCCGGCGTACATCAGGGTCGCGACCGAGACCAGCAGGTAGGTCAGCAGGATCGACACCACGCAGAGCAGCGCGGCCCGGCCGGGTGTCTTGTCCGAATCCTTGGATTCCTCGTTGACGGTCAGCGCGGTGTCCCAGCCCCAGAACGAGAAGATCGACGCCGACAGGCCGGCGACCAGCGCGCTGACGGTCAGCCCGGTGAACGGGTTGAACCAGTCCCAGGAGAAGGGGATGCCGCCCGGGTCGTCCGGGCCGCCGGCCTTGGCGAACGCCATCACCACGAACAGCGCCAGCACGGCCAGCTGGAAGAAGACCAGGACGAACTGCACCTTCTCGGTGGTGGTGATCCCGCGATAGGCGACGAAGGTGGCCAGCACCAGGAAGGCCAGGCAGGTCAGGACGTTGACCAGCCTGTTCTGCCAGAGATCACCGAGTTCGGGATTGTTGAACACGCTGCCGAGCAGCTGGTAGAGGAACTGCACACCGATGCCGGCCAGGTTGGCCAGCACGATGATGGTGGCGATGACCGCCACCCAGCCGCCCAGCCAACCGACATACGGGCCGAAGGCCCTGGTGGTCCAGGTGAAGGAGGTCCCGCAGTCCGGGTCGACCCGGTTGAACTCGCGATAGGCGTAGGCGGCGAAGAACATCGGCAGGAAGCCGGCGATGAAGATGATCGGCATCTTCACCCCGGCCACCGCGACGACCAGACCGATGGTCGCGGTGAGCGCGTAGGCCGGCGCCACGCTGGAGATGCCGAGCACGGTGCCGCCGAGCAGCCCGACGGATCCTTCGGCCAGACCCTTTTCCACCACCTGTGGATGGTGGTGCGCCGGCATCGGGGCATCGTCCCCGCCCGGCTTCGCTGAACCCTCGATCGTCATGCGCGCCTCACCGGGTGAGAAGAAGTGGATATGTCACCGCGGATCACACTAAACCCGGCAGTGCAGGTGGGCCTGTGGAGGTGGATCTTCGTGCGAAATCCTGACGCAGCGAAGACCGGGCGCCCCAACCACTGTGGTCGGGGCGCCCGGTGCGGTCCAGCAGGGTCCCGGCTGCCCGGGCTGCGCTGCTAGCTACTTGGCCATCGGATCCTGCTGCTGGACGAACTGCGGCTTGGCACCCGGCTTGGGCACGTCCATGGAAATGTTCTCGACCTCGAACGTGGTGTTCCCGATGTCGACCGTGAGGTTGCCGTACTCACGATTCGCTTCCGTGGTGGTGTAGACCTTCCAGGTGTGCCGCGGTTGGATGGGAAAGGACATCTCCTCGGCCCTGGTCACACCGGTCGTCAATTCGGTCGAGTACTTGGAACCCAGGGAAGCCGAAATGGCCTCGCCCAGCTTCAGGGTGGCGTTCTGCGAGAGTTCCATCGTCGACTTCGAGGTCACCGTCGTCGAGAGGGTCTGCTTGTAGGTCTGGGTGATGGCCGAGTCATTGACTCCACCTGTCACCTCGGACACCAGGGGAGGCGCAGCGTCGGTCCGGGTCGACTGAAGCTGCAGGCATAGGTTCCGCACAGTGCAGAGAGCGCCTTGGCCCGTTCCGGATCGGTTGCGGCGTTGACGGTGACCGAGCTCGCAGCGTTGTCGATGAGCGTGACCTGACTCATCGGGTCGCGGCCGGCATCGAGTTTGACGAAACCGAGATCTTGGAAGTCGGGGTCGATCTCGGTGTAGGCGAGGCCGACCCCGGTCACCACCAGCTTGGCTTCGAACGGGGCGATCTGGATGCTGCCATTCGGATTGGCCTTGCTGAGGGTGAATTTCAGCTTCGTCGCGCCGTGCTTCATGAACCAGAACACCTTTTCGTAGCGCATCGACTCGCCCGGCTTCAGGACAGTGCCGAGCTTGGGAGTGCCGTCGTCCTGCCCCTTGTTCTCGATCTCATCGAGCCTCATGTCCCAGGACGAGTGATTGGTGATGAAGAAGCCCCTGGTGTAGGACTGCGCCGCCTGCAGATGGCCGATTCCGGCGGCCTGTGGGGCCTGCACAGCCGCCGCACTCACCCCGGCGCTGGCGAAGGACAGCAAAGCCGCGCCGGCGAGAACGGGGAGTGCGATCCTGGTGATGATGTTCCTCATGTCGATTCCTCTTTCTGGAGAATGGATGTGCGAGCTGTTCTCGCGCTTTCCTGACATGAAGAAATCTATTTTCACCGGCCTTCGAATTCGATGGTGCCAAGACGCCACCGATGTGGTGCAGGCACCACAGTTCGTTCGGTGGTGCCTGCACCGGCGAAATGCTGCAGTCGGTGGACGGGCCAGCGATCCTTGTCCACATGACCTCGATCAGGCACACGCCCATCGACAGCGACCGCCGGCCGCCCGGGTATGCGGCGCGGCCGGCGCCGGGCACCAGCCTGCGTGACGCCCTGTTGGCCATCGGGTTCTTGCTGTGCGTGCTGGTGCTGGTCGAACTCGCGGTACCTGTCACGTCGTCGGTGAGTGCCGCATCGATCCTGGATGGGATCGCCGTGGTGGCCTACACCGTGACCGGTCTGATCGCCTGGCATCGCAGGCCGCACAACCACATCGGTCGGTTGATGGTGGCGACCGCGGTGACGTTGTTGGTGGCCGGGATGGCCGATGACGTGATCGAGGTGATGAGCACGATCGGCCAGTTGCTGGATTCGCTCCCGCTGGCCGTGCTGCTGCACCTGCTGTTGGCCTTCCCGTCCGGGCGGGTGGACGGCAGGACCGCGCGCTCGGTGGTGGTGGCCGGTTACCTGGTCGCCATCGTGCTGCAGGTTCCGCAGGTCCTTGTCGCCGACGAGGCTCTGGCGGATCTGCTCTGGAATGTGCAGGCCGTCCTGGGTTTGTGTGTGTTGGCAGCAGTCTTCGTCCTGACCAGCAGGCGGCTGGCGACGTCGCCCCCGGTGATCCGCCGACAACTCGCCCCATTCATCGGATACGGCTGCATCGCCATCGCCCTGATCGCCATTTGCGTTGCGGTCCTTCACCTGCAGCCCGATCCCGCGATCACGGCCGTCACGATTCTCGTTCAGGTGGCGGTGGTCTCGGTGCTGCCCGTGGCTTTTGTCGTCGGAATGCTGGCCGGCGCCTTCGGCCGGGCCGGTGAGATTCAGGAGGTGGCGCTCGGTCTCGCGGAGGCCAGCGCGGACCCCGCACTGCTCGATGACCTGGTGACCAGGGCACTGGGCGACCCGAGCGCGCGGGTCTACTGGGCAACGGGCGCCGACCAGTTCGTCGACAGCGCGGGAATGCCGCGCAGTAGCTCAGGCATCGACCGCGGCGGCTGGTGGCCGATCGACGCGGCCGGCGTCGACATCGGCGCGCTGGCCTTCGATCGGGAGTTGATCGCCGATTCCGATCTGGTCGCCACCGTTTCCGCGCCGCTCGCGCTGGCCATCACCAATCGCAAGCTGGTGGTCGATCTGCGCGCGGCCGTCAACGACCTTGATGCCGCAGCCGAACAGCTCAAGACCTCCAGGCGACGCATCGTCGTCGCGGCCGATGCCGAGCGGCGCCGGATAGCGCGGGATCTGCACGACGGTGCGCAGCAGCGGATCGTGCTGATCGGGATCGAGGCGCAGCGGATCGGCCGGCGAGCCGAGAATCCGCCGTTCGTCAGAACTGTCGCCGAACGGGTCAGCGAGCAGCTGCGGCTGCTACTGGACGAACTGCGGGCGCTGGTGCACGGCATCATGCCGGCCACCCTGCAGGAACGAGGGCTACGGGCCGGCATCGCAGCGCTCGCCGATCAGATGCCGATGCCGGTGCGCTTCGAGGTGGCCGGCGTACTCGATCGGATGCCGGCCGAGGTGGAATCGACCGGCTACTTCGTGGTCGCGGAGGCATTCGCGAATACCGTCAAACATGCGCAGGCGCAGAATGTCTCGATCACGCTGCGGTCCGGCAGCGGGCGGTTGGAGATCGTCGTCACCGATGACGGCAGCGGTCCGGGAGCGGCTGAACCCGGTTTCGGGCTGCGGAGCCTGCACGACCGGGTCGCGGCCCTGGACGGTACGGTGACCGTCCGTCCGGGTCCGGCGGGCGGAACGGTTCTGCGAGCGGAGTTCGCATGCGGGTGATCATCGCCGAAGACGAGGTGCTGCTACGGGAAGGCATCTCCCGCATCCTCGGCGACGAGGACTACGACGTGGTCGCGCTGGCGGGTGACCCGGACGATCTGCTCGGCAAGGTCCGGGCGTTCCAACCGGACCTGGTGGTCACCGACATCCGGATGCCGCCGACATTCACCGACGAGGGCATCACCGCGGCGCTCCAGATCCGGCGGGAGTTCCCCGCCATCGCGATCGTGGTGCTCTCCCAGCACGTCGACTCGGCCGGCGCGGTCGAGCTGCTGACGCTGGGCGCCGAGGGCATCGGCTACCTGCTCAAGCGCCGGGTGATGAACCTGGATGAGTTCCTGGACTCGGTGTCCCGGGTGGTCGCCGGTGGTTCCAGCATCGACCCCGAGGTGATCTCCTCGATGGTCCGCCGTGAGGTCCGGGACAACCGGGACGAAGGAATCGCCCAGCTGACCCCTCGACGACTCGAGGTCCTCGAACTGATGGCGCAGGGTTACAGCAATGCCAGGATCGCCCGGGAGATGGTGGTCACCGAGAAGGCCGTCGCCCGCAGCATCGCGTTGATTTTCCAGACCCTCGGTCTCCCACAGGATCCCGACGATCACCGACGGGTGCTGGCGGTCATGCGGTACCTGAACCGCTGACCGGGCTCAGAAACCCAGCGCGGCCCGGATCTCGGTCATCGGCCGACCGGCGTACAGCTCGGCGATGTTGCCCGACGTCGCCAGCGATCGGGTCAGGGCACGGTCCAGATACAGCACACCGTCGAGATGGTCGATCTCGTGGGCGACGATCCGGGCGGCCCAGCCGGTCGCGATGTCGTCCACGGCCTGCCCGTTCTCGTCCGAACACCGCAGCCGCACCGACTCCGACCTGGCGACGACCGCCTGGTATCCGGGGACGGACAGGCAGCCCTCGTAGAAGGACGCAGTTGGCATCGGGTTTACTGCGTCGGAACTCTCGAGCCTCTCGTAACTCGGGTTGACCAGGACCCGGAAATCCACCGGGAACCGGTTCCGTTCGGCGGCGATCTCCGGTGGGACGAGCGCAGGATCCTCCAGCACCGCCACCCGGATCCCCAGCCCGATCTGCGGCGCGGCCAGCCCCACCCCCGGAGCCGTGCGCATCGTCTGCCGCATGGCCGCCAACAGCTCCGACCACAGTGGCCCGGGCAGCGAGAAGTCGTACGCCGCAGCCCGGGTGCGCAGGACCGGATCACCGGCCAGCACCAGCGGCAGCGGACGCGGGCCGTCGAGCAACCGCTCGACGCGTTCGGCGAGGTCGATCATGCAGCACAAGGTAGAGGGTGGCGCCGCAGGACACCTCGGACGGCTACGCCTATCGCCGTTCAGGGCAGCGGGAGGGCTACCACCTCGTACGGCGGCTTGCCGACGGTCTCGTCGAACTTGCTGTCCACCGCCAGCAACCGGCCGTGGGCGTACTTCGCCGTGGTGAACACGCGCTGTGGGTCGGTGTCCACCGACGTCACGAAGACAGCCCTGGTGAACTGATCGGCGAGCCGCAGTTCGACCAGCTTGCGTTGGAAGTTGCGGATCACGTAGAGCTTCTTGCCGCGCAACACGATCCCGTCACCACCGACCAGGTCGGCGCCGGTCAGGCCGTCCAGCGCGATCGGGGTGACCGCCTTGGTCTCCAGGTCGATCCGCCACAGTGCACCTGTCGACTGGACCACCACCAGTCCACGACCGTCCGAGGTGGGCACGATGCCGTTGAGGTTGAACGGACCCGAGGTCGGGATCTTGCCGGTCGCATCCAGCCAGGTCTCCACCGACCACGTCCCGTTGGTCTCGGACACGCGGAAGATCCGCGGGGTCAAGCTGGAGTCGGTGAAGTAGGCGGCGCCGTCCCTGGCGACCGCGACGTCGTTGAACACCGCACCCGGCGCGCCGGCGTTCAGCCCGGCGAGTAGTTGGCCTTCCCGGGAGTACACCCACAGGTCGGGCGAGCCGGGGTGGTCGGTGCTGTTCGGGCCGCCGGAGATGAACACCCGACCGGCAGTGTCGACGTCGATGCCGCGGGCGGTGTACCGGCCGTCCGTGCCGTTCCCGCCGAGCCATGCGGCGGCCTGCGGCTCGCCGACCCGGCCGCGGCTGATCTCCCCACCGGTGATCTCGCTGACATAGAACAGGTTCCGTCGCTCGTCCAGACCGATGCCCTCGAACTTCGAACCGGCCGGGTCTCCGGGCAGGCAGTACACGGCGGGATTGCCGGCGCGGCTGACGTCGCAATCCGGGGCGGCAGCGGCCGCCAGGGGCGCCACCGCGATGGAGATCGACGAGAGCGCTACTGCCGCGACGGCGGTGACCGCCATGCCCGACCGGGTCCTGCGCATACCTGGCTCCTTTGTTCGGCGATGGTTGGTTCGGCGATGGGTGTGTTCGGCGATGGGTGTCCCGCTCTTCCACGGTCTGCGGGCCGGGATGGTTCACCTGCCGATCAAGTCTCGGGCAGCCCGTGTTCGCCGGCAGCTCAACCCCTTGTGAGTGAGTGCTCACTCAGCTAGCTGTCGCCGCCGTGCCCCCACCACCCACCAGAGCAGCCCCGCTGCCGCCCGACGAGCGCCGGGCCGCCATCGTCGCCGCCGCGATCCCGCTGGTCTGCGACCACGGCGCCGCGGTGACCACCAGGGAGATCGCCGAAGCCGCCGGCATCGCCGAAGGAACCATCTTCCGGGTCTTCCCGGACAAGGACGCGGTGATCAACGCGGCCGTCAACAGGTGCTGGACCCCGCGCCGTTCGTCGCACGAACTGCGGCATGATCGACCCGTTCGCGAGCCTGGAGCAGGTGCTGACCCAGGCCGTCGACGCCATGCGCCGCCGGATCGAGAGTGTCTGGCAGATCATGTGGATGCTGCGGGTCACCGGCCCGCCGGGCAACGAGCAGGACACCTCGAAGTTCGTGGTGGTCCGCGGCGCGGGTACCCCCGTCACCGACTCGGCGCCCGACCTGACCGAGGCGACCACACCCTGGCCGGACTGCTGGAACCGCACGGCGACGAACTTCGGCTCGAGCCGGCCGAGGCCGCCCGGATGTTCCGGCTGATCACCTTCGCCAGTGCCCATCCGCGGATCACCGACGGCCAGACGCTGTCGACGCAGGAGATCGTCGACCTGCTGCTGCACGGCATCGGCGCCGGGAAAACCGGTACCGCAACACCCCGTCGAGGTCCAGACTCCACCAGCGACGATCGAGACAGACCTATCCGCCGCCCAACCAGTCGGAGCACGCTGATGTTGATTCCCCTGCTGCGCAAGTACCTGCGCGCCTACCGCGGGCCGCTGACCGCGGTGGTCATCTTCCAACTGATCGGCACCATCGCCTCGCTCTACCTGCCGGCGCTGAACGCCGAGATCATCGACGACGGAGTCGCCAAGGGCGACACCGGCTTCATCCTGTCCACCGGCATGGTCATGCTGGCGATCACGGTGCTGCAGATCGTCTGCACGATCATCGCGGTCTACTTCGGTGCCCGCACCGCGATGGGCTTCGGCCGTGACGTCCGGGCCGCGCTGTTCCACCAGGTCGGCACGTTCTCCGACCGGGAGATGGCCAAGTTCGGCGCACCGACCCTGATCACCCGCAACACCAACGACGTCCAGCAGGTGCAGATGCTGGTGCTGATGACCTGCACGCTGCTGGTCGCCGCGCCGATCATGTGCATCGGCGGCATCTTCATGGCACTGCAAGACCGACCTCGGCCTGGCCTGGTTGCTGCTGGTCAGCGTGCCGGTGCTGGTGATCGCGATCAGCCTGGTCGTGGTCAGGATGATCCCGCAGTTCCGCCGGATGCAGGCCCGGATCGACGTGGTCAACCGGGTGCTGCGCGAGCAGATCTCCGGTGTCCGGGTGGTCCGCGCCTTCGTCCGGGAACCGTTGGAGACCAAGCGGTTCGCCGACGCCAATGCCGAGCTGACCGACACCGCGATCCGGGCCGGCCGGCTGATGGCGCTGATGTTCCCCATCGTGATGCTGGTGCTGAACGCCTCCAGCGTCGCCGTGCTCTGGTTCGGGGCGCACCGGGTGAACGACGGCGACATCGAGATCGGCGCGCTCATCGCGTTTCTCAACTACCTGATGCAGATCCTGTTCTCGGTGATGATGGCGACCTTCATGGCCGTGATGGTGCCGCGCGCCTCGGTCAGCGCCGACCGGATCAGCGAGGTGCTGGCCACCGAGTCCTCGGTGGTGCCGCCCACCACGCCGATCACCCCGCAGACCAACACCGGCGAGGTCAGCCTGCGACGGCGGTGGAATTCAGCTACCCGGGCGCCAGCGAACCGGTGCTGCGGGACATCAGTCTCCGGGCCCGACCCGGCACCACGACGGCGATCATCGGATCGACCGGCGCCGGCAAGACCACCCTGCTCTCGCTGATCCCGCGGCTGTTCGACGCCACCGGCGGCGTCGGTGTCGGTGGACGACGTCGATGTCCGCGATTTCGATCCGGAGAACCTCTGGGACCGGATCGGCCTGGTGCCGCAGAAGCCGTTCCTGTTCACCGGGACGGTCGCCTCCAACCTGCGCTACGGCAACCCCGACGCCACCGACGAGGAACTCTGGACGGCGCTGACCATCGCGCAGGCCAGGGATTTCGTCGCCGCGATGCCGGAGGGCATCGACTCCCCCATCACCCAGGGCGGTTCCAACGTCTCGGGCGGCCAACGGCAACGGCTTGCCATCGCCAGGGCGCTGGTCGCCCAGCCGATCATCTACCTGTTCGACGATTCGTTCTCGGCGCTGGACCTGGCCACCGACGCCAGGCTGCGGGCGGCGCTGAAGCCGACCACCAGGGACAAGACGGTGATCATCGTCGCGCAGCGGGTGTCGACCATCGCCGACGCCGACCAGATCATCGTGCTGGAGGACGGGCTGATCGTCGGCGTCGGCACGGCACGCCGAACTGCTCGAGACCTGCCCCACCTTCGTCGAGATCGTGCAGTCCCAACTCGCCGCGGAGGTGTCGGCATGACGAAACCAGCCACCAAGCCGGCCGCCCCGGAACGGCCCAAGTTCGCGCCGCCGCCCGGCGGCCGTCCCGGCGGAGGCGGCCCGTTCGGCGGCGGCATCGGCATGCCGGCCGAGAAGTCGCTGAACTTCGGACCATCGGCGCAGCCGCTGCTCGCGCCGGATGCGTCCGGAACGCCTCGGGCTGATCGCGGTCGTCCTGCTCGGCGTGATCAGCGTGGTCTTCTCGGTGATCGGACCCGAAGCTGCTCGGCAACGCCACCAACATCATCTTCGACGGCATCGTCAGCAAGCAGTTGCCGGCCGGCATCACCCAGCAGCAGGCGATCGACGGCGCCCGCGCGCCGGGCAACGACACCTTCGCCGACATGCTGTCCGCGATGACGCTGACCCCGGGCGCCGGGCATCGATTTCACCGCGCTGGCCAACGTGCTGATGCTGGTGCTCGGCGCTGTACGTGCTGGCGTCGGTCTTCGGCTACCTGCAGGGCTATCTGCTCAACGGCATCGTGCAGCGGACCATCCTCAAGCTGCGCGCCGAGATCGAGGACAAGCTGAACAGGCTGCCGCTGAGCTACCTGGACAAGCACCAGCGCGGCGAGGTGCTCAGCCGGGTCACCAACGACATCGACAACATCTCGCAGACGCTGCAGCAGACGCTGTCCCAGACCCTGACCTCGTTGCTCACCGTCGTCGGCGTGCTGGTGATGATGCTGATCATCTCGCCGCTGCTGGCGATCGTCGCGCTGATCGCGATCCCGCTGTCGCTGGTGGTCACCATGGTGATCGCCAAGCGGTCGCAGCCGAAGTTCGTGGCGCAGTGGCGCAGCACCGGCGAGCTGAACGCCCGGGTCGAGGAGACCTTCACCGGGCACAGCCTGGTCAAGGTGTTCGGCCGGCAGGCGGACGCCGAGAAGGCGTTCGACGACAAGAACGCCGAGCTGTACCACAGCTCGTTCGGCGCGCAGTTCATCTCCGGGATCATCATGCCGTCGATGATGTTCATCGGGAACCTCACCTACGTGGCCATCGCCGTGGTCGGCGGCCTGCGGGTGGCGTCCGGCAGCATGTCGCTCGGTGACGTGCAGGCGTTCATCCAGTACTCCCGGCAGTTCACCCAGCCGCTGACCCAGCTGGCCTCGATGGCCAACGTGCTGCAGTCCGGGGTCGCTTCCGCGGAACGGGTTTTCGAGTTCCTGGACGCCGACGAGCAGTCGCCGGACCCGGCGAAACCGGAGCGGGTGCAGCCGCCCGCGGGGCCGGGTCGAGTTCCATGACGTCGCCTTCCGCTACGACCCGGAGATCGCCGCTGATCGACGACCTGTCGCTGGTGGCGGCGCCCGGCCAGACCGTCGCCATCGTCGGACCGACCGGCGCCGGCAAGACCACCCTGGTCAACCTGATCATGCGGTTCTACGAGATCGACTCGCGGCCGGATCACCCTGGACGGGGTGGACGTCGCGCAGATGACCCGGGCGGATCTGCGGTCGCGGATCGGCATGGTGCTGCAGGACACCTGGCTGTTCGCCGGCACCATCCGGGACAACATCGCCTACGGCCGCCCGGACGCGACCGAGGAGGAGATCCTGGCCGCGGCCAAGGCGACCTACGTCGACCGGTTCGTGCATTCGCTGCCCGACGGGTACGACACGCTGATCGACGACGAGGGCAGCAACATCAGCGCCGGCGAGAAGCAGTTGCTCACCATCGCCAGGGCCTTCCTGGCCGACCCGGCGCTGCTGATCCTGGACGAGGCGACCAGTTCGGTGGACACCCGGACCGAGGTGCTGGTCCAGCACGCGATGGCGGCGCTGCGCGCAGGATCGGACGAGTTTCGTGATCGCGCACCGGCTTTCGACGATCCGGGACGCCGACCTGATCCTGGTGATGGAATCCGGGGCGATCGTCGAACAGGGCACCCACGACGAACTGCTGGAGCGCGGCGGCGCCTACGCCGACCTGTACAACGCGCAGTTCGCCGGGGCGATCGTCGACGAGTGAACCGCGGCGGTGGACTCCGCTCCCGATTGGAACTCGGCGCCGGCTCTTGCCGGCGCCGAGTTCTCTCAGGCGCAATGTGCTGCGGCCGGGGCGTCGATGCAGGCGTCGGCAATGGTGATCTTGCCGACTGGATGCCCGGTTTCGGGGCTCTACCCCGTACAGTCGAAGAAGACGGCACCATCTTGGTGCGCGTCGAGGTCGTTGCTGTGAACGCCAACGTAGGCGTTCCTCTTCTCCACACGGGTGCATTCGGGCATCGCGAGTCGGCATCACGGCCACCCGCTGCCCTACTGAATGGATAACTCGCATCTCCATGACCACATCTCATCTTCCGCGCGCCCGCGCACCGGTGACGACGCCTGCACCACCGGGTCTTCTCCGTCGGCGCCTTTTCCTCCAGCATCTCCGCGAGACCGCCCGCCGCCCAGCGGCCGGCCGACAACCGCACCGACCGGTCGACCCGGTCCGCACAGTCGTCCGGCAGCCGGCCGGAGCACCCGCGGCAACGAGGGCCAGCGTCCTCGCCGGCAGGGCAACGAATCCGGTGCCCGCGCCGCCGCACCCCGGTCCGGCCAGTCCGAGACCCGGCAGGGCGGCCGGCACCAGGACGGCCAACGGCAGGGCGCACCGCGTCAGGCCGATCGGCGTCCCGCCGACCAGCGCCACTCCGATCAGCCGCGCGGCGGTCGGCGAACCGGCAACGACAGCCGACAGAACGGCGCCGGACAGAACGCGCCGGCACGCCGGTCGAACCGCCCCGCTGTCGTCGAGGCACAGTCCACCAGTACGGCCTTTCCCGTTGCCGCCCAACGAGTTGTCAGCACACCGGGGCAGCCGCCGGCCGGCTTCGCCGAGCTCGGCGTGCCCGCCAGCTCTGCTCCCGGTGCTGACCACACTCGGTGCGGTGTCACCGTTCCCGATCCAGGAAGCCACCCTGCCGGAGACGCTCGCCGGCCGGGATGTGTTGGGCCGCGGCAAGACCGGCTCCGGCAAGACCATCGCCTTCGCCATCCCGCTGGTCGCCAGGCTCACCGGCGGACGCCGGGTCGCCGGCAAGCCGCGTGGCCTGATCCTGCTGCCCACCCGTGAGCTCGCCCTGCAGGTGGCCCGCACCGTCGAACCGCTCGCGGCAGCGGCCGGCCTGCGCACCGTGGTGATCTTCGGCGGCGTCGGCTACGGCAACCAGACCGCCGCGCTGCGCAGCGGCGTCGACATCGTCATCGCCTGCCCCGGCCGGCTCGAGGACCTGGTCAACCAGCGGGCCTGCGACCTCGGCACCGTCGAGGTCACCGTGCTGGACGAGGCCGACCACATGGCCGATCTCGGGTTCCTGCCGGTCGTCCGCCGGCTGCTGCGCGCCACCCCGGCCAGGGGTCAGCGACTGCTGTTCTCCGCCACCCTGGACAACGGGATCTCCGTCCTGGTCAAGGAATTCCTCACCGACCCGATCCTGCACGCCGTCGATGACGAGACCTCGCCGGTGGAGTCGATGGAGCACCACGTCTTCGCGGTCAGCCACGACAACCGGCCGCAGGTGATCCGCGAACTCGCCGCGGGCGGCGGCCGCCGGATGCTGTTCACCCGGACCAAGCACAGCGCCAAGAAGTGGGCCGCCGCGCTGTCCAAGCAGGGCATCCCGGCGGTCGACCTGCACGGCAACCTGTCGCAGAACGCCCGCGAGCGCAACCTCGCCGCGTTCTCCTCCGGCAGCGCAAAGGTGCTGGTGGCCACCGACATCGCCGCCCGCGGCATCCATGTCGACGACGTCGAACTCGTCGTCCACCTGGACCCGCCGACCGAGCACAAGGCGTACCTGCACCGTTCCGGCCGCACCGCCCGGGCCGGCGCCGGCGGCACCGTGATCACCGTCATGCTGCCCGATCAGGCCGCCGATCTGCGCAAGCTGATGAAGCAGGCCGGGATCACCCCGTCGACCACCCAGGTCTCCCCGGGCCATCCGGCGATCGCCCGGATCGCCGGCTGAGCGAACTCCACCGGCTGATCCCCGGATCTACCGGGTGCCGGCGAAATCCGGTGTCCGGGTACCCGGCGGCAACGGGTCGAAGAACGACGCGACGTCGGCAGCGCTGACCTCGCTCAACCGGGCGGGGTTCCAGCGTGGCCGGCGGTCCTTGTCGATGATCATCGCGCGGATCCCCTCGGCCAGATCCGGATGCTCCAGGAACCGGCTGCCGACCCGCAGGTCCTGCTCCAGCACCTCGTCCAGGGTCAGCGTCGGCCGCCCGCCGGATGGCCTGCAGGGTCACCTTCAACGCCGTCGGCGACATCGCCGCCAGCACACCGGCCGCCGCCCGGCGCGCCGGTTCGCGTGCGCTGCGCCAGCAGCGCCGCACGATGACGTCGACATCGTCTCCGGCGTAACACTCGTCGATCCAGCCCTGCTCGGCCGCCAGTTCCGGCGCCGGCGCCGGATGCCGACCGATGTCCGGCGGCACCGACCCCTGCCGGAGCTGCTCGGTGAGCGCGTCCAGCCGGCTCGACCGGCACGAAATGATCGGCCAGGCCGGCGTAGATGGCATCGCCGGCGCCGAATCTCGCCCCGGTCAGCGCCGCATGCGTGCCCAGCTCGCCCGGCGCCCTGGACAGCAGATACAGCCCACCGACGTCCGGGCAGAGCCCGATCGCCGTCTCCGGCATGCCGACCTGCGAGGTCTCGGTGACGATCCGGACGCTGCAATGGCCCGAGATCCCGACCCCACCGCCCAGGGTGATCCCGGTCATGTAGGCGACGACCGGTTTCGGGTAGTGGCCCAGAGTCGGAATTCATCCGGTACTCGTCGGCCCAGAACTCCGCCGGAGCGACCGCGTCGCCGGTCAATCCCTGGTAGCAGCAGCCGGATGTCGCCGCCGGCGCACAGCCCGCGCTCCCCTGCGCCGTCGATCAGCACCAGCCGCGACCTGGCCGGGTCGTCAGCCCACCGGGCCAGCGCCTCCTGCACCCGATGCACCATCTCGATGGTCAGCGCGTTGATCTGCCCGGGCGGTTCAAGGTGATGTGTCCGAGATGGTTTTCCTGGCGAATCACCACTGGCTCGTCGATCGAGGAATCCTCACCGATCAACCCTAACCAGCGACCGGCTGCGGCCGTCGCGCGACGTCGTCGAGACCCAATCGTGATCATGAAGATGCACGCTGATCTGCGGAAACACTGCTGGTGCCGAACGTGTCCGAGTTTCGAGATGCGGATCAACCCAATGGTGGAAAGCTCTGCACTGCCAGCGTTGGTGAAAGGGGACCCCATGGGTGAGCACGGCGCGTCCTTCAGCGGTGAATCGATCTATGACGACACCGACGAGGGAAAGGGAGTTGTCCGAATAGCGGCGGTTGCCGCACTCGGCGGGTTCCTGTTCGGCTACGACAGTGCCGTCATCAACGGCGCCAACGCTGCCATCGAGTCGGAGTTCAACGCCACCAGCGCCGAGCTCGGCTTCGCGGTCGCGTCGGCGCTGCTCGGTGCCGCGGCCGGTGCGCTGATCGCCGGCCGGATTGCCGATCACATCGGCCGGCTGATGGTGATGCGGATCGCCGCGATCCTGTTCTTCATCGCCGCCATCGGCACCGGCTTCGCCTGGGATCTCTGGGTGCTGGTGCTGTTCCGGATCGTCGGCGGCCTCGGTGTCGGCATCGCCTCGGTGATCGCCCCCGCCTACATCGCCGAGATCGCGCCGGCCAAACTCCGCGGTCGATTAGGGTCGCTGCAGCAACTGGCCATCGTCACCGGCATCTTCATCTCGCTGCTGGTCGACTTCATCTTCGCGACGATCGCCGGCGGCTCCGGCGAGATCCTCTGGCTCGGACTCGAAGCCTGGCAGTGGATGTTCCTGGCGATGATCGTCCCGGCCGTCATCTACGGCCTGCTGGCCCTGACCATCCCGGAATCGCCGCGCTACCTGATCGCCAAGCACCGGATCCCGGAGGCCAAGGAGATCCTCACCGGCCTGCTCGGGCCGAAGAACATCGACGCGAAGATCGCCCGCATCCGCGAATCGATGGAACGCGAGCAGGAACCGTCCTGGCAGGACCTCAAGGTGCCGGCGACCGGCAAGATCGCCACCATCGTCTGGGTCGGCCTTGCGCTGTCGGTGTTCCAACAGTTCGTCGGCATCAACGTGATCTTCTACTACTCGAACATCCTCTGGGAGGCAGTCGGTTTCACCGAGGACCAGTCGTTCGTCATCACGGTCATCTCGGCGACGATCAACATCCTCACCACGTTGATCGCGATCGCCACCATCGACCGAATAGGCCGAAAACCGTTGCTGATCATCGGTTCGGTCGGCATGACGATCACCCTGGCCACGATGTCGCTGATCTTCGGCACGGCAACGGTGGTCGACGGCACCCCGGATCTGAGCACCGCCGTGCTGGGCGGCGCGTCGGCGAACGTCGCCCTGGTCGCCGCCAACCTGTTCGTGGTCGCCTTCGGCATGTCGTGGGGCCCGGTGGTGTGGGTGCTGCTCGGCGAGATGTTCCCGAACCGGATGCGGGCCATGGCGCTGTCGCTGGCCGCCGGCGCACAGTGGGTCGCCAACTGGGTCGTCACGGTCAGCTTCCCGACCCTCAAGGACATCGGGCTCGGCCTGGCCTACGGCCTGTACGCCGGGTTCGCCCTGCTGTCGTTCTTCTTCGTGCTCAAGATGATCGAGGAGACGAAGGGCAAGCAACTGGAGGACATGCACGCCTGACGCGCGTGCAGTTCTGATCAAAGCGGTGGCGTACTGGGTGGTGCCGGAAGCTGTTTGCGCAGCTCCGGCACCACTTTTCGACATCCCTGGGCGACCGGAAGCGCTGGACCACCGGGCCGACCGGGTCGGCTGCCCACTCGCGGATCCGCCGTCGCTTGCGGGTGAACGACCGGAAATGCCAGCGCAGGATCGACTCTCGAGCTGAACACCTCGCTCAGCGTCTCGCGGTTGCCGTTGCAGATCGTGTCGCCGGTCGAGCATCCGGGTCGCCGTTCGACCGCAGCAATCGGCGCGAGCGACAGCCAGCCGCGGGTAGTCCAGCGCCAACGATCACCTCGACCCGGGCCAGCGGCATGTCGAGCCACTTGCTGTAGCGCCGAGTCCAGGATCCACTCGTCCTGCCGCGCAGATCGCTGCGATCCGCCGCCGTTGCTCGTCGTCGGGCACCTCGACCCAGCCGGGTTCCCAGGTCAGGTCGTCGACCGAGTACCACGGCACACCGGTCAGTCCGCCGATCCTGGCCGCCAGCGTCGACTTTCCCGACCCGGTCACCCCGTAGACCAGGATTCTGCGGGCCGCTCGGAAATCCCCGTCGTCGGACACCGGCGCGAGCGTACCCACCCGGACTCGGTCGGACCGGGCTATTCCGCGGTGATCGCCCGGAGCACGTCCATCCGCGCCGCCCGCCGGGCCGGCCAGACCGCGGCCAGCACGCCGACCACACCGGCCAGCACGACGAAGATCAGCAGCTGGACATACGGGACGCTGAGCACGCTGATGCCCTCGTCGGCGATCGCCTGCTGCAGGCTGATCCCGAAGATCAGCCCGAGTCCGATGCCCAGCACCGCACCGAGCACCGAGATCGCCACCGACTCCAGCCTGATCATCGACCGCAGCTGACGCCGGCTCATCCCGACCGCCCGCAGCAGCCCGACCTCCCGGGTGCGTTCGATGACCGAGAGCGCCAGGGTGTTCACGATGCCGAGCACGGCGATGATCACCGCCAGCCCGAGCAGCGCGTAGATGATCGCCAGCAGCTGGTCGACCGGCGCCCGCTGGTCGGCGGCGAAGGCATCCTGGTCCTTGACGGTGACCGTCGGCAGATCGGCGAGCACACCTTCGATCCCCGCCTGCACCGATGCCGGATCGGCGTCGGCCGCCCGGCTGATGTAGACGATCGAATCCGCCGGCACGACCCCGCCTGCCTCGAGAGCGGCTGGCGGCAACGACGATCTCGGCACCGATGAACGGGCTGGTCTCGACGATCCCGGTGATGGTGCACCTCGGCCGGGCCGGCCGGCAGGCCAACGGTGATCGGGTCGCCGACCTGCCAGCCTTCGGCCTGCTGCCCGATCGCTGATCACCAGCACGCCGTCGGTGGCCGTGTTCAACGCGCCGGAATCGACGGTGATCGAGACCACCTGGCTCATCGCCTGCCCGTCGAAGGCGGCCAGGAAGGTCTGCTCGCCGCCGATCTCGGCCGCCCCGAACCGGAACGGCACGGCGGCGGAAACACCTGGCACCGCGGCGATCTCGGGCGCGATCGCGGCGGAGAACGGTGCCTGCACCGCATTCGAGACGACGTAGTCGGCCTTGAGGTCGGACTTGACCAGCTCGTCGACGCTGGATTTCGTCGACTGGCCGAGGACGGCCATGGTGGTCACCAGGGCCAGACCGATCATCAGGGCCGATGCGGTGGCCGCGGTCCGCCGGGGATTGCGCCGGGCGTTCTCCTTGGCCAGCACCCCGACCGTGCCGAACATCCGCGGGTAGCCGCCGGCGATCGACGCGATGATCGGCCGGCTGATCACCGGGCTGAGCAGGGCGACCCCGACGAACACGGCCAGCACGCCGCCGCCCAGCGGCTGCAGGCCGCCGTCGAAGGCCAACGCCCAGATCATCAGTCCGGCGCCGAGCGACGGTCAGGGCCGCACCGCCGATCAGCCGGCGATGCATCGACGATTCCGGGATCGCGACGTCGTCGCGCATGGCCGCCACCGGCGGCACCCGGGCCGCCTTGCGGGCCGGCAGGTAGGCGGCCAGCAGGGTGACCACCACGCCGACGGCGTAGGCGGCGATGCACCGTGCGCGGTTCGAAGACCAACCCGGCCGAGCCCGAGGTCGATGCCGAGCGCCCCGAACAGCGCCTTCAGTCCGGCCGCCAGGCCGAAGCCGAGGGCCAGCCCGACGGTCGAGCCCGACCAGCCCGACCACCAGCGCCTCCAGCAGCACCGACCTGGTGACCTGGGCCTTCGAGGCGCCCAGCGCGCGGAACAGGGCCAGCTCCCGGGTGCGCTGCGCCACGATGATCGAGAACGTGTTCAGGATCAGGAAGCGTGCCGACCACCAGCGCAACGGCGGCGAACACCAGCAGGAACGTGGTGATGAACGACAGCCCCTGCTCCAGCTGGTCCTGGTTCTCGGCGGCGAACTCGGCGTCGTCCACCGCCTCCAGGTCCGGCCGGCAGGGTCGCCGCGATCTCGTCGCGCAGCGCCGAATTCGACAGGCTGCCGTCGCCGGTGACCGCGATGTCGTTGTAGACGTCGGCGCCGCCGAGGTAGAGCCGCTGCGCCGTCGGGGTGTCGAACAACGCGAGGGTGGCACCGATCAGGTTGCCGGTCTCGCCGAACCTGACCGTGCCGACCATGGTCGCGGTGACCGCCGGCTCGGCGCCGGTGGTGACCAGCTGCATGGTGTCGCCGAGCTGGAAACCAGCTGTTGCGGCGGACTTCTCGTCGATGACGACCTGATTCGGGCCGTCCGGGGCGGCGCCGCCGGGTGCACGGTGACGATCGCCGAACCGTCGGCGGCCGGCGCATCGCTGAAGTTCCCGCCGATGCCGGGCGCCCCGCCGCCGCTGCCGACGACCTTGCCGTCCTTGCCGATGATGTAGGTGCCCTGGTTGGTGATGTTGCCGTCGGCCCGTTCGACCCCGTCCAGTGCGGCCAGTTCGTCGACGGCGGCTGCCGGCACCGTTCGGGAGTCGGCGCCGGTGAACCCGCCGGAGGCTGCCGCGCCGCCTGCGCGGGACGCACCGTGACATCCGGCGCCGTCTGCGCGAACAGCTGGCTGAAGCTGCTGCTCAGCGTGTCGGTGAAGATCAAGGTGCCGGCCACGAACGCCACCCCGAGGACGATCGCGAACGCGCTCATCCCCATCCGCAGCTTGTGGGCGAACAGGCTCTTCAGGGTTGCCCGGAACACCTCAGGACACCGTGTCTGCTCGGACCGGGCGGCGGCCTGGTGCTGGGCGATCGAAGCCCTTCATCCGGTCCAGCACCCGGTCGGCGGTGGGCTCGGTCATCTCGTCGACGATCTGCCCGTCGGCCAGGAACAGCACCCGGTCCGCGTATCCGGCGGCGGCCGGGTCGTGGGTGACCATCACGACGGTCTGGCCGAACTCCTTGACCGACCGCCGCAGGAACCCCAGCACCTCTGCCCCGGCGACCGAATCCAGGTTGCCGGTCGGCTCGTCGGCGAACACGATGTCCGGCCGACCGGCCAGCGCCCTGGCGCAGGCCACCCGCTGCTGTTGGCCACCGGAGAGCTGGCTCGGCTTGTGGCCCAGCCGATCGCCGAGGCCGACGGTGCTGATCACGGTGTCCAGCCACTGCTGATCGGGCTTGCGGCCGGCGATGTCCATCGGCAGCGTGATGTTCTCGATGGCCGTGAGGGTGGGCACCAGGTTGAACGACTGGAACACGAAGCCGATGCGGTCGCGACGGATCCTGGTGAGTTCCTTGTCGCCCAACGAGGTGAGGTCGGCCGTCCCCGACGAACACCTGCCCCGAGGTGGCGTCGTCCAGGGCCGCCAGGCAGTGCATCAGGGTGGATTTGCCGGACCCGGACGGGCCCATGATCGCGGTGAACTGGCCGGGCCAGAACTCGACGCTCACCCCGTCGAGGGCGCGGACCTGGGTATCGCCCGTGCCGTAGACCTTGGTCAGGTCAACGGCACGGGCGGCGGCGGTGGTGTCGGCATGGGTCATCGTCGGCGCTCCATCGGTGGGGGTTCCGCCCGACGCTAGGCCAAGAGGTACTGCCGGCGATATCGGGTTTGTCCCTGATGTTCCGAATCAGGGTCCGATGCACCTGCTACTCGGCGCCCTGCTGGCGATGCCACAAGTCGGCCAGCGGCGGCGCCGACGACGCCCCCGGGTGGGTGGAGCCCAAGGTCGACGACCCGGCCTCCGCCTGCAGTCCGAGCCGCTCGATGATCTCGGCCGCCTCTTCGGCCGGTCGGCGGCCGAGATCGACCACCAGGGTGTTCTCATCGGTCCCCGGCGGTTCGAGCGTGTTGATCTGCGAATCGAGCAGCGTGGTCGGCATGAAGTGATCGAGCCTGGCGTTCAACCGCTTCGCGATGGTGTCCTTGTTGCCGGCCAGGTGGACGAAGACCACGTTGTCGCCGCGCATCCGGTCCCGGTAGATCCGTTTCAGGGCAGAGCAGGTGATGATCCCCGGCAGCCCGGCGGCGGTGTGCTCGTTGATCCAGTCCGCCACCTTGTCGAGCCAGGGCCAGCGGTCCTCGTCGGTCAGCGGGATTCCGGCCTGCATCTTGGCCACGTTGGCGGCCGGATGCAGGTCGTCACCCTCCTCCAGGTCCCAGCCGAGCTGGCCGGCGAGAATGCCCGGCCACCGTCGACTTCCCGGATCCGGACACCCCCATGATGACCAGGACCGGTTGCTGGGCGTGAACGTCGACGGTCATGTTGCTCCCCTTCGTTGAATCGGTGTCCGGTGGTCTTCGAATTGTTCTCTTGCGGGTCGTTCGATCGGTGTCCGGCGACTAGATGACGATGCTGAGCAGCAGCACGCCGATCAGGCCGCAGACCGAGATCAGGCACTCCATCACGGTCCAGGTCTTCAGTGTCTGCCCGATGCTGGTACCCAGGTAGCCCTTGACCAGCCAGAATCCGGCGTCGTTGACGTGCGAGAGGAACAGCGACCCGGCACCGATGGCGAGCACCATCAGCGCGACGTGCGGGCTGCTCAGATTTTCGGCAACCGGGGCCAGGATGCCGGCGGCGGTGATGGTGGCGACCGTGGCCGAACCGGTGGCGACGCGCACCAGGACCGCCACCAACCAGGCCAGGAAGAGCACCGACAGCGAGCTGCCCTCGACGGCATCGGCGATGACCTGGCCGATACCGGTGGTGATCAGCACCTGCTTGAACCCGCCACCCGCGCCGACGATGAAGACGATGCCGGCGATCGGCGGGAGTGACTTCTCCAGGGATTCGGCGATGGCGTCCCGGTTCATCTTGCCGCCGCGACCGAGGATGAAGATCCCGGCGATGACCGCGATCAGCAGGGCGATGGCCGGCTTGCCCAGGAAATCGATGACCTTCTTCGCCGGCGATTCCGACCCTGCCCAGATGATGTCGGTCAGCGCACTGGTGAGCATCAGGACGACCGGGATGCCGATGCTGACCAGGGCCGCGACGAAGGTCGGACGCGCCCTGGTGCTGACGTCGACGCCCTCGTCCTCGGCGGTGACGAACAGATCAGGGACCGGGACGGGGGCCCACCGCGCAGCGAACTTGCTGAACACCGGACCGGCGATGATGACGGTGGGGATGGCGACCAGGACGCCGAGCGCGAGGGTGAGCCCCAGGTTGGCGCCGAGCGCACTGATCGCGACCAGCGGGCCGGGGTGCGGCGGTACCAGCCCGTGCATCGCGGAAAGACCGGCCAGGGTCGGGATGGCGATCCGCATCAACGGCTGACCCGACCGACGGGCCACCAGGATGATCACCGGCATCAGCAGCACGAGGCCGACCTCGAAGAACATCGGCAGCCCGATCAGGGCGCCGACCAGGGCCATCATCCAGGGCAGCATCTTGACGCTCGACCGGTTGACCAACGTGTCGACGATCCGATCGGCGCCGCCGGAATCGGCCAGCAGCTTGCCGTACATCGCGCCGAGGCCGATCAGGATGCCGACACCACCCATCGTGTCGCCGAATCCCTTGGCGAAGGCGTCGACCGACGGAATGGCACCCAGCCCGGCGGCGATGCCGACGCCGATGGCACCGATCATCAGGGCCAGGAAGGCGTGCAGTTTCAGCCAGGTGATCAACAGCACGATCACGGCGATGCCGCCGATCGCGGCAAGGATCAGCTGGGCATTGCTACCGCTGGGCACGATCGGGTCGGTGGCTGCTGCCATCAAGGTCGGGGCTGTCATCTGGTCTCCGGTGATCAGTGGGGAAGCGCCCGACAGAGATGCGAGCGTCTACGACTGACCAAAGACTGGGCTATTCACCTGATGAAAGCAAGAGCTTCGTCCCTCTAATAACCATATGATTCACTCATTCGGATCACATGTATGCGATCTGTGAGCCCTGGATCCTGCATACTTGCGCGGTGAGCGACTCCGTTCCCCAACAGCTGCACGACTCGGTCGTCCACCGCTGGGGGTGGGACATCGTCTCGGGATCGCTGCCTCCCGGCACCCGGATCGTGGCCGATGACGCCGCCGAGCAGCTCGGCGTTTCCCGAACCGTCGTTCGCGAAGCCGTCCGGGTGCTCGAGTCGATGGGACTGATCAGCTCCCGGCGTCGGGTCGGCATCACGGTGTTGCCGCCGGAATCATGGAATTCGTTCGATCCCAACATCATTCGCTGGCGACTGGCCGGACCGGACCGGCTGGGCCATCTTCAATCGCTCAGTGAACTGCGGTCGGCCATCGAGCCGTTGGCCGCCCGGCTGGCCGCGGATCACGCCTCCGCCGCGCAATGCGGTGCGTTGACCGCCGCCGTCATCGGCATGTCGGCAACCGCCCGCTCGGCCAATGCCGAGCGCTACCTCACCCACGACTCGGATTTTCACCGCACGATGCTGCTGGCCTCCGGCAACCCGATGCTCGCCGGGCTGGCCGACGTGGTGGTCGAGGTGTTGGCCGGCCGAACCCGTCACTCCCTGATGCCGACGGTGGCCGAACCGGAGGCGATCCGCTTGCACGGGGTGGTCGCCTCGTCGATCCAGGGGCGGGACGGCGCGGCGGCCGAAGCGGCGATGCGGCTGATCGTCGCCGAGTCGTCGACGGCGATCAGCGCGCTCCATGACAATCCCACTGCCGGCAGCGATGACGAACCCAGAATCCCCCTCCCGTCGGTGCTCAAGGCAGCGACGGGTCGGCGGAAGGGGTCAGTCTGATCCCTCGGTCAGTACCCGGAGCTCGGAGAACAGATCGGATCGCCGCCTGGCACCGATCCGCTGCTTCATCCGCGCAACATGGTGCTCCACGGTCTTCGGCGAGATGAACAGCCGTTCGCCGATCTCCCGATAGGTCTGGTTGCGCAGCAGCAACCGGGCCACCTGTAGTTCCCGGCCGCTGAGGGTGGCCGACGCCGACGAGTGGTTGCCCGGCACCTCGCCGCCGGTCCGGTTTTCCGGCCGTCGCTGGGCCGGCAGCCCCTCGGGCCGGGCGAGAGCGGGCGCCGGGGTTTCCTGACGTGCCGGATGTGGCATGGCGAGCTGGTCGTGGTCCGGAAGATGGTGCAGTCCCCGCGCCAACTGCAGCAGGGTCGTGGTCGACCGGCGATCGGGGACGCGGGTGGCCGCCTCGCTGAGCAGTTGCGCCGCCTCGAATCCCAGTCCGTAGCCCTGCAGCGCCACCGCCGTCTGCTGCAGCCGGTCGACGTCGACCTCCCCGGTCAGCACGTCCATCCAGGCGGCGGTCGCGGCCGCCAGCACCCGGCCGTAACCGTTGTGCGAGGTGACCTGGTCCATGGCCTCGGACAGCGGAGCGATGCCCTCCGTGGTGTGGGTGACGATGTTGGCCTGCACGGCGCACCACTGCAGGGGGCTCGACCACAGGCCCGGATCGCCGAGCACACCGAGCAGCAACCAGGCCTGCTTGACGTGCGCATCGAGGAGTTCTGACTCACCCACCTGGGCGGCCGCGATCATGAACTCGCCCAACGGCAGCAGGACGAAGAGGTCGACCGGCTGCCGGAGGATGACCTCCCGTGCCTGATGCCAGGTCTGCGCCAGCACCGCGACGTCGCCGGCCCGGCGGGCGAGCCCGACCCGGACGGCGGTCGCGAACGTCTCGTCGCGCGCTTCGGCCGTTGATCCCGGCGGCAGCGCCTGGGTCAACAGAGCGCTCGCCTCGGCGTGGTTGCCCCGGACCATCGCGATCCAGGCCAACAACAGCAGGTGTCGGGGCTGCGCAATCGCTCCCCCGGCGTGGTGGTCCACCGCCCGCCGCAACACCGATTCGGCGAGTTCGAACTCGCCGACGTGAATGGCGACGAGCCCGGTCAGTGCTGCCGGCGAATCCAACAGCAACGAGGTGCAGCCGAGCGATTCCACCATCGACGTCGCCCGGCTCAGTGCGGACAGTGCGGAGGTGTACGAATCGGTGAGCGAATGCTCGATGCCCTCGGCGATCAACGCCATCGCGCCGCCGAGCATCGTGGGTGATCGGCGGTGCGCGGCGGAATCCCGGACGGCCTTCGCCTGTGCTGGCTCACCGGTCGCCAGCAGGGCCAACTCGGCCATCGGTGCGGCAGCGCCGATGCGGTCGGGCCCGAGCCAGCGGTACAACTCGGCCGCCCGACCCAGCTGACCCCGATGTGCCATCACTGTCGCGACCACATCGATCGCGCGCGCGAGATCGGGCAGATCCACCGATCCCAGCACCGGATCGGCCAACCGCAACGCGTCGTCCAGACGCCCGACGCAGACGGCGGCCTCTGCCCGGCGCACCGCCAGCTCGGACGCCGGCGCGCCGGCCCGGATGGCGTCGGAGTACAGCGCCAAAGCCGTCTCGGGTTCGGTGCGCAGTCGGGTGTCCGCCGCGTCGATCAACACGGCGGCGGCCGGTGGATTGCGGATCCCGCTCCTGGCCAGGGCCCGCGCAACCGGCAGCACGTCGTGACCGAGCCCGGCGTGGATGTCGAGCAGACTGACCTGGATGTCGCGAGTCCGTTCGACCGGCTCGCTGCTGAGCAGGGCGCTGCGCAGCAGCGGGATCAGCCGCCCATCGCCGAGCAGCAGGCCACCGGCGCCGGCCCGGTCGACCGCCTCCCGGACCAGCGTCGCGTCGAGGTCGAGAAGTGCCGACAGCACAGCCGTTTCGAGCTTCGCGCCGGCGGCGACGGCGAGCAGCAACGACCGCGTCGTGCCGTCGAGGTCCTCGACCATGAACCGGAGCCGGTCGACCACCTCCGCCGGCAGCGCGGCCGGGGATTCCGGCTGATCCAGGCCGGTTTCCTGCAGGGTGTAGAGCACCTCGTCCAACACCCGCGGCCGTCCGCCGGTCTGTTCGGTCAGGGTGTCGATCATGGCCGGTCGCAACGTCGTTCCGAGCACCGCTTCCGCTCGACGGCCGACCTCCTCGCGACCGAGAGGTTGCAACACCGTCAGCGGGCCGTGCCGGCGCAGGACGGATGCCAGCGCCGTGAGCGCCGGTGGGCGCGGCCACGGGCGGAAGGCGACCACCATCCGGATGCCGTGCTCCTCCGTCAACCGTCGGAGGTCCTGGAGGACGTCGGGGGAAAGGACGTGGGCGTCGTCCACCAGCACGACGGCGCCGGGTTGACCGGTTCCGGCGAGCACCCCGTCGATGTCCACCACGGGAACACCCGCGGTCTCGAACTCCGTGCGCAGCGCCGCCAGTAGCGGCGTCTTTCCGCAACCGCCCGGGCCGAGCACCCCGGTGACCAGGCCGGCGGTCGGATCGGATCGGACCCTGGCCAGTAACGCTTCTGCCTTGCTGATTCCGGCCACGGCGGCCGGGACGACCGGGGTCGGGCTGCTCTCTGCGGGCACCATCGTCATCCCCCCAGCTCGGTCTTGTCGATCACGATGGCCGGGGCATCGACCCCACCTGCCCCGCCGGTCGAGGTCGATGTCGTCGATCGCGGCTGCACGGCTGTGCCCGCGCGCGCCACCCCGGCCGGTCTGGTCGGCTCGGCGGTGGCGGCCCGCGGAGTGGTGCCCACCGGAGTGGGCGCGATCGGTGTGGCCGCCGGGGACGTGGTGCTGACCGCGTCGCCGGTCTGCGTCTGTTCGGGAACATTGGAATCCGCTGCCTGGGAGGCGGCCAGCGACGAACCGGCGAAGATCAGGCCGGCAGCAGCCGCGACGATCCCGGCCGTCCGCAGGCCGTAGCGGCGGCGCGCCCGATGACGGTGCAGACCACGGTCCGGACCATTCATTCGCCCGGCAGGGGTTTCGTCACCGACTCCCGGCGGTACGGGTGCCGGCAGGTGGTGACGACGGGTTCCGTCTACCTCCTCGTCCGGAATGACGGTCCAGACTGCGTCCTGATCGGTGACCTCCGGGGGCAGGTCGACGTCGTCGGTTCCGAGGGGCGTCCGCACTGGGGCCGGCACTGCAGTCGCCGGTGACCGAAGGCCGCGGATCCGCGGGCAGCGAACATCCCCGGAACGTGTCGATTCAGGCGGCGTTCGATTCGACGACGGGGGAATCGTCGGAACGGGTGATTCGACGGCGGGCTCTTGCACGATCGGCTCTTGAACAAGCGGCGTTCGGCAGCAGGGCCGCCTGCCTTGCCTGCAGGCACTCGACGGCGAGCCGGGCGGCGCCCAGCGCGATCGAGTCCTCCGGACGGGGGTCGACCACGATCGGCAACGAGAACTCGGCCGAGATCATCTGTGCGACAAGCGGTATCCGCGAGCTCCCACCCACCAGCACGATCGCATCGATATCGGGAACCGACAGTCCGGCAGAGCCGATCACGCGCTCTTGCCGCGTCCAGGGTGTCCTCGATCGCGTCCCTGATCAGCTCGTCGAACTCGGCGCGGACCAACCGGAACCTGGTCCGGTACCGGGTGGTGGCGACCGGAATGGTGACCTCGGTGTCCAGGGAGAGGGTTTCCTTGGCCTGGGTGCAGGCCTCCCGCAGCCGGCTCATCTGGGTCAGGATTTCCGGATCGGCCGGAACCGTGTCCGTCAACCGGACGCCGTCGCGAACCCGGGAGAAGATCGCCTGGTCGAAATCGTCGCCGCCGAGCCAGTCGAGCCCTTGGGGGATTCCAACAGTTCGGAACTCGCCGGTGGCCGATCGGGTCATCACCGCGGCGTCGAAACTGCCACCACCGAAGTCGTAGACCAGGACGGTCTCGACGCCCCCGGTGGCCGGCAACGCGGCGTCGGTGATGGCCGCCGCCGGTTCGGTGACCAGCAGTACCTCGGCAAGGCCGGCATCGCGCAGCGCGCCGGCGATCAGCGCCTGCTTGTAAGTGCCCCAATGTGCGGGGTAGGCGAGGGCGACAAGGTCCGGAGTCGCGTTCTGCTCGTCGGAGATCTCATCGACGATCCGCCGGACGAATGCGGCAACAACCGACTCTGTCGATTCACTCCATCCGTCGGCGATGATCGGGACCGAGTCACCGACCCGACGCTTGAAATCCCGGATAACCCGATGGGGGTCGGTCGCCCCGAGCTTCTGGGCATGTTCTCCGATGGCCAGCTCGTTCTGTTCCCCGAGAAACACCACAGAGGGAATGGCGGCGGCCACCCGGAGGCACTCAGCCGCTGGACCAGAGTCGTTGTCCCACTTGGTTATCGCCACCTTGGTCTTGGTGGAACCGAAGTCCACGCCGACTGCAAACCCCATCTTCAACCCCTTGCCGACCTGCAGTTGCCCCCCGCGGCTTCGGAAACCGTACCGTAACAATCCCCCATTAGGGAGAGCGTTCCGAGAAAATTCCCCTAGTGCTCACGTTGAGTGATGAGATCCCCGCATTGGCCTAGTGGCATTCGGTCATTTCGGACACGACCCTCACCGATAGGTGGCCGATAACCCCCCACGAGGTAGCGATAAGTCGCGGGAAAAGTCCCGATGAAACCGCCGTCCGTGGCTCCTAGCGTTCATCTGGAGCAGGGCACCCGTCCTGCACTGACCCCGAGGGGGAACGCCGTGGTACTCGACAGTTCCAACGCACTACTCAACCTGATCCTGAGTCTGCTCAGTGACCAGGAGGCCGCAGAGGATTTCTACGCGGATCCTCAGCAGGCACTGTCCGACGCCGGCCTCGCCGGCATCTACCCGGAGGACGTCGAAGCGGTCCTGCCGCTCGTCCTCGACTACGCGCCGGTGACCGTCAACACGGCGACCGACTCGGGCAACGACAACTCCGATAACTCGGACAACAGCGATAATTCGGATAACAGCGACAACTCTGATAACTCGGATAATTCTGATAACTCAGATAATTCTGATAACTCGGACAACAGCGATAACTCCGATAACAGCGACAACTCTGTGAACGACTCGTACAACGACAACTCCGACAACTCGGTGAACGACTCGGGGAACACCAACGCGTCGGGCGGATCGTTCGATCGCAACTACAACACCAGCGGCAGCCCGACGGTCAGCGGCGGATCCGCTCCGGCCGCGGCAGCAGCAGCGTCCCCGGCCGCGCTCGCCGACACCCCGACCGCTGCCCAGGCGATCACCAACATCCTGAACAACTACAGCTACTACACGATCGACGACCGCGACGTGATCACCGATCAGTCCGTGAACCAGTCGATCACGGCGCTCGGCGATGTCAACCAGACCTTCGACAACCACTCGGTGCTGGCCGCAGGCGCCGGCGCGGTGGCCGCAGGTGGAAACATCGACGGCACCATCACCACCGGTAGCGGCAACGTCCTGGGCAACGGCTTCATCGGCGACGGCAACATCGTCGGCAACGACAACGCCGTCGGCAACACCAGCATCCGCGATTCGGTCGTCGGCGACGGCAACGTGGCGCAGAACGCCGGCACGGTCGTCGGCAGCGACAACATCGTCGGCAACGACGGCGACGTCGCCTACGGCACCGGCAACCTGCAGGACAACGACGGATCGCTGCTGGGTGGTGCGGCCGGCGCCACCAACGTGGTGGTCGGCAACGGGAACGACACCGGCAACGCCGCCGACTCGTTCAATGACAACTCGGATAACTGCGACAACTCCGATAACTCGGACAACTCCGATAACTCGGTGAACGATTCGTACAACGATCAGTCGGATAACTCGGATAACTCCGACAACTCCGTCAACGACTCGTACAACGACAATTCCGATAACAGCGACAACTCGGATAACTCGGATAACAGCGACAACTCCGATAACTCCGATAACTCGGTCGACGTCTCGGATTCGTTCAACGGCAACGATTTCTCCACCGACAACTCGGATAACTCCGATAACTCGGACAACAGCGACAACTCCGATAATTCAGATAACTCTGATAACTCCGACAACAGCGATAACTCGGATAATTCAGATAACTCTGATAACTCGGATAACAGCGACAACTCCGATAACTCGGTCGATGTCTCGGACTCGTTCACCGCGACCGACAACAGCGACAACTCCGATAACAGCGACAACTCGGACAACAGCGATAACAGCGACAACAGCAGCGCTGACTGGACCGACAACTCCAGCAACGACTGGACCGACAACTCCGATAACAGCGACAACTCGGATAACTCGGACAACAGCGACAACAGCGATAACTCGGACAACTCCGTGAACGACTCGTTCGACGACAACTTCTCGGACAACTTCTCGGACAACACCGCCGACGTTTCCCTGTAGTCAGCCTTGCTCGACCGGCCCCGCGGACCCCATGGGTTCGCGGGGTTGGTTGCGCTCGGGCCGTGGTGCACCGGACCATGGCAGGTGACCGGGGTACGGCACGAGGGCACAGCACGACAGATGGGCACAGCACGAAGCGCGGGTGGCACCGGGGATGAGCCGCGCAGCAAGCACAACGCCGAGGGAGTTGCGGTCGTGGAAGCACTGGGGCAGTTGGTCGAACGAGCGCTCGCCGTCGCCAAGGGGGCGGACCGCAAGGACCTCACCGATCGGCTGACCAACACCCAGCGACGGTTGGCCGATCCGAGCGTCCGGGTGCTGGTGGTCGGCGAGTTCAAGCAGGGCAAGAGCCTGCTGGTCAACGCATTGCTGGGCACCACCATCTGCCCGATCGACGACGACATCGCCACGTCGGTGCCGACGGTCGTGCGTCATGGCGAAGCCACCTCGGCGACCCTGGTCTTCGGCGAGATCACCGGCGCACCCGCCGGCGACGACATCACCCGCCCGATGAGACCCACCGAACGGCGCTCCGTCCCCGTCGACGAGCTGTCGAAGTACGTCGCCGAGGCCGGAAATCCGAGCAACGAACGGAAACTGTCCTTCGCCGAGGTCACGCTGCCCCGGCGATTCCTGGCCGGCGGACTGGTCATCGTCGACACCCCCGGCGTCGGCGGCATCGGTTCGGCCCACTCAGCGGCGACGCTCGCCGCTCTGCCGACCGCGGATGCGGTGCTGATGATCAGCGATGCCGCCCAGGAGTACTCCGAGCCGGAGATCAGCTTCCTGCGGCAGGCGATGAAGCTCTGCCCGAACGTGGCCTGCGTGCTGACGAAGACCGATCTGTACCCGCAGTGGCGCACGGTCGCCGAACTCGATCGGCAACATCTGCTCAAGGCCGGCATCGACGCACCACTGCTGCCCGTCTCGTCCACGCTGCGAATTCACGCGCTCGACACCAAGGACGCCGAACTCAACGTCGAATCGGGATTTCGGGCGCTGTCCGATCATCTGCAGCAGAACGTCCTCGCCCGGACGTCCGACCTGGCACAGCGATCGGTTGTCAATGACGTGCAATACGTCACCGAGCACCTGTCGCTCGCCATTCAGGGTGAGATCGCGGCCCTTCGCGACCCGGCCCACAATCAGGAATTCGTCGCCGAACTGGAAAAGGCGCGGAGCAAGGCGAATGCCCTGCGAAAGCGGTCGGCGCGGTGGCAGAACGTGTTGAACGACGGCATCACGGATCTGATCGCCGACATCGAATACGACTTCCGGGATCGCTCCAGAATCATCACCAGAGAGGCCGAGGCGATCATCGACGCGGCCGACCCCGGCGATATCTGGGCCCAGTTCTCCGAATGGCTGATGCAGCGGACCGCCGCCGCCGTCGGCGACAACTTCGTCTGGGCACACGAGAGATCGGAATGGCTGGCCGGTCAGGTCTCGGAATGTTTCGCCGAAAGCGGCGCGAACGGCCTCCCCCAGGTGCTGGTGTCCGACACCGCGGGCGTGCTCGATCCGGTGGCCGATCTCGGGGACGTGCCAAGGGACCGGACGACCATGGGCGGCAAGATCCTGATCGGGATGCGCGGGTCGTACGGTGGCGTGCTGATGTTCGGACTGCTCACCGGCGCGATGGGAATGGCGCTGCTGAACCCGTTCTCGCTCGGCGCCGGGGTGATGCTCGGCGTCAAGGCCTATCGGGACGACCGACAGAACCGGGTGGCCCGGCGACAGAACGAGGCCAAGAACATCGTCCGGCGACAGATGGACGACGTCTCCCTGCACGTCATCAAACAGGCCAAGGATCGGCTCCGGCAGGTGCAGCGGACGCTGCGGGATCATTTCGGCGAGATCGCCGAAGAGCTGCATCGGTCACTGTCCGATTCGATCGACGCCGCGCAGCGGGCGGCCAAGACCAGCGTGGCCGACCGGGATCGGCGGATCACCGAGCTGAAGCTGAAGCTGACCCAGATCGAAGGAATCCAGAAGCAGACGACGGTGCTGCTCCCGGGCGCCCGGGTCAAGAAGGAACTCGCTGCATGAGCTCGGCCCAGCGGACCGGACCCGCCGCGGTGCGCGGGTTGTTGACCGATGCCACCGCGGCCTACGCCGATCACCCCCAGGCCGTCGCCGTCCTCAAGCAGCACCTGGACCGGGTCGACGAACCGCTGCGGGTCGCCATCGCCGGGAAGATGAAGGCCGGCAAGTCGACCCTGCTCAACGCGCTGGTGGGCGAGGAGATCGCACCGACCGACGCTGGCGAGTGCACCAAGGTGGTGACCTGGTACGAGTACGCCGCGACCCCACGGGTCAGCATGATCGTGGACGGCGGTCGCACCCGGTCGTTGCCGGTCCGGCGGGTCGACGGCAAGCTCAGCATCTCCCTCGGCGGCCGCACCTTCGAAGAGGTGGAACGGCTGCTGGTGCAGTGGCCCTCGCGCAGCCTGCAGGCCAACACGCTGATCGACACTCCCGGGATCGACTCGCTCTCCACCGAGGTGTCGGACCGCACGACCACCTTCCTGACGCCGAGCGACGAGCCGTCGGCGGCGGACGCGATCGTCTACCTGCTGCGGCACCTGCACTCCAGCGACGTGCGGTTCCTGGAGTCGTTCCACGACCAGGCGGCCGGGCGGGCGACCATGGTGAACACCGTGGGGGTGCTCTCCAGGGCCGATGAGATCGGTGCGGGACGGCTCGATGCCCTGGTGTCGGCGCAACGCGTTGCCCGGCGGTACAGCGACGACCCGATGGTCCGGCAGCTGTGCCAGACCGTCGTCCCGGTGGTCGGACTGCTCGCCCAGACCGGACGGACGCTGCGGCAGGCGGAGTTCGAGGCGTTGCGGACCCTGGCCGACTACCCGAGGGACGTCACCGAATCCCTGCTGCTGTCCGTCGATCGGTTCGTCCGCAGCGATGCACCGGTGACGGTCGAGCCGGAGGTCCGGGAGCAACTGCTGAGCCGGTTCGGCGTGTTCGGGGTCCGGTTGTCGATCACCATGATCAGGGCGGGCCTCCGGGACGCCACCACCCTGGCCGCGGACCTGGTGAAACGCAGCGGGCTGGACGAGCTCCGGCGGCTGCTGGCGGTGCAGTTCACCGAACGTCGCGATCTGCTCAAGGCCCGGACGGCGCTGTTGGCACTGGACCGGGTGCTCCGGGAACAGCCTCTTCCCGGCACCCAGGTGCTGGCCGACGAGGTCGAGCGGATCCTCGCCGGTGCGCACGAGTTCAAGGAACTCCGGCTGCTGACCGCGCTGCGGGCACCCGGGGTCGACCTGTCCCCGGACGCCGCCACCGAGGCCGAGCGGCTGCTGGGCGGCTTCGGGACGGCTGCCGAGGTCAGGGTCGGCCTCGAACGTGGGGCATCACCGACCCACATCCAGCAGGCCGCGACCGATGCCCTGCGGCGTTGGCGGGAGCGGGCGGAGAGCCCGCTGACCGATCGCACCACGGCGTCGGCCTGCCGGGTGGTCACCCGCAGCTGCGAAGGCGTGCTGGCCGGCGTGCGGCACTGACCGCGCCGACCGAGCCTGGCCTGGCCGCATCGGGCCGAGCCCAGGCGCGATCCGTCAGGAGCAGATCCGTCAAAGCAGATCCGTCAGGTGCGATCCGGTTTCGTCGGCGGCGGGATCGGTTTCCCGGCAACGGGAGTCGGCCGGTCGGCCGCCGGCGCCGATCCCTTGCGATCCGCGAGTTCCGGGTAGGGCGTGGTCACCGGGGTGGGTTTGGGTCTGGTGTTGAACCAGACGTTCGCCTCCCGCCGGTACATCAGGATGGCGCCGATCAGCGCCAGCAGGGCCTGGATCCCGACCCCGACCACCACCCAGGTCCGATTGGTGACGGCCTGATCGTCGGACAGCGCGTCGACGGCGATCAACGACGCCGGCACCGCCAGGACGCCGATCGCCAGCAGTCCGATGCGTGCCCAGGCCACCCGTTTCACCATCAGGATCGCGAAGACGACCTCGATGATCACCGGCAGGATCATCGCGGCCAGCGCGATCCAGACGGTCACGTTGACCACCCGGTCCAGCGACGTCGCGGTGGAGTCGGGAGTCTCGGCAAGGGCGATCGCCCGCTGGTGGGCCCGGACGTCGCTCATCCTGGACAAGGCGTACGTCACCGCGATCAGCGGGAAGATGCAGCTGGCCAGCCACGCCCCGAGCGAGAACCGGACTGACGGTGGGGCAGGCGTCGGCAGCGCATCCAACGGGGATCGCACGGTGGAGCCACGGGGAGGTCGCGGCGGTCGCTCCGGGGCGTCGCCGGCGGGAACCGCTGCCGGATTGCGCGGCGGGCGCGCCGGTGGTGCACCGGTTGCCGGTGCGATCTGATGGTCGGGACTGGGCCTCGCCGGCGGTCCCCCCGCTGACTGCGTCACACACCGAGGGTAATCGCTGCAGCCGACGAGCGCGGTGTCGCTCGCCAGCATTGACCCGTTCCGGGTGCAAGGCGCCCCGGCAGAGCGAGGGTTTCACGTTCGATGCGAAGGACCGCCTCCCCCGTTCGGGTTCGGCACTCAGAACAGCCGAGCACTCCGGAGGGCGGCCGGGGTCTCCAGGTCGAGCAGGAACGCCTTCCGCTCGAGCCCGCCTGCGTAGCCGGTCAGCTTCCCGTCGGCACCGACCACCCGGTGGCAGGGCACGATGATCGACAGCGGGTTCTGGCCGTTGGCCGCACCGACCGCCCTGGCCAGACCCGGGTCACCCAGCATGGTGGCCAGCTGGCCGTAGGTCCTGGTCTGCCCATAGGGGATCTGCACCAGCAAGGCCCAGACCTTGCGTTGGAAGACGTTCGCCCGCGGCGCCAGCGACAGCTCGAAATCGGTTCTGCTGCCGTCGAAATACTCGGCCAGCTGGGCAGCGGCCTCGGCGAAGGCGGCGTCGTCACGGGTCCCGAACGAGTCCTGGTCGGGACGCCGGACGTGTCCGGGAAGTAGACGCCGGAGAGCACTCCCGGCCGGGACGCCACCAGTGTCAGCTCGCCGACCGGCGAATCGATCACGGTGTGGACGGCGGTCACGAGCGCTCCTTTGCATGGTCCGGCTTGCCTCGACATCATCAGATCGGCCGTCATCGGCGGTCCCGGGCGAACCCGCCAGTCATAATCCCCCAGTCATGATCCCTCCGGCGAACCACCACGATGCTCCACCACCGGCTGCCCCGCAGCCGAAAAGCGGGAGCCTGCGCAGCCGGCTGCACTGGCCCGAGCAGCGCCCGATCCGGACGATCATCGGCTTTCTCGGTATCGCGCTGGGCGCCAAGGTCGTGCACCGGGTCCGCTACGAACGGGTCGACCACATCCCGGCGACCGGGCCGGCGATCATCGTCGCGAACCACCTGTCGTCCACCGAGACCCTGGCGATGGCCCGGTTGATCACCGGTCACCACCGGTTCCCCCACTTCCTGGCCAAGGCGGAGGTTTTCACCTGGCCGCTCGTCGGACGGGTGCTGCGTGCTGCACGGCAGATACCGGTGTTCCGGGGTTCGGACCGGGCCGCCGACTCGCTGGCGGCGGCGAGCCGGGAGATCGATCGCGGGCATGTCGTCTGCCTCTACCCCGAGGGACACTTCAGCTCCGCGCCCGACCTTCGGCCCGGCCCCGGCAAGACCGGAGCCGCCCGGCTGGCGTTGCAGCACCCTGAGGTGCCCGTCATCCCGGTCGGGATGTGGGGGCCGCGTCCCGGTGTCAAGCACATCTGGCACCGGCACACGGTCCGGCTGGTGGTGGGCGACCCGGTCGATCTTTCCAGCGTTCCCCGCACCGACGATGCGGACGCCTTTCGCGCCGCCACCGAGGTGATCATGAGCCGGATCACCGCACTCGCCGAACAGGCGCGGGGCGCCAGGTTCGACGCTGCCTGACGCCCTGCTCCGACTCTTTCTCCAGTTGATCAACCCGTTCGGCACCATTCCGCCGCCCGGAAGGGTGCCGTCGTGGTTGATCAACTTCAGGTTTTCCGGGGTCGGGTGTCGAGAATGAGGGGCCGGCTCCGTCCTGGGAACAACAACGGCCGTGAGTGCCGCACAAGGAATGAGTGCCGCACAAGGAACAGGGAGCACCAATGACAATTCTGCGGATGGACCACGTGGTCGTCGTCGTCGACGACCTCGAGGACGCGGTTGCGTTCTTCGTCGAACTCGGCATGGAGCTGGAGGGCAAGGCGCCGATCGAGGGGCCATGGGCGGACCGGGTCAACGGGATCGAAGGCCTCCGGGTCGACATCGCGATGATGCGGACCCCGGACGGCCACAGCCGGCTCGAGCTGACCAAATTCCATTCCCCGGAGGTGCTCGGCGGGGGAATGCAGTACCCACCGAACACCCTGGGCCTGCGCAGCGTCATGTTCGCCGTCGACGACATCGACGCCGCTGTTGCCGGCCTGCAGGCCCGCGGCGGTGAACTCATCGGTGAGGTCGCGCAGTACGAGGAGAGCTACCGGCTCTGCTACGTCCGCGGTCCCGCAAACATCATCGTCGCGCTGGCCGAGGCGCTCGGCTGACGGTCCTCGCCACTGCCGGCAACCGCACCGGACCGATCCGATCCGCACTGCCCGTCCCGCTACGACAACATGAAGAACCAGGGAAGGAAAAACCATGCAGCAGAACGAGATCACCGAAGTACTGAACCGACCGCTCAGCCGGGAACTGCTGGCCCGCGACCTGACGCGCCTGGCGTATGTCGCCAAGGACGGCACACCCCGCACCATCCCGATCGCGTTCGCCTGGAACGGGTCGGAGGTCGTGATGTGCACCACCAAGAACGCACCGAAGCTGCCCGCCCTGCGCGACAACCCGATGGTTGCCTTGACCATCGACACCGAGGTGCACCCACCGAAGATCCTGCTGATCCGCGGCCGGGCGGAGCTGGACTACGTCGACGGCATCCCCGACGAGTACCTCGAGGCGAACAGCAGCTACGAGATGACGGCCGAACAGCGGGTCGAATGGGAGGCCGAGGTGCGCTCGCTCTACGTCGACGGGATGGTCCGGATCGTGGTCACTCCGACCTGGGCGAAACTGATCGACTTCGAAACGACGCTGCCGAGCGCGGTCGAGGAACTGGTCCGGGACCGGCAGGAACGCCAACGAGCTTGACCGACTGTGCGGCGGCAGGCGGGAGATGTCGAGAATCCGCGCGCAGCAACGTCCTAGAACCGAACACGGCCACCAGGGCCGTACACCGCAAGGAGAGAACCGATGGCGAAGTACCTGTTGCTCAAGCACTACCGGGGTGGTCCGACCCCGACCGTTGACTTCGCGCTGATCGACACGTGGACACCGGACGAGGTCGACGCGCACATGCAGTTCATGGGCGACTTCGAGGCCAGGCTGCGGGAGACGGGTGAATTCGTCGACGTCCAGGTGCTCAGGCCGGACGGCGCGTTCGTCCGGTCCGACGGCGAGGGGCGACCACCGGTGACCGACGGGCCGTTCGTCGAGACCAAGGACCTGATCGCCGGGTGGTACGTCATCGACGTGGAGTCGTGGGACCGCGCGGTACAGCTGGCGGGCGAGCTGTCGGCCGCCCCGGGGCCCGGCGGCACCCCGATCCACGAGTGGCTGGAGGTTCGGCCGTTCCTGAGCGATTCACCCTCGGCCACCGAGTGAACGAGTCGCTGCTGCGGGACCTCGTTCCCGCGGTGATCGGCGTCCTCGTCCGGCGCGGGGCCGACTTCGCCTCGGCCGAGGACGCCGTCCAGGACGCCCTGGTCGAGGCGGTGCGGGTGTGGCCCGACGATCCGCCGCACGACCCCAAGGGCTGGTTGGTCACCGTCGGCGTGGCGCAAGTACCTCGATGGCGCGCGCGCCGACACCTCCCGGCGGCGGCGAGAGGAACGCGTCGAGGGCGAAGCCGGACCCGGCCCGTCGAGGCGGTGGACGACACGCTCCAGCTGTACTTCCTGTGCGCCCACCCGTCCCTGACGCCGGCGTCGTCCGTCGCGCTCACGCTGCGCGCGGTCGGTGGCCTGACCACACGACAGATCGCGCAGGCCTATCTCGTTCCGGAAGCGACCATGGCCCAGCGGATCAGCCGGGCCAAGCGAACCGTCTCGGGTGTTCGGTTCACGCAGTCCGGCGACGTCGCCACCGTTCTCCGCGTGCTCTACCTGGTCTTCAACGAGGGCCACTCCGGTGACGTCGACCTCGCTGCCGAGGCGATCCGGCTCACTCGGCAACTCGCCGCCCGGATCGACCACGAAGAGGTCGCGGGTCTGCTCGCGCTGATGTTGCTGCATCACGCACGGCGCCCTGCCCGGACCGGTCCCGACGGCAGGCTGGTGCCGCTCGCCGAGCAGGACCGCAGCCGATGGGACACCGCCCTGATCACCGAGGGCGTCGACATCCTCCAGACGGCGCTCGCCCGGGATCGCCTGGGCGAATTCCAGGCCCAGGCCGCGATCGCCGCGCTGCACGCCGACGCCCGGACGGTCGAGGAGACCGACTGGGTACAGATCGTCGAGTGGTACGACGAACTGGTCCGGCTGACCGACAGCCCGGTGGCCCGCCTGAACCGGGCCGTTGCGGTCGGCGAGGCCGACGGCGCGCGAGCCGGCCTGGCCGCCCTGGCGGAACTCGATCCCTCGCTGCCCCGGCACACCGCCGTCGCGGCGTACCTGCACGAGCGTGACGGCGACCCGGCGACCGCTGCCCGGCTCTACGCCGAAGCCGCCCGGTCGGCGCCCAGCCTCCCCGAACGGGACCACCTCACCCGGCAGGCCGCCCGGCTCAACGCGCAACTGCGCAGTTGAGCCTTCGGCACCCGAGGGCGGCGTCCACTCGATGTGCTGCCTGCCCGAAGTTGATCAACCACGACGGCACCTTTCCCGCGCGCGGAAGCAGCCGCTACCGGTTGATCAACTCGGGAATGGTGTGGGGCAGCGCGGGGGCCGACGGGGGAGACGGGGTTGTGTGGGTGGTGGGCACGGGCACGGCGCGTGCGGAGTGGTGAAACACCAAACCCCACCGGGGAAACGTCCCTTTCAGGACGTCTCTGCGGTGGGGCATGGTGGCCAGGGCCGGGATCGAACCGGCGACCTTCCACTTTTCAGGCGGACGCTCGTACCGACTGAGCTACCTGGCCAGCAGAACGGGCCGGTCCCACTCTCGTGGACCCGGCCCGGTACAGCGACCCCGACGGGACTTGAACCCGCGACCTCCGCCGTGACAGGGCGGCGCGCTAACCAACTGCGCTACGGGGCCTTGGCATCGGCTCTCACACCAACCTTAGTCGATCCGAGAACCGCGTACCCCCAACGGGATTCGAACCCGTGCTACCGCCTTGAAAGGGCAGCGTCCTAGGCCGCTAGACGATGGGGGCCGGGCGGTCAAACCCGCCTCCAACGGCTTGCCGTTGGGAGCTTGGAAAGCATACGGCACGCCTGAGGAGACCTCCAAAACCTACAGCACGCCGGCCTGGTCGCCCCTCATCAGGCGTCGCCGGCACTCGTCTCCCGGCCTTTCCGGCCGAACTCGGCCAGCAGGTCCGCCAACCCGGCCGCGTCGTTCTCGCCGAGTTCGGTGAGCGCAGCGCGCGCCCGGTCCAGTGCGCCGCGGCGGTACTCGTCCTTCTTCGTCTCGATCTCCTGGCAGATCTCGCGCAGCTTCGTCAACGCCTCGGGTGGCGGCGGTGCACCCTCGGCCATGGCCAGCACCAGGGCGGTGATCGGGCCGAGCTGGGCGCCATAGGTGGCGACGTCACGGACGATCGCACCTTCCAGGTCGGGTTCGCCGCGCCCGTTGACGGTCACCGTCGGGGAGAAGATCCGCAGCCACTGACTCACGTCACCGCTGAGCGGCTGCTGCTGAGCCGAATCTCCCCAGCCCGGCCACCAGGGCATCCACGGGTTCTGCGCCATACCGCCATGGTCGCATCAGCATCGGGCGAACGGACATCGGCACCGGAAACCGGCACTGTGGTACACGGCGGCACGTGACCCCGGTCACATCCGAATCCCACCCCCCGTGACGAACCGGCCCGGCTTTGCTACTGTCCCGGGCTAGGTCATGAGTGCCAGCAGATAGCCCCGGCTTGCTGGCCGGCAACCCTCCAACCGCGGTGGGGTGCCCCGGGTGAAGACCTGGTCGACCGCGGAGTGCGGTCGGCAAGCGCGGGCCTCGGGTCTTCCTGACGGTCCATGGACCGTAGGAGACGTCGTGACCATTCTTCTCGAACGACCGGACCTGATCTCCGCATTGTCGTCGCGGCGGCCGGTGGCCCTGCCGGCTCCCGCCCACCCGCTCGGCACCGGTGCGGCGGTGTCCCACCCGCATGCCGCCGGACTGGAGATCGTCGGAGCCGACGTGACCGTGCCGCTGGCCGGCGGCGGCCGGATCGCCTACGCCAACCTCGACCACGGCGCATCAGCCCCGGCACTGCGGGTGGTTCGGGACACCGTCGAAGCCCTGCTGGAGCGGTACGCCAGCGTGCACCGCGGCGCCGGCTGGCACTCGAAGATCTGCACGTCGCTGTACGAGGGCGCCAGGGAACCGGTGCGGGACTTCGTCGGCGGTCGCAACGACGATGCGGTGATCTTCACCCGGCACACCACGGACTCGTTCAACCTGCTGGCGCATTGCCTGCCGGCCCGCACCACGGTGGTGGTGTTCGAGACGGAACACCATGCCGCGCTGCTGCCGTGGGGCCTGGACAGCCGGCGCCGGCAGACCGTCGTCCGGCTGCCCGCGCCCGGCACCACCCGCGAGGCGATCGACGCCGTCGACAACGCGCTGCGGCATCGTGCCCCCGGCCCGGCGTTGCTGGTGATCACCGGCGCCTCGAACGTCACCGGCGAGATCTGGCCGGTCGCCGAGCTGGCCAGGGTGGCCCGCGCCCGCGGCGCCAGGGTCGCGTTGGACGCCGCCCAACTCGCTCCGCACCGGCCGTTCTCGATCACCGAGCTGGGCGTCGACTATGTCGCCCTGTCCGGCCACAAGCTGTACGCCCCTTACGGAACCGGTGCGCTGATCGGCCGGCCGGATTGGTTGGCCGCGGCCCAGCCGTACCTGGTCGGCGGCGGCGCCACCGCATCGGTGACCGGTGAGGAGACCAGCTACAAGCCGCTGCCGGACCGGCACGAGGCCGGTTCGCCGAACGTCCCCGGCGCCGTCGCCCTGGCCACCGCGTGCCACGCGCTGGCCACCGCGGACCGCGTCGGCGTTGGCCCGTGCCGAACACGCCCTGACCGAGACCCTGCGTACCGGATTGAGCGAGATCCCAGGCGTCACCGTGCATTCCCTGTTCGGCGGCGCCGTGGACAGCATCGGCGTGGTGACCTTCACCATCGCCGGACAGCAGCCGTCGGTGGTCGCGGCGGCGCTGTCGGCCGAACACGGCATCGGCGTCCGGGACGGCGCCTTCTGCGCCCATCCGCTGGTCCGGCACCTGCTGGGCGCTGCCGGCTGCGCGGTTGACGACGGCACCGGCCAGGCACTGCGTGCCTCTGTCGGCCTCGGCACCACCACCGAGCACGTCCGGCGACTGGTCACCGCCGTGGAGTCGATTGCCTCGACCGGACCGCGCCGCCGTTATGTGGTGGTCGACGGCCGCCCCGTGCCGGCGGTGGACGACCGCGAGCTGCCGCGCATCGCCGCCTGGCAGCGCTGACCTCGCCGTTCCAGATGCGGAAATGCACCCCCGCCCGAGTGGGCGAGGGTGCATTTCTGGTCTTGATGAGACAGCGGTCAGGCGCGGTGCCTGCCCCGCTCACTCGTGGCGTCGAGGCGGCCGGCCTCGCCGTTGTTCGGTGCTTCGAAGTCGGCGGCATGCGAACCACCGCTGCCGACCAGGGCATGCGCACCGGTGCTGACCGACTCCCGTTGTTCGTCGCGGGCCTCGATGGCCGTCTCCTCCGCCTCGATGCTCGATGCGGTGGGCAGCTGCCCGGCTGCGACGTCAGCAGCCTCGGCGGCGTCCAGGTCCGCCTGCTCCTGCAGCCGCTCGTCGAGCGCTGACTTGGTGCGCAGCGGCAGCTCCTTCATGACCAACACCAGGGCGAACGCGACCGCCATGATGATGCCGCCGATGATGTACACCAGGTGCGTCGAATCGACGTAGCCGACCTGGAACGGCCGGGCGATGTTCGGGTCCAGGCTGTTCAGGAACGACGAGTCGGTGCTCAGCGCATCGCCGATCGAGGAACCGGCAGCGGCGTTGCCCTGCGCGGCCGAGATCAGGTTCTGCGCCACAGCGTGGCTCGGGCTGTTCGGATCGGCAGCGGCCGCGCCGACGGCCTGCTGGAACGCGGGAGTGGTACCGGCCGACTGCAATGCGCCCTGGACCTTGTCCGGCAGGGAGCTGAACAGCAGCGACAGGAAGACCGCGACACCCAGCGTGCCACCGAGCTGACGGAAGAAGGTGGCGCTCGAGGTGGCCACACCCATGTCCTTGGCGGGCACGGTGTTCTGCACCGCGATCAGCATCGTCTGCATACACAGGCCGAGCCCGGCGCCGATCATCAGGAAGTAGATGTCCAGCTGCCAGTACGGGGTGTCGACGGTGACCGTCAGCATCAGGAAGAAGGTGATGGCCAGCAGCGCCGTACCGATCACCGGGAAGATCTTGTACTTGCCGGTGCGGGAGGTGAGCTGCCCGGACAGGATCGAGCCGGTCATGATGCCGAGCATCATCGGGAGCAGCAGCAGACCGGACTCGGTCGGTGTTGCACCCTTCACCAGCTGCAGGTACAGCGGCAGCGTGCTCAGCGCGCCGAACATGCCAAGACCCACCAGCACGTTCACGCTCAGCCCGATGCTGAACACCCGGCTGCGGAACAGCCGCATCGGGATCAGCGCCTCGTCCTTCATCCGGATTTCGATCATGATGAAGGCGATCACGCCGATGATGCCGAGGGCGATCAGGCCCGAGCACGCCGGCCGAGGTCCAACCCCAGATCCGGCCCTGTTCGGCGACGATCAGCAGCGGCACGATGCCGAGCATCAGCGCGGCGGCGCCCCACCAGTCGATCCGGTGGTCGGTGCGGATGTGCGGGATGTGCAGGGTGATGGCGACGACGACCAGCGCGATGATGCCGATCGGCACGTTGACCAGGAACACCCAGCGCCAGCCGGTGATGCCGAAGATCGTCTCGGTGCCGGCGAAGAAGCCGCCGACCAGCGGGCCGATGACCGACGACATGCCGAAGACGGCCAGGAAGTAGCCCTGGTACTTGGCGCGCTCCCGCGGCGGGACGATGTCGGCCAGGATGGCCAGCGCCATCGAGAACAGGCCGCCGGCGCCGATGCCCTGGACCGCGCGGAACGCGGCCAGCTCGTACATCGAGGTGGAGAACGTACAGAGCACGGAGCCGAGGATGAAGATGCTGATGGCGGTCAGGAACATCGGGCGGCGCCCGTAGATGTCCGAGAGCTTGCCGTACAGCGGGGTGGTCACCGTGGAGGTGATCAGGTAGGCGGTGGTGACCCAGGCCATCGCGGACAGACCCTGCAGGTCGTCGGCGATGGTGCGGATCGAGGTGGAGACGATCGTCTGATCGAGAGCGGCCAGCAGCATGCCGGCCATCAACCCGAGCAGGATCACCTGGATTTGTTTGTGGGTGAGGCCGGCCGGCGATTCGGCGACCTTCACCGGTTGAGCGGTGGTCATCAGTGACTTTCCTTCCACTGCTCTGGACGAGCATGGTGTTCGAGCAGGATGGAGACGATTTCTTCGCGGCGGGATTCGATGCCCTCGGTGTATTTACGGATCAAACGCAGCAAGTCGATGCGGTCCTGGGCGGACCAATCGGCGATGACGGGCTGCATCACGGCGGCGCGGCGGCGACCGTAGGCGGCGACCTTCTCGAGCCCCAGCGCGGTGGGCACCAGGATCGAGGCCCGGCCGTCATCGGGATCCGATCGCCGCTCCAGCAGACCTGACTTCACCAGCGAACTGACCTGGCGGGACACGGTCGACGGATCGGCACAGACCAGCTCTGCCAGGTCGCTGGCCCGGCTCGGGCCGTGCTTGGCCAACTTCACCAGCAGGAACATCGGCGAGTGATCGGCCTCGGGACCGGAGACGACCCGGGACTTGATGCTGGAGAACTGCCGCACGAGGTCGATCACGGCGGCTGCGATATCGGCCGATTCCGCCAGGTCGGCGGGCGGATCGGCCACCTCTGCGCCCACTTGGGTGGCGGGAGCTTCGGTGGTGGGCAGTTCGGTGTTGGGCAGGGTGCTTGTCATTGCGGCGTTCGGCGCTCCTTCACACATCGGCTGGGCGATCAGTTGCTTGTTACCTGCAACTAGTTGCCGAGTGCAATCATGCGCCTGGCGAACGACCAGCGCAAGCCCTGGCCCGCTGAGCCAGGGGTGCGTTACATCACGCCAGGGCCGGATGCAGGTCGTGCATCCGGAATCGACGCCGGCGGTGCACCACGAGGACGCACAATCCGAGGGCGACGATCAGGAACCCGGCCAGCACGGCGACGTCGCGCCAGAGATGGGCGTAGGTGCCGCCGGTGAAGGTCACCCGGAGGGCGTCGACCAGGTAGGTCATCGGCAGGAAATCGTGGATGACGCGGAACGGTGCGGGCGTCGTCTCGACCGGGTACAGCCCGCCCGATGCCGTCAGCTGGACCATCAACAGCACCAGCGTGATCGCCGAACCGGCCGCGCCGAGCCAGGTCCGCAGCAGCTGGGCGATGGCGGTGAAGCAGGCGGCCGCCAGGATCACCACGCCGATCGCTCCGCCGACGTTGACCGGGTCGAGTCCGAGCGTCCCCCAGACGATGCCCAGCAGCAGCAGTGCCCCCAGCGACGCGATCCCGACGACGGGCAGCCAGCCGGCCATCGAGATCCGCCACGAGGACGCCCGGCCGGCCAGTGCGCGACCGGAGATCGGCCGCATCACCAGGAACACGGCGATGGCGAACACCCAGATGGCGATGCCGAAGAACAGCGGCGCCATGCCGCGCCCGTACTCGTTCGCGGGATAGTCCACCGTGATCTGGACGTCGGCCGGTGAGGACAGCACCTGCTCGGTGCCGTCCAGGTCTTCGCTCGCCAGGGTCGGGATGCGCTCCGCGCCGGCGGCCAGGTCGGCGGCGAGCTGGTTGGTCCCGCTGTCGATCTGGGTGACCTGGTCGAGCAGGGTGACCGAGCCGGTCTCCGCAGTGGTCAACCCGTCGTCGAGCTGCTGGGCGGTGAGTTGCAGCGCGCCGATCCCGGTGTCCAGATCGGTGGCCTGGGTCGACAGGTCGCCCAGGGTGCTGTCCAGCGTGCTGGCGCCGGAGCTGGCCGTGGAGATCCCCGCGCTCACCGTCTCGGCGCTGGTGGCGACCTGGGCGGAACTGGCCGCCAGCGCAGTGACCTCCGAGCTGGCACCGGAGAGATCGGAGGAGGCCGACGACAGCGACCCGGAAGCGTTGTCGACGGCTGAGGCCTGCTGATCGACCTGGGTGGCAGCAGTCGCGAGCTTTGCGCTGGCATCGTTCATCGCCGTAATCGCGTCTGCGAGGGTGGCCGGTGGATTGGTCGTTGCGTCCAGGTCGTCGGAGATGGTGTCGAGGTTGCCGGAGAGCGTTCCGAGGTTGCTGGAAACCTGTCCGAGGGTGGCGTCGGCGGAATCGACGGCGCTGAGCGCCGGCGTGATGCTGCTGCCGATGGACTGGCTGCCGGAGGTCACGCCATCCGCTCCGGAGGAGAGCTGGGAGGCACTGCTCTCCAGGGTGGACAACCCGGAGGACAGCGCTGTCGATTCGGACTTGGCGCCGGCCAGGCCGGTGACCAGCTGGGTCGAGCTCGCCTTGGAGTCGGCCAGCCCGGAAACCAGTTGGCTCGAGCTCTGTTTCGACGTGCTGATCGCCGTCGACAGCTCGGTCATCCCGGTGAGGGCGGCATTGGACGTGGTGCCGAGCTGCGTCGCGCTGGACGATGCGGCCAGGACTTCGGTCTTGATGGTGTCCAGATTGGCGAACACCGATTCGAAGTAGGCCCCGACCGCGGCCCGGTCGATGGCGGCCTCGAGTTCGTCCTGCGCGGAAGCGGCCAGCAACTCCATCAGGTAGTTGTTGGAGTCGTTCAGCACGATGTCGACGACCGCGCGGTCCGGATTCTCGCCGGCGCCGCTGATCAGGTTCTCCGAGAAGTCGGCCGGAATGCTGACGATCATGTAGTAGCTGCCGTCGGACAGGCCCGCCTCGGCCTGGTCCCGGTCGACGAACTGCCAATCGAAGATCGGATTCTCCTGCAGCTCGGCGACCAGTCGGTCGCCGGCGTCGATCGTCTCACCTTCCACCACGACCGAGACATCCTCGTTCACCACGGCTACCGGAACCTGATCCGTCTTGCCGTAGGGATCCCAGTTCGACCACAGGTACAGGGCGCCGACCAGCGTCGGGATCAGCAACAGGAAGAGCAGCCCGAGGATCGGCAGCGGTCCTTTGAATCGTCGGAGCTCGTAACCGGCCAGCCGAAAGGTCTTGATCATCGGAGGTCCTCCGTCGGGGCGTCGGGATTGGCGTCCTGCCCGCCGGTACGGTCCGGATCAGGTTCGGGTGTCGGGGCATACAGCGGGCCGGGGCCGATCGCCGGTGGCACCGGCGAGCGCTGATCGCCGTTCGGATCCAGCTGCTCGAGAACCCCTGCCGTGCCGGTGCTCTCGAAGTGCCAGACCATGGCACCGTCCTGCGGCGTGAGATCGAGGACGACGTCGGCCTCCATCACCGGGATCCGGTCGGTGGTCGAGACCACGATCGTCGGTCCGGTCTTGGCGAGCCTGATCAGGGCGTCCAGCAGGGTCTGCTGCATGGCCGCCGAAACCCCGCGGTCGAGGTCGTCGAGCACGATCAGGGCGCTGACCCGCACACAGGCCAACGCCAGCGCGAAGAGGGTCGCCTGATCACCGATCAATGACGACACCAACGCCGTCGGGTCCGCGCTGAACTGCAGCGCATCGCACGCCTCCTGGTACCTGGCGAGTCCGACCCGGGCGTCGACGTCCTCCAGCAGGAAGCGTTCGTTGATCGATTCCCGGACGGTGAGGGCGGGCTCCGGAACTGCCAGCGAACCCACCCGGGCGACCGCGGTGACCGCCCTGATCGCCGCGGGCTTGTCCCGCATCGAGTGACCGGCGACCACCAGCGATCCGGTGTTGGTGGCCATCCGTCCGGACAGCGCGAGCAGCAGACATGACCGGCCCGTCCCGGACGGGCCGACGACGGCCGCGACAGAGGCCGGCCGCAGCGTGATGTCGATGTCCTTGAACACCCAGCCGGACTTCGTCAGCAGGCCGAGACCGTTGGCGATCAGCACCGGGCCCGGCGGCTCCTTGGGCGCCGGTGGCCCGGCGGGCGCCGGCGGTTCGCCGGGCTCGGCCGGTGCGATCTGCCCGCCCTCGGCGGAGTACGCGACACCTTCCGGGGAGAACGCCGGGCTGTCCCCCGGGTCGGCGGAATCGGCCGGCTCACCGCCGTCCAGCAGGATCGGATCGGCAACCGGCAGGACTTCGGTCGGCGGGTCCACCGGGGGTGCAGCGTCGGTCAGCGGAATCTCTGCCGGCGGAGTGGCGTCCGGACCGGCCGCTGCGGAGCCCGACCGATCGACGTCCGACCATGCCTTTTGCCCCCCGGCAATGACGGTCGTGTCATCGATCTCGCGCTCGTCGTCATCCCGCGCCATCGGCCATCCCCTCGCAGTGGTGTCTGGTCACATCCAATCGAGCCGGTAGGCTCGCGTCGCGACCGGGGCCCTACCGGACATCGGCTCGCGGGCCTCTAGCTCAATTGGCAGAGCAGCGGACTTTTAATCCGCGGGTTGTGGGTTCGAGTCCCACGGGGCCTACCACGTCTCGACTCCCGGCCGCCCCGACCTGCCCCTGCCGCTCGGGCATCCACGTCATCAGACCGACGATCGGACGGACCGCCGGCGGGACATCGATGCCATGTGGTGAGCCTATTTGTCCGAACCCTTCGCATCGGGGACCTCACGACCACAGAATGCCCTGCCTGCCTGTGCGAACGGCTGATGGGTCGCTACCGATGGGTGATGGCATAACGGAGGCGGACGTCGGGACCGATCTGCTCGACCTGTCCCGAGCACGGCACCATGCGCGTCGGCCAGGGTGCCGACCGCGCCACCGTCGAGCGCGGATCGACCCGCGCCCAGCAGGGTCGGGCGCGAGATAGACCAGCACCTCGTCGACCAGGCCGGCGTCCAGGAACGCCGCCGCCAGTCGCGGCCCGCCCTCCAGCAGCACGTGCCGCCGACCGCGCCGATACAGCCGTGTCCAGCACGGCAGTGAGATCCACCCGACCGTCCGGTCCGGGCCCAGGATCCTGCAGCGTCGGCCACCCAGGTCTCGGCCGCGTCGTCGAGAACCCTGGCGCCCGAGGGGGTTCGGGCCTTGGAGTCGACCACCACCCGGAGCGGCTGTGGTCCGTCGACGATGCCGTTCAGGTCCCGGACCGTCAGCTGCGGGTCGTCGGCCAGCACGGTGCCGACGCCGACCATCATGGTGTCCACCGCGGCCGCAGCCGGTGCACGTCTGCCCGGGACGCCGTCGAGGTGATCCACCGCCTGCTGCCGTCGGCGGCCGCCACCCGGCCGTCGATCGTCATCCCGACCTTCCAGGTGACGAACGGACGGGCCAGCCGATGGGCCGTCAGCCAGACGCGGTTCACGTCCTGCGCAGCGGTGACGGCGGTCGCCACCGCGGGTGCCGGTTCGACGCCGGGCTCCGCCAGGTCGACCACGTCGATTCCGGCCGCCCGCAGGCGGTCGATGCCCCCGGCGGCCGGCGGCCACGGGTCCCGGACCGCCACCACCACCCTGGCCACCCCCGCCTCGACCAGCGCCTCGGAGCACGGACCGGTCCGACCGGTGTGATTGCACGGCTCGAGCGTGACGACCGCGGTTGCCCCGCTCGCCCAGCTGCCCGCCGCGGCGATCGCCTCGACCTCGGCATGCGGGCCACCCGGTGTGTTGTGGAAGCCCTCCCCCACCACCCAGCCCCCGGGGGCCAACAGCACGCAGCCGACCACCGGGTTGGGCAGGGCCGTGCCGGCGCCACGGTCGGCGAGCACGACCGCCCGGTGCAGAGCGTCGATCTCCGGTGGCCGGAGGTGCGGAGGGGTCACCCCACCAGTTTGCGTCCTGCGCCGCGGACTTCGGACAACGGCCTGCGGAACGCGGAAGGTTAAGAAGAACTGAATGATTCGGCGCGGAAATAAATGCTGGTGCTGATGAATGTTTGCCGTGATAGTGGCGGGGTGAGCAACCCCACCACCGTCGTCGAACCCGCGCGTGTGCCCGCCTCCACCTCCTGGCGGGTGCTGGCCGCCGCCGGCTTCACCGTTGTCGCGTGGGCATCGGCCTTTGTCGTCATCCGCTTCGTCGGCCGTGACTACTCGCCCGGCGCGTTGAGCCTCGGCCGACTCGTCGTCGGCTCGCTGGCGCTGAGCCTGATCATGGCCTTCGGCCGGCGCTGGGTGCCGATGAGCCGGCGGGACTGGGTGCTGGTGGCGGTGATGGGCGTGCTGTGGTTCGCGGTCTACATGGTCGCGCTCAGCGCCGGCGAGCAGCAGGTCGACGCCGGGACCGCAGCGATGCTGATCCAACTCGCACCGATCCTGATCGGCGTGCTCGCCGGAATCCTGCTGGGCGAGGGTTTCCCGCGGATGCTGGTGATCGGCGGGCTGGTTGCCTTCGCCGGCACGCTGCTGATCGGCATTCGCCACCCGCACCGGGCACGCCGACCTGGGCGGCGCGTTGCTGGTGCTGCTCGCCGCGGTCGTCTACGCCGTCGCGGTGGTGGCGCAGAAGGTCGTCCTGCGCCGGATCCCCGGTCTGCAGGTGACCTGGCTGGCCGCCCTGATCGGCACCGTGGCCTGCCTGCCGTTCACCCCGTCGTTGATCACCGACGTCGGCAACGCGTCCGCCGGCGCGACTCTCGGCATGCATCTATCTCGGCCTGGTGCCGACCGCGGCGGCCTTCCTGACCTGGGCCTACGCGCTGGCCCGCAGCGACGCCGGGCGGCTGGGCGCCACCACCTACGCGGTGCCGCCGATCGCCATCGTCGCTCGGGCTGGATCTTCCTGGACGAGGTGCCGGCCCTGCTGGCGGTCATCGGCGGCGCGATCTCGCTGATCGGCGTCGCGATCGCCAGGCGGCCGGCCAAACGACCCGCAGGGGTTCCGTCGAACTGACCTGTTCGGCCTCGGCTTCTCGCCCCTATGGGTCAGTTGATCTCGAACGAGCGCTTGGCCATGCCGTACCAGAAGCCGTCGACCGTGCTGTGCGCGTCCGACCAGGTGTCGGCGGTGGCGCCCAGCGAGACGAACAGCGGCGCGAAGTGCTCGGTGCGCGGGTGTGCCAGCCGCGCGGCCGGCGCGTGGTTCTCGAAGTCCAGCACGGCGTCGACGTCACCGGACTCGACGGCCTGCTTGGCCCAGGAGTCGAACTCCTGACCCCAGACCGGGCCGGTACCGCTGGTGTCGCCGAAGCGGGCCTGCGACAGGTTGTGGGTGGTGAAGCCGGAGCCGATGATCAGCACCCCGTCATCGCGCAGCGGCGCCAGCTTGCGGCCCACCTCGAACAGCTCCCGCGGATCGAGGCTGGGCATCGACACCTGCAGGACCGGGATGTCGGCCTCGGGGAACATCTCCACCAGCGGCACGTACGCGCCGTGATCCAGGCCGCGGTTCGGGTCCTGGTGCACCTCGTTGCCCGGCCGGGACAGCAGCCCGTGCACGTCCCTGGCCAGCTCCGGCGCGCCCGGGGCGTCGTAGGTCACCTGGTAGTAGTGCTCGGGGAAGCCCCAGAAGTCGTAGGTGAGCGGCACCTGCTCGGTGGCGCCGACGGTCAACGGCGCGGACTCCCAGTGCGCCGACACCACCAGGATCGACTTCGGGCGGGGCAGATCCTTGCTCCACGCCGCCAGCTCGGCGGTCCAGGTCGGGTCGTCGGCCAGCGGCGGCGCCCCGTGCGACAGGTACAGCACGGGCATCCGCCCGGCATCGGCTGCGGCTGGGGTGATCTCGGAGTGAACGGCCATAGCACCACCCTACTGCGATTTTAGTTGAGCGTTCAAGTACGTTTCGGACGCAACCGCTCGCGGCAGGCGACACGCGCGCTGGCATCGGGAATCGGTGGCCGAACGGGATACTTACCCCGTGCGCGACGAACCCTGGCTCTCCGACGAGCAACAACACGTCTGGCGGGCGTTCCTGCGAATGTCCGGCCAGCTCAACGAGCGGATCGAGCGGGACCTGCAGCAGGCGGCCGGAATGCCGCACGCCTACTACCTGATCCTGGCGATGTTGTCGGAGGCGCCGGACCGCTCGCTGCGGATGAACCAGCTCGCCGAGGTCGTGCGGGCGTCCCAGTCGCGGGTGTCGCACGCCATCTGCCCGGCTCGAGGAGGCCGGCTGGGTCCGGCGGATCCCCGCCCCCGGCGATCGTCGCGGACAGATCGCCGAGCTCACCGACGCCGGCTTCGCCCGGCTGGTGGAGGTGGCCCCGAGCCACGCCGAGACGGTGCGCTCCATCATGTTCGACCCGCTGAGCGCCGAGCAGCTGGCGAACTTCGCCGACATCTGCCGACGATCCTGGCCGACCTCGACCCGCGTTATGGTGTCGCGCCGATTGACGAGCAGCGCGAAGATTCCGACAAATAGCTCTATTCAGACATGACTCTTCGGGGATAGTCTTTCTCTACCTAGCCATCCGTGGCGGGGTTGGGGAGGGGTCATGGGTCGGAATGCGTGTCGTCGATCGCGAGTGGGATGGCCCCACCCGACGATGGCGCTGGTCGGCGGGCTCGCACTGCTGGCCGGCTGCACGACGTCGCCCCCGTCTGCCACCGGCGAATCCGCAGCGACGAGCTCTGCGACCTCGGCCGCTTCGATGACCGTCTCGGCAACCCCCAGCACCAGGACGACAGGGCCGGTCCAGGTGGCCACAGCGGCGGAGCTCCTGGTCAACGCCAGCAGCCGCTACCGGGAACTGCTCCGCAGCCTCACGGTGTCGGTCGACGGGACCGTCATCGTCGAGTTGTACAACCCCGGGTCCGGGCCGGAGGTCACTCACGACATCAGGTCTGTCACCAAGAGCGTGATGTCCATCCTCATCGGCATCGCCGTCGACGAGGGGTCGATCGCCGGCGTCGATCAGACTCTGGCCCAACTGCTCCCGGCGTACGGACCGATCATGGCCCCGGGCGTCGGGGACGTCACGCTGGAGCAGGTGCTGACCATGACCGGCGGGCTGTTGTCGGACGAATCGGCTCCGGAGCTGATCACCGAGCCGGATTGGGTCACCTACTTCCTGTCCGATCCGCTGGAGCAACCGGCCGGCGAGGGCTGGGCCTACTCGAGCCGGGGATCGCACCTGCTGTCGGCGATCCTGGTCGAAGCAACCGGAAAGCCGGTGCTCGATTACGCCAGGGAGAAGTTGTTCGGCCCGCTGGGCATCTCCACCGACCCGGCAGCGAGCGGAGCCATCGTGACGACCGACTATGCCGCCTACCAGCAGGGATCGGGATTCGGCTGGCTCACGGATCCACAGGGCCTGAACATCGGCGCCTTCTCCATCAGGATCACCGCCGACGACATGCGCAAGCTCGGCCAGCTGTACCTGGATCGAGGGGAATGGCAAGGCGCGCAGGTGGTGTCGGCGGGCTGGGTGGCGGAATCGACGAAAGATCACATCGCGCCGGACGAACCCCGGTTCGGGTACGGCTACCAATGGTGGGTGCGGGAGGTCGACGGCCGACAGATCATCTCGGCGAGAGGGTCTTGCCGGTCAGCTGATCGAGATCGTCCCGGATCTGGGGATGGTCGTCACCGTCTCCTGCCTGGACGGACCGGGGGCGTTCTACCCCGAGGACCTGGAGGAGATGGTGGAAAGCACCCTGATCCCGGCGCTCACCGGCTGAGCGCCCCGGTGCGGCAATCCGGCCGTCAGGACGACGACCCATCCTGGTCCGGGACGCTCATTCCCGGCGAGATCAGCTCGATCATCGTGATGTCCGGCGGCGCACCCAGCCGGGCGATCGGACCCCAGAAACCCGCCCCGTTGGTGATGTAGAGCTGGGTGTCGTCGATCCAGTGCAGCCCGGTCAGGGCCGGGTTCGCCGCCGCGGTGACGAACGCCGCGGGATAGAACTGGCCGCCGTGGGTGTGCCCGGAGACCATCAGCTGAACGTCGCGATCGATGGCGTCGTAGACCAGGTTCGGCTGAGTGGCTCATCATGATCACCGGTTGGCCGGGCAGCCGGGTCGACAGCGCGGCGTCCATGTCGGGACCGCGACCGCTCGGTCGGCCCGCGATGTCCTGCACACCGGCCAACAGCAGGCCGCGAAGCGGGACGCCCTCGTTCTCCAGCACCGTGATGCCGAGCTGCGGGATGAACGCCAGCCAACCGTCGGGATCGAAGTAGAACTCGTGGTTGCCGGTGACGAAGAACGTGCCCTCGGCCGACCGCAGCTCGGACAGCGGCCGCAGATCCTCGCCGAGCTCGGCCACCGTGCCATCGGTCAGGTCGCCGACGAGCAGCACCGCGTCGGGTTGCTGGGCGTTGACCAGGTCGACCACCGAGCGACAGAAGTCCCGGCCCATCACGCTGCCCAGATGCAGGTCGCTGACCAGGGCGATCCGCATCCCGACCGCCTCCGGGGGAATGCCGGGGATGGCGATGGCCACCCTGCGGACATTCGTGCCGCCGACGGCGGAGCGGGCCGCGAACCCGGTCGCCAGCAGCGAGACGCCGCCGATCCCGGCCGCCAGCGCCCGCTGCAGGAACAGCCGCCGGTCCGGTGACTGCGGAGCTACGACCGGATCTGCCGGCGCGGACGGCTCGCCGGCGGTCAGGTTGGCCGACCCGGCCCGGCGGCGACGAAACCACCAGAAGATCCGGACCGGCTCGGTGAGCAGGGTGGCGGTGGCAAGAAAGACGATCAGGCCGTAGGCGAGCCAACCGGGCCAGGCGATGACCCGTTGTGCGGTCATCGGCAGGGCGTACTGCCCGATCAGCGTCAGCGGGGCCAGCAGCACCACGACGACCGCGACCACGGTGCCGATGCGGCGGGCGGAGCTGTGGGGACGGGTGGTGCCGACCACCAGTCGCCACCACAGGTAGATGCCGACCGCCGTCAGCATTCCGGCGTTCGGCCAAATCCACACCGGAATGGAGCCCATTCCGATCATGGTAGGTAGGCATTGACCGGGTCGCCGACCACCCGGAGACCGATCTCCTCGGGCGACTGTTCTCGAGCCACGATCTGTTGAGCCGCTGTGGGGAATCGAACCCCAGACCTTCTCATTACGAGTGAGACGCTCTGCCGACTGAGCTACAGCGGCGGCGTGGGAGAGTCTAGCCGCTCCCGACACCTGGTCCTTGCGATGCGGTCAGGTGAACGCGGTCAGGTGGACGCGGTCAGTGCGAGCTCGCGCTCGACGCCGACTTCGCCTGCCAGTCCTCCCACGAGTAGGCCCAGTCGTAGATGTCGCCGTCGGCCGCCGACAGCGGAACGCTGGTGCCGGTCACCTCGACCGGATCGCCGTAGATCGCGCTGTTGAAGTACTCCTCGGCGCTCTCGGCGGACAGATTGATGCAGCCATGGCTGACGTTGACCACACCCTGATCGTCGACGGTGTCCTGGTTCTGGTGGATGAACTCGCCGTTGTTGCTGATCCGCACGGCCCAGTGCTCGGTGATGTTGGTGTAGCCGTAGGCCGGGTTGCTCATCTTGGTGGTCTCCTGCTTGTCCATCACCACGTGCACCCCGGAACGCGTCACCCGGTTCGGATCGCCGATGTCGTCGCCGCTGCCGTAGGAGGCGTCGTAGGTGGCGACCGTGACGCCGTTCTGCTGCACCACGATGTTGTGGGCGTTGGCGTCGGCCAGTACCACCTGGTTGCGTCCGATGGTGAAATCGCTGGTGACGTTGTCACCGCCGTAATACCCACCGCCGAAGTCGACGCCGTAGATGTTCGACTCCACGTGCACCGTCGTGCCGGACGGCCAGTAGGCCTTCGGCCGCCAGTCGAGCGACGGCCACTGATCGCCGTCGTGCTGGATCCACGCCCACGAGCCCTCGACCTGCGGCGTCGTGGTGATCTTCAGCTGACTCTCGATGAGGGCCCGGTCGGCGGGTTCGTAGCCGAAGTGCACGATCACCGGCGCCGCGACGCCGACGACGGCGCCGTCACCCGGCGAGATCGACGTGGTGATCTCGTCGATCGGGCTGACGGTCGTGTAGCTGCCGTCGAACGGCACGGACTTGCCGTCGGTGCCGAGGGCGGTTCCCGCCACGGTGTAGGTGCGGCCGTAGCCGAGCGGCTCGCCCAGCGTCCAGGAGGTCTTGTCCGCGGACAGCGTCCCGTTCACCGCCGCACCCTCGGGATTGGTGACCGAGATGTCGGCGATGGTGCCCTTGGCCACGGTGACCGTGATCGGCGCGGTCGGCGAGATTTCGTCCGCGTCGAACGCCGGGGAGGCGGTGACCTGCGCGACCGGCTTCGGCACGACGGTGGTGCTCGGCGCTGCCGAGGAGCTGCTACTGCTGGACGACTCGGACTCGGATTCGGTCGAAGCGCCGGTCGGTGTCTGGGCCGCCTGGCTCACGCTGTCCGCGGAACTCTGCGCCACCCCGAGGCCGGACGACGAGCTGGAGCACGCGGCGGTCGCGGCCAAGACGCCGACGGCAACCAGGGCGATGGCGGCACGACGGACGGGCCTGGATCGATGAGACAGCATGTGGTCCTCCGTGATGACTGCTGACCCGGGCCAACTCACCCCGGGAGCAAACCTCGCCTTGTGCCAAGTCTTGTTGTCGTACAGACGCGCGAGGACTCATGACGTTGACATCCGATCCCCATGACTTGCGAAGAACGTCGCTCCCCGCACGCCGCACGACTTCTCGTGCGTTTCGCCAGTAGGAGCCCAGGATACGACAGCACCGGCTCCTGCACCGGCCAGCAACGGCGGACCGTGACCAGCGCCTCAGTGCCTGCCGGGACGCCCGGCCGCTACTTCTGCGCACTCGTTGCGTCAACCTTCCGGGGACAGTGAAGCGGCCCGGCCCGGACGCGTGGTGGCGTCCGGACCGGGCCGAAGTTCGGGTCGTGCAGGAGGTCAGCGGACCGCCTGACCACCCCGGAAATCGAACTGGTCCATCGAGATCGCCTGACGGGCGGCCATCCGGCTGCCGTCCTCGAAGAACCCGGTCTTGGTGCGCGCCAGGGTCATCACGGAATGCGCCACCGCGTCGCCCATCTCACCGAGGGCCTTGGTGGAGAGGTTGTTCGTGGTGTCGCAGGCCTGGTGGTAGCACGGGTCGTAGGGCTCACCGGCAGTGCCGCCGTAGATCGCGGCCTCTTCCTCGGTCTTGATCCCTTCGGCGCCGCTGAACAGCCCACCGGCCGGGATGCCGACGGCGATGAACGGGCCGTAGTCGGACCGGCCGTCGAAGGCTGTCGGTGCGGTGGCCAGGTTCTTGCTGGCGAAGTAGTCGTTGAAGATCGACTCGATCTGGGCCGATCCATCCGGGCCGACGGGGCCTTCCGATGATCCGTCGCCGTCGTAGACGAACCGCACGTAGTTCGTCGACCCGAGCATGTCGAAGTTCAGGTTGGCGTAGATCTGCCCCAGGCCGTCGTCGGACAGCGACTCGACGTAGTGGGTCGATCCCAGGAGCCCGAGCTCCTCGGCGCCCCAGAACGCGAACCGCACCTTCTGCCGCGGCTTGATGTTCAGTTTGTCCATCTGGATGGCGGTTTCGAGGTTGGTGGCGGTGCCACTGCCGTTGTCGTTGATGCCGGGGCCCTTGGTCACCGAATCCAGGTGAGCTCCGACCACGACCACCTTGTTCTCGTCGCCGCCCTTGGAATCGGCGATGACGTTGTAGGTCGTGCGGGTGTCGTTGGTGATGTCGACGTTGACGTCCACGTCCAGCGCGCCGGCCTGAGTGGCCTCGTAGAGATCGACACCGTCGGCGTAGGAGATACCGATCACCGGAACGTCGTACTGAACGCCGAGGGTGCCCGCCAGCACGCCGTCCCGGCCGACCTGACCCTCGTTGAAGATGATCACGGCGTCGTAGCCGGCAGCGACGGCGTTGTCGACCTTGACGCTGAAGTTGCAGGTGCCGCGTTGGACGAGCGCCACCGAGGGTTCGGCGGGCGCCGGGGTGAAGTCCGCTGCCGAGCATCCGGAGGTGGTGGTCCCGGCCTCCGCCGGCGGTGGGATCTGAATTCCCGCGGCCGGCACCAGTTCGCCGGAAACGGTTCCTTCACCGGAGAACGTCAGCGCTCCGGTCTCGATCTCGGTGCCGCCGACGGTGAGGCTCGAGTTGTCGTCGAAGAACGGGAACTCGAATTCCTGGATGCTCACGTCGTAGTGCGCGGCCCGGAGCTTCCCGGCCACGTAGTCCACCGACGCCTGATAGCCGGGCGTACCCGACGCGCGGGTGCCGCCGTTGTTGTTGGCGATCCGCTGCAGCACTCGCTCGTGCGACAGGATGCCGGCGCTGTTGACCGCGTTCCGGAGTCGTTGGGTGTTGATCTCGTCCACCGCCGAAGCGGAGTTCACCGGGATCAGCATGGCCGCGGCCACCACCCCAGTGAGCAGTACTGCTCTTCCTCGCACAAATGCCTCCAAACAGGACAATCTGCATCTCTAGCGGGATGCAGCCGGAAAATCTCCGTTCGGATGTTGCCCCTTTGTGATCGGCCATTCACTGTCGGTATGCTTTCGTTATCTAATCGTTACCTGTGATTCGCGTCATAGGGGTCACAGTCAGCACACATCGATGCAAAAGGGACAGGGCAAATGATCTTGACGGGACTGCGCCGCAGGAGCACCGTCATTCCTCGAGAACCGTTTCGCCGCGAACGTCGTAGACCTGTTCGGCGCGCCCGGGCCACCAGCACTCGCCCTGGGTTCATGCCGTCGTCCCAGTAGTCGCCGCGCCCGATGGGTGCTGAAGATGTGAGGCACCGTGACATCGACCGAGGCTCGACAGGTCAAGCAGCCCCCCGCTGGGGACTGGCCATCGTGGCCGGTGTCGGCATCGCGGTGTCGGCCGTGCTCGCGGGGTACTCCAAGGTTCACCCCGGTGACCACGGGGTCATCCTGTCGTTCGGCTTCTCCACCCTGCTGGCGATGAAGACCTGGTTGACCACGGCCGCGATGGTCTTCGTCGTGGTTCAGGTCGTCAGCGCACTTGCCATGTGGGGCAGGTTGCCGGGGGTCACCGGATCTCCCGCCTGGGCCGGTCCGGTCCATCGCTGGTCGGGCGTCATCGCCTTCGTGCTCACCCTGCCGGTCGCGTTCCAGTGCATCTGGTCGATCGGCTGGGCCGACAACTCCGCTCGCACCCTGATCCACTCCATCGGCGGCGTGCTGTTCTACGGGGTGTTCGCCGCCAAGATGCTCTCGCTCCGGCTCAAGGGCCTGCCCGGCTGGACGCTCCCCGTCCTCGGCGGATCGTTGGCCGCAATTCTCACGATCGTCTGGTTCTCCTCCGCGTTCTGGTACTTCACCCAGCCCGGGTTGCCGCTGTGGTGAACCACCCGTCCCGCCCGCCCGCGCCGCCCCTGGAGCTTCCGTGAACCCCGCACCCCCGTCCGAACCCGCGGGGTCGGACCCGTCGCCGGCCGCCGGTCGACACTCGGCCGACGCCTCCCGGCAGCAGCCCCCGCCTCCGCCGCCCGGGCAGCCCCCGCCGGGCTGGCCCCCGCCAGCAGGGGCGTACCCACCTGCCGACAACCGCCCGTGGACGCACCCACAGCAGTCCAGTACCCGCCGCCGCCGAACCAGGGGCCAGCCGAACCAGGGCCAGCCGTATCCCGGTCAGCCCCGGCAGAGCCAGCCCTACCCGGGTGCGCAGCCACCGCCCTACCCTCCGCAGGGGCAGCCATATCAGGGTCCGCCGCAGGGACAGCCCTATCCACCACGGCAGCATACCAGGGCAGTACCCGCAGGCGCCGTACCAGCACAGGCATTCGGGCAGTACCCGCAGGGTCAGTTCGCCAGCCGGGGCCAGTACGCGCCGGGGCAGTACGCGCAGCCGTACCCACCCGGCCAGTACCCCCCACCGCAGGGTCACGGCTACCCGCCGCCCTGGCAGCAACCTCCGCAGCAACCGCCGCCGCCGCCGGGCTATCCGATCGCCGGGGCGCCGCTGGTCGGCGATGCGGCCCTGGGCGCCGCCGACCCGGACTCGTCGACCCCCGACGGCCAGGCCACCCGGCGCGCGGTGATCATCGGGGCCGGGGTCGCGGTGGTCGCCGGGGCCGCCGGCTTCGGCTGGTACCGGCTCGCCGCACCGACTCCCACCGCATCGGGCGGCGAATACACCGCACCCAGCGGCGGTTCGGGAACGCCGACGGCCCTCACCAGCCTCGCGGACGTGCCGGAGGGCGGCGGCGTCATCCTGCCCGACCAGAAACTGGTGGTGACCCGCGAATCCGGCGACAAGGTGCACTGCTTCTCCGCGGTGTGCACGCACCAGGGATGCCTGGTCAACCAGGTCGGCAACGGACGGATCAGTTGCCCGTGCCACGGCAGCGCCTTCGACGCGAACACCGGTGCCGTCGTTGCCGGACCCGCGCCCAGCCCGCTTCCCGCCGTGCCGGTGACGGTGGTCAACGGTTCGGTCTACACGGGATGAGGGGGTCGAGATGAAGCATCTACCCACCTGGCTCTGGGTCGCTGCCGCGGCATTCACCGCCGGCGCCATGATCGCCTCCTTGTTCTGAGCGACTTGACAGCGGTGTGATAGGTGATGGATTCTTTACGTAATGATCCCATCACATGATGACGTCTGGACCGCGCTGGCCAACCCCGCCCGGCGGCGGATCCTGGATGTGCTCGCCGACGAGGGCCCGTCGACGACCGGCGCCGTCGTCACCGCGCTGCACACCGATCGTCATGTGGTCATGCAGCACCTCAAGGTCCTGCGGGACGCGGATCTGGTCCGGGTGGAGCCGCGCGGTCGGCAGCGACTGAACCACCTCAATCCGGTGCCGCTGCAGGACGCCGTCGGCCGCTGGTTCTCCCGGTACGAGCAGAACTGGGCGGCGGCACTCGTCGGCCTGCGCGACACCCTCGAATCCGGACCGACGGAGGTCTCGGCCGATGTTCCGGGATCGCACCTGAACTCGGGGGCCGTTGGTGCGTGATCTTCGGCAGAGCATCGAGATCGCCGCCCCGATCGAGGCGGTGTGGGCGGAGATCACCAAGCTTCGTGGCGTGCAACGTGCGCTGATGGACACCGTCCTGGAGACCAGCTTCGAGCCGGGAGACCCGCTGTACTACAAGAGTCGCGACGGCAAACGCACGTTCATCGTCGGCCGGATCGTCGAAGTACGGCCACCCGAGCTGCTGGCCCACACCCAGGTCCTGACCACCCGCGACTATGCCCCGACCCTGGTCACCTGGCGGCTCTCGACGACGGCATCGGGCGGAACGAGGGTCACCGTCGAACACACCGGATGGCAGGACGGCGTCAAGGGCGTCGATTCGGTCGACTCCACCTGGGCCTGGATCCTGCGCGAGCTGAAGAACGTGCTCGAATCCGGATCCGTCGCGACGTCGACGGCCGTCAAATATGGCGCGATGCGGGCGTTCCTCTGGGCGATGCCCGCCAGGACCCGCACGGATCGGATCGTCGTCCCGGACTGGATGCCGACCGCAACCACCGACAACACCGACGGATCCGACAACGACAACGACAACAAGGGAACAGGCCATGGATGAGGCCAGCACGATCGCGCTGAACAATCTGGCCACCAAGACCGGCCGGAGCGTCCCGGACTGGCTCGCCATCGCCCGGCCGCTGATCCCGCTCGGCCACCGCGCCGGCCTGCAGCAACTCAAGACGGACTACGGCATCGGGCACGGATACGCGAACCTGCTGATGCTCACGGTGCGGGCAGAGCAATCACCGGACGCCGATGCCGACCCTGTCGACGTCATGTACTCCGGGCCGAAGGCGGCACTTCGCCCACTGCACGAACTGCTGATCGGCACGGCTCGGTCGTTGGGCCCGGACGTCGAGATCGCGCCGAAGAAGGCGACGGTCAGCCTGCGGCGGGCCAAGCAGTTCGGGCTGATCACCCCGGCGACCAGGGATCGGATCGACCTGGGTCTGAACCTCCCCGGCAATCCAGGTGCCGGCCGGCTGACGGTGACCACCGGCATGTGCACGCACAAGGTCGGAGTGCGCAGCCCCGACGAGGTGGATGACGAGCTGGTCGACTGGCTGCGGCAGGCCTACGACCGCGCCGGCTGAACGAGCCCGCTCAACGGTCCAGATGCTGCGCCTCGTAGGCCTTCCGCGAACCGCACACCGACGCCTTGGGGCAGACCTGTTTGGAACCGTCGGCGGCCAGCTTGATCACCACCGAGTCGCCGGGCACCGAATGGCCGACCACCCGGCCAGGTCCGGCCGGTGATTCGACCTCCTCGCCGATCGCCGGCGCGGTGGCCTTGAAATCCTGGTACAGCGGGTGCTCGTACTTCAGGCAGCACATCAGCCGGCCGCAGGCACCGGAGATCCGCATCGGGTTGGCCGGTAGTTCCTGGTCGCGGGCCATCGCCAGGGTGATCGGCTCGTAGTCCTTGAGGAACGTCGAGCAACAGGTGTCCCGCCCGCAGGAGCCGATTGCACCGGTCACCCGCACCGCGTCCCGCGCCGCCAGCTGCCGCAGCTCGATCCGGTTGCCCAGCGTCGCGGAGAGGTCGCGCAACAGCGAGCGGAAATCGACGGTTTCCGGCGAGGAGTAGAAGATCACGGTCTTGCCCGACCGACGGCTGCGGGTCGACGGCCAGCACCTTCATCGGCAGCCCGTGCTCGCGGATGAGTTTGCGGCTGGCGACCATGGTGCGCGCCTTGGTCTTTCGCATCTGCTCGGTGGCCGCGAGATCGTCCGGGCCGGCCATTCCGAGCAGAACCGGGAATCCGTCCGTCTCCTCCGGGGAGTACTCCGCCGCCCACACCACCCGTGCTGCGACCGCGCCGTGGTCGGTGGGCAACAGCACCGAGTCGCCCACCTCCGGACGCAGATCACCCGGGTTGGCGTAATGCAGCTGCCCGTTCGTCGAGAACGCCACCGCGCACAACATGCCCATGGGTGATCACCGTACGCGGTGTGACCGGAGACACCGGTACCCGCCGTCACCGGTCACCCGCCGACCGGACCGGCGAACAACGCCATCATCATCGCCTCGACCGCGATCTGCGGTTTCACGTTCAGCTCGATGGCCTCCCGACAGGCCAGCACCGCGTCCAGCCGCTGCAGCGCACCGACCGATCCGAGGCGGGACGCGGCGACGTCGACATCGCGGGCGACGTCCGGATTCATCAGCGGGGCCGTCGAGCCGAGGCTGCGGGCGATCACGTCCCGGTAGAAGCCGGAGAGGTCGACCAGCGCCCGGTCCAGCACGTCGCGTTCGGTCCTGGTCGCCCTCGACTTCTGCCGGCGTTCCATCTCCTTGACCACGCCGGCGGTACCGCGCGCGGCACCCACCGCACCCTTGCCGGTGCCGCCCGCGCCGAGCGCCGTCTTCAGTTCCTCCAGCTCGACGGCGTCCCGCCGGTCGGACACCGAGGTCGCCTCGCCCTTGGCCGCGGCCAGCAGATCTCCGGCCTCGACGAACACGTCCGAGATGCTGCGCAGCGCGCCCGGAACGGCCAGGATGCGACGACGCTGCTCGCGGGCGTCGGCATCCCGGGCGAGCCGCCGGGCACGGCCGACGTGGCCGGCCGACACCGACGCCGCCCACTGCGCCATCTCCTCGTCGATGCCGTCCCGCCGGACCAGGACGTCGGCGATCGACGCGGCCGACGGGGTCCGCAGGGCAAGCACCCGGCAGCGGGAACGGATGGTCACCGATACGTCGTCGGGGTGGGTCGAGGGTGCGCAGAGCAGGAACACGGTTTGCGGTCCTGGCTCCTCGACCGCCTTCAGCAGCGCGTTCGAGGCCCCCTCGGTCAGCCGGTCGGCATCCTCGATCAGCACGATCTGGAAGCGACCCGTCGCCGGTCGGCGCGCGGCCAGCTGCACGACGGCCCGCATCTCCTTCACCGAGATGGTCAGACCCTCGGGGGTCACCGTGCGGACGTCCGCGTGCGTCGCGGCCATCACGGTCCGGCAGTGCGAACAATGACCGCAGCCGCCGTACTCGCACTGCAGTGCCGCGGCGAAGGCCCTGGCCGCCACGGAGCGGCCGGAACCCGGCGGCCCGGTGAACAGCCAGGCGTGGGTCATCGCGGCGGTCGGCACCCCGGGCTCCCCGCGGGCTGCGGCGACCGCAGCGGTCAGTTCCTCGATGGCGTGTTGTTGGCCGATGACGTCGTCGAAGACGGCTGCGGCCGGGTGGCCGATCCCGGTCGCGGTGCTCACCGAGCCCCCTCGGGAATGGCCCGGCCGACCGCGACCAGGGAATCGGTACGGCCGGCGTTCGCCTGCCGCAGCGGATTGGTGATCACCGACGTGACGACAAGGCCGGCCCGGGCGGCGACCAGCCGCAGGGTGGCCGGGGTGAAATGCCAGATGTGCTGCTCGGGTTTGAGCGTCCACCACTTCGACCGCAGCAACCGGGCGGGGAACGACGAGAAGTACGGCACCGACAGCGCGAACACGCCGTCCGGGGCGAGCCGGCGGCGCACCTCCAGCAGGAATTCCAGCGGATCGGGCACATGTTCGAGGGTGTCCCAGAAGCAGACGATGTCCGCCCGGTCGGCAGGCGCAGCTGCCAGCTGCCCGCAGAAGACGTCCAGCCCGAGATGCTGCCGGGCGTGCTCGGCGCCGGTTCGGGACAGCTCCACCCCACGCACGTCGTATCCCGCTGCGCTGCGCATCGGCCAGGAACAACCCGTAACCGCTACCGATCTCCAACAGAGAGGCCGGCGGCGGCCGGTGCCGACCGATCTCGGCCAGCCGACCCGCCGTCCAGGTGCGCTGCAGCACCATCGCCGGCGACCGGCTCGACTGATCGCCGTAGACGCCGCCCTCGAAGTACGTCGGCTCGTCGTACAACCGCTGCAGGGCGCTCGGGGAAAGCCGCGGCGAGACGAACACCAACTCGCACACCGGGCATCGGACGACGCCGAACGGGGTCAAGCGGTACAGCGGGACACCGTCGACGCCGCAGACGCAGCAGGAGACGGTCTCGGTGTCGGCAGCCGTCCAGCCCGCGCCGGCGGCCGGGGTCGGCGACCCGTGAGCTGTTCTTGCACTGTCCGGCACGCCGGTTGCCTCCTGAGGTGATGGTCCGGGTCACGGTAACCGAACCCGCCGACAGCGCCGCCCGGGCAAGGGGGCCGGTTGTCGCACCCGGACCGGCAGAGGACGCTGTCGGGATGAGTGATGAGACGTATGTGATCGTCGGGGCGTCGTTGGCCGGCGCCAAAGCGGCCGAGACCCTCCGCGAAGAAGGCTTCACCGGACGCGTGGTGCTGATCGGCGAGGAGACCGAGCCACCGTACGAACGGCCCCCGCTGTCGAAGGGCTACCTGTCCGGTGCCGAGCCCCGGGAAAAGGCCTTCGTCCACGAACCGCAGTGGTACGTCGAACACGACATCGAGTGGCGTGCCGGAACCCTTGCGGTGGAGCTGGATCTCGCAGCCCGCACGGTCAGCACCCTGCCGACCGACACCGTCCGCTACGACAAGCTGCTGCTCGCCACCGGGTCCCGGGTCCGCACCCTGACCGCACCCGGCTCGGACCTTCAGGGCGTTCGCTACCTGCGGACGCTGGACCAGTCCGACGCCCTGCTCGAGGGCTTCCGGGAGGGCGCCCACGTGGTGGTGATCGGCGCCGGCTGGATCGGGCTGGAGACGGCGGCCGCGGCCCGGCAGCACGGCTGCACGGTCACCGTGGTGGAAATGGACTCGCTGCCGCTGCGCCGCGTGCTGGGTGACGAGGTGGCGACCGTCTATCGCGACCTGCACGCCGCGCACGGGGTGGATTTCCGGTTCGGCGCCGGCGTACAGGAGATCAAGGGCGTCGACGGCGCGGTGACCGGCGTGCTGCTCGAGGACGGCTGGGAGGTGGCAGCCGACCTGGTGGTGGTCGGCGTCGGTATCCGGCCGGCCGTCGAACTCGCCGAGGCCGCCGGGCTCGAGGTCGACAACGGCATCGTCACCGACGAGAACCTGCGGACCTCCGATCCGCACGTCTGGGCCTGCGGGGACGTCGCGTCCTCGTTCAACCCGCTGCTCGGCAGCCGGCTGCGGGTGGAGCACTGGGCGAATGCGCTGAACGGCGGACCGGCGGCCGCCAGGTCGATGCTCGGCAAGGGCGAGCCCTACGGGCCGGTGCCGTATTTCTTCTCCGATCAGTACGACCTCGGGATGGAGTACTCCGGCTGGGTCGCTCCCGGCGGGTACGACCAGGTCGTGTTCCGCGGCGAACCGGGCACCGCCGAGGCCGGCGCCGCACCGGAATTCCTGGCGTTCTGGGTGAAGGACGGCGCCGTCCTGGCCGGGATGAACGCGAACGTGTGGGACGTCACCGAGACGATTGCCGACCTGGTGCGGGCCGGACTGTCCGGACGCACCGTGGACCTGGCCGCGCTCGCCGACCCGGAGGTGCCGTTGGCCGACGTCCTCGGCTGATCGCTCAGCGCGCGGGCTGCGGCTCGGTCGCGGACGCCGGCTCTGCCGCGGAGCTGGCTCGGCCGCTGACTCCGGCTCTGCCGCGGACATCTGCGCGGTGACTGGGGGCAGGTGTGTCGGCCGGCGCCGCGCCGTCCGCGGGTGGCACGGCGGCATGCCGGCCGGTGCCGGTCGCTGCCGTCGGGATCGGTTGGGCCAGCGACGGCGAGCGTTGCCGCAACACCGAGGAGATCCGTTCCACCACCTCGTTGTTGATCACCCCACCCTCCTCGGACAACGGCCGGACGATCAGGTACCGCTCGGGGGTGTAGGACGCCCGGTCGCGGTAGGCCTGCACCGCGTCGACCCGGTCGTCGTCCTCGTCGGCATCGCCGGCGCCCTCGGAGTTCTCCTCGGGCTGGCGGAATGTCAGCCGCCGTCCGATCAGCCACCGTCGGATCAGCCACCGTCTGATCAGCGACGGGGGGCTCGGCCACCGGGGCTTCACCTGCTGCTGGGGTGCCGCCGATCACCTCGGTTCCGCGCTGGTCCATCTCGCCGTCCACCAGCACCGTCAGATCCGGTTTGAGCCCGTTCACCGCCCATTGGGCGACCCTGGCCAGCCGCTGCTCCTCGACTCCGGCCACCCGGTATCTGGCGACGGTGGCGTCGACGAAGCCCTCGCACACCACGACAGCGCCGTCCTCGAGCGGCGGGCGCAGCAGTGTCGTGGTCAGGTCGGCGAGATCGGCCGCGGCCCGCAGCGCGTCGGCCGGGTTGTCCCGACCGGGAACTTCCCCGGCGTCCTCGTCGGTGCGCACCCTGACGATCAGCCAGCCGTCGGCCCGCAGATGCTCGTCGACCCGGTTCGCATACTCGGTCACGGCCGCCCGGTCGGCTCCCTCGACCGCGATCAGCACACCGGCGTGGTTGTCCTGCTCGTCCCAGATGTTCACCCCGCGGCGGCCGAACACCCGGCGGGCCAGCCCCGAGGTCAGACCGCCGATCTGTTGCCCGGTGAACAGGCTGACCCCGAACGCGATCAGGCCGCCGACCGCCAGCACGATGGCCGGGCCGGTGATCTCGAAGCGGAAGTCGCCGACCGTCACCGGGTACGAACCGATCGCACCGGCCAGGATCGGTCCGGCCGCGATCGTCAACAGCAGCACGATCCGGACCGAGGACATGACGAACGCGAACACCCGGCCGCGCAGCTGATCGGTGACCTCGTGCCCGATCATGGTGAATCCGTTGATCCACGCGATGCCGGCGAAGACGCCCATCACCGTCGCGGCGACCACCGCGCCGACGAAGTCCTGCAGCACGCTCATCACGATCAGCGAGATGCCGGCCGCACCGATGGCCGGCGTGAAGATCATCCGGCGGGGCACCGTCGAGAACACCTTGGGCCCGATCAGCATGCCCGAGGGCCAGGCCGGTGAACACCGAGCCGAACAGGATGCCGTAACCGGCGTTGCCTGCTCCGAGCGTCGCGACGTAGGACTGCGCGACGCCGGCGACCAGGCCGCCGGCGAAGAACGCGCCGAGGATCCCGACGTAGATCGAGCGCATCAGCCGGTTCTTGCGGACGAACGACACACCCTCGGCGATCAGCGAGAAGATGTTCTTCCCGGTGCTGCGGTCGCCGACGAACGGCGGGATCATCCGCCGGGACAGGAACACCATCCCGGCGGAGAAGAAGTAGGTGGCCGCGTCGATGCCGAGCGCGATGTCGATGGCCAGCGTGCTGGTGGTGCCGCTGATCAACGCGGTGCTGCTGCTCGAGACGTTCGGTACCCCGAACAGCGAGGCCAGCGTCGAGAGCAGGACGAACAACGTGGCCGCCACCGGCACCATGCCGTAGACCGACACGTAGTTCAGCTGGTTGGCCACCGCGAGCCGTTCCCGCGGCACGATGTTCACCCACATCGCCTGCTTGGCCGGGGTGGAGAACAACCCGATCGCCTCGACCAGGAACTGGGCCACCAGCAACCACAGCAGATTGCCGCTGAAGATGATCGAGACGTAGAGCAACCCGGCCAGGGTGTCGCCGACGACGGCGACCTTGCGTCGGTCGAACCGGTCGACCAACGCGCCGGCGATCGGTCCGAGGATCAGGTCGGGTAGCAGCCGGGTGAGCAGCACACCGGACACCGCGGCGCCCTGGGCGAGATTGGACGAATCCTTGGTCAGATAGGCGGCCAGCGCGGTGGTGGCGAGCAGTCCCAGCCAGTCGCCGAGGCTGGAGATCGCGATGGCCGCCCAGAGCCGGCGGAACACCGGGATGCGCAGCAGCACCGTGACTGAATTGGGTTCGCGTTTGCGGCTCACCGGTTCAACAGCTCGGTGATCAGATCGATGATCTTCTGCCCGAGGCCGGTGGCGAACAGGATCACCACCAGGAAGACGATGACCGCCCCGATGCTGGACGAGCGCTTCTGCGAGGGCACCGCGGTGCGCCGGCGCTCCTGGGACTGCTCACGGGCGTCGTTGCGGGCCTGCCCGCGGCCGCTGTACTGCGACGCCATCGGAGCCGCCGGCGCGACCGCCTGCGGCGACCCGGATCCCGTCGACTGCGGGTGCGTGCTCGACCACGACTGCTGACCCTGCGGCGGGGACTGACCGGACAGGCCCGCCCTGACCATGGCGGCGATGTCGGCGGCCGACATCGACCGGCCCTGCCAGCTGATGGTGTGCGGCTGCTGACCGAGGGGTGGTTGCCGGCTGGGAAGCGGCTGCGCTGCAGTGTTCGAAGCGCAGTGTTCGCGGTGATCGGGCGGTACGGCTGGACCTGCGGCCGCGGCGGGACGACATTCTGCGCCGAGACGGTCTGCCGGGCGACGGCCGGTCGGGGCGCGGGCTGCCGGGTGCCGGATTGCCGCTGACCGGCCCGCTGCGGTTGCTGCGAACGGTTGGCCGGCTGCCGGACGGCCGGTCCGACGATGGGGTCGGCACGGATGCCGACCGGCGCCACCGGGACCCGCACGGGCAGAACCGGGACGAGGCCCTCCGGCATCGGCGCGGACAGTGCGTCCGGATAGACGTCGAGGACGGGCATCATGACGGACGGGTCCGATGTTCCATCGGATCCGCTGAGCGCATCGGTGAACCGTTGGTCGGTCCCGCGCGAGCCGTCGAAGGCCGCCGTCATAGGCAAATGGTAGGCCGGGACACCGACGATGATCGTCAACGAACCGGATTCCCAGGGTGTTTCCGGGGTTCCCCCTGACCGGCGGACGATCGCGGTACGGCCGGTGAGGTGCCGGCCGACCGCCGCTCCGGTCAGCTCGGCCGGCTTGCTCGCCGCCCTGGCCGGAGCCTTGCGCGCCGGAGCCTTTCGGGTGGTCGTCTTGGGTGCGGCCTTCTTCGCCGGTGTCCGCTTCGGTGCCGGACCGCGGGCCCGACGGTCGGCCAGCAACTCGGCCGCCCGCTCGACCGTGAGGGTCTCCACGTCGTCGCCCTTGCGCAGTGAGGCGTTGGTCTCACCGTCGGTGACGTAGGGCCCGAACCGGCCGTCCTTGATCACCATCGGCTTACCGCCGGCCGGATCGGTGCCGACCTCGCGCAACGGCGGCGCGGCGGCCGCCGAGCGACCGCGGGTCTTCGGCTGGGCGTAGATCGCGAGCGCCTCCTCGAGGGTGACGTCGAACAGCGCGTCCTCCGAGGTCAACGACCGGGAGTCGGTGCCCTTCTTCAGGTACGGCCCGTACCGACCGTTCTGCGCGGTGATCTCCACCCCGTCCGCCGGGTCGTTGCCGACCACCCGCGGCAGCGAGAGCAACCGCAGCGCGGTCGACAGGTCGATGGAATCCAGCGACATCGACTTGAACAGCGAAGCCGTCCGCGGCTTCACCGCCTTGGCGGCCTTCTTCGCCGTCGCCGACCCGTTCACCTCTTCCGCAGCCGGCAGGATCTCGGTGACGTAGGGCCCGTAGCGGCCGTCCCTGGCGACGATGACGTTGCCGCTGTCCGGGTCGACCCCCAACTCGTTCTCGGCACCGTCACCGGCCTGCGCGAACAGTTCCTCGGCGACCTCGGCCGTCACCTCGTCCGGCGGCAGGTCCTCCGGCAGGTTCGCCCGCTGCACCGACGCGCCGTCGCCGCCGTCCTCCGGTCCGCCCTCGTTCTGCACCGCGCGTTCCAGGTACGGCCCGTACCGGCCGACCCGAACCGTCACCTGCCGGCCCTGCGCATCGATCAGCAGCGGCAGCGAGTTGACCTCGCGGGCGTCGATGTCCTCGAGCCGGTCACCGACCAGCTTCTTGAGCCCACCGGTCCGCCCGACCGAACCCTCTGGGCCGACATCGCCACCGAAGTAGAACGCGCCGAGCCAGTCGGTGCGGCCGATCCGGCCGTCGGCGATGCCGTCGAGCTCGTCCTCCATCGCGGCGGTGAAGTCGTAGTCCACCAGCCGGGCGAAGTGCTGTTCCAGCAACCCGATCACCGCGAAGGCGATCCAGGACGGGACCAGCGCCTGGCCCTTCTTCCACACGTAACCGCGGTCGATGATGGTCCGGATGATCGACGTGTAGGTCGACGGCCGGCCGATGCCCAGATCCTGCAGGGCGCCGATCAGCGACGGCTCGGTGTACCTGGCCGGCGGCGTGGTGACATGGCTGGCCGGGATCAGCTCCCGGATGTCCAGCCGCTGCCCGACGGTCAGGTTCGGCAGCCGGCGCTCGGCGTCGTCGGCCTCGCCGCCGGCCTCCGCGTCGACGGTCTCGACGTAGGCGCGCAGGAAACCCGGGAACGTGATCGTCCGACCGGACGCGCTGAACACGCACTCCCGGCCATCGGCCGCAGCGGTGATCCGCAGCGACAGGGTGAGTCCGCGGGCGTCGACCATCTGGGACGCGATGGTGCGCTGCCAGATCAGTTCGTACAGCCGGAACTCGTCACCGTTGATCGAGTTCGCGACCTGGCCAGGGGTGCGGAACGTCTCGCCGGCCGGCCGGATGGCCTCGTGTGCCTCCTGGGCGTTCTTCACCTTGCGGGTGTACTGCCGGGGAGCCTGCGGCACGTACTCCGGCCCGTACAGCTCGCGGGCCTGCGACCGGGCCGCCTCCTGCGCGGTGGCGCTCAGCGTGGTGGAGTCGGTCCGCATGTAGGTGATGAAGCCGTTCTCGTACAGCCGCTGCGCCGTGCGCATGGTGCGCTCGGAGTTGAACCCGAGCTTGCGGCCGGCCTCCTGCTGCAGCGTCGAGGTCATGAACGGCGGGTAGGGCTTGCGGGTGTAGGGCTTCTCCTCCACCGAGCTGACCGTGGCCGTGCCGCCCTGCAGCTGCGCGGCCAGCGTGCGGGCGCCGTCCTCGTCGAGCAGCAGCACGTCGGTGCCCGCCCTGATCGCCCCGGTGGCCGGGTCGAAATCCCGGCCGCTGGCCAGCCGCCGCCCCTCGACGGTCGCCAGCGAGGACTTGAACGCCTGACTGTCCGGTTCGGTAGGGGCCATGGAGGCGTCCAGACCCCAGTACGTGCCGGTCCGGAAGGCCATCCGTTCCCGCTCGCGCTGCACGATGATCCGGGTGGCGACGGACTGCACGCGGCCCGCCGACAGCTTCGGCATGACCTTCTTCCACAGCACCGGCGAGACCTCGTAGCCGTACAGCCGGTCCAGGATGCGGCGGGTCTCCTGGGCGTCGACCAGGTTGTCGTCCAGTTCGCGGGGGTTATCGGCGGCCGCCTGGATCGCGGCCGGGGTGATCTCGTGGAAGACCATCCGCTTGACCGGGACCTTGGGCTTGAGGGTCTCCAGCAGGTGCCAGGCGATGGCCTCGCCCTCGCGGTCCTCGTCTGTCGCCAGGTAGAGCTCGTCGGCGCCGGCCAACAGCGACTTCAGCTTTGCGACCTGCGCGCGCTTCTCGGGGGAGATCACGTACAGCGGCTCGAAGCCGTTCTCGGTGTTCACGCCGAGCCTGGCCCACGGCTCGCCCTTGTACTTCGCGGGCACATCGGCTGCGCCACGCGGGAGGTCCCGGATGTGGCCGACGGAGGATTCGACGATGTAGCCGCTGCCCAGGAAACCGGAGATCGTCTTGGCCTTGCTCGGCGACTCGACGATCACCAGGCGCACGCCGGAGCCCGGGCCCGTCGCCTTGCTGCTTGTGGCCATCTGGCTCACGTTCTCCTTATATATCTGTATCGGCGTCGTGCCCCGGGACTCCGGACAGCGGCGTGACCGGGGTATCGCAGAGCAGGATGCCACAGTGTGCCCGCGGTCCGAGCCGCTGCGACCCGGTCAGCCCCAGTGACCTGGAGCGCCGAAGGCACCGGGCGGCGCCTCCGGCGGCGGTGTTCCGATCATCTCGGACAGCCGGGAGCAACGCCGATGCCCGACGATACGCACCGCCGGCCCACCGCCGCGGACGCCGAGCAACGATCCGGCCAGCCCGGCCGCGGCGCAGGCCGCGGCCAGCGGCTCGTGGGTGTCGGGGGCGTGCGGGTCCAGCCCGAGGACGAAGCCGACCTCGGACGGGTGGCCGGCGGCCAGCGTCCAGCACCGCAGGAATCCCGGCGTCAGACTGATGTCGACGGGAACGGCCTTGACCGCACCCCTGGTCCACTGCGTGGCGAGCGGCTCCAGCACCGCGATGCGCTCGGTCCGCAACAACACCGCCGTGTCCGGATCTTCCGGCGGTGCGGTCTGCGACGGCACGTCCCGAACCCGGCATTCCCGCAGCAGCGCATCGGCCCGCCACCCGTCGGCCAGCAGGATGGACAGCCGGACTCCGTCCTGGCCGCCGGCGACCTGCCCGTGCGCGGCCAGCAGACCACCCAGATCCTCCAGCCGGGGTGGCGTGAGGTCGGCGGAGAACAGCGACAGCTGCGTCATCGGCGACCCCCTCCCACGGACCGTCAGGGTAGCCCGCTGCTGCCGACGCTCTGCTCCGCCGCCGGGTACACCGCCGATCCTGGTCGGTAGACACCACAGATCGCGTAGTACACCGACGTCGCCGCGATCAGCACGGCGGAGGTCCCCAGGTACAACCCGGTCGCCAACGCGGGCACCACATCCGGGGGCAGGGTGTAGGCCAGCCACACCCGCGCGCCGGCGTCGGCCAGCAGACCGATCCCCCACGCCGTGCTGGACACCCGCCACATCCGCCGCCAGCGCGGCGAGCCGGCCCAGAGCTCGTCCCAGCGCGCCGGCCAGCGGAAACGGCCCTCCAGCAGCGGTTTCGAGAACACGTAGGCGAGCGGGCGCCGGGTGCCCGCGCTGACCAGGAACCAGGTACCCGCCACCGCCGTCAGGATGGCCTCCCTGGCCAACAGGAATCGGCTGTCGCCGGCCAGCAGTGAGACCGCGACGCTGCCCAGCACCATCGCCGCGAAGAATGCCGACAGTGCGTTGATCCGCCGGGTGCGGATCAGCCCGACCGCGGTGGGCAGAGCAGAGACGACGGCCGAGGCCAGCAGCGCCAGGTACAGCTCGGCACCGACGCCGCGCAGCAGGTAGAAGACGAGCAGCGGGACCAGCAGCCCGACGACCGCCCGGACGATCACCTCCAGCAGCTGCCGGCCGCGTGGTGCGCCGGTCATCGCCGTGCGGTGGCCAGTTCGAAGATGGTCACCACCTCGCGCGCGTAGCCGGCGCAGTCGAAGTTCGGATCGGACTGCAGGACGAACGGCAGGCCGTCGACCGAGCGCTGCACCACCGTCGCCATCACGGCGGGGTCGAAATCCCGGAACTCGCCGGTCGACTGCCCGTGCCGCAGGATCGACTCGAGATCGGCCGTCGCCGCCCGGTCCCCGGCGATACCGTCCTCGAAACCGGTGCCCAGCAACACCTCCGTGAGCGCGATCATCGGTGCGCGATGGGTGTCGATGAAGCCGACCACGGATTCCAGGTAGGTCCGCAGCATGGCGGCGGCGGTGCGCTGCGGACGGATCCGGTCGCCGACGTACCCACCGATCTGACCGATCACCTGCTGCACCACGGCGCCCATCAGTTCGCCCTTGCTCTCGAAGTGGTACGAGAGGAATCGGGTGCTGGAAAGCCCCGCCGCCGCGGCGATCCGGGCGTAGGACGCCCTGGCGTAACCGACCTCGGCGATCACCTCGATCGCGGCGTCGAGGATCTGCGCCCGCCGGACGGCCGACGTCGCCGACCTGTCGCCGTGATTTACTGACATGAGTAAATATTAACTCAGACAGGTAAACCTGGCCAGATCTTTTTTGGGTTACAGGCCCTGACACTCCGGAAGTTGTTGCGCGGCAGCCAGAACGGTCGGGTCGACGTCCGACATGGTGTTGGGGATGGAGGCGGTGGCCTCGGCCTCGACGGCGTCCTTGGCCACCTGCAGGTCGTTGAAGTTCGCCGGCGTCAGCGCCGCGATGGTCAACGCGCCCCGGCCGTAGACGTCCGAGGCGACGGTGAAGTACTCGATGGCCTTGGACGCCAGGTCGTCGCCACCGGAGACCGTCGGCGGCGGGGTCTGCTGCAGCAGCCCTACCGACGTCGACGCACTGAGCGAGATGTTCGTGTAGGTCTCGACGATGGTGTTCTGCGCCTGGCTGAGCGTCTGATCGGTGACCTCGGTGACGTACTGCCCGGCATCGGCGGCCCTGGTGCAGAAGACGGTGAACCACTCCTCGGTCACCGGGTCGAGACCGGTTGCCCCCTGGTCGGTCTCGGTCGAGGTCGTGGTCTCGCTGTCCTCCGTTGTCGTCTCGTCCGTTGTCGTCTCGTCGGTGCTCTCGTCCGACGTCTCGGTCGTCCTGGTCGCCGTCGTCCGGGTGGTGGCCGTCGTCCGGGTCGTGGCCGACGTCTCGGAACTCGTGCTGGACAACGGTGACCCGACCTGCGCCGATCCCTGGACGGCCGACGAACACCCGGCAAGTGCCAGAACAGCGGCGGCGCACGCCGCTGTCGCCACGCTGATGGTCCGCCTCATGATCGTGCCCCTCCCGCGTCGCCGGACCCGTTGACCGTATACCGGTGGGTCTGCCCGAGCTGTCCGGCTCACAGCGCCCCGGCGCACTCGGGGATGGCCTGCGCCTGCAGGTCGGGCAACGGCGTTCCGGCACCGTCGGGGTAACGCAACGCAGAACCGGCGGGGCACCCTGCTCTCGCAAGGTGCCCCGCCGGTTCGGTGGAGCCGATCTCAGATGCTGTGCCGCGGGTCAGGCGTGCTGCGGTTCCTCCGCGTGCAACGAGGATTCCCGCCGCTTCGAGACGATCACCGCGCCGACGATGATCACCACGGCCAGCGCGGCGATGCCGTACCGGATCGGCGCGCTCTCGGAGGCGCCGACGGACAGCGAGACGATGGCCGGTGCGATCAGCAGCGCAACCAGGTTCATCACCTTCAGCAGCGGGTTGATCGCGGGTCCCGCGGTGTCCTTGAACGGGTCACCGACCGTGTCACCGATGACCGTCGCCTCGTGCGCCGGCGATCCCTTGCCGCCGTAGGTGCCGTCCTCGACGATCTTCTTGGCGTTGTCCCAGGCACCACCGGAGTTGGCCAGGAAGACCGCCATCAGGGTGCCGGTCGCGATGGTGCCGGCCAGGTATCCGGCCAGCGGCCCGACGCCGAGGCCGAACCCGACCGCGATCGGGGCGAACACGGCGAGCAGACCTGGCGTGGCCAGCTCCCGCAGTGAATCCTTGGTGACGATGTCGACGACCTTGCCGTACTCCGGCTTGTTGGTCCCCTCCATGATTCCGGGGATCTCCCGGAACTGCCGGCGGACCTCCATCACGACGGCGCCCGCGGCCCGGGCCACGGCGTTGACCGCGAGCCCGGAGAACAGGAAGACCACCGAGGCGCCGAGCAGCATGCCGACCAGCGTTCCGGGCGAGACCACGGTCTCGACGAATGCCGTCAACCCGGCGGCGGCGACAGTGGCGGTGTCACCGGCAATCGCCAACGCCTGGACGATGGCGTCGGAGTAGGAGCCGAACAGCGCGGTCGCGGCCAGCACCGCGGTGGCGATCGCGATGCCCTTGGTGATCGCCTTGGTGGTGTTGCCGACGGCATCCAGTTCGGTGAGGATCTGCGCGCCTTCGACGGAGACCTCGCCGCTCATCTCGGCGACACCCTGGGCGTTGTCCGAGACCGGGCCGAAGGTGTCCATGGCGACGATGACGCCGACCGTGGTGAGCAGGCCGCAACCTGCCAGCGCGATGGCGAACAGCCCGACCAGGATCGAGCCGGAGAGCAGGAACGCGCCGTAGACGGCGGCCGCGATGACCAGCGCGGTGTAGACGGCGGACTCGAAGCCGACCGAGATGCCGGCCAGGATGACGGTCGCCGCACCGGTCAGCGACGACTTGGCGACGTCCTTGGTGGGCTTGGTCTCGGTGCCGGTGAAGTAACCGGTCAGCCAGAGGATGACGCCGGCCAGCACGATGCCGATGATCACCGCGATGGTGGCGATGAGGGCCGGGTTGCCGGACTGACCCGCGACGGCCTCGACGCCCAGGGCGTCGAACGTGGTCGGCAGGTAGGTGAAGGCGGCCACGGCACAGAGCACGGCGGAGATCGCCGCGGAGATGTAGAACGAGCGGTTGATCGTGACCAGACCGGGCTCGCCAACCTTCGCCTTGGTGATGTAGACGCCGATGATGGCGGTCAGCACCCCGATGGCCGGGACGATCAGCGGGAAGATCAGGCCCTTCACGCCGAAGGCCGAGCTGCCCAGGATCAGCGAGGCGACCAGGGTGACGGCGTAGGACTCGAAGAGGTCGGCGGCCATGCCGGCGCAGTCACCGACGTTGTCGCCCACGTTGTCGGCGATGGTGGCGGCGTTGCGCGGGTCGTCCTCGGGAATGCCCTTCTCGACCTTGCCGACCAGGTCGGCGCCGACGTCGGCGGCCTTGGTGAAGATGCCGCCGCCGACACGCATGAACATGGCCAGCAGGGCGGCGCCGAAACCGAAGCCCTCCAACACCTTTGGCGCTTCCGCGACATAGACGAGCACGACGACGGAGGCGCCGAGCAGGCCGAGGCCGGTGGTGGCAAGACCGACGGCACCGCCGGTGCGGAAGGCGACCTGCATGGCCTTCTCCCGGCCGCCGTCGCCGTTCGCGGCGGCAGCGACCCGGACGTTGGCCCTGGTGGCCAGCCACATGCCGAAGTAGCCGATGGTCGCCGAGAACAGCGCACCGACGAGGAAGAAGATCGGACCGTCCGATCCGTTCTCCCATCGTGGTCGCCGGCAGGGCGAAGAGGAGCACGAAGACGATCACCACGAAGATGCCCAGCGTGCGGAACTGCCGGGTCAGATAGGCCGCGGCACCTTCCTGCACGGCGGCGGAGATCTCCTGCATCTTCGGGGTGCCCTGGCCCGCGGCCAGCACCCCGGCACGCAGGACGAAGGCGATGACGAGCGCGATCAATGCGACGACTGCCACACCGATGACGATCGCTTGATCACTGCCGGTAACGACGATTTCCGCGGCGATTTGGGAAGACATCGAGCTCCTGATCCATGCAAGCTGCATTACTTGGGCCCGGCCTACTCGATGCGGACCGGCGCTGGTCGAACGCGTCGCCCGCCGGTGGCCCGACGTGACGCTGAGTACTCTAAAGCACTGGTAAGGCCCCCCTGTGCCGCATCGACTCACCGCGTGCCGTGATCCGGCTGTCGGTGAACAGCGAGACAATGCTCTGGTGAACTCTTTGGGGGCCTGGGCAGATCCTGGTGGGTTGCTCGGGGTGCTGAATCGGTGCAGCGGTTCGACAGTGACATCGGTCACACCCTGCATCACCCATGTGGAGCAGATCCCGTGGCGTCCCGGTCGCCCCGCGACCTGGCCCGGCTGGGTGGCCCCGCCGGTCCGCGCGGCCCTCGACCGCCAGGGCATCGACCGGCCCTGGTCGCATCAGGCCGAGGCCGCGGAGCTTGCTTTCGGCGGCCAGGATGTGGTGGTCGCCACCGGTACCGCATCCGGGAAATCGCTCGCCTACCAGCTGCCGGCGCTCACCGCGATCGCCGCCAATCCCCGCTCCTGTGTGCTCTACCTGGCTCCGACCAAGGCGCTGGCGGCCGACCAACTCCAGTCCCTGGAATCCCTGGAGATGCCGGGTCTGCGGCCCGCCGCCTACGACGGTGACTCGCCGATGATCGACCGCGACTGGGCGCGCGCCCACGCCAACTGGGTGCTGACGAATCCGGACATGCTGCACCGCGGAATGCTGCCGTCGCACGAACGGTGGGCCAGGGTGCTGCGCCGGCTGAAGTACGTGGTCGTCGACGAGTGTCACGCCTACCGGGGGTTTTCGGTTCGCATGTGGCGCTGGTGCTCCGACGGCTGATCCGGCTGGCCCGGATGTACGGGTCGGACCCGGTGTTCGTCTTCGCGTCGGCCACCTCCGCCGACCCGCAGGGTTCGGCGAGCAGGTTGATCGGACGACCGGTCCGGCCCGTCACCCAGGACGGCGCGCCTCGTCCCGGCGCCGACTTCGTGTTCTGGGAACCCGCGGTGGTCGCCGGCAACCAGGGCCTTGACGGTGCGCCGGTGCGCAGGTCCGCCGCCGGCGAGGCAGCCAGGATGATGGCCGATCTGGTGGCCGAAGGCGCCCGCACCCTGACCTTCGTCAGGTCCCGGCACGGCGCCGAGCAGACCGCGCTGTCGGCCAAGCGCCGGCTGGGCGAGACGGCGCCCGAGCTGGTCGACAAGGTCGCCGCCTACCGGGGCGGCTACCTGCCGGAGGAGCGCCGGGAACTCGAGCGTGCGCTGGACTCCGGCGAACTGATGGGCGTCGCCTCGACCAACGCCCTCGAGCTGGGTGTCGACATCGCCGGCCTGGACGCGGCCATCCTCGCCGGGTACCCCGGCACGCTGGCGTCGATGTGGCAGCAGGCCGGGCGGGCGGGGCGGCGCGCCGACAGCGGACGGCGGGCGCTGGTGGTCTTCGTCGCGCGGGACGACCCGCTGGACACCTACCTGGTGCACCACCCCGGCAGGGTGTTCGGCCGGCCGCTGGAGGCGTCGATCATCGATCCGACGAACCCGTACATCCTCGGCCCGCACCTCGCGTGCGCCGCCGCTGAGCGGCATCTGACCGAGGCCGACCTGGCGCTGTTCGGCGGGCCGTCGATCAAGCCGATCCTGCAGGACCTGGTCGATCGACGGGTGCTGCGTGCCCGGCCCACCGGCTGGTTCTGGGCCGAACCCGGGCATCCCGCTGATCGGGTCAACCTGCGCGGCGGAGGCGGCGGACAGGTCGCGATCGTCGATGAGGACACGGCTCGGCTGTTGGGCACGGTGGATCTGCACCGGGCGCCGGCGGCGGTGCACACCGGAGCGGTCCATCTGCATCGCGGCGAGAGCTACGTGGTGCAGGATCTCGACCTGCACCACGGCGTCGCGTTGGTCCGGCCCGAGCGGCCGGACTGGACGACGATCGCCCGCTCGATGTCGACGGTGTCGATGCCGGGCCTCGGTGTCGCCCCGACGCATCGGGAGCGCGGTTTCCACGGCGGGGTGCGGGTGGGCATCGGCCCGGTGGAGGTCACCGAGCAGGTGACCGGCTACCTGCGACGGCGGCCGGACGGCGAGCTGATCGATGTGATCGGCCTGGACATGCCGCGGCACACCCTGCACACCAGGGCCGTTTGGTACACCGTGACCCTGGAGGCGCTGTTGGCCGCGGGCATCTGCGAGAGCCGGGTGCCGGGAGCGCTGCATGCCGCAGAGCACGCCGCGATCGGTCTGCTGCCGCTGTTCGCCGGGTGCGATCGCTGGGACATCGGCGGCCTGTCGACCGCGCTGCACGCCGACACCGGAGAGCCGACGGTGATCGTCTACGACGGTTATCCCGGGGGTGCCGGTTTCGCCGACCGCGGCCATGACGTGCTGGCAGCCTGGCTCGGTGCGGTGCGGGACGCCGTCGCCGGTTGCGCCTGCGAGGCGGGATGCCCGTCCTGCGTGCAATCGCCCAAGTGCGGCAACGGGAACCAGCCACTGGACAAGGACGGCGCGGTGATCGTCCTCGAGACCGTGCTGGGCGCTCTCGCCCCGATGGAGCTGCTCGCCAACGTCTAGCCTGCCCACGCGCTCGCGCATCACCACAGCGCCGATGCAGCCTCGCCCGCCCGACTTCCCACACCGGGCGCGTCAGCCAGCCGCTTCCCACACCGGCGTCAGTTCCCACACCGCGCGTCAGTTCCCACACGCGCGTCAGCCAGGACCACACCGACCTCCTCCACCGGACCTGCCCGCGCCTTCGCGGATGCGGAGCCGCCGAAAGGCCCTGTCCCGACCCGCACACCCACCATCACCAGCACATCGGTGCCGACGACCGAACACGACTCGACGTCGCCGCCGTTGGCCACAGCGACCCGAACCACCGCGGCACAGACCACGTCCGGCCCCTGGAGCACCTTCGCCGCTCCCGCCAGCGCGGCCAGATCCGCAGCCGTCTCGGCTCGCTGCCGCGCAAGCCCGGCTGCTCCGAGACGTGCCCCGAGCCCCGTCACCAGCAACAACACCACGACTCCGATGCACGCGTAGACCGTCGCCACACCGCGGTCAGTCGCCACACCCCGGTCAGTCGCCACACCCGATCGCCAGTCGCCACACCCTGGTCAGTCGCCGCATCAGTCGACGGCATCGCCTGGCCGGCCGGCTCGGCGAGCGTGCACGAGTCGGGCTCCCGTGTTCTCACGACTCGGGCTCCCGTGTTCTCACGACTCGGGCTCCCGTGCCGCCGCGGCCGACGCCCGAATCGTCACGCCCGGCAGCAACCCGCCGATCGCCTGCACCGACACCGTCGCCGACACGAGATCGCCGTCCCCGCCCAAGGAGAGGGCCGCACCGGCCGGCGCCAGCACCGCGACGGCGGCACTCGCGCCGGCCGAATCCCCTCTCCCTGCCAGTCGCGCTGCCTCCCGAGCGGCGTCCGCACACCTCGACTGTGCGATCACACAGGCCACCCCTGCCAGACACGCGACCAGGACCACGGCCAGCACCGCCAACGCCATCGCCGCCTCAACCGTGACTCCCCCGGCATCCCTGGCGTCTCGGCGTTCTCGCCCAGGCCCGGACCGGATAGCGCTGCCGGACCTGCCTTGGCGAGGACTGCTGCCTCACAGTCCATATGACTGCGCCGTTGGGTTGCACCGCTCATGGCCGTGTCGCAGATGGGCACCGGTCAGAAGCTCGTGGACAACGCGGTGTTGATCAGGTTGGTCAATCCGGAGATCACCGAGTCGCCGGTGACGATCCGGTACAGGACAGCCGCGAAGGCTGCCGCGACGACGGTGCCGACCGCGTACTCCACGGTGCTCATACCGGCGTCGTGATGAGCGACCAATTCAGGCTCGGTTGCCGAATTCCGCTCCGAACCGCGGCTTTCCGGGTCGTGATCATCGGTCGCCAGTTCGCTGCCGGCCCGAGCTGTCTCCTCCAGCGGTGGCGGCCCCACTCGCGTCGGCGTGGCCGAATCTTCGCGGCAGCAAGCATTCTCGATGAGCGAAACGCATGCAGCACAGTCCACGGCTGACCGAACGCGGGATTCGCGAGCCGCTCGCTCACTCTCGGCCGGTCGGTACCACCTCGGGCGAATCTGTTGCAACACAAGGCCTCCCCAACTACGACCGGCCCGGCGCCGGCCACTACCGAGATCAAACGCCGATGGCGGCGGACGCGGCGGTGGCCATCGTTGAATGGGGAGCGAAATCGACCACGGGGACAAACCGAGACGGTCAGTGCGGTCTGGTGCTGCGCGTTCGTGTTGGGCCTCGCGGGATGTTTCCGCGATAGAGACAAATCGGACACGCGACGGAACCTGTGCGGTCCGAGCCGGCAACGACCGGCCGACACGCCCGACCAAGCGCAGCTTCCCCGGCACATCAACCGCTCACCCGATGCTGCAGTCACCCCGAAGCGCCCATTCGACCCGACAAGCGCGCCCGCGGTCGGGTGTGTCGCCCGCGGAACCCCTGACCCGCGCCCGACCCCGACCAGCGACCACTCACCCCGGAAGGGCAGCGAGAATGTTTCCGCGATAGAGACAAATCAGACAGGCGATGGAACGCGGACAGGTACGAGGCCACGCCAACCCAAGGACACGCCCGACCAAGCGCAGCTCCCCCGGCACATCAACCGCTCACCCGACGCTGCAGGCACCCCGAAGCGCCCATTCGACCCGACAAGCGCGCCCCGGTCGGGTGTGTCCCCCCGCGGAACCCCTGACCCGCGCCCGACCCCGACCTACGACAGACCGGCCAACGAAGACCAGTGAAATGTTTCCGCGATAGAGGCAAATCGGACACCGGGGCGGGCAGCCCATCACACCGCGGTCGGGCCTGACGCGGTCAGAAGATCTCCAGCTGGCCGAGTAGCCCGACGACCACCGGAGCCAGCCCGAGGCACAGGAACGCAGGCAGGAAGCAGATCCCCAGCGGTGCGGTCATCAGCACGCCGGCGCGCCCGGCCGCCCGCACCGAAGCGGCCGCGGCATCGGCACGAAGTTGTCCGGCGTGCTCCCGGACTGCCTGCGCAAGGCCACCGCCACCTGCGGCGGAGCGGCGGGCGGCCGCGGCAATCGGCGCCAGGTCGTCGTCGAGATCGGCGGGCTGCCAGGCAGTTGTCGGCGCGGCCCCGAGCGCCAGCATCGCCGCCACCGCGTCGAACACGGCCAACGGCCCGCCGGGATCGGGAGTGTCATCGACGCGACGCCGACCGACGACCTCGCGGCCGCCGACCCCGGAACAGCTGTAGACCCCAGGAGCAGGCGACGACCCCGGAGCGGGCGACGACAGAACGTCCGTCACCGCTCTGAGCGCCGGACCGACGGCCATCCCGGCATCCAGGCAGGCGGCCAGCAGTTCGGCGCTCACCACGATGACTTTCCGCCGTTCCGCCCGCTGAGCCCCAGTGACACCCGCCGGCCGACGGGCCAGCAGGACTCCGGTCACCCCAGCGACCGGGAGCACGACCCACCAGAGGTTCGGGGCGAGCAGCACGCCGGCGGCCGCCACCGCCATCGCACCCACCACAGCCCGCCGGACCGTCCCGGACGCGCCACCGCGAGACGGGACGATCGCAGCCGATCCGGACGACCAGACCCGGGGTCGCCGGGGCATGATCAGCAACCCCACGGCACCCAGGGCGAGAGCGAGCGCCAGTGCGGTCGCGGAGCCAGCCGAGTCGAGAATCACCGCCGCACGATCCGCGCCGACCAGAGCAGCCCGGCGCAGGTCAACAGCACGCCGACCACCAGCAGCACGTTGCCCACCGCCGTGTTCAGCAGCACCCGCAGCGGTTCGGCGCCCATCCCGACACCGAGGGCCAGTCCCATCAGCGGCAGGAGGGCCATCACGTAACCCGACATCCGCGGCCCGGCGACCTGACCGGCGCGTTCGGCATCGGCCGCCAATCTGCCCGGACAGATCGACCGCCAGCGCGTCCACCAGCGGGGTGAAGGCCAGTCCGTGCCGCCTGGTCAACAACCACCCGCTGCGCAAGCGGATCAACGTCTGCGACCGCGGGTCATGCGCGTCGTCCTCGACCCTGACCGCCAGTGCGCTGTCGAAGCGGGCCAGGTGCGCGACACCGGCCAGCACCGCGGCTCCCTCGCCGCGAGCGGCCGAGCCGGCATTTGCGGCCGCCACCGCGGGTTCTGCGCCCGCCCGCAGTTCCCGGCCCAGCATCCGCAGGCCGGCGGCGATGTCCGTCAGCGCCATCCGACGTCGCCGCTCGGTCAGCGCCTGCCGAACCAACAGCGCGCCCGTTGCCAGTGCCGCGCCGGCGGCCAGCACCCCGGCAACGCCGGCCAGCAGTCCGGCAGTCGCGACGGTCGCCACCGCCAGCGGAACGGCCAGCATCCGCAGCCAGCCGCTCCCCGATCGGGACCGCGACGCCGGCGCGGTCCCCATGGCCAGCCGGTAGTCGGGCGCCGACAACTCCGACCCGGGGAACGAAGGCGCTCCCCCCGCCGACCCGCTGCCGTCCAGACGCACTCGCAGCGGCCAGATCAGCGCGGCGATGGCCAGCAGCACGCAGATCACCACGGCGTCGCCTGACCGTGATCGGCGAGCAGTCGGGCGAGCGACGGAGCGCCCGGCTGGATGACACCGACCGTCCACGACCGCCGGAACTGCGACCACCAGGCCGTCGGGACCGCGCTGAAGCACGGCGATCTCCTGCAGCACCCGTTGCCGGCCGACCCGTCGCACGTGCAGCACCACGCGGACGGCGCCGGCCAGCTGCGAGTGCAGTGCCTCGCGGCCGATGCCGCCCAGCCCGGCGAGGGCCTCCAACCGCGCCGGCACGTCGGCGGCGGTGTTGGCGTGCACCGTCCCCGCTCCGCCTTCGTGACCGGTGTTCAGCGCGGCGAGCAGATCGACCACCTCGGCGCCGCGAACCTCACCGACGACGATCCGGTCGGGTCTCATCCGGAGCGCCTGCCGCACCAGATCGCGCAGCGAGATCGTCCCGGCGCCTTCGACATTCGCCTGCCGGGCGACCAGCCGGACGACATGCGGATGAGGCGGCCGGAGTTCCTCGGCGTCCTCCACCGTCACCAGTCGTTCCGCTGCCGGCACCGCCGCCAGCAGCGCCGAGAGCAGGGTGGTCTTTCCCGAGCCGGTCCCGCCGCTGACCAACAGCGACAGCCGCGCATCGAGCACCGCCCGCAAGGTCGCCATGCTGATCCCGGGCAGGCTGCCGCTCGCGGCGAGCGCAGACAGGTCGTGGCGGGCCGGACGAAGGACCCGCAGCGACAGGCAGGTTCCGGACGCCGCCACCGGGGCGAGAACGGCGTGCAGCCGGGTGCCGTCGGCCATCCTGGCGTCGACGTGCGGGTGGGCGTCGTCCAGCCGTCGACCGGCCGCGGTCGCCAGCCGGCGGGCGAGCCGCTGCACCGCGGCGTCGTCGGCGAACACCACACCCGTTGGCTGCCAACCCTGCCCGCGATCGACCCGGACGTCGTCCGGCGAGTTCACCACGACGTCGGTGGTGGCCGGATCGGCCAGCAGATCGGCCAGCGGACCGGCCCCGACGAGCTCGCGCTGCAGCAGCCGGATCAACCGCAGCATCTCGGCGTCGCTGACCAGCACGGCGGATTCGGCTCGCAGCGCCTGCGCCAGCGCCCTGGGAGTGGGCTCCAGGTCGTCGTCCACCAGCCGCCGTTGCACCCGCTCCAGCACGGCGTCGGTCAGCTCGACGGTCCCGGTGGTCACGATGCCGACCGCAGCGAGTTGACGCACGGCAACCGCTGCCCGGGTCAACGGCCGGCGACGACCGATCGCGCGGGCCAGGCCCACCTCGAGATCCAGGGCCAACGAAGGGTCCGCCCGCATCCTCGCCAACAGCGGAAAGCCGAGCACCTCCGCGAGTTCCGCCGCGCCCGAGCCCACCGGGCGACGGGCCACGGACCACCACCCCGGCCGGCGCCCCGATGTCCCTGATCCGGGCGCACACCCGGTCGGCCGCCCAGCATCCCCGCACATCGGCCGGTGCGACCAGCACCGTGAGGTCGGCCTGCTCCAGCACCCGGTCGGCGACCGGGCCGGGGTGGCGCGGCAGATCGACGACGGTGATGTCGCCGGCCCGGCGGCCCGCGTCGAGGACGACATCGAGGACGTCGGCGACGATGTCGGCCGCCGACGCGCGGCCCTGACACAGCACCGCCACCCGACCCGCGCCCACTCCGACTCCTGGCAGCGCCCGGCGAAGTGCGTCGACCGGCAGTCGTCCCGAGGGCGCCGCCAGATCGGCCCAGTGCAGACCCGATCTCGTGCTCGATGCCGAGCAGCACGTCGAGACCCGCGCCCCACGGATCGCAGTCCACCAGGAACACCTCGGCGGCCGGGACATCCTTCTGCCCACGCGCCGCGGCACAGGCCACGGCAGCGGCGAACACCGACGCACCGGCACCACCGCAGGCGCCGAGAACGGCCACGCAGCGACCGTTTCCGCTTCCCGCCGCCGACGGCGTCGGACAACACCTCGATCAGCGCCTCCGGCGAATGGTCGAGCCGCACGGTCCGGTCGACGCCCAGCCGGACGCACAGTTCCCACAGATCCGGGCCTGGGTTCGGCGGCCGCGATCATCACCACGCCGGGCCGCCGCGAATGCCGGACCCGGACCGCCGCGGGGACGAGTGCGGCGTCGATCAGCACGACCGGTGCCGAACGCCACGAGCGCGCGATTCCGGGTCCCGGCAGTGCGTCACCTCGACACCCGCTGCAGCGGCGATCCGCAGCAGATCATCGAGAACCTGGTCGTCCTGCGTGATCACCAGCGGTCGATCGGTCATCTCGTCCCCCGCAACCCCGCGTTTCCCGGGACCGGATATCGCGGGATTTCGTCCGCCAAGCTCACCCGATGGCACCGGCGATCCGGGCGACCGCGGGAAATGTGGGGACGGAATTCGGTCATGGGAACAAACCCGCAGGGCCAGTGCCCGGAAACCGACCGGTTTCGACGCACCAAGAAATGCGGAAACGCAGCAGCCTGGCGCGCCAGCTCACAGCGCAGCGGTCGAAACGCGAACGCCAAGGTCGATCGGCAGCGTAGCGTCGGTTGCATGCGCGCGCACGGACATCGGGCCGTCGCGACCGGAAAGCCCGATGTGATCTGGCGAACGACGAGAGTTCGCGGCACCATGCGACCGCATGAAGCGTGCCCGGCACCATCGCCGCGCACGACGGCGCGACCGGAGAAGTCCGGAGAATAGGGGCGGCCCCCGCCAGGGGGGAGGGCGGGGGCCGCGAGGGTTCAGCTCCGGGGGGTTGAGCTGAACCAATTGGTCGGCTCCGGGGGGGTGGAAACCGACTAGTTCACTGTAGACCCGTCATCCCGAGTTCGTCACCTAAAGACTCGCAGCTTGTATCAAGAACTTCGCAGTAGTCGGGCGTCCGACTCTTTCGGGTGCATCTGAATCGGTCAGGGTCCCCGCAGTCCCGATCCGCTGTTGCCCAGCGGGTCGGCGCGGCGTATCACTGTGTCAGGGACCCCCGCCGGGCCAGGGACGGAGTGGAAGAGAAACCCCGCCCACCCCCGTCGGAGCTCCCCGCGCAGACCCCGGTACCCACTCACCGCTATAAGCCGCGGGAGGTACGTCGTCAGGGTTACCCACGAGAGTCGGAGGAGCCCGTCACGACGAGTCGTGGTGAAGCTTGGTAGCTGGTCAGCCTGCGCAGACGGCGCCCCACAGCAATGTGGGGCGCCGTCTTCATTCCCCGGTTCCCGATCCGGACGCGGCCCCCGATCGGAGGTCGCCACCGCCATCGGATCGGCGCCAGACGCTCGGGCGGACCAGACATCCGGTTGTTCCGCGACGGACCACTCGAGCCCGGTGATCAGGCCCGGAGACGGGTCTTCCGCAACGTGCCGGCCGGGCGTGTTCGGTGATCGGACAATCGACCTGCCGTTCCACTGTATGGATTTTTCCGCCCGTTCCGAGGCAATCGCCGAGGCCGCCGAAACCTCGTTTCGACAAGGCGTCATGAAGCATGCCCGCAATTTCACCCGATCAGACGAATCCCTGAGAACAAGAGAATTGCCCGCTGTCCCGGCGTGTCTGCTCCAGAATCCACTGCATGCACCCGCATGGAACCGGAAGGCCGGTCGTTCGGCGGCACCTCGCACCGTTCGAAGATCGACAGCCGGGTGCCTCGGTCCTGATTCACCCGCACTCGACCGGGGGACCCCACCGCGCCGGTGCGCCGACGAGCTGTTCGATGACCCGTCATGAAGCGGCGCTGTCGGCGATCGAGACGCCCTCCCTGGCACCGAGAACCAGGCACCTGCAGACCTCGCCGATCCACTCGTCGACCGCCGCCGGGGCGCCGGTCCGGTAGCCGGCAGCGAGCTCTCGGTAGCGCGGCCCGGACCGCAGGTGGGCGACCTCGGGAACGCCAAGGCCGGCCGGATCCAGTCCGCTGCTGATCATCGTCAACCGTGCCGCCGCTCTGGCGACCACTCCGTCGGCCACGCCGAAGGGCGCGATCGCGAGCAGTTCGCCGTGCACCAACGCGATCTGCACCGGCGCCGGCCAGCGGTCGGAGTCGCCAGTTCGGCCAGACCGGCCAACCTTTCGCCGACAGCCAGGCGCGACCCGCGGTCGCCCGAGGTCGTCGGACGGCACCAGGTCGGCAGCAGCAAGGGTGTGCAGTTTCGCCAGAGCCTGCATCGGCGCCCTCGTCCAGACGGCAGAGAGCGACCCGATCGCAGCGGCCACCCGGAGCGCGCCCGCGAGCACCGGATCGGCGACCGACGCAGCGTCCAGATCGAGGGCCAGCGGTGCGCCGTCCAGGGCGGCGGACGCCCGGGCCGCCCGCACCGAGGCGGCCGCCGCCGTCCGCGGCCAGCCAGTGCGGTTCGACGGATGCCGTCGCAGCGCGGTGATCGCCGAGCGCACCTGCTCGACACCCGAGGCCAACTCCGCACCCAGTGCACCGACCGCCGCTGCGTCGTCGGCACGCGCGCGGCCCGTCGGTTCGGTCATCGCCGCACCCTACGTGCCGGCCGCGCAGCCCATTCCTGCAGAACGCCGCCCGCAGAACGAACTGCGCCGCTGACCGCACGGGCCTGCCCGTCCACCGACCCGGCATGGCGTGCACCCGGTCCCAGCGATACCTTCGATCGGTCGGTCGGTGGCACACCTCCGACGGGCACACCTCCAACAACCCGACGAGAAGTGCAACGAGGCTGCAACGCCGGCGTTGCCACACTCTGCCCGACAGTGCAGACAAGTCACTGAAGATGACAAAGCCGTCACCGAGGAGAAACCCTGTGAGTGGTCCCGCGAGCACACCTTCGTCCGTCCCGGCCAACGGGTCGGTCACCTTGGACAATCTGGGTACCGAGGACCGGACGTTTCCGCCGTCGCCGGAGTTCGTCGCGTCGGCGAACTTCACCGCGGAGGTGTACGAGCGGGCCGCCGCGGATCCGGAGGCGTTCTGGGCGGAACAGGCGAACCGGTTGTCGTGGGCCACGCCGTTCAGCACGGTGCTGGACTGGTCGGATGCCCCGCACGCGAAGTGGTTCGGCGACGGCGAGCTCAATGTCGCCTACAACTGTGTGGACCGGCACGTCGAGGACGGCTACGGCGACACGGTCGCGATCCATTGGGAGGGCGAGCCGGGTGACTCCCGCACCATCACCTACGCCGACCTGCAACGCGAGGTCTCGAAGACCGCGAACGCGCTGATCTCACTGGGCCTGAAGGCCGGTGACCGGGTGGCGATCTACCTGCCGATGATCCCGGAGGCGGTGTTCTCGATGCTGGCCTGTGCCCGCCTCGGTCTCGCGCATTCCGTCGTCTTCGCCGGGTTTTCCGCAGAGGCGCTGCGGTCCCGGATCGGCGATGCCCAGGCGCGGCTGGTGATCACGGCCGACGGCCAGTACCGGCGCGGCTCAGCGGTGTCACTGAAAACCGCTGTCGACGAAGCGGTCTCGGCCGACGATTCGCCCGATCGAGCATGTGCTGGTGGTGCGCCGGACCGGCATCGACATCGAATGGAACGACGCCAAGGACGTCTGGTGGCACGATCTGGTCGACGGCCAGTCGGACCAGCACACCCCGGAGGCGTTCCCCGCCGAGCAGCCACTGTTCATCCTGTACACCTCGGGCACCACCGGGAAGCCCAAGGGCATCCTGCACACCTCGGGCGGCTACCTCACCCAGGCCGCCTACACGCACAACGCGGTGTTCGACCACAAACCCGGCTCGGACGTCTTCTGGTGCACCGCCGACATCGGCTGGGTGACCGGGCACTCGTACATCGTCTACGGGCCGCTCGCCAACCGGGCGACCGAGGTGATCTACGAGGGCACCCCGAACGCCCCGCACGAGGGCCGGCACTGGGAGATCGTCGACAAGTACGGCGTGACGATCTACTACACCGCCCCGACCCTGATCCGCACCTTCATGAAGTGGGGCGCCGACATCCCCGCCAAGTACAAGCTCGACTCGCTGCGGGTGCTCGGCAGCGTCGGCGAACCGATCAACCCCGAGGCCTGGATGTGGTACCGGGAAACCATCGGGCACAACAACTGCCCGATCGTGGACACCTGGTGGCAGACCGAGACCGGCGGCATGATGATCTCCCCGCTGCCCGGCGTGATCGCCACCAAGCCCGGGTCGGCGATGATCCCGCTGCCCGGGATCAGCGCGATCGTGGTGAATGACGAGGGCGTCCCGGTCGGCAAGGGCGAGGGCGGCTACCTGGTGATCGACAAGCCGTGGCCCGGCATGCTGCGCACCATCTTCGGTGACGACGAACGGTTCAAGGACACCTACTGGTCCCGGTTCGCATCCCAGGGCTACTACTTCGCCGGTGACGGCGCGAAGTACGACACCGACGGGGCGCTCTGGCTGCTCGGCCGGGTCGATGACGTGATGAACATTTCCGGTCACCGGATCTCGACCACCGAGGTGGAATCCGCGCTGGTGTCCCACCCGAGCGTCGCCGAGGCCGCCGTGGTCGGTGCGGCCGACGAGATGACCGGTCAGGGCATCGTGGCGTTCGTCATCCTGCGCGGCAGCGCGTCGGACACCGACAGCCTGGTCGGCGAGCTGAAGGCCCACGTCGCCAAGGAGATCGGCCCGATCGCCCGGCCCAAACGCATCCTGGTTGTTCCGGAACTACCCAAGACCCGGTCCGGCAAGATCATGCGCCGACTGCTCCGCGACATCGCCGAGAACCGCGCCGTCGGCGACGCCACCACCCTGCAGGACTCCAACGTGCTGAACCTGATCACCTCCGGGCTGAGCGGGGCCAAGTCCGACTGAGGCGCGTCGCGACCGATCTGAGCCTCACCCGCTGCTACTGAGCGACCTCCCGAGGCGTTGCTCACTGACACCGGGGGCTGCTCAGACGCGTCTTGGCCGTGGCCCTGCTGTGCCTGCTGGAAGCCGAACGGGTCGGGATTGTCCTGCTCCGCTAACCTCCCGGCATGGCATCGACGTCGAAGTCTTCCAAGCCACTCGCCATCGTGTTGTTCGGCGGGACCGGTGACCTGGCCAAGCGAATGGTCATCCCGGCGTTCTACACGCTGTTTCTGCAGAAGCTGCTGCCCGGCGACTTCGTGCTGATCGGCAACGGCCGCGGCGACGTCTCGCACGAGGACTTCCGCGGCCACGTGCACGACGTGCTGACCGAGTTCGGCACCAAGCCGGAGGGCAAGGACTGGCAGGAATTCAGCGACCGGATCCGGTTCGCCGGCGGCGGGTTCGACTCCAACGACCCGGGCAGTCTGCTGGACGTCATCGCCGAGGCGCAGAAAGAACTCGGCGACAGTGCGAGCTGATCCACTACCTCGCGGTGCCGCCGGTGGCCTTCGCCGAACTGACCGCCGGGCTCGGCGCGCACAACCTGGCCAAGGGCGCGCGGGTCGTCTACGAGAAGCCGTTCGGCACCTCGCCGGAGAACTTCCGCGAGCTGAACGAGGCCGTGCACAAGGTGCTGGACGAATCCCAGGTCTACCGGATCGACCATTTCCTGGGCAAGGAGGCCACCCAGGACCTGCACGTGCTCCGGTTCGCCAACAGCCTGTTCGCCGACGCGTGGAACGCCGAGCACATCAAGTCGGTGCAGATCGACGCGCCGGAGAAGCTGGACATCGACGACCGGGCGCTGTTCTACGACGCCACCGGCGCGATGCTCGACATGCTGATCACCCACCTGTTCCAGGTCGCCGCCGAGGTCGCCATGGAGCCCCCGGCGAGCATGGACGCGGAGGATCTGCAGTCGGCCCGCGAGGAGGTGATCGGCTGCTTCCGGCCGCTGGACCCGAAAGAGGTCGTCCTCGGGCAGTACGACGGCTACCTCGACGTCGACGGGATCAAGCCCGGTTCGACCACCGACACCTTTGTCGCCGCCCGGATGTGGATCGACAACGACCGGTGGCGCGGGGTGCCGTTCCTGATGCGCACCGGCAAGCGGATGGCCGGCGCCACCCAACGGGTCAGCGTCATCCTCCGCGAGCCGACCAACGCGCCGTTCGAGGTTCCGAAAGACGGTGGTGTGCTGACCTTCTCGCTGGCCGGCAACGGCGCGGTCGAACATGTCGATGGTGGTCAAGGAGCCCGGGCCCGGGCTCGACCTGACGGTCACCGACGCGTCGATCGTGCTCGGTGACGTCGCCGGAGCCGATGCCCTCGCCCCCTATGTCCGGCTGATCCACGACGTGCTGATCGGCGATCGGTCGCTGTTCACCCGCCCGGACGGCCTGGCCAGTGCCTGGAAGGTGCTGGAACCGGTCCTGGATCACCGGCCGGCGGTGCAGCCGCTACGAGCAGGGCACCTGGGGGCCGGCGGCGGCCGCGGAGCTGGCGGCGCCCGATCGCTGGCTGCTCGGCCAGTAACGGCGGGTCAGGTCCTCCCCGCGACCGATGTGCCGCCGAGCGCCGCCGCGGACCTGCGCAGTTCCGGTGAGTGCGGGGCACCGACCGCAGCGCAGCCGAGTGCTGACCGGCATGGCACGATGAACCCCGCCACCGGCGATCGACCTCGGATTGACATGTCGACGCCCGGGGCACAGGCACCGCAGCACGACCGCACGAAGCACCAGCAGCACCAGCACCAGCAAGTTCGACAGCAAGCCAGTCATGACACGCACGGAGCCAACGACCGGACCGCCGGTCGGCCCGCCGACCTTCAGGAGAGGGCTGTGACGACTTCCGGCACGCCAACGCCGCCGAACCAGTTCACCGTCCCCGGATCGACCGGCGCGTCCATCCCGCTCGTCGCCGAGCCGGCCGTCGACCGCACCGCATCGATGGGTGAGCTGGTCAAGGACGTCTCGACGCACATGTCGACCCTGGTCCGCTCCGAGATCGAACTGGCCAAGCTGGAGATCACCGAGACGGTGAAGACCGGCGCGACCGGCGGCGTGTTCTTCGGCGTCGCCGCCGTCATCGGGGCGTTCTCGATGTTCTTCTTCTGGTTCATGGTCGCCTGGATCCTGGCGATCTGGCTGCCGGTCTGGGCGGCGTTCACCATCGTCTTCTTCGTGATGCTGCTGATGGCCGGGCTGTTCGCCTTCATGGGCCTGCGCAAGGTGAAGAAGATCAAGAAGCCGGAGAAGACCATCGCGTCGCTGGAACAGACGGCGGCGGCTCTGAAGTCGGCCGCCACCGGCTCCTGACCGGAACGGGCTGACGCCCTGGCTACCGATCCGCCCAGCCCGATCCCGCCCGCACCGGACGGCGATCAGGGCAAATCCCGCCCCTGGAAGCGCAAGCAGTCCGTCACGCCGGCACCCGCCGAAGAGAATCCGGACGACCCGGAAGGCTTGCTGGAGCGTCCCAAGCCGGGTGACAAGGACGAGCCCGAGGAGCCGGTGCCCGACGGATCGGTCGTGCGCGATCCGGGCCCGTGGGTGCACCGGGACGTCAGCGCCAACGGCATCCGATTCCACATCGTCGAGGCCGGTACCGGCCCGCTGGTGGTGCTGCTGCACGGCTTCGGCCAGTACTGGCGGTCCTGGCGCTATCAGATCCCCGGGCTGGCGCAGGCGGGTTTCCGGGTGGTCGCCCCGGACCTTCGCGGTTACGGGGACAGCGACAAGACCCAGCGCGGGTATGACGCCTTCACCCTCGCCGATGACGTCGCCGGGCTGGTGCGGTGCCTGGGCGAACGCGACGCGGTGCTGGTCGGGCACGGCTACGGCGGCGTCACCGCCTTCGATACGGCGGTGATGAAACCGGGCCAGGTCCGCGGGGTGGTGGCGATCGCCGCGCCGCACCCGATCCGGATGGCGCGAATCCGCCGGCCGGTGCAGGCCGACCGGTACGGGCGGCTGCTGACCTGGGCCGCGACTCCGGCCTGGCCCGAGCGGCACCTGGTGGCCGGCAACGCCGCACTGCTCGAGCGGATCGTGCGCTCCCAGAGCGGACCGGCTGGAAGGCCTCCACCGACTTCACCGAAACGATGGCCAAGATGCGGCAGGCGATCCGGATTCCGGGCGCGGCCAAGGGCGCGGTGGAACACCTGCGCTGGGTCGCCCGCTCGCCGTGGCGAACCGACGGCCATCGGCACCGGGAGGCGCTGGCCGCCCCGATCACCGCTCCGGTGCTGCACATCGTCGGCGACGCCGACCGGTTCACCCCGCCGTCGGCGCTGGTGGACGCCCGGGAGCAGTGCACGGGCTGGTACACGCTGTCCACCGTGCGGGGCGTCGGCCATTACCCGGCGGAGGAGTCCCCGGACACCGCTGACCAGGATGATCGCCGAGCACGCCACCCGAGCCCAGCCGCACTGACCGCCGTCGGGCAGGCCATAACGGATCAGGCAGCCGTGCAGGCCTGGGTCGACGCCGCGGAGCCGTCGGTCAGCCCGGCCTGCACCACCGACTGCACCTCGTCGGCGGTGAGCGCGAACCCGACATCGGCCTCGTCGATCGCGGCACCGAAGATCACCCCGAGCACCGTGCCGTCCGGCGCCAGCAGCGGCCCGCCGGAGTTCCCGGGCCGGACCTGCGCCCGCAGCGTGTAGACCTCGCGGGTGACCGTCGAGTCGGAGTAGATGTTCGGCCCGCGCAGCTGGATCGACGCCCTGATCCGGGCCGGGGTGAGGGTGTACGGCCCGTCCAGCGGGTAGCCGGCGACGATCGCGTCCGAGCCCGGCGCCGGCGTCCTGCGGAGGCGAAGACCAGGGCCGGGGCGGTCAGCTCCGGGACGTCGAGGACGGCCAGGTCCCGTTGCGCGTCGTAGAGCACGACGGTGCCCTCGAGCGTGCCGCCGTCGGTCTCGACGACCGCCCGGTCCGAGCCGGCGACGACGTGGGCGTTGGTCATCACCTTGCCGGCGCCGATGACGAAGCCGGTGCCCTCCATCCGCCTGGCGCAGGACTCGGCGACGGCCCGCACCTTCAGGATCGACTGCTCGGCGGCGGCCACGCCGGCGGTGCCGAGCAACGGCCGGGTCCGGCGGGTCGACCGACGTGTTCGGGGTGGGCGCCAGCGGATCGAGGATCGCCGGGAAGCCGGAGTCGTTGAACACCTCGCGCAGCCGGGACGACACGTCCTGGGCCTGGCTGGGCATCACCTCGTCGACCTTGCCGAGCACCGCCGAGCCGCGGATCGCCGACGACAACCACGGCACCGGGACGGACGCCAGCGGCACCGCGATCAGCCAGATCACGATCAGCACCGCGATCGAATAGCCGAACAGCCCGAGCGTGCGGTCCACCGCCTGGGCCGGCCGCCAGCTGACCTTGTTGGAGATCGCCTTGCCGACCGTCGACCCGGCGACCTCGCCGATCCCGACGCCGACCACCACGCAGGCAATGCCGATGGCGATCTTCGCGGTCGAGTCGTCGACCAGTTCCATCAGCAACGGTGCCAGTCGGATCGCCGCGATCGCGCCGGCGATCGCCGTCACCAGGGTGAACATCGCGGTGATCAGACCCTGCCGGAACCCGGAGATCGCCGCGGCGATCACCAGCAGCACCACGACGATGTCGACGATGCTCATGGTCAGCGTCGGCAGTTCGTAAACCCGGTTCCGGTCCCAGGGCCCGGCCCAGCCGCCGAGCTCGAGCAGCGCATCGACCAGGCCGGCGGTGAATCCCCAGACCAGCAGGTCGGCCACCTGGAAGGCCGGACCGGTGTAGCCGCTCGGGTGGTGCACCTGGCCGCGGTTGGCCGGGTCGACCAGTTCGGCGACCGGCACCCTGGCGACCACCGCGGTCTCCGCGGGGTCCACCGGGCCGACGGCACCCGGCTCGCGCCAGAACGCCAGCACCGGGCTGACCAGGAATCCCGGACGGCGGCAGGTACAGCTCGGGCAGCAACGCCACCGGCAGCACCGATGACGGCACCAGCCCGGTCTCCTCGAAGCCCTCCCGCAGCGCGGCCTCGATGACGCCCTCGCCCGGATCGATCGAACCGCCGGGAAACGCCGGCTGGCCGGCGTGCGAGCGCATCGTCGCGGCCCGGCCGGTGAGCAGCAGATCGGGACCGTCCGGCCCGTCGCCGAACAGCATCAGCACGGCCCCGCGGCGCGCCTCGGCCGGCGCCGGCCCGACCAGGTCGTGCAGCCGGCCCCGGCAGTTCCGCGGTCGTGCACGTTCGCGACCAGCGGCCGCAGCCAGGACGGCACGTCCTCGTCGCCGACCAGGCGCCGGCCCCGCAGGTTCGTCCCGGGAGCGGCCTGGTCGAAGTCCATCAGTGCTCGACTCGGCGAGCTCGACCGACCGGCGCGGCGTCCAGCCCGACCAGGGAGAGCAGGTGGTCGCGTTCCGGGCCGACCACCAGCGCGGCGGCCGCTTCCGGATCGGTGGTGCCGATCCCGTAGGACGGGCACAGCGGCGCGAGGAAACAGGCGCCGCAGGCCGGTCGTTTCGCGTGACACAGCCGGCGGCCGTGGAAGATCGTCCGGTCGGAGAAGTCGGTCCACTGGGCCGGCGGCAGCTGGGCGTTCAGTTCGAACTCGACCTTCACCGGATCGGTCAGCTCGGTCAGCCCCCAACGCCGGACCAGCCGACCGAGATGGGTGTCGACGGTGATGCCGGGGACGCCGAAGGCGTGGCCCAGCACCACGTTCGCGGTCTTCCGGCCGAACCCGGGCAGGCTGACCAGTTCCGGCAGGGTGCGCGGCACCTCGCCGTCGAACCGCTCGACGAGCGCCTGACCGAGCCCGATGATCGAGTTCGCCTTGTTCCGGAAGAAGCCGGTCGACTTGATCAACTCCTCCAGCTCCGCCCGCGGCGCCCCGGCGTAGTCGGCCGCGGTCCGGAACCTCGCGAAGACCGCCGGGGTGACCATGTTGACCCGCACGTCGGTCGACTGCGCCGACAGGATGGTGGCGACCGACAGCTCGAGGGCGTTGGTGAAGTCGAGTTCGCAGTGGGCATCCGGATACCCCTGCGCGAGCTTGCCGGACAACTGCCGGGCCCGACGGGTCCGCGCCAGCGGAGTCGCGGGGAACTTTGCCTTGGCCACGAAGCCAGGTTGCCATAAGGGACTGACGTCGCAGAGCGGGCGCGGTTGCTCTGACGCGCGCGGGCGGCGGGCGCGATCGCCGAACCGAAGCCCGATGGGGGATGATGTCTGCACCATGACCGTCTTCCTGGTGCTTCTCATCCCGCTGCTGTTGATGGTCTTCGCCCTGTTCATGGAGCGGGTGGAGACGGCGACTGAAGACGTCGTCGGTGAGTGAGGCCGACGTCCAGGAGTTCCTGGACAGCGCGCAGCCGGAAGAGGTCAACACCCTGATGCGGGAGGGCTGGACGAAGGCGTTCGCCAAGTTCCGGCTCCGCCGCCGGCCGCGTTTCCGGCGCAAACACAAGGATGCACAGGGCGCCTGAGACGAACGACACCTGCAGCTGCTTCCGCCCAGCGCGAGTGCGCGGGGCGGGCGTGACCCCCGCCCCCTAGACTGTGCTCTGCGTCTCAGCAGGGGACGAGGCTCACGGCTGTGGTGATCTGGAGGACAGGGTGGAAGAAACGCTCGCGAAGGCCGGGATCTTCCAAGGGGTTGACCCGGATGCGGCGCTTGCCCTTGGATCGCAGCTCGAGATGGTGGACTACGCACGCGGCAGCTCGATCTTTGCCGAAGGCGAACTGGGTGATCGGCTGTACGTGATCCTGACCGGCAAGGTCAAGCTCGGTCGGCATTCCCCGGACGGCCGGGAGAACCTGCTCGCGGTGATGGGTCCGTCGGACATGTTCGGCGAGCTGTCGGTGTTCGACCCCGGACCCCGGACGTCGTCGGCGACCGCGGTGACCGACGTCCGGCTGGCGACGATGGACCGTGACGCGCTCCGCGAGTGGATCAACAAGCGCCCGGAGATCGCCGAGCAGCTGCTGCGGGTGCTGGCCCGGCGGCTCCGCCGGACGAACAACGCCCTCGCCGACCTGATCTTCACCGACGTCCCCGGCCGGGTGGCCAAGGCCTTGCTGCAGCTGGCCCGGCAGTTCGGCCAGCAGGAGGGCGGGCACCTGCGGGTGACCCACGACCTCACCCAGGAGGAGCTGGCCCAGTTGGTCGGCGCGTCCCGGGAGACCGTGAACAAGGCCCTTGCCGACTTCGGGCACCGGGGTTGGATCCGGCTCGAGGGCAAGAGCGTCGTGCTGCTCGACGCCGAACGGCTGGTCCGGCGCGCACGCTGACCCGAGCCGGGCAGAAGGTCTGGGACGTCAAAGCCGGCCGGCGGCGAACACGCTGACACTGACTGCCAGCGTGACGAAGGTCGTCTCCGGCAGTGCGGCGACCGACTCGGCGAGTCGGCCCGGCGCGAGGTGCCTGGCGCTCGGCCCCATCCGGACCAGGGCAGCGACATCGCGCCGGCTCAGCCGCATCAGCACGCGGACGTCGTCCCGTTCGGTGAGCCGCAGCCGGCCGGCGAACGAGTCCGCCAGCCGCTCGACCTTGCCGGGATCGACCGTCAGCAGACCGAGGTCGGTCCGGATCTCCGCCAGGTGGTCGGGCTCCGGGGTGGCCACCACCAGCCGGCCGCCCGGCGCCAGCACCCGGACGATCTCGCCCGGATCCCGCGGCGCGAACACGCTCAGCACCGTGCCGATGACGGCGTCCCGGACCGGCAGTCGGGACCAGGCGTCCGCGACGATCGAGCCGATCGCCGGATCGGCTGCGACCGCGCGCCGGGCGGCGTATCGCGAGGCGTCGATCGCCAGCCCGCGGGCGTCGGCCGCGGGATCCGCCGCCAATCGCTGCAGCACCGCGGCCAGGTAGTACCCGGTGCCCGCACCGATCTCCAGCACCGGTCCGGCAGCCACCCGGTCGGCGATGGCGTCGGCGAGTGGCCGATAGTGCCCGGCGCCGAGGAAGTCCACCCGGGCCGCCACCATGTCGGCGGAGTCCCCGGTGTCGGTCCGCGACCTGCTGCCCAGCAGCGAGAGATGACCCTGCCGGGCGACGTCGAACCGGTGCCCGTGCCGGACAACCCACGACCCCGTCGAGGCGCGTCATGCCCTGGGCGCAGTGCGGGCAGGCCAGCAGCGGCAGCACGCCGTCCAGGCCCGAACGGCTCATGCCGTCGCGCCCGTCCCAACAGTGCTGGTCACGGCGAGGAGACGCCGGGTGCGCGCAGGTATTCCAGCTGCGCCGCCACCGAGTACTCCGCCGCGAAACGGACCGACGGGTCGATGTCGTCGTAGACCAGGTCGGTGACCGCGGCGACGGACGCATCCGGACCGAGAGTGCCGAGCGCGGAACGGATCTGCGCGAGCCGCTGCTCGCGGTGGTCGAGGTACCGGCCGGCCACCTGCTGCAGGTCGGGCAGTTGCGGACCATGCGCCGGCAGGACGAACCGCGGGCCGAGCCCGGCCAGCGTCCGCAACGAGGTCAGGTAGTCGCCGAGACTGCCGTCGGGCTGGGCGATGACGGTCGTGCCCCGGCCGAGGATGGTGTCGCCGGTCAACACCGAGCCGTCGGGACCGTCGCCCTGCAGCAGGAAACACACCGAGTCGTCGGTGTGGCCCGGAGTTGCCACCACCGTCACCAGAACGCCTGCTGCCTCGATGGTCTCGCCGTCGGACAGCGGTGCGCCGTCGAGCAGAAGGCCGGGTCGACGGCCCGCACCGGCGCCCCGGTGCGCTGCGACAACCCGGCGGCTCCGTCGGTGTGGTCGTGGTGCCGATGGGTGATCAGGATCAGTTCCACCGGACCGGCGGCGGCCAGCGCGGCCAGGTGACCCGCGTCGTCCGGACCCGGATCGACCACGATCGAACCCGTCGCGCCGGGGCCGGCAAGCAGGTAGGAATTGGTGCCGTCCAACGTCATCGGTCCCGCATTGGGCGCCAGGATGACCGACGCCTGCTCCGTCACCTTCCTGGGTTGGGCGCTCGTCATCGCGTCGTCCTTCCTGCCGCTGCGTCCACGTCGGGAAAGTCGCCGGGCCGCACCCGGACCGGCGTGACCACCCGCTGCGCAGCCATCACGGCTGCGACGGATCCGAACTCGGCGAGATCGTTCAGCATCGCCATCGTCGGCGGCATCAGCGCGGTGATGCCGGCGTCGCGCTCGGCGAACAACGCCTGCGGCGTGCGCCACTGGCCGAGATCGGCCTCGGTGGTGAGCATCCCGGCCTGCTGTCCGGCCGGTAACGCGGCTGCGAAGAAGAACGTGTCGTAGCGGCGGGTACGGCCCGGTGGGGTGATCCAGTTTGCCCAGGGTCGCAGCAGGTCGGCCCGCAGCCGCAGTCCGGCCGACGCCAGCTCGGCCGGCAGCCCGCTGCGCCGGTCCAGGATGTCCAGCCGGTTCTGCTCGGTCAGCCCGCCGACGAGTTCGGTGCCCGGCGCGCTGGCCAGCAGCACCCCGGTCTCCTCGAACAGTTCCCGCACGGCCGCGACGACCAGTGCGGCGGCCGCAGGCGCGGGAGCCCCCAAGTGGGTCGACCACCAATCCGGGTCGGGGCCGATCCACTCCAGCCCGCCCTGATCGCCGGGATCGACCGCGCCACCCGGGAAAACGGTCATCCCCGGGGCGAACTCCATCGCCGGCACCCTGCGGAGCACGAAGACCTCGAGTCCGTCGGTGACGTCCCGGATCAGCATCACCGTGGCCGCCGGCCGGACGGCGGTGCGATCATCGCCGGGCGCGCGGGTGCCCTCGGCGGCGTTGCTGGCCATGGGTTTCAACCTAGCCGTGGCACGAGATCGGTTCGCCGTGGGGCGGGCCCGCTGGCTACCGTTGGCCGATGGCGGGCAGTTGGAGGTGGCTCACCGACGGGCCGGTGCGGGTCGGCGTCACCACCAGCCGCCGCGATCAGACCACCAGCACGCTGATCCTGGCCGGCACCGAGGCCGTGCTGGTCGACCCGGCCTGGGATCCGGACGAACTCGCCTGGATCGCCGACGATCTGCGGCACAGGGGGATCACGGTGGTCGCCGGGTTCGCCACGCACGCCCATCACGACCACCTGCTCTGGCACCCCCAGCTGGCGCGGCGCGGCGCGCTGGGCCTCGGTGCCGACCGCGCACCTGGCCGGGCAGCGGCGCACCGAGCTGATCGCGGCCCTCGGCTCCGGTTGGCCGAGTGAGCTGACGGCCCTCGTCGGCATCGTCACGCCGACCACAGAGCGGCGGCTGCCGTGGACCGGACCGCCGATCGAACTGATCACCCATGACGCCCACGCCCCCGGCCACACCGCGTTGTGGGTCCCCGCGGCGCAGGCACTGATCGCCGGCGACATGCTCAGCGACGTCGAGCTGCCTCTGCTGGAGGAGTCCAGTCCCGCCGACTATGCCGCGGGTCTGGACGTCCTGCGGCCGTGGGTCGACCGCGCCGAGGTGATCGTTCCCGGGCACGGCTCACCCGCGGTGGGTCAGCCGGAGGCCAGGGCCCGTTGGGCAGCGGATCGCCGGTATCTCGATGCCATCTCGACCGACGCCGGGATCGACGATCCTCGGCTGGAACATCCGGGCATGCGAGATGCGCACGCCCACAACCGATCTCGCGCCATCAGCTGACGAGAGGACCAGCGAGTCGGATCAGCCGACCTGGACGATGGCCTCCACCTCGACGGGCGCACCCAGCGGCAGCTCGGCGACACCGACCGCGGACCTGGCGTGCCGGCCGGACTCCCCGAAGACCTCCGCCAACAGGTCCGAGACGCCGTTGATCACGCCCGGCTGACCGGTGAAACCCTCGGCGGAGGCGACGAAGCCGACCACCTTGACGATCCGTTCGACCTTGTCCAGTCCCGACCGCCGCGTCGATGACGGCGAGCAGGTTCAGCCCGCACACTCGCGCGTACTCCTTGGCGTCCTCCGGCGACACCTCCGCGCCGACCCGGCCGGTCGCCGGCAACCGGCCGTCCACGAACGGCAGCTGGCCGGCGGTGAACAGCAGGTTCCCGGATTGGACGCTCGGCAGGTACGAACCGGCGGCAGCGGCAACCGCGGGCAGCTCGATCCCGAGCTCGGCCAGCCGATCCTTGACCGTCATGCCCGTTCCCGCTTCAGGTATGCCACCAACTGCTCCGGGTTCGGTCCGGGCACGACCTGCACGAGTTCCCACCCGTCCTCGCCCCAGGTGTCCAGGATGGCCTTGGTGGCGTGGGTGATCAGCGGGACGGTGGAGTATTCGAAGGTCCGACGCGCGGACGAGGGGTTTGACATGCACCAGACTCTAGAACCCCTGGCCCCCTGACCTCCTATTGTGGATCGATGGTCGACGGGTGGCATTGGGTGGCGGCGGCAATCGTCGCCGTGCTGCTGATCGTGTTCGTGCTGCTCTGGTACGACAGCCAGCGCGAGCGGCCCGAATTGACAACCCGGCAGGCAACCAAGCGGGCCCTGCTCGCCGCGATCGTGATCCCGGTCGGGTTCGTGCTGTCCCTTTTCCTGCCGATCTGGGTCGGCGCCGGGTTGGCCGTCGTCATGCTGATCGTCATTGCCGCGATGGCTCTGGTCGATTGATCCGGACTATCACCAGCGCAGAACGCCGGCGAACGTATCGGCAATCACCTTGTAGCCCTTGTTGTTCGCGTGGATGTCGCCCAACGAGCAGGACCAGGTGTGGTCGCAGACGAACTGGACGTTGTTCGGCCGTTGGGTCGTCGAGTTGATCCGGAAGTCGTAGGTCTGGAACACGCTGGCCACCGGTGCGACGCGGAAACCGTGGGTCAGATATTGCCCGGCCTCGGTGGCGTTCAATCGCGTCACATATCCGACGGACGCCACGCGCCAGTGCCGGGAAGCCGAATGCCCAGGCGCCGAGTGTCGGGTCGTAGTACGTCATTCCGGCGGACTTGGTGAATCGCTTGTTGTCCGATCCCCTGATGGCTGTCCCGCAACTCATCCAGAATCGTGTCGAGGTTCGACCGCACGGTGGCCAGACCCTGATTGAAGCACGCGTCATCGATGGTCGGCGGCTTGACGCAGTTGACGACGTCGTTGGCTCCGATGTCGATGGTGAGATAGGCGACCCTGTGGGTCGCTGATGAAATCTTTGGCCTTGGCGAGTTGCGATCCGCCGCAGACCGAGTCCTTGATCATCGAACTGGTTGTCTCCCCCGGGCACCCCAGGTTCACGAATTGCAGGTCGGGATTTCGGGCCTGCAGCTGGGGGTAGAGCTGTGCGGGATAACCCATGTCCTGGGCGCCGCGGGGCTGATAACCCACCGCCAACGAGTCACCCAGCGCCAGGTAATAGACCTCGTCATCCGCGGCGGCCGAAACCGGGCCCGCCGACCAGAGGATCGAACCCAACGCAACGGTGAAGGCAAGCAGGAACAACCGAATTCGACGCATCAATGCCCCCTCGCAAAAGTGTGCGGAACGGCCCGAAGGCGCCGCTCGCAGCACGCTAATTTGTCGCTGTGGCTGCGACCACCGCCAAGAGGGTGACCGAAATGTCTGGAAAATATCGGAGGGTCACCGGCCGGATCAGACCGCCAACACGAACAACTCACCGAACCCGTTGATGGCCCAATGCAGCCCCATCGGTGCCAGCAGGCTGCCGCTGCGGGAACGCAATTCACACAACACCACCCCGCCGAGACCGGTGAACAGGACCGTGCCGATCACCCGGAGCACGATGCCCGCCGTCGAATCCCCGACGACACCCACCGCCGAGGCGTTCGCCGCCCCGCCGCCCAGGGCCGGCAACACGTGCCACAGCCCGAACAACGCAGACGAGACCGCGGTGGCGACCCGACGACCGGACTGTCGCTGCAGCAACCCGAACAGCACCCCGCGGAAGGCGAATTCCTCCGGGATGACGGTGGCCAACGGGATCACCACCGCGGCCTGCAGCAGGGTCCACTGCCACGACATGGTCGAAACGGGGGTGATCTCCCGGACCGCGGGGATCAGGGCGGCGATCCCGTATCCGGCCGCCACGATGGCCGCGGCGGCCGCTCCCCACCGCACACCGGCGCCCCACCGCCGCTTGGCCAGTCCGACGTCGTCGACGGTCATGTCGCTCGCGGCGGCAACGGCGGTCAACCCGCCGACCATCCCGGCTCCGACCGCGAGGTCGGCCTGCGGGACGACCCGCTGCAACAACACATGCGCCGACGCCATGGTGCCCAGCGTCAGGCCGAGCGACAGGGGAAAGCGCACGGATCGCATTCTCCCGGCCCGGGCGCCACCACGCCGACCCACGTCGTACTCATCGGCTCTGTTCACCCGCTGGTCACCCGCTCGCCGGAAGCGGAGACGGTCCCGCAGCATCGCCTGGCAGGATTGAGCGAATGACCGCTCTCTCCGTTGATCCGCGCGCGGAAGGCCTCTGGGCCGAGCGTGTCGGCACCCGCCGCTACACCGGCCACAATGCCCGCGGCGCGCAGGTCCGGATGGGCCCGGTCGAGGCCGGTGACGTCTTCACCCCCGGTGAGTTGCTCAAGCTCGCCCTCGCCGGTTGCGCCGGGATGAGCGCCGACCACTCGCTCGCCCGCCGGCTCGGACCGGATGTCTCCGTCACCGTGCGGGTCGCCGGACCGAACCGGGACGAACGGTATCCGGAGGTGCACGAGGAGATCCTGGTCGACCTGTCCAGCCTCGACGAGGCCGACCGGGAACGGGTGCTGACCGTTGTCCGGCGCGCCATCGACCGGAACTGCACGGTGGGCCGGACCCTCGAGTCCGGGGCCGAAGTGGCCCTGACCATCTCCGACGCCGAGCAGCGATGACAGCCGCCCGATCCCGCCAGGCGACAGCTGAACCGTTGCAACCGGACGCCGAGGCCGCCGCCTGGACGGCCGACTGCCGTCGCGCCCGTTTGCACGTGATCACCGGAAAGGGTGGCACCGGCAAGACAACGGTCGCCGCCGCGTTGGCGCTGGCGCTGGCCGCGAACGGTCGCCGGGTACTGCTGGTCGAGGTCGAGGAGCGACAGGGCATCGCCCGGTTGTTCGACGTGCCGCCGCTGCCCTACGAGGAACGGAAGGTGGCCATCGCGACCGGCGGGGGCGAGGTCAGGGCGTTGTGCATCGACGTCGAGGCAGCGCTGCTCGAATACTTCGCGATGTTCTACAACCTCGGGTTCGCCGGCCGCAGCCTGAAGAAGATGGGGGCGGTCGAGTTCGCCACCACCCTCGCGCCGGGCCTGCGGGATGTGCTGCTCACCGGCAAGGTCAAGGAGACCGTCACCCGCACCGGGTCGGACAACCGGCCGGTGTACGACGACGTGGTGATGGACGCGCCGCCGACCGGTCGGGTGGTGACCTTCCTGTCCGTCACCGAGGCGATGGCCGGCCTGGCCAAGCGTGGGCCGATCCACAGCCAGGCGGAGGGCGTGGTGCGCCTGCTGCACTCCCCGGACACCATCGTGCACCTGGTCACCCTGCTCGAGGACATGCCGGTGACCGAGACGCTGGAGGCGATCGAGCACCTGCGGGAGGCCGACCTGTCGGTCGGCACGATCATCGTCAACGCCGCCACCGAGTCCCAGTTGCCGGCCGGCGCGATCGAGGACGCGGCCGCCGGTGATCTGGACATCACGAAGTTGTCCGCGGGCCTGAAGAAGGCCGGCATCGCGATGTCCCCGGAGATGGTGCAGGGCCTGGCCACCCAGGCCGCCGACCATGCGGTCCGGGTGCTGGACGAGGCGGATTGCCGGGAGCAGCTCGCTGCCACCGGCCTGCCGCTGCTGTCGTTGCCCCGGCTGGTCGACGGCGCCGACCTCGGCGGCGTGTACGAACTGGCCGATCGACTCGCGGAACAGGGTGTCGTATGAAGCAGGTTCGGCTCCAACAGCTTCCGATGCAGCTTCCGGTGCAGGCGCAGCGATGACCGGCCCCAAGCTCGACCTCGGACCGGTGCTGGCCGACAACCGCACGAAGATCGTCGTCACCTGCGGCTCGGGCGGTGTCGGCAAGACCACGACGGCCGCCGCGATGGCGCTCTGGGCGGCGGACGCCGGGCGCAAGGTCGCGGTGCTGACCATCGACCCGGCGAAGCGGCTGGCCCAATCGCTCGGCCTGGAGGAGCTGGACAACAATCCGCGGCGGGTGGACGTCGAACTCACCGGGGACGGCGGCGAGCTGTGGGCGATGATGCTGGACACCAGGCGCACCTTCGACGAGATGGTGGCGGCCCATTCCACCCCGGAACGGGCCGCGGCGATCCTGGCCAACCCGTTCTACAAGGTGATCTCCACCTCGTTCTCCGGCACCCAGGAGTACATGGCGATGGAGAAGTTGAGCACCCTGGCCGCCACCGGACAATTCGACCTGATCATCGTCGACACCCCGCCGAGCCGATCCGCGCTGGACTTCCTGGACGCCCCGCAGCGGCTGTCGTCGTTCATGGACGGCCGGATGATCAAGCTGCTGGCCACGCCCAGCCGCGGTGTGATGAAGATCGTCGGCGCCGGGTTCGCGCTGTTCTCCAAGGCGGTGACCACCATCCTCGGTGGCCAGATGCTGCAGGACGCCGCCCAGTTCGTGCAGTTGTTCGAGGACATGTTCGGCGGCTTCCGGCAGCGCGCCCAGGCCACCTACGAGCTACTGCGTGCGCCGGGGACCAAGTTCGTCGTGGTGTCGATCTGTGAGGCGGATTCACTGCGGGAGGCGTCGTACTTCGCCGACCGGCTGCGGGCCGAGCACATGCCGCTGGCCGGGCTCGTCCTCAACCGGACCCATCCCCCGCTGGCCAAGTTGTCCCTCGGGACGGCCGAAGCCGGCGCCGACAAACTTGCGAAGGGCGCTCCGCTGACCGCCGCCGTGCTGCGGATCCACGCCGACCGGCTGGCCGTCAGGTCTGCGGAGCTGCACATGCGGGCCAGGTTCGACCGGGTGCACACCGATCTGCCGGTGATCGAAGTGCCCGCACTACCGTCGGACGCACACGACCTGCCGGCGCTGCGGGAGATCGGCCGACGGCTCACCGCCGCCTGAATTCACGCCACGTCTTCGCCCGGCTCTCCCAGCCCGGGATCACGGTCCTCACACGTGGCCGCCGGTAGTCTGGGTCGGTGCGTGCTATGAGCGGTCTCGGACGTCTGGTGCTCGGCACCCTGTTGGCCGGGGTGCTGGTGGCCGGTCTGCTGCTCCCCTATTCCGTCGGGCTCGGCCTGGCCTCGAACGAGGTCACCACGGCCATCGAAGACGCCAAGGCCGACCCGCTGGACGGCGAGATCCCGCTGCGGACGACGTTCACCGATGCGAACGGCACACCGATCGCCACCTTCTACGAACAGAACCGGGTGTACGTCCCGCTGTCGTCGATCTCGGACTATCTGCAGGTCGCGGTGATCTCCATGGAGGATCGCCGGTTCTACCAGCATCAGGGCGTCGACTGGCGGGGCACCGTCCGGGCGCTGCTGCGGAACGCACAATCCACCAGCAACTCCCCGCAGGGCGGATCGACCCTCACCCAGCAGTACGTGAAGAACTACCTCTATCTCGTCGAGGCCAAGACCGAGGCCGAGAAGGCCGACGCGATCGCCACCACTCCCATCCGTAAGTTGCGCGAAGCCAAGATGGCGCTGAGCCTCGAGCAGAACCTCAGCAAGGCCGAGATCCTCGAGCGCTACCTCAACCTGGTGGCCTTCGGCCCCTCCCAGTACGGCGCGGAAGCCGCGTCGCAGTGGTTCTTCGGCACCTCGGCCGACAAGTTGTCGTTGTCCCAGGCGGCGTTGCTGGCCGGGATGGTCAACAACCCGCCCAAGTACAACCCGCTCGACGAGAACCACGTGCAGGACGCCAGGGACCGACGTGACCTGGTGCTCGACGTCATGGTGAACGCCGGTCGGCTCTCCAAGGCGACCGCCGAGGAGACGAAGAAGCAGGACCTGGGGCTCAACCCCAACCGGACCCGCAACGGCTGCATCCCGGCCGAGAACTCCGAGACCAACGGCTTCTTCTGCCAGTACGCGCTGGACTACCTGTCGGCGGCCGGGTTCGACGCCAAGACCGTCGCCAGGAGCGGCTGGACGATCAAGACCACGCTGGATCCGGCGGTGATGGCCTCGGCGAAAGCGGCGGCGACCGTCGAACGCGGATCCCACCGTCCCCGGCGTCGAGCGGCTGGCCAACGCGGTCGCGGTGGTCGGCAAGGACGAGCCCCGCAAGGTGCTGGCGCTGGCCGCGAACAGACCCTACGGACTCGACGTCGCGAAGGGTCAAACCGTGCAGCGGCTGACCACCACCTTCGCCCCGCTGGGTGCCGGCTCGACGTTCAAGATCTTCACGGCCGCCGCGGCGATGGAGATGGGCCTCGGCACCAACGCCCAGATCGATGTGCCCGCGACGTACGAAAGCCCACTGGTTCCTGGCAACGAGTTCGGCAACTCCGGCAGCTACCCGGCCCGGCTCACCCTGGCACAGGCGCTGGCCACGTCCCCGAACACGGCCTTCGTCGCGTTGGAGGACCAGGTCGGGCTGCAGAAGGTCGCCGAGATGGCGGTCCGCCTCGGGTTGCGCGGCTACTCCCTGGACGCGGGCCTGGTCGACCCGGCCTTCGCCAGCGCCGGCACCGACTACACCCAGCAGGTCGTTGCCCAGAAGATCGTGTCGTTCACCCTCGGGGTGTCGCCGGTGAGCCCGCTCGAGCTCGCGAACGTCGGCGCCACCATCAACTCCGACGGCAAGTGGTGCCCGCCGACCCCGATCGACACCATCACCGACCGCGAGGGCAAGTTCGTCACCTGGGACAAGACGCCGTGCGAGCAGGCCGTCCCCGCCGAGCTGGCCCGCACCCTTGCGGTGGCGATGGAAGGTGACCTGACCGGCGACGGAACCGCTGCCGCTGCCGCGACCAACGCCGGCTGGAGCTGGACCGCTGCCGGCAAGACCGGCACCACCCAGGAATACAAGTCCTCCGCCTTCCTCGGGTTCACCCCCGAGATGAGCGCGTCGGTGATCGTGTGGGATTCCGAGCCGCGTCCGCAGTCGATCTGTAAGGACCCGATCCGCACCTGCAGCACCGACGAAGCCATGCAGAGCGGTAACGGGATGTCCGGCGGGTCGGTGCCGGCCGCCACCTGGATGAGCGCGATCAAGCCGCTCAAGGACGGCCAGCAGGACACCTTCTTCCGGCCGGCCGTCTCCGTCCTACCTCAAGGGGTCGGCGAACACCCAGGTGCCGTCGGTCGTCGGTAAGAACGTTGACGAGGCCAAAGCCCAGCTGACCGCTGCCGGTTTCACGGTGCAGGTCGCCGCCAAGCAGGACACCGGAACGGCCGTGAACATCGTCGTCGACCAGAGCCCCAAGTCGACCGCGCTGCCGGGTGGCGCGATCAGCCTGATCGTCTCCGCCGGTGGCAGCGGCTGACGCTGCGCCGTTCCTCCCGCCGCCGTTCTTCCCGCCGCCGACCATCCGCGACACCACCCGACGAATCGATGAGGCCGACCACCATGCCTTCGCTGCGCACCGCGCTGCTCGCCGCCGGATCGATCGGCGCTGCCGGAGTCGGAACGCTGGCGTGGTCGACCCTGGTGGAGCCGAGGATGTTCGCGCTGCGCCGGTTCGATCTGCCGGTCCTGGACCGCGGCGCCTGGCCGATCCGCCTGCTGCATGTCTCCGATCTGCACATCTCCCCGGGTGAGCCGCACAAGACCGCGTGGGTGTCCGCGCTGGCCGACCTGCGGCCCGATCTGGTGATCAACACCGGTGACACGCTCTCGCACCAGCGGGCGGTGCCGGCGGCGGTCGCCGCGCTCGGCGATCTGCTGGACGTGCCGGGGGCATTCGTCTTCGGCAACAACGACTTCTATGCCCCGGTACCCAAGTCGCCGCACCACTACTTCACCTCCGCGCGGCCCCAAACCCAAGGGCCGTCCGCTGCCCTGGCAGGACCTGCGGGCCGCCCAGCTGGAGCGCGGCTGGGCCGACCTGAGCAACGCGACCGCCACCCTGACGGTGCGCGGTCAGCGCATCGCCCTCGCCGGGGTCGACGACCCGTTCACCCGGCGCGATCGGTACGCCCGGATCGCCGGTCCGGCCGACCCGGACGCGGTCGTCAGGATCGGTGTCGCCCACGCGCCGGAGCCGCGGGTGCTCGACCTGTTCGCCGGTGACGGCTACGACCTGGTGCTCGCCGGCCACACCCATGGCGGGCAGGTCCGGCTGCCGGGAGTGGGCGCCCTGGTGACGAACTGCGGGATCGACCGGTCCCGGGCGCGGGGTCTGTCCCGTTGGGGCTCGCACACCATGCTGAACGTCTCGGCGGGCCTGGGCACCAGCCCGTACCTGCCGATCCGATTCTGTTGCCGACCGGAGGCGAGCTTGATCACCCTGCGGCCGCGGGTCGCGTAGTTCCGGGAGCAGCCGTAGCGCCGACTGAGCATCCTGCGGTGTCAGTGAGCAACTCCCAGGGAGGTCGCTCGGTAGCAGCGGGTGAGGCTCAGACGGCCGCGCGGTGGTGTCAGGGTGAGTTGAGGCCGGGCTTCATCGCTCGGACGCCGTCGACACGAGCAACAGTCGCGCCGCATTCGGATTTGGCCCCGCTAGCGCGGATTCGTTGGTCCGCTGCACCTATCGGGATCGGCTAGACTCGTCGAGGCCTTCGGGGTGTGGCGCAGCTTGGTAGCGCGCTTCGTTCGGGACGAAGAGGTCGCAGGTTCAAATCCTGTCACCCCGACCAAGGTCAGCGGCCCGATCCGGAGTTCCGGATCGGGCCGCTGCCGTTTCTTGGCGGGGAGCCGTGGTCGTCGGCCGTTCCCATGTTCTGCTCGTGAAATCTGCGAATTGTTTCCCACATTCGGCTGGAAACATGTAGATCAATCCCCGAGCCGAAAAGTTGGTCCACAAATGCGCGCGAATCCGCCGGCGTCTGTCGAACGCTCCGGATTCCTGCGACCGCCCGGCTGGGCGTTTCCTTGCGGCGGTCAGGCACTCGAGCGCTAGCACCCCGCAAATGGGGTACTGACTGGTCCATGCGAGACCATCAGCCCGCTCGACTCTTCGCTTCTTGTCCGGTTATGCCCGATTCTGGGCGAGCCCAGGACAACCTGTCACGCCCTGCTGTGAGCGGAGAGTGACCCACGCCTCGCGAGATCGACGGCCCTCACCGCGTCATGAGCACTCAACTCGTGCGTCTCAAACCTTGGAGTAACAAATATCAATCCAAACGGATGATGACCTGCCATCCGGCGCAAACGTACGGTTGCCGCAACTCGGCGACGACGGCTCTGTGCCCGCGGCCGCCGAGGGACACCACTGATCCCGAGGTCGGGCCGACTCGTGATCCAGTCGTAGTCGAGAGGGAATTCGTGGTGACCAAAGCCGTGGACACACGCCACAGCATGTACCCGCTTCGTGCTGTCGACCGTGTCTGCGACATCATCGATCTGCTGGCCAAACACCCGACCGGCATGACGTTGTCGACCCTGGCGTCGGCCGTGATGCTGCCCAAGAGTTCGGCCTTCCGGTACCTGGCCGCGCTGGAGACCCACGGGTACGTGATCCGCTCCGACGACGGCATCGGCTACCGGCTCGGTACCCCGCTCGCCGGCGTCCCGCCAGTTCGCGAACGGCCGATTGGAGCAACTGCTGCTGGCCGCCAAGCCGCTGATGTCCAGGCTGACCAGCGCCGATGTCCCGGTGAGCCTGCTGGCCACCCTGGACGGCAACGGCATCCGCTACCTGTGGGTCTCCAGCCGGCCGCCGATGGACGCCCGGGTTCCCAACGTCGGCGATCGGGCGATGCTGCACGACAACGCCGCCGGCAAGGCCGTCGCGGCGCAGCTCGCGGATGAAGCCGTGATGCGTGCTGGTCACCATCACCGGCATGCCGCAGCCCACCTCCTCCACCCTCGGTTCACCGACCGGCCTGCTGCGCGAGTTGCACCGGATCCGCGGCGAGGGTTTCGCGATGAGCGACAACGAGCGACACACGGATGTGCGCGGTGTTGCCGTGCCGATCGGCGGTGAGCCGCTCGCTCTCGGCCTTGCCGGCCGTGAGGACAAGTTGACGCCCGACCGGGTCGCCGGTGCGGTCCGGCAGCTCCGGCGGGCCGCGGTGGTGCTGGCGCGGGAGCTCCGCGGCTGACCGGTTCGTCGGCCCCTCGAAGGCAGCAGGCAGGATGCACCCATGGATTCCGAGCAGCAGCTACTGACCCGACCGGCCGTCCGGCACCGCGCCACCGTTGACCCGGTGGCCGAGGTCCCGACCGCGCTGTTCGACGACCCGGTGGCCGAAAAGCGTTGGCGGGAAAGGTTCTCGGCCGTGCGGGTCAGTCTGCCGTCCTGGGCCAGGGACGCTCCCGGCGCGCGGCGTTCGTGTCCAACGCGACCGGCAAGTACGAGGTCTCCTGCTGGGACGTGACCGGCGACCGACACGGTCCGGCGACCGACCGGCCGGACGGCACGGTGCACGCCGCGCTGTCCGCCGACGGCACGCAGCTGTGGTGGTTCGACGACGACGCCGGCGACGAGTTCGGCTCGTGGCAGGTGCAGCCGTTCGGTGCCGGCCCGGGAGAGTCGACGACCGCCGCTCTGCCGACCGTCTCACCCGGATACTCGGCCGGCCTCGAGGTCGGTCGAACGCGTGGTGCTGGCCGGTTTCTCCGACGACGACGGCACCCGGATCCACCTGTCACGTGGCCGGTGGCGAGCCGGAGATCGTCTATCACCACGTCGAGGACGCCGGCGTCGGCGCCCTCGTCCACCGACGAGACCATGTGGGTGCTCTCGCATTCCGAACACGGCGATTCCCGGTACCCGGCGCTGCGTGCGCTGTCCGTGCCGTCCGGTGAGGTGATCGCCGAACTGTCCGATGCGCCCGGCAAAGGCCTTGCGGTGATCACGTTCTCGCCGATCCCGGGCGATCAGCGGGTGCTCGTCGGGCACGAACGGCGCGGCCGGGACGAACTGCTGATCTGGGACCTGTCGACCGGCTCGGTCACCGAATTGCCGATCGACCTGCCCGGCGACCTGGACGCCGACTTCTATCCGGACGGGCAGGCCCTGCTGGTGGTGCACACCCACGCCGGCCGCACCACCGTGCACCGCTACGACCTCGCCTCCGGTGAACTCACCGCGCTGCCGGTGCCTCGCCGGGGTGGTGTCGGGTGCCTCCGCCAGACCGGACGGATCGATCTGGTACCGCTGGTCGAGCGCAGCAGCACCCGGGCAGCTGCGGGTCCTGGAACCGACGGGCACCGACCGACCTGCTGATGACGCCCGCCGGCGAACCGGCGCCGGGATCCGAACCGGTGACGCGATGTCTGGGTCGACGGGCCGGGCGGCCGGATCCACGCACTGCTCGCCGTTCCGACCCGATCCGACGTTCCTCGGTCGACCGGGCGACGCCCTGGCCGACCGTCTTCGCCGTGCACGGCGGGCCGGCCGCCGGCGACGAGGACTCGTTCGACGCGAGCCGTGCGGCCTGGCTGGACGCCGGATTTGCCGTCGTGCAGGTCAACTACCGCGGTTCGACGGGTTACGGCTCGGCCTGGCGGGACGCGCTGACCGAGCGCATCGGGCACACCGAACTCGCCGACATCGCCGCCGTGCACGACCATCTCATCGCCGAGGGGGTCGTCGATCCGGCCCGTTCGGTGATCTCCGGCTATTCCTGGGGCGGGTACCTGACGCTGCTCGCCCTCGGCGTGCAGCCCGAGCGCTGGGCGGCCGGCGTCGGCGGCGTGCCGGTCGCCGACTACGTCGCCGCGTATGAGGACGAGATGGAACAGCTCCGCGCCTACGACCGCGCCCTGTTCGGCGGCTCGCCGCAGGACGTCCCGGACGCCTACCGCGATTCGTCGCCGCTGACCTACGTCGACCGGGTGCGCGTGCCGGTGCTGGTGCTGGCCGGCGAGAACGACCCGCGCTGCCCGATCCGGCAGATCGAGAACTACCTGGACGCACTGGCCGAGCGGGGCGCCGACTACGCGGTCTACCGCTACGACGCCGGCCACGGGTCGATGGTGGTCGCCGAGCGGTTGCGTCAACTGGCCTGCGAGATCGCCTTCGTCCGACGGGTTCTCGCCGCCCACCTGACCCCGCGCGATGCGCGGTCAGCGGAGCTCGGGGAAGTCCTCGATCCGGTACTCGGTGCCGCCTGCTCCTGCCGCGACTAGCCGCCGCCCGCCGACGCCGAGCCGGTGCCGTGCAGTTGCTGCTCCCGCTCGCGCAGCTCCACCCGACGGATCTTGCCGGAGATGGTCTTGGGCAACGGGCCGAACTCGAGCCGGCGGATCCGTTGGTAGGGCGCCAGCTTCTCCCAGGAGTGCTCGAAGATCACCCGCGCCGCCACCGCGTTGGGGTGGTAGCCCTCGGCCAGCACGACGTAGGCCTTCGGGACGGCCAGCCGGGTCTCGTCCGGCGACGGGACGACGGCCGCCTCGGCGACCGCGGGACTCTCCAGCAGCACCGATTCCACCGCGAACGGCGAGATCCGGTAGTCGGAGGCCTTGAAGACGTCGTCGTCCCGGCCCACGTAGGTGAGGTAGCCGTCGGCATCCCGGGAACCGAGATCCCCGGTGTGGAAGCAACCGCCCTCGCGTGACTCGGCGGTCCGCCGAGGTTCACCGTGGTAACCCGGTCAGCAGGCCGACGGTCTCGGCCGCCAGGTCGAAGCAGATCTCGCCCTCGTCACCGGGCTCGCCGGTCAACTGGTCGATCAGCACGACCCGGTAACCCGGCATCTCCCGGCCCATCGATCCGGGGCGCACCGGCTGACCCGGCGAGTTGCCGACCGCGAGAGTCATCTCGGTCTGCCCGAATCCGTCCCGGATGACGACCCCCCAACCGCGGCGCACCTGCTCGATCACCTCGGGGTTCAACGGCTCTCCGGCACCGACGAGTTCACGCGGCGGGGTGTCCAACTGGCCGAGGTCGGACTGGATCAACATCCGCCAGACCGTCGGCGGTGCACAGAATGTCGTCACCTGATGACGGGCCATCACCTGCATCAGGGCCACCGCGTCGAAGCGTTGATGGTTGTGCACCAGCACCGTCGCACCGGCGAGCCACGGTGCGAACACGCTCGACCAGGCATGTTTCGCCCACCCCGGCGACGAGATGTTCAGGTGCACGTCGCCCGGCTGCAGACCGATCCAGTACATCGTCGACAGATGCCCGATCGGATAGGAGATCTGGCTGTGTTCAACGAGCTTCGGCAGAGCCGTTGTGCCCGAGGTGAAGTAGAGCAGCAGCGGGTCCGCGGCCCGCGAAACCCCTTCCGGGACAAAGTCCTCCGGCGGGAAGTTCGAGGTGTCCTGGTACTCGATCCAGCCGGGCACCGGCCGGCCGACGGCGATCCGCAGAAACGTTCCGGGCAGTCCGAGGAAGGCGTCGGTGTCGACGTCCCTGGCGATGACGAACCGGGCGTCACCGCGATGGACCCGGTCGGCGAGGTCGGACCGGGTCAGCAGGGTACTGGCCGGGATGATCACCGCGCCGAGCTTGATCGCCGCCAGCACGATCTCCCAGAGTTCGATCTGGTTGCCGAGCATCAGCACGACCCGATCACCGCGGGCGACTCCGTTGGCGGCCAGCCAGCCCGCCACCTGATCGGACCTGCGGGACAGCTCGGCGTAGGTCCACGACCGCGTGCCGCCGTCCTGCTCGACGATCACCAACGCCGGCTGGGCGCCGCGCTCCTCGGCGATGACGTCGAACCACTCCAGACCCCAGTTGAAGGTCGCCGGTCGTGGCCATCGGAAGCCGGCGAGCGCGGTGTCGTAGTCGGTCCGGTGGGCGAAGAGGAAATCCCGTGCGGCGCGAAGTTCTTCGGTGGCCCGGGTCGGGGTGGCCGTCATGCACCGAGGATGTCACCGGAGCGATCCGCATGCAGGACGCGGTGGGCCGATCCCGAGCTGGCCGTCCGGGTCAATTCGGATTCGGATGCTGCAACGTCCACCGCTGGGCGAAGTCGACCAGCTGACCGGCCATCACCCCGATTGCCCCGGCCGTCGATTGATCGTCCGTGCGGCCGGCGTCGTCGAAAGTGGTGGCGCTGCTGTTGATCGACAGGCCGAGCGGGGTCGGCCATCCGCGCAACGCGTGCACCACCTGCCGAAGCGTCCCCAGCGTGGCGACCGAAGCCTGCCATCCGCGGGCCACCGCGACCAGGGCCACCGCCCGCCCGTCCAGGTAGGGACGTTGGTCGCCGCGCAGCTCCTCCAGATAGTCCAGGGCGTTCTTGACCAGGCCGGACACGGTGCCGTGGTATCCGGGTGAGCTGATCACCAGCGCGTCCGCCCGGCGGACCGCTTCGACGTAGTCGCGCGCTTCGTCCGGCAGCCGCGCGCCCGAGTGGTACGGCGGCAGGTCCAGACCACGTCCGGAGAAGACCTCGACCTCGGCACCCAAGTCGGTGACGGCCGTCAGCACCGACCGCAGCACGCGGTCCGACTGCGACCCGGCGTCGACCGAGCCGCCGATGCCCACCACGCGAATGCTCACCCGGTCGATACTGCCTGCTCGTGCGGCCCGACCCGACGGTGGGTGTGCCAGGTCACGACATGATCAGAGCTCGCCGTAGTCTCGGGCGGGCGGGCGAAGGGGTGGTCATCATCGACAGGCGCAGAGTCGTGCCGCTGTTTGCTGTGCTGGCTGCTGTCGCCCTCTCCGGCTGCACCGCAGGAGCCGGGGCAGCGCCCGCGAGCGACACCGCCGCGTCGTCTGATCCCTCTCCGGTCGCCAGCACCTCGTCAGCCCAGGTCCCCATGACCAGTGATTCAGCCGGCCGGAACGGTCACGCCCGAACCGGTGCCGGTCGACCCGGTGTTCACCGAGCGGGTGGTGCAACTGGCGCCGGGCACCGTCGACGAAGCCAGCGGCATCGCGGCATCCGTGGGGAATCCCGGCGCTTACTTCCTGATCGATGACGGCCGGGACGGCATCTTCGCAGTCGCCAGCGACGGCAGCCTGCTCGCCGACATCGCCGTGGACGGGATGTCGAAGGTGGAGGCCGAGGCACTCTCGGGCGGCGAGTGCGGGTCGACCCCGGGTCAGGGGTCGCCGGCCGATCGCTGCCTGTATATCGGCGGCATCGGCGACAACGCGTCTCAGCGAGAGGACATCGTCGTTCTCCGGATCGCGGAGCCCGACCTGGCGGCGCCACCGACAGAGCCGGTACCGGCCGATGAGTGGCGCTACACCTATCCCGACGGACCGCGGGACGCCGAATCGATGATGGTCGCGGCGGACGGATCGATCATCATCGTCACCAAGCCGCACCAGGGGCAGTCGCCGACCCGGATCTATCGGGGCGCGCCCGGCGGAGGCGAACTCGAGTTCGTGCGGGAGTTCACCCCACCGAGCCCGGTCATCCCGCTGCGCACATTGTTCACGGGCAACGTCGCGGTCGACACGTCCGCGGCGCCGGGCAGGGTGTTGCTGTTGACCTACGACGAGGTCCAGGAGTACACCGCGCCGGATCCCACCGCGGACATCACCAACTTCCCCGACTGGCCGCATCACCGGTTGCCGATGCCCTCCATGCCGCAGGCCGAGGGGGTCTCCGGCGAGGTCGAGGGCTGCGGGTATGTCGTGGCGTCCGAGGCCGGCCCGGGCGGGGACCGCGGCTCGTTGGCCTTCATCGGCTGCAACTGACACCAGCAGGTCCGTGACCGGACGTCTCACCGGGTCAGTCGGACCTGCACGGTGGGGGTCGAGGTGCTGCCGGTCAGATCGGTCGCGACGATCACGTCGCCGGACCAGGCCAGCAGCGGCGGAACCTTGGGCGCTGCCGTGAAATGCAGGGACGACACCAGCACCGACTCACCGGATGAGCGGTCCACGATCGTCAGCAGGTAATCGCCGTCCACCTCGGCCGTCGTGGCGAGATACCTGCCGTCCGCGGAGAACACCGCGCCGGCGCAGGAATCCGAGTTCTTCAACAGCGGTGACGTCCGCGAATCGTCGACCACGACACCCACGGTGGCGCCCAGGAAGCCGGCGGCCGACCGAGGGCAGACCAGCACGATCGCACCGGTCGGGTCCACAGCGCTCAGGACGAGGGACGCGTCAGGTTCGGCGACCTCGGTGAGTTTGCGGACAGCACCATCTGCCGGGTCGGCCCACCACAACGTGTGCCGCAGCGCGCCGATGCTCGGGACGATCGCGATACCGCCGGCGGTGGCCAAGAGGCTGGGCGAACTGTTGGCCAGTTCCGCCGGGAGTTCGACCGGCCTGCCGACTGCGCCCGAGGTCAGGTCGAACTCGATCAGTTCACCCGCGCCGATGGTCGGTCATCGGCAGCAGCAGCACGCTGGATCCGCTCGCTCCCCACGCCGCGCTGGACAGGTCCCATCGCGGCGGCGCGGAACCGGTCGTGAAGTCCTGCAACGCCGTCCGGGCCGAGGACCCGCACCGACGCATCTGCCGTCGCCAGCACATAGGCCCCCATCGCCGGCTTCTGACCGGCCACCACCAACAGGTACTCGCCGTCCGGAGAGAACTCGGCGAACGTCGGGGTATCCCCCGGGGACAGTGCGGCGCACGACCCGATTCCACCGGACGGCGCGAAGCACACCCGGTCGCCGATCAGCTGCGCGGTCAGCTCACCGGTCGGCGACACCATCCCCGCCGATCCCAGTGGGACCACCTCGGCCGACCAGCCGGCCGTCCCGCTCGGCGTCGATCTCGCTGACGGCGGCGCCGATCCCGTCGACGGCGGACGGCGTCGGGTTGGCGGCCGTGATCGCAGAGTCGTCCATGATCTTTCCGGTCGAGGCGCCGGTCGCCGACAGCGACAGCACCGGACACCGGCGTCGAGCACCCTGCCAGCACTACGCAGACCGCAGCCACCACCCCGACGGCCAACCGTCGAACCCTGATTCGTTGCCCCGGAGATGTCATGCGGCGGAGGGTAGGCGGGTCGGGTCATCGACAACGGGAGTTGTCCACAGGCAGTCGTCAGCCGAACGGATCGCCCAGGAAACCGTCGTCCGGCAGGTGGATCCAGCCCTCTTCGTCGGCCAGTTCGAGCAGATCGGCGGCCGGACGGGTGGTCCGCCCCCGGACGACCGCGCCCGCGACCACGGCGCACACGACGGCATCCAGCGCGTCGTGTTCCTCCGTGCAGAGCGGCGCGAAGCCCGACCAGTCGAGCCACGGCGTGAGCCGCACCAGTCGCTCGACCAGCTCCGCACGAGCGGCAGGGTCGGTCTTGAAGCCGGCCGTCGGCACGCTCCACCGGCGCAGCGCGGCGGCCGGGTACACCTCGGCGACACGGGAGTCGACACCGCTGCGCCGCACCCGATGCCCGTTCGACGCCAGCCGCCCGAGCAGACCGGCGCATCTCATCGCGGGGTAGGCGATCCGGTCCGCCGAGACGCTCAGCGGCCAGTGACCGGTGGCGATCCGCACTTCGGAATCGGTGCGGCGGTAGGCAAGTGCCTGCTTCTGCGCTGCGGTCGAGCCGGCATCCGGCGGCACCGCACCGGCGCGGGCGGCCAACAGGAGATCGGTGAACGGCTTCGGCCAGCCCAGCGGGCAGTCGATCCCGATCAGTGCGACGTCGTCCGCGACCGCGATGATCCGGTCATTGCCGACGCCCATCGTCACCGACTCGAGAACGGCACCGGCCGCAGACCAGCTGATCTCGGCCAGTGCCGTTCGATCGTCCCGGGATGCCAGATCCACCCCGGCCGTCCGCACGGTGCCGGCAGGCACCTACCGAGCCGCGGCGATCACTTCGGCGATCTGCACCGCGTTCAGGGCGGCACCCTTGCGCAGGTTGTCGTTGGAGACGAACAACACCAGCCCGCGACCGTCCGGGACACCGGGATCGGTGCGGATCCGGCCGACGTAGGACGGGTCGGATCCGGCTGCCTGCAACGGGTTCGGCACGTCGGTCAGCTCGACGCCCGGCGCTTCGGCAAGCAGGTCGGTGGCCTGGAGCACGCTGATCGGCTCGTTGAACTCGGCGTTGATCGACAGCGAGTGCCCGCTGAAAACCGGTACCCGGACACAGGTTCCGGACACCAGCAGCTCCGGGATCGACAGGATCTTGCGGGACTCGTTGCGCAGCTTCTGTTCCTCGTCGGTCTCGCCTGATCCGTCGTCGACGAAGTTGCCGGCCTGCGCGACCACGTTGAACGCGATGGGCCGGACGTACTTCTTCGGCTCCGGGAACTCGACGGCGCTGCCGTCATGGGTGAGCGCTGCCGCCCCGTCGAACACCGCCCGCACCTGGCCGTCCAGTTCGGCGACGCCGTCCAGCCCACTGCCGGACACCGCCTGGAAGGTGGTGACGATCAGCCGGCTCAGCCCGGCCGCGTCATGCAGCGGCTTGAGCACCGGCATCGCGGCCATCGTGGTGCAGTTCGGGTTGGCGATGATCACGCCGTTGCCGCGCTCGGCGATCGCCGACAGGGCGGCCTCGGGATTGACCTCGGAGACCACCAGCGGCACCGTCGGGTCCATCCGCCACGCCGAGGAGTTGTCGATGACGGTCACTCCGGCAGCGGCGAACCGCGGCGACTGGGCGCGCGAGGTGGTGGCACCGGCGGAGAACAGCGCGATGTCCAACCCGGTCGGGGTCGGCAGTCGCGGCGTCCTCGACCACGATGTCCTGCCCGGCCCACGGCAGCGTCGAGCCGGCCGAACGGGCGGAGGCGAAGAACCGGATCTGCTCGACCGGGAAGTTGCGCTCCGCGAGGATCCTGCGCATCACCCCGCCGACCTGCCCGGTCGCCCCGACAACACCAATGCGCAAACCGCTGCTCACCGCTACCTCCCGGTTCCTGCGTACACCACGGCCGGATCGTCCCCGCCGAGGTCGAATGCCTTGTGCAACGCCCGCACTGCAGTATCCAGTTCCACGTCGCGGACCAGAACCGAGATTCGGATCTCCGAGGTGGAGATGATGTCGATGTTCACCCCGGCCTCGGCCAGTGCCTCGCAGAAGGTCGCCGTCACGCCGGGATGCGAACGCATGCCGGCGCCGATCAGCGACACCTTGCCGACGTGGTCGTTGTAGACGATCTGGTCGAACTCGATCTCGGACTTACGGGCCTCGAGCGCGGTGACCGCGGTCGGTCCGTCACCCTTGGGCAGGGTGAAGGTGATGTCGGTCTTTCCCTCGGCGGCGCGGGAGATGTTCTGCACCACCATGTCGATGTCGATCTCGGCGTCGGCGATGGTCCGGAAGATGCGGGCGGCCACACCGGGGTGGTCGGGAACGGCGGTCACCGTGACCTTCGCCTCGCCCCGTTCGTGGGCGACGCCGGTGATCAAAGCCTGTTCCATCGTCAGATCCTCCATGCTGCCTTGCACGATCGTGCCGTTGTTGTCGTTGTACGAGGACCGGACGTGCACCGGGACGCCGTACCGGCGGGCGTACTCGACGCACCGCAGCATCAGCACCTTCGCGCCGGCGGCGGCCATCTCCAGCATTTCCTCGTAGGTGATGGTGTCGAGCTTCGCGGCGTCGGGGACGATCCGCGGGTCGGCGGAGAACACCCCGTCGACGTCGGTGTAGATCTCGCAGACGTCGGCCTTCAGCGCGGCGGCCAGGGCGACGGCGGTGGTGTCCGATCCGCCGCGGCCGAGGGTGGTGATGTCCTTGGTGTCCTGGCTGACGCCCTGGAAGCCGGCGACCAGCGCGATGTGGCCCTCGTCGAGGGCGGCGCGGATCCGACCCGGGGTGACGTCGATGATCCTGGCCCGGCCGTGCGTCGAATCGGTGATCACCCCGGCCTGGGAGCCGGTGAACGACCGGGCCTCGGCGCCGAGTGACGAGATGGCCATCGCGACCAGCGCGTTGGAGATCCGCTCGCCCGAGGTCAGCAGCATGTCCAGCTCGCGGGCCGGCGGGGACGGCGACACCTGCTGGGCCAGATCCATCAGTTCGTCGGTGGTGTCGCCCATCGCCGAGACGACGACGACCACGTCGTTGCCGTCTTTGCGGGTCGCGACGATCCGTTCGGCGACCCGCTTGATCCGCTCCGCCGTACCGACCGACGAACCGCCGTATTTCTGGACGACGAGCCCCACTGCCGTTCCCGCTTTCGATTTGTCCCCCGGCACGGTTGCCGGGCCACATTCGCACGTCAGACTACCCGCCGGGACCCGACGCCCAGGCCGAGCCGGACGGTGCCACACCCCCTCGGCGAAGGCTGCCGGATGACCTCGCGCGACGTGACCCGGCCGCGCAAAGTCCGGCCCGACGGCGTCCGCCGGTGCGCAGAAAATCCTGCTGTGAGCCCGGTCATGTGACAGTTCGGCAGCGTCGATCCCCTGAATCCGCCGCGGACAGATCTCGCCCTTACCCGTTATTGCAGGAACAACAACGCCACCACGGCAACGCCGTTGAACACCATGTGGGAGACGATCGCAGGACCCAGCCGGCCGGTGGAGATGGTCAGCTGCGCGAGCACCCAGCCGGTCAGGAACAGCCCGGGCAACAACACCACCGCGGACGTGAGGTCGCTGATCTCGTTGAGGTGCAGGGCCGCGAACAACAGGGCCGTGGCGGCGATCGCGGCGCGGGCCCGACGTCGCGGATCGGCGAACCGGGGGTTGTCGGCCCGGCGCAGCAGACTGGCCAACGCCGATCGCAGGCCGACCCCGCGGAAGAAGATCTCCTCGATCACCGGGCCGATCACCGCGATGGCCGCGATGTTGACCACCAGCCAGAACCCGGTGCCCAGTCCGTTGCCCAGCACCGACTCGAGATTGGACTTCGGCTGCTGGCCGGTGAGTGACGAATAGAGCAGCGCCCACAGCCCGATCACGAACCGCAGGGCGAGCCCGACCCCGAGCCCGATCGCCAGATCGACCGGCTTGATCCGCAGCGCCAGATCGCGGACCAGACTGCCGGTGCCATGCCGTCGGCATGCCCACACCGCGGTGCCCAGCAGGCCGATCCACACCGGAAGGGCGCCGAGAAACAGCAGGGCGTTGCTACCGCGAAGATCGGTGAAGCCGGCGATCGCCGCCACCAGAGTGCTCAACAGCAGGACGACACCCAGCCCGGCGAAGACGTCGACGAACGACCACGGACTCTTCGCCGGCCGTCGCCCGTCGCCGACCACCGGCAGCGGCTGGGTGATCGGCTCGCCGGGCGGTGCGATGCCCGGCGGGCCGGCCGAATCGGGTGTGCTCACGGGTGCGTCCTTGCGTCTTTCGGATCTGGAGTTGCGGCGACGTATCGACCGTTTCGCGGCCTCCAACGCACCATAGGTCTTCTCAACTCCTGGGGTCGCACGGACGAGATGGTGCGCTCTCCGAAGAGTGATGTCGTGGCGTTCAGTCACCAACTTCGCCCCAGCAGAGTGAAGTTTCACCATTTACCCACGGAGCGACATACGGTGGCCCTGGGGAAACGAATAGGCATCAACGGGGCTGTGCTGATTTCGGCCGCCGATTCGGGGTACGCCGACCATGTGGGGGTGAGCGCGATGACGGTGATCGTCGATACCTGCGCGTCACCGACCCCGCTGCGTCGCACCGTCGTCCGCGCCCTGACCACCCTCGGCCTGACGGCAGGAGCCTGGCTCGCGATTTCACTGGCGTCCGCCGATGCCAACGCCGGACCGATCGACGGCCTGAGCGGTGTGGTGCAAGATGTTTCGGGCGCTGCCGGCCAGGTGACCGGAGGTGTCGCGGCCGCGGCCCAGCCCGTCGTCGGCGCCACCGCCGATGCTGTCCAGCCGGTGATCACCGTGACGGCGCCGGTGGTCCGGGAGGTCACCCAGGCGGCCGCACCCGCGGTCGAGTACGTTGCCGAAAACGCTTCTCCCGTCGTCGATGTCGTGACGCAGGTGACGGAGCCGGTGGTGCAGCCGGTCGGCGAGATCGTGCAGGACGTGACCGCTCCGGTGACCGAGAGCGTTGCCGAGATCACCGCTCCGGTGCTCGACGCGACCGCACCGGTCCTCGACAGCGTCGGCGAGATCGTCGAACCGGTCACCGATGTCGTTGCGCCGGTGATCGATCCCGTCGTCGACGCGGTCACCCCGGTGGTCGACGTGGTGACTCCCGTCGTCGCCCCGGTGATCGATCCGCTGCTCCCGGTCGTGGACGCCATCGATCCGACGCACTCGGTCGTTGATCCGGCCCTCCCGGTCGGATCCGCCGCCGGATCCGCGATCGGATCGGCCACCACGTCGACGCTCGCGACGGCCGCTTCGCTGCAACTGTCAGCGATCTCGCTGCTCGGGTCGGACCAGGCGGCAGTCGCCGGCACGGTAGCTTCCGGAACCGCTAGCGCAGCGACCACCCTGCAAACCTTCGCCGGGTACCTCGTCGGCGCCGGATCGGGACCGTCGGCCGCGAACACCGCGAGCTCACCGTTCGAGATCACATCCGGCCAGATCGTTGCGGCACCAGCCGGTTCGAACATCGCCGGGGCAGGCTTGCCCGTTCCCGGCCCGGGACCGGTACCCGGCCCCAACGGGGTACCCGGCTGCCCCGGTGCCGCCGGCGGTACGGCTGGGTTCGCCGGATCCCTGCAGATCCCTGCGCTGACGCCCGCATCCGGCGCCGGCGCAGTTGCCCTCGTCGGTTCCACCGATGACGAGCACTTCGCCGCGCTGCTCGGCCGCGCCGACGAACCGGGCGCTTCGCCCGACTGATTGTTCCTCCCAGTTCGGCCGTCACCGTCACTCAGACGCTGACGCTCCGACGATGACGCGCGCCCGCCCAAGGGTGCGCAGCCCGCTCCATCCAGTCATCTCAATGGGAGAAAAGTCATGCATACCTGTGTCCGAAAAGCGTTACAGATTGCCGTCACAGCCGGCGGTCTGATGTTCCTCGGTGCCGGGATCGCCTCGGCGGATTCCACCGATGTCACCGGCGACCTCACGGCAGCCGTCCAAGCCGACCTGGGTGTTGATCTCGACCTCGATCTCGGCCAGTTGCCGCAGGCCGTCGATGCCCCGATCACCATCACCGACAACGAGATCAACATCCTCACCTCGCCCGCAGCGGACGAGAACAACTCCGATGCAGCACCGACCGCGGGTGAATCCGATGCCGTGATCGAGGTGCCGATCACCGTCACCGACAACACGGTGACCGTGTTGGGCGATGCCGACACCGGGCCCACCGACGGCTCGGGTTCCGGCACCAGCAACACCGACAGCACCAACACCGATTCCGCACCAACGGATGCACTGATCGAGGCTCCGATCACCATCACCGACAACACGGTGACGATCCTCGACACCGACCGGGAGACGGATGCAGTGGATGCCCCGGCAGAGCCGGCGGAGCCCGGAACCGGCGCCCGATGCGGAACCGTCGACGGCCGTCGTCGACCTGCCGGTGACGGTGTGCGGCACCGCGATCGGTGTCGCAGGCGATGCAGCGGCCTCCTGTGAACCGGCCGGAAACGGCGGATCGTCGGCTGAGGCCGAAGCCGCCGACACCCTCGTCAGCGTTCCGATCACCGTCTGCGGCAACGCAGTCGGCGTGCTGGGCGACGCGGGGGCGACCTGCTCAACCACCGGCAGCGTCGAGCCGGCCGGAGCCACGAATGGTGTGGTCAACGCACCGGTGACGATCTGCGGCATCGGGGCCGGCGTGCTGGGTGACGCCGACAGCAGTTGCAGGACGGCGCCGGCGACCGGAGGAACAGCTCCGGCCGACAACCCGGCCACGCCGCTGGTCAACGCACCGGTGACGGTCTGCGGCATCGCAGCAGGTGTGCTGGGTGACGCCGACAGCAGTTGCACGACGTCCGCGACCACCGGGACGACCGGTGGTTCGTTGGTCAACCTGCCCGTCCTGGTCTGCGGCATCGCCGTTGGTGACGCCGCTGCCGATTGCGCCGGCGCCGGTGGTTCGACCACTCCCGGTGGAGACACCGTGATCGACGTTCCGGTCACGGTCTGCGGTGTCGCCGTCGGGCTGCTCGGCCAGTCGACGGCCGATTGCACCGGAACCCCGGGCACCCCCGGAACGCCAGGCACCCCCGGAACCCCGGGCACCCCCGGAACGCCCGGAACCCCCGGAACCCCGGGCAACCCTGGAACCCCCGGAACACCGGGAACCTCGGGCACCCAGTACGTCCGAGCGGCCACCACGGCAACGGCGACACCTGCCGTGCTCCATCGCAACCCGACCGTGGCATCGGTCCGGTTCGTCTCCCAGTCGTCGAGCCTGACGGCAGGCACCCGGATCGGGCAGCAGGCGGCGGGCAACGGGCAGTTGGCGTCCACCGGTCTTGATGCTGGCGCACTACTGCCGTGGGGGCTTGCCCTGATCGCGCTGGGCGGCTTGTTCCTGCTGCGCCGGCGTCCAGTGCTCGCCTGACAGACAGCCCGCAGGCGGTACCGGTGCCTCATGAGGGGTGGGCATCGGTACCGCTTGCGGTCCCTGTCGCGCTGAGCACAACCACCCCGGGCGGAACGGCTCCGCTGTTACCCTCGGGGTGGTTGCCGACGCTGCTGATGGGGGCCGACATGTCGATGGACGAACTGCGTTTTCCGGCCGGTTGGTATGACGATCCGGAGGCTCCCGCTGGTCAGCGGTGGTGGAACGGGTCGCAATGGACGTCGCACATCAGAGCCGGCGACACCGGTGAGGCGATCGACGTCGAGGGGCAGTCTCCGCTGGCCTGGTCGACCGTGTCCGGACCGTTGGCGACGGTGGCGGCGGCTCCGGCCGGCACCGCCCTGATGGAACCGATCCAGGCTCCGCCGAGCCTTCAGCAGTCGCCGTCCTGGGTGCCATCGGTTCCGCCAGGCTGGTATCCCGATCCGTCGGGCGTCCCGGTGCAACGCTGGTGGGACGGAGCTTCCTGGTCCACGCACACCGCGCCGGCCGGGTACGCGTCCCACGGCAGCACCACGATCGTCAACCTCGCGCCGCCGAAATCCGTCGGCGTCGCGTTCGTGCTGACCTTCTTCTTCGGACCGTTCGGGATGTTGTATTCGACGATTCCCGGCGCGCTGATCATGCTGGGGGTCTCGTTCATCGGCGGCCTTTTCGTGGGAATCCTGACCCTGGGACTGGCCTGGCTGGTCTGGGGTCCGGCGATGTGGCTCACCTCCATCGTCTGGGGATGCGCTGCCGCCGGCAGCCAGCAGTCGCCTCAGGTGATCACCACCTACCGCTGATCCCTGCAACCTGCTTGCGGCCGGCTGGATCCATGGTCACGGCAGATGCGCGCCGGCATTGGGGGCGGCCAGGTGGGGCGACACACCCGACCCAGGCGCGCTTGTCGGGTCGAGCAGCCGCTTCGTGGTGACTGCAGCACGCGGGCAGCGGTCGAAGTGCCCGGGGAGCCGCGCCCGGCCGGGCGTGTCGGGGACAGAGGGTCCCTCGCAAGGTCCGAAAATCGGCTCGTGTCCGATTGCAACCTGATTGCGACCTCCTACCGTCTTGTAGGGCATGGATGCTCAGACGCTCAGCTCAGCGGTCTCTCGTCGTCGATTTCTGTGGATCGCCGCGGCTGCCGCGGTGACTGCCGCGGCCGGGTGCGCCGGCGACAGGAGAACGGAGAGAGCAGGAGTGACGTACACCAGCTCGACCGATGTGGGCGGAACCCCGGAGCGGCTGGTCAGCGCCGAGGACCGGATGCAGCCGGGTGATCCGAAACTCGCCGGACGGGCAATGGCCGGGTTCGGCACGGACCTGCTCAGACGGGTGCACGGAACCGAGCCGAACACCCTGATCAGTCCGTACTCGATCTACGCCGTGTTGGCGATGGCCCGTGCCGGCGCCGAAGGGGACACCGCAACGCAGCTCGACGCCGTACTCGGGATCTCCGGTGCCGACGAGCAAGGAGCCGCCATTGCCGCGATCGATACCGGCATCGCCAAGGCGCTGGCCGCTGCGGAGCTCGGTCGGAACCCCATCACTCTCACGGCGTCGAACGAGGTCTGGGTCGCGGACGGGTTGGCCGTTCGCCAGGACTACCTCGACCGCCTGGCCCGGGAGTTCGGCGTGTCCGCGGTGGCCGCCGACTTCGCCGGCCAGCCCGAGCAAATGCGTCAGGCGATCAACTCGTGGGTCAGCGAGCGCACCAACAACCTGATCCCGCAGCTGATCCCCGAGGGCTCCATCGACGCCGAGACGCTGATGGTGCTCGTGAATGCGCTCTACCTGAAGGCACCGTGGTACATGCCGTTCGGGTCACCGCGTCTCGGTACATTCACCGCCGCGACCGGATCAGAGGTCCGGGTGCCGATGATGACCACCAGGGTCAGCGGAACCGAGGCCCCGGGCGGTGGATGGGCGGCCGCGACCGTTCCCTATGCCGGTCACTACCTCCAGATGACGCTGCTGGTCCCCGAGCTCGGCAATTTCGACGCCCTACTGACCGGTCTCGACGCAGACCTGTTGGTCACTGCGTCGGGGGGCACCCGGGACTGTGCACTCACCATGCCGCAGTTCAACGTCACCTCCACACCCGATGTGCAGCAAGCGATCATGGATTCCGGAGTGCTGGACCTGTTCGGCCCCTCGGCCGATCTGTCCGGGATCGCGGGCGATCCGGGCGACCTGCTCGCCACCGCCCTGATCCACCAGGCCGTCATCAAAGTCGACCAGTACGGCACGGAGGCAGCAGCTGCCACCGCCATGATGATGGCCGGCAGCGGCGCCCCGGTGGAACCGCCGCTCATCGTGCGGGCGGACCGTCCGTTCTTCTTCTGGATCTCCGAAACCACCACCGGCGCACCGCTTTTCCTCGGTGCGGTGACCGATCCCAGCTGACCCCGTCCACTCAGGCCCGGTGCGCGTCACTCTCGCCGTCGACGGCGATCCGCTGCGGGCCGCGGCCGGCAGAGCCGTTGGTGTCCAGGCCACCGACCCGCGCCTCGTCGGCGGTCGCCTGCGCGCTGCTGCCGCCGAGCCGGGACAGCATCGCCGCCAGGTCGACACCGGTCAGATCGTTGGTGAGCTGCAGACCCTGCGCGACATTGCTGGCCACGGTCTTGGACAACGACCCGGCGTTGCCGTCCGAGGTGATCATGGTGATCTTGTCCACCGACGCCAGCGGCGCGGCGGCGGCCTTGACGATCTCCGGCAGCACCTTCACCAGCAGGTCGAGGACGGCGGCCTCGCCGTAGGTGGAGAACGCCTGCGAGCGTTGGTCCATCGCCTCGGCCTCCGCCTTGCCGCGGGCCAGGATCGCGGACGCGTCCGCGGTGCCTTCCCGCTCGACCGCTTCGGCGATGGACTGCCGGCGCAGCCGTTCGGCCTCACCCTTCTTGGCGCCTTCGATGGCCTCGGCATCGGCCAGCGCGGAGCGCCGGCCCTGGTCAGCGCCACACGGTTACTTGGGGCATGAACGACAAACAGGATCAAACTATGGGAATAGTAAAAGCCTCCGATCGACCGAGTCGACCGGAGGCTTCGTGACCGAACAGGCGAAGGCCAAGACTATTGCTTGGCCGTTTTCTCGATGCTCATCACCAGCACCACCCGATCCGCGCTGTCGGGCGGCGGCTGCTGATCGTCGTTGCCGTAACGCTTGCCGAGACGGACGTAGAAAGCGCCTGTCGGGTCCGGCTCGACGTCGGCCAGCCGTCCGCGGAGCTCGAGATACCGAAACTGGTTGTCCGGATCGATGATCGAGAAACTCATCGCCGGGTTGTGTTGCAGGTTGCGGAACTTCGCCCGCTTCCTGGTGTGGGTGAACCGCAGGTTCGTCCCGTCGTACTCGAACCACATCGGATTCACCTGCACGGTGTCGTCGGGCCGGATGGTGCCGAGGTGCCCGTACAGCGGGCGCTCGAGCAGGTGGGCGTAGTCGTCGGGAATCAGATCACTCATGCCTGGGGCAACTTGTCTCGCAACGCGAACATTCCCTCCCGCCGCTCACGAGTGCTCGAAAGAGCGCGCCAGTGCTGGCCCACCGGCTGTACCGCGCCGCGGAGCCCGGTAGTAGAGTCCCTCCCGTGGTGCGCACCGCAGCGCCCGGCGTCCCAGCGACGACCGGCCTGCTTCTTCGCCGCCGCGACGGAGCCTGATTCCTCGAGACTGGCTCCTCCGTCGCGGGTTGTTGTGCTGCCGGTCATTCCCTCGCCCAGACCCTCGGCGACGACCGCCGCGCACTGGGCACCACCCCCAAGGACACGATCATGGGCACCCCCACCCCCTCCCGACTGCGAACCCCGGCGGGCGACATCCCGGCAGGTCAGGCCGCGTACAACCGGCAACGCGGCAGCTCCATGCCGATCAACCGCTACGTCCCGTTCACCCCGATCGACCTGCCCGACCGCACGTGGCCGTCCAAGGTCATCACCAAGGCCCCGCAGTGGTGTGCAGTCGACCTGCGTGACGGCAACCAGGCCCTCATCGACCCGATGACGCCGGCTCGCAAGCGCCGGATGTTCGACCTGCTGGTGGCGATGGGCTACAAGGAGATCGAGGTCGGTTTCCCGGCCGCCAGCCAGACCGATTTCGACTTCGTCCGCGAGATCATCGAGCAGGACCACATCCCCTCCGATGTGCGGATCCAGGTGCTCACCCAGGCCCGCCCCGAGCTGATCGCCCGCACCTTCGAGGCGGTCGAGGGCGCATCGCAGGCGCTGGTGCACCTGTACAACTCGACGTCCACCCTGCAGCGCCGGGTGGTGTTCGGCATGGACCGCAAGGGCATCACCCGGATCGCCACGGACGGCGCCGAGGAGGTCTCCCGCTGGGCCGAGAAGTACCCGGACACCGACTGGCGGTTCGAGTACTCCCCCGAGTCGTACACCGGCACCGAACTGGAGTACGCCGTCGAGGTCTGCAATGCGGTCTCGGCGATCTGGCAGCCGACCGAACAGAACCCGATGGTCGTCAACCTGCCGGCGACGGTGGAGATGGCCACCCCCAACGTGTATGCCGACTCCATCGAGTGGATGCACCGAAACCTGGAGCGCCGCAGCGGAATTGTGCTGTCACTGCATCCGCACAACGACCGGGGCACCGCCGTTGCCGCATCCGAGCTCGGCTACATGGCCGGCGCCGACCGGATCGAGGGGTGCCTGTTCGGCAACGGCGAGCGGACGGGCAACGTGTGCCTGGTGACCCTCGGGCTGAACCTGTTCAGTCAGGGCATCGACCCGCAGATCGATTTCTCCGACATCGACGAGATCCGCCGCACCGTCGAGTACTGCAACCAGCTGGCGGTGCCGGAACGGCACCCGTACGGCGGTGATCTGGTCTACACGGCGTTCTCCGGTTCGCACCAGGACGCCATCAAGAAGGGCTTCGACCACCTGAACCGGAACGCGGCCGCGGCCGGGGTGAATGTCGACGCGTTCACCTGGGAGGTGCCGTACCTGCCGATCGACCCGAAGGACGTCGGGCGTTCGTACGAAGCGGTGATCCGGGTCAACTCGCAATCCGGCAAGGGCGGCGTCGCCTACATCATGAAGACCGAGCACGGCCTGGACCTGCCGCGCCGGCTGCAGATCGAGTTCTCCCGGGTGGTGCAGGACCACACCGATCACGACGGCGGCGAGGTCGACGCCAAGACCATGTGGTCGTACTTCGCCGAGGAGTACCTGGAGCGCGCCGACCCGCTGACCCTGATCCGGACCCGGGTGGAGAACCCGGAGGATGCCGGCGACGACGCGGTCTTCGACCAGCTCAGCGCGCGGATCATCTCCGGCGGCGAGGAGATGGTCGTCCAGGGTGGCGGCAACGGGCCGGTCGCGGCCTTCTGCTCGGCGCTCGGGCAGGCAGGTTATGACGTCCGGGTGCTGGACTACGTGGAGCACGCGCTGTCCGCCGGCGGTGACGCGCGGGCGGCCGCCTACCTGGAATGCGCCATCGACGGACAGGTGGTCTGGGGAGTCGGGATCGATTCGTCCATCACCACCGCCTCGCTGAAGGCCGTCGTGTCCGCCGTCAACCGGGCGGCGACCCGGTCGGCGGAGGACGAGGATCTCGGTCGCTGACGAAGTCCTCCGGTCGACTGAACGCTGTGCAGGGCGAATCCGCCAACGGCGGCGCGCAAACCCTGCGCAGCGTTCAGTCGAACCTGTCGTGCAGCTCGCGCCACGCGCACGGTTTGCCGCTGCGCGGGAGTGATCACCGTCCGGGCGGGTAGCTGTCGTTCCCGCGGGTAACTTCACCGTCGGATCAACTGCGATGTGTGAAAGGTGGTGCTGGATCGGATGTCGTCACCAACACCGCCCCCGTCACCGGCACCCACCGAAGTGACCCTGCGCGACATCGCGCCCGCCGCCTTCGTCCCGCCGGCGCTGTTCGCGGTCGGTCAGGGAGCGATCGCGCCGGTGGTGGTCATCTCGGCCACCCAACTCGGCGCCTCGCCGGCGATGGCTGCGCTGGTGGTCGCGACGGCCGGGCTCGGGCAGATCGCGGCCGACATCCCGGCCGGTGCGATCGTGCACCGTTTCGGTGAGCGGCCGACGATGATCGGCGCCGCCGGATTGACGATCCTCGCCCTGCTCGGCTGCATGTTCGCGCCGACCCTCGCCGTCTTCGCGCTGTCGATCTTCATCACCGGGTCGGGTACCGCGGTGTGGCTGCTGGCCCGTCAGGCCTACGTCACCGAGGTGGTGCCCTACCGACTGCGGGCGACGGCGATGTCGACGTTGGGCGGGGTCTTTCGGATCGGCCTGTTCATCGGCCCGTTCATCGGCGCCGCGGCGGTGCACTTCACCGACCTGTGGGGCGCCTACGCCGTGCACATCGTCGCTGCTGTTGTCGCGGCTGGTGTGCTGCTGTCGGTCAAGGACCTGTCGACCGGCAACGACGAACCGGGTGGCGGCAGGACGGTCAGGGCCCCGGTCGGGGTGGTGGTGCGTGAGCAGCGATCGGTCTTCGCCACGCTCGGCACCGGGGTGCTGGTGGTCAGCGCGATCCGGGCCGCCCGTCAGGTGGTCCTGCCGCTGTGGGGCCAGCACCTCGGCCTGTCCCCGACCGCGATCTCGGTGATCTTCGGGATCTCCGGCGGGGTCGACATGTTGCTCTTCTACCCGGCCGGCAAGGTGATGGACCGGTTCGGTCGGCGGTGGGTGGCGATCCCGTCGATGACGGTGCTCGGCATCTCGCTGATCCTGGTGCCGTTCACCCAGTCCGAGCTGTCGCTGTTGCTGGTCGGCCTGGTGATGGGGATCGGGAACGGGATGAGTGCCGGTCTGGTGATGACGCTCGGTGCGGACCTGGCGCCGCCTGGCCAGCGGCCGGTGTTCCTCGGGATCTGGCGGGTGTTCTCCGACGCCGGCAACGGCGTCGGCCCGTTCGTGATCGCCGGAACGACTGCGCTGGCCACCCTCGGGTTCGGCATCGCCGTGATGGGTGTGGTCGGCCTCGTCGGTGCCGGCTGGCTCGGGTTCTGGATCCCGCGCAAGGTGCCGCCCCAGCTACCGCCCACACCCCGCCGGCTGACCGGCGACGCCACCGGCACTGTCGACGAGACCAGTGTCGACGAGACCACTGCCGGCACGGTCGACGAGAAGAACTGAGCCGCAACTCGTCCGGCCAAAGACTGCCTACCGGTTCATAGACTGAGGTCGAACGGATGACCGGCGGGGTCGGCCAGCGTCCGCCACTGCTTGCCGCCGCCCTTCAGCAGCGTCGCGCCCAACTCCACGGCTCTGGCCTGCGCCGCGTCCAGGTCCTCGACCAGGATGTCCAGGTGCGCCTGTTGGGGTGCGCCGGATCCGGCCACTGCGGCGGGTTGTACTCGGCGATCTGCTGGAACATCACGCTCTTGCCGTCACCGGTGATGAGCGCGCCTTCCGGGCCCTCGTAGGTGACCTCCATGCCGAGCAGGTCGGCGTAGAAGCGGGCCAGCGCGATCGCATCCGGGGCGTCGATGGTCACGGCGTACAGCCCCATCGTCGGTCCGACGCCGTCCCGCTGACAGATGTCGAACGGGTGGCCGGCCGGATCGGCCAGCGTGATCCAGCTCGGCCCGTCGGCGAGGCGGGTGGCGCCGAGCTCGACGGCGCGGTCGGCCGCCGCCTGATAGCCGTCGATCAGCAGGTCGAGGTGAAACTGTTGCGGGAGTTCCTGACCGGGCCACTGCGGCGCGAGGTGGTCGGGGGCGGGCTGGAATCCGACCTGCTGCCCGTCACCGGTCGTCATGTTGATCCAGCCGGAATCGTTGCGGACGATCTCCCAGCCGGCGAGTTCGGCGTAGAACGCCGCGAGCTTCTCGGTGTCCGCGGCGTCGAACGCGACGAGTTCGAGTTTTCCTGTCACAGTCATGCGCCCATGGTGCACCGACCCACCGACAGCGGGGTGCCGGCGCCGTGGCCGAGGCACCCGGCGACGCAGCAGGCGTCAGTCGAACTCGGTGGGCAGCAACGGGTCCCGCCGGTGCGCGACGATCCGCGCCAGTTGCCTGGCGTTGACCCGACCGAGCGAGAGATCGGGCAGTTCGTCCAGCGCGAACCAGCCGATCTCCAGCGTCTCCAGTGCGTCCGGCGGCCGCACCTCGCCGGTCGGCTCGCACAGGAAGAACAGCTTGTAGATCGAGAACGGCAGGACGGGGACATGTCCCTGGGTGTCCCGATCCCAGCAACCGACGAGTTTCACCGCCCGTGCTCCGTGACCGGTTTCCTCGAGTACCTCGCGTTCGGCCGCCCGGGACGGGGTGTCCAGCGGGTCGGCCCAGCCACCGGGCAGCGACCACCTACCGTCGGAGCGCTCGCGCATCAGCAACACCCGCTCGTCGTCGTCGACCAGGGCGCCGCGGACGTCCACCTTCGGTGTCGCGTAACCACTCTCACCGCCCAGCACCAACCGCCAGTGATCAGCCGGACGATCGGTCGCGACGGCCAGCAGATCGGCGGCCAACGCACCCAGCTTGGTGTAGCGGTCCAGGTCGTACTCGTTGGAGCCGTACGTCAGGCCACTCTGCGACAGGGCGGCCATCGCGATGGCGATCCGCCGGACCCGCTCGGCTGCCTCGACCGGCTGATCGGCCACCGACGAGCCGGCCGCGTCTCCCGACGAACCGGCACCGTCAACCGGCCGACCGGTCGGTCATCCCGCCCGCTGCGCGAACAGCTCGACCTGGGCGCGGGCCTCCCGCACCTCGGGTGGCCCGATCCAGCTGTCGGGCAACACCACCAGGCCGGCGCGCAATGCGCGGATCGCGCCGGTCGCCGCCAGGTCGGTGGTCGGCAGACCGGGCAACCGGTACAACCGCCGCGCCCACTTCGGCAGCAGCGCGAAGGCCATCCCGGCCAGGCTCGCCCAGGCCGGCCTCGCCGGGGTGAGCAGTCGAACGCGTTTCGGCATGGGCGGAACGGCGAGCACCCGGACGCCCTTCTGCGCGGCATCGGTCAGTCGCAACTCGGGCCGGACATCCGCGAAGTACTGCGTCATCTCCCGGACCGACGTCGGGACCATGGCCTCGGGGATCCCGATCATCCGCGCGGTGAGCAGCTGCTCGCGGAGGTACTCGTCGGCGTCGGCGTCGCTGATCGGCGCACCGGCCCGGCGCGCCGTCGTCAGGAACGACTCCACCTCACAGCAGTGCACCCAGAGCAGCAGGTCCGGCCGATCGAGCCGGAACGTCTCGCCGGTGTCCGGGTCCGTGCCGCGCAGCTTCCGGTGGATCCCCCGGACCTGGGCCGCCAGCCGCTGGGCCTGCGGTGCGGGTGCGTAGGTCAGGGTCGAGACGTACTGACCGGTGCGGTCGAGCCGTCCCCAGAAGTCCTCTTCGAAGCCGCGTTGCTGGGCGACCGCGGCCATCGTCAGGGGGTGCAGCGCCTGCAGGATCAGCGCCCGGACACCCCCGATCGCGAAGACCCGATCCGAATGCACGCGCCACGTCATGCTGCCGGGTCCGAAAAGCGGTTCGTCAACAGGCGAACGCTCGTCATCCCGGACCTCAGCCCCCGAGCTGGTGTCCATGATGATCACGGTACCTGCGTGACCACCGGCTGCTCGGTGCTGCCGGCCAGCACCCGGTCGACCCGGGTCTCCGCACCGGCCAACGCGTCACGCAACGACCGGAAGACGATCGCCGCGATCACCGCCGCACCGATGGCGCACCCGGAGGTCACCCAGTACGCGACCTGCGCGCCGTGGGTGTCGATCACCACGCCGGCCAGCGGGGTGGCCGTGGCGATCCCCACCGCCAGACCCGAGCTCGCCCAGGTCATCGATTCGGTCAGTCGGTTGGCCGGGACGACGCGCTCGATCAACGCCATCCCGGAGATCAGCACCGGCGAGCAGGCGACACCGGCGACGAACAGGCCGGCGGCGACGAGCCAGACGGTGCTCAGGAACGGCAGCGGCAGGGTGACAACAGCCAACGCCGCGACGGAGATCATGAACTGCCGCACCAGCGACGCCTTGATCGCCATTGCGCCGAAGATCAGTCCGGCGGTGAGCGACCCGACGGCGTACAGCGCCAGCAACAGGCCGGCCGCCTCGGCGACGCCCTCCTCCCGGGTGAACGCCACCGTCGTCACCTCGAACGAGCCGAAGATCCCGCCCAGCAACACGAAGATGGCGGCGATACCGCCGACGCCGGGCAGCAGGATGGCGGGCCGGCCCTTGGCCGCGTTCCGCCGGCCGGAGGGCTTGGGCTCGGTGGACCGCTGGGTCAGCAACAGGATCGTGCCGATCACCAGCATGGTGGTGGCGAGCACCAGGGCCGCGCTCGGCGCGACCTGCAGCGCGACGATGGTCGCCAGCGGCGGGCCGAGGATGAAGACGGCCTCGTCCACCAGGGACTCCCAGGCGAACGCGGTGCGCAGCAACGACGTTCCGTGCAACTGGGCCGACCACCTGGCCCGGATCAGCGGGCCGACGCTGGGCTGCGCGGCACCGGCGACCAGTGCCAGCACATAGATCGGCCAGTTCAGGTCCGTGGTCAGCGCGACGACGATCATCCCGACGATGGCCGGGACGTGCACGATCAGCTGGACCGGCAGCACCTTGCTCTGCCCGAAGACGTCGATCAGCCGGGAGATCTGCGGGCCGATCAGCGCGGCCGACAGCGCGTAGATCGCCGAGACGGTGCCGGCGACGGCGAACGAACCGCGTTCGACGGACAACAACATGACGGAACCGAGGCCCGCCATCGACATCTGCATCCGCGCGAGGAATCCCGCTGCGGTGAAACGAATGGCGCCTGGACGGCGCAGGACCTGGGCATACGAGCCGAACACGACAGAAACTCCACACCGGTAGCGCTGGTGGCCGGCGACCAGTCTTTCAAGCTTTACCGTCCGGCCGGTACAGTATATGGGTGGCATCCGACGCGCGCGAGCGCATATTGATCGCACTTCGCGATCTGCTCAGCCGCGGCGGCACCGGCGCGGTGACGCTGGAAGCCGTGGCCACCGCGGCGGGTGTCTCCAAGGGCGGCCTGCTCTACCACTTCCCCTCGAAGTCCGCGTTGTACCTCGGGCTGCTCGCCGCGGTGCGCGACCGGGTGGTCGCCGACATGGCGCAGGCGACGTTGACGCTCGGCGCGGCGCGCGCCTACCTGCAGTACGCGATCCCCGCCGACGAGGCGGAGGGCGGCTTCTTCACGTCGTTGATCGCCGCGGTCCGCACCGGACCCGACACCGACGAGCAGGCCGCCGAGTTGCTGGCCGACATCTTCCGGGCCTGGGAGGCGCCGATGCGCGCCGCGGTGGCCGATCCGGTGCAGGCCGAGATGCTCCGGTTGGTCGGCAACGGGGTCTACCTGTCGACCATCGCCGGGCTACCGCCGACCCCGCCCGCGGTGCTGGCCGAGATCTTCGACCGCCTGCTGGCCGGGACCCCGGTCACATCCGGCTTGAGACAGCAGGTTTCTGGGTAACCACCCGCCATGCGTATCGCCACCGCGGTCATGGGATCGCTCACCGCCGCCTACGGAGTCCTCGAACTGGTCAAGCCCGACATCCTGGCCAAGCAGACCGAGATGACCCCTGCCCATCCGGCGATCGCCGCCCGGCTGCGAAAGCTCTCGATGGTGATGGGCGCCAGGGATGTGGTCAGCGGGACGGCATTGGCCGTCGCCAAGACGACCACTCAAAGGCGGATTGCCGCCGGGGTCCGGGTGGCCTTCGACCTGACCGACGGCATCCTGCTGTCGACGCGACTGCCGAAACCGGCGCCGGTCGGCAAGATCCTGGCGATCACCGGTGGCTGGGCCCTGTTGTCCGGTGCGTCCGCGATCGTCGCCGAACGCATGTCCCGCTGATCGCAGGTCGGCGTCACACCGATCAGTCGAGCACGGCCATGGCGTCGATCTCGACCAGCATCTCCGCCCGCGGCAGACCGGTGAAAACCGTTGTCCGACAGGGCAGGACGCCATCGGTCGAGTTCGCCTCGACGAATTCGCCGTAGGCATCGTTCATTGCCCCGAAGTCGTCCCTGGTGGTGAGATACACCCGCAGCATGACGATGTCGTCGAACGAACCACCGCCGGCCCGCACGATGGCCAGGACGTTGCCCAGCGTCTGACGGGTCTGCGCGGCCACATCGCCGGGAAACAGATATTCACTGGTCGCGGCATCGACCGGGCCCTGGCCGGAGACCTGCAGGATCGGGCCCTTGCGCAAGCCTTGCGAGAAGGTGTGCGCGGGCGCCGGGGCCTCGGTGGTCAGTACGGACGACTTGTTGGTCATGTCAGGATCTTTCGGCTCGGAGTTGGCCGCCAACCGAGGTCGGCGGAAATGGCATCTGCGGTTGCGTGCACGGTCGGCAGCAGATCGAGAACGCCCCGGTGATCCAGGACGATGTTGGGGACGGAGACCGACATCGCAGCGACAACGGCCCCGGTGCCGTCCCGGATCGGCACCCCGACGCAGTTGACGAAGGCCTCGTGCTCTTCGTGGTCCTCGGCGAAGCCTTGCTGGGCAACACGTGTCAGCTCGGCCAGATAGTCGGCCGGGGTCAGGATCGTGTTCGAGGTCATCCTGACGTAGTCCAGTGACCCGGCGATCCGCTGTTGTTCGGCGATCGGCAGGCTGGACACCAGGATCTTGCCCACCGCGGTGCAGTGCAGCGGCGCCGGCAACCCCACCCGGGAGTACATCCGGACGGCGTGCGTGGAGTCGAACTTGTCGATGTAGATCGCCTGACCGGACTCGTAGACCGCAAGGTGCACCGTCTGTCCGGTCGCCTGGTTCAGTGCTGCGAGCAACGGGTGCGCCACCGTGCGCACCGTGCGCTGCTCCAGCGCCTGGTTGGCCAACTCGAAAAGCCTGGTGCCCAGGCGATATCGATGGTTGCTGTCGTGCTGGACGAACCGCTCCTCCTCGAGCGTGCGGAGCAGCCGGAGCGCGGTGGACTTGTGCACTCCCAACGTCTCCGACAGTTGTTCCAGCGAGCGCTCCTGCTCGCCCATGCTGATCATCATCTGCATGGCACGCGCCAGGCTCTGACTCATCGCGACGTCACCTCGTTCCCACCTGCATCGTCCCCGCCGCCATTGTTCCGCCGACACTGATCAGCACCGCTCGTGGTCGGCGCCAGTGCCGCCAGCGCGGCCGGGACGCCGGCCGGCCCGACCTGCAAGCCGGCCCATTCCCGATCACTGCACACGATCGCCCGCTGCACCGCATCGTCCCAGACGATCGATGCGTGGTCGGAATGAGTCGTCAGCGCCGCGGCGGCGGACAGGTGCGCCAACCGGGTGCGCTGCCGGACGTCCAGCCCGCGCAGCAGTCCGGTGAGATAACCGCCGGCGAACGCGTCGCCGGCGCCGATCTGCTCCACCACCTGCACCTGCAGTGCCGGGATGTCCAGCCGGTCGGTCCCGTCGAACACGGTGACCCGGCCGCCACCGTTCTTCACGATCAGGTGCCTCGGTTCCGGGAACCTCGCCCGCAGCTGGTCGGCATCCTCGATGCCCCAGACGGCCAGGCCCTCATCGGCACCGAGGAACGCGACGTCCACGGACGTCATGATCTCCGCCAGGATCTCCGGGGCCTGGGCGCTCCGATCACCCCACAGCGCCGGCCGGTAGTTCACATCGAAGCTGACCAGCGCCCGCCGTGGGCGGCCGGCCAGTCCCAGGGTCATCGCGGTCGCCGTGGGCGACAGTGCCGGGGTGATCCCGGTGACGTGCACGAGGTCCGCGGTAGCGAGCAGTTGTTTCACTCCGGGCTCTGCGAGGAACTGTGGGTCCATGGCCGAGGCGGCCGAGTCTTGCCGGTAGTAGTGCATGCGACTGACGCCCGGGCCGAGATCGTCCTCGGCGCCGGTCGTCCCGCCGCGCTCCTTGACGTAGATCCCCGTGCTCCTGGTGCCGTCCAGGGCGACCGCGTCGACGTCGATCCCGCGCTCCGCTACGGACTGCACGAGGTACCTGCCGAACCCGTCGTCACCGACCTTGGACACCCAGGCACTGGAGATGCCGTAGCCGGCGAGTACGCCGGCGACGTTCACCTCGGCCCCGCCGGCCGACCGGTCGAAGACGGCGGCCTCGGCCAGCGGGCCGGCGTCCCGGGCGACCAGCACGACGAGGCCCTCTCCGACACAGACGGCACGGGGGGTGGGCTGCACAGCTACCTCCAGGATTTGGCAACAGATGGTGATCGCGTGGTGACCGGGCGATATCGCGAGGGTTGACCTCGACTCCAGGGAATGCTACAACTTCTCTACAAGATACGCAATGACCGTTGCACTATCTGCAACGCACTGCCAACGTGGTCCATCCGACCATCAGCCGCTGCCAACCACATGGAGACCCTCACCATGCCTGTCGCATTGCCCGTTCCACCGAACACTTCGACACTCACCGCCGATCGCGACGTCGTGCTCGGACCTGCGCACAAGTCGCTGCCGGCCGCGTTCTGGGGCCGGACGGTCGGTGACGTGCTCGCCGATGCACCGAGGTTGTCGGAGTTCGGCAGCCCGGTGTTGGCCGTCGACTCCGCGCTGATCGATGCGAATCTGGCGGCGATGCACCGCTGGACAGCCGCTCGCAACCTCGACCTGGCGCCGCACGGGAAGACCACGATGTCGCCAACACTCTGGGCACGGATGCTCGACAACGGCGCCACCGCAGTGACTCTCGCCACGCCGTGGCAGGTTCAGCTGGCCAGGGCGGCCGGCATCGACGCGATCGTGCTGGCCAATACCCTGGTCTCCGGTGTCGGAATCGACTGGATCTCGGCCGAACTCGACAACCACCCCGACTTCCGGTTCAGCAGCTGGGTCGACACTCTCGACGCGGTCGCGATTCTCGAGCAGCGCCTGGCCGAGCGCGCAGCCAGCAGGCCGCTGGACGTGCTCGTCGAACTGGGCGGCGCCGGTGGCCGCACTGGTGCGCGGTCGACAGCGGCGGCCAAGGAGATCGCGGCTGCGGTGAACGCCGCCCCACATCTGCGGTTGGTCGGCACCGGCGGATACGAGGGTGCACTGGCCCACGATCGGTCCGAGCACGGCCTGTCCGCCGTCCGTGGCTACCTGCAGGAGCTGGCCGAACTGCACCGCTGGCTCGACAGCCAGGGCAAGTACGAGGCCGATCGCGCGGTCGTGACTGCCGGTGGCAGCGCGTATTTCGACCTGGTCGCCGAGGAACTCGGAGCCCTGGTCGACCGCGAGGGCGCCCGCGGCATCCCCACCACGGTGGTCCTGCGGTCGGGTGCGTACCTGATCCACGACGACGGCTTCTACCGCGGCATCTCCCCGCTGGACGGGCCGGCCAGGGAGGATCCCGACCACTTCGAATCCGCCATGCACGGGTTCGTGACCATCGTCTCCACCCCCGAACCGGGCCTTGCCCTGTTCGACGCCGGCAAGCGTGACCTGCCGTTCGACGAGGGACTGCCGACGCCGCAGGCGATCCGCGGCCGGTCCGCCGCCGAGAGCGCCGAGATCCTGGCCGGCGCGGAGGTCACAGCACTCAACGACCAGCACGGATTCCTCCGGTTCCCGGCCGAGAAGTCGGCCTCGCTGCCGGTCGGAACCGTTCTCCGGCTTGGTCTCTCGCACCCGTGCACCGCATTCGACAAATGGCGGTTGATCCCGCTGATCGACGACCACACCGCCGCCGACCCCCGGGTCGTCGACCTCATCAGCACCTACTTCTGACGGGCGGAACATCACTCATGACAACCACATCGACATCGACGTCGACACAGCATTCCCACGGAACGGCCCCGACGGTCGACCTCGTCCTGCTGCGGCGGGACGATCGTCGACGGCACCGGTGCGCCCCGGTACTCCGCGGACGTGGCCATCGCCGGTTCCGTCATCGTCCGGATCGGCGATACGTCCGACCTGACGGCCCGCCGCACCATCGACGCCACCGGGCTGGTCGTCGCGCCTGGCTTCATCGACATGCACGCCCACTCCGACCTGCAGATCCTCACCGCACCAGATCATTTCGCCAAGATCAGCCAGGGCGTGACGACCGAGGTGCTCGGCCAGGACGGGTTGAGCTACGCACCGATGGACGACACGGTACTGGCGCAGGTCCGCCGGCAGATCTCCGGCTGGAACGGCAACCCGGCCGACTTCGACTTCTCCTGGCGGACCGTGGGTGAGTACCTCGACCGGCTGGACCAGGGCATCGCCACCAACGCGGCCTACCTGGTCCCGCAGGGCACCCTGCGGCTGCTGGTGGTCGGACCCGACGATCGGCCGGCCACCGCCGACGAGATCGTCCGCATGCAGGAGATTCTCGCCGAGAGCCTGCGCGCCGGAGCGGTCGGCATGTCCAGCGGCCTGACCTACACGCCCGGGCATGTACGCCGACACCAGCGAACTCGCCGCACTCTGCGAGGTCGTTGCGGCCGAGCGGCGGGTACTACAGTCCGCACACCCGCTCGTACGGCGCGGGCGCGCTGACCGCCTACGCGGAGATGCTGGACCTGGCGCGCTCCACCGGCTGCCCCGTCCACCTCACCCACGCCACCATGAACTTCGCCGAGAACGCCGGCCGGGCAGCGGAATTCCTCGCGCTGGTGGACGCGGCGCTGGCCGACGGCTGCGACATCAGCCTGGACACCTACCCCTACCTGCCCGGCTGCACCACCCTCTCGGCGCTGCTGCCGAGCTGGTCGTCGGCCGGTGGACCCGATGCCCTGCTGGCACGACTCGACGATCCGGAGACCAGGGAGCGGATCCGGGTGAACGTCGAGGAGACCGGCTCCGACGGCTGCCACGGCGTCACCGTCGACTGGGACACCATCCAGATCAGCGGGGTCGGCAACCCGGCCCTGAGCCGAGCATGTCGGGAACACCGTCGCGCAGATCGCGGCCGCCGAGAAGCGTTCCGGCACCGAGGTTTTCTTCGATCTGCTGCGCGAGGATCAGCTTGCGACAACGATCCTGCAGCACGTCGGTCACGAGGACAACGTGCAGGCGATCATGCAGCACCGGGTGCACATGGGCGGCAGCGACGGGATTCTCGTCGGCGACCGGCCGCATCCCACGGGCCTGGGGCACCTTCCCGCGGTACCTGGCCAGGTACACCAGGGAGCTCGGGCTGCTCGGCCTCGAGGACTGCGTCGCCCACCTGACCGGCCGCCCGGCCGGCCGGCTCAAGCTCACCGATCGCGGCCTGGTCCGCGAGGGGTACGCGGCCGACCTGGTGCTCTTCGATCCCGACCGGATCGCCGACACCGCCACCTTCACCGAACCCCGGCAACAGGCGGCGGGAATCGACTACGTCCTGGTGAACGGCCAACTGGCCATCGACGAAGCGGCGCCGACCGGCAGCCGATCCGGTCGCGCCCTGCGACTGGACAAGGAAGGAAGTGCAGTGTCATGACAACAACTCTCGATGCCATGCAGGTGATCCGGCAGGACCGGGCGCTCACCGTCGTCCGGGCGCCCGGGATCCCGGACGCCGCCGCGCTGGCCGACGCGCTGGCCGGCGGCGGCATCCGCGCGGTCGAGCTCACCTTCACCACGCCCGATGTGCTCACCCATGTCCGCACCGCAACGGCGGCCGGTTATCTGGTCGGCGTCGGCACGGTGCTGACCGGCGACCAGGCCAAGCAGGCGATCGACGCCGGCGCCAGGTTCCTGGTCACCCCGGGCCTGCGGGTCGAGGTGGCGCAGGTCGCCACCGACGCCCAGATCCCGGTGCTGATCGGTGCTCTCACCCCGACCGAGGTCCAGTCGGCCGTCGATCTCGGTGCGGCAGCGGTGAAGGTCTTCCCCGCCAAGATGTTCGGCCCCGGATACTTCCGGGACCTGCGCGGCCCGTACCCGGACGTCGCTCTCGTCCCATCGGGCGGGGTCAACGCCGGTAACGCCGCCGCCTTCCTGCAGGCCGGTGCGATCGCCGTCACCGCGGGCACCGACGTGGTGCCACCGGATCTGGTTGCCGCCGGCGACTGGGCGGAGATCCGAAGACGGGCAACCGCTTTCGTCGCCGCCTGCGGCGAGACCGGCTGATCGCCGCCTGATGAACATCACCCAGCCATCCCCCAGCCCTACCGAACTCCTCCAGATTGGATTGTCATGACCGTCGTCGTCTCATGGCTCCAAGACACCACAGGTGGTCTGCTCACCCTGTGCGCCGTCGCGGTCGCCGTCCTGCTCTTCCTGATCATCAAGGTCAAGCTCGAACCGTTCATCTCCCTCGTCCTCGTCGGCCTCGCCCTCGGGTTGGCCGCCGGGCTCAGCGTCACCGAGCTGGTCGGCACCGCCTTGAAGGCCAACGAATCCCTGCTGGAAACCGGCTTCGGCGGGATCCTCGGGCACATCGCGCTGATCATCGGCCTCGGCACGGTGCTCGGCGCCATCCTGGAACGCTCCGGTGGCGCTGACGCGCTGACCACCATGCTGATGCGGGCCTTCGGCGAGAAGCGGGCGCCGATCGCCATGGGTCTGCTCGGCCTGATCGTCGGCATCCCGGTGTTCTTCGACATCGGCATCTTCGTGCTGGCGCCGCTGGTCTACATCACCGCGCTGCGCGGCCGGAAGTCCCTGGTGCTCTACGCGCTGCCGATGCTGGCCGGGCTCTCCATGACGCACGCCTTCCTCCCGCCGCACCCCGGACCGGTCGCGCTGGCCGGCCTGCTGGGGGTCGACCTCGGCTACCTGATCATGATGGGCCTGGTCTGCGGGCTCCCCGGATTCGTTGCCGCCGGCCTGGTCTGGGGCACCTGGATCGGCAAGCGGGTCTTCGTCGAGGTGCCCGGAGGACTACGTGGTCGGCGAACTGGAGCACGACCTCGCCGACGGCGAAACCGGGCTGACCGGTGGCGTGCACCCCGATGCCGGCGGCCCTTCGGGCAACAATCCAGATGGCGGCGGCGCACCGTCCGGCGGACCTGCCGGTTCCGGTGGCTCCGGCTCGGTGAGCACCGTCGACGCTGCACGGAACAAGGCGCTCGAGGTCCGCACCGACGGCCCGAAGCTGCGGCTGGTGGCCTTCGTCATCGCCGCACCGCTGGTGATGATCCTCGGAGCCACCTTCGGCACCATGCTGCTGCCGGCCGAGAGCGGCCTGCTGCCGTGGCTGACCTTCATCGGCACCCCCGCCGTCGCGCTGCTCATCGCGGTGCTGCTGGCGTTCTACTTCCTCGGCATCCGGCGCGGCATGGCCGTCGCCGATCTGGGCAAGCTGACCGGTGAGTCGCTCAAGCCGATCGGCATGGTGCTGCTCGTCGTCGGTGCCGGCGCGTTCTTCGGAAAGGTCATCTCCGCCACCGGAATCGGTGCCGCACTGGCCGACACGCTGTCCGCGTGGGGCCTGCCCGTCATCGTGCTGGCCTACGTCATCAGCTGTGGGCTGCGGATCGCCCAGGGTTCGGCCACCGTCGCGATCGTCACCACCGGCGGCATCGTCGGGCCGCTGGTGATGAACGCCGGGTACTCGCAGATCCAGCTCGCGCTGATCGCGATGGCCATCGCGGCCGGTTCCATCATCGCCAGCCACGTCAACGACGGCGGCTTCTGGATCATCGCGAAGTACTTCAACATGACCGTCAAGCAGACCCTGCAGACCTGGACGGTGCTGGAAACCGTGCTCTCCGTGGTCAGTTTCGCGGTGGCCGGGACGCTCTTCGCCATCGTCTAGTTCGGCGGCACCAGGCCGCGCACCAACATCACAGCAGTATCGACCAGCGCAGTGCATCGTCAGCGGCGGATCTTGATCCGCCACGACCGGTGCACTGCGCTGGCGTCTCTGGTCACCGAGGTGCCGACCAGCACCCCGAGCGCCACGGCGAAGATGGTGATGCCGGTGAGCACCAGGTCCTGTGCGCCGCCGGCCGACCCGGCCGCCAGGCTGGAGACGCCACGGAACCCGAGGGCGCCGGGCAGCAACAGCCAGAAGCCGGGGAGCAGCATGACGGCCGCCGGCGGGCTCTTCCGGAAACGGGCGAGGGCGTAGGTCAGCGGCACGATCACCAGCCCGCCGACGAAGCCGGACAGGGACGGATCCAGCAGCGCAGCGCCGAACACCTGGGCGGCGTAGGACGCGAACAGCGCGATCCACAGGAAGATCAGCGAACCCGGTGGCGCGCTGGCGAACAGCAGGTAGCCGATGCCCACCAGGAAGACGCCGAGCCACGGCGCCCAGAGACCGGCCTGCTGCGGCGCCGCTGGCGTCCACCGTGCCGACCAGGCTGAGCCCGACGAACACCCCGAAGGCCAGCAGCAACAGCTGGGAGACCCCCCAGACCAACCTGCTCGCCCCCGACACGATCTGATCGCTGGCCAGTTCGATGGTCGCGATGGTCAGGGTCGCGCCGGGCAGGAAGGTGACCAGCGCCGGGGCGACCAGCCTGATCGGGTCGTCGTGGACGAACGGCGCCACCACCTTCACGGCGAGCACCGTGACCAGGAAGGCGGCGATCACCGGCAGCGCGACGGACAGCGTCGCCCACTTGTCGGCGATCATTCGGAGCACCCCGACGAAGGCGCCGAGGGCGGCGTAGAACGGCAACGCCAGCAGGTCCGGGTTCAGCAACAATCCGAAACCCAGGCTCAGGATGACCTGACCCACCACCGCCATCCACGGGCCGAACCGCGGCTCGGAGGTCAGGATCTGGTGCAGACGTCGCAACCCCAACGACGGGGTGATGGCAGCCCGCTGGAGCAGCGCGACGAGTTTGTTGACCTGGGCGATCTGGTCCAGCCGCAGGCTCCGGTTCGGCACCGAGACCAGGTCGACCTCGTCCGGACCGACCCGGAACAGGATGCCGGTCGGCATCACCATCGCCTGCACGTCGACGTCGTACGCGGCGGCCACGTCCTGCAGCGTTTCGGTGGTCGTTGCGGCCGAATCGGCGCTGTTCAGCAGGGCGACGCCGAGCGCCCGCAGCAGTTCGACCAGATCCGGCGGAATCGGTGGCGGTTCCAGCGGGATCCGCGGCATCGGCTGGGTGTCCTCGGGACCGAGGGCGCGCATGGTGTCGCGGATCTGGTCGCGCCACCGGTACGACTTGCCTTCGGTCACGTGTGCAAGCATCCCAGCCGTGGCCACCCGCTCCCACCGCGGACGCGGGAGGACTTCGGGTGATGTTGCGACAGCGAGGAGGATCTGCCGATGGCAGACGTGGTGGAGAGCACAGTGCGGCAGTTCCTGGAAGCGTTCAACGCCGCCGACCTGCCCGCCATGCGCCGCCTGCTGGCCGACGACGCACAGGCCTACGTGACCAATGCCGAGGGTGGCCAGACCCTGGTCGACGGCGCCGATGCCTATCTCGCCGCGATCACCGCCATGGACCTGCCGTCGGCCGAGTTCGGCGTGACGATCACCCAGGCGCCGGTCCTCGTCGACGGCGACCGGGTCCTGGTGATGGTCGAGGTGGTGGCCAGGCGGGACGGCCGATCCCTGCACAACTTCGCGGCGCACCTCATCCGGGTGACCGACGGCCGGATCACCGAACTGCGGATGGTGGAGGCCAAACCCGCCGAGAGCGATGCGTTCTGGTCGTGAGCCGGCCCTACGGCTCAGTCGCGGTGATCAGCAGATCTGCCCGCTCCCGGGTGTGATCGGCACGGAAGAACGCGTCCTCGTCGTCCTGCCAGGCGGCCAGCATCGGCCGTGACGCCGGCCCGTCCCGACCCACCGCGCGCTCCAGCCGTTCGGCACGGTCGGGTTCCTCCACCCACACCAGGACGCCGGCCCGACCTGCCAGCTCCGCGGCGACCGCACGAGACACCCTCCAGGATCAGCACATCGACCGGCGGGATCGTCAGCCAGGAACCCGGGCGTGGTTCGTCCCCGGACCAGTCGGTGAGTTGGACGTGCCCGTCCGTGCCGGCCGCGAGCGGGCGGAGCACGTCGTCGTCGAACCGCCGCCACCAGCCGAACGGGTCGCGCCAGGTGGCCAGCAGGTCGGAGGAGAACAGGGTGACGGTCCCGCTGCCGGTCAGCGCATCGACCCACCGCTGGGCGAACGTGCTCTTGCCCGAGCCGGAGGGGCCGTCGACCACCCCGAGTCGCACGGCGCCGAGGGTGGGCGGCCGGCTCAGCAGCAACCGGACCGCGTCATCGATCCCCTGCTCCGGACTTCGCCGGCCCGGTCTGCGCTGCTCAGGCATCCACCGAGCGGCGGCCGGAGAAGGCCCGGCCCAGGGTGACCTCGTCGGCGTACTCGAGATCCCCGCCGACCGGCAGCCCACTGGCGAGCCGGGTCACCGACAGGTCAGGGAAGGTGCGCAGCAACCGGCTCAGATAGGTGGCCGTCGCCTCGCCCTCGAGGTTGGGGTCGGTGGCCAGAATGACCTCCCGCACACCGGGTTCCGCGATCCTGGTCAGCAACGGCGCGATGCGCAGCTGATCCGGCCCGATCCCGTCGATCGGCGAGATCGCGCCGCCGAGCACGTGGTACTTGCCGCGGAACTCCCTGGTCCGCTCGATCGCGGCGACGTCCTTGGGTTCCTCCACCACACAGATGACGGTGTCCTCGCGGCGCGGGTCGTTGCAGATCCGGCACCGCACGTCACCGGCGACGTTGCCGCAGATCTCGCAGAACCGGACCTCGTCCTTCACCCGCTGCAGCGCGGCCTGCAGCTTGGTCAGATCGGCCGGATCGACGGTGAGCAGGTGAAAGGCGATGCGCTGCGCCGACTTCGGGCCGATGCCCGGCAATCGGCCGAGCTCGTCGATGAGGTCCTGAACCGGGCCTTCGTACACGGACGGTCAGACCCCGCCGGTCGGTGACGCCGAACCCGGCGGCAGATCGCCGCGGGACTGGGATCCCCTGGTGTCGTCTGCCTCGTCCTCGACGATCACGATGACCTCGTCGATCACCTCATCGTCATCGAGTTCGTCGTCGTCCAACTCGTCGTCGTCCAGTTCGTCATCCGCGATGTCGTCGAAGTCCTGATCGAGCTGGTCCTGGGCACCGAAGCCGGGCAGGCCCATGCCCGGCAGCCCCATGGACGACAGATCCAGCGAACCGGCGACGGAGTTCATCGCGGTGCTGGCGATGGCCTCGGCCGACCGACGGGCGTCGTGTACGGCGGCGACGATCAGGTCCTCCAGCGTCTCGATGTCCGCCGGATCCACCACCGACGGGTCGATCCGGAGCCGCAGCAGGTCACCGCTGCCGTTGACGACGACCGTGACCAGACCGCTGCCGGCCGAACCCGTCACCTCGGACTCGGCCAACGAAGCCTGGGCGCGCTCCATCTCGGCCTGCATCTGCTGCGCCTGCTGCAGCAGCTGGCCCAGGTCAGGCATGCCAGGCATCATCGCAATTCCCCACTTCTGTCATCCGCATTCGGTGTTGCCGGCCTCGACGGCCGTTGCCCGCGATGGCTGCACGAGACGTCATGGCCACAGTAATGCGCCACCGAGCCGCCGCCGCTCTCACAGCGCCCACGCCGGGCGAATGTCCCGAAACCGCTGAACGGGCGATGGCAGAGTAGGGCCCATGAGTGCCCGCCCACGCTCCGTTGCCACCCTGCTCGCCGGCGTGGCGGCCTGCGCTGTGCTGATCGCGTCGTGCGCCGCGCCGACCGAGCAGGCCACGCCGCCGACCAGCAGCAGCGTGGTGGTGTCCTCGCCGGCATCGTCCGGCCCGCTGATCACAGTTCCCGGATTGTCCAGCCCGGCCGAAAGCACCACCGAATCACCCACCCCGACATCGGAGTCGCCGACCCCGAGTTCCGAGCCGGAACCCGCGCCTGCGCCGGAGCCGGAGCCGGAGATCACTCCCGAACCGGAACCCGCCCCGGCCCCCGAACCGGAGCCTGAACCCGAGCCGGAGCAGGAACCCGCACCCGCTCCTGCGCCCGAGCCGGAACCCGCGCCGGCACCGGCGCCGATCTCCGGCGGCCGCGTCGTCGTCATCGACCCGGGGCACAACGGAGCGAACGGCGCCAATCCCGACATCATCAACCGGCAGGTGGACGCCGGGTTCGGCGAGACCAAGCCCTGCAACACCACCGGCACATCCACCAACGACGGCTACACCGAGGCCAGCTTCAACTGGAAGGTCGCGAACTACCTGCGGCCGATGCTCGAGTCGCAGGGCATCACCGTCGTGATGACCAGGGACAGCAACGACGGGGTCGGGCCGTGCGTGAACGAACGCGCGCAGATCGGCAACTCGTCCGGCGCCGACCTGGTGGTCTCGATCCACGGTGACGGTGACGACGCGTCCGCCTCGGGTTTCTACGTGATGACGGCCGAACGCGACCCGGCCGGCGCCGAGATGGCCGCCCGGTCGGACGATCTCGCGGTGAACATCCGTGACGGCCTGCGCAGCGCCGGCCTCTCCTCGTCGAACCACCTCGGCTCGAACGGCCTCTGGCCGCGCGGCGACCTGGCCGGGCTGAACCTGTCGATGATCCCGACCGTCATGATCGAGGCCGGCAACATGCGCAACTCCGGTGACGCCGCCCTGATGAGCTCGGCAGGCGGGCAGCAGCAGGTCGCCCAGGGCCTGGCGAACGGCGTCTTCTCCTACCTCGGCAGCGGCTGACCCTCCGCGGCCACTGAGCACCGTCCGGTGTTACTTCACAACGGCCCGGGATGTTGTGCGGTAGCTCCGCGAGATGCTCAGACACAAAGTCGAGCGTCATCGAGCGGCGACGCTCGGCCGAATGATGAGTTCCGGGCCTTCTCGCCGTCACACCCTTCAGGACGCTCAGGAAATCTGACGCGCGAAACCGAAGGAGACGGCATGGGCAAGCTCATCTATTCGATGATCACCTCGCTCGACGGCTACGCCGAGGCGGCGGAGGGCGGCCTCGGCACGGGGGCCGACGACGAGGAGGTGCACACCTTCATCGGCGACGTCTTCCGCCCGGTCCGGACGTTCCTCTACGGACGACGGATGTACGAGACGATGGTCTATTGGGAGACCGCGCACCTCGAGCCGGACCAGCCGCCGCACATCCTGCAGTACGCCCGCGACTGGCAGGCAGCCGACAAGATCGTCTACTCCACGACGCTCGAGTCGGTGTCCAGCGCGAAGACCAGGATCGAGCGGAGCTTCGACCCGGACGCGGTGCGCAAGCTCAAGGCCGAATCCGATCACGACCTCAGCGTCGACGGCCCGAACCTCGCCGCGCAGGCGATCAGGGCGGGCCTGGTCGACGAGTACCACCTCTTGATGACGTCGAGCGTGGTCGGCGGCGGCAAGCGGTTCTTTCCCGATGGCGTCCGGCTCGATCTCGAGCTGGTCGAGCAGCGCGCCTTCAAGACCGGGTTGATCTACGCCCGCTACCGCACCCGCTGAGAAGACTTCTGCCTCAGTTGAGGCGCGTCGACGCCACCGCAAATCCGAGGATCGTGAAGCCTTTTCGTGGCTGGGGCCGAAAATTCCTTCGCGCTCCCGCGAGTTCCAGCGCCCGAACAACGGTGCGACGCCGGCAAGACCGTCAGTTACCTGAGACGTCAAACCCGCCATCCGGCGGCTGGATGAAGTCGAGGGGTTTCTGGGCGACCTGCCGATTGCCAGACGGACCGGGGGTGAAGTCGAGCTCGACGGAGACGTCGTGCGGCTTCAGCGCGCCGGAGGCGATCTCGGTGGCGTAGTGGCAGGCCACCCGATGCCCGGGACGCAGCTCGATCAGCTCCGGACGGTCGGTGTCACAGCGCGTCGGTTGCCGCCAGGGGCAGCGGGTGTGGAACCGGCAGCCGTTCGGCGGATTGGCCGGGGACGGCAGGTCGCCGGTGAGCAGGATGCGTTCGCGCTGGTCCTCGACGATCGGGTCCGGCACCGGGACGGCCGACAGCAGCGCCCGGCTGTAGGGATGCAGGGGTTCGGCGTACAACGCCTCGGACGTCGCCTCCTCGACCAGCGCGCCGAGGTACATCACCCCGACCCGGTCGGAGATGTGCCTGACCACCGCCAGGTCGTGCGCGATGATCAGGTAGGTCAGCCCGAGGTCGGTCTGCAGGTCCTCCAGCAGGTTGATCACCTGCGCCTGCACCGAGACGTCCAGCGCCGACACCGGTTCGTCGGCGACGATCAGCTCGGGATTGACGGTCAGCGCCCTGGCGATGCCGATGCGTTGCCGCTGGCCGCCGGAGAACTCGTGCGGGTACTTGCGCAGCGCCGTGTTCGGCAGCCCGACGGCCGACAGCAGTTCGCGCAGCCGGGCATTCGTCTCCGTGTCGGAATCGGCCAGCCCGTGCGCCTTCATCCCCTCGACCAGGATCGACTGCACCGACTGCCGCGGGTCGAGCGAGGACAGCGGGTCCTGGAACACCATCTGCATCCGGCGCCGAGCCTTGCGCAGCGGCTCCGCCTTCAGCGCGGCGATGTTCTCCCCGTCGAAGATCACAGAGCCGCCGGTCGGTTCCACCAACCGCAGGATGCCCCGGCCGAGAGTGGACTTGCCACAACCGGATTCGCCGACCAGCCCGTAGGTCTCGCCGCGCCTGATCGCCAGGCTCACCCCGTCGACCGCGTAGACGTAGCCGACGGTCTTGTCGATCAGCACCCCGCGCTTGATCGGGAAGTGCACCTTGAGGTCGTTGACCTCCAGCAGCACGTCGGCGTCCGCGGTGATCGAGCTGAGCTCGGCGGCCGGCGTGTCGGGAATCGGCTCCGACACGTGATGGTCCGCACCTGCGACTGCGTCGGTTTCCACCGCAGACCGGGCGACCTCGGCGCCGATCGCGTCCGGCGATTGGCTGATCGCCTCGTTCTCGCCCCACACCGGCCCGCTCATCGTGGTTCCTTGGCGAACGAGAGGCCTGATGCCGCAACGGGAACCACTGGGTTGTGGCAGCGCAACAGGTGCGCCCGCTGTTCGGCCAGCGGCACCAGCACCGGGGTGACCTCCCGGCAGGCATCGACCTCCCGGCTGCACCTGCGGCGCGAAGGCGCAACCGTTGGTCCACGGGATGTTGTCCGACACCGAACCCATGATGGGCGTCAGCCGCTCGCCGGGCGGAGCATCCAGCCGCGGGATCGATTCCAGCAGGCCGTGCGTGTACGGGTGCCGGGGGGTGTCGAACAGCTCGTGACGATCGGCCCGCTCCACCACCCGTCCGCCGTACAGCACGTTCACCTCGTCCACCAGACCGGCGACGACGCCGAGGTCGTGGGTGATCATGATCAGCGCAGTACCGTGCTCGACGACGAGAGTCTTGAGCACGGCGAGGATCTGCGCCTGGATGGTGACATCGAGCGCGGTCGTCGGCTCGTCCGCGATCATCAGCCGAGGACGGCAGGCCAGCGCCATCGCGATCAGCGCGCGCTGCCGCATGCCGCCGGAGAGCTGATGCGGATACTCCTTCAACCGGCGCGTCGGATCCGGGATGCCGACCGCGTCGAGCAGGTCACGGGCCTCGTGCATGGCCGCCGACCGCTTCATCCCGCGGTGCCGTTCCAGCACCTCGGTGACCTGGATCCCGATGGGCACCACCGGGTTCAACGACGAGAGCGGGTCCTGGAAGATCATCGCCAGGTCACGTCCGCGGCGGTCGCGCATGTCGTTCAGCGGCAGCGACAGCAGGTCGGTGCCCTCGAAGTTCACCGAGCCGGTGATGGTCGACCCACGCTTGGGCAGCAGCCGCATGATGGCCAGCGAGGTGACGGACTTCCCGCAGCCGGATTCGCCGACCAGGCCGACGGTCTGGCCGGGCGCCACCGTGAACGACACCCCGTCGACGGCGGTGAACGGCTCGACGCCCTTCCGGTTGAACTGCACCTTCAGGTCCGACACCTCGAGCAGGGTCGTCATCCTCGTCACCGCCGATTCTTCGGGTCGATGGCCTCGCGCAGCGCCTCGCCGAGCAGGGTGAAGCCGAGTACGACGACGATGATCGCCCCGGCCGGCCAGAACGCCAGCTGGGGGTGGGAGTCGATGCTGGTCTGCGCCTCGCCGAGCATCTGCACCCCACTCCGGGAGGGACACGTCCTGCGACCCGAGTCCCAGGAACGACAGCGCCGCTGCATCGAGGATGGAGGTGGCGACCACGATGGTGGCCTGCACGATGACCGGGGAGATCGAGTTGGGCAGCATGTGCCGCAACACGATCGGGCCCTGCTTGACGCCCAGCGAGCGCGCCGCCAGGACATGGTCGGACTCGCGTTGGGCGAGCATCTGACCCGCGCAACAATCGCGCGAAGACCGGGATCTGCGGGATGCCGACGGCGATGATCACGCTGGTCAGGTTCGGGTTGGTGAACAGCACACCGATCGAGATCGCCAGCAGCAGGCTGGGAATGGAGAGCATGACGTCGACGATCCGCATCAGCACGGTGTCCACCCAGCCGCCGAACGCACCGGCCAGCAGCCCGATGATGAGTCCGCCGATCAGACCGATCAGGGTGGCGATGACGCCGACCAGCAGCGTCTGCCTGGCCCCGACCACCAAGCGGGAGAAGAAGTCCCGGCCCTGGGTGTCGCCGCCGAGCAGGAAACCCGGCTGTGACGGCGCGATGGCGTTGCGGGCACGTGAGGTCTGCCCGATCAGCACCTGGGCACCCGGATCCTGCGGGGCGATCCACGGACCGATGATCGCCAGCACGACGAACAGCCCGACGATCACCGCCCCGACCCAGAACAGCGGCGACACCTGGAGCCGGGACCAGGCGTCCTTGAGCAGCGAGGTGCCCTCGTCACCGGAGGTGACCAGCGCGTCGATCCGCTGCTTGCGGGCTCGCGAGTAGGTGGTGGCCATCAGCGCGCCCTGATCCGCGGGTCGACCAGCGCGTAGGCCAGGTCGACGACGGTGTTGATGACCACGAACGCGGCGGCGGCCGCCAGGATGATCAACTGCACGCACCGGGTAGTCCTTCTTGCGTGAACCCGATCTTCAACGCCTCACCGATACCCGGGTAGGCGAAGACGGTCTCGGTGAGCACGGCGCCGGTCAGCAGTAGCCCGGTCAGCAGACCGGTCACGGTGATCACCGGCAGCATCGCGTTGCGCAGGATGTGCCGGTTGCGGATGGTGGTGCTGGTCAGGCCCTTCGCCTCGGCGGTGCGGACGAAGTCCTCGCCCTGCACCTCGAGCACCGATCGCCCGGGTGATCCGGAAGATCACCGCGAACGGGATGGTGCCCAGCGCGATCCACGGCAGGATCAGGTGCTGCACCGAATCCCAGGCGGCGTCCCACTCCCGGGTGATCACCCCGTCCAGGATGAACAGCCCGGTCACCCGGGTGGCGTCGATGCCCGGGGTCTGCCGGCCCGACGGCGGCAAGCAGCCCCACTTCACGGCGAAGACGTACTTGAGCAGGAAGGCCAGGAAGAACACCGGCACGGCGATGCCGATCAACGAGAACGACGATGAAGCTGTTGTCCAGCGACGCCGCCGCGACGCTTGGCGGCCATGTAGCCGAGCGGGATGCCGAACGCCAGGCCGAAGATCATCGCCCCGACGGTCAGTTCGATCGTGGCGCCGAACCGGGTGAAGAACACGTCGACGCGCATCGGTGCCGGGCGAGACCCCGGTCGACTGGCCGAAATTGCCCTGCAGCACCCGGCCGAGGAACTTGAAGTACTGCACGAAGACGGGCTGGTCCAGGCCGAGGACGCGCGGTCAGCTCGGCCCGCTTCTCCGGCGTGGCCCGATCACCGAGCAGTGGCGGTGACCGGACCGCCGGGCAGACTGCGCAGCCAGATGAACAGCAGCAACGACAGCACGAACAGCACCAGCACCAGCTGCAGCAGCCGGCGGACCGTGTACCTCAGCACGAGCATCACCGCCGTCGACCGCGACCCGCGCGGGCGTCACCAGTGACGCGCCGGATGTCGAGCCGCTGGCCGAGCAGCTCGATCGAGTACCGATGCCAGATGCCGACCGTGGCACGCCACTCCGGCGCCTGGGAAGCCGCCCGTGACGTGCGATCAGTTCTTGTAGACGGTCGACGAACTTCTCGTCGGTCAGCGGGCTGGCGATCAGCCCCTGCACGTCACCGGCGACCACGATGCGCCGGCGGCGAGTGCGAGATCGGCACCGCCGGCAGGTATTCGCCCAGGAGCTGCTTGTTCAGCGCCTCGTACGCGGCGGTCCGCTCCGCGTCGTCCGGGATCGCGTCCGCGGCCTTCAGCGAGTCCGCGGACAGCGTCGTGCCCCACGGCGAGCTGCCGGTGCCGAACCGGTTGTCGGTCGCGGGTGAAGAACGTGCCGATGAAGTTGTCCGGGGTGTTGTAGTCGCCGGTCCAGCCGAGCAGGAAGAGGTCCGCCTGCTGGGCCTCGACGCCGTCCAGGTAGCCACCGTTCCACGGCTTGGAGATCTCGTTGACGGTGATCCCGACGGCCTCCAGGTCGGCCTTGAACGCGGTGAAGACGGCCTTGGGGTCCGGCATGTACGGCCGGGTACACCTCGGTCGGCCACCAGAAGTTCAGCGTCAGGTTGCTCTGCCCGGCCTCGGCCAGCAGGTCCTTGGCCTTCTGCGGGTCGTAGTCGTACTGTCTCGACGTCGTCGGTCCAGCCGTCGACGGTGTCCGGGTAGAAGATCGGCGCGACCTCGGCGCCCTCGGGCAGCTGGGAGTGACGAACTGCTGCCGGTTCAGCGCGTAGGCGATCGCCTGCCGCACCTTGAGGTCCTGCAGCGCCGGGTTGTTCTTCTGGTTGATGCCCAGGTACAGGATGTTGAACGCCGGGCGGACCTCGACGTTGAAGCCGGCCGCCTTCAGCGCGTCCCAGTCGGCGGGGTTCGGGCAGGTCGTACCCGTCGATGGTGCCGGCCTGCAGCTCCTGCTTGCGGGCGGTCTCATCGGGGATGATCTTGAAGATCAGCGTCTTCGACTTGGCCTTCTCGCCCCAGTAGTCGTCGTTGCGGACCAGGGTGACGGTGTTGTTGGCCTTGTCGTACGCCTGGAACTTGAACGGTCCGGTTCCGGTCGGGTGCTCGGTGGCGTAGGCCGGGTAGACGAACGACTCGCCCTCGGCGACGACGTTGTTCGCGTCGTACTGCTTCAGCGCGGTCGGCGACTGGATGGAGAACGCCGGCAGGCCGAGGATGGCCGGGAACTTCGACGTGTAGCGTGGTCAGCTTGACGACCGCGGAGCCGGCGTCGGCAGCGGTGCAGGACTCGTAGACGCTCGGCACGGGTGCCCCGGCAGTCGTCCTTCTGATCCTTGAACCCGCCCATGTTGTCCGACCAGTACTGCGGCCTGCGTCGCGCCGGCACCGGTCTGGTTGTACATCCGGTCGAGGTTGTAGCAGACGGCCGCGGCATCCAGCGGGGTGCCGTCGTGGAACGTCACGCCCTGCCGCATCTTGAAGGTCCAGGTCAGGCCGTCCGCGGACTGCTCCCAGGATTCGGCCAGCGCGGGCTCGACGTCGGCGGTGCCCTGCTTGAAGGTGACCAGGCCCTCGTTCATCTGCCGGGCCACCCGGAACGTCTCACCGTCGGTGGCGTACAGCGGATCGAACATGCTCGGCGCGCCGGCCGCGCCGAAGATGATCTGGCCGTCCGGATCGGACGGGCCACCCGCTGCGCTGGCATCGCCCGAAGCCGATCCGGAAGCGGCGGGGGCGCTACTGGCGCCGGTTGCGCTCGACTCGGAGCCGCGATCCGAACTCGCACATGCAGACATTGTCAGGACAAGGGCACCGGCCAAGCCGGCCCCCAGCCACAGTTGACGCCTCACGCTTCCATTACCTCCAGGGTGTTGGTACTGCATTTTTCTTGCCGCGCCGGTTCGGCCGTCGGACTTCGTCGACAACGCCTCGAACGACAGACACAAGTGCCCACCGGCTGGTCGTGCGGCGACCGGCGAGCGCTTGTTCTGGAGGCACCGTAAACGCGAGTTCACGCCGGAGCCTACGACCGTCACCGCATCGTTACCTTCTCATGTCCTATTTGACGGTATTTCTTTCGGGTGAAACCGGCATTCGTCACGAAATTTATGCCTGGTCAGAAGGCAGATGACGAGGTCCAATCTGCTCGATTTCGGCGGCGATCGCGAGAAGGCCTCCGAGGGCGGCGGTCCGGCGCGTTGAACGGAGGTGGCCGGTCCGTCCGGACCCGACCGATGCCCACGACCCTGGCCCGGCCGACTACGGTTGAGGCTTCGGCAGCGGTGGGCAAGACCCGCCGGATCGAGCGCTCGCAGGGCGCGAACCAAGGGAGAACACCCGTCATGACCACTGACGTGGCCGCAGTCGACCAAGACCCCACCGCGAGCACCGGAGCGGACGCACCCTGGCCGGGCCTGGACGCCCCGCTCGAGGTGGCCGACCCCGAGGTCGCGGAGTACATCAGCCGGGAGCTGCGGCGGCAGCAGGACACCCTGGAGATGATCGCGTCGGAGAACTTCGCGTCGGTCGCCGCCATGCAGGCACAGGGCAGTGTGCTGACCAACAAGTACGCCGAGGGTTACCCGGGCCGGCGGTACTACGGCGGATGCGAGAACGTCGACGTCATCGAGACGCTGGCCATCGAGCGGATCAAGGCGCTGTTCGGCGCCGGATTCGCCAATGTTCAGCCGCACTCGGGTGCGCAGGCCAACGCCGCCGCCATGCAGGCGCTGATCAAGCCCGGCGACACGATCCTGGGTCTGTCGTTGGCGCACGGTGGGCACCTGACCCACGGCATGCGGATCAACTTCTCCGGGCTGCTGTACAACGTCGCCGCGTACGAGGTGTCCAAGGAGGACTACCGGATCGACATGGACGAGGTGTCCAGGTTGGCCCGCCAGTACTCCCCCAAGTTGATCATCGCCGGGTGGTCGGCCTACCCCCGGCAGCTGGATTTCGAGCGGTTCCGGCTGATCGCCGACGAGGTCGACGCGTACCTGATGGTCGACATGGCGCACTTCGCCGGCCTGGTCGCCGCCGGCCTGCACCCCTCGCCGGTGCCGCACGCGCACGTCACCACCACCACGACCCACAAGACGCTGGGCGGGCCGCGCGGCGGGGTGATCCTGTCCAACGACCCGGCGATCGCCAAGAAGATCAACTCCGCGGTGTTCCCCGGCCAGCAGGGCGGGCCGCTCGAGCATGTGATCGCCGCCAAGGCGGTGGCCTTCAAGATGGCCGCCGACCCCTCGTTCACCGAACGCGCCGAACGGACGATCCGGGGTGCCCGGCTGCTGGCCGAGCGGCTGATCGAGTCCGACGTGGCGGACGCCGGCATCCAGGTGCTGACCGGCGGCACCGACGTCCATCTGGTGCTGGTCGATCTCCGGGACTCCGATCTGGACGGCAAGGCCGCCGAGGACCGGCTGCACTCGATCGGCATCACCGTGAACCGCAATGCGGTGCCGTTCGACCCGCGCCCGCCGATGGTCACCTCGGGGCTGCGGATCGGCACGCCGGCGCTGGCCACCCGCGGCTTCACCGACCGGGACTTCGTCCAGGTCGCGGACATCATCGCGACGGCGCTGATCGCCCCGGTCGGCGAGCTCGACCCGGTCTTGGAAGCCACCCTGAGCGACCGCGTCGCGCGGCTCGCCGCGACCCGTCCGCTGTACCCGGAGCTGGGCTCGTGACGGTACTGCCGACAGTCCGGTCCGGATCGAGAAGGTCGTCACCTCAGGCACTTTCAGCCTGGACGGCGGGACCTGGGACGTCGACAACAACGTCTGGCTGATCGGTGACGACGACCAGGTGCTGGTCATCGACGCCGCGCACGACGCCGAGGCGATCAAGACGGTGATCGGGTCGCGTCGGGTTGACGCCATCCTGTGCACCCACGGGCACAACGACCACATCGATGCGGCCCCGGCGCTGTCCGAACTGACCGGCGCGGCCATCTGGTTGCACCCGGCGGACGCGGCGCTCTGGGGCATGGCGCACCCCGACCGGCAGCCGGATGCGGAACTGCACGCCGGGCAGGTGCTGACCATCGCCGGCGTCGACGTCCAGGTGCTGCACACGCCCGGGCACTCCCCCGGCGCGGTCTGCTTCTACGTGCCGGAGCTGGGCGTGCTGTTCAGCGGCGACACCCTGTTCTCCGGTGGCCCGGGCGCGACCGGTCGCTCGTTCTCGGACTTCCCGACGATCATCGACTCCATCTCGCACCGGCTGCTGAACCTGCCGGACGAGACCGTCGTGCACACCGGCCACGGTGACGACACCACCATCGGTGCCGAGGCGCCGCACCTGGACGACTGGGTGGTCCGCGGGCACTGAGCGGTGCTCCAGGGCGACTGATCGGTTCTCGCTGGCAGGGACCGGCGGGGCGCGCCCAGATCCAGCAAGGTTCGGTGTGACCGTCGGCCGGGCTGGCTCACGGCTTCCGGCCGCCGTTGGGAGTACGCGGCCATCAATTCCGCCATCGACGAGCTGATCCCGGCCCGCTACCGCGGCCGGATCGACATCGCGATCAATGGAACGTATTGGCTGGGTGCGGTTCTGGGCACCTTGGGCTCGCTCATCCTGCTCAATGTCTTCGACCCGAGCCTGGGTTGGCGGCTGGGCTTTCTCATCGGGCCGGTGCTCGGGCTTTTCATCCTGGTGCTCCGCCGACACCTGCCAGAGAGCCCGCGCTGGCAGATCATGCACGGCCAGAAGGACGCGGCCGAGGAGTCCATCGATTTCATCGAGAACGAGGTCAGGCAGGGCGGCCGGGACATCCCGGAGGTCGACGACTCCAAGGCCATCGAGCTGCGGCCCGAGCGCAGCCACGGATACCTCGCGCTGCTGCGGGTGTTGTTCAAGACCTACCCCCAACGATCCATCCTCGGCGCGACATTGATGATCAGCCAGTCGTTCCTGTACAACTCCATCTTCTTCACCTACACGATCGTGCTCGGCAAGTTCTACGGCGTGGAGGCGTCGTCGGCGCCGTGGTACCTGATCGCTTTCGCCGTCGGCAATTTCATCGGTCCACTCGCCCTCGGGCACTTTTTCGACACGCTCGGCCGGCGGAAGATGATCTCCGGCACCTACATCCTGTCCGGCGTGCTGTTGGCGATCAGCGCCTTTCTGTTCGGCGCGGGCCTGCTCAACGCCATCACGCAGACCATCGCCTGGTGCGTCATCTTCTTCTTTGCCTCGGCCGGCGCCAGCTCCGCCTACCTGACCGTCAGCGAGATCTTCCCGCTGGAGGTCCGCGCGATGGCGATCGCGGTGTTCTTCGCCATCGCCCAGGGCTTCGGAGCGCTGGGCCCGGTGCTCTACGGGGCGCTGATCGGCGACGGCAGCAACCCGACGTTGCTGGTCTACGGCTATCTACTGGCGGCCGGCATCATGGTGATCGGCGGCCTGGTCGAGGTGTTCCTGGGCATCGACGCAGAGAACAAGGCCCTGGAGGACGTCGCTGAGCCGTTGTCGTTCGCGGGCCGCAAATAGCCGGTTCCCCCTCATCGGTCGACCGGCGGCGCGCACTTCGCCTGGATCGAGAACCCCGCCGCCGCCAGGCACGCCCTGCAGGAGTTCGCCCGCAGACTGCAGGCCCCCAATGGCCGGTTCGTGAAGGGAGATTCGGTGCTCAGCCGAAGAATGCTTCACGATCTGGGCTTCTGCGCGCGCGGACCCTTGGCGCAATGCCGCGCGTTCATCCGCGGAACGACAGCCGGTGACGGCGAGGCGCCAGCGGCCGCGCATCAGCTGGTCGGGTCCAGCCGGCGGGCACCCAACTCGGCGGACAGCAGCGCGATGGCAATCTCCTCCGGGTCCCGGACGCTCTCCGACACGGCCGCGGGGTCCGGCGGTTCGCCGTAGTCGTCGGGGATGTCGTCCTCCGGCGGTGGTGGAGGCGGGTCCGGGATGGCGGCCGCACGGCCGAGGGCTGCGCTGGGCGGGCCCCCGGTCGATCCCCTTGGCGCGCCGCCGCTGGCGTCCGCTGGCCGCCGGCCCCGACCGCCTCGCAGCGAATCGTCCAGTCGACCCCGAGCAGTTCCTTCAACGCCGCCCGCAGCAGGTCGGAGTTCGCCGGCTCCAGCACTCGCCGGGCCATCCCCGCGGACGGCATGGCGACCTGCAGCACGCCGGCGTCGACGCCGACCACCGTCGCCGATTCGAGCAGGATCTGCGTGGTCCGGCGCTGACGTTGCACCGCGGTCAACACCTCCGGCCACACCCGCCGGACATCGGTGACGCCGATCGTCGACGCGGCCGTCGGTGATTCCGCGGCCGCCTTGTCGGGCCCGGCGGCGCCGGCGCACTGGTGGCTTCCGACTGCTCGCTCGCCGGCCGGCTCTGGGTCGGCGCGGGTGGTTCGGGCCGCGCGGAAGCGGCCGGACGTGATTGCGCTGACGTCGCCGATCCAGCCGAAGGCGCCGCTGCGGCGGGCGGCCGTTGCGAACTCAGGGTCGGCGGCACCGGCAGCCCGAGGTCCGGTCCCTTGCGCACCGCGGCGGGACGCTCCGGCGGTCGGCGGTCCGAGGCAGGTGCCGTCCGCGGCTGTTCTGCGGCAGCGGCCGCTGGTCGCCTGCCGTCCCGCTCGCCACCGGCGGTCCGCGCGGGCTGCCTGCCGTTCGGCTCCCGCTGACGGTGTGGCCGAACTCACGCGACGGCGCAACGGGTTTCGGCTCGGCAACAGCCGCGCGGGACGGGAGCGGCGGCGATCGGGGCATCGACCGGATTGCCGGCGATGTCCATCCGGCGTTCCATCCGCTCCAGCCGCTGCAGCAGGGCGGCGTCGCCGGTGGAGGCGCCGGGCAGCAGCATCCTGGCGCACAACAACTCGAGCACCAGCCGCGGCGACGTGGTTCCGCGCATGTCCACCAGCCCGGTGTGCATCACCTCGGCCAGCCGGGTCAGGGTGGCCATGCCGAGCCGGTCCGCCTGGCCGACCATCGAGGCCAGCTGGTCCTCCGGCGCGTCGATCAGCCCCTTGGCCGCGGCGTCCGGGACAGCGTTGATGATCACCAGGTCGCGCAGCCGCTGCAGCAGGTCGGCGGCGAACCGTCGCGGGTCGTGCCCGGCCTCGACCACCCGGTCGACCGCGCCGAACATCGAGGCTCCGTCACCGGCGGCAAGGGCGTCGACGACCTCGTCCAGCAGCGCCGCATCGGTCACCCCCAGCAGGGCGACGGCGCTGCGGTAGGTGACGCCTTCGGGCCCGGCACCGGCCAGCAGCTGATCGAGCACCGACAGCGAGTCCCGTGCGGAACCACCGCCGGCACGGATGACCAGCGGGAACACCGCCGGCTCGACGACCGCACCCTCTTCGGCGCACAGCCGCTCCAGCAGCGTCCGCAGGGTGGTCGGCGCGATCAGCCGGAACGGGTAGTGGTGCGTCCGCGACCGGATGGTGGTCAGCACCTTGTCGGGCTCGGTGGTGGCGAAGATGAAGACCAGATGCTCCGGCGGCTCCTCGACGATCTTCAGCAGCGCGTTGAAGCCCTGCGTCGTGACCATGTGGGCCTCGTCGATGATGAACACCCGGTAGCGCGACTCGGCGGGCATGTAGAACGCCTTGTCCCGCAGGTCCCTGGTGTCGTCGACGCCGCCGTGGCTGGCCGCGTCCAGCTCCACCACGTCCAGCGACCCGGGACCCTCCGGCGCCAGCGCGATGCACGAATTGCAGACCCCGCACGGATCCGGCGTCGGCCCCTGCTCGCAGTTCAGCGAGCGGGCCAGGATCCGGGCCGATGACGTCTTGCCGCAGCCGCGCGGACCGGAGAACAGGTAGGCGTGATTGATCCGGCCGGCCGCCAGCGCGGTGCGGAGCGGTTCGGTGACGTGCTCCTGCCCCACCACCTCGGAGAAGGTCGCGGGTCGGTACTTGCGATAGAGGGCGAGCGCCACGAAACGAGGCTACGGCAGCAGTCCGACACCCTCGCCCACCGGGCAAATGGGACTGAAGGTCGCATCGGCGATCGGGATGGTGGGGGTTTCACTACTGCCCGCATGACGATCTGTCCGGAGACGAAAGGGGACCCCCGCACCCGCCAGAGCTCACGGACCCTTGCTGCCTTCCGGCCCTGGGGGGGTTGATGAGATGGACGCCGCGGGGGTCCGGAGACAGTCTAACCGGGTTCGGGTCGCGCTCCGAAACATCCGCGCGAAGGGCCTCGGTCCGCCCCCTCTGGTGGGCAGAGGGAGAGACGTCGTCAGGGGCCGAGAGGTTGCGCGGAAAGTCATCTTCGACAATGCGTCGAAGACCACACCCAAGATCGGCTCAGAACGCTCTGACCTGCGCGCATAATCGATTCAGACGGCAGAGAGAGGTTGCCCCGGAGCGGCCCCCGTCGAGTTGCAGAGGCTCCGGTCGACAGTGAGGAAATTTGATCATGATGAACATCAAGGACACCCTTTCCACCCACCGCAGCGAGCGGGCTGCCCATCGCCAGCTGGCCCACGAGCTGGCGGATTACACCAGTGCCGCCGATCGGCTCGAGATCGAGACCATCGCCGCGCGCTACAGCGAAGAGGATTCCCGCGAGGTGCGGCAGATCCTGTTCCGCCTGGCTGCCTGATCCATCCAGATCCACCGGCCCGCCGGGTGCCACCCACCCGCGCGAGGCCATTCGACACCCCGGCCGCGGTCGCATCAGACCGCGGTTTGCGGGTGTCGATTGCGTTCAGGCATCCTGGCGATCGATCTGGCGCGAGAAAGTTCCGACCCGAGGGAGTGCGATCGGTGATCCATCCGACCGTCCACTCCTGCCCGGCGGCCTGAGCCGTGCCCAGCTGGCTCGAGGGCAAGCCGTTCGCCATCACCTTCGCCGTGCTGTTCGGCATCGTCCTGCTGAGAGCGCAGGCCACCTACTGGCTCGGCCGCGGCGTGACCGCCGGCGTCCTGCACACCCGCTGGGCCGACCGGATCACCGGACCCCGCACCACCAAGGCCATTGCCTCCTTGAACCGTTACGGACCGCCGCTGGTGACCGTGTCCTTCCTCACCATCGGCTTCCAGACCGTGGTGAACGCGGCAGCGGGCCTGATCCGGATGCCCTGGGTCCGCTACACCATCGCCATGCTGATCGGCTGCGTCGCCTGGGCGCTGATCTACGCCACCGTCGGGTTCGCCGCGGTCGAGGCCGGGATCGCCCTGGCTACGCATTCGCCGTGGATGCTGGTCGGTGTTGTCCTGCTGGTTGTTGCGGTCGTCGTGGCGATCGTCATCGCCCGACGTCGTCGAGCGTCTCAGGATGGCGACGTTGCGGTCGCTGCTCAGGAGTCCGATCCGCAGTTGTCCTGACCACGTTGCCCGGCTGTGGAGTGCCGCAGCTGGTCGCTGATGCCGCCGTCCAAGGCGGTGTGGTCCCGGAGCATCCGCGGTTCCCTTAGACTGCTCCGCGGTGCAATTCCCAGGAGGATTCGCCTAGTGGCCTATGGCGCACGCTTGGAAAGCGTGTTGGGTTAACGCCCTCGGGGGTTCGAATCCCCCATCCTCCGCCAGCTTGATCAAATGAAACGTCGAGGCTCAGCCCGCGCCCACAACTGCCATTCGCGTCGACCTCGATGCCGATCTTGAAAACGAAAACGTCCCGCCCGCAGTGGCACCTGCGGGCGGGACGTGGCTCGATGCTGAGTGGATCAGGGTGAGAGTTCCTCCAGCACCTTGCCTTTGGTCTCGATGCCGAAGAACTTGGTGGTGAGCCCACCGATGACGGCGACGACGGCGAAGAGCACGAAGACGTACTGGATTCCGACACCGGCGACGATGAAGCCGACCAGGACGGGTCCGAGGGAGGATCCGGCGCGGAGCCAGGCGCTGCCGAAGCCGGTGCCGATGGCGCGGAGCCGGGTCGGGTAGAGCTCGGCGGAGTACAGGTAGAGGGAGAAGGCGATGGTCTGCAGGATGGCGTAGGCGATGGTGGCGCCGACCAGGATCTGGATGGCCGAGGTGGCACCGAGCAGGGCCAGCGCGACCAGCGGGACCACGGCGAGCAGGAAAGCCACGGTGTACCAACGCTTCCGGCCGACCCTGTCGATCAGCAGGGCGCAGGCGACGGACGCGGCGACACCGAACGCGGAGGTGGTCCACCCGTAGAGCAGGCTGGTCTGCAGCGGCACGTCGAAGACCTGGGTGTAGAGGGTGGGCAGCCAGGTGATCATGCCGTTGTTGATGGTGTAGACGGCGATCCACAGCACCCAGATCATCAGGGTGCGTTTGAGGTAGATGCCCTTGAACAGCTCCCGCCAGTCCGACTTCTGGGTGGCCTTCGGGTCGACCGGTCGGATCACGGGTTCGGGGAGGGGTTTGCCTTCCTTGACCGCTTCGTTCTCCAGCATCGTGACGATCTTGTCGGCCTTGACGATGCGGCCCTTGGAGGCCAGCCAGCGGGGGGATTCGGGCATCAGGACCCGCAGCGGGATCATGATCAGCGCGGGGATGATGCCGACGATGAACAGTGCCTTCCAGCCGAAGTTCGGGACCAGGAAGTAGGCGGAGATACCGGCGAACAACAGCCCGATGGGGAAGATCAGTTCGTAGAGCAGGAAGAACCGGCCGCGTTTCTTGGCGCCGATGAATTCATTGATGTACGCGGAGGCGACGGGGACCTCGCCGCCGGTGCCGATGCCCTGCAGGAACCGGAACAGCATCATCGAGGCGCCGCTGAACGCGAACAGACACGCGACGTCCATCGAGACGAACAGCACGATGGTGATCAGCAGGGTGGGGAGCCGGCCGATGCGTTCGGCGAGGTAGCCGAAGCCGATCGCGCCGACGAGTTGCCCGACGTACCCGGCGGACAGGATGAGCCCGACCTCGGCGGGGCTCAGGGACCATTCCTTGACCAGTTGCGGCATCGCGAAGGCGATGACCAGCACGGTGTAGGCGTCGAAGAAGGTGGCGGAGCCGATGATGACCCGGATCCAGAGCAATCGTTTGGTGACCGGGATCCGTTCCAGCCGGCCCACCAGTAGGGCGTTGGCGTTGGCGTTGGCTGTCTGCCTCGCCGGTGAGATGAGTTGTCATGATGGTGTTGGGTTTCCTCGCCCTCCGCTGGGCGCGGAGTCCGTCGGGACTGCATTGTCACCGAACCGGGGTCCCCTAGAGACGGCGCGAAGCGCCTGTCCGCAGGGTGTGTGGTCCCGGTGGGTGGGGCCGCCGCGGCTGGCGGCGACCCCATCCCCGTGATCACGCGCCGGCGTTGGGCCGGACGCGGATCGGTGCAGGGCACGGTCGATCGGCCCGGGCGGCATGCCCGGGCCGATCGTGACCGGCCGGACCATCAGCGGGCGTCGGCCCGACGATGACTGTGGGTCAGATGATGCCGGCGGCCTTGAGGGCGTCGGCGATCTCGACGTCGGCGCCGGCGGCCAGCGGCAGCAGTGGGCTGCGGACGGTGGCGTGCGGCAGGATGCCGCGGGAGACCAGGGCGTGCTTGAGGGCGACGGTGCCCTCCATGTGCGAGCCCCGGTGGTACACGGCCTTGGTCACCGGCAGCAGCTGGTCGTGGATCTTCTTCGCGGCGGTCCAGTCCTGGGCCTTGCCGGCCTTGATGAACTCGACCAGCAGTTCGGGGGCGATGTTGCCGTAGCCGACGAGCAGGCCGTCGACGTCCATGATGGTGTGCAGCAGGTACTCGTCGTGGCAGGAGAAGATCTGCAGGTCGGGGTACTCGCGGCGGAGCACCGGGATCTCGGTGTCCCAGCGGCGCATGTTCCGCACCCCGTTCTTGGTCCAGAACACGCCTTCCTGGCCGGCGATCTCCAGCTGGGTGTCCAGGTTGTAGTTGGCCTTGGTGTTGTCCGGGTACTGGAACAGGATCTGCGGCAGCCCGGCTTCTTCCCAGATGGCGCGGTAGCGGTCCTGCGGGGCGCCGTCCTGGTAGCCGAACCGCAGCCACCCGTGGGACGGGTAGGTCAGGGCGGCCTTGGCGCCGGCGGCGACGGCCCGCTGGGCCTCCTCGACGGCGACCTTGGTGCCCTCACCGGTGATGCCGGCGACGATCGCGACCTGGTCGCCGACCTCGTGCACCAGGGTTTCGATGACCTTGACCTGCTCGTCCTGGGTCAGGAAGGTGCCCTCACCGGCGTGCCCGAGCACGACCAGCGACTTCACCCCGTCGACCGAGGCCAGGAACTTGCCCAGGTCGGCCAGCGCGGCGTAGTCCACGTCGCCGTCGACCGTGAACGGGGTGACCGGGGCGGGGTTCAGACCACGCAGGTCCAGATTTCCGAGAGACATCGTCGGCTCCTCCTAGGGAAGCTTTGCGGGAACGTTCCGGTCGGGTGTCGATCTTGACTGCCTGGAACGTTTACGGGAACGATTGCAACTATGACCGCTCAGCGCCGATCGACGTCAACCCCCAATTCGACGAGACCGCCGTCACACCGATTAGGCTCGGCGGTGTGGTGACACCTGCGGGATGTGGCCCGGGTGGCCGGCGTGAGCATCTCCACCGCATCCCGGGTGCTGGACGAACGGCTACCCGCCTCGAAATCCGCGGCCGCGGAACGGGTCCGGGTGGCCGCCGCCGACCTCGGCTATGTCCGTGACCCCTTGGCGTCCGCCATGCGCCGGTCCGGCACCAGCACCATCGGGGTGATCGTGCCCCGGCTCACCGACACCGTGATGGCCATGCTCTACGAGGAGATCGCCGCCGCGGCCGCCGCCCGCGGCCTGTTCGCCGTCGTCGCCACCACCCAGGACAGCCCCGACAGCCGAGCGGGTCGCCGTGCAGTCCCTGCTGCACCGCCGGGTCGACGGCATCATCCGGGCCACCGCCCGCACCGGTTCCCCGCTGCGCATCGACGGCGACAGCCGGCAGGTCCTGGTCCTGCGCACCGACGGCATCCACCCCGCCTCGATCGGCGACGACCACCTCGGCGGGTACCTGGCCACCCGCAAACTCATCGACCACGGCCACACCCGGATCGGCCTGATCATGGGCCCGGAGTACGCCACCACCGCCGTGCAACGCCGGGCCGGCTACCGCGCCGCCCTCACCGAAGCCGGCATCCCGCTTGGACGACTCACTGATCGCCGGCGACGCGTACACGATGGAAGCCGGCGAGGCCGCCGCCCAGCATCCTGCTCGACCGCCCCGATCCGCCCACCGCGATCTTCGCCGTCAACGACAACAACGCCATCGGCGCCATGTCCACCGCCGCCGCCCGCGGCCTGACCATCCCCGACGACCTGTCGATCATCGGCTACAACGACATCCCTGTCGTCAGCCGACTACCCGTCCCGCTGACCACCATTCGCGAACCCTTCAACCACATCGCCCGCGGCGCCATCGATCTCCTGCTTGGACGAAACCCCGAACCACACCGGCGAAGCCGCGCACCATCGTGGCCACCCCCACCCTGATCCCACGCAAATCCACCGCCGCGCCTCGTCACCTCAGGTCCTGATCAGCGTCCGAGCGCCCCTAAATGCTTTGCCGCCACCCGTCCGCAACGACGATGCTCATGGCGTGATCCACACTCTCGCTCGATGACGCTGCCCAAGATCGCCTGAGCCGCCGGCTCGCCGAGCTCGAGGCCGGCGGCGTGTCCGGCACGGTGCTGCTGGCCGAGGCCGGTGTGCCGGTCGTGCAGCAGAGTGTCGGCCTCGCCGACCGCGCCGCCACAACGCCGGTCACCCCGGACACCCGCTTCCAGTGCGCGTCGGTGAGCAAGATGATGACCGCTGCCGCGGTGCTCGACCAGGTGGCGCACGGTCGCGTCACGGTGCAGACCCCGGTGGTCGATGTGGTGCCCGCCGACCGTCGTCCGCGTCACCTCTCCGCCGACGTCACCGTGCACCACCTGCTGACCCACACCTCGGGCATGGCCGACTATTTCGAGGAGGACGAGTCACTGCCCAACGCCGGCACGGACTACGCCGCGCTGTGGCGCGACCTGCCGCCTGCCCGGGTCGAGCGTCCGATCGACTTCCTCCCGCTGTACGACGCGTTGCCGCCCTACTGCCCACCCGGCGAGATCTGGCGCTATTCGAACGCCGGTTACGTGCTGCTGGGCGAGCTGCTGGAACAGCTCACCGGTCAGACCTGCACCGAGGTGATCGAGGAACGCGTTCTGCGCCGCGCAGGAATGGACGACAGTGGTTTCGACCGTTCCGATGAGCCGCGGGCGAACTCTGCGGTGCATTACCTGCAATCGGGGCGCACCAACGTCCACAGCGTGCCGGTCATCGGTGGCGGTGACGGCGGCTGCGTGTGTACTGCGTCCGATCTGGTGCGGTTCTGCCGCGCGCTGGCCGACGGCACCCTGCTCGGCGACCTCACCGATCTTCCGATGCAGCGGCACGCCACGATCGAGGACGACTGGTCGTACGGTTACGGCCTGATGATCTACCCGGATGGCCGCTGGGGGCACGGCGGCGGCGATCCCGGCGTCAGCGCGGCGGTGAACCATTGGCAGGAGCGTGATCTCACCGTTGTCGCGCTGTGCAACGTGGAGGAGACCGACGAGATGGATCCCGCCTTCACCCTGCGCAACGCGGTCCTCGAGGAATGCGGTCTTAACTAGAAGCCCGAAAGGCACTGCGCTCGATCAGGTCTCGCTGAGCAACCCGGCCAGCACATGCAGCAGCAGCCGGTCCAGAAGATCCGCCCCATCTGCGCCCGCTGCCGGTTCGGGCGGCGGAGGTGACGCGATCACCGCGGCCAGATGCGGATGGCCGCCACCCGCCACCACGGCGGTGAGGTATTCGACTTGCGCGGCTTGCCATTCCGGTGAGGTTCGGTCGCCAGCGAGCTCCATGCGGGCGTGCAGCACCACCATCCCGTTCAGCATTGCGACGGCTTCCATTTTCGCCCGGCCGGGCGCGTCGACATCGGCCAACGCGGACAGAACGTACTCGAGGAAGTCGACGCTGTTGGGGGTCAGCGAGGTCTGCGCCTGGGCGACATCGAGCAGCCACGGATGGGTCCGGTACATCGACCGCATTTGCGCCGCCAGTTCGCTGAGGTCACGACGCCAGTCGCCGGTGACCGGCCGGGACAGGTCGAGTTCGCCGATCGCGGCGTCCAGCATGAGCTCGAGGAGCTCGTCCCGGTTCGCGACATAGCGGTAGAGCGACGTGGCCCCGGCGCCGATGGCCGCCGCTACCCTGCGTGTGGTCACCGCATCTATTCCGCCGGCATCGGCGAGTTCGATGGCCGCAGCGGCGATCTGGGCGCGCCCGTGTTCCGGGGTGGGCCCGCGGCCACTGCGTTCCTTCCGCAGCCAGATGCTGCGGGGCTTGTCCGGCACCGGCTTCCCTTCTGTGTGCAGTGTGCGCAGTGTAGTGCTACGGTACTGCGTACAGTGCTCACAGAAGGAGTCGCCATGGAACCAGCGGTCTCGATCGAGAAACTGGTCAAGGTCTACGGCCCGGTCCGAGCCCTCGACGGCATCGACATCACCGTCGAGGCCGGCACGGTCTGCGCTCTGCTCGGGCCGAACGGCGCCGGCAAGACCACCGCGGTCAGGGTGCTGTCCACCCTGGCGACACCGGACGAGGGACGTGCCAGCGTCCTGGGCAACGACGTGGTCGAGAACGCCATGCAGGTGCGGAGGTCCATCGGTCTGGCCGGCCAGAACGCCGCGGTGGACGATGATCTCACCGGTCGGGAGAACCTGGTGATCCTGGGCCGGATGCTGCACCTCGGCAACCGTGGCGCAGGTCAACGGGCCGATGAGCTGCTCACCCGTTTCGATCTGGCCGATGCCGCCGACCGGCTGGTGCGGACCTGGTCGGGCGGCATGCGCCGACGGCTTGACCTGATCGCCAGTTTCGTCGTCCCCCGCCCGGTCATGCTGCTGGACGAGCCGACGACCGGGCTCGACCCGCGCAGCCGTAACGAGATCTGGTCAACAGTGAGAGATCTCGTCGCCGATGGCACGACCGTGGTGCTGACCACGCAATATCTGGAGGAGGCCGACCAACTGGCTGACACGGTGGTCATCATCGACCACGGACGCTCCGTGGCCACCGGATCGCCCGAGGATCTCAAGGCCGCGATCGGGGTCCGGGTCGATATCGAGGTACACGATGCGGCCGAACTGCCAGCGGCGGCAACGGTTCTCGGCGCGTTGACGTCCGGACAGCCGGAGATCGACGCCGACCGTCTTCGGGTCAGCGCCCCGACTTTCGATCGGGAACTCACCCTGCCCGGTGTCGTCCGCTACCTCGACAATGCCGGAGTGCTGGTCCGGGACGCGGCGATCCGCCGACCGACGCTCGACGAGGTCTTCCTGCACCTCACCGGCAACCAACAGGAGCACGACGCGACGGAGTCGGCGGCATGAGCGCCGTCGATCTCTCACCGCGCCCCCTCACGGACGGGGCGGCCGCGGCCGCCCGGGTGTTCGCCAAACTCCGTCACGACCCGGCCGGCATCGCCCTGACGCTCGGTGCGCCGGTCGTCATGGTGCTGCTCTTCGGCTACGTGTTCGGCTCGGCCATCGCCGTTCCCGGTTCCGGTGACTACCGCGAATATCTCGTGCCTGGCCTGTTCGTGGTGATCGCCTTCAACCCGATCCCCGCCATGGTCACCATGGCCAGGGACGCCGGGCGCGGGTCCGTCGACCGCTTCCGGTCACTGCCGATCAGCCGGGCCGCGATTCCGTTCGGGCAGGCCGGCGCCACCGCGGTCTACGGCGTGCTGTGCCTGCTGCTGATGGCCGTGTGCGGCCTGGCCGTCGGCTGGCGGGTGCACAACGGACTCCCGGCGGCGTTGGGGGCGCTCGGCCTGCTGGTCGCGATCCAGTTCACCTTCACCTGGATCGGCATGTACCTGGGGCTGGTCATCGGCAAGGAGGAGACCGCCGCCCAGCTCGCGGTGTTGATCTTCCCGCTCGCCATGCTGTCCAACATCTTCGTGCCGACCGCCGGCATGCCGGCGTGGTTGCGGACGATCGCCGACTGGAACCCGATGAGTGCCTTCGCCACGGCCGTCCGCACCCTTTTCGGGAATCCGACCGCACCGACGAACGGCGCCTGGCCACTGGAGAATCCGATTGTCAGCTCGCTGGTCTGGGTCACCCTGCTGCTGGTCGTCGTCGCACCACTGTGCGTGCGCCGCTACGCCCGCCCCGAAGGCTGACCCACCACGACGCTGCAGTCGGACAAGCGGGCAGCGGTCGGCTGATTTTCTCGACCACCGACCGGATGTCAGACTGCCGACATGGTGCTCGGCCTCACGTTCGCGATCCTGGCGTCGCTGGGTTCCGGGATCGGGTCGGCCGTCGAGGCGTTCGGCGTGCGCCGGGCGGCGGCGAGCGGAAAGCGACCGGGTGATCTCGGTCCGCTGCTGCACCAACCCATCTACTTCGCCGGCCTGACGGTCGACCTGCTCGGTTTCGTCTTCTCGGTGATCGCGCTGCAACTGCTTCCGCTGTTTCTGGTCCAGGCCATCGTGGCGTCCAGTGTCGGCGTGACCGCGGTGATCGTCGCGCTCTCCGGGCGCCCACTGGGCAGGCCCGCCTGGGTCGCCCTCTGTGCATCGTTGGGTGGTCTGGTGCTGCTGGCGGTGTCCTCGGAACCGCACGACGGCGGCACCTTGGCCATCGGCTGGCAGTGGTTGCTGCTGGGAATGTGCCTGCCGCTGGCCGGTCTGGGTGCCTTCGCGATGCGGCTGAAGGGCACCTGGTCGGCCGTACTGCTGGCCTTCGCCGCGGGCCTGTCGTTCGCCTGTGTCGCGGTCTCCGCCCGCTGTCTCGACCTGCCCGAACCGGCCTGGCGGGTGCTCCTCGAACCGACCATCTGGTCGATCGTGGTCAACGGCATTCTCGGCACCGTGCTGTTCGCCCTCGCCCTGCAGCGCGGCAAGGTGACCGTGGTGGCCGCCGTGTCGTTCACCACGAACACCGTGCTGCCGGCCGCCATCGGCATCCTGTTCCTCGGCGACCAGGTGCGATCCGGTTACGTGGCCGTCGCCACCGCGGGCTTCCTGATCGCGGTCAGCGGCGCGATTGCGCTCGCCCAGTTCTCCGGTCCGATGCCGGCAGACTCAGCGCAACCGGCACGCGCGCGAGCCTGACGAATCAGTCCGGACGAACGCCGGGCCGCGGCGGCAGCTGGTCCTCCGGATGCACCAGACCGGATTTGTAGGCCGTCGCGATGGCCTGAGCACGGTCCCGGAAGCCCAGCTTCGCGAAGATCCGGCTGACGTGGGTCTTGGTGGTGCCCTCGCTGACCACCAGGTAGTCGGAGATCTCCGGGTTCGACAGGCCGTGCGCGATCAGCACCAGCACCTCGCGCTCGCGGCCGGTCAGCGACGCGAATTCCTCCGAGCTCGGCAGCCCGGAATCCGGCCGGAGGGCGAACTCGTCGATCAGCCGCCGGGCCACCGCCGGGTCCAACCAGGCCTCGCCGGACGGCGATGGCCCGCACCGCGGCGACCAGCTCGGTGGGGGCGGCGTCCTTGAGGATGAAGCCGGAGGCCCCGGCCCGCAGCGCCGCGTACACCGCCTTGTCGACGTGGAAAGTGGTCAGCACCAACACCTTGACCGGTCGATCATCGGCGCCCGAGGTGGTGGCGGTGACGATCCGGCGGGTGGTCTCGACCCCGTCCATACCGGGCATCCGGACATCGGTGATGACGACGTCCGGTCGCGCCCGGACCGCCAGCGCGACGGCCTCCGGCCCGTCCGACACATCGCCGATCACCTCGATGTCGGGTTCACCGCTGAGCAACATCGCGATGCCGGACCGGACGATCGGCTCGTCGTCCACCAGCACGACCCGGATCATGGGTCGATCCTGGCCAGACCCGATGAGTCATCCGGACGGGCCATCCCGGTCGAGCCGGTCGACCCGGGACCGGTTGCTTGTTCGGGCAGTGCGCTGGTCGGCTGAGCGGGCAGGGTGCTGGTCGGCCGATCGGGCAGAGTTCCCTGGCGAGACTCCGCAGGATCAGCAACCTCGGCCACCGGCAGCCTGGCCGCGACCCGGAACCCGCCGGTGTCGGTGGGACCGGCGACGAAGTCACCGCCGGCCACGGCCACCCGCTCCCGCAACCCGGCGAGACCGTTGCCGGTCGACAGAGAGGCGGCGAGCCGGTTGGCACCGGCTCCGTCGTCCTCCACCGCGACGGTCAGTTTGTCGGCGCTCCAGTCGAGCGAAACGGTCGCCCTGGCGCCGGCACCGCAGTGCTTGGTGACGTTGGTCAGGCCCTCCTGGATCAGCCGGTAGGCGGCGAGATCGGTGCTGGCGTCCAGCCTTCGGGCCGCACCGTGCACCTCCAGCACGACCGCCACCCCCGATCCCCGGACCGAGCTGATCGTCGTGTCGAGCTGGGCGAGTCCGGGCAGTGGTGAGCCCGTGGTCAGCGTCCGGCCCTCGTCATCGCGGAGCAGTTCCAACAGCCGGCGCAATTCGCCCATGGCCTGCCGGCCCGAGGCCTCGATGGTGGTCATCGATTCCTTGGCCCGATCCGGATCGGAGTCGACCACCCGCTTCGCGCCGGCCGCGTGCAGCACCATGATCGTCACCGAGTGGGCGACGATGTCGTGCAGCTCGCCGGCGATCCGCAGCCGCTCGGCCAGGATGGCGTTCTCGGTCTCCGCCTGTTGCTCCTGCACCTTTGCGGTGTGCAACGCCTGCAGGCTGTCGACCTGACGACGCTGCCGCCGCGCCCATCGGCCGATCCCCCAGGCCAGGGCATCCACGGCGCTGTAGAACAGGGCCGAGCCGATCGTCGCGGTGACCACCGCCTGCGGTGACGCCGCCTGAGCCGCATCGACGACGAGCAGCACCGTGGGCAGCACCACGATCACCAGTGCCGCGACCGACACCCGCAGCGGGCGCAGCTCGGCCACCGCGGCCAACGCCACCAGCAGCGGCAGCACGGGTGAGTAGATGTCGGTCAGCAGCAGCGCCAGCAGGGAGAGCACCAGCAACGCCCCGAAGACCAGCAGCGGCGCGCGGCGCCGAAAGATCAACAGGCCGATCCCGACGACCGAATAGCAGACGACGCCGACCTGCTGGGCCGGCGTGATCACGTCCGTGCGCAGGAACTGCGAGAACACCAGGACGTCGAAGGCGAAGACGATCGGCAGGATGATCAGATCGATCCGCCGGAACAACGGCCCGACCGCCGGACCGGCGCCTTCGGCCGGATGCGCCGGTCGTTCGGTGGGCCCCATGCGTACGCCCATCCGATCAGCCTCATCCGTCAGCAGCGCGTGCAGAGCCAGCAGAAGATATCGCACCGATCGACCGAATCGACGAAGCAGCCTGACCGGCTTCACAGGTGAATGACCGTGCCCGCCGGCCGCACACCCCTCGAGTGCGGCCCGGCGACGGCCGACGGGAGCCGATCCAGCGGATGCAGGCACCCCGACCTTCACCAAACGGACATATTGTTCCGGTCGCAACTGTCGTCGGGCGTCACCCCACGGGCCGATTTCAACAATCAGCCCAGGGGCCGATGACGTCGCGCACCCTGCACCGCGCCCGAGCACCCGGAGAACGCTCAGCCGCTCGGTCCGAACCGCTCCACCCGGACGTCCGCGACCGGGCAGCCCAGCTCGACGAGCAGCCGACTGGCCAACTCGGCGAAGCCTGCGGACCCGCAGACGAAGGTCGTCGCGTCCGCCATCACCAGTGGCCGGAGCTCCTCCACGGTCAGGCGACCGGCCTTCCGATCCGGCCGGTCCGTCCTGGACAGCGCGATCAAGCGCGCCGGCGGCAGCCAGCTCATCGGGATACGGCAGATCGGCAAGGGTCCGCGCGGAGACGGCCAGCCGCAGGAGTTCCGGACGACCGATGTCCGCGGCGTGCCGGAGCATCGCCACCAACGGCACCGCCCCGCTGCCGCCGCCGACCCCGGCGGCCGGGGTCGTGCCGTCCCAGACGAACCAGCCACCGATCGGGCCGCGAACCGCCAGTTCGTCACCCGGCTCGACGACGTCCGCCAGGTACCCGGAGACCTCACCGTCCTCCAGTCGCTCGATCCACAGTTCGATCAGCGGATCGGCGGGCGCCGACGCGATCGAGTAGGACCGCTGCGCGACGTAGCCGTCGTCGGCCGTCAACCGGATCACGTAGTGCTGACCGGGCAGGTGGTCGACCCGGTTGGCCACGTCGAGCCGCAACTGCACCGATCTGGCGGTGGGATGCCTGACCTCGACCACCCTCGCCGTCGTCCACCCGCCGATCGGCGCCGGGTGGTTCGGGCCGGCACCGGCCATCGACGCGGTCGCGCCGGAACCGTTCGGCGGCAGTGACATCGGAGCAGACATCGGCGCGGGCTCAGTCACCCTGGTACCTCTGCTCGAGCCAGGGGTCGCCCCGGTCGTGATAGCCGTTGCGCTCCCAGAACCCCTGCTCGTCATGGTCCATCAGGGTGATCCGGGAGATCCACTTGGCGCTCTTCCAGAAGTACAGGTGCGGGACCAGCAGGCGGACCGGGCCGCCGTGCTCGGTCGGCAGCGGGCGACCCTCGTGCGTCCACACCACCCAGGCCTTGCCGTCGGTGATGTCGGCGAGCGGCAGGTTCGTGGTGTACCCGGTGGACGAGGTCGCCATGATGTGCGTTGCCTCCGGCCGCGGTCCGGCCGCCGCCAGCAGGGTGTCGACGCTGACCCCGGCAAAGCTGGTTGCCAGCTTCGACCACGTTGTCACGCAATGGATGTCGCCCTCGTACACCGACGGCGGCAGGGCGTGCGCCTCGGCCCAGGTCCACGACGTGGGGGTGTCGACGAGACCGTCGACGGTGATGGTCCAGCGTTCGGGGACGATCCGCGGCGTCACCTCCGCCGTCAACACCGGCCAGTCCGACCCGGTGTCGTACTGACCGGGCGGGAGCCGGGGATCCCTGGTCTTGTGCGCTCGACCGAGAAAACCTCTGGTTGCCATCGGATCCACCTTCCCGAACAGCTGCGGGTTTGATCGTGGTGTGCTCGGCCGAAACTATCGGGGTCGGATGTGCGGGGCCAACACCGGGCAGGCCGCGCAGCCCAATCCGGGGTCCGGTTTCGGCTTCAGCGCCGGCTCGCCACCGCCGGGTTCGCCACCGGAGGACGGTTCGTCGGCGGCGGGTGTGCCGGGCAACGGATTGCGGATGGTCAGGAACGCGAGCACGCCACCACTCGCGCAGAGGACGCCCGCGATCAACGCCGCTCGACCGAATCCACCGGACAGCAGGGCGGGATCGGCATAGGTCTCGGGGGTGATCCCGGCCAGCGCTGGCAGGACGGCCACCGCCAGCAAACCGGCGACCCTGGCGATGTCGTTGTTGATCGCGGAGGCGATGCCGGCCTGGTGATCGGGCGCGGCGGCCAGCACGGTGGAGGTCAACGGGGCGACGGTGAACGACAGGCCGAGCCCGAACAGCAGCATCGGGGCGACGACGTCGCCGAGGTAGGTCGCGCCGGCGTCGACCCTGGTCAGCCAGACCATGGCCACGCCGGCAATGATCGGGCCGATCGTCATCGGCAGCCGCGGCCCGATCCGGGCGGAGAGCCGGCCCATCCGGGCCGACAGCAGCAGCATCATCACGGTGATCGGCAGGGTGGCGGCGCCGGCCGCGACCGGGCTGAACCCGGCCACCACCTGCAGTTGCACGGGCAGCAGGAACAACGCCCCGGCCAGGGCCGCGTAGACGGTAAAGGTGACCAGATTCGCCGCCGCGAACTCCCGTTCCTTGAACAGACCCAAGGGCAGCAACGGATTCGGCTTGCGGCTCTCCAACAGGATGAATGCCACCAGCAGAACGATGCCGGCGACCAGGATCGAGATGTTCAGCGCGGACCAGCCACTCGCCGGTCCCTCGGTCAGTCCGTAGATCAGGCAACCGAGGCCGACGGAGGCCAGGATCGCCCCCGACACGTCGAGTTTGCCGGTGGCCTCCAGGTCCCGGGATTCCGGGATGTACTTGCGGGACACCAGGATCACCACGATCGCGATCGGGATGTTGATCAGGAACACCAGTCGCCAGCCCCACGGCGCGACGCCGACCAGCAGGCCGCCGAGGATCGGGCCGAACGCGGTGGCCACGCCGCCCAGCCCCGACCAGGCCCCCACCGCGGTCGATCGGTCCTCCTTGCGGAAGGAGGCCTGCAGGATGGCCAGCGAACCAGGCGTGAGCAGGGCGGCGCCGGCGCCCTGGAGTGCACGCATGGCGATCAGCACCTCGGTGCTCGGCGCCAGTGCGCAGCCGACGGACGCGAGGGTGAACCACAGCACCCCGAAGATGAAGATCTTGCGGCGGCCCATCCGGTCGCCCAGCGACCCACCGAGCAGCAGCAACCCGGACAGGGTCAGCGTGTAGGCGTTCAGCGTCCATTGCAGGCTGGTCAGCCCACCGCCCAGGTCCTCGCCGATCCGCGGTAGCGCGACGTTGACGACCGTGCCGTCGAGTTGGGCCAGCCCGCTGCCCAGCACGGTGGCCGTCAGTACCCACTTGCCCCTGGCCGACGCGTACACCAACGGCTCTTCCCGACCCGGGGCCGTCGCACTGTCGTTGCCCACTACCGACACGAAATACCGCCTAGCGTCCGGCCGGTGCGAGCCCACCGGTCGTGCCGCCCATTCTGCGCCAGGCTCACGACCCCGTCGGGAGCGGGGCGGGCTGCGCCGAGCCGTTCGCGGTGTTGACGGTCGGTTGGCCACACAACGGTTCGTGCACTTCGGTGAGATCGACCCCGTACCGGGTCTGGAGGTCCTTCGCAATCTTGTCGAGAAGCTGGCATCGTTCGGTCGCCGGAAGGGAGTTCAGGTCGCTCCTTGATTCGACGCCCTCGGCCAGCAGGCCGGCGCAGAACTCCCATCGCAGGCCACGGATGGCGTCTGGCGCATCGGCCGGCCACAGGCTCTGCGCCAGGTCGGCGATCCCGACGAGCCGCTGCGCCTTCCAGATCTTGATCCCCGCCACCTGCGCCAGGTGGGCCGGCGCGGCTGCGGCGATCTTCGCCGCGGTCCCGAGCCCGCCCGCCAACAGGTCCTTCTCCAGGCCCTCGAACGGCGCCAGCGCGAAGATGTCGGATCGCTTCTTCGGGTCGAAGGCTTCGTGATAGGCCAGGTCCTTCCGGAGATCGACCAGCCACGGGTCCTCACCGCGCCATTCGATCAAGTAGTCATCGGCATCGGCGAACTTGAGATACCTGATGGCCCTGGGGAAGTCAGGCTTCGCCGCGAAGTGGCAGGCGAGGTTGTAGGCGCTGTACGGGCCGATGTCGACGGTGTCCTCCGCGGTGTCGAGGTACTTCCGTAACTGCCCCTGAGCCTTCGGTTTGACATCAGTCCTGAAAGCATCCACCGAGCTTGCCGCCACGCTGATCTTGAGGGCATCGGCCAGCGCCCGGCTGCCGTCAGGTGCACCGGTGATCATCCAGACGAGTTCGTCGACCGCTTCCTTCGCTCGCTGGTGATCCGCGTCGTCGAGGGCAGCTCCCTGGATGTTCCCCGAGCCGCTACCTTCCGGCGCATTGGCGTTGCAATAGACGGCGACCAAGGTGTTCAGCATGCGCAGCCGAAGGGCGAACGACGGATCCTTGCGGTACTCCTTGCGCAATCTGTCCTCGTCGTAGAGCCGAAGGGTGCCGTCGCTGGTGAGATTGGGACCACTGAGCCAGCTGGCCGCGCCGCCGACGACGTAGGCGCCCGTCTCCGGGACCACGACTCCGTTCACGTCCTTGATCCGAGCCTTGATCCTCTTGTTCATCCCGGCGAGCCACTTCGCGTATTCCATCAACTCCGGACGTTTTTTCGAGTCACGGTTGATGCGACCAGCGCAGTGCCACCTGGGCTGCGAAATTTGTCGGCTCGTAGTTCACCGCATCGACGAGCAGCCGCTTCTTCAGGTCGTGGTCGGTGGTGTTCTTCATTGCGACGTAGTGCAGCCCGATCGAGCGCCAGTCCTCGGCGCCGAGCAGTCCGTCGAAACCACGGTGCCGGGTCGCCAGGGTGATCAAGGTGACGGCACAGATCATCACCTGCAGTTGGTGGGTTCTGGCATCGTCGGTCAGCTGCGAGGCGTCTGCTTCGTCGTCATCCTTGGCGCTGTCGCTCTTGGCGGGCTCGAGCGCGAGAGCGGAGCGGTCGACGACGGCGGTCCGCACGGTCCGACCGTTGCGGGTGATCACCACGGAACACGTGCTGGTGCCGGAGATGTCGGCCCTGATCTGCCACGGGGTCAGCGCAAAGAAGGTCTGCCAGAGCGCGGTGAGTGCGGCCGCGAACTTGCCCTCCGGCAGACCGGAAATCGGGATATTGCTCAGCACCGAGAGATCAACACCACGCGGGACCTCCAGGCCCTTGGGGTTGCCGCCGGCCATCTCCGCCAGCAGCGCGATGACCTGCCCGGAGAGGATCTCGTCGGTCTTGCCCGACTCCTTTCGGGCGTCGATCGTGAGCCGCAGGCGACTGGCCCAGGTCATCGCGAGCAGCGCCAACGCCGGCAACCCCACCAGCACCGCCAGTGGTGCCAGCCAGTACGGGCCACCCTGGCTCTGAGTGGCGAGCCCCCACACCAGGGCAGCAGCCACTGATCGCCGCCACGACGAGGCCGAGCACGCGACAGCCAGCTCCTTCGGGTATCGGACACGACACCGAAGCCGTAGAGGATCAGCGCCGCGATCGACGGCCCCGCCGAGCAACCCGCACAGCAGGCTGACCGGGATCAGGCCCGACCCGGTCGGCGTCCGGTTCAGCAGTCCGATGACGATGCCACCGATGGCCAGCAGTGCGATCCCGGTGATGATCAGAACGCGCGGCGGACGGTGCCGACGGAGTACGTCGCGGGTCGGGCCGGACCACGACGAGCAGCCTGGCCAGCAGGAACCCGGCCAACAGCACCGCGAGCACCGGAATGATCAACGACTGCAGCGGGGTCAGCGTCCGCTCGACGAAGGCGTCCCAGCCGGTCGTCGCGACCTGCGCCGCGGACTCGTCGTCCTCGGTATTCAGAACGCCGACCAGGGTGGCGGCCGCGGCGTTCTCCTTGTCGAGCTTGGCCGCAGCCTTGGCGGCGGCAAGGGCGGACTGGTCGTAGCCGAACAAGGCGTACTTGTTGGCCTCGTCGAGCCGGTCCTGCGCGCTGGCGATGGCCGAGGTCGCCGCGGTGAGGGTGACGCCGACACACGGGTCGTCATCGGTGGCAGCGGCCAGCGCACTGCGCGCCTGCTGCGGATAGCCCTGCTGGATCAGCCGCTCGGCGGCGCCGCACAGCGCGATGGTCTGCGCCGGCGTACTCGCCAGCGCAGGAATCGGCGCCAGCAGGACGACGAACAGGAAAGCAGTGGTCAGAATCTTCGTCCAGCGGCGGAAATGCTGCATTCGTTCCCCTCAACCACCGCGTCGCAGGTCCGTTTGCCCGAATTTCGGGATGCTAACTCATTCCCCTCGAGTGCCACCCGTTCGCCGTCAGCGAAGCCGCCGCGGGTTCTGGAACAAACGATCCCGATTGCGCATTGAGTCAGACACGCTCAACTCTTGAAGGGTCAACCACATGTCCGATACCCGCCGGCTTCCCGTCCTGTCGCTGACCGACGTCGTCGTGCTGCCCGGGATGGTCGTGCCGATCGAGCTCGACGAGCCGGCCCAGGCCGCCGTCGACGCCGCCAAGTCCGCGCAGACCACCGCCGAAGGATCCACCGACGCCGACGGCATCGGCGAACTGCTACTCGCTCCCCGACTCTCCGATCGCTATTCCTCCTACGGCGTCGTCGCCACCATCGAACAGGTCGGCCGGCTCGCCGGCGGCGCACCCGCCGCCGTGCTGCGCGCCGTGCGCCGGGCCCGGATCGGCACCGGGGTGACCGGCCCGGGTGCCGCGCTCTGGGTCGAGGCCGAACTCGTCGCCGACGAGCCGACCACCGACCGCACCAAGGAACTCGCCGCCGAGTACAAGTCGCTGGTCATCGCCAACCTGCAGAAGCGGGACGCCTGGCAGGTGATCGACACCGTCGAGAAGATGACCGACCCGTCGGTGCTGGCCGATTCGGCCGGCTGGGCGCCGTACCTGACCAACGAGCAGAAGCGCGACGTGCTCGAGACCCCCGACGTCACAGCCCGTCTCGAGCTGTTGATCGGCTGGACCCGGGCGCATCTGAACGAGATGGATGTCGCCGAGAAGATCCGCGACGACGTGCGCGAGGGCATGGAGAAGAACCAGCGCGAGTTCCTGCTGCGCCAGCAGCTCGCCGCCATCCGCAAGGAACTCGGCGAGGGCGAACCCGATGGCGCCGACGACTTCCGCGTCCCGGGTGGAGCAGGCCGACCTGCCGGACAAGGTGCGGGAAGCCGCGATGCGCGAGGTCGGCCGGCTGGAGCGGGCCAGCGACCAGAGCCCCGAATCCGGCTGGATCCGGACCTGGCTGGACACGGTGCTGGAGATCCCGTGGCAGACCAAGACCGAGGACAAGACCGACGTGACCGCGGCCCGCGAGGTGCTGGACGCCGATCATCACGGCCTGGACGACGTCAAGGACCGCATCGTCGAGTACCTGGCGGTGCGCAGCCGCCGGGCCGAGCGGGGACTGCAGGTCGTCGGCGGCCGTGGCTCCGGCGCCGTGATGGTGCTGGTCGGTCCTCCCGGCGTCGGCAAGACCTCGCTGGGCGAATCGGTCGCGCGGGCGTTGGGCCGCAAGTTCGTCCGGGTGGCCCTCGGCGGTGTCCGCGACGAGGCCGAGATCCGTGGCCACCGAAGGACTTACGTCGGAGCGCTGCCCGGCCGGATCGTGCGTGCGGTGACCGAGTCCGGTTCGATGAACCCGGTGATGCTGCTGGACGAGATCGACAAGGTGGGCGCCGACTACCGGGGTGACCCGGCTGCCGCCCTGCTCGAGGTGCTCGACCCGGCGCAGAACCACACGTTCCGCGACCACTACCTGGACATCGATCTCGACCTCTCGGACGTGCTGTTCCTGGCGACCGCCAACGTGCTGGACACCATCCCCTCGGCGCTGCTCGATCGGATGGAACTGATCACCATGGACGGGTACACCGAGGACGACAAGGTCGCGATCGCGCGCACCCATCTGATGCCCCGGCAGGTCGAGCGGGCCGCGTTGCGCGACGACGAGGTCACGGTGACCGACGCCGCGCTGCGGAAGCTGGCCGCCGACTACACCAGGGAGGCCGGCGTCCGGCAGCTGGAAAGGTTGCTGGCCAAGGTCTTCCGCAAGGTGGCGACCCGGCTGTCGACCGGTACCCCGGCTCCGATCGTGGTCGACGAGCCGGACCTGCGGGACCTGATCGGCCGGCCGAGGTTCACCTCGGAGACGGCCGAGCGGACCGCGGTGCCAGGCGTGGCAACGGGTCTGGCCGTCACCGGGATGGGCGGGGACGTGCTGTTCATCGAGGCCAACGGCGTTCCGGCCGGCAAGCCGGGCGACGGCAGCCTGACCCTGACCGGCCAGTTGGGTGACGTGATGAAGGAATCGGCGCAGATCGCGCTGTCCTACGTCCGCTCGCACGCGGCCGAGATCGGCATCGAGGACGGTGCTCTCGACCGCCGGATCCACCTGCACGTCCCGGCCGGTGCCGTCCCCAAGGACGGGCCGTCGGCGGGCGTGACGATGGTGACCGCGCTGGTCTCGCTGTCCACCGGTCGCCCGGTTCGATCGGATGTCGCGATGACCGGCGAGGTCACCCTCAACGGTCGGGTGCTGCCCATCGGCGGGGTGAAGCAGAAGCTGCTCGCCGCCCAACGGGCCGGCGTCACCACGGTGTTCATCCCGGCCCGGAACGAGCCGGATCTGGACGACGTCCCGGCCGAGGTGCTGGCGGCGTTGACCGTGCACCCGGTCAGCGACGTCGCGCAGATCCTGGCGCTCGCGCTGGAACCGGCTGCGGGAGCGGTTGATTCGACCGATGACGCGGTGATCGCTGCCGCCTGATCGGCGAGATCGACACGAGGCCAGGGTGTTCCGGACTTTCCGGGGCGCCCTGGCCTTTGTCGATGGTGGGGTCCGAGCCGGTCAGTCGTAGATGACCGCGAGACCGCGGCGTTCCAGGTCGGCGAGGCTGTCGCGCATGGCCTGCACCTGTTCCGGCGAATGCCCCACCCAGTCCACCAGTTCCCCGACAACTTTGACCGGTTCCCTGGTCCGGTACGACCGGGTCGGATTGCCGGGGAACTTCTTGTCGGTGACGTTGGGGTCGTCTTCCAGGGTGCCGGTCGGTTCAACGATGTAGATCCGGCCACGGCCGTCGCCGACCGCGAGTTCGGCTCCCCACGTCGCGGCATCCAGGGTGGCCGTCAGGTAGACGTTGTTTGCTGTTCGTCCGCCGCCGTAGTTCGATCGGCGGCCGGGCACCAACAGCTCGCCCACCGCGAGGTCGGCCTTCGTCCCGTGAAACAGAGCCCCAGATTCGTGGACCTCGAACGGTGTTGGCGGGCTTGCCATGTCGCCTCCATCTTCGGTTCAGTCCTGTCGATGCAGGGTGGGTCGGTAGATGAGTTCCTGGATGTCCTTGTCGAGCGTCCGATGTTCCAGCAGCTCCAGGTCGAAGTCGGCCGCTCCCTGAAAGATCGGGTCCAACCCGGTCTGACCGGTGATCACCGGATACAACGTCACCTGCACCCGGTCGACCAGGCCGGCGGCCATCAACGCCCGATTCATCGCCAGACTGCCGTGCGAACGCAGCGGCACATCGGACTCCTCCTTGAGTCGGGCGACGACCTCGACGGCGTCACCGCTGACGACTTTCGCGTTCGGCCAGTTCAGCGGTTCGGTCAGGGTCGTCGAGATCACCGTCGCCGGTAGGTTCCACAGCTTGGTGACCCACGGGTCTCGCACCTCGGAATCCTCCGTGCTGTCGGCCAGCATCCCTTCGAAGGCCCGATACGTGGTGGCTCCGATCACCAGTCGCTGCTCTTCGCTGTACTGCGCAAGGCGGTGGGCGAGCAACTCCGGTCCCTGTTTGCCCCAGTAGCCGGTCCAATTCCCACTTGCGGCGCCGAAGCCGTCGAGGCTGGAGAAGACGTCGAACGTATAGGTGGCTGTCACGAAGTGCTCCTCGAGAATTGTTGCTGCGCTGCATATCAGACCCACTGGTCGGGGTAGAGCTCCTTGATCACCGCGTAGGAGAAGTTCGAGGTCGGGGTGGTGAAGTTGGTGGATTCGTTGGCGACCGCGGCGATGGTCACGTCCACCTGCGGGCGGCGCATGACCACCGAACTGAACCCGAGAACGGCGCCGTTGTGGCCGACGAACTCGTTGAGCACCTCGCAGCCGAGCCCGTAGCCGATGTTGATCTGCTGCCCCGGAAACGGCTTGGCCTGCAACCGCAGCGCCTGGGTCTGCGGCTGCAGGAGCGATCCTTCGGCGATCTCGCTACCCCAGGTTCGCAGGTCGTCAAGGGTCGAGATCATCGCGCCCGCACCCGCGGGCACCGCCGGGTTCAGTTCGGTCACGATGGCCGGCGGCGATCCGGCGTTGTCGAAGGTGGCATTGGGTTCGGTGACCGGCGGCACGTAGCCGGTGGGGTGCTCTTCGGGGATGGTTGTCGTTGTCGGGTAGGAGGTCTGCGGCAGCTGCAGTTTGCCGATCACCGACGAGGTGATGACGGCATCCAACGGCATCCCGGTGATCTTTTCCAGGATCATCCCGGCCAGGACGTAGTTGGAATCGCAGTACTGGACTTCCGCCCCCGGCGCGAAATTGGGGTCGTGATTCTTGATGATCGCCAGCGTCTGGTCGTACGACCAGGGCATCGTCGGATTCGCGGTGAAGTCGTCGAGAAACGTCTGATCGGAGGTGAAGTCGTAGATCCCGGAGGTCATGCCGAGCAGCATCGCCACCGTGATCTCGGAGCCGTTGGTGATCCCTGGAACGAACGATTCCAGCGTGTCCTGAAGTGTGAGCTCGCCCTGGTCGACCAACATCAGAGTGGCGGTCGCGGTGTACGACTTGGTGATGCTCGCGATGCGGACATGATCGTCGGGACGGAACGCTGTCTGGGTGGCCAGATCGGCGTAGCCGGCGGACTTGTTCCACGCGGTCGAGCCGATCCAGACTCCGGCCGCCATGCCCGCCACTCCGGTGGAGGCGAACACGCTGTCGAACATGGCGTCGAGCTTGGCCAGGGTGGCCGTGTCCAGGACGACCGGCGCCGCCGATGACGACGCACTCGCCGAAGTACTGGGGGCGGCCGACGATTGCGCCGTTGCCGATCCCGGTGTGGTCGGTGGTCCCGATGACGTGGGGAGGCCAGGCGTCTGCTGGTCGCTGCTGCAGGCCGCCAGGAGCGCGCCGAGACCGACGGCTCCGCCGGCCCGCAATGCCTGCCGGCGGGTCACCTTTCCCGGTATCAGTCCTGCTGGCCTCATGAGATCCGACAATTCTGACATTTGTCCCCCGTCTGAACCTCGTGATGTCCGATCCATCGATGAAAGTGGATTCCGCTGGTGTGCACAAGGGCTTTGGGTCTCCCGTCCCCGGGCCTCAATGGGCGGATTTGGCCGCGCCGAACCAGGTCGAGAGTGCCTGCGGAAGCGCCGGGGCCGTCGGCTCTCCCGCCCAGGCGACGTGCCCGTCGGGTCTGATCAGCACCGCGGCCGGTGCCGTGACTTCTCCGAGGACCGGGAGTTCCAGCACCCCGATGGGCTGGGCATCGATGGGCCGAACCTGATCCGCCCATGCAGCGCTGTCGAATCCGCCGGGCTCACCGAAATTGAGCAGCACCGGACGGGCGTCGTGCAGTTCGGCGAAGACCCGCGACGGACCGCTCGAGGTGTGCAGGTCGAGATCGGGCATCCGCCGCCCGATCAGGGGGTGGCTCCCGCCGAGGTCGTAGTGGACGTCCAGGCCGGTGAGCATCGCGCCGATGTACCTGCGCGGTTCGTCCATGGTCAGCATCTCGGCCATGGTGTCGCGCAGGGCCCGGTGACGGGGATCCGGCTTGCCGAGCGTCACCTGCGCCATCGTGTTCTGCAGCACCCGGGCGCCGACCGGATGCCGTTCGGCGTGGTAGCTGTCGAGCAGGCTCTCGGGAGACGTCCCGTCGACCACCTGGGCCAGCTTCCATCCCAGGTTGACCGCGTCCTGGATGCCGGTCTGCATGCCCTGACCACCCTGCGGAGGGTGCACGTGGGCTGCGTCGCCGGCCAGCAGCACGCGGCCGCGCCGGTAGCTGACAGCCTGCCGCGTGGCGTCGGTGAACCTGGAGATCCAGCTGGCACCGCGCAGACCGAAATCCGTTCCGTAGACGGCGACCAGGGCGTCCCGCAGGTCGTCCAGGTCAGGAGGAGTGGAGTGGCCGACTTCTCGTTCGGTCAGCAGCACCCGGACCGGATCCCCGTCCGCCGCGCGGGCGAGCGCATGGGTGCCGAGGCCGTCGTGACGAAAGCCGAGCTCCGGCTCCTGGTCCATCGTCACCTCGGCGATCATCCAGCTCGTCGTGGGATCCAGGCCCGCGAAGTCGATCCCGGCGGTCTTGCGCACCAGGCTGCGGCCACCGTCGCAGCCGACGAGATAGCTTGCCCGTAAATGCTTGTCATCGGACAACTCGATCTCGACGCCGGTCCTCGTACTGGACGAAGCCCGTCACCTGGCGGTCCCGCAGGATCGGAACGCCGAGGTCGGCGACCCAGTCCGCGAGGATCGGCTCGAACTGCTGCTGCGGCAATGCCAGGACGTAGTTGTGGCGGGTGGGGAGATCGGTGACGTCGAACCGGATCCCGCCGTATCCGTGGGTCGGGACGGTGAATCCGGCGTCGAGAAATCGCTCCGCGATGCCCCGCTGATCGAGCACCTCGATGGTGCGGGAGAGCAGCCCCAGAGACCGCGAGCCCTCGACATCCTGGGTTCGCCGTTGTTCCACCACGACGCAGTCGACACCCGCCAGCGCGAGTTCCCCGGCCAGCATCAGCCCGGTCGGACCGCCGCCGGCGATCACCACCGCATGTTCGGTCATCCCACCTCCGCCCATCCAGGCCGCGGATTCTGCCCCGCCACCCTGGCCTTGCCGCAAGCCCCCAACCCCGCTATAAGTTGAAAGTGGAAGGGCGACCCGCAGGGCCCCGAATAAGACGTCGAGATCGATAATTCACACGTCCGGTACCCACCAAAGCCCGAAATGGCCGAATTCGGCTCTCTACCCTCGATGCGTGAGCAGACGACGCCGACTGCGAGGCAGACGCACGATGGGACCACGCGTCCTCGTCGTGATCGTGTTCGCGCTGTTGGCCGTCTCGGCAAGCGTCGGCGGCGCTGCGGCAAGTGGGGCGTCTGTCGCTGATGCATCGGCTTCATCCGCCGAACTGACCTGGAGCTCCGAGCAGGCGATCGCCGCGCTGACGGCCGCGCCGGTCGTCACCCTCCCCGGCAGCCCGGCCGTCATCGACGAACAGCGGTTGACCGAGGCGATCGGCACCAGTTCGATCAAGATCCTGGCTGTGCCGTTCGCCCAACCCGAGAAGCCAACGGACAGTCGGATGGACGAGGCGACCAGCGACGAGCTGCAATCGGTCCGGAGCTGGGCGCTGGACCGGGACATCGATCTGATCACCGTTGTCGGGTTGCACATCAGCCTCGGCGGCATTCTCGAGCAGCGCCCGGACAGCATCCCCGATCTGCAGCGAACCATGTTGCGGTCGGACCTGACGCCCAGCCTGCTGTTCTCCATCGCCTACGAGCAGTCCGGCCAGGACGCCGCCGACGAGGTCAGCGAGACCACCGAGACCAAGACGGTGGAAGTCGCCGTGCCGGCCGATCCCGCGACCACCGAGACCATCGCGGCCGCGTTGGCGCAGGAGAAGTACTACGCCGCAGCGGGTGTCGACGCACCCGAGGGAGCCTTCGGCGACTGGCAAAAGGCCGTCGGGCCGGATCGTGTCGTCCGGGTCGCCCTGCTGCGCGGCACCGGCAGCCGGACGAGCCCCTGGTCGACCAGCTCGGCCCGCTCGCGGCCCGGTTCCCGGACGACATCGTCGTGGTCGCCACCGGCCGCTGGGTCCAGATGGCCGGGCCGGAACAGGATCTGCTCGACTCCGCGGTGCTGTACGGGTACGGCGCGTTCTACGACCGCATCGTCCAGAACGACTTGCCGCTGGCCAATCTCGTGCTCGGCATGCTGCGCCGGGTCGGCGACCTGCGCGGCGGGACCGTCTCCGATCAGGCCGGCCCGACCACCGACGACCCGGTGTCCGGGGTGACACCACTGCTGCCGTGGCTGTTCGCCGGCACAGCGGTGCTGGTACTCGCGGCGCTGCTCGTGGTGCGGCGCCGCCGGGCTGCGTCATCGGTGGCCGCCGCCCGTACCGAGCGCAGGGAACGAGCGCGGACGATGGCGCAGCTCGCGCCGATCTCCGAACAGCTGTTGCAGCTGGACGGGCTCGCTCGTCACGGCCGGTCCCGGGAATTGGTCACCAGCGCCGCCGAGCGGTACGGGGTGGCGCGTGACCTGCTGTTGCGCAACGGCGATCTCGACGTGGCGAGGGATGCGCTGGGTGAGGCGTCGGAGCTCGTCGCCGACGCTGCGGCCGAGCTGCAGGTGCCGATCAGCGGATCCGGCGATCCCGTGGAATCGGCCGACGCCGACCCGGCCGCGAGTGCTGATCGCCGATGACCGCGAAGAGCAAGAGCCGAAGCGACGGGAAACGAGCCCGCAGGCGGGCCAGGCGCGCCGAGAACCCGACCCGGGCGACGACGAACGTCTGGGAACCACCTTCCGAGCCCACCGGGTGGGCGTGGTTGTCCCGCCGCTCCACGGTGCCGGTGATCATCGCGATCGGGGTGATCGTCGCCGCCGTGGTGTTCTGGCCGCGGGTGTCGCTGCTGTTCTCGCCGGCCAGGCCCATCGTGAACACCCTGGAGCAGGACAGTGTCTGGGTTGATCCGGACCTGCCGGCCGATTCCGTCGACGTCGATCGGATCCGCGGGATCATCGGGCAACGACCGCTCGGCGTCGTGGTGCTCGCACCGGACAACGACTCCCTGGGACGCCCCCTGGACGTGTGCACGGCGGTCGTCAGCCGGATCGACGACATCACCGTGATGGTGGTCAAGGACGGCGGACTCGGCGCCGGCTGCCAGGGCGACGACGTGCCGATCACCCACAACGAGTTCGGCTACGACTTCGTCTTCTGGTCGATGATGGACAGCCAGACGGCCTTCCTCGACGGCGACATCCCGGCGCAGGTGGAGCAACTCGCGTTGTCCTACGACTCCCGGGTCGAGGCCGGTGATCTGGAGCCTCGAACCCGCACGTTCAGCGCGCCGGCCGCCGCATGGGCCCTGGCCGGTGGCCTGCTGCTGGCGGTCACTCTCGGTGTGGTCCTGGTGTTCCTCGGGCTCCGACGGGGCGTCATCGCACTGCAGCGCCGGCAGGAGAGACGCCGCCACTGGCGCGCGCAACGCGACGACCTGGACCTCGACCTGCAGGAGATCGCGCTGATCATGCTCGACGCCGAGCCGGACGGACGACACCCCGGCGTCGACCCGGACGCATGCCGCAGCAGCCGTCTCCGCCGACTACATCCTGCTGCTCGACGAGCTGTCGGAGGCACCGATGGGCAGCGATCTGACCGGTCTGCGCCGCCGCGTCATCGGCATCCGGGCCAGGCTGACCAGCGAGAAGGCAGGCGGCAGAACGTGACAGCCGCGCTCTGGACGCTCGGCGGCGTGCTGGTGGTGATCGGCGGGTTGTGGCCCCTCCGGTCCGTCCTCCGGCGATCGAGGGGCGACCTGGATGCGGCACGGTCGGCGATTTCCGAATTGGAGTCGGCCATCGACCGGCACGCATCCGGGTTGCCCGACGAGGTCCGCGAAGAGGTGGACCGCTATCGACTGCTCGCCGGTGCGGCCCTCGCCGGCCGGCCGGATCGCGACGACTGCCGCCGCTCGCTGGAATGGTCGTCGCAGGGTTTGGCGAAGCTGGCGGGTCGCTGATCCGCCGACCCCGCGGCTGTGGTGAAATGCCCGGATGTTCGGGGTGGTACACGCCTGCCGGCAGAGCCTGGGCGATGAGCTGATCGAGCAATGGCGCGCCCATCTCTGTGGACTCTGCCTTTCGTTGCGCGACAGCCGGGGTCAGCTCTCCCGGGCGCTGACCAACACCGACGCCGTGCTGTTGTCGGTGCTGGTGGAGGCCCAGCAGCCGGCGGCCCCGCAGCGGACGGGCGCCGGTCCGTGTCCGCTGCGCGGTCTGCGGACTGCCCAGGTGGTGCCGGCGGCGGCCGTCTCGGTGCGACTCGGCGCCACCGCGTCGCTCACCCTCGGCGCCGCCAAGGCGGGTGACGCCGTCGCCGAACGGGAGCACGGCCTGGCCCGGCAGACCGTCCGGAACCGGGCCATCGGTGCGCTGGCCGGCCCGCTGCGTCGTGGTGCCCTGCTTGACGCACCGATGGCCGAATCCTTCGACGCCCCCGGTCTTCTCGACGATCTGCGCCGCCAGGGGCGGGTCGAGGCCGAGGTGCGCGAGGGCGATTCGGTGCTCGACGTCACCGCCCCGACCGCGCAGGCGACCGGCCGGATCTTCGCGTCCTCCGCGACGGTCGCCGGGTGCCCGGAGAACACCGATCAGCTGCGTGAGATCGGTGAGGCGTTCGGGGTTCTCGCCCACCTGCTGGATGCGGTGGACGATCTCGAACGCGACCGGCGATCCGGTTCGTTCAACCCGATCACCGCCACCGGCACGCCGCTGCCGGAAGTCCGCCGCGAGTGCGCCCGTCAGGTCAGACGGATCCGGCTCGGCTTCGACCGGCTGGCGTTGCGGGACGGCCGGCTGGCTAGGGCTCTGCTGGTCGACGGCACGCACGCGGCGCTGCACCGGGCGTTCGGCACCGGGCATGCGGGCACTTGCTCGACTGGTCACGCTCCCGGGCACGCGTCGGGTGCGCCGGTTGGTTCTGCGGAACTCGGGCTGCCCGGGCGTCCGCCGGTCGGCTCCACACCCGGAGTCGCACCGGCCGAGAATCCGGAGACACCGCCGGACGCTGCGCCACCGGATGCCCCCGGCTACCCGCCGCCAGCTCCCGAATATCCGGCCGGTGATCCGTTCGGGCCCGGCGGGCCGCCACCGAAAGAGCCGCCCAAGCCACCGTTCTGGCCGAACCTGCTGCCCTGGATCGGCGTGTACTGCACCGGGTACGCCTGCTGCGCCTCGCACGAGAACCCCTGCACCGGAAGACGTCACGATGCCGGGTGCTCCAATTGCGACTGCTGCGACTGCGACTGCTGCGGCGACGGTTGCTGCTGCGACTGCGATTGCAACTGCTGACGGTTCACGGGCTTCTCTGCGGTGCTCGGCGCTCGCGGGTGTTCCGCCGGCGTGAACCACGACCGGGTGCCTCTTAGACCGAGAGCGGAGCCTCCGATGGCCGAATGGCAACGCGACGCTCCCGACCCCGGGCGTGTCCGATTCGTGCCGAATGGCGATATCGCGGAAACGCCTCCGCGGATCCCGGGCGTGTCGCGGTCGGCGTTCGCCATCTCGGTCGAGCGAACCCGCCGTGCGACGACACGCCCGGCGAGTGCGTGGCTTCCCGGGCGCATTGGTCGCTGTCGGGGTGCAGCAGTCGTGCGACAGCGGTAGATGCGACCCACCAGCCGCTCCACCCCGGGCGTGTCGGGCAGCCTCGGCCCCTCGAGCGACCGCTCCACCCCGAGCAGTCAGCCGAGGCCAGGGCATGTCCGATTCGTGCCGAATGGCGATATCGCGGAAACATCTCGTCGAGCACCTGCGCATGTCGGCGGCACCGGCTTCAGGCGGCGCAATAGTCGGGCGTCCCGGGAAGGGCACTGGCGTCCGGCACTGCCGTGGTCGAGCGGGAAGGGCACTGTCGGACCCGCGGGGCATCATGCCCGATATGAACACGTTCACGATCGTCCCGACCGGCGCGTACAGCCTGCGGGAGTCGGCGGAATTCGGGTTCGGCGGTCGTACGGCCGACCGCTGGGACGGCGTCATGCGCATGGCGTTCTGTCTGGACGGCTACCGCACGCAGGTCGGCGTGGAGGTGCGGCAGGACGACGCCGGTGTCCACGGCGTGGTGCACGGTGCCAGTCGCGCCGAGACGGCCACCGCAAGGAATCAGGTCGCGCGGGTGTTGTCGCTGGATCACGACGCCTCGGGTTTCGTCGACGTCGGCCGGCGCGATCCGGTGATCGCCCAGCTGCTGGAGGTCGCGCCGGGACTGCTGCCGCCGCTGTTCTACTCGCCGTACGAGGCGGCCGTCTGGTCGATCATCAGTGCGCGCCGCCCCGCCAAGCAGATGGCCGAGGTTCGCCGGCGGCTCTCCGAGGCACACGGGCGGAGCTTCCGGCTGGCCGGCCAGGACGTGGCGGCGGTCCCGACCCCTGAGCAGCTGCTAGCGGTGCGGGAGTTCCCCGGCCTGACGGAGGAGAAGATCGACCGGCTGCACGGAATCGCCCGTAAGGCGATGTCCGGAACCCTCGACGTCGAACGGCTTGCGCACATCGGACCGGACGCGACGACCGACGACATGAAGCGACTCAAGGGCATCGGCCCGTTCTACGCGTCGCTGATCACCATCCGGGCTGTCGGTTTCGCCGATGTGCCACCGGCCGACGAACCGATGCTGCGGGAGCTGGTCACCCAGCTCTACCGGCTGCCGGAGCCCTGCTCCCGGGAGACCGTTCCTGGAGCTGGCAGAAGCATGGCGGCCGTACCGGACATGGGCGGCGGTGTTGATCCGGGCAGCCTCCGGCCGGCTCGGTCGGAACGCACCGGTGGCACCGTCGCGAGTTCAGGCGCGGCGGACCGGCTGACGGCGTCGACCGGGCTAGGATCGCACGTATGTTCGATAGTGGGTGGGATTTCGGCCTGGACGACGCCCAGTTGTCGGCGGCCGCGCACGGCGAGGCTCCGTTGGTGATCCTGGCCGGGGCGGGTACCGGCAAGACCCGGACGCTGACGGCGCGGGTGGCGAGTCTGGTCGATCGGGGCGTTGCACCGGAACGGATCCTGCTGCTGACGTTCACTCGCCGCGCCGCCGACGACATGGTGTCCAGAGCGGCGGCCATGTGCACCCGGCCCGACGCCGGGCGGCGGCTGCAGGGCGGCACCTTCCACGCGGTCGCCCACCAGGTGATCTCCCGCAACACCGAGGCACTCGGTCTGCCGCCGGCGGTCTCGGTTCTCGACCGCGCCGATTCCACCGACCTGATGGACTTGCTGCGTCACGACCACGCGCTGGACGGCATCGAGACCCGGGTGCCGCGGGCGGCGACGCTGGTCGACATCTACTCGAGGTCGGTGAGCACCGGTCTGCCCGCCCGCGCCGTGATCGCGACCGAATTCGGTTGGGTGGAACCGCATCTCGACCAGGTGATGGCACTGCTGCGCGGGTATGTCGCCCGCAAGCGGGAACGCGGACTGATCGACTTCGACGATCTGCTCCTCGCCTGGCGGAGCCTGCTCGCCGATCCCGTCCTCGGTCCGGACATCGCCGGGCGCTGGGACCACGTGCTGGTGGACGAATACCAGGACGTCAACCAGACCCAGGTCGACATCGTCCACGCCCTGCGGCCGGGCGGTCGGGGGTTGACCGTCGTCGGTGACGACGCCCAGGCCGTCTACGCGTTCCGCGGCTCGGACAGCGCGCACCTGCTCGACCTGACCACGTCGCTGCCGGACGTCACGGTCATCCGGCTCGACCACAACTTCCGCTCCCGGCAGCGGCTGCTCGATCTGGCCAACGTCGTCCGGCCGCATGCCGGCGAACAGAAGCTGATGCTGCATTCGGACCGAACGGGTGGCCGGCGCCCGCGGCTGGTTCGCTGCCACGACGCACCGGCCGAGGCCCGCTCAGTGGTCGATGCCGTGCTGACCGCTGCGCAGGACGGTCATCGGCTGCAGGACCAGGCGGTCCTGATGCGGACGGCGCACCACAGCGATCTTCTCGAGATCGAGCTCACCGCCCGCCACGTCCCGTTCGTCAAGTTCGGTGGGCTGAAGTTCCTCGAGGCCGCGCACGTCAAGGACTTCGTGGCCGCCGTCCGGCTGCTGGACAACCGGCTCGACGAAGTCGCCTGGTACCGGTTGCTGCGGTTGCACGACGGCATCGGCCCCGCACGGGCCCGTGCCCTGCTCGAACTGTTGATCGCGCCCGGCGACCAGACCGAGGTATCCGGAAGTCGACACGACCAGCCGCACGACGAATCCCGGCGACGGCCGCGATGGGCATGCCGAAGCGATCGCGGCTGCGCCGGCGGTGTCCCGGGTCGCGCTGGCGGCAACCCTCGACGGGCTCGCCGCGGCCCGCGGTCGGCGACGGATCGGCGACCGGGCAGCGGCCTGCCTTGGCTTCCTCCGGCCGCTGCTCACCGTTCGCTACCCGGACGCGGTGGTCCGGATCGCCGACCTCGACCGGCTGGCGGCGGCCGCCGCCGATGCGCCGGATCTGGCGTCCTACGTCGCCGAACTGACCCTCGATCCGCCGGCGTCGACCGGCGACCTGGCCGGTCCGCCGCACCTGGATGACGACTACCTGGTGCTGTCGACCGTGCACTCCGCCAAGGGTCTCGAGTGGCCGATCGTGCACGTGATCGGGATGGTCGACGGCGCGTTCCCCTCGGACATGGCCTTGACCTCTTCGGCCGGCCTGGTCGAGGAGCAACGGCTGTTCTACGTCGCCGTGACCAGAGCCAAGGACCAGCTGTCGCTGTACGCGCCGCTGCGGATGCCGCACCATCGCCGCGCCCGCGACGACAAGCACAGCATCGCGCCGATCAGCCGGTTCCTCGACGACGCAGCGGTGGCCACCATGGAGGTCGAAGACGTCTCACCGCCCCGGCCGACCCCGCGCCGTATCGGGGCATCGGCGCGGATCGCCCTGCCGACCCTGGACGACCTGTGGGCCTGATCAGTCGACCCTGCGCGACCTGCCTGATCAGTAGAAGCTGACGTGCACGTGGTCCATGTGGCACCCGGTGATGTTGGTCGGGTCCGGACACCCGTAGGCAGACGACTGGTAGGGCGTCCACCGGCTGGGCGACCCCGCGACCCAGATCTGGTTCTGCCAGATCACGTAGTTCACGCCGAGCACCGCCTGGTTGGCCACGAACCAGTTCGCCAGCCGCCAGCCGATCTGCACGCCGGCGCTGGTCGTATAGGTCTGCATGAAGTCACAGGCCTTGCCCCGCGGATGGTCCGACGACGGATTCGCCGAACGGTCGCCGCCGCAGCTGATTCTGGCGAGCGCGACCAGACCGGTGGACAGCGCCGAACGCACGCCGACGTCCGTCCTGGAGGTGATGCTGTAGATCCCGGCGTCCCTGGTGAAGTCGCTGATCGAGGCGGACTGGACCGGCCACGACCGGTTGATCGCCAGGCCGGACGGCACGTACCCGACGGCGCTGCTGTTGGCCGCGACCAGCCCGCCGGCCACCGACGCGTTCGACCCGGCGCCGCTGGTTCCGGCCGGCGAGAGACCGACGATCGCCACCACCAGGGAACCCGCCAGCGCGAGCACCCCGGCGAGCGTGGCCAGGTTGGCCGATCGACCACCAGCCCTCCGGGGACCAGCGGAACTCATGACACGACCTCCGTCCGGCAGACCACCGGAGCTGTGCTGATTCCACCGCCGCCATCGATCTCGTAGAGACAGACCTCGTTGGCACCCGCAGCCAGGGTCACCGGGTCGGTGAAGCCAAGGGCGGCAACGCCTCCGGTGTCGGTGGCATCGGCCCGGGCGGTGCCGGCGAACACGTCATGGGTCACGCCGTTGATCGTGATCCGGACCCACCTGCCAGCGGCATCGGCAGTGGGATCGGCGATCCACCCGGTCAGGGTGCCAGTCGTCCCCGACACCACCAATGCGTCGAAGGCACCCTTGGCTGCAGGGAGCGCCGTCGGGGTGCTGACGACCGTTGACGGTGCTGCCCCGGTTGTGGCCGCGGTGCTCGAACTCACCGATGCCGGCGCGCGGCATCGAGGAGGTGGACGGCGCGGAGGTGTCAGTCGGCGCCGGTGTCCCGGTGGTCGCGGGAACCGAAGCCGTGCTCGGGTCGGTCGCCGGCACCGACGGGACTGAGCGGCGGCGAACTCGGCGTCGAGCCGCAGTCAGCGTCTCCATGAGCGTGCCAGCCGGCGCGCCCAGGGTGGCTGACCTCGGGCGGAGCTGCGGCCACTCTCGCCGCAGCCGCGGTTCCGGGCACGGTCCGGCAGGCGAGCAGCTTGTTGTTTCCGGTCGCCACCCCGATTCCGTACACGCAGACCCGGTTGTCACCCGCGGTCAACGGCACCTCCACGTCGAAGCCATGTGCACCGCCGATCGAGAACGCCTGGTTCACGTCGTTGCGCGGACTGCCTGCCACGAACGATCGGCCGACACCATTGACATAGACGTGCACCCTGGTCGACGTCGATGGCGACTTGGGGTCGAAGGTCCAACCGACCACCCGGGCCTTCAGTCCGGTGGCCGTGATGCTCTCCACATTGCCGACCGGTGGGGCATCGGCCGGACCGACGGTGGAACAGCTGACCTGGGTGACGTTGTTGGTCGCGATGCCGATCGCCCAGACGCAGATCTCGTTGTTCCGGCCACGTTCCAGCGGCACCGACACCTGGAATCCGTGGATGCCCGACACCCCGTACTGGGCCAGCTCCGGTCGGGGCTGATTCGCGGTGAACACGTTCCGGACCCCGTTCACGTTGACGTGCACCTGGATCGACTGCCCGTAGTTGCGGGCGTCGAACGCCCAGCCCGACACGGCCGCCGTCATCCCGTTGTGCACGACGGGATCGACGGCGCCGACCGGCGCAGCGTCCGCTGGGCCGACGGTGGAACAGCTGACCTGGGCGACGTTGTTCGACGCGATGCCGATCGCCCAGACGCAGATCTCGTTGTTACGGCCACGTTCGAGGGGCACCGACACCTGGAATCCGTGGATGCCAGGTATTCCGTACTGGGCCAGCTCCGGTCGCGGCTGATTCGCGGTGAACACGTTCCGGACCCCGTTCACGTTGACGTGCACCTGGATCGACTGCCCGTAGTTGTCGGCGTCGAACGCCCAGCCCGACACGCTCGCCGTCATCCCGTTGTGGACGACGGGATCGACGGCGCCGACCGGCGGGGAACTGGCAGGGCCGACGGTGGAACAGCTGACCTGGGTGACGTTGTTCGCGGCAATGCCGATCGCCCAGACGCAAATCTCGTTGTTGCGGCCGCGTTCCAGCGGCACCGAGACCCGGAATCCGTGGATGCCAGGCATTCCGTACTGGGCCAGCTCCGGTCGCGGCTGGTCCGCGGTGAACACGTTGCGGTTCCCGTTGACGTTGACGTGCACCTGGATCGACTGCCCGTAGTTGCTGGCGTCGAACGCCCAGCCCGACACGCTCGCCGTCAATCCGTTGTTCACGATGGGGTCGACGGCGCCAACCGGCGGATCGGGATCAGGGTTGTTCCCGAGACCGAGAATCCTGGCGCAGACCCAGGGGCTCCACCCCCGTTGCTGCCAGAGGGCAAGAGCGAGCGCATCCTGGGTCGCCGGGCTCGCCTGATGTGGATACCCGGTGCCGCCAACGCTCCGCCAGGTCGACAGGTCGAACTGGTAGGCGCCGTAGTAGCCGTTCCCGGTGTTGATCGAGTAGTTGTTGCCGGATTCGCACTCCCGTAGCCGCTGCCAGTCGCTGGCCGACGGCGCCGCGGACGCCAGGTTGCCGGACCCGCTCACCGCCGTCATCCCGAGCACCAATGCGGCCAGCAGCAACAGCACGGCGGGCGCGCGGAAGCGGCTCGGTCGAGCGCCCCGCGTGCGCGGTCTCGGTGTCGTCACGGGCTTGCCGGCAACCTCATCACGATCACGCACAGTTGTATCCCGTCCCGATGCCGGTCATGGAGGTCCGTTGCACGTGCCGGTGAGAACGGCCGAATCAACGGAGCGGAGGAGGCTTGTACACCCGATCGGATCACGATCTTTGGTGACACGCAGCACGATAACGCCTGTATCTCAATGCCTGTCGATGTTCACCCAGAGGGACGCCGTCAGGATCGGAAAGTCCGCGAAATCGAACAGCAATTGGCGGAATTCACCGCACACGAGTGAAGAATCGCGCTCATCACTACCCTGCGTTATTCGCATCTTTCGCTGCGTTAATTAGTCGAATTGCCCGATAATTGGGGGTTCTGAGGCATTTGCGGCTTTCGGCTCTGCGGGTCTCGAGGTGAGATCACCCGGTCGGCCGGGTACGGCCGGACCATATCGGGTACGACTGTCCGTCACGGGATAGCCTCGGTTTCCGGGTCGGCGTCGGCCCATCACAGGAGGCTGGGCCATGACCATCCGGCAGCACAAGTACCTGCTCGACGAGTCGCAGATGCCGACCAGTTGGTACAACATCATTCCGGATCTGCCCGCTCCCCCGCCGCCGCCACTGCACCCCGGCACCCACGAGCCCGTCGGGCCCGACGATCTCGCTCCGCTGTTCCCGATGGACCTGATCCTGCAAGAGGTGTCCAGCGATCGGTACATCCCCATCCCGGACGAGGTGCAGGACATCTACCGGCTGTGGCGGCCGAGCCCGCTCTATCGGGCGCACCGGCTCGAGAAGGCGCTCGGCACACCGGCACACATCTACTACAAGTACGAGGGCGTTTCGCCGTCCGGCTCGCACAAGTCGAACACAGCTGTCCCACAGGTGTATTACAACGCCAAGGCCGGAATCCGGAAGCTCACCACCGAGACCGGCGCCGGACAGTGGGGTACCGCCTTGGCTTTTGCGTGTGCGCTCTTCGACGTGGACTGCGAGGTCTGGCAGGTCGGCGCGTCCTACGACGCGAAGCCCTACCGCCGCACGCTGATCGAGACGTTCGGCGGCCGGGTGCACCGTTCGCCGTCGCAGTTGACCTCCGCCGGACGCTCGTTCCCGGCCGATCATTCGGGCTCACTGGGCATTGCGATCTCGGAAGCGGTCGAGGTGGCTGCGAGCAACCCCGACACCAAGTACGCCCTCGGCTCGGTGCTCAATCATGTCCTGCTGCACCAGACGATCATCGGCGAGGAGGCCCTGCTGCAGTTGGCCATGGCCGGGGAATCGGGTGCCGACCTGGTGATCGGTTGCACCGGCGGTGGTTCCAACTTCGGCGGTTTGGCCTTCCCGTTCATCAGGGAGAAGCTCGCAGGTCGGCAGAGCCCGATCATCCGGGCGGTCGAACCTGCCTCGTGTCCTTCGCTGACCAGAGGTGAGTACCGCTACGACTTCGGTGACACCGCGGGTTTCACCCCGCTGATGAAGATGCACACGCTCGGCCATGATTTCGTCCCGGATCCGATTCACGCCGGCGGCCTGCGGTATCACGGGATGGCGCCGCTGATCTCGCACGTCTACGAGCTCGGGTTGATGGAGGCGATCGCCGTCGAGCAGACCGAATGTTTCGCCGCCGCCATCACCTTCGCCCGCACCGAGGGCATCGTGCCCGCCCCGGAGCCGACCCACGCGTTGGCGGCCACCATGGCGGAGGCATTGGCCTGCAAGGTTTCCGGCGAGGAGAAGGTGATCGTCACCGCGCTCTGCGGTCACGGCCTGCTCGACCTGGCGGCCTACGAGGCCTACCTCAGCGGATCGATGATCGATTCCGGGCTCTCCGACGAGGATCTCGCCTCGGCACTGGCGGCGGTCCCGGTGATGGCCGGCTGAGATGCCCGGCGACGAAGGCGGTGCCACCGAACTGGACGGCATCGCCGCCGGGGAGGCCTTGGCAGCAGCACTGGATCTCGAGCTGCTCCCGTTGGAGGGCGGGTTGTTCCGCCGGACCTTCACCGGTGGCGGCGCATCCGCGATCCTGTTCATGCTGATCGGCAGCGACTTCTCGGCGATGCATCGGCTGCACGCCGACGAGATCTATTTCCACCATTCGGGTTCACCGCTGCGGATGCTGCTGATCGACCCGGAGGGCGCGCACCACCAGGTGGTGATCGGCCCGGATGTCCAGGCCGGTCAGCTGCCGCAGTTCCACGTCCCCGCCTACTGGTGGCAGGGCTCGTCGACGGACGGCCCGTGGGCCCTGGTGTCGACCGTGGTCTCACCCGGCTTCGACTGGCACGACTTCGTCCTCGGCGATCGGGACCGACTGGTCGAACTCTGCCCGGCCGCAGCGGACCGGATCGAAGCGCTGACCCGGCCGGATCTGCTTCTCTGATCGATATTGCGTTTGCTTGACGTTCGTCAGTTGTTCGCAATACAGTGGGTGACGAACCCGCTGGAGGTGGGCATGACCGAGACGAACATCCGACCGCTCGAGGACGGCATCGAACGCGACCTGCGCGGCCTGAACTACGGGAGCTACCTGCACCTGGACGAATTGCTCGGCGCGCAGCAGCCGATCTCGGACCACCACGACGAAATGCTGTTCATCATCGTGCACCACACCACCGAGCTGTGGATGAAGCTGGTGATCCACGAGGTGCGCTCGGCGATGGCCCTGATCGCCGCCGACGAGCTGGCCCCGGCGCTCAAGCGGCTCGCCAGGGTCAAGCATGTGCAGCGGCAGATGACCGACCAGTGGTCCGTCCTGGCCACCCTGACGCCCACCGAGTACTCCCAGTTCCGGGACAAGCTGGGCAAATCGTCCGGGTTCCAGTCGGCGCAGTACCGCACGCTCGAGTTCCTGTTGGGCAACAAGAACCCCGCCATGGTGGCGGTGTTCGCCCACGATCCCGAGGTGGCGGAACAACTCGAGCGGGACCTGCACAACCCCAGCCTGTACGACGAGTTCCTGCTCTACCTGGCGCGGCGCGGGTATCCGATCCCCACCGCGCTCACCGAACGGGACTTCTCCCAGCCGCACATCCTGAACACCGATCTGGTCCGGGTCTTCACCGACGTGTACGACGACCCGGAGCACCAGTGGGACGTCTACGAGACCTGCGAAGAGCTGGTCGACATCGAGGACACCTTCCAGACCTGGCGGTTCCGTCATCTCAAGACCGTCGAACGCATCATCGGCCACAAGCGCGGCACCGGCGGGTCGAGCGGTGTCGGCTTCCTGGCCAGGGCGTTGTCGTTGACATTCTTCCCGGAACTGTTCGCCGTCCGCACCGAAATCGGCCGGCAGGACGAACCCTCGAAAGGAACCCCGGCGTGACAAGCGTTGATCAACTGGCAGTTTTCGACCGCAACCGGGCGCTGGCGGCCGACGCCGACGATCCGCTCGCCCCGTTCCGGGACCGCTACCTGCCGCAGACCGACGACGTTGTCGCCTACCTGGACGGCAACTCCCTGGGCAGGCCGCTGGCGTCCATTCCCGCGGTCTGGGCCGAGTTCGCCCAGCAGCAGTGGGCGGGTCGGCTGATCCGCGGCTGGTCGGAGGGCTGGATGGAGCTGCCCGAGATCGTCGGTGACGAACTGGCGGCCGCCGCGCTCGGTGCGGCGCCGGGCCAGACCGTGATCGCCGACTCCACGACGGTCAACTTCTACAAGTCGATGCGCGCCGCCCTGAACCTGCGGCCCGGCCGGCGCCGGGTGATCCTGGACCGGGACAACTTCCCCACCAACCGCTACGTCGTCGAGTCGCTCGCCCGCGACCTCGATCTCGAGCTGGTCTGGCTGCAGGCAGCGCCCGGCACTGGGATCACGGTCGACGACGTCGCCGCCGTCCTCGACGAGCGGACCGCCGTGGTCACCCTGAGCCATGTCGCTTACCACTCCGGCTACCTCGCCGACTGCCAGGCCATCACCGACATCGCCCATCAGGCCGGCGCTCTGGTGGTCTGGGACCTGTGCCATTCGGTCGGCTCCAGCGAGATCTCCCTGGACGACTGGGATGTCGACTTCGCCGTTGGCTGCACCTACAAGTTCGTCGGAGCCGGTCCTGGCGCACCGGCGCTGTGTTACGTCAACGCCCGGCACCACGACGAGATCGACCAGCCCATCTGGGGTTGGCTCGGCCGCAAGGACTCGTTCGAGATGGAGCAGGGCTACCTGCCGGCACCGGGTGTGCGGGCGATGCTGTCCGGGACCCCGCCGCTGCTCGGCGTGCTGGCCGTCCGGGAGGGCGCTGCGGTGATCGCCGAGGCCGGTATCGCGGCCATCCGGGCCAAAGCCGTTGCGTTGACCGAGATGGTGGTCTCGCTGACCGACGAATGGCTGCTGCCGCAGGGCTTCTCACTGGGATCGCCCCGGCAGGCGGAGCGGCGCGGAGCGCACGTCAGCATCAACCGGCCCGACGCCAGGCAGGTCTGCGCCCGACTCATCGAGGCCGGCGTGCTCGCCGACTTCCGCACCCCCAGCACGATCCGCATCGGGCTGTCGCCGTTGCCGGCGTCGTTCACCGAGGTGTGGGACGCCGTCGACACGATCCGCGCGCTGACCGTCCGATAGGCGCGCCCGGCGAAGCCGAACACCCTGGACCTACCGGAGACGCCATGCCCCGCCCCACCGGTTCGGCGGTCTTGCCCCCTGAACGAGCGGGCTCACCGGGATCGCTGATCGTCTCGTTCGCCGGTTCCTACCTGCGCGAACTCGGCGGCTGGATTGCAGTCGCCGACCTGATCCGCTGCCTGGAACTGGTCGGGCGTCGGCGAGCCCGCGGTTCGTCAGGCACTGGTGCGGCTGAAGTCTCGTGGCTTCCTGGCGGCCACCCGACGGTCCGGCATCGCCGGCTACGAGCTGACCGAGGCCGGCCTGCAGGACCTGGTCACCGGCGACCGGCGGATCTTCCGGCATCCGCAGACCACCGTCGAGGACGGCTGGGTGCTGGCGATCTTCTCGGTGCCCGAAGCCGATCGGCACCGCCGTCACCAGCTGCGGACCGAGCTCTCCTGGTTGGGCTTCGGCACGGTGAGCTCCGGGGTGTGGATCGCCCCGCGGCCGCTGGCCGAGCCGACCAGGGCTCTGCTCCAGGCAGCGGGGCTGGACGACTACGTCACCTGGTTCGCAGCCCAGCACCTGACCGACGTCGATGTCGCGACCTGGTGGGATCTGACGGCGCTGCGCGGTCAGTACACCGCGTTCCTGACCCGCCACCGCAGCAAACTCGAGCACACCGTGCTGCCCGATGAGCAGGCGTTCGCCGGTTATCTGGCGCTGATCGACGATTGGCGACTCTTCCCGCGACTCGACCCCGGTTTGCCCGAATCGTTGCTGCCGCCCGACTGGCCGGCCCGGGAGGCCTGGGAGCTCTTCCAGACCCTGCACGCCGATTGGGCGGCGGCCGGCCTGCGGCATGTCCGCAGCGTGGTGACAGCGACAGGCTGACCGCGGCCGGCCCGATCGCTCAGGCGTCGAAGAGGACAAAGGCGAAGATCGCCGTCACCACGACGGCCAGGAACCAGATGTTGCCGATGACGTATTTCTCGGCCAGACCAAGCGGCGGGGTGATGTCGCCCAACGATTCCGGTGCGATGCAGGCCCGGGTCGGATCCGCGGGGTCGTGATACACCTCGACCAGGGTGCCGGGGCGCGGCATTCCGGGCGCATGGATGCGGGAGCTGAAGGTGATCTCCCGCCCGTCGGCGGACTGGAACGTGATGATCGGCTGCCGAACCGGTTGCAGGGATCCGTCCGCGGCCTTGCGCCGCCGACGCGAGGTTCGCTCGTCCACGACCACGCCGCGCGCCGGCAGCCAGCCGTCCGGAACGGCGCCGAGCTGCCGTGCCTGCCGGGATTCCTTGACCTGCCTGGTGCCGAAAATCGCGGCCAGGAGCACGGGTATGACCAGCAGGAGCAGGCCCAACCACGCTGGCATGTGTTGATGATGCAGCACCCCGACCGATCGGCGCGGGCCGGTCGGCACCGCTGCTATCGACCGGGTCGTGGTGCGGTCTCGTCCAGCGTTTCGTCAGCGGCGACGTCGGGTGTGTCGTCGGCTGTGACGGCGAGCGGGTCGTCGTGGCGTGGGCAGCGGGATCAGCACGGTGCTGAGCATCCGCCGCGTCCGGTCGGGAGCGGGCCGGTTGGCCGTCCTGGACTGCACGACGGCGCCGATCTCGGCCACCATCTCGGCGAGTTCGTCAAGGCTGAGCCACAGGCCGACGGTTCGATAACCGGCGCCGTCCAGTTCCAGATCGACGTGCCCGGCATCGAGGTACTGGTCCATGTCCGCCAGCAGCCCGGCCAGGAATGCCATGAAGGCCCGGCGATGATCTTCCGGTGTCATGTTCGCCAGATCCTCGTCCGAGATCTGGGCGTCGGCGGTGGACAGTGCGTAGGTGCGTTCGACGGTGCCACGGACCTGGCGCTCACCCACCACCAGCAGGACACCGGCCTTGGCGAGCATCGCGACCTGCCGGTACAACGTCGCCGGTGGGACGCCGTCGATCTCGCTGCGGAGTTGCCCGGTGGTCAGTTCCCGGTCGCCGAGGAACGCCTGGATGATCCGCAGGCGCAGCGGATGCAGCAGCAGATCGGCCGACGACATCCGATCATTCTCGCACAGGTGCTATTATTATCGAAGTTGCGAATATAGGAGTGACGATGGCTGAGATCGAGTTGGCTGCGGACGAATTGCGGGTCGTGCTGACCGGCGGCGAGAAATGGGCGGCGCTGCGTCGATCGGACCTGACGATCCCCTGGTCGCAGATTCAGACGGTCGAGGTCGTCGCCGAGCCGTACCGGCTGGTGCACGGTCTCCGTGCGCCAGGGCTCGCCGTGCCCTGGCGCACCCGGATCGGCACCTGGCGAGCCAAGGGCCGCAAGATCTTTGCGGTCACCACGCGACACACGCCGGGCATCCGGCTGGAGCTGCAGGGTCACGACTTCGCCCAGGTGCTGCTGTCCCTACCGGCTCCGGACGACCTGGCGGAGCGGCTCCGGGCCCGGCTCGACGCCAGCCGATCGCCGGCCGATCGGAAGTCCGCGGGGAAATCCGGAACAGCGGACAGCGGGTGAATAGTGCCGTGTTGCAGAGCATCTCGCAATGGACCCGATCCGTCTCGAACACGGCAGCAGGTTCGGCGCAGCGAGCGACCGGCTGATCCCGGTCCACACCGCACGGCTGACCGGGCCTGGTTTCCGACCGCGCCGCGCTGGGTACGGTGGTCGTCATGAGAGTGATCATTGCGGGTGGACACGGCAAGATCGGGCTGCGGCTGGCCAAACTGCTGGGCGGACGGGAGGCGCATCCGGTCGGGCTGGTGCGAAAGCGGGAACAGGAGCCCGACCTGATCGCGGTCGGCGCGCACCCCGAGCTGTTCGATCTGGAGTCGGGCAGCGCCGCCGACCTGGCCAAGATCCTCGACGGCGCGGACGCCGTGGTGTTCGCCGCCGGAGCAGGACCGGGCAGCGGCGCCGCCCGGAAGGACACCATGGACCGCGGCGGTGCGGTGCTGCTCGCCGACGCAGCCGAGCTGGCCGGCGTGCGCCGTTACCTGATGGTGTCCGCCATCGGCGCCGACGCGGGTCGACAGCCTGACCACGACGACGTCTTCGGCGCCTACATCGAGGCCAAGAAGGCGGCGGACGACGCCATCCGGTCGCGCGATCTGGACTGGACGATCCTGCGACCCGGCGGACTGACCATGGCGTCGGGCACCGGCGCGGTCACGTTGGCCGAACACACCGAGCGCGGTCAGATCCCGCGGGAGGACGTTGCGGCGGTTCTGCTCGCCCTGCTCGACGAGCCGCGGACCGCCGGGCTTTCGCTTGACGTGGTCGGCGGGTCCACCCCGATCGACCATGCCGTTGCCGGTGTGGTCCGCTCGTAGCAGTCTGTTCCTCGGCCCGGACGATCAGCTTGCGGGTGGTCCCGGGTCGTCGCCGCCCACGGATCGGTAGGTTGTCGTCGTGGCCCGCACCCGCGATACCAGCGAACCGGTGGAACTCGTCGTCGGTGACCGCACGGTGCGGATCACCCATCCCGAGCGGGTCTACTTCCCGGCGACCGGCGCGACCAAGCTGGATCTGGCCCAGTACTACCTCAGTGTCGGTGACGGGATCGTCCGGGCGCTTCGCGAGCGGCCCTGCATGATGCACCGGTTCCCGGAGGGGCTCAGCGGCGACAAGGTGCACCAGAAACGACTTCCCCGCGGAGCTCCGCCATGGGTGGAGACCGTCCAACTGTTCTTCCCCCGGTTCAAGCGGACAGCCGACGAGCTGTGCGTCACCGAATTGGGCAGCGTGATCTGGGCGGTGCAGATGTCCACGGTCGAGTTCCATCCGTGGAACTCGAGGCGGGCCGACACCGAGAAGCCGGACGAATGGCGGATCGACCTGGACCCGATGCCGGACTGTGATTTCGAGACGGTCCGGCGGGTTGCCCATGTCGCCCACGAGGTGCTCGACGAGCTCGGGGCGGTCGGCTGGCCGAAGACCTCCGGCGGCAAGGGCATGCACATCTATGTGCGGATCGAGCCGCGCTGGGGTTTCGCCGACGTCCGCAGGGCCGCCCTGGCCTTCGCCCGCGAGGTCGAGCGGCGGGCGCCCGACGACGTGACGACGACGTGGTGGCGCAAGGATCGCGACCCGAAGAAGCTCTTCGTCGACTACAACCAGAACGCCAGGGACCACACGATCGCCAGCGCCTACTCGGTCCGCGGCGTTCCGACCGGAACGGTGTCGACGCCGATCACCTGGGACGAGGTCGACGGCGTCCTCCCGCAGGACTTCACCATGGCGACGGTGCCCGCGAGGTTCGCCGAGCTCGGTGATCTGCACGCCGGGATCGACGACGCGGTGTTCTCCATCGAGCCGCTGTTGGAGTGGGCGGAACGGGACGAACGTGACGGAGCCGCGGACCCCGGGGAGCCCGATCCCGTCGACCTCGGCTGAACCTGACTCTCCGGGGTTTGCCTTCGCGGTCAGGGAACGACGGTGACGGGCCAACGGCCCGCGCGCACCAGTCGCACACCGACCGAACCGACGATCCGGTGGCCGGCCGATGTCGACGCTCCGACGATCACCGCATCGGCCAGCACCTCGGTGCAGACCCGCGAGATCTCGGTGTAGGCATCACCTTTGACCTCGACCAAGCGGGCCCGGATGCCCGCCAGCCGGGCGCCGTTCTCGACCTGCTGCCGCAGCTCGGCGGCGATGTCCTGCTGCGCGTCCCGCAGCAGCACCGAGGCCTCGGGGATCAACCCGGTCATCGCCGACGGCCCACTGACGAAGATCACCACCAGTTCCGCGGACTGTCGCCGGGCCAGACCCGCGGCGTACGCCGCCGCACGAAGGGAGGTGGTCGTTCCGTCGACGGCGACGACGATCACCCGCGGGCCGTCGGTACCCCGCTCGAACTCCGGCTCTCCGATCATCACTCCACCCTCCCACTGTCCTGCATGCCACTTTCCTCATTGCAACTGTCCTACTGTCGACATCGTGAAGTGGGATCCCGCGCAGTACCTCAGCCGCGCCGATGAGCGCGGCCGGCCGTTCCTCGAGCTGGTCGACCGGATCGGCGCCGAGCGACCGCGACGGGTGGTCGACCTGGGCTGTGGTCCGGGCAACCAGACCGCGACGCTGACCGAGCGTTGGCCGGACGCCGAGATCGTCGGGATCGACTCGTCGGCCGAGATGATCGACTTGGCGACCGCAACCGAGTCCTCCGTTTCCCCGCGGCTGACGTTCCAGCTCGGCGACATCGACGCCTGGCAGCCGGATGATCGCACCGATGTGGTGATCAGCAATGCTGCGCTGCAATGGGTTCCGACCCATCGCGAGTTGATCCGGTCGTGGGCGGCGGCGCTGCCCTCCGGTGGGTGGCTGGGCTTCCAGGTCCCCGGCAACCTCGGCGCGCCCGCCTACCGCCGGCTCCGCGAACTCGGCGAATCCGACCGCTGGGCCGGCGCGCTCCGCGATGGCGTGCTGCGGCAGTTCGACCGGGTCGACAATCCTTCCGGCTACGCGACTCTGCTGCTGGACTGCGGCTGGATTCCCGACGCGTGGGAGACGACCTACGTTCATCTGCTCTCCGGTACCGACCCGGTGCTCGACTGGGTGCGCGGGACCGCCTTACGGCCGGTACTGGCCGCGTTGCCGCCCGAGCGGGCCGAGGACTTCGAGGCGGAGTACGCCGCGATGCTGCGGCAGGAGTACCCGGCCCGGCCGGAGGGCACGCTGTTCCCGTTCCGACGGATCTTCTGTGTGGCCCGCAAACCCTGATCACGACCGGCAGCACCACTGACGAAACTGACAAACCTATGAGGATGTCGAACCATGGCCGCTCGCTTCGGTGTCACCATCGACTGTCGCCAACCGTCCGTACTCGCGTCGTTCTGGTGCCGGGTGCTGGGCTACGTCGAGGAGCCACCGCCCACCGGATACCAGAGCTGGGCAGCCTACGACCTGGCGCACGGTATCTCGGCCGAGGTCGCCGAGAGCGGTTGCACCATCATTGATCCCGAAGGGGCGTCCCCGAGGATCTACTTTCAGCGAGTACCCGAGCCGAAGCGTGGCAAGAACCGGGTTCACCTCGACATACCTGCTTCACCCGGCCATTCCTGGGACGAGGTGGTAGCAGCGGCGAACCGCGCGGTCGCCGCAGGTGGGCGCATCCTCCGGGAATCGACCAGCGACGACGACAGGTTCATCGTGATGACAGATCCCGAGGACAACGAGTTCTGCCTGGTCCTGTGACCGCCCGAGCAGACCTTTCACCCGAACCAGCCGTGTCAGCTGACTCGGGCCGGACGTCAAGCCTCCATTGGCAGGTGGTCGCTCTCCAACTCCCGCAGGTAGGCAGCCATTCCGAGCGGTGCCCGGCCCTGGGTGCGGCCGCTGGTGAGCACCGGCCCGGCCGCCGTGCTGATCACCCGCGCGCCGTTCGCCCGCACGGCGATGCCCAGCAGGACATCCTCGTGGGCCGCCACATCCTGGAATCCGCCTGCGGCCCGGTAGGTGTCAGCCCGGATCCCGAGGTTGGCGCCGTGCACGTGCGGATGGCCGTCGATGACCAGGTGCCGCAGCCGCCACGCGGCAAGGAGTCCGGCAGCGAGTTCCTGTGGGTCCGGCGCAACCGTGCCCAGCGCCAGTTCGATCCCGGCCCTGGCGTGGTGCAACTGCAGTCGCAACCACTCGACCGGGACGGCGGAGTCGGCATCGGTGCAGGCGATCCAGATCTGCCGATCGGCGGTACCGAGGTCGTGCTCGGTGCGCAGAAGATGGTCGATGCCTGCGGCGCGCGCAGCACCGACTCGCCCCGCATCGCTGACCACCACCTCGACACCCGGCCACCCGGAGGCGATGTCGAAGGTCGTATCGGTGCACCTGTCCGCGACCACCACCACCCGGAGCCGTGGAATCTCGCCGTCGCCGGTCCGCAACGCAGTCGCCGCCGCCGCAATCGCGGCCAGACAGCGGGGTAGCCGACGCTCTTCGTTGCGAGCCGGTACCACCACCCCGATGGTCGCCATCTCGACGGTTGAGAACGTCATCCCAGCAACCCGTCTCGCCGGGCAACGGAGCGCGCCGGCGGCCTGACCAGCACATCGAGCCGGAAGTCCTCTTCGACATGCTCACTGAGCACGGCCAGACCGGACTCGGCCCGGAGTTGCCGGTGGACCGCATCTCCCGAGATCGGGTACTCGGCAACCGGATGACGCCAGTGGCAGGCCACGAGCACACCGTCGGCGGTCAACGATGCGACCGCGGATCTGATCAGCCTGCTGAGATCGGCTGGGCCGCAGTAGTATCCGATCTCCGAGAGAACCACGAGGTCGAAGGGGCCGTCCGGCCATTCCTGCGGCACCTGCAGCTGGGCGAACCGGACACCGGGCTGCCCGGCCAGCCGGCGACGCGCCTGCTGCAGCGGGAGCTCGGAAATGTCGGTGGCCAAGAGACTCTCGCAGCGCCCGGCGAGCTCCGCGGTCAGCACGCCGATGGCGCAACCCGGTTCGAAGGCGGAGGTGAACCGTTCCCGCGGCAGGCTGGCGACGGTCAGCGCCCGCTTGCGCTTCTCGTACCAACGGCTTTCGAAACCCCACGGATCGGTTTCCCCGGAGTAGAAGTCGTCGAAGAACGGCCGGTCGAGGCTGGTCGGAGTGCCGTCGATGAACACCTCGCGGCGGCGGCGGAAGTGCTCGGCAAATGCGGGCCCGACCACCGCCTCATCGCCGGCGGCCGCTGACAACGGCTCCGTCTGGCTCCGGTGCTCCGTCATGGCCAGATCCTTTGCCCCGGCGACATCTTCGGACAGCTCGAGCGCCAGCAGTGGATGGTCGGCGAACGGCTCGTCCGTCGGCCGGCCCCAGTGCCACGCCCAGAGCGGGAACTCCAGCAACCGGCAGCCGGTCGCGGCGGCGACCCGCCGCGCGGCCTCCGCGGCGGCGGCATGATCGGTATGTCGGTCGTGTCGCCACGGCGCCGCCAGCCAGACACCGTCTCCGGCGGCCAAGACGTCCCCATCGACACCCATGCCGCTATCAACGACACCATCGACCACAGAACGGATCTCGGCGGCAAACTCAGTCCACCGACGCCGCGAGCCTGCCGTCCCCGAGATCCAGTTGGACCACCACCGCCTGGGGGGCGAGTCGGTGAACCGCCGCCAGCACCTCGGCCCGCCGGATCGGTGCGAGTTGCGCAGGGAGCAGGGTGGGTGACTGCGGATGCGAGGCCTCGCCGGTGGTGGCGACGATGACGGTCACCGGCACTCCCCGGCCGGCCGCCGTTGCGATCAGGCCGCCGGCACCGAGCGACTCGTCGTCCGGATGTGCCGCAACAACGATCAGCCGGCGCAGACCGGCAAGGTCAAGAGTCGAGGCATTGTCGATCAGCCCGGTCGCCGACCACTCCTGCGCAGCGGTGCCGACGTCCCGATGATCGAAGGACGCATCGGTGATCGTGCCGGACATCTAGATCCACTCGTCGAGCTCGAGCACGGCACGTCCCAGCGCAGCCTCGTCGCGTTCCGCATGGTGCTGCCGTAGGTAAAGGGTCAGATCGGCGATCCGCCGGGCATGACGCTCGTCCAACGCCAGCGGCGCCGGACCGAGTGTGTGTCCTGCCCGGACGATCACCTCCTCGGCGGCGCGCGCGACGACCGCACGCACCCGCCCGGCCAGCAACGCCGCCGCTGCTGGGGCAACCGGTGTCCCGTCGATCTGCACCGCGGCCTCACCCAGCACGGCACGGGCGGCTGACAAGGCGGCGTCGACCGCACCGAGATGCATGGTGGCGATCTGGTCGGGCGGCTTGCTGTTCATCGCATTCCGCAGTGTGCGGGCGATGCCGACCGCGCCGCCGTACCAGCAGGCCGCCACCCCGATACCGCCCCAGGCGAAGCCCGGCCGGCGAAGGTACCAGCCGTCCGGACCGACCGGAACCGCAGCGCAGTCCTCGAGGTCGATCGGCCCGGAGGGCACGTCGACCAGACCCCTGGCCACCCAGGCGTCGGCGGTGGCGCGGACCGTCGCGCCGCGCAGCGAGATCGCGAACAGCCGCCTCGTCCCGTCGCCGGTGTGCGCGGTGATCAGGGCGTGGCTCAGTCGGTCTGCCAGCGAGCACCAGGGCTTGGTCCCGGTGAGCAACCACTGATCACCGACCTGCCGCGCGTCGACCCGGACGCCGGGACCCTCGGCCGCGAAGACGCCCCATGTGCTGTCCGGTTGCACCCCGATGGCATCCAGCGGCACCCGTTGGATGTCCGGATCATCCGCCGCCTCGTGCAGGATGGCCAGGGCGTCGGTGTGCGCCTCGACCACCCGTGCGGCGGTGAGATCACCGATCGGCCAATGCGGCCAGCGAACGCCAACGTTGCCAGGTGGCGCCGGCCGCAGGCTGCGGAAGCCACTGACCGACCCCGACGGCGAGGCGGATCGCCCGGTCGGCACGTCCGTCGACAGCAAGCGCAGCCGCCGTCAGCTCCCGTTCCACCGGTGGGTCGATCGGCTCCGCGAGGTCCGCGACAGAGGTGAGTGAGGTAGGAATGATCGAACTGCCTTCCAGATGATTTGCCATCGCCCGAGAATGTGCTGATTCACGCCGGCTCACGTGATGTATCCGCAGCACGGTCGGGTCAAACCCCTGGGCTTACCCTTGTTCGATGGTCGGCCCGTCTTCCGCGACACCGTTGTTCGCGAACCCGCAGCCCGACGTCCTCGGCGCCGGCTACGAGGCACTCACGGTCGAACTGCCCGGCGACTCCGAGGGTCCGGTCGTCGCCACCCTGGTCCGCCGAACCGGAGCCGCAACCAGCAACAGGGCCGTGCTGTACATCCACGGTTTCTCCGACTATTTCCACCAGCTCGAACTCGCCGATTTCCACGCCGCCCGCGGTGAGGACTTCTACGCCATCGATCTGCGCAAGAACGGTCGCTCGCTGCTGCCGCACCAGACCCCGACCAGGATGGCGGACATCTCCGACTACTACCCGGAGATCGACTGCGCCGTCGGGTTCATCGTCGGCGAGGGACACGACGAACTGGTGATCAACGCGCATTCCACCGGTGGGCTGATCGCGGTGTCATGGCTGGCCGACCGGCGTGCGGCGCAGGGCGATGTCGACCCGGTCACCGCGGTGGTGTTGAACAGCCCGTTCCTGGACGTCCCCGCGGCCTGGCCGGTCAGGGCACTCGCACCACGGCCACTCGCCGTGCTGGCGAAGAACCGCCCACTGATGGTGCTGCCTTCATCGGGACCGAGTTTCTACCAGGTCAGCACGCACCGCACTGAGCGCGGCGAATGGGATTTCGTCCCGGAGTGGAAGCCTGTCACCGGCGGCATCGTCCGGGTCGAATGGCTGGCGGCGGCGCAGCGCGCGATCGCCAGGGCGCATGCCGGTCTCGGGCTGGAGTGTCCCATTCTCGTCCTGTGTTCGGCGAGATCGGTGCGTGGCCGGGAATGGTCCGACGAATTCTTCCGCGGCGATGCGGTGCTCGACCCCGACGCCATCGCCCGGTGGTCGACCCGACTGGGCCTGCACGTCACCTGCATCAGGGTGGTGGACGGGATGCACGATCTGCTGTTGTCGCTTCCGGATGTCCGACGGCGGGTGCTCGACGAGATCGCCCGTTGGTCGGACACCTACGCCCGCTGATCCGACGATCGATCGAACAGCCGACCGGTCAGCTCAGCAATCCGGCGATGATCACCAGGGCGGGGATGCACAGCAACGTGGTGGTCGACACGACATCCCGGGCGAACGGCACCGACGCCCGGTAGCGGACGGCGTAGACGAAAACGTTCTGGGCTGTCGGCAGGGCGGCGCACATGGTGGCCGCCAGCAGCGGCACCCCCTCGAGCCCGAACACCCAGCGCGCCAGCGCGAATGCGACCAGCGGCATGATCACGATCTTCAACGCGGTGACCAACGCCAGATCGCCGGCCCGGCCACCGCGGCCGGGCAACGGCGCACCGCGCAACGAGATGCCGAAGGCGATCAGCGCCCCGGGCACGGCCATCCCGGCGATGAGAGTCAGCGGGGCATCGATGATCTCCGGGATCTGCTGCCCGGTGGCCGCCAGCACGATGCCCAGCACGGACGCCAGGATCACCGGGTTGCGCACCGGTTGGATGATCACCCGACGCCAGGACGGACGGCGTCCCGACTCCACCACGTCCAGCACCACGAACGAGATCGGTGCGAGCACCACCAGCTGGTACAGCATCACCGGAGCGACATACGATGCGTCCCCGAAAACATAGACCGCGAGCGGTATTCCCAGATTCCCGGCGTTGACGTAGGACGAGCCGAGCGCGCCGATCACCACGGTGGCGACGTCCCGCTTCCACCCCCACCGGGCGATCAGCACGAAGATCAGCACGGCCACCGAGGTCGCGATCGCCGTGACCGCAAGGCCGCTGGAGAGCACCGAGTGGATCGACGCCCCGGCAAGGGTTCTGAGCAGCAGCGCGGGGGTCGCCACGAAGAACACCAGGCGGGACAGCACCACCGGCGTCGACTCGGGCAGCAAAGACGTGCGGGCCAACAGGTACCCGACGCCGACGACCACGCCGATCGTGGTCAGGCCCTGCAGAACGGCGAGCAAGGCCGGCCTCAGCCGACCAATGCCACTGTGGCCTGCGCGATCGCCAGTTCCTCGTTGGTCGGCACCACCATCACCGTCACCGGCGATCCATCGGGCGAGATGACCCTGGGATCGGACGATCTCACCGCGTTGCGGTCCGCATCGACCGAGATACCAAGGGGCTCGAGACCCTCGAGGATCTTCGCCCGTACGACACCGTCGTTCTCCCCGACACCGGCGGTGAACGCGATGACATCCACCCCACCCAGCACCGCAAGGTAGGCACCGACGTACTTGCGGACCCGGTGGCAGTAGACGTCGAGGGCGACCGCGGCGTGGATATCGCCGTCCGCGATCAACTTGTGCACGTCCCGGAAATCGCTCACGCCGCACAACCCGACCATTCCGGACCTGCGGTTGAGCAGGTTGTCCACATCGCCCGCGTCCATCCCGGCGTTGCGCATCAAATGGAAGACCACCCCGGGATCGAGATCACCGCTGCGGGTGCCCATCACCAGCCCCTCGAGCGGGGTGAGCCCCATCGACGTCTCGACCGCGGAGCCGAAGCGGACCGCCGAGGCGGACGCGCCGTTGCCCAGGTGCAGCACGATGGTCTTCAGCTCCCCCACCTCGCGGCCCAGCACCACCGGAACCAGATGCGAGACATAGTGGTGGGAGGTTCCGTGGAACCCGTATCGCCGGATCTGCTGTTCCGCCGCGACCTTGCGGTCGACCGCGTAGGTCGCGGCCGCGGCCGGAAGGTCGAGGAAGAAGGCCGTGTCGAACACGGCGACCTGCGGGATGCCCGGGAACGCCATCATGGCCTGGGCTATCCCGTCGGCGTTGGCCGGATTGTGCAGCGGCGCGAGCACCGAGAGATCCCGGATCTGTTGCAGCACATCGTCGTCCACCACCACCGGATCACCGAAGTAGGCGCCGCCGTGCACCACCCGATGCCCGACCGCGACCAGCTCGACGTCGGCAAGCGCCAGCTGCGAGTCGACGAAGAGCTGCTGCATGATCCGCAGTGCAGCACCGTGGTCGGGGATCGACCCGCTGAAGGTCAGTGATTCACCCCGCGACTTGTGGGTGGCGGCCCCCTCGCCGCCGATCCGCTCGATCAGACCCGGACGCGATCGCGGTGCCCTCGGCGGGATCGACCAGCTGGTACTTCATCGACGACGACCCGGAGTTGATGACCAGCACGTAACTCGTCATGCGACAACACCTTTCGCGGCCGCGGCCGGTTCACTGACCGGTGCCACGGCCGGCGCGCCCTGCGCCTGGACCGCGGTGATGGCGACGGTGTTCACGATGTCGGCGACCAGCGCACCACGGGACAGATCGTTCACCGGCTTGTTCAGTCCCTGCAGCACCGGTCCGACCGCAATCGCGTTGGCACTGCGCTGCACTGCCTTGTAGGTGTTGTTGCCGGTGTTCAGGTCCGGGAAGATCAGCACGGTGGCCTTGCCGGCGACCGGTGAGTCGGGCAACTTGGTGGACGCCACCAGCGGGTCGACCGCGGCGTCGTACTGGATCGGCCCCTCCGCCAACAGGTCGGGACGCAGCTCGTGCACGAGATCAGTTGCGGCCCGTACCTTCTCCACGTCCGCACCGCTACCAGAGGTGCCCGTCGAGTACGACAGCAGCGCCACCCGCGGGTCGATGCCGAACTGTTCGGCGGTCCCGGCGGAGGAGATCGCGATGTCGGCCAGCTGCGGCGCGGTCGGGTCGGGATTGACCGCGCAGTCGCCGTAGACCAGCACCCGATCGGACAGGCACATCAGGAACACACTGGAGACGATCTTCGTGCCCGGGGCGGTCTTGATGATCTCGAACGACGGCCGGATGGTGTGCGCCGTGGTGTGCACCGCACCGCTGACCATGCCGTCGGCCAGGCCCATGTGCACCATCATGGTGCCGAAATACGAGACGTCCGTGACGGTCTCGGCCGCCACCTGCTCGGTCATCCCTTTGTGGGCCCGGAGTCTGGTGTATTCCGTGGCGAACCCCGCCACCAGCTCCGGATCGGTCGGCGACACGATGGCGGCGGCATCGATGTCCAGGTTCAGCGCGAGCGCCTTCGCCCGGATCGCCTCCTGGTCGCCGAGCAACGTCAGGTCGGCGACCCCCAACCGGAGCAGGATGGCGGTCGCCCGCAGAATCCGTTCGTCGTCACCTTCCGGCATCACGATGTGTCGCCGATCGGCCCGCGCCCGCTCGAACACCCGGTACTGGAACATCAACGGCGTCACCACATTCGATTCGGCGACGTCGATCGCGGCCAGCAATCCGACGGTGTCCACCGACTCGGAGAAGGCGCGCAGCGCGGCCTCGAGTTTGACCGTCGAATCGGCGGTGAGCCGGCCACGGGCGTTGGCGAGTTTCGACGCCGTCTCGAAGGTCCCGCCGGTCGTCACCAGGATCGGCAGATCCTGCTGCACCCCGTCGATCAACTGCTGCACCGAATCCGGCGGGGTGTACCCGCCGGTCAGCACGATGGATGCGAGGTTCGGGAAGGTCCCCGACTGGTGCGCCAGGATCAGCGCAGGCAGCACATCCGACCGGTCACCCGGGGCGATGATGGTGAAATCCTCGCGGATCCGGGTCAGCACGTTCGGCAGCGACATCGCGGCGATGACGAAGCCCATCGACTCCTTGGCCAGCAGCTCCGGCTTCCCGCGCCACAGCTCGGCACCGATCACCTGCTGCAGGTTGGCCACGGTCGGCGCGACCAGCAGCGGGATCTCCGGCATGCCGCCGACCGCCAGACCGGTTCTGGCCAGCAGTACCCGCACCTCCTGCAGGTCGTCGGGGTCGACCCGATTCGCGATGGCCGCCACCGGGTGCGCGTGCCAGGCGATGAGTTCGGTTTTGGCCAGCTCGACGGTTTCGGCGATCGTTTGGGGATCACGGCCTCGGCCGCTCACCACCAGCACGACGGGCGACCCGATGTTCGCCGCGATGTGCGCGTTGGTCGCCCATTCGTTTCCGGTGGTGACATCGGTGTAGTCACTGCCGACCACAACGACAGCGTCATACCTGGCCGACAGCAGTCCGAACTTGTCGACGATCCGGGACAGCGCGCCCTCCGGGTCGACATGCAGGTCGTGATAGGTGACGCCGACCGCGTCGTCGTAGTCCTGTTCGACGCCGGGGTGTGCGACCAGCAACTCGATCACCGGGTCGGCGGCGCCCACGGAGTCGATCACCGGTCGGTAGATGCCCACCCGGCCGACCTGCCGGCACAGCAGATCGACCAGACCGAGCGCAACCGAGGACTTACCGGACAGACCTTCCGGCGAGGCGATGTACACGCTCCGAGACATGAGCCAAAGGCTAACCGGGTGGGTCGGTAGCCACCCGCCGGCGGCCCCGAACCCTTCGCTCGGCTCAGAATTCATCGACTGTTGACTTCGGCCTTCGGCCGGTCTATCTTCTGCCTCAGTTGAATTCATCACCTGATGAATTCAGGGCTGGAGGAGGAATCATGAGCGATGCGATCACGGTCGTCGATCTGGTCGTCGTCCGCGGGAAGTCGACCGTGCTCAACGGCCTGAGCTGCCGGATCCCGGCGGGCCGGATCACCGGACTGCTCGGACCGTCAGGATCGGGCAAGACCACGCTGATCCGGGCGGTGGTCGGCGTCCAGCTCGTTCGATCGGGAACCGTCACCGTGCTCGGCCGACCCGCAGGCTCCCGTGAACTGCGGGCCAAGGTCGGCTACGTCACCCAGGCGCCCTCGGTGTATCCCGATCTGTCCGTCATCGAGAACGCCCGCTACTTCGCATCGGTGGCCGGGGCGTCGGCGGCCGCCGCCCGGGCGGCGGTCGATCAGGTCGGCCTCTCCGCGGCCCGGGACCAGGTGGTGGGCACCCTGTCCGGCGGTCAGCGGTCACGGGCCTCGCTGGCCTGCGCCATCGTCGGTGATCCCGAAGTTCTGGTGCTGGACGAGCCGACCGTCGGCCAGGATCCGGTGCTGCGCGAAGAGCTCTGGGCGTCGTTCCGGGAGCGGGCTGACGGTGGCACCACGGTGCTGGTCTCCTCGCACGTGATGGACGAGGCGAACCGCTGCGACCGGCTGTTGCTGGTCCGCAACGGCGCGCTGCTCGCCGACGACACGCCCGATGAGGTCAAACGCCGCGCCGGCACCACCGACCTCGACAAGGCCTTCCTCGAACTGATCAAGAGTGGAGCATCCTCGTGAACACCCACATCCTCGGCGCCTCGATCACCCGGATCCTGCAGCAACTGCGCCACGATCCGCGCACCATCGGCCTGCTGCTGGTCGTTCCCGTGGTGTTGATGGGCCTGGTCTACGCGATGTTCGCCGGCGCGGAACCGGTCACCAGCAACGTCTTGCTGATCATGCTGGGGCTGTTCCCGTTCACGGTGATGTTCCTGATCACCAGCATCGCGATGCTGCGGGAACGGACGTCGGGGACGCTCGAGCGATTGATGAGCACCCGCACCGGCAAGGGCGACCTGCTGTTCGGCTACGGGATCGCCTTCGGCACCGCGGCTGCAGTCCAGGCCGTCGTCGCGTCCACCTGCGCTTACCTGCTGTACGGGATGACGACAGCGGGAAGTGCCGGCCTGGTGGTGCTGGTCGCCGTGATGACCTCGCTGCTCGGCGTCGGTCTCGGACTGCTCTGCTCGGCCTTTGCCCGGACCGAATTCCAAGCCGTGCAACTGCTTCCGGTGGTGGTGATCCCACAGATCCTGCTGTGTGGACTGTTCGTCCCGCGGGATCAGATGGCCGGCTGGCTGCAGGCGGTGTCCGACGTCCTGCCGCTCAGCTACGCGGTCGAAGCGCTGCAGCAGGTCGGGGCGAACGCTGAACCGACCTCGACGTTCTGGCTGGATCTGGTGGTGATCGGTGGTTGTGTGATCCTTGGTCTCGTCTTGGCGGCCGCCACCCTGCGGCGGCGGACACCCTGAGCTTGACGGCGACCGGTCATGACGATGACTGAGGTTTGACGGCGACTGATCCTGAAGATGGCTGATCCTGAAGACGGCGAGGACTGATCGATGACCAGCGGTGCCAGGACCGGACGACGACCGGGGAGCCCGGACACCCGTCAGGCGATCCTGGACGCCGCCCGGGAGTGCTTCGCCGAGTGGGGTTTCGCGGGGGCGTCGATGCGCAAGATCGCCGCGGCCGCCGGAGTCGATGCCGCACTGGTCCATCATTACTTCGGCACCAAGGAGAAGTTGTTCCTGGCCACCGTCGAGGTGCCGATCGACCTACCCAAGATCATCGTTCGGACTCGGCGCCGAGGGTGTCGACGGTCTCGGGGTCAGGCTGATCCGCACCATCCTGTCGGTCTGGGATTCGCCGGCCGGCGCCGGGATCGGAGCGGCTCTGAGATCGGCGCTGGCCGATCCCGCTCGCGCCAGGATGCTGCGGGAGTTCGTGGTGCCGCGGTTGGTCGGGCCGTTGATCCGGCCGCTGGACCTGCCACCGCAGGAGCGGGAACTGCGCACCGGGCTGGTGATGTCCCAGGTCCTGGGGCTGATCACCGGGCGCTATCTGTTGGCGATCGAGCCCCTGGCTTCCCTTCCGGCCGAGCAGGTGGTGGCGAATGTCGGCGCCACCCTGCAGCGTTACCTGACGGGAACGCTCGAACCGGAAGAACGATGAAGGCGGTGCTGCGGGTCAGTTGACGACCGATGAGTTGATCGGCAGGTTCGCCGCGAGCAGCTCGGACAGGCTGATCCCCCGCACTCCCGCCAGCTGATCCATCTGCACCCGGCAGGAGAATCCGTCGGCCAGCACGACGGTGCCCGCTCGCCCGCCCTCGCAGGGCCGGCAGCAGGGCGTTCTCCGCAACCGCGAGCGACATCTCGTAGTGGCCCTTCTCCATCCCGAAATTCCCGGCCAGGCCACAACATCCGGCGAGAACGGTGACCTCGGCGGCGCTTTGCTCGAGCAGCGCGCGGTCGGCGGCGAAGCCCATCACCGCGTGCTGGTGACAGTGCGGCTGGACGATGATCCGGGTGCCCGACAGGTCGGGCGGCCGCCAGCCGTTCGTCCTGGCCAGCAGTTCCGCCATCGTCGTCACCGCGCGGGCGACCCGGACCGCGCGCGGATCGTCGGGAATCAGCTCGACCAGGTCGGAGCGGAGCACGGCGCAACAGGACGGCTCCAGGGCGACGATCGGAATCCCCTTCGCCGCATAGGGTTCCAGCACGTCGATCAGGCGCAGCAGCCGCTTGCGGGCGGCCGTGAGCTGGCCCGGTGGTGATCCAGGTCAGGCCGCAGCAGGCCTCGTCCTCGGGCACGATCACCCGGTAACCCGCGCTGCCGAGCACCCGCTCGGCAGCACGCGCCACCTCCGGGCTCAGCCCGTCGGTGAACGAGTCGGCCCACAGCAGCACGGGCGGTCGATCGTCTCCCGCCGCTGATCCGGTGAGCATTCGACGACGTTGTCGGCGGAAACCGACAGCGGCGAATGTCGGTGCCCGGCGACGGGAGTCGATGCCGGCCAACGGCAACAGGACCCGCGACAGTGGCCGGAGCGACAGGAGTCGGTTGATCACCGAAGGCACGAATCCGGGCAGCGCACCGATCACCGAGATCCAGCGCGGCAGCCAGCCCATGCTGTAGTGACCGACGGGCCGGATCCGGTGACGGTACGAGCGGTGCAGGACCTCCGACTTGTACTGGGCCATGTCGACGCCGGCCGGGCAGTCGCTGGCACATGCCTTGCAGGACAGGCACAGATCCAGTGATTCGTGCACCTCCGCCGACGTCCAGTCGGCGATCAGAGCGCCGTTGGTCAGCTCCTGGAGGACCCGTGCCCGGCCCCTGGTGACGTCCTTCTCGTCGCCGGAAGCCAGGTACGACGGGCACATGAATCCACCGGCAGCGCCGGTGTCGGCCCGGCAGCTCCCCACTCCGACGCAGCGGTGCACGGCGGTGGTGAAATCACCGGCGTCCCTGGAAAAGCTGAATCCGTCCGTCGCCAGCAGCGACTTCGCCTGCGGGCGGCGCAGATGGGCGTCGATCGGGTCCGGTCGGACAAGGACTCCGGGGTTGAGCAGGTCGCGCGGGTCGAAGACGGCCTTGACGTCGGCGAACAGTTGCCGGGCGCGGTCGGAGTACATCATCGACAGCAGTTCGCTGCGGGCCCGGCCGTCACCGTGTTCGCCGGAACACGACCCGCCGTGCGCCACCACCAGTCGTGCTGCGTCCACGACGAAACGGCGGAACACCTCGGCGTCGTGATCCAGCGGCAGATCGATCCGGACATGGATGCAGCCGTCGCCGAAATGGCCGTAGGGCAGGCCGACGACCCCGTAGGAAGCCATCAATGCCTCGAACTCGCGGAGATACGCACCGAGCCTCGCCGGCGGCACCGCGGCGTCCTCCCAGCCGGGCCAGGCTTGCCGGCCGTCCGGAGTCCGGCCGGCCAGTCCCGCCCCGTCGGCCCGAATCTGCCACAGCGCCGTTGCCGCCGGGCCGGGTTCCAACACCGCATGATCCAAGGCTGCGGCATCCCGGACCATCGACAGCGCCGACGATCTCGCCTCGGCGGGGTTCGTGCCGCCGACCTCGACCATCAGCCACCCGGCGCCGTGCGGTAGGTCTGGCACGGCGGCCGAACCCTTGGCGATCCGGACCACATCGACCAGCCGGGCGTCCAGGCCCTCGACGGCCAGCGGGGCGTGCGCCAGCACGGCCGGAACCGCGTCGGCGGCGGAGGCCATGTCGGGATACCCGAGGACGACCAGCAGCCGGGCCGGACTGATCGGCACCAGCCCGATCGTGGCGTCCAGAGTGAGCGCCAGCGTGCCTTCGCTGCCGACCAGAGCCTTCGCCAGATCCCGACCCCGCTCGGGCAGCAGATGCTCCAGCGAATAGCCGGAGATCTGCCGCGGGAACCTGCCGAATTCCGTGCGCAGGACGTCCAGGTGAGCATCGACCAGCGCGCCGAGCTTCGGGACCCGTTGCGGCCCATCGGCTGTCCGGATCAACCGACCCTGCCCGTCGACGACGGTCAGCGCCCGGACGTTGTCCGCGGTCCGGCCGTAGGCGACAGCATGCGGTCCGCAGGCGTTGTTGCCGATCATGCCGCCGATGCTGGCCCGGTTCTGCGAGGACGGATCGGGACCGAACCGCAGTCCGAACGCGCGCCGCCCGTCGCTGGAGGTCGGACAGGATCACCCCGGGCTGCACCAGTGCCGTGCGACTGCTGCTGTCGATCTCGACGATGCGGTTCAGATGCCGGGCGAAATCGATGACGATGCCCGGCCCGACAGCGTTGCCGGCGATCGAGGTGCCGCCGCCGCGGCCCACCACCGGCACCCCGAGATCCCGGCTGACGTCCAGGGTGGCCAGCACGTCGTCGACGTCCATCGGTTCGACGACCACCAGCGGCAGTACCCGGTAGTTCCCGGCGTCGGAGGAGTACTCCGCGCGCCGCCGCGCACCGTCGGACACCGTTCCCTGCACCGCCCGCCGCAGCCGGGCCGCGAGATCGGTCGCCTGCACCTCACCGGTCACCGCATCATCATGCCGCCGGGCGGCGCTCGGTCAGTCGGCGGACCGGGGCAGCGCAGTGGTCACGCTGAACCCGGCGATGAATTCCGGGATCGGCCGGTAGTAGCGGTAGGTCATGTCGTACGGACCGACGGTCGACAGGGCGGCGTAGGCGGCGATCCAGTTGCGGATCTCCTGCCCGGACTGGCCGCCGAGTTCTTTGATCGAATCGTTGGTGTAGCTGTCGATTGCGTCCAGATCGTTGGCGGCCAGCTGGTCCAGGAACGTTCCGTCCCAGGACGGGTTGAGCGCCTTCAGGTTTCCCTCGCCGGCGGCGAACCGACGGGCGGCATCGATCACGTTGGCCCGTCGCTTGGCGGTGGCTTCCGCCGTCGGATTGCGTCCGGCGATGAGTCCCTCGACCACGTGCGCCGGCGCGGTTTCCAGCGTCGGCACCGGTGGCTCGTGCGACAGACCGCCGGAACCGATGAGCAGGACGCGCTTGTCCAGGCCGGACAGATAGCGGCCGAGCGCCTCACCGAGGGCCCGGACGCGGTGCACCGGGGTGAACGGCGGTGCAACGGAGTTGATGAAGAACGGCACCGTCGGCACCGCGGTGAGCCCACCGAACAGGATCTCCAGCGGCTGCACCATGCCGTGGTCGACCTCCATCCGCAGCGAGACCGCAAGGTCGATGCCGCTGTCCAGCGCGGCCTGGGCCAGACCCTGCGCGACGTCCCGGGGAACGTCGAGAGGTCCTGGAGTGGAACCGAAATCGCCGATCGAGGTGGCTGCGAGGCCGACACAGAATTGCGGCATCAACTCGTAGAAGAAGCCGTTGTAATGGTCGGGGCCGAAGACGACCACCAGTTCGGGGTCGTATTCGACGATGAACTTGCGGGCCGCGTCGAAGGCGGTCTCGACATCGGCTGCCAGTTCGGCGGGCGGCTGCGACAGTTCGAGCAGCGGGCTGTGCGACATCGCGACGAGGGCGAGCGTCATGGTGATGGCTCCTTGGGGATCTCTTCGATGGTGATCGGGTGGGCGGATGCGGGCAGCGCGGGAGGTGGAGTGCCGGCTCAGGACGCCGACAGTGCAGGCGCGGGAGCGGAGTCGGTCAGGTGCAGTGCGTCGGCCAGGGCCGCGGTGACCCGGGCAGCGTCCTGGGCGATGGCGGCGGCCGCGACGTACCGGTCGGGCCGGATCACCGCGAAACCGACCGGGTGGGTGTCGAACCAGGCCTTCAGCCTGCCGGTGGGATCGCCGATGACGGTGACGTCGGCGGCTTCTCGCACGTCCGCGGTCGGCGCGGCATCCCAATGCAGTTGGGTCGACGGCCGGATGCTGATCAGCTTGACGCCGAGCCGGGTCAGGGTGTCCAACGATTGCCGATCGAAGACCTGGCGGGGGTCGTTGCCCCAGACCAGCACCGAGAACCACGGCCCGAGAACATCGTCCAGCAGGACGTTCTGCTTGACCCGGGTGTCCACCCGCGGCTGCGGGAACATCGAGCCGACCGGGTCGCCGGCCGCGGCGGCCCCGACCGCGGGGACCAGCGCGCCGACATGGAACCTGGGACGGGGCTTGTACCGGCCCTCGGCGATCCACTTCTTCGCGGCGGGCACCAGATTCAGGGCGGCGGCGATCCGGTCGCGGGTGCCGGCGACGGCCCTGTTGGTCGGCGACAGGATTCGTCCCATCGCCACGGAGACGTCGATCATTGCCTTGGCGTGATCCCGGCGTTCGCTGTCGTAGGTGTCCAGCAGAGCATCGTCGGCAAGGCCGCGGAGCACCGCGGTGAGTTTCCAGGCCAGGTTGGTGGAATCCCGGACTCCTGAGTTGAAGCCCTGCCCCTGCCACACCGGCATCAGGTGTGCGGCGTCCCCGGCGATCAGCACATGGCCCTTGCGGAATGCTCCGGCAATCCGGGCATGCAGCGTGTAGACCCGTTGCCGGATGAAGTCCACCGCGGCCGGATCGGGCACGTGCCGGGCGAGAAGCTGATGGACGAACTCCGGGTCGGCGACCTGTTCGTCGGTCTCGTGATCGAAGATCATGAACTCGAAGCGGCGGACGCCGTGCGGCAGGCCGATGGACACGAAGGGCCGCACCGGGTCTGCGCCGAGGTAGGCGTTCGGGGTCCCCAGCGGGTCGTTGCGCAGATCGATGACCAGGAAACGGGTCGGCGATGACTGGCCGTCGAAGCTCACCCCCATGGACTTGCGGGTGATGCTCCGTCCGCCGTCACAACCGACCAGATACCTGGCACGGATGGACTTCTCGCTGCCGTCGGCCAGCTCGACGGTGGCCGTGACGCCGTCCTGGTCATCGACATAGCCGAGCAGCGTGTGCGAGAACTGCACCTGTACGTGGTCGAACCGGGACAGGCCTTCGAGCAGTTCGGCATCAACCAGTGGCTGGATGAAGGCGTTCCGGCGCGACCAGCCGAAATCCTGGGCGCCGGGAGCGACGTTGGCCAGCACCTGTCCCTTCCCGTTCACCATGCGCATGATGTGGTTCGGGGTGGTGTGCGGGAGCACCTGTTCGACGACCCCTGCAGCCTGGAACGTGCGCAGCGATTCGTCGTCGAGCCCGACCCCCCTCGGATAGTCGATCAACGCCGATCCGGCGTCGGCGATGGTGGTCCGGATTCCGTACCCGCCGAGCAGATTGGCCAGGGTCAGTCCGACCGGGCCGGTCCCGAGGATCAGCACATCGGTGTCGAAAGGGCGAGAGCCGGACGTGGAGTGCACGGCTGGGGTGTTGGGGGTCATCGTTGATCCTCGTCTGAAGAAGCGGCTGGTGTTGGGGTTGGAGACATGCTGTGGAGTAAAGGTTGTCGCAACAGAAGATCAGAAGTCAGCGGTCGAGCAGGAAGTCCAGATGGATCCGGTCGAAGGTCTCGGTGTCCTCGTATTGCGGCCAGTGGCCGCAGTTCTCCATCACCGCGAGCCGGGCGCCGGGGATCAACGAGGTGATCCGCTCCGCCTCGGTGACCGGGCCGGACGGGTCCTTGGTGGTCCACAGCACCATCGCTGGCGCCTGGATCCGGCCGAGGGCCTCGTCGGTCAGCATGTTCCGCCGGCGGATCTCGGGATCCTGCAACGCCATGTTCGCCTCGCAGGCCCGCAGCCAATTGCTCTGCTGGAAGATCGCCTGACGGGTCTTGATCAGATCGTCGGTGACCATCGACGGGTCCGCCATCAGCCATTCCAGCCGCGCCTTGACCCGATCCCAGCTCGGGTCCTTCGCGGCTTCCATCGACAACGTGTAGAGCCGCTCCATCACCTGCGGGTTCGCCATGGTGCCGCCCATGGTGTTCAGCACGATCCGCTCGACCCGATCCGGGTGGTCGATCGCCAGCTGTGCGGTCACCCAGCCACCGAGTGATTCCCCGGTGAAATAGGCCTTCTGCACACCGATGGCGTCCAGGAACGCGAGCACCTGATCGATGTAGTGCTTGACCTCCAGCGGGTGATCCGGCTTGTCGCTGTATCCGTGGCCGATGAAATCGATTGCCCAGCAAGAGAAGTGCTCCGAATGGGAGCGGAGATTACGGGCGTAGGCCTCGGCATGACCGGTGATGCCGTGCAGCATGACCAGGGTCGGCTTGCTGCTGTCTCCGGCGTGCAGGTAACGGGTCCGGTAGGGGCCGGCCTGGACGAAACCCTGGCTGAACTCCACCTCCTGCAGATCGGACCAGACGCTGGTGAACGGGCGGGCGGTGGTCGCGGTGTCGGTCATCTTCACTCCCATGTGGTCGATGCTGTGCGTTATTTGATCGTTGCTATGCGATAAGTGAAACGCAACAGGCGCCAGCTGTCAAGACCCAGTACGAAACTGGTGTGGTGGGGCAAGTCAGGTACGGACCAACCCAGGGTCAGGACGACCGGTCACGGTGAACGTGGCGCGGACAGACGATCGCCGACGAAATGGGGCCGAGCGCTCAGCTCAGCAGCGCGCTGACCCGGGAGGCCCCATCCAGCATGACCGGCACGGCGCGGGCCATCACGTCGTCCCGGTAGGTGATCAGGTTGAGGCAGGCGCTCGGGACATCGCCGCCCTGGTGGATCAGCACGGCAAGGCCGTGCGCGCCGGGCTCCACCTCACCCTTGCTCACCGAGAAGCCCTGGGTCCTTGCCCTGGTCACCTCCGGCCGTTCATCCGGCCTTGCCGGCAGCGCCGAGAGCAGGGCGATCCCGGCCGAACCGCGTCCGAGCGGATGCCTGCTGCCACTGCGAAATGCCAGGTGGTAGGCGGCTTTCGTCGGTGTGGCCACCGCGATCGCCACCACCTCCTCACCCTCCCGGACCAGCAGCGCGACTGTCGATTCCAGCTCGTCGGCGAGCTCGCGCATGATCGGCATCGCGGTGTCCCGCAGCGCACTTTGCACGCCGCCGGCCAGGGCCGTCAGCCCGCCGCCCGCCCGGAACCGGTTGTCCGGACCGCGGGAGATCAGATGATGCTCCGCCAGCGTGGCCAACAGCCGGTGCGCGATCGTCCGATGCACCTCGAGCCGGTCCGCCACCTCCTGCACGCTGAGGCCACCCGGGGCGGCAGCGACCATGACCAGCGCCCGGATCCCACGATCCAGGGTCTGCGATCCCACAGCTCTTCGACGACGGCGCCCCGGCACTGGTGGGACCTGTTCCCGGATCCGCCATTGCTGTGCTCATTTCGGTCGAAGGTTGCCCGACAGGGCCGTTCACTCGTGCCCTGGCCGATCGAAATCGTGCGGATGCAGGCGCTCAGCCTAGTTCCCGGAACAAATCCTTGACAGCAAGGGCACTCTGGTCGATAGTAGTGCATCTACCGCACATCATGTTTCGCTTAACGCACGGAGCTCCGATGAGCTCGGCGTCCCAACCTCGTCGCACCAGCCCCGTCGCACCAACCCCGTCGCACCAACCCCGTCGCCACCAACACAAGGGAGTGTCCGTGTCCAACGCCAGAACAATCACCGAGCGACAGCCGAACGAACCAGCGAAGGTGGAGGATCCTGCCCAGATGCGCAGAGTGCTGTTCTCCAGCTTTCTGGGCAGCGCCGTCGAGTTCTACGACTTCCTGCTGTACGGCACCGCAGCCGCACTCGTGTTCGGGCAGTTGTTCTTCTCCGACCTGAGCCCGGTGGTCGCGACGATCGCCTCCTTCGGCACCCTGGCCGTCGGCTACATCGTCCGACCACTTGGCGGGGTCGTTTTCGGGCACTTCGGTGACCGCATCGGCCGCAAGTCGATGCTGGTGCTCACCATGACCCTGATGGGCGTGGCCAGCTTTGCCATCGGCCTGCTTCCCACCTATGACGCCATCGGAGCACTCGCGCCGATCCTGCTGATCCTGCTGCGACTGATCCAGGGATTCGCGGTCGGTGGCGAGTGGGGCGGCGCCGCCCTGATGGCGCTGGAACACTCTGACGAGCGCAAGCGGGGATTCTCCGCCAGCTTCGCCAATATGGGTGCCCCAGCCGGTGCCGTCCTGTCGACCGTCGTGCTGGCGATCGTCACCCTGCTGCCCGGCGAGATGTTCCTGTCCTGGGGCTGGCGCATCCCGTTCCTGCTCTCGGCCGTCCTGGTCGGCATCGGTCTCTACGTCCGCCTGAAGGTGACCGAATCCCCGCTCTTCGAGCAGGAGGTCAGCGAGGCCGTGACCGCCGACCCGACGGTGAAGAAGCGCCTGCCCATCGTCGAGGTGCTGCGCACCAACCCGAAGGCCGTGTTGCTCGGCATCGGTGCCGGACTCGGCGCTTTCGCCATCCAGGCCCTGATGGCCACCTTCGCGCTGACCGTCGGTGTGCAGGGCGGGCTGACCCGCTCCACCGTCCTCTGGCTGTTCGCGGCCGGCTCCTTCCTGCAGATCTTCGCGCTCCCCGCCTACGCCGCGTTGTCCGATCGAATCGGCCGCCGGCCGGTCATGATCGCCGGCTGCATCGCGGTCATCGTCTCGATCTATCCCATCCTGCTGCTGGTCGCCTCGGGCAACGTGCTCGGAGTGTTGCTCGGTTTCGTGATCGCCATGCCACTGGTGCAGGCGGCCACGTACGGCCCGCTGGCCGCGTTCACCGCCGAGATCTTCGCCACCGGCAATCGTTACACCGGAGCATCTCTGGGCTACCAGTTGTCATCGACCCTGGGTGGCGGGTTCGCCCCGTTGATCGCCGCGACTCTGGTCGCCGGGACAACCGCCGGTAACGGACTGCTCCGGGTGGCGCTCTTCGCCGCAGCCGCTGCGCTGATCAGTGCGATCACCATCGCGGTCGCCAAGGAGTCAAGTACCCGGAAGCTGACCACCGCAGGCTGATCAACGCCCGATCGCCGCTTCATTGCCAGCCTGGTCGCCGCCGGTGCCGGACCCGCTCGAAGGGCCGGCACCGGCGGCCTTGAGTGTCCTGAGTCTCCTGGCACCTTCGGGCACATCGATGTGCCCCGACGGCACCGCGGTATCAGCCGCGATGGCGATCCGCTCCCCCATCGCGGACGGCGCACCGGGCGCCGTCCGCGGGACCTCAGGGTGATGTCCCGAGACCGAAAGGACGGGTCCATGACGCAACCCAACATCGATCGGCAGATCTCCGCTCTGCAGTTCAATGCCGCCGCGCTCTACTCCCTGCTCGGTGGTACGCCCGAGGAACGGCGCCGCTTCTTCGAGATCCACAAGGGCATCACCACTCCCGCCGTCTTCGAACAGCTGGTGAAGCAACTCGGCGAGGTGAACGACCAGATCGCGCAGACCCAGGTCTCCCTTCAGGCCGCACTGAAGTCCGTCTCCGTCGAAGCCCAGGTCGGCTGATCCGACCCGAGACACGACGGCGAATGCGAAGGCGCGGCGGACCGGAAGAAGATCACATGCTCACTGCTCCGGTTCGCAGCGCTTCGCAGATCAGTTGTGCTGCAGAGTTTCTCTTCTCACCCGGCACCGCCGCGCTGTCGCACAGCTTCCCGCGACCGGCGTCCCCCGCTGCCGATGACACGGCACTTGTCGTCTGCCTCTCCACCGAATCGGAATCCGGTTGGCGAGAAGTGACTTCTCAGCACTGCTCTGCATCCGGCGCACGGTGGGTCGATCTGGTCATCGACCCGGCCCGCGGGGTTCGGCTCGGCCCGCTCAGCCACCGCTCCTGGCCCGTCTGTGGCCGCTGCGCCGACCGGCGGATCGAGGGCGCCCGTGCAGGCTCCGGATCGCCGACGGGCCCTGTCGCGGCTGTCGTCACCGACCACCTGGCCCGCCTGGCAGTCCTGCTGTTGGATCGCGAGATCAACCGCCTGTCAGCCGATATCAGCGGAACCGGTGAACGTCGTCAGCATGTGGTCAGCCTCGACACCGAGGCCACCAGGTTGACTGTGCATCGCGTCATCGGCCTGCCGGACTGCACGTCCTGCGCCGGGCCGGGAGAGCCGTCGACGCCGGCGGCCCTGGAGACCGGCGATCTGCCGACCCTGCTGACTCAGCTCGAGGGTTGGCTCGATCCACTGACCGGTGTCGTCCCACAACTGCGGCTGGAGCAACCGTTCGGCGACCGGCCCGGACTGCCGATCATCGCCACTGCCGCTGCGCCGCAGCTGGTCTCGAGCGCCGGACGACTCGAACTGCCGATCGGGTGGGGCAAGGGCCTCGACCCGGCAGCCGCGGTGATCTCGGCGACCGGGGAGGCCATCGAGCGGTATTCGGCATCACTGCCCGACGACCGACAGCTGGTCTGGTGCCGCGCCGACGAGCTGTCCGGCGACGTGCTCGATCCGGATCGGTTCGCGCTGTACTCCGACGAGCAGTATCGGCGCCCCGGTTTTCCGTTCGTCCGCTACGACCCGAGCCTGCCGCACCCCTGGGTCCGGGGACGCTGGTACGGAACGAATGAACCGGTGTGGGTGCCCGCCGTGCTGTGTTACCTGCGACTGCGGCTTCGCCCGCATCAGATGGTGGTGCAGGGCAGTTCGAACGGGCTCGCGGCGGGTAGCTCGGTCGATGACGCGGCCGATCGCGCGGTGCTGGAGCTGTTGGAACGGGATGCGTTCCTCACCGCCTGGCGAACCGGAGACGCCGCCCGACGGCTGGATTCTTCGACCATCGACGATCGATTCCGACCCACCCTCGAGGCCCTGCGCGAATTCGGCCTGACGGTCGACCTCGGCTTGATCGAGAATGACTTCGGCGTCAGCACTGTCATTGCCCTTGCCCGCGGGGACGGCGTCACCACCCCCGGCGCCTGCATCGGGCTGGCGTCCTCCCCCGATCCGGCGGTGGCCGCCGGGCGGGCGATACTCGAACTGGCACAGACGGTTCCACACCTGACCGGACTGATGGCGTCCGGAGTGCTGCCGACGCCGCGCAACGAGCAGGACGTCACGTCGATGCTCGACCATGCCGCCTACTTCTTCCCGCCCGAGCGCTGCCGCCCGTTCGACCGGCTCTTCCGGTCGGATCCGCCTCTGTCGGTCCAGCGCTCGGTGGCGACCGGCGGTTCGGATGTCGCCGCCACCCTCCGGCAGCGGGGCATCCGGGTTGCCGTCGTCGACCTGACCACCCCGGACGTGGCGACCGGGCCGTTCCGGGTCGTCCGCGCGGTGAGCCCGGATCTCATGGCGTTGACCTTCGGCGGCGGGCTGGAGCGCCTGCCACCCGCGCGGGTCGCGGCGATGCCGGTGACCGGTTCGGTGCCGGCGCTGCATCCCGTCTGGTAGTGGGTCCTCCGACACTCCCGGTGCTCCTCGTCGGGTGGTCGCCCCTGACATCTGTGCGGCCAGCCCTGTCCGTTTCGCAGGGTTAGCCCCCTGCCCGGACGTCGATGCCCGGGAGATGGTGTGCACATCGACATTCACACCCAACCAGGAGGAACTTGTGATCGAAACCCGCGGCCTGACAAAACGTTACGGATCCACCACCGCCGTCGACGACCTGTCGTTCGTCGTCGAACCCGGCCGGGTCACCGGCTTCCTCGGTCCCGAACGGCTCCGGCAAATCCACCACCATGCGGATGATTCTCGGGCTCGACCGCCCCACCGCCGGGCAGGCGCTGATCAACGGCAAGCCGTACCGCGATCTGCGGAACCCGCTGCGCACCGTCGGCGCCCTGCTCGACGCGAAATGGGTGCACCCCAACCGATCCGCCCGGTCGCACCTGCGGTGGCTCGCCGCCTCCAACCGGCTGCCGGCCAGCGCGGGTCGATGACGGTCCTCGAGCAGGTCGGCCTCACCGCGGTCGCCGACCGACGGGCCGGCGCGTTCTCGCTCGGCATGTCGCAGCGCCTCGGCATTGCCGGCGGCACTGCTGGGTGATCCGGAGATCCTGATGTTCGACGAGCCGGTCAACGGGCTCGACCCCGAGGGCATCGTCTGGATCCGGCAGATTCATGCAAGCGGCTCGCCGACGAGGGCCGCATCGTCCTCGTCTCCAGCCACCTGCTTCCGGAGATGGCCCTGACCGCAACCGATCTCATCGTCATCGGCCGCGGCCGACTGATCGCTCAATGCACGACGACGAATTCGTCGACAGTGCCTCCGAGTCGAGCGTGCGGGTCGAGCAGCCGCGCAGCTGCAACGAGTTCGCGCGCGGCGCTGCGCCAGCCCGGGATCGTCGTCACCCCGTGCCGCGGATAACGACCGACGGCGCTGATCGTCACCGGCGCCGACATCGTCCGGGTCGGCGTCCTCGCCGCCGCTGCCGGTGTTGCGTTGACCGAACTCTCCGTGCAGCGCGGTTCGCTGGAAGAGGCCTTCATGCAGATCACCGGTCACGACGTCGAGTACACCGCCGGCGGCATCCAGCCGACGTTGATCCGACAATCGGCCCGGCTCTCGCCGCGGCAGGGAGGTGAGCGCAATGAGTCTCATTGCCGCAGAACGCATCAAGCTTGTTTCGACCCGGTCGCCGTGGTGGTGCGCCGGTCTCGCGATCGTCGCATCGGTGGGCATGAGCGCCCTGATCGCGGTCGCCACGACCAAAGATGGTCAGGCCGGCCACCGTGGCGTTCGACGCAGTTCGGCTACACCCTGGGGATGGCGGTGGTCATGGTGATGGCCACCCTCGCCGTGACCACGGAGTACTCGGTCGGCACCATCCGCACGACCTTCATGGCAGCCCCCCGTCGCACACCGGTCGCTGCTGGCCAAGACGTCGGTCGTCGCCGTGCTGGCCGCGGTCATCGGGCTCGTCAGCGCATTCGGTGCCTGGGCGCGTCAGCCTGCTGATGCTGCCCGATGCGCGACCTGTCGCTGGCCGGTGCCGATGAATGGCGACAGGTCGCCGGCGTCGGGCTGGTCTACCTGATCGCCGCCGTGATCGCCGTCGCCGTCGGCATTCTCGTCCGGCACACGGCCGGCGCGGTGTCCGTCGTGCTCGTCTGGGCGCTGATGGCGGAGCAGCTGTTCGAGATCATTCCCGGCGTCGGCGACGCCGTTCGACCGTGGCTGCCCGTTCCGCGCGGCGAAGGATTTCCTCACCGCCGAGGGCCCGACGGCGGACGGTTTGCTGGGCGGCGGCCCGTGGGTCGCCCTGGCCTACTTCGCCGTCGTCGCCGGCGTACTGCTCTCCGTCGCTATCGAGGTGGCTCGCCGGCGAGACGCCTGACGGCAGCACGACCCAATATCTGCAAAGGTGGTCGGACCCAACCGGGTCCGACCACCTTTTGCACGTTGACCAGATTTTCCGACCCGTGAGTTCACCCGCGGAGAAACGTCAGCACCGCCAGCACCCGACGGTTGTCGTCGGCACCCTGATACAGGCCGAGCTTGGTGAATACGCCACGCACGTAGGCCTCGACGGTCTTCGGGCTCAGGTGCAACCGCTCGCAGATCGCCTGGTTCGATCGACCCTCGGCCATCACCGCCAGCACATCCCGTTCCCGTTCGGTCAGATCGTCCATCGGGTTGTGTGCCCGCCGACGCCCGACCAGCAGAGCGACCACGGAGGGGTCGAGCACCAGCCCGCCCATCGCGACCCGGCGCACCGCGTCGGTCACCTCGTCGATGTCGGTGACCCGCTCCTTGAGGAGGTAGCCGGCACCGGTCGTGCCCTCCTCGAGCAGCTCCAGCGCGAAATGTCGTCTCGATGTGGGCGGACAGCACCAGAACGCCGATCGACGGGTGCTCGGCCTTGATCGCCTTTGCCGCGTCCAGCCCCTCGGTGGTGTGCGTCGGCGGCATCCGGATGTCCACGACGACGGCGTCCGGCGGATCGCTGCTCGACGCTGATCGAGCAACGCCACTCGCATCGCCCACCTTGGCCATGACATCGAAGCCGGCGTCGGTCAGCACCCGGGCCAGTCCCTCCCGGAACAGCACCGCATCGTCCGCGACGATTACCCGCACGTCGACCGCCCGCACTCGAGCACCGCCGGCCGGACGCCGCCCGGTCACCCGTGTCATGCACCGCCGTCCCGGCACACCCGTCACGGGTAGATGGTGACTCACCGATGCCTGCCCGCCCGGCGATACGGTCCGCCGGGCCGGCCAGCAGCCGACGCACCGCCGGCCGCTCAGGTCCGCCTTCGCGATGAACCCGAGCACCGGGCGGCCGACACCTTCGATCCGTAGTCGGCGCTTGCCCGGCTCGACATCAGCACCACGGTCGGTGGATCGCCGTGCCGACCGGCCAGCGTATCGGCGACCGCGAAGCCGTCGATGTCGGGCAGCTGGATGTCGAGCAGTACCAGGTCGGGCCGCAGCGCCTCCACCGCGCGCACGGCGCCTGCGCGCCGTCCGCCGCCTCCCCTACCACCGAGAACCCGCTGCCCTGTCAGCAGTCTGGTCGCCATCGACCGGAACGACGGGTGGTCATCGACGATGACCACCCGCAGATCGGCCGACTCCAGACCGGCGGTGCGTCACGGCGTGGCCAACGCCGTTCGGCCCACGACGGTGTGCTGTCCACATTGCACCCCTCTCCATGCCGTGACCAAACTTTTGCAGCCCTGCACTCGACGCGTCACTCGTAGCCCTCCACCTTCGTCCCCGATAGCGCGACCGGCAGAGGGCCAACCCTGCTCAACCTCACGGGCTCACCCGCTGACCACGACCCGCGTCCGGGAAGGCTGATCGCCATCAGCCGCCGAAACCAGTCGATCGAAGGAGCAGCAACGATGTCCACCATCACCAGCTGGACCCGCGAGCACCGCCTGCCGGTGTTCTTCATCCTGACCTTCGTCGTCTCGTGGTGGGTCGTGGCCGTTCTACGCGATGGGTATCGCCCCCACCCCGTTCTTCGCCTGCGGCCCGCTGGTCGCCGCCCTGGTCGTCATCGGGATCACCGACGGTCGCTCCGGTTACCGCGCGCTGGGCGCCCGGATGATCCGCTGGCGGGTCGGCTGGACCTGGTGGGCGGTCGCGCTCGGCCTGCCGCTGGCCGTGCTGGCCGTCGCGACCGCTGGCCAATGTGGCGCATCTGGGGTGCGCCGGCACCGGTGCTGGCGATCATCGGCTTCGGCGGCTATCGCGATGAACTTCGCCGTCCGGTTCGTCAATCCGCTCGACGGTCCGCTCGGCGAGGAGCCGGGTTGGCGCGGTTACGCCCTGCCGCAGCTGCAGCGCAAGCCGCTCCCCGCTGGTCATCCGCTGTGCTTCTCGGCGTTGTCGTCGCGCTCTGGCATCTGCCGCTGGTCGCGGCCGGGCAACTCGCTGCGATCGGGCTGGTCGTCACCTTCGCGATCACTCTTGTCTACACCTGGCTGTTCAACCACACCGGCGGCAGCGTGCTGCTCACCATGGTCTTCCACGTCGCCCAGGGCGCCGTTCAGCATCGGCGGCCCTCGGTTTCGCCGGTGAGGACGCCTCCCGGATGGACTGGCTCACCGGGGCGCTCTGGTGTCTGATCGCCGCCGGCCTCGTGCTCGGCGATCGCCACGCCTGGCGGGTCGCCCCGGCTGTCGGCCATCGGCGGTTCGAGCGACCCGGACTCGTCGAGGCCGATAGTCGGGGCCGACGCGCCAGGTCGGGACTCGAGTCCGATTCCGGCATGGCATCACATCCGGTGTCGGCGCTGCACGGCACATCCGGCACTTCCTTCCAACGACTGCATGGGCGGCGCGATGCACGAACGAAGTGCAGCTCACGCGGCCCGCTCAGTCACGCCAGTAACCGGGTGATGCAGGCGGTTCGCGGTTCCCGGAGCGTCATCGCGCCTTCTGGGTCGTGATGTGGATTCTCGTTGTCGCCGGCGAGGTCGCGCGCGCTGGCGCCGTTCCTCACCGGCCACCGGAGCCCGATCGAACCGGTCCAGTTCGTCTTCCGGCTCGTCGGCGGGTCGTTTGCCGCCTGCGGCCTGATCGCCTGGCGGCGCCGGCCGGACAGTTACAGCGGCCGCTGGATGACGGCGACCGGATTCGCCTTCTTTGCCGCACCCGCTGCTCGCCCAACTGGATTCACCGATCGCGCAGACCGCGGCGCACCTGCTGCCCGACCTGTGGCTGGTCTTCTTCGTCCCGTCTGCTGCTGACCTTTCTGACCGGCGGCCGGCTCCGCACCCGGATGGACCGGGTCCTGCTCGGCGCCATCATCTTCGAGATCGCCGTGCTCGCCCCGCTCTACCTCACGGTGACCGACCTGCCCGGACAACATCCTGCTCATTTCCGCGGACACCGAACTGTCCGATCGTCATCGACCGGATGCAGCGGGCCTGGTTCCTCGGGTCGTCGACCGCTGCACCGTCAGTGGTCATCGCCGTTCGCTGGAAATCGGTCGTCCGGCCCCCGCCGGCGCGCCATGCTGCCCAGCGTCGCCGGGCGCCATCTGCCTGCTGCTGTTCACCGCGCTGCTGGTCGTCGACCTGGTGGCCGGCGACCCGTTCCCCGTTGCTGCTGTGGGTCGCGGCGTGCTCGCTGTTCGCCGTTCCGGCGGCCTTTCTCGCCGGCCTGTTGCGGTCCAGGCTGGCCAAGGGCGGGCTCGCCGACCTGTTCGGCCGGCTACCGACGATGCCGCCCGATCAGTTGCAGGCCGCGCTCGCCCGGGTCCTCGGCGACCCCGGATCTGGTCATCGCGTTCCCGCGCGACGGACGGGCGCAGCTATGTCGACACCGACGGGCCGGAGCGTGTCACTGCCGACGACCGCCGGCGGCGAGAAATCCGTCACCGCGTTCGTCGACAGCGACGGGGTGCCCGTCGCGGCCCTGGTCTACGACCGCTCGCTGGATGACGACCCCGAACTCGTCGAGGCGGTCGGCGGCGCCGTCACCGTCGCCCTGGAGAATCGACGGCTGCATGCCGAAGCGTTGGACCGGTTGGCCGAACTGCAGTCCTCCCGCGAACGGATCATCACCGCCTCGGATGCCGAACGACGCCGGATCGAGCGCAATCTGCATGACGGCGCCCAACAGCGGCTGGTCACCCTTGCCCTGCAATTGTCGTTGCTGCAGCAAGCAGATCCGTGACGATCCCGCCGACGCCGAGCAGTTGGCCGGTGCGGCGAGTGAGGAGCTCGCCGCTTCGCTGGCCGAGCTGCGCGAGCTGGCCCGGGCATTCATCCCGCCGTCCTCGATCAGGGTCTGCGGTACGGCACTCGAGGCACTCGCCCTGCGGTCCGCGGTGCCCGCCACCCTGAGCTACCAGGCTGACCGTCCCGGCTTCCCGAGCAGGTCGAGTTCGCCGCCTATTTCGTCGCGTCCGAGGCGCTGGCGAACGTCGCCAAACATTCCGAAGCCGGCACGGTGGCGATCCGCGTGACCAGCGATCCGCGAAACGAAGCAGTCATCGACATCGACGATGACGGATCGGCGGCGCAGCAACGATTCTCGGCTCCGGCTGCGCGGGTTCGCCGACCGCGTCGAGGCGCTGGGCGGCCGGCTGCAGGTGTCCAGTCCGCCCGGCAGCGGGACTGTGGTCCGAGCCGTGATGCCCCTGCGGAGCCCGTCGACCGCGGGATAACCCTTGCCGCGCAGGCAGGTTGTCCCGCTACCCGGATCCGGCGCATCGTCGATTGTTGCTACATGACGACGACATCGACCTCCTCCGGTTCCCCACCCCCACCCACCGGCGCCGCCCGCGACCCAGGTCCGGACTCTCTGATCGGAATCGCGGTCGTCGCATTCGTCGGCGGCTATCTTCGCGGTGAACTCGGTCAGCAATACGGAGCGAACAACCACCACCTCGATTCCGACGTTCGCGAAATCTGGTGGTCGATGTCGACTCCGGTTCGGTCACGCTCACCGGCACCACCGACAACCAGGTCGGCATCGGGACCGTGCTCCGCGGGTCCGCCTTCGACGAACCTGTCGCGAACCACGACCTCGTGCAGGGCGTGCTCTCCATCACCGCAAGTTGCAGCGGACCGTCCTGCGTCGTCGAGGAATCGATCGCGGTGCCTGACGGCATCCCGGTCAGCGCTGCGCATCCGGCCGGCTCGGTGGAGTCATCGACCTCCGAGTCCCGAAATTCTCCGCGGAAGTCGGTAGTGGTTCCTTGGTCGCGTCCTTTGCCTCTGCGCCGCAGAAGATCGACATCACCATCGGATCCGGAACGTGAGCTCCGGTGCCGACGTCGGTATCAGCTCGATGTCAGCACCGGCACCGGAAGTCTCGACGTCGGTATCCCACAGATCATTCCGCACCGCGTTCGCTCTCTTCGCACCACCACCGGAAATTCAGGTGCGGCGATCTGATACCCGATCTGGCCGGTGCGATTTCGCGCTCCGGTCCGGGAAGGGTCCGGTCCACGATGACCCCATGGCCACCACAGGCACCGAGAACCGACTTCCGTATGTCCGAGCACACTGCGGAGCTACAGCACAACGTCCCTGGCCGTTGCCAGGTGACACCGGATGGTGCTCGGTGGACCGGCGAGTGGAACATTCCGGCCGTCCGTTCCACCGGCGGGGGGCGCTTCACCCCGTCGAGGAATCACTCCGCCTCGCGCAACGCGCTGGTCAAAAGGGGACAGATCGGTGCCGGACCACGATTTCGCTCTAGCCTCTGGTCATGGGCACTTCACCGGGAGGCGTGTCGTGACCGCCGCACCGCTGCACCACGATCCCGTTGTCGGACCGGTTCCCCGTGGCCGGATCATTTCCTGGGGCATCTGGGACTGGGGGTCGGCTGCGTTCAACGCCGTCATCCTGACGTTCGTCTATTCGGTGTATCTCACCGATGCCGTCGGCGACGACCTGCCGGGCAGCATCTCCGCGAACACCTGGTTCAGCTGGTCCCTCGGGCTGGCCGGTTTCTTCATCGCGGTGCTCGCGCCGGTGACCGGTCAACGCGCCGACGCCGGTGGCCGACGGAAGCGCTCGCTCGGCATCTGGACCGGATTGACCGTGATCTCGATGGCTGGCCTGTTCTGGGTGCAGAACGATTACCACTACCTGTGGCTCGGCCTGGTGTTGCTGGGTCTGGGATCCATCTTCTTCGAGTTCGCGTCCGTCTCCTACAACGCGATGCTGCACCAGGTGTCGACGCCGACCAACATCGGCCGGGTGTCGGCCTTCGGTTGGTCGATGGGCTACTTCGGCGGCATCGTGCTGCTGCTGATCTGCTACATCGGGTTCATCCAACCCGACGTCGGATGGTTCGGGGTCACCTCCGAGGGTGGCCTCAACATCCGGATGGTCGCGTTGTTCGCCGCGGCCTGGTTCGCCATCTTCGCCATCCCGGTGCTGCTGAAGGTTCCGGAGAACAAGGGACTGCCGGCCGCCAAGCGGGTGGGCTTCTTCGCGTCCTACCGCGTGCTGTTCCGCGACCTGCGGGAGCTGTACCGGACGCATCCGCACACCGTGTACTTCCTGGGCGCCAGTGCGTTGTTCCGTGATGGGCTGGCAGCGGTGTTCGCGTTCGGTGCGATCCTGGCCGTCACCGTCTACGGGATCGACTCGGCCGACGTGCTGATCTTCGGTGTGGTCGCGAACGTGTCGTCCGCGATCGGGGCGCTGGTCGCCGGGCGGTTCGACGATCGGCTAGGTCCCAAGAACGTGATCGTGGCATCACTGATCGGCATGCTGCTTGCCGGCGTCATCCTGCTGTTCGTCTCCGGTCCGACCATGTTCTGGATCTTCGGCCTGTTCCTCTGCCTGTTCGTCGGCCCGGCGCAGTCCTCGTCCCGAACCTTCCTGGCCCGGCTGGCGCCGATCGGCAAGGAGGGTCAGCTCTTCGGTCTGTACGCGACCACCGGCCGGGCGGTCTCGTTCCTGGCGCCGACCCTGTTCGGGATCTTCATCGTCCTGTTCGGCACCGATCGCGCCGGCATGGTCGGCATCCTGCTGGTGCTGGCCGCCGGGTTGTTGTGCCTGCTGCCGGTCAAGCCGCCACCGCTGGGAGCCGTGCCGGAAACCGTGGACCCGGTCTACGGCTGACTCACCACCCCCGCCAACTCACCACCCCCAGGAGCCCGGGCCGCCCTTGAACGGCCCGACCACGTCCGAGGTGATCCAGCCGCCGTAGAAGCCACCCTCCTGTGGCAGCACGCGTTCGTCGTCGATGAAGCACTCCAGCACCCCGGGCATGAACGACAGGAACCCGGTGATGGGGGTGAATCCCGGGGTCGGCGATTCATAGCTCCAGCCGGCGGACGGGTGGACCCGATCGCCGGCGATCACATCCCAGTACGTCGCGGCGCCCTTCCATTCGCACACGGTGCCGCGGGCAGCTGGACCGGCGAATCGCGGTGTCGACGATGTCGGTGCGCGGCAGGTACCAGGTCGGCGGGTGACTGGTCTCCATCACCCGCCACGCCGAGGTGCTGTCGGCGATCACGGTGTCACCGCTGCGCACCACCACCCGCCGGGCGGACGGTTGCAGGGCCGGCGGCCGCGGGTAGTCCCAGGCCGATTCCTGGCCCGGCCCAGGCGTCACGGGCACGACGGACCTCGGCAGTCTGCTGATCATCTCTGCATTGTCCGCCGCGACCCGCGTGGCGGCGTCCGGCCGGATCGTCATCCGTTCGAGAGCCGATCCGCGGCACCGGGGCGTCGCTGAGTGCCTACGATCGACTCGTGCAAGAAGGCGAATGGTTTTACGACAACATCGTGGAGCCCGGCAAGCTCCCGTTGCTGTTGTGCCTGGGTGCCTTCGTCGTCACCTTCATCCTGACCAGAGTGATCACCCGGATGATCAGGGCCGGGGTCGGTCCGTTCAAGAACAACGTGTCGGCCAGCGGCCTGCACATCCATCACGCCGTCCCGGGAATCCTGTTGCTGATCCTCGGGGCGCTGATGGCCATCCGCGGGCCCGACTCGCCGTGGTTCGAGATCGCCGGTGTGATCATCGGCATCGGCACGTCGCTGATCCTGGACGAGTTCGCCCTGATCCTCCATCTGGAGGACGTCTACTGGACCGACGAGGGCAGGGTGTCGGTGGAACTCGCCGGACTCACCGCCGCCTGCATCGGCTTCACCATGCTCGGGTTCAGCCCGCTGGGCGTCGACGATCTGACGGTCGGCGAGATCCAGGTCCGCGTCACCCTGATCACCGGCCTGATCATCCACGCGCTGCTGATCGTGATCTGCCTGGTGAAGGGCAAGTACCGGGCGGCCCTGATCAGCTGTTTCGTGCCGATCGTGGCCTGGGTGTCGGCGATCAGGTTGGCCCGGCCGCACTCGATCTGGGCGCGACACTTCTACCGCAAGCCCAAGAAGCAGGAGCGGGCGGTCGCCAGGGCCCAGAAGTTCGACCGGCGTTGGGATCCCAAGTGGCGCTGGCTCAGCGACATGATCGCCGGAGCACCGAGCGAACCCGATCCGCCGGAGCAGGGCCCGCTGGAGCTGCCCGGGCTGGATGCACCCGAGCTTCCGCCGGTCGAGCCGAGACCGCTCCAGAGGTGAACCCGGCCGGCCACACATCACCCGAGCCGGCACCTCGTCGAGGCCGCAGACCGCCGATCCGGCCAGGCAGCGGTTGTCCATGCCACCGGTCGGCTGAGTCAGCCGCGGTCGATCTTCTCGAGTGCCGCCAGGATCTCGCGTTGGAACTGCCGGGCGAGCCGCACACTCGGCGGCGCAGCGCCGGTCCGTGCGTCGAGCGCCTGCTTGATCACGCTCGGGTCGAGCACCTCCTCGCCGGCGGTGGGACCGGCGAGGGCCGGGGCCCGTTCGGCGAGCACCTGACGGCCGGCCTCGACCTTGCTGAACCAGTGACCGGTTCGCATCCGTTGCAGCGCCCGGCAGGAGTTCAACACGGCGTCATCGGTCCACGACGCGAACTCCTGCTCCTCGGCCTCACCGATGGCGCCGGATTCCGCACCGACATGCCAGCGCAGCGAGGCGATCAACAGCCGGACCAGCTCGTCGTCGGGGACCGAGCGGAACACCTGTTGCGCCGGCGGTCCCAGCAGCGCCAGTCCGCGTTCGGCCAGGATGCTGCGATCGACCGCATACCAGAAGGTGCCGTCCCGCTCCTCCCGGTCGGCACCGGCATAGGTCGCGCGGAAGTCCATCCGTGGCCCGGTATTCAGCTCCACCTCGAAGCCCGGGTCGGCGGTCGCGGCGGCGGCCACCTCGGAGCGGTACACCACCAGTTCGAGCCCGCGTGCCGGACAGGGCAATGACTCGTGACGAAGCGCCGCGACGATCGCCTGCTTCGTCGCCACCGGGAGCTCCGCCGAACACACGATGGCAACGTCGATGTCGCTGCGACCGCGCTCGTACGCATCCAGCGCGATCGACCCCGCCGCGTACACCCCGACCAGATCGGACAACAACAGCAGCTGGGCGCGCTCGGTCAACGCCGTCAGGTAATTCGCGGCGACTGGATCGAGCGCCTGCATCGCTGCCTCCCGGGTGACCTGATCGCCACCAAGCCTGCCCGACGCCGGCCGGTTCCGCGAGACCCGGCCGTCGGCGCGGGGATCAGACCTCGATCGGCACCTCGTAGATCTCCGACGTCGGATGGCCGGCGCGGTCGTGGATCCGCATCACCGCCTCCTTGGACGGGCCGGTGGACAGGCAGAACACCTTGCCCGCTTCGGGATCGAGCCAGGCCCGATCGAAGTGCACGCCCTCCTCACTCTCGATCGCCAGATCCGCCGCGTGCGCCTCCTTCAGCTGGTCGGCCGTCACGCCGAAGAACCCGCTGTGCACATCCATGTAGGTCGCCATTACGCACTCCTTTGCCGAATGGCCCGCGCCGGGATCGTGGAGTCCGCGCGAGCCGTGAATCTGTCAGATCCACACTCGGCGACTGCTGCGGATCACACATCGGTCATTGCACCTATCTTGGCGTGCCGGAGTGGCGCGCTTCGCGGATAGGTGGATGCCGGTGTGGTTGAGCCCCGCACGGCCGGGTCTTAGAGTCGGCGACATGGGCACGACTGCGGCGCCGGGCAGTCAGCCGCTACCCCGGACCGCAGGGCTGCCGGGTGAACGGCAGATCTGCCCGGTGTTGGTCGGCCGCGATGACCTGGTGGCGCTGGCCGACCGGCGGCTGATGACGGCCGCCCGTGGGTCCGGACAGTTGCTGCTGCTGGCCGGTGAGGCCGGGATCGGTAAGACTCGACTGCTGACCCAGATCATCGCGAGGGCAATCGATCTGGGATTCTCCGTGCACTCCGCCGGAGCCTATCCCCGGGACCACGAGGTGGCCGGCGGGTTACTGGCGGACCTTGCCGCCGACCTGACCAGGAGCCCGGAGACCTCGGCGATCGGTGCCGGGTTGGCGCGACGGCTCGGTGACATCGGCCGGACGACCGATCCACTGCCGCCGGCTGACCCGGCCGACGGCGATGCCCATCGGCTGCGCCGGATCCTGATCACCGACCTCGCAGACGCGATCTGCTCGCTCGGCGCGGCCGCCGGACCGGTGATGATCACGCTCGAAGATCTGCACTGGGCAGACGATTCCACCCTGGCCGTGCTCGAGCGGATCGGCCGGCAACTGCCCTCGATGCCGATGGTGGTGGTCTGTACCTTCCGCAGCGACGAACTGTACCCACGACTGCCGCTGCGCGACTGGCGCACCAGGTTGCTGACCCAGCGCCTGGCCGAGGAGGTTCGACTGACCCGACTCTCGCCGCAGGACACGGCCGTGATGAGTGCGGCGATCTCCGGAATCGTGCTGCCCGAAGACGTCACCGACGGCCTCTACGCCCGCAGTGACGGGATCCCTTTGCACGTCGAGGAATTCCTGGCGACCATCGCCGGATCCGGTCCGGCGGCGGAGGTTCCGGACACCCTCGCGGACGCGGTGCTGGCCCGCGCCCAGCGGCTCAGCCCGCCCGCGCGCGCGTTGGCCGACGCCGCCAGCGTCATCGGACGATCGTTCGACGTCGATCTGCTCACGTCGATCGCCGACCGCGACCCGACGACCGTCGACGACGGGCTGCGGGAACTGACCGATCGGTTCTTCGTGCAACCTCAACCCGACAGGTCCGGTTACGACTTCCGGCACGCCCTGATCCGGGATGCCCTGTACGCCGACCTGACGCCCCATCGGCGACGGCAGCTGCACGCCAGGACAGCCGAGGCCGCAGTCGCCGCCGGGTTCGGCGACGCCTTCGTCAGCGATCAGTACGAGCGGGCGAACCACCCCTCCGGTGCGCATGACCGGGCCATCGCCGCGGCGGCGGGCGCGGTCGCCATCTCCGCGCACCGGGAAGCCGTCGAGCTCTACCAGCGGGCTTTGCGGACCCTCCCGGCGGCGACGACCGCAGCGCGCAGAGCATCCCTGCTGGGCCGACTGGCCACCGAATTGGCCGCGATCGACGACAACGACGGTGCCCAAGACACTTTCGCGCTGGCCCATCAGCTGCTGCGGGGCATCGGCGACGACATCGGCGCGGCCGGCTTGGTGCCGGCCATGGCGGCGATCGCCCACCTTCGCGGAGCCGGTCTCGACGAGCGGGTGCGCCTGCTCCGGGAAGGTTTGTCACTCGTCGACCGGGGATCAGCGCAAGCCGCGTCCGCAGCACCCGCCGATCGCACCCGCAAGCAACTGCACGCCGCACTTTCCGCCGCCTACATGCTCGATCGGCGACTCGACGAGTCGATCGCCGACGGTCAGATCGCCCGTCAGCTCGGCAATTCCGCCGTCGGCACCGCAGGAGATTCCGACGAAACGGAGTGCAACCTGGCCGTCACCCTCGGGTCGGTGCTGGTGTTCGCCGGCCGATCGGACGAGGGCTGGCAGATGCTGGAAGACGCGGTCGCTGTCGGTCGCCGCTCGCGCTGGGAAGCCGAAGCGGCACGTGCCTACCGGATGATCTCCACCAGCGCCTCCGTGCTCGTCGAGTACGACCGGGCCGAACGCTGGTTGGCCGACGGCATCGACTACGCCGAACGCACCGAGCGGTTCAACGACCGGCACTACATGTCCGCGCATCTCGCCCACGTGCACTGGGCCACCGGCGACTGGCAGGCCGCAGAGGCGCAGGCGCGACATGCGTTGGCAGACGGCTCGAAGTGGGATCACCACGAAGATCACGGCGCTGATCGTCCTGGGCTATCTCGGCTTCGGCCGGGACGAACCCGCCGTGGCAACCGCACATCTCGCCCAGGCCGCTGATCTCGGCGGCCAGATGCGCGAGCTCCAGCGGGTGTCGCCGGCCTGGTGGGGGCTGGCCGAGACCGCCCTGCACACCGGCCGCCCGGACGAGGCAATCGATTGGTGTGAAAGAGGTCTCGTCGCGTCTTCGGCGGTCCGGGACGCCGCCTATCTGTTCCCCTTCGTACTGACCGGCACCCGTGCACAGTTGGCGTCGGACAATCTGACCGGCGCGCGGGATTGGGTCTCTCGCAGCACCGAGCTGGTGCTGCAGCGCGGCATTCCGGGAACAGTGGGAGTCGTCCCGCACGCCGAAGGGCTGCTGCTGCTGCACGAGGGCCGGACCGGCCGGGCCCACGAATTGCTCAGCGGCGCAGTCGATTTCTGGCATCGGCGACGCCGGTTCTGGGAGGGCACCCAGGCCATGCTCGATCTCGCCCGTTGCGCTGCGCGTTCGCGGCGACCGGCGGAGGCAGCGTCGCTGGCCGGCACAGCGGCCGACCTCGCCGCGACCGCAGGCGCCACGCTGCTGTCGATGGCTGCGGCAGCCCAGCTGGGCGCGACCCACCGCGAGCCGGGAGACACCGAACCACCGCTGCTGACCGCGCGGGAGTCCGAGGTGGCCCGCCTGGTCGCGGGAGGGGCGACCAATCGGGAAATCGCCGCCGCCTTGACGATTGCCCCCAAAACCGTTGCCGCCCATATCGAACACATCCTCGCCAAACTCGGCGCCACCCGTCGCACCCAGATCGCCAGCTGGGTCGTGACCCGACAGTCAGCCGTCACCGGATCCTCCGGTGCACACCACGGACCCGGCCGGCTCCGGTGACGGAGCCCGCCATCGGCTGCGGTCGGTTCGCGCCCAGCCCGTCCGGCGACCTGCATGTCGGCAATCTCCGAACAGCCCTTGTCGCCTGGCTTTTCGCCCGGTCCACCGAACGCCGATTCGTGGTCCGGATGGAGGATCTGGATCGGGTCCGGGCGGGTGCCGCCGACCGCCAGCTCGCCGACCTGGCCGCCATCGGACTGGACTGGGACGGGCCGGTCGCCTGGCAGTCGACCCGCACCGGACGCTACGACGACGCTGTCCAGCGGCTCATCGCCAACGGCCTGACCTACGAGTGCTTCTGCACCAGGCGGGAGATCCAGCAGGCCGCCTCCGCTCCGCATCCCGATCCTGCGGTTCCGGCGGGGTCCACGGCGGATGGCTCCTACCCGGGAACCTGCCGCGATCTGAGCGCGGCGGAGATCGACGACCGACGCCGGGCCGGGCGCCCGAGCGCGCTGCGGCTGCGGGCCGGTACCGACCGCTGGACGGTCCACGATGTCCTGCGCGGCCCTTTCACCGGGGTGGTGGACGACGTGGTGCTCCGGCGCAACGACGGGGTGGCGGCCTACAACCTGGCGGTCGTCGTGGACGACGCCGCGCAGGGCATCGACCAGGTCGTCCGCGGCGACGACCTGCTGACCTCCGCACCACGGCAGGCCTATCTCGGATCGCTGCTCGGTCTGCCGGCGGTGACCTACGCCCATGTGCCGCTCGCGCTGAACGAAGCAGGAAGGCGGCTGGCCAAACGGGACGGCGCGGTGACCCTCGCCGATCTGGCGGCTCGAGGTGTCGATCCGCCCGCGGTGCTCGCGCTGTTGTCCAGCTCGCTCGGGCTCTCCGGCCCCGGCGAGCGGGTGACCCCTGGCGACCTGCTCCCCCGGTTCGACCCGCAGCAGCTGCCCCGCGAACCATGGGTGGTGCGGCCCGCGGAGCTGCTGCCCGGCTGACGGCAGCTCGGCGACCGTCGGCCCTGCATCTACCGCGCCAACAGGGCAATCACAGCGTGGCGGTCAGCTCGCAGTTCACCCCGTCGGGATCCTGGAACGACAGGATCGCGATCCCGGCGGCCGTCAGATCGGTGACCTCGCCGTGCTCGATGTCCAGGGCCGTGAGCTCCTCGGCGGCCCGGACCAGATCGTCTCGGGAGTCGACCAGGAAGCTGACGTGATCCAGGCCCGTCCGGTCCGGCTCGAAACGTTGCCCGGACGGCGCAACGGGCCGCAACCCGAAGAGCGCACCGCTGGGGGTCTGGTAGACGGTCCCTCCGTAGAAGTCGGCCTGGGACTCGGTGATGCCCGGCTCATCGATGCGATCGGACGCATCGACCGCCGCCGGCCAGCCGAACACCGCGTCGTAGAACGCCTTCGACCGAGCGATATCGGTCACGGTGAGTCGCACGTGGGCGTACCCGGAACTGTTCACGATTGCCATGCCCCGCCAATACCCCGTTGTGCGGGTCGCAACCCATCCCCGGTCGTGCGATCGACCGTTACCTGGGCTTGGTTGGATGTGCAGGTGACAGAACTCCCGAGCGACCCCGCGACCTCCCGGCCCAGATCGGGCAACTACGACCTGATCCTGGCGCTGTTCTGCGGCCTGCTGCTGATCTCGAACATCGGCGCCACCAAGCTGATCGAGTTCGGCCCGATCATCACCGACGGCGGAGCGTTCCTGTTCCCGCTCACCTACATCCTCGGCGACGTGCTCAGCGAGGTGTACGGGTTCCGCAAGGCCCGCCGGGCGATCCTGCTCGGCTTCGGGCTCAGTCGTGCTGGCGGCGCTGACCTTCTACCTCGTCCAGATCGCCCCGCCTGCCGACGGTTACGAGAACCAGTCGGCGTTCGAGGCGGTGCTCGGCTTCGTGCCGCGGATCGTGCTGGCCAGCCTGCTGGGGTTCCTGGCCGGGCAACTGCTCAACGCCTACGTGCTGGTGAAGATCAAGCAGCGCACCAAGGAGGGCAAGCTCTGGGCCAGGCTGATCGGCTCCACCCTGGTCGGCGAGCTGGCCGACACCGTCGTGTTCTGCACGATCGCCTTCTACGGGGTGATCACCGGCGGCGACTTCCTGAACTACGTGATCACCGGCTACGTCTACAAGGTGCTGGTCGAGGTGGTCTTCCTGCCGGTCACCTACCCGGTGATCGCGCTGGTCAAGCGGCACGAGCCCGACTACGTGACCAACGGCTTCGTCACGCCACGGGCGTAGTAGCGGCCGAGGAAGTCCGCGCGGAAATCGGCGAACGAGCCGTCGGCGATGCTCGTCCTGATCCGGTCGACCAGGCGCGACGACGAAGCGCTCGTTGTGGATGGTGGACAGGGTGGCCGACAGCATCTCCTTGGCCCGGAACAGGTGGTGCACGTAGGCCCGGCTGTAGTGCGGCAGGTGTAGCAGTCGCAGTCGTCGTCCAGCGGGCCGAAGTCGGTGCGGAACCGGGCGTTGGTCAGGTTGTACCGACCGCGGGACGAATAGATCGAGCCGTTCCGGGCGACCCTCGACGGCGACACACAGTCGAAGGTGTCCGCGCCGTTCTCGATGGCGGTGAACATGTCGTCGGGTTCGCTGATGCCCAGCAGGTGCCGCGGCCGGTCCTCCGGCAGTTCCTCGCACACCCACCTGACGATGGTCCCCAGGTTCTGCTTCTCCAGCGCGCCGCCGATGCCGTAGCCGTCGAACCCGCGTCCCTGCTCCGCCGCACCGGCGTCCAGCGCGAGCAGGTCCCGGGTGGCCTGCCGGCGCAGGTCCTCGTACTGCGCGCCCTGGACCACCGCGAACAGCGCCTGGTACGGCCGGCCGACCCGTTCGGCGGTGAGCCTGCGGTGTTCGGTCAGGCATCGCACCGCCCATTCCTGGGTGCGCACCACCGACCGCTCCTGGTAGATCCGGGTGTTCATCAGGGTGGTGCATTCGTCGAACGCGAAGATGATGTCGGCGCCCAGCTGGTGCTGGATCCGCATCGAGATCTCCGGCGAGAACCGGTGCATCGACCCGTCGAGGTGCGACTTGAAGGTGACCCCGTCGTCGTCGACGATGGCCAGCCGGTTCTTGCCCGGCGCGATCACGTCGTCGGACTGCATGCCGTCGACGTTCATCGCCAGCACCTTCTTGAACCCGGCGCCGAGCGACAGCACCTGGAACCCACCGGAATCGGTGAAGGTCGGGCCCGGCCAGTTCATGAACCGGCCGAGGCCGCCGCCCTGCTCGACGATGTCCGGTCCGGGTTGCAGGTACAGGTGATAGGCGTTGGCCAGCACCGCCTGCGCCTGCAGGTCGGCCATCGACTCCGGCAGCACCGACTTCACCGTCGCCTTGGTGCCGACGGCGATGAACGCCGGGGTGTTGATGACGCCGTGCGGGGTGCGGATGGTTCCGGTCCGGCCGAGCGCGCCGTCGAGCCTGGCGCCGACCGAGAACCCGAATTCGTCGCGGGGCGGTTGCGCCGGCTGGAGTTGGTTCACCCGGGCATCCAACCAAGGCGGCGGCTCAGGAGACGAATCCGGCCATGTCACCGGTTATCATGGTTACGTGGCTCACGCAGGGATGGTGCTGGATCCGCCGAACAGTCCGGCGTGGATCTTCGACCCGGGTGCGCTGTTCACCGAGTTCATGCTGACCGGCGGCCCGGGCGAGTTGGTCCGCTACGACGTGCTGCACACGCCCGATGATCTGCGCCGATGGGCACAGGCATCCCGGCTCGAACTCGATCCGTCCCGGCTCGACGTCACGCCGGACGACGTCCCGGTAGGACGAGCACTGCGGGACGCGCTGTGGCGTTCGTCCTGGGACGCCATCGCGGGTCTGCCGGTGTCCGCGGCGGATCTCGCGGTGTTGAACGACGCGGCGAGCCGACCCGATCTCGCACCGCAGGTCGGGGGCGACCAGCAGCTGACCTGGGCGGACCCGGCCACCGGAGCCGCCGTGCTGTCGTCGGTGGCCAGGGACGCCATCCACGTGCTGACCGGCCCGGCTGTCGAACGACTCAGGGAATGCGAGGGCGACAACTGTCGCCTGGTGTTCCTGGACACCTCACGGCCGGGCACCCGCCGCTGGTGCTCGATGCAGCGGTGCGGGAACCGGCACAAGGTCAGGGCGCTGCGATCCCGGCGGGCCGGCCGGCCGGCTGCTGATCAGGCAGCGGACGTCGGATAGTCGGCGTCGGCAGCCGCGGGCCGGACGACGGAGGATCGGGTTGCTGGAACCAACCGGATGTTCCGGGGAGGCCCCGGTGGACCGCTGGGGTTTGCTACAGATCGCCCTCGAGGAACTGCGCGCGACCGAGCCCGAACGACCAGTCCGCGCGCTCGTTGGCGACCACCGACACGATCAGATCGCTGGGCGCCAAACCGACCTCGGCCTCCAGCCGGTCGGCGAGCCGGCGGTAGGCCGCTCGCTTGTGGTCGTCGGTGCGGCCCTGCTGGAAGATCTGCAGGATCACCAGGTTGTCGGTGCGCTCGAGGCCGAGATTGGTGTCCTCGGCGATGATCTGACCCACCGGATGCACGGTGATGATCTGGTAGCGGTCCCGATCCGGGGCGTCGAACACCTCGAGCATGACCTCCTGCACCACGTCGGCGAGCCGACGCAACTGCTCCGGCGAACGCCCCTCCTGCACATCGATGCGAACCAGTGGCACGATCGTTCCTCTCGACGGACTATGTTATGACATACCAACAAAGTAACCCGGAAACTATTCCGAGCCGCCCCCGCCCGAGTGCACGCTGGGCCGGGTCGGGCAGAGTGATCGAACGGCCGGGTCACCCGAACCGGAGGCAGATGGCATTCCCGCCGACATCGAGGAGAAGGTGTGAGCGACGACGCCGAGCTCGCGGACCTGATCGAGCAGTTGGTCGACCAGCAGTCGCGCCTGCAGTTCACCCGGTTCACCAACGACGACGCGTGGGAGCTCGGGTCGCTGCTGGTCCGGCTGGGACGCGAGCGCGAGCTGGTCCTGACGGTGGACATCCGCCGGCACGGTCATCAGCTGTTCCACGCGGCCCTGGCCGGCACCACGCCGGACAACGACTCCTGGGTCGAGCGCAAGATCGCCGTGGTCAACCGGTTCGGCGAATCGTCGTACCTGGTCGGCCGCCGCCTGGCGCAGACGCGGCAGGACCCTCGACGAGGCATCGGGCATCGAGCCGATCCGGTATGCCGCGCACGGGGGATGTTTCCCGATCATCGTGCGTGACGTCGGTGCGGTCGGCACCGTCACCGTGTCCGGACTCCCGCAGGCGCAGGACCATGCGCTGGTGGTCGAGGCCCTGGAGACCTTCCTGCAGATCGGCCGTACCTGATCATGTCCAACCCGGCCGGCGGGAGTGCTGCACCCTCCCGCAGGCCCGTGCTGGTCGGGCTGCTGCTGTTCGCCCTGACCCTGCGCGGGCCGTTCGTGGTCGTCTCCACGGTCACCGACGAGCTGAACAGCCGAGCTCGGCATGTCGGCCACCGCGATCGGCCTGCTCACCAGTCTGCCCGGTGCTGTGCTTCGGGCTGGCCGCCCCCGGCGCGTCCGCACTCATCGCCCGGCTCGGTGTCGAGCGCTCGGTGCTGGTCTCCCTGCTCGGCACGTTCATCGGTGTGCTGATCCGCTCGGTCGGCGGGGTTCCGGGTGCGTTGATCGGCACGCTGATCATCGGCCTGGCCATCACCGTCGGGAACGTGGTCAGCCCGGTCATCATCGGCCGGGACTTCCGCGGCCGGGCGGCCACCGTCACCGGCGTCTACACCGGCGCGCTGAACGTCGGCACGATGATCACCCTGACCGCCACCGGGCCGCTGGTCACCCGGTTCGGCTGGCAGATCGCGCTCGCCGCCTGGGCCGTGCTGCCGGTGATCGCCGCCGTCGTCTGGGTGCCGCTGGCGCAGCGGCGAGCAGCCGCCCGCGCCAGGCAACAGGCTGCTCCGCCGGCGCACGGCAATCGCGCCGCCGATTCGCCGCCGCCGGCCCGGCTGTCGACGTTGCTGCGCCGGCCGACCACCTGGATGCTGACCGTCGCCTTCGCCGGTCAGGCCTTCGCGTACTACGGGTTGACCGCGTGGCTGCCGACCCTGCTGGCCGACGAACAGGGCATGACCCGGGACCAGGCCGGCGCCGCGTCGTCGATCTTCCAGATCTGCGCGCTGATCGGCGCTCTCGGCACACCGATCATCATCAACCGGTTCGGCGGCCCGCTGTCGGCGTTCCTGGTCTTCGGTGCGCTGTGGTCGACGATGCCGCTCGGGCTGCTGTTCGCCCCCGATCTCTGGGCCGTGTGGAGCGCGCTGTCCGGCGTGGCCCAGGGCGGCGGGTTCGTCGCGGTGTTCACCGTCGTCGTCCTGCGGGCAGCGAACCAGCGGGAGAACCGCCAGCTCTCGGCGATCGTGCAGACCGGCGGCTACGTGGTGGCCAGCCTCGGTCCGGTGATCCTCGGTGGGCTGAACGAGAGCACCGGCGGCTGGGATGCGTCCCTGCTGGCCGCATTGCTGGCCATCTGCGCCCTGACGACCCTCGGCTCGCTGTCCACCAGGGGACTCCGCCGCTGAGCCTGGATCAGCGTTCAGTTCGGGGTGATCAGCGCGCGGGTCACCCAGTCCAGGCTGTCGAAGGCGCCGGCCAGCAACCGGCGCTGCAGCGCCAGCATCAGTTCCGGCGCCGTCCGGCCGAGCTCGACCAGTGCGGCCATCGGCAGCAGCATACGTCTCCACCGCCCCGCGGGCGTGCGCGTCGATGTCGTAGTCGCGCTCGGTCACCGCATAGATCACCCCGAACGTGGTGCCCGACGGTGAACATCGACAGGTGGTGCCGGACATCGTCCTGCTCGACGCTGACGTCGATCATCCCGGCGAGCACCAGGAACAGGCCCTGCGCGGGCTGCCCGGCCGGCACCACCGGCTCACCGTCGCGGTAGGACCGCGGCACCAACCGCGACCGACCACCGCCAGCTGGTCGGCCGGCAGTCCCGCCAGCAGCGGATGATCCTGCACCTCGATGCTGCGCCAGGCGGTCTCGGCTCCGCCGTAGCGGGCGATCAGCCGTCCTCGGCGTACTCGATGGCGGCGTTGACATCCGGGAAGTGCCTGACCCGCTTGCTCGGATCGGGGTCGAGCTGCGACGACCGATCCGGGCGGGTCCACCAGCACCGCCTCGCCGCCGACGTGCCGCAGCTCGTCCCGCAGGCCGAGCAGCAGCTTTCTGGAGATGTCGGCCGTCTCGTCGACGCCCCGGACGTCGAGCACGATCAGGTCCAGATCGCCGGCCTTGGCGGTGATCTCCCTGATCACCGACTCGGCGCCGGCGAACAGCAGGTCACCGTGCAGCTCGTAGACCCGGCCCGGCGGCCGTACTGCAGCAGCACCGCCTGTTCCTGCGGGCTGCGACTGCGCCGGGACGGTGCCTCGACCACGTCGTAGGACGCCCGGACCGCCGACCGGGCCGCCCGGCTGACGTGCATGAAATGCAGTTCCAGATCCTTGGACAACCGTCGGCAGGCCTGCACCCCGCGGACGCTGTTGCCGTGCTCGTCCAGCCGCGGGGAGAACACCGCCAGCCCGATCTGCCCGGGCAGCACGGCGAGAATGCCGCCGCCCACACCGCTTTTCGCCGGCAGTCCGACCTCGGTCACCCAGTCGCCGGCGGCGTTGTACATGCCGCAGGTGGTCATCACCGAGAGCACCCGCTCGGTCAGCGCCGGTTCCAGCACCCGCTCGCCGGTGACCGGATTGATCCCGCTGTCGGCCAGCGTTGCCGCCATCATGCTCAGGTCCCGGCAGTCGACCTCGATCGAGCACTGCCGGAAGTACACGGCCAGCGTGGTCTGCGGGTCCTCGTCCAGGATGCCGAAGCTCCGCAGCATGTAGCCGATCGCCCGGTTCCGGTTCCCGGTGCGGTCCTCGGAGGCGAACATGTCCTGGTCGAGATTCAGTTCCCGGCCGGCGAACCGCGAGTAGAACGCCCGGATCCGCTCGAAGCGCTCCTCGGCCGAGTCACCGGCGACCAGCGACGCGCAGGTGATGGCGCCGGCGTTGATCATCGGGTTGCGCGGCCGCTCGGTGATCGGATCCAGGCTGATCTCGTTGAACGGCTCACCGGACGGCTCGACATCCACCTTGGCGGCCACCGCGGCCAGGCCCCGGTCGGCCAGCGCGAGCGCGTAGGTGAAGGGCTTCGAGACCGATTGGATGGCAAAGCGTTTGCGGCTGTCACCGGCCTCGTAGACGTAGCCGTCGCTGGTGGCAAGGCAGATGGCGAACGAATCCGGATCGACGATCGCCAGTTCGGGGATGTAGTCGGCCACCGATCCCGATGTCTCACCGGACAGGTCCCGGTAGACGTCGTCCAGATAGTCGAGCACGAGTGATCGCATTCGTCGGACTCTAACGGGCGACGGAGATCAGGCTCCCGCTGCGTGATCTCCGGCGCGTGACCACTCCCGCAGGATGTCGTCGAGATCCGCGTCGGCCGTTGTACCGGAACCGGCAACGGAGCGGGAGAACCGCGGCGCCGGCGCGGATTCGATCCCGCCGGCCGTCCGGCGCAGCGTCTGCCTGGCCGCGAGCTGTGGGTGATCGGCGGCCTCTTCGAAGGTCAACACCGGCGTGACGCAGGCATCGGTGCCGGCGAACACCGCCGCCCACTCGTCCCGGGTTCGTGCGGCGAACGCGGCGGCGAAGGTGGCCCGCAGCGATGGCCAGTTGGCGCGGTCGGCACGATCGGGCACCTGCTCCGGCAACAGACCGAGACCGGTGAGGAGTTCGGTGTAGAAACGGTTCTCGATCGCCCCGACCGCGACATACCGACCGTCGGCGCAGGTGTAGGTGGCGTAGTACGGAGCGGCGCCGTCGAGCAGGTTGCTCTCCCGTCGGTCGGACCACAGGCCGGCCGATCGCCAGGAGAACACCGGCTGCAGCAGGGCCGAGATCCCGTCGATCATCGCCGCGTCGACCACCTGACCGACGCCGGTCCGCCCGCGATCCAGCAGCGCCGCAAGGATTCCCATCACCAGGAACGTGGACCCGCCGCCGTAATCGCCGATCAGGTTGAGCGGCACCGGTGGCGGCTCGTCCCGCCGGCCGATGGCGTGCAAAGCGCCGGTGACGGCCAGGTAGTTGATGTCGTGGCCCGCCGTCGTCGCGTCGGGTCCGTTCTGTCCCCAGCCCGTCATCCGGCCGTACACCAGGCCGGGGTTGGCGGCGCAGCAGCGATCCGGACCGACACCCAACCGTTCGGCGACGCCCGGTCGCATGCCCTCGATCAGCACATCGGCGTGCTCGACGAGCCGCAGCACCCTGTCCCGGGCCGCCGGGTCGGTCAGGTCGGCCCGCACGATCCGTCGCCCGCGGAGCACCGGATCGGCTGCCGGGTCCGGGATGACGTCGAGCTCACCGCGGGTGACCCGATCGATCCGCACCACGTCGGCGCCGAGGTCGGCGAGCATCATGCCGGCCAGCGGGACCGGACCGATCGCGGCCAACTCCACCACCCGGACCCCGGTCAACGGCGGCTCGGCCATCACCCGCTCGACCTCACCCATCGGCGACCGCGGTCGGCCAGGTCGCGAAGGTGCGCCGGCTCTCGAATCTGCGCTGCTGCCCGGTGAACGGGTCGTCGAACGTCACCGATCGGGCGATCAGCTGCAGCGGGGTCGAGTAGTCGTAGGGCGGGATGTCCAGCAGCCGGGGATAGAAGTTGTCGTTCCGGATCGGCAGGCCCAGCGAGCTCATGTGCAGCCGCAGCTGGTGCACCTTGCCGGTGGCCGGATGCAGCCCGTACAGACCGTCCGCGCCGCGGACGTCCAGCAGTTCGATCCGGGTCTCGCTGTTCGGTTCGCCCGGCACCTCGTCGGCGGTCGGCGTCCCGCGTTCCTTGACGATCCGGCTGCGCACGGTGACCGGCAGGTCGATCTCCGGCCGATGTGCGGCCACCGCCTCGTAGTACTTCGTCACCTTGCGGTGGGCGAAGAGTTGTTGGTAGGCGCCGCGCTGTTCGGGCCGCAGCGAGAACATCAGCACCCCGGCGGTCACCCGGTCCAAGCCGGTGCAACGGGCTCAGATCCGGCAGGTCGAGTTCGCGGCGCAACCGGACCAGCGCCGACTCCACGATGTAGAAGCCGCGGGGCATGGTGGCCAGGAAATGCGGCTTGTCGATGACGAGCAGATCGCTGTCCCGGTGGAGGATCTCGATCTCGAACGGCACCCGGCGTTCCGGGATCGGATCGCGGTAGAGGAAGACGAACGAGTCCGGCGTCGAACGGGGTGTCCGCGGCGATCGGGACCCCGGCGACGTCGACCACCTCGCCGGCCGCGACCTTCTCGTTCACCCGGACCTGATCGCCGTAGAAGCGCTGCAACAGGTAGTCCAGGGTCGTCGGCCACGGCCCGCTCTCCGGCAGCCGGATCCGGCTGGGGTTCAGCCCGTCCCGGACCGGCAGGGGTGCCTTGCGCATGCGATCACGATAGGGCGCCGGCCAGGCGGCCAGGACCGGTCAGATGGCGACCGACTCGACGGCCTCGACGATCCTGGTCCTCGGCGCACCGCCCAGCGCCGGCGCGGCCTGCGGCGACGCCCACACCCGCTGCATCCGGTCGAGGAAACCGCTTGCCGCACCGGTGGTGTCGAAGTCGAGGTCGATCATCACGTAGGCGGGATCGTCCACCGGACGGAGGATGCGGTACGCCCGCACTCCCGAGCCGCGCCGGTCGACCGGGTCGCGGTCGAAAGCGGCCTTCCACTGCTCGAAGCCGGTGATCGGGTGCTCGATCCGGACGGTGATCATGGGCGTTCCTTCCCCTCGGGTGGTCGATACGGGTGATCGGTATGGGTGAGAACGGTAGGCACGGCGCCCACCCGGCACCATCCCAGCCGGCCGGGATACCGGTGGAGCCCGATCCCGGAGCAGACTGATCGGCGTGACGAGCGCCGCACTGCGCCACCGAGCCGCATCGCAGATCGAGCGGTCGTGTGCGTCGGCGCTCGACGAGCGCGCGCTGCGCGCCGAGGTGCTGGCCGCACTTCGTCCGGCCATCGGCTTCGACGCGCACGTCTTCCTGCTCACCGACCCGGCCACCACCGTCGGGCACAGCCCGCACGCCGAGGTTCCCTGCCTGCCCCGGTTGCCGGAGGCGATCCGGTTGAAGTACCTGACGACGGTCAACCGTTGGACCTCGCTGCGCCGCGATCAGGTGCCGGTGGATCGGCTGCACCGGGCAACCGGCGGCGAGCTGAGCCGCAGCCCGATGTGGCGGGAGTTGTTGCAGGACTTCGGGATCAGCGATGTCGCTGTCCGCGGTGTTCGCCGACCGGCACGGCTGCTGGGGTTTCCTGGATCTCTGGCGGACCGGCGGCGGAACCTTCAGTGACGAGGACGTCGCCCTGTTGGCGGACGTCGCCCCGACCATCTGCCGGGCGCTGCGGGAGCGCCAGGCCGCCGCCTTCACGATGCCGGCCACCGGTGCGGCCGTGGGGAACGGACCGGCCGTGATCCTGCTGGACGAGCAGTTGCGGATCACCGGCCGGACGTCCGCGGCCACCGACTGGCTTCGGACGCTGCTGCCGACCGCACCGCAGCAATCGCCCATCCCGGCCGCCGTCTACAACGTCGCCGCGCAACTGCTGGCCGTGCGGGCCGGCGTCGACGACAACGAACCATCGGCGCGGTCGACGGTCGCCGGCAGCACCTGGGTGACGCTGCGCGCCAGTCGACTCGAACAGGGCGACACCGGTGGGCCGGACGGCATCGCGGTGTCGATCGAGGAGGCCTCGGCCGGACTGCGAATGGACCTGTTCGCCCGCTCCTTCGGGCTCAGCACCCGCGAGCGGCAGCTTCTCGAACTGCTCGGCCGCGGCGCCGACACCCGCGACATCGCGGTCGAGATGTCGATCTCCGACTACACCGTCCAGGACCATCTGAAATCGGTGTTCGCCAAGACCGGCCTGACCAGCCGCGGGGCCCTGATCACCACCGCCCTCGGTCCCCGGGCGACGGTGCCCGGGCTGGCGCCACCGCCGGATGTGGTGATAGGCAAGCACAGTCGAGGAGTGAGGGAGGGCGCATGAGCACGAAGTCGCTCCGGGCGCCGCGGTGAGCCGGTCCCGCTCGTCGGAGCCGCCGGAATCCAGGGCCGGCGTCGACCTGACCAACCTGGACGGCCCGCTGTTCGAGGGTTCCGAGGCCACCAAGCGCGACCTCGTCGACTACCTGGACCAGGTGGCGGACCGGCTCGTCCGGGTGCTGACCGACCGGCCGCTGTCGGTGATCCGGGTCCGCCCCGGCCAGCCGCCGTTCATGCAGAAGAACGTGCCCAAGTACACCCCGGACTGGGTACGGACGACGCCGGTGTGGGCGCAGGCGTCCCATCGGGAGATCTCCTACGCGCTGTGCAACGACCGCCGCACCCTGCTGTGGTTCGCCAACCAGCGCGCCGTCGAATACCACCCGACCCTGTTCCCGGTGGGTTCCGTGCACCCCAGCCACCTGGTCCTCGACCTCGATCCACCGGCCGGTTCGGCCTTCGATGTCGTCGTCCGCACGGCGCAGCTGGTGCGTCGGGCGCTGGCCGATGCCGGCCTGTCGGCAGCGGTCAAGACCAGTGGGGCGAAGGGCCTGCACATCTATCTGCCGCTTGGACGATCAGGCCTCGGTCGAGGACGTCGCCGCGGCGACCAGGGCGATCGCCGTCCGCGCGGAGCGGCTCGACCCGACGATCGCCACCACGGCCTACATCGTGGAAGACCGGGAGGGCAAGGTCTTCCTCGACTCCACCCGGGCCGGCGGGGCGACCGTGGTCGCCGCCTACAGCCCGCGGGTGCGGCCCGGGGCGACGGTGTCGTTCCCGCTCGCCTGGGATCAGCTGGACAACGTCACCCCGGCGGATTTCACGATCCGCAACGCGGGCGCGCTGCTCGGCGACTCCGACCCGTGGCAGGAGCTGATGCCTGACCCGCAGACCCTGCCGGCCGACCTGGTCGAGGAGGGTCACACCATCCCGGTCGCCCGGGTGCAGGCGATGCACGAGGGCAAGCGGCGGGCCCGCGCCCGGAGGGAATAGGCGGGGGGAATAGGTCGACCTGCTGCAGCCGGGTGAACCGCCGCCGGACCCCGCGGTGTCACGGCGGCGCGGCCGATCCGATGTGCGAAACTACCGGGCGGGTCGGGTGACGGCGCCGGCTCGAACTGTCGGAGTGTCACCCAATGGCGGGAAGGCGGGAGGTGCGGCGTGTCTCCGGAGACGACTCCGCACGCCGAGGTCGCTGTCATCGTGCGGACCAAGAATCGCCCGTTGCTGCTGGCCAGGGCGCTGAACAGCGTGCTGTCGCAGACCTACGGCGACTACACCATCGTGGTGGTGAACGACGCCGGCGACGTGGCGCCCGTCCAGGAACAGATCGCCGCGGTGGCCGATCGGGCGGACGGCCGGATCCTGCTGGTCGACAACGCCGTGTCCCGCGGCCGGGAGGCCGCGATGAACATCGGCCTGGCAGCCAGTTCCTCGACCTACGTGGTGATCCACGACGACGACGATGCGTGGGCGCCGACCTTCCTCGAACGCACCGCCACGCACCTCGAAGAGACCGGGCGGCAGGCCGTCGGCACCCGCAGTGAGGTGGTCTACGAGCGGATCGAGGGCGATCGGATCATCACCGAGGGCCGCGAACTGCTGGCCACCGACAAGAGCGAGATCACCCTGCTCGACACGCTGGTCCGCAACTACACGCCGACGAACTCCCTGCTGTACCGCCGGGAGATCCACGAACTGATCGGCGAGTACGACGAGAGCCTGCCGGTGCTGGCCGACTGGGACTTCATGTTGCGGTTGCTGCGGGTGCACGAGGTCGACTTCATCGACGGCGAACCGCTCGCGTTCTGGCACCGCCGGCCGGACGCGGTCGGCGACGAGGGCAACAGCGTGCACGCCGGGCGCAGCGAACACGCCCACTGGGACGCCTTCATCCGGGACCGCTACCTGCGCGCGGACCTCGCCCGCCAGGGCGGCATGGGTTATCTGCTGGTGCTGGCCGAGATCCTCGACCGGGATCGCAAGGTCGCGCAGGATCGCGGCGCACACATCGCCGCCGAGGTCCGCTACCTGCACGACCGGTTCGCCGACCCTGCACGCGACCTGCACTCCGAGCCTGGCCGGCGCCGTGCACAACCTCTACGCACTGACCCAGGACGGTCTGACGGCGCAGGTCGCCGAGCTCAACCGCAATCTGATCAGCCAGAACAACCGGATGGTGGCCCAGTTCGAGCGACTCGGTGCCCGGGTCACCGACCTGGAACGGGCGGTCAACAAGCCGCCCGGTGATCGGCTCCGGTCGTACGCCCGGGCCGCCCGGCACCGGCTCCGACGGGTCGTCGGCAGACCGTGATTCCCAGCAGCCCGGTCGGGGGGCTCCGGAGGGTGCGCGGCTCACAGGGAGACGATCCCCTGCTGGGTACGATCAGGATCTTGAGCGCATCGGGTCGAGGGCGAATTGCCTCCGCACAACGCCGCCGGGTTCACCCCCGGCTCACCAGGAGGTAAGTCATTTGCGAAGAGTGATCTTCTACCTGTTCTACGACGACCAGGGCATCGTCGACGACTACGTGCCGCACAAGCTCAAGGCGCTGCGTCCGTACGCCGAGCACATCTTCGTTGTCTCGAATTCCAAGCTCACCGTCCAGGGGCGACAGGCACTGGAGGCCGTCGCTGACACCGTGTGGGCCCGGGAGAACATCGGCTTCGACGTCTGGGGCTACAAGGAGGCGATGGGCGTCTTCGGCTGGGACCGGTTGGCCGAGTACGACGAGCTCATCCTGATGAACTACACGTTCTTCGCCCCGATCTTCCCGTTCTCCGAGACGTTCGACAAGATGGACGCCCGCGACGACATCGACTTCTGGGGTGTCACCGCGCACAAGGCCATCGATCCGAATCCCTTTCCCGGCGCGACCGGCATTCTGCCGCTGCACATCCAGTCGCACTGGATCGCCGTGCGCAAGCAGATGTTCACCTCGATCGAATTCATCAGCTACTGGCAGAACATGCCGATCATCACCACCTACGAACAGTCGATCCTGCAGCACGAATCGAAGTTCACCCAGCACTTCTCCGACCGCGGATTCCGGTTCGTGGTCGCCTTCGACCCGGACCGCTACCCCTCGATCCACCCGGTCTTCGAGGACGCGGTGCTGATGCTCGAGGACCGCTGCCCGATCCTGAAACGCCGGATCTTCTTCCACGAACCCACCTACCTGGAACGCAACGCGATCCTGGGCAAGCGGGTGATGGAGCGGGTTGCCGACACCGACTATCCGATCGACCTGATCTGGCAGAACGTCGTCCGGTCGGCCGAACCGCGGACGCTCTACACCAACATGTCGATGCTCTCGATCATCCCGGACGTCGACACCGGCTACCGACCCGATCCGGCGCCCCGGATCTGCGTGCTGGCGCACATCTTCTACGAAGACATGACCGACGAGATGATGGGCTGGATCGGCAACATCCCGGTGCCCTACGACCTCGTCGTCACCACGACGACCGAGGAGAAGAAGGCCGTCATCTCCGGCGCGCTGGAGAAGTACGCGCTGCCGTCGGTGGATGTCCGGGTCGTCGCCTCCAACCGTGGGCGGGCCGAGAGCGCCTTCATCATGACCTGCCGGGACGTGCTCACGTCGGGTGAGTACGACCTGATCCTCAAGGTCCACTCCAAGAAGTCACCGCAGAACGGCCACAACGCCGGCCACCTGTTCAAGCACCACTCGGTGGACAACCTGCTGTCCTCACCCGGCTACGTGGCGACCATCCTGGGCATGTTCCAGAACCAGCAGAGCCTGGGCATGGTCTTCCCGCCGGTGGTGAACGTCGGGTTCCCCACCATGGGCCACTCGTGGTTCACCAACCGCAGCGCGGCATGGCAGCTGGCCTCGAAGTTGGGGATCCGAACCATTTTCGACCGGACCACCCCGGTCGCCCCCTACGGAACGATGTTCTGGTGCCGGCCGCAGACGTTGGCCAAGCTCGCCGAGCACGACTTCACGTACGAGGATTTCGCCTCCGAGGACGCCGGCTGGAACGACGGCATGCTCGGCCACGTCCTGGAGCGGCTCTACGGGTACACGGTGCTCGACACCGGCCACACCATCCAGCTGGTGCTGAACACCGACTGGGCGGCGATCAACTACGCGTTCCTGGAATACAAGCTGCAGCGCATCTCCTCGATGCTGCCGGCCTACACCCAGGACCAGGTGGACTGGATCGAGCACATCCAGATCGAGGATCCGCCGCTCGTGCACCTGAAGAAGGCTCTGGACAATTCCTCGCCTGGTCTGGGCCGGGCCATCCGCCCGGTCTACCGGGCAGCCAGGGCCACCGCGCGAGGCGCCAGGCGGATGCGGGGACGGCGGTGACTGTTCCGGCATGGCGCTGACCCTCGAGAAGGCGTTCAACCCGAGGCACAACAGCATCGGGTTCCTGCGGTGGCTGATGGCCTTCGCGGTGATCTTCTCCCACGCCGGACCGTTGGCGGGCTACTACGGCAGCAAGAACCTGGGCACCCAGTGGTCGGACGAGCAGTCGTTCGGCGGCGTCGCGGTGGCCGGGTTCTTCTTCCTCAGCGGGTTCCTGATCACCAAGAGCCGGATGGGCCGGTCGACCATCTTCCGGTTCTTCTGGCGGCGTTCGCTGCGCATCTTCCCGGCGTTCTGGGCCGCCTTGCTGCTCACCGCATTCGTCCTGGCGCCCATCGCCTTCTGGCACGTCAACGGCACGATCCGGGGCTACATCAGCTCGCCGACGGAATCGCCGCTGACCTACTTCGCCAACAACATGTGGATGAAGCTGAACCAGGAGAACATCGCCGAACTCGGCCAGGGGCTACCACTCTCGCAGTGCTGTGGCTACGACTGGAACGGTTCGGCGTGGACCCTGTTCTACGAGTTCAAGGGCTACATCCTGATCGGTGTGATGGGCCTGTTCGGGCTGCTCGGCTACCGGTTGATCGCCTCGCTGGCGTTCCTGCTGATGCTCACCCTGAACACGCTGACCTTCCTGTCGGTCAACGCGAACATCGCCATCCTCGACCCGCTGATGTCCGACTTCTACAGCGTCATGGTCCTCACGCCGTTCTTCTTCGGCATGGTCTTCGCGCTGTGGGGCGACAAGATCCCGATCGACGACCGGTTGGCGATGGCCGCCGGCGGGATCGCGATCTTCACCTATTTCTTCGCCTCCGGCTGGAACGTCTACGGGCAGTTCTTCTTCCTCTACGTGCTGATGTGGTGCGCGGTCCGGCTCCCCCTGCAGAACTGGGAGAAGCACGGCGACCTGTCGTACGGCATCTACATCTACGCCTGGCCGATCCAGCAGTTCGTGGCGTTCTTCGACATCTACAAACTCGGCTGGTTCGCCTATCACGTCATCGTTGTCGTGGCCTGTCACATCGCGGCCTATCTCAGCTGGCACCTGCTGGAGAAACGCGCGCTGAGTCTGAAGAACTGGACGCCGCGCTGGCTGGCCGCCCTGCTCGCCTGGCTGAAGCCGACCGGCGATCGGATCAAGCGGATCATCGTCAACCCGGACTTCTCCTCCACCCATTTCGCCAAGCTCCGCCGGCACGACATCGCCGCCCTGGAAGCCGAACAGCGATCGGACGCTCTGGTCACCCACGAGGTGGAGGACCGGGTCGACGTCGACGATCAGCACCCACCCGATGGCGCCGGACCACCGGGCGCCGGGCCACCGGGCGCCGGGCCTCCTGGCGACGACGGCGGCCCGCCCGGCAACGGTTCTCCCGCCGGCCGGGAACCGGACCGCATCGGCCGGCGGATCCGGACCAACAGCGCGAACTGCAGACCCGTGGCATCCAGTAGCGGCCGGTGGCGCCGCCGGATCGGGATCACCATGTCGCTGGTGGTCGTCGGGGTGGCCACCTGGGTGCTGCCCGCGGTGTACGACGCCCGCTACAACCCGGAGACCAAGAACGGCGGCGCAGCAGCGGCGGCGGAGATCGTGCCGCAGGACCCCAGCTGGCATCCGATACCGACCGCCGAGCAGGACCAGACCTACCTGGAACAGACCCGGCTGACCGCCACCCACCCGGGCCTCGCGGTGGACGGCAAGGACGGATACCTGTTCCTGGGCGACGACTTCCAGTCCAACTTCGCCCAGGCGATGGGACGGCGGTACTACTCGCGGGACGAGGTCCAGCAGACGGTCGACGCGGTGAAGTCCCGCAACGCCTGGCTGGAGCACCAGGGCATCGCCAGCGAGTTCTTCGTGGTGCCGGCCAAGTGGAGCGGCTACGCCGACAAGATGCCGGCCTGGACCGACGGCCAGATCATGCCGCACGTGTTGGATCAGCTGATCACGGCGGACTCATCCTCGTTCCCGGATCTGCGTCCGCCGCTGATCGCCGGACGGGCGACGGCCGACACCTACTCGGCGCTGAACAGCCATTGGACCCAGTACGGCGCCTTCGTCGGCTTCCAGGCCATCATCGACCGCCTCGAATCCGATCATCCCGACCTCGGCACTCTTCCCGTCCCGACCCTCGTCGGCACCACCACCGAGGACACCAACAACGAGTTCGCCGGCATCACCGGCGCGCCGGGACCGAACAACTGGACGGTCCCGGAGTTCAGCAGCCCGGTCGCCCCGTTCACGCTGATCAAGTCCGACGGCACCCAGAGCACTGTGCCCGGCGACACCCTGATCGACATCACCCAGATGCCGGTCGAGACGACGAGCAGCACCGCGGGGAACGATCACCGGGCACTGATCCTGGCCGACTCGGCGACGACGTCGCTCTCCCCGTACTTCGCGTCGTCCTTCGGCAGCACGATGATGATCAGGCACTGGATGGACGACCCGGCCCAGTCGCCCAACCTGCCCGCGCTGGTGGCGAGCTATCAGCCCGACGTGGTCATCACCCTGCTCAGTGAGCGCAATCTCAACCTGATCACCCCGGACGCCGGCAACTGGCTGGCCGCCGTCGCCTACGACTCGGGCAAACAGCCGCCGGTGGGCAGTTGGGCGTCGGACGATGCGCAGTCGTCCCTGACGGTGAGCCAGCCGGACCTGAGCTCGCCGATCACCGTCTCGTTCGCCCAACCGCCGACCAGCGCCCTGGCGATCCGGTTGGGGATCACGACCGACGGCGCCGGCACCTTGGCGGTGAACGGCACCGCCGAATCGGGCGGCTTCACCAGGTCGCTGCGGGTCGCCGTCGGCGACAACATCCTCTACGCGCAGATCCCGGCCGGATTGGCCGGCCCGCTGACCATCGAGAGAACCGCCGGCCAGGGCGCGTGGACCGCCACGGCGATCGACGTCGTTGAGTTACCCTGATCCGCGGTCGATCAGGTTCGGAGCACTGCGGCCTGAACGAGCCGACACCGCAGAACATCTCACGCCGGGAGCGAACGGAATGGTCGTACCCGACCGAGATCTGAACGGGCCCAACCGCCCACCGCGCACCGTCGCCGCCGCGAACCGACCCCCGTGCATGGTGACCTCGACACTGCCGGCGACGGCCGGGAGAGGCGCTACCCCGCTCACCCGTCGGGACTGGATCACGCTGCTCGTCGCGTTCGGCATCGGAACCGCCCTGTACCTGTGGCGGGTCTGGGACCGGATCGCCACCCCCGGCATCTACGCCGAGGACGGCAACACGTTCTACATCCAGGCCGATCATGACGGCCTGGCCGCGATCTTCCGTCCCTATGCGGGGTACCTGCACCTGACGCCGCGGTTGGCCGCCGCGCTGGTGTCGCCCTTCGGGCTACCGGCGGTGCCGCTGGCCTACACCCTGATCACCGTCGCGGCGACGCTCGGCGGATTCGCCGTCGTCCTGAGCCGGCGGGTCGATCGGTTCATCCCGACGGTGTGGGGACGCGGCCTGGCGTTCGTCATGCTGTGCCTTGTCCCGCCGATGTGGGAGTCGGCCACCTCGATCGCCTACCTGATCTTCCTCGGCGGGGTGCCGCTGCTGCTGCTGGGCCTTTCCCGCAGTCCGGCAACGGTGTGGGGCAAGGTCGTCGAGGGGGTCGCGGTCGCGGTGCTCGGGCTGTCCGGGCCGTTGATCGTCTTCTATTCGCCGGTGTTCGCCTACCGCTGGCTGCGCGACCGGACGTGGGCGAACGCGGCTCTCGGCGCGGTCGCGGCGGTGACCGCGCTGGTGCAGATCGTCGTGTACACCGGGTACGGGCGGGAGACGGTGAACTTCGGGTTCACCATCGTGCCGCGCACGTACCTGCAACGGATTGTCGGAGAGTTGCTGGCGGAGCCGCACTCTGTGCTCGATGCCTTCGAGACCCGCACCATCCTGCGGACGCTGTCGATCCTGTTCCTGCTGGTGATCCTCGTCGCGGCCGTCATCGAGGTGCGATGGGACGCGGTGGTGGCCCTGGGTCTGTCCGGTTTCGCCTTCGCCTGGGCCGTCCGGACCTACGGCATTGCGCTGCTCGATCCGGACAACGGCGACCGCCACATGATGCTGCCGGCGGCGATCCTCCTGCTCACCATGGTCGCCACCCTCGCCCACGCGGTGAACCGGGCGAACCAGGCGGCCGGGCGGCAGCGCTGGTGGCACGGCGGGATCGCGGTCGTCTCCGGACTGGCCCTGCTGGCCACCGCCGGCGGAATCACCGCAGCGTTCAGGATCCCGCCGTACGTCATCGTGCCGACCCACGAGGAACTGGTGGTCTTCCAGGAGTGCGTCGATACGGGTCGCGTCGATTGCGCACCCGTCCATGTTGCGCCGCTGAATTTCGTGATCTATCCCGCGTCGAGCCAGACCGGCTGAAACCCCGGTGTTACGGTCGGATCGTTCGATCACAGGAGCCGAGAGACGTCAAGCAGGAGTCAGGTGGACCAGCAAGCGTTCGTGTCCGGCACCGGAGGCGACCCACCGGAAGACGCCGGACAGTCGCCCCATCGAACGATTGGAAACTCCTTGACCATCCCCAATCTGCTGCTGCTGTTGTTCGCCGTCGGAGCAGCCGCTGCCGGGCAACTCCTGCTGAAACACGGGATGACGGGGGTGGCCGCCGCGGTCGAACGCGACGGTGGCCCGCTGCTGGTCAAGGCCGCGACCTCGCCGTGGGTGATCGGCGGGTTGGTGGTGTTCGGCATCTCCGCGCTCGCCTGGTTGACCACCCTGTCCCGGGTGCCGCTGAGCGTCGCCTACCCGTTCAACGCGATCGGCCTACTGGTGATCATCGGATCCAGTGCGATCGTGCTGCACGAGCGGGTCACTCCGCTGGCCTGGCTCGGCGCCGCAATGGTCGCCGGTGGGCTGGTGGTCGTCGTGCTGGCCCAGTCACAGCACTGACGTCACAGCACTGACGTCGCCGGCCGGCGAACCGATCCGGGAGCCCGCTCGTCGGAACCGTCTTTCGTCCACGGCGCTGTCCGAGTCGTCCGCATTGTCGGAGTCGGACTGCTGGGCGCCGACCGCCGGATCGTCCGGGCCGGTGGCAGCCGTCTCGCCGAGCAACGGATTGGGCTGCACCCGCGCATCGCGGATGATGTTGAACGCCAGCAGCAGGCAGCCGACCGCAAAGGCGATCAGCCAGGGCCACCAGCCGAACCGCGGCTCCCACTTCGCCTCGTCGAGCCACCACACGGGGCCGTTCCAGCCCACCGCGTAGCGCTGCCCGTTGATGTAGAACGCGACCATGTGCACGAGCGCGACGCTCACGCCGATGAACCAGCCGAAGCGGCGCAGGGTGCGACCGTCACCGGCTCCCCACCGCTCGCGCAGCACCACACCGGCGAGCATCGGCACCACGATGAACATCGGGATCATGTGCCGACCCTGCAGGCCGCCGCCGATCGGGCAGAAGACGATCGCCGCGATGGCATAGGCGGAGACGCCGACAGCGAGCAGCACCACGATCATCCGCCACAGATCGGACCGCCTGGCGACCAGCATCCCGGCGCCGACGGTCACCATCAGCAACAGGATCCACAGCCCCATGAACGGCCCCGGCAGCACGGTGTCGTTCCAGCCGAAGTAGCCGACACCGGTGCGCAGGTACAGGAACGACCTGTCGACGAAAGTGCCCCAGGCCTGCGCGTCGAACACCGTGCCGGTCAGCGCGGGATGGTCGTACAGCTGCTCCCAGACGACGATCGCGACGGTGTCGATGGCCAGGATCGCGCGCGGCGACGATCACCGCCGGCCGACCTTGACGCAGTTGCCGCCACAGCACCGGACCGGCCCCGCTGAACAGCGCGATGACGGCCAGCAGGGCGAAGGTCAGGGCGCCGATCTGCCGGGACAGGATGAGCGCGGTGCCGCCGACGGTGAGGACGGCGAGCGAACCGCGGTTGGCCAGCGACTCCGGCCATCGGGTGGTGGTGATCAGCACCGCGGCGACCGCCACCGCGCCGACGATCTCCAGACCGACCGTCGAGGCGCAGTCGAGAGGTGGAACACGGCCATCGGGGTCAATCCGACAGCGAGCCCGATCGCCGCCCCGCGGCCCAACCACCGGGTCAGCTGCCACACCGCCAGCAGCAGCACCGTCATGCACATCGCCACCTCGGCCAGCCGGGCGAGGTGGAAGGCCTGGGTGGTGTTGTCGGCGAGCAGGGTCGCCCAACCGAGCGGCACGAAGAAGAAGACCGGATAGGCGCCCATGGCGGTCTTCTGCTCCACCATGCCGGTGGCATCGTACCGTCCGTCGGCAGGCAGTCCGCGGTCTGGTCCGGCCGGAACGCGGTGCAGAAGAACCCGTCGCTCACCGCCAGTTCGGCCGGCACCTCGACGATCCGGGCGATCGAGTTGTTGCGGATCTCGGTGACCGTCTCGCCGGGCGGACCCTCGTACTTCTCGCCGATGTCGAACCGGCCGGCGGCCAGGATCTTGATCAGGTTGTCGTGCTCGTCCGCCGCGGCGCTCGGCGGGTTGGCGATCGCCCAGCTGATGCCGAGGATCAGGTACGGCAGTACCCACAGGGCCGCCCAGCGAAAGGCCCTCGGGGTGGGTGCCTTCGGGCCGAGATCGCGCCGGCGAGCGGGTCGGCGCGATCCGACTGTCGTCGACCGGTTCGGCAGCCTTCTGGGCATCCATCGCCGCTAGCGCCCTCGAGCGTCGGGCGCATGTGCCTGTGTCCGTTACTCAGCTCCCGCGTCAGCCTGGGTCGGTCGAGCCGCCGGTACCGCACCGGCATCGACCTGCGCTGTGCGAGCTTGGCGGCCAACACCATGCTGATCATCTTGCCGCCGAGCTTCAGCGTCTTCCGGAAATCCCCGGTCACCGACGATTCCCCCACCCGCGGCCGGTAATTGACCGGGATCTGCACCACCCTGACGTGCATCTGGATCGCGAGCAGCAGCATCTCCAGCCCGAATGCCGAGCCGAATTCCTCGAACTGATCGTCGATCTTCCCGACCAGGTCCCGATTGAGGATCCGGAACGTGCAGCCGACGTCCGACAGCGAGGTGGTGTTGAACAGCACCTCGATCAGTTTGGCGACCGTCCAGTTGCCGAACTGGAGGAACCAGCCCATGTTGGCGCCGTCCCAGATGAAGGTCGAGACGGTGCGGGACCCGACCACAAACGGGGAGTCCTCCGAGTAGGCCAGCAGTTTGAGCAGGTCGTCGGGCTCGAACGTGCCGTCCGGCTCGCAGACGCAGACCAGTCCACCGGTTGCCTCGGCGAGCCCGCGCCGGATCGCGGCACCGTAACCCTGACGGGTCTCCACGACCTCCCGGGCGGACGTCGGCGCCACCTCCTCCGAGGTTCCCGCCGCGGCGTTGTTGTTCACCACGATGATCTCGTCGACGACACCGATCGCTTCGAAGCCCCGGATGACCGATCGGATGCTGTCCTTTTCGTTATAGGTCGGCAGCACAACGCTGACCGAATTACCCCTCCACACCGACATTCTCCAATTCATTTGCCCGAGTATTGGTCGACATCAATGTCGACTCCTCTTTCGACGATGGGATGCAACCACCGAATCTCCCGCTGGACGTTTCATGTCAACCACGATTCAGCCCGCGCCTGAATCGATGTCCTGGCGAATTGTCCTGATGAACTCGGAGCCCACTCGACGGACCGGACAGGTCACCAACGACCTCACCGTTGATCGGATCGTGTCCGGCTTGCGCCAAACCTATCGCACGATTCCCACGGAGTGTGGGTTCCGAGCGCATGTTGCGAGCGGCTGCGTGATCGGCATCTCGGCGTCCGGCTGCGGCAATGGACCCGATGCGGTCCGGCACGGCGGCGATCCGCGACCGACCGGCCGCCCGGGACCGGCGCAGCTCAGGACGCGGTGAGCCTGCGGATGATCGTCGCGTCGCCCCAGACGCCGGGTGAATCGTAGGGACGGTCCGGGAACCGGCCGTAGTCGAGACTGATCGGCAGTTGGTTTTCGCTGATGAACGCCTCGACGGTGTCGGCCAGCGAGATCGGCACCCCGGTGCTGCAGTTGATGATGCCGCGCACCTCGTCCTGGGCGGCGACGGCGGCGATCTGCCGGCCGAGTTCGTCGACCTTGATGAAGTCGTACTGGTTCTTGCCGGTGGTGAACGGGAAGGTGGACTTCCCCGCGTCGACGGCCTCCAACAGCCTGGTGAAGATCGAGTTGTTGTTCCGGTCGTCGCCGTAGATGTAGTAGCAACGGAGCCAGCTCAACGCGGTCTTGTCGGACAGAGAGGTGAAGACGGCCTTCCGCAGGGCGTCCTTGGCGATCCCGTAGAGGGTGGACGGGTTGGTCGGGGTGTCCTGGTCGATCGCACCCTCCCAGTAGCCGATCTCGTGCATCGTGCCGAGTACCGAGACCCGCGGCACCCCCCACTCCACCACCTTGCTGAGAAAGCCGTAGTGCGCGGACAGCATCAACATGTGCGACGGGGCGTTGTGGGCGAACCCGTCCTGCCAGGCCAGATGCACCACCGCGGTCGGCGGCGCCGACGCCAGTGAGGTGGGGTCGAACGCGGGATCGAGGATGTCGGCGTGGGCGATCTGTGCCCGTTCGTCCACCACGGCTCCGGATCCCGGACGCAGGACCGCCGTCACCGAGAAGCCGAGGTCGAGCAGAGCGGTGACGACATGGCGGCCGATGTAGCCGCCGGCGCCCGTGACCAGCGCGTGTTCTGCACTCATTGCGCAGACTCTATCGTCCGCCGGCGGCCCGGATCCGCCGGCGACCTTGACGGCTGACGACGTGACGAAGGGGCCGGCGGGGCCGCGGGATCAACGCAGCGTCGCCAGCAGATGCAGCGCCTCGTCGATCCGATCGGCGCCGATCGCGCCGATCGGCCGAACACAAGGCCCTGACGGGGTCACGGGGACGGTCCGGACATCCCTGGAGACGCTCACGTGCCGGGCGATCGCCTCGCGGCCGGAGCGGTGAACCGGTCGGCGCGGTTGGCACTTCAAGTGAGCCGGTCATCGTCCTATCGTCGGGCGGGACGGCCATTCCTGGCACATGGGTTGATGAATCCGAAAACCCTGGTATCTCGGTTTTGTCATGCGCTAATTTCGCGCAAACGCAATTCGACGGACGCCGACCATTGTTTCGTTATGCTAGGAAAGGCTTCTGGCTGGGAGGATCGATCGTGAATACTTCCGCACAATTCGACGCGCACACGCCGGAAAGTGACCGGTAACCCATTCGGAAGCGGAAGCAAAGATCGAATGGGCAGCAGGACAGGGGATTCAATGGCCGTGATCGGTGGGCTGTTGTTCTTCTCACCGCTGGTGCTGCTGGTGCTCATCCGAGCTCAGGTTCACCGCGATGCGATACTCAGGTCCGTCGCCGAGGCGCTGACCATCTGGGGCGCCGGGATTCTGCTGCTCACCGAACTGCTCTCCCGATTCGATCGATTCGCACATGTGCCGTTGACCGTGGGTTACCTGATCGCCAACGCCGTGCTGCTGGTGTTTGCCCTCCGTCGCAGGGCCTTTCACCTGCCTCGGCCATGGATCGGGCTCCCCGTGCTGGTGGGGCTGTTCGCTGTGCTCTGCCTGTCGACGCTGCTCGTTGCGGTGCTGTCCGCACCGAACAATCTGGACTCGCAGGTGTATCACCTGCCCAGGGTGCTGCAGTGGGTCCAGGCCGGGTCCGTCGATCATTTCGTCACCGGGAGCATCTGGCAGACCGGTTATCCACCCTTCGGTGAGTACCTCGTTGCCAATCTCCACCTGCTCGTCGGTGGTGATCAGCTCGCCGGACTGCCGCAATGGATCGCCTACGTCGGTTCGGCGCTGATGGTCGCCTGGATCACCCGCGCGCTCGGCGGCGACGAGCGGGCCGCCTTCTTCTCGGCGGCCATCGCCCTCGGCACCCTGGGAGCAGTGGCAGAGAGTGCCACCACCCAAATGGATCTCGCCGGGGCGCTCTGGGCCCTGGTGGTCGTCGGATTCGCCGTCAACAGGTGCCATCCGGTGTGGATCGGCATCGCCTTCGGCTTGGCGATGCTCACCAAGAGCACGGTGGTGATCTTCGTCTGGCCGTTCCTGATCGTCTGGTTCCTGCGGACGTGTCGAAAATCCGTCAGACGCGGTCTGCTAGCGGGGCTGATTGCCGGGTTGTGCGCCGTCATCACGGTTGCTCCCTACGCCATCAGAAATCTGTATCGCTTCGGAAGTCCGGTGGCCGGCGGAGACGATCTCCTGAACGAGCACATCGGGCCGCGAACGGCCATCTCGGTCGCCCTACGATGGCTCGGGTCCTCGCTCGCCACCCCATCGCAGAAGTTGAACGGCCTGATCAACGACCAGGTCGGAGCCTGGCACCTGCTCAACGGAATTCAACTCAACGACCCGAGCTCGTCGGTGACGCCTTTCTTCGTCGTGTGGTGGAAGAACGAGAACTTCCAATCCTCACCACTGACCGTCGCACTGGTACTGATCGCCTTTCTGGTCGTGCCACTGCTCTATGCGGAACGCCGAGGGGGCGGAACGGTTCTGGCGTACCTGATCTGCTCAGGGGTGGGCTTCCTCTCCACCATGGCCCTGTTGAGATACCAGTACTACGGGATCCGATTGGCTCTCGGCTCGCTGCTCATCGCCGTTCCGTTGACCGGACTCATGCTCCGTCGCTGGGGCCCCGCCGGCATCGCCCTGGTCGCCGCGACCGGCATCTGGGCCACCTGGCAATCGGTCACCAGCGAGGCCCGGCCGTTGTGGGGGGAACACTCGATCGTCACCGCCTCCAGGCAGGACCAGATGTTCCGGTACTTCAACCCGGAATGGCGCGCGAGCTACGAATCGGCGGCGCAGGTGGTCGACGATCTGGACGCGTCGGTGATCGGCACCTACCACGACCTGGCCTACCCGCTGTGGGTGCTGGTGAACGCGCCAGAGCAGCGCAAGATCGTCAACCTCGACGAAACCGACCGCGCCCTCTACGAAGCCGGACCACCGGGGCCCGTCGACGTGATCATCTGTTCGCACGAGGGATTCTCGCTGCAACAGGGCCGCTGCTGGGAGGGACCGGGTGACGGATGGACACTGGTTCGCGACGATTCCTACCTGGCCGTCTTTGTGCCGAACGGCTCGTCGGTGACCCCTCCAGGTCCGGCCGGCTAACCCCGAGCGATCCGAGGTGGCAGTACGGTCCACCGCAGCTGAATCGCCCACCGGGTAGAACACACCTCATACTGCAGGAAATCGTGTGGACTCCTCACGATCCCGAGAGGTGTGACGTGAGCCTGCAGATGAACAGGCGCCGGGCCATCCTGACCGGCGCGCTCGCCCTGACCGGCGGTGCCCTGGTCGGCTGCGATTCCGCCGCCGATGCCACACCGAGCGCGACGACCACGACCGAGACGCTGCAGCGGGTTGATCTCGCCAACAGCCCGGTGATGCGTGAAGCCGGTGGGCTGCGGCCGTTCCGGGAGTCCGGGTTCCTCGTCCGCACCGACCAGGTCGGTAGCAAGACCGTGATCCACAACTACGGTCACGGCGGCTGCGGCATCACCCTTTCCTGGGGGACCGCGAAAATCGCGCTCGATCTGGCCCTGGCCACCCCGCACCGGCAGGCCGCCGTACTCGGCGCGGGAGTGATCGGCCTGACCACCGCCAGAATGCTCCAGGACCATGGTTTCACTGTTGCCATCCACGCAGCTGCGCTGCCGCCGGACACGACGTCCAACGTTGCTGCCGGGGTGTTCGGCGTCACCGATGTCGCCGCCGAATTCGTCGAACCCTTTGTCAGCCAGTTGCAGTTCGCAGCCCGCTTCTCGCACGACTACTTCCAGCCGTTCGTCGGACGGTCGTACGGCGTTCGCTGGTTCACCCTGTATCTGCTCGGTGACGCCCCGATCACGCATCCACCCGAGTTCGCGGTCACTCCCGAGCTCTATCCGCTGACCCCATTCGGCCCCGGTGAACATCCATTCCCGACGGCATATGCAGCGAGTCTGCCGACCCTGATCGCCGAGACCAACGTCTTCATCCCGAAATTGATGGAGGATTTCCTGCGAATGGGCGGAACGGTGACCGTTCAATCCTTCGCAGATTCCGCGGAACTCGAGCAGTTGCCCCAGCCGCTCCTGATGAACTGCACGGGGATCGGCGCCAAGGAATTGTTCGGCGATACCGAACTCACTCCGGTGAAGGGTCAGATTTCGCTGCTGCAACCCCAACCCGGCCTGGAGTTCGGCTACATCGATCCGGCCAACGACCTGTACATGTTCCCGCGCAGCGACGGCGTCATCCTCGGCGGCAGCCACGAGATCGGGCAGTGGGATCCGGCACCGGACCCGGTGGTGGCCAAGCGCATCCTGGACGGCAACACCCGCCTGCTGGCGTGGGGTTGAGGATGGTCGGAACGGCCCGGAGCCGCCGGTATAGTCGTCGCCGGTAGCGTGTCCGAGCGGCCTAAGGAGCACGCCTCGAAAGCGTGTGAGGGTGAAAGTCCTCCGTGGGTTCAAATCCCACCGCTACCGCCACGACCAGCGCAAACGCCGAGCGTGTCCTCCGGGACCGCTCGGCGTTTGGCTCTCTGGTCTCAGTTCTGGTCTCCAACGCGACCCGAGGAGGCGTCTCGGGTCGGATGCGGGCGGGGTCAGGGCGAGCGCCAGATCGGCTCGACGAGGCCGCTCGAGATATCGGGCTGAACGTTGGCGGTCAGATTTTGGTAGCGCGCAGCCATGGCCGACCTTCCACCGGTGGGCCGCCGATTCACGCTCGGCTGCCTGGGCCCGATGCTCGCGCGGGCGCCCAACACTCGGAAGGCAACGAGCGTGGTGGCGAATTTCGGAATATTTGGCGGATTCACTCCTTGGGTGAAAGCTGACTACTGCCGCATCATGCTTCCGAGGAGATTCCCGACTGCAGACGGTGACCCTGGTGTGCCGAGTTTTTCATCCGGTTGGGAAGACGCGTCATGCCTGGTCAGTGACCTAGAGTCTGGTGCATCACCCCGCCAGGAGAGGCGCACCCGACATGACGGTAAAAAAAGAGTTGGCGCCCGCTTCCGGTGACCAGGAATGCATCGAGTGCGGTTACGAACCGGAACTCAAACGAACGCTCGGATCGTTCCAGATTTTCGCGATTTCGTTTGCCTTCATTTCCGTGGCGGTGGGAATTTTCGGCACCTACGACAACGTCCTGCAGACGGCGGGTCCGGTCGGTATCTGGCTCTGGCTGATCGCCGCTGTTGGGCAGACGCTGGTCGCGTTCGTGGTGGCGCAGTTCGCCGCCCGGATCGCGCTGAGCGGCTCGTCGTACCAGTGGGGGTCGCGGTTGGCGAACCCGAAGATCGGCTGGATGTTCGGGTGGCTGACGTTCTGGTTCCTGGCGATCGCGGTGGTGGCCCTGGACAACGCGTTGGCCAGCCAGGCGTTGATGCCGCTGCTCGGCATGGATGAGAACGAAAGCACCGCCAGGGTGATCACCCTGGTCATCCTCGTGCTCCAAGCCGTCCTGGTGATTGCGTCGACCCGACTGCTCGGCCTGATCACCTCTGCCGCCGTCGCCCTCGAGATCGGCATCGTGGTGGTTCTGGTCATCGGGTTGGCCGCCGTCATGCTGTTCTCCGGGAGTGGCAACCTGGACAACCTCGTTTCGCGCGGCATCACCGCCGGGGATCCGAACTATCTGGCGATCGGTGGCGGCCTGATGGCCGGCATGATCATGGGCCTGACCACCCTGGTCGGCTTCGACTCCGCGGCGAACCTGGCGGAGGAGGCGAAGGATCCCTTCCGTAGTGTGCCCCGCGCCATCGTGGCGTCGGTGATCGCCGCCGCAGTGACTGGACTGTTGTTCCTCATCGCGCTGACCGTCGCGATCAAGGACGTCACCGAGGTCAGCAACAGCGGCTCCCCGGTCGCCGAAATCATCCGCAGTCAGCTCGGACCGGTCGCTGAACGGATCTTGTTGGGCGGTATCGCGTTTGCGATGTTCGGCGCCGGGATGGTCGTGATGGCGGCGTGTTCGCGTCAGGTCTTCGCAATGGCCCGCGACAGCCGCTTCCCCGCGCACGCCTTGATGCGGAAGGTCAACCCGCGTACCCAGACCCCGGTGTTCGCCACGATCCTGATCCTCGTCATCGGGGTTGTCCTGATGCTCGCGCTGCCGGGCCAGGCGCTGCTGCAGCTGATCCTGGGATCGACCATCCTGCCGGCGTTGATCTACGGGGCGATCGTGGTGCTGTACCTGGCGGTCCGGCGACGGCTGGAGAGCAAGGAGGGCGCGTTCAACCTGGGCCGGTTCGATCTGCCGGTCGCGGTGGCCGCGCTGGTGTGGATCGTGCTGGCGCTGTTCGTGCTGGTGACGCCGGACGATGCCCTGATTCCGAGCCTGATCGTGATCGGCCTGATCCTGATCGGCGCGATCTACTTCGCCTGGATGATGATCTTCAACCGTGAGGTGCTGGAGTCCGAGCCCGGCGATGACGAGTTTGCGGTGGCCCCGAAGGCCGCCGGATGACCGCCGTCGCCGCCGGTCCCGGCGAGCTGACCGGCAGGGTCGTCCGTCCTCACGACAGTGACTACGCCGCCGCCGCCGCGGGCTGGAACCTGCTGTATGCCCACCGGCCGTCGGCGATCGTCTTCGCGCAGGAAACCCGGGACGTCGTCAACGCTGTGGCCTGGGCCCGGCGCCGCCGCGTCCCGGTCCGGGTCCGCAGTGGACGGCACTGCCTGGAGGGCTGGTCCAGCGTGGACGACGGGGTGGTGATCGACGTCAGCGAGCTGAAGGCCGTGGCCATCGACACCGTGGCCGGTACCGCCACCATCGGTGCCGGACTCAGCCAGACGGAAGTGGTCAACGGACTCGGCCGGGCCGGCTACGCGGTGCCGACCGGGACCGAGGGAACGGTCGGTGTCGTCGGCGCAACGCTCGGCGGCGGCTTCGGGTTGCTCACCCGCAGCTTCGGCATGGCGTCGGACAACCTGCTGGCCGTCGAGATCGTCGTGGCCTCCGGGACCGACGACGCCGTGGCGATCCGGGCCGACGAGACCAGCAACACCGATCTGCTGTGGGCGCTGCGCGGCGCTGGTAACGGCAATTTCGGGGTTGTCACCGCGCTGACCTACCGGATCCATCCGCTGCCCCAGGCCGTCGCGGTCACCGCGACCTGGTCCGGTCTGGGCGACCTCGGCCCGGTTTTCGAGGCCTGGCAGCAGACGGCTCCGCACACCGACGATCAGCTGACCAGCCAGCTCGAGATCCGCCGGGACGAGATCATGCTCATGGGCGTGCTGACCGGGAGCTCCGCGCAGTACGCCACCGAGCTGCTGTCCCCCGTGCTGGGCGTCGGGCGGCCCGAGGTCAGCACCACCCTGGCGAGCTGGACCGACGTCTACGCCGGCTTTCAGATCGCGCCCACGGACGAGCGCGCGAACTGGAAGTTCGTGTCGCAGTTCATCTATGAGCCGTTCCCGCCGCAGGCCGTCGAGGTGATCGGCTCTTTCATGTCGAACGCTCCTACCGCGGACTGCAACTACTTCACCAACGCGTTTGGCGGAGCCGTGCGCGGCTCCGAACCGCCCGGCGGCTCCACCTTCGCCCACCGCGACTCCCTGTTCTACGCCGAGCCAGGGGTCGGCTGGGGCGACCGTGGCGGCGCTCCCGCCGCGGACGATCCGTTGACCCCGGTGTGCCTGAGCTGGCTCGCCGAGTTCAGCGAGGCGTTGCAGCCCTTCGTGAACGGCGCCTACGTCAATGTCCCCAACCCCACAATGCCGGACTGGGCGACCGCCTACTGGGGGTCCAACGTCGACCGGTTGACGGCCGTCAAAGCCGCCTACGACCCCGAGAACTGCTTCAACTACGAGCAGAGCGTGCCGACCGCCACGAGTTGATCGTCGGCCACGCGCCAGGGCCGGCCAGCGGGCAGGTGCACCGTGACCCGCAGCCCGCCTGCAGGACGGGGCGTGAGAGTGACGGTTCCGTCGTGCGCCTGGGCAATGCGGGTGACGATGGCCAAGCCGAGACCGACACCCGGATGAGCGGCGTGAACCCGTTCCGCGCCGCGCTGGAACGGCTCGGCGAATGTGGACACGACCTGGGGGCTGAGCATGTCGCCGGTGTTCTCCACGATGAGCAGCACACCGGTCGGGAGCACGACGGTGCTCACCCGCACGGCGCCCCCATCGGGCAGGTTGTGCACGATCGCGTTGTGCACCAGGTTCGTCGTCATCTGGAACAGCAACGCCCGGGATCCGGTGGTGCCGGCCGGCCCGCCGGCATTCTCGATGCTGACGCCCCGTGCCTCGGCGAGCGGGAGCAGCGTCTCGATGGCCTCTTCGGCCGCCAGCGACAGATCGACGAACTCCGGAGTGAAGGACCGTTGGCCGGCGCGGCTGAGCAGGAGCAATGCCTCGGTGAGGTCGATCGCTCGGGTGTTGACGACACGGAGGCGACCGAGGAGTTCCTCGGTGTCACGGCTCGGATCCTTGGCAGCCACGTCGAGGAGCGTCTGGGTGATCGCCAGCGGGGTGCGGAGTTCGTGAGAAGCGTTGGCCGCGAACCTCTGCTGCTCGGCGACATGCTCCTCCAGTTGCGCCAGCATGCCGTCGAACGCGTCGGCGAGCTCGCGAAACTCGTCCGTCCGGCCGGGGAGACCGATCCGGTGGGAGAGCGATCCACTCCCGGCCGCACGGGTCGCATCGGTGATCCGGCGCAGCGGCGCGAGCATCCGCCCGGCGAGGATCCAGCCGCCCAGCAACCCGAGCACCAGCAGGAAGGCCAGCATGAGCGCCGCCTTCGGCGCGAAAGCGCGCCAGAGGTCGGAGCGGCCGGGAGCGAACAGGCCCGGACCGGGGCTGATCATCGGGTCGGATTCCCGGCCGGAAGTGGTGATGGCCTGATCGGGCACGTACCGCAGCAGGAACACCCACACGACGGCGATGAGCAGCAGCCCGGCGACCATCAGGAATCCGGCGTAGCTGAGCGTGAGCTTGAGCCGAACGCTCAACCCGGGTGTCCTATCCACGGTCGCCCGCCTCTTCTCGGGCGATCGGTGCGGCATCGATGCGGTAGCCGACGCCGGGCACCGTGGCGATCAGCCAGGGTTGACCCAGTCGTTTGCGCAGGGCCGAGACGGTGATGCGCACGGCATTGGTGAACGGGTCCGCGTTCTCGTCCCACGCCTGCTCCAGGAGAGCTTCGGCACTGACCACACCGCCGCCGGCGGCGACGAGGACCTCGAGCACGGCGAACTGCTTGCGGGTGAGCGCGACGTATCGGCCATCGCGATAGACCTCGCGGCGGAACGGATCCAGCCGCAGACCGGCGAGCTCGCTGACCGGCGGCCTGATGTGACCGCGCCGGCGGTCGAGCGCCCGCAGCCGCAGCACGAGTTCCCGGAGTTCGAAAGGCTTGGTGAGGTAATCATCGGCGCCGAGTTCGAACCCGGAAGCCTTGTCGTCCAGCCGGTCGGCGGCGGTGAGCATGATGATCGGCATCCCGGTACCGGAGGAGACGATGCGCTCGGCGATCTGGTCGCCGGACGGACCAGGGATGTCGCGATCGAGGACGGCGATGTCATAGGCGTTCAGGTTCAACAACTCCAGCGCCGTGCCGCCGTCGCGCGCGATGTCGGCCGCGATCGCCTCCAGCCGAAGGCCGTCCCGGATGGCCTCTGCCATCAGGGGTTCGTCCTCGACGACCAGCACGCGCATGGCTCGATGGTAGGAGCGGACGCATATCGTCGGCGTATCGAGAATCGGAGACGTCACGGCAACGCCGCGACGCCTTGACTCGATGCCATGTCCCATCACCCGCCGGCATTCCTCGCCACCCGATCGGCCTCCGCTGCCACATTTCTCGTCATCGCGGCGCTGATGAGCGCTCTGGTCGGCTGTTCGCAGTCGGGCCGGCAGCCGGATTCGTCGGTCAGCATCGCGGAGCCGCCCACCCAGGATTCGTTCGAGCGCCGACCCGCGGGCGTTCCGGGCGAGGTACCGGACCAATTCCGGGGTCGCAGTGCGCTGGGCGTCGCCGACGGTGAGATTCCCGACGGCGTGACCGTTTTCGACGACGACTATCCGGCAGTGACCGAGCTCGATCCGGCTCTGCTCGGTGCGCTCCGCCAGGCGGCGACGGCCGCCCGGGGCGACGGGGTCGAGTTCATCGTCAACAGCGGCTGGCGTTCCGCGGCATTTCAGGAGCAACTGCTCGACGATGCGGTCGCGACGTACGGCTCACGATCCGAAGCGGCCCGTTGGGTTGCCACTCCCGCCTCGTCCCTGCATGTGTCAGGCGACGCCGTCGACATCGGGCGCGCCGGCGCCGTGGCATGGCTGTCCGAGCACGGCCCCGAGTACGGGCTGTGCCAGATCTATCGGAACGAACCCTGGCACTACGAACTGCGCCCCGACGTCGGCGCGCGGGGTTGCCCGTCGATGTTCGCCGACCCCACCGAAGATCCACGGATGCAGCGATGACCGGCTCGGATGCCCCCGTCGGTGACCTCGGTCCGCCGCGGGGCGAGCTGACCGGCCTCGGTTGGCCCGGCGGGTTCGGGACGTACTTGGGCATCGTGCTGATCACGGTTGCCGCGCTGCCCTGCGCCGCGTTGGCGGTGTGGGCGCTGGCCCGCCGGCGTTGTCTCATCGGAGCGACACCGGCCTGGGCCTGGCGCTCGTCGCTGGCCGAGGTCGGGATCGTCTACGGGACGGTGCCGTGGGTGGCCTTGACGATGGTGCCGGGCAGCCGGGCCGGCTCTCACCACGGGCGGGTGAGTCTGGTTCCGCTGCAGGACCTGCAGACGATGCCGACGTACCAGATCGTCGGCAATCTGCTGATCTTCGCCGCGGTGGGGCTTCTTGGCCCCGTGCGGTTGGCAGGGCTGGCGTCACTCCCCCGGATCCTGACCGTGGCGGCGGCTGGATCGGTCGTCATCGAATCGGCTCAGTACGTGTTGCCATTGGACCGGGTGTCGTCCATCGACGATGTTCTGCTCAACACCGCCGGCGCCGGGCTGGCCGCACTCCTGTCCCGCCGCTGGTGGAGAACTCGCCCGGGCAGCCGGAGGTCATCCCGGGTCGGCGACCCGATCATGGATGAGCTGCTGGATCAACCGCAGCAGGTCGTCGATGTCCTCGGGTTTCTCCGCGGGAAGGTCGAGGGCGTCACCGGCGGCGAGGGTGGCGTTGTAGTACATCCCGTAGCCGACCAGCATGATCAGCCGGGCGATCGCCGGATCGCCGACCGCCTCCAGCAGCGCCAGGTACCACCGGTCGTGCACGGCGGCCAGCACCTCCCGGGTGCGCGAATGCGAGCGCTGCAGCAACCTGGTGGCGGCGATCAGGGTCAGGTCCAGCGGCGTCGTCGGCGTCGGCGCGAGGTGCGGATGTAGTACGCGACCGGACCCTCCGGAGCGGCGTTCATCAGCGACGAGGTCCTCGTCGGCGAGCTGCTCCAGCCGGCCCAGCAGGCCGTCGATCAGCGCTTCCCGGGAACCGAAGTGATAGATCAGCCCACCCTTGGAGACCCCGGCCGCCCGCGCAACGGCATCCAGCGTCGTCTCCCGCTCGCCGTGCTCGATCAGCAACCGCTCGAAGGCGTCCAGCACCTTGTCGCGGGCGGCAGGTGGTGGCGGCACCGTCCCACCGTATCCGGGTGCCGGATGCCGGGTGTTCGTAGTCACCTGTCGGCTCGCTTGTTACTATACCAACTGGTCGGTATAGTAATGAGCAACCAGCAACCTCAGGAGTGAGCACCATGTCCAGCACCATCCAGACCGGCGCCGATCGGGCCGGCCTGATCACCCCCGCGACGACCGTCGCCCCCAGGGCCGGCGCCCGCGAGTGGATCGCACTCGCCGTGCTGCTGCTGCCCGTGCTGCTGGTCGCCGTGGACGCCACCGTGCTCAGCTTCGCGCTGCCGTCCATCTCCGCGGCGCTTGAGCCCGACCGGCACCCAGTTGCTGTGGATGATCGACATCTACCCGCTGGTGCTGGCCGGCCTGCTCGTCTCGATGGGCAGCCTCGCCGACCGCGTCGGTCGCCGCCGGCTGCTGCTGATCGGCTCCGTCGGCTTCGCCGTCGTCTCGGTGATCGCCGCCTACGCACCGTCCGCCGAGGCGCTGATCGCCTCCCGGGCCGCGCTCGGCTTCTTCGGCGCCATGCTGATGCCGTCGACATTGTCGTTGCTGCGCAACGTCTTCGTCGACCGTCAGCAGCGTCGGCTGGCCATCGCCATCTGGGCGGCCGGCTTCTCCGGCGGCGCCGCGCTCGGTCCGATCGTCGGCGGTTTCCTGCTGGAGCACTACTGGTGGGGTTCGGCCTTCCTGATGGCCGTCCCGGTGCTGGTGCTGCTGCTGATCCTGGCGCCGATCTTCGTGCCGGAATCCAAGGATCCGACACCCGGGCCCGGTCGACGTGGTCAGCATCGGGCTGTCGCTGGTCACCATGGCGCCGGTCGTCTACGCGATCAAGAGCATCGCGCATGACGGCTTCACCCCGCTGTCGTCTGCTGCTGATCGCTGATCGGGTTCGCCGCCGGCACCGCCTTCGTCCGTCGTCAGCTGAACCGGCCGCAGCCGATGCTCGACGTCCGGCTGTTCGCCCGCAGCTCGTTCAGCGGTGCGGTGCTGGCCAACCTGCTGAGCGTGTTCTCGCTGGTCGGGTTCCTGTTCTTCGTCTCCCAGCACCTGCAGTTGGTGCTCGGCGAGAGCCCGATGCAGGCCGGCCTGATCCTGCTGCCCGGTCTGGTGGTCACCGTGGTGGCCGGACTTGCGGTGGTGCCGCTGGTGCGGCGGGTCACCCCGCGCACCGTGGTGGCCGGCGGTCTGCTGATCAGCGCTGCCGGCTACGTGCGCGGTGCTGCTCGGGGCGCACGAGGCCTCGGCCGGCGCGCTGGCGTTGGCGTTCGTCCTGCTGTCGCTGGGCATCGGGGCGGCCGAGACGATCTCCAACGACGTGATCATCTCCAGCGTGCCGGCCGACAAGGCCGGTGCGGCGTCGGCGATCTCGGAGACCGCCTACGAGATGGGCGCCGTGCTCGGCACCGCCGTGCTGGGCGGCATCCTGACCGCCGCGTACAGCGCGCGGGTGGTGGTGCCGGCCGGTCGTCAGCGCGGCCGATGCCGTCACCGCCACCGAGACCCTCGGTGGCGCAACGGCAGTCGCCGCGCAGCTGCCGCAGCCGCAGGCCGGCGAGCTGCTCGCCTCCGCCCAGCAGGCCTTCGGCGGTGGCGTCGGCGTGACGTCGGTCATCGCCGTGGTGCTGATGGTCGCGCGGCCGGCCTGGTCTGGTTCACGCTTGCGCGGCAAGGGCGCCGAGAGCTGATCCCAGTTCAGGCAAGTGCCCGTCCGTTCCGATGAACGGACGGGCTTTTGCGTGTCAGGTCGCGCTCGGCACCTGATCCGGTGTTGCCGCACCGAGCGCTTCCTGGACCAGCGGCGCGACCCTGGTGCCCAGCAGTTCGATCGCTTTCAGCGAGTCGGCCTGCGGGACGCTGGACAGGTCCATCTGAAAGCCCTGCCGGTCGTGGTGCAGATCGCCGTGCAGGGCGACGATCCGTTCGGCGACCTGCTCCGGCCCGCCGATGAAGTAGGCCCCGCCGGGCGCGGCCTGCGCCTCGTAGGAGGCGCGGTCGGGCATCTGGAAGCGCCGCTCCCTGGCGATCCGGCGCATCGAATCCAGCCAGTAGGGGAAGAACCGCTCGCGTGCCTTGCCGTCGTCGGTGATGAAGCCCATTCCGGACACACCGACCTCGGCCGTCGCACCCGGACGTTCTGTCTGCGCGAAAGCCCGCCGGTAGAGATCGACCAGCGGGGCGAACCTGGCCGGTTGGCCGCCGATGATCGCGTAGTTGATCGGCAACCCGAGAATGCCCGCGCGGATGGACGATTCGGGATTGCCGCCGGTGGCGACGGAGATCCGCAGGTGTTCGCCGACACCGGGCTTGGGGTACGGCCGGGGCAGGATCACGGCCTTGTCCAGCGGCGGGCGGAAGTTCCCGGACCAGGTCACCGGGTTGCCGGCGTCGATGGCCAGCAGCAGCTGGATCTTCTCGTCGTAGAGCGCGTCGTAGTCGGCCAGATCGGCGCCGAACAGCGGGTACGACTCGATGAAGGAGCCGCGGCCGGCCATCAGCTCCACCCGGCCCTGCGAGATCAGGTCGATGCTGGCGAACTGCTGGTAGACCCGCACCGGATCCTCGGTGCTGAGCACCGTCACCGCGCTGCCCAGGCCGATCCGGGACGTCTGCCCCGCTGCCGCCGCCAGCACGATGGCCGGCGCGGAGACGGCGTAGTCCGGCCGGTGGTGCTCGCCGATGCCGAAGAAGTCCAGGCCGACCTGTTCGGCCAGCCGGATCCGTTCCAGCAGGTCGGCCATCCGCTGGGCGGGCGAGGTCTTGGTATGGGTGACCGGATCGGGGTGGATGTCGCCGAAGCTGTAGACGCCGAGTTTCATGCTGACCAGAGCGATTCCGGTGCGTCATTTGTTCCCCGGGCCGAGTTGACGCTCGCGCGGACGAACTCGTCGACTTCTGCCCACCGTTCCCAAAACCCGCACGATGATCCGCGCGGACGCAGATGATCGGCGCGGGGCCGGGGATCAGGGGCGTTTGTCGGCGAAGAAGTCGCGCAGCAGCGCGGCGCATTCGTCCTGCAGCACGCCGCCGCGCACCTCCACCCGATGGGTCAGCCGGCGGTCCCGCAGCACGTCCCAGAGCGAACCGGCGGCACCGGTTTTCGGCTCCCAGCAGCCGAACACCAGCCGGGCCACCCGGGCGGCGACGATGGCCCCCGCGCACATGGTGCAGGGCTCGACGGTGACCGCGATGGTGCAGCCCGTCGAGGTTCCAGGTGCCGAGCGATCTCGCGGCCGCCCGCAGCGCGATGATCTCCGCGTGCGCCGTCGGGTCGGCCGTCGCCTCCCTGGCGTTCCAGCCCTCGCCGACCGTCACACCGTCCGGGGCGAGCACCACGGCACCGATCGGAACGTCGCCGGTGTCCGCGGTCCGAGTCGGCCAGCGAGAGCGCGACGGCGATCAGATCGGCGTCGGTGGGCCGACCGCCGGTCTCCATGGAATCCCGGGTCACACCTTCTCGAGGACGGCCGCGAACGCGTCGCCGAAGCCGCAGCGCTGGGCGATCATCGCCAGTTGCTCGTCGGGGTACAGATCGTCGTCGTCGACGATCAACTGCATCTCCTGCTCGGGGACACCGAGGTCGGCCAGCAGGGTGAGATCACCCTCGGGCCAGGGATCGTCGTCCACCTCGTCGTCCTCCGGGACCTGGACGTGCAGCAGATCGAGCACGTCGGCGGCGATGTCGTAGTCCAGACCGGCCGTCGCGTCGGACAGCAGCAGGCTCGCCCCACCGGGGACCGGGCCGGACGATCACGAAGAACTCGTCATCGACGGCCAGCATGCCGAAGACCGGCCCGGTGGTCGCCACCCGCCGCAGGCCGGTGATCACCCCGTCCAGATCGTCCAGCAGTTCTGGTGCGAGCAGCGAGCAGCGCCAGGTGGTGTCTTCGCGGGTCACCGCGACGCCGAAGCCCTCGGTCGTGGTGGTGCTGGCAGCGCTCACGGTTGGCAACGTTACGGCCTCGCAAGGGTCGCGGCCACGCAGTACCTGCCCCGGTGCCCGAAATGACGGGAGTGGGCGCGGATGACGCCCGTGCTCAAGATCAACCGATCGGACCAGCACACCTCCCGTGGCCGCCGGAACCGGTGGGTCATGATGTCGGCATGCACCAGGCACTCCCGTCTTCAGCAGTCCCGCGTTCCGCCGATCTCCCGCCCGCGCTGTGCATTCTCGGCCTCGGGCTGATCGGCGGATCTCTTGCCAGAGCGGCACAACCGCTGATCCCGGTGATCGGGTGGTCGCCGAGTGAGGGCACCCGGGCGGCCGCCGCCGGGGACGGCTACGAGGTGGCCGACAGCCTGGAGACCGCCCTCGGCGCGGCGGTCGAGCGGGACGCGCTGGTCGTGCTGGCGGCGCCGGTGACCGCGTTTCGCCCGCTGCTCAGCGGCATCGACGAGCATCGCCCCGAGGTCCGGCTCACCGACGTGGCGAGCGTCAAGGCCGTCGTGCAGGACGACGTCGCCGAACTCGCGCCCCGCGCCCGGTACATCGGCTCGCATCCGATGGCCGGCACCGCGGCCTCGGGCTGGTCGGCCGGCACGGACTCGCTGTTCCGCGGCGCGGCCTGGGTCACCTGCCTCACCGACGACAGCGACATCGACGACTGGGCGACGGTCGCCGGGCTCGCCCTCGCCGTCGGCAGCCGGGTGGTGCCGGCCGACCCGCTGGCGCATGACGCCGCCGTGGCCAGGATCTCGCACCTGCCGCACCTGATGGCGTTGGCACTCGCCCAGGTCGGCGAGCACGGCGGGGCATTGGCGCTGTCCCTGGCGGCGTCGTCGTTCGCCGACGCGACCAGGGTGGCCGGCACCCGGCCCGAGCTGATCAGGGCGATGTGCGAGACCAATCGGGAGGCGTTGATCGAGGCGATGGACGACGCGCTTGGGGATCATGGGCGTCGCCCGCGGATCGCTGGCGTCGACCGGCTCGCTGCTCAAGATCGCCGAGGCCGGCCACCGGGCACGGACCGACTTCGACGGCCGCGCCGACCACCTCGTGCGAGGTGCGCTTGGACGGTGACGACATGGTCGACCAGCTGCTCGCGGTCGGAGCAGCGGGCGGTCATGTCAGCGGCATCGACCGCGGCGACGACGGATTGACGGTCCGGGCCTGGTACCCCGACCTCGACTGCGCACGCAGCGCGTTCGGTAGAGGTTCCCGCGGGCCGCCTGCTCGCGCTCGATCGACTCGAACAAGCGCCTTGAAGTTGCCCTTGCCGAAGCCCAGTGAGCCGTGCCGCTCGATCAGCTCGAAGAAGATCGTCGGCCGGTCGCCCAGCGGCTTGGTGAAGATCTGCAGCAGGTACCCGTCCTCGTCCCGATCGACCAGGATCTTCCGCTTCTTCAGCTCCTCGACCGGTACCCGGACCAGCCCGATCCGCTCGCGCAGGGCCGGGTCGTCGTAGTACGCGTCCGGGGTGTCCAGGAACTCCACCCCTTCGGCGCGGAGCGCGTCGACGGTGCCCAGGATGTCGTTGGTGGCCAACGCCAGGTGCTGACAGCCGGGCCCGGTGTGGAACTCCAGGTACTCGTCGATCTGCGACTTGCGCTTGCCGACGGCCGGTTCGTTCAGCGGGAACTTCACCCGGTGGTTGCCGTTGGCCACCACCTTCGACATCAGCGCCGAGTATTCGGTGGCGATGTCGTCGCCGACGAACTCGGCCATGTTCACGAAGCCCATCACCTTGTTGTAGAACGTGACCCAGTCGTTCATCCGGCCCAGCTCGACGTTGCCCACCGCATGATCGAGGGCCTGGAACAGTCGTTTCGGCGCACCTGGCCTTCGGACCAGGGTGGTGCGCCGGGCGACGAATCCGGGCAGATACGGGCCCGTGTAACGACTCCGGTCGACCAGGGTGTGCCGCACGTGTCCGTAGGTGGCGATGGCGGCGATGCGCACGACTCCGTGCTCGTCCTGCTCGTCGTGCGGCTCGACAAGGACCTTCGCACCCTGCGCGCGAGCGTGGGCGATGCAGCGGTCGACGTCGGCCACCTCGAGCGCGAGGTCGACAACGGCGTCGCCGTGCGCGCGGTGCACGTCCAGATGTGGGCTCGACGGTGCGACCCCACCCTCGATGACGAACCGCGCCGACCCGGAGGTGAGCACGAAGGCGACGTGGTCCCGGTTGCCCACCTCCGGGCCGGTGTACGCGACGAGCTGCATGCCCCAGGCGGACTGGAAGTAGTGCGCGGTCTGGGTGGCATTGCCGCAGACGAAGACCACCGCGTCCATCGCGACCACCGGGAACGGGTCGTCGCTGGGGTCGTGATCGACCAGTCCGACCAGCCGGCTCAGCGCGTCGACATCGAGCTCGGCCGACCTTTCCTGACCGGTCAGCGAGACGTGGTGCGCAGCGTTGTCGGACTTCAGGGATGTCGGGGCGGTGGGTGCAGTGGTCACGGGCGGTCCTCCGATGGGGCGGGCGGCGGCTCTTGGCCGGCACGGTGATCCAGGGCACTGGGCCGAGGATTCCTGCAGCTTGCGCTCCCGAATCAGTCCTGGGCAACAGTGCAGTTCTAGACTGACCACCATGCGCATTCTGATGAGTCACGAGCCGGTTTTACTGAGCAGATTGTCCAATCAGCGATGACGATCGATCGACTCGACGCCGACACTGCTGGACCTGTTCACCGCCGAACCCCGGATCGGTGTGCTGGAGGCCGCCAGGCGAGTCGGCGCGGCCCGGGGCACGGTGCAGGCACGGCTGGATCGGATGCAGCGCACCGGCGTGATCGCCGACCTGGCACCGACCATCGACCCGGCCGCGCTCGGTTATCCGGTGACCGCGTTCCTGTCGCTGGAGATCGCCCAGGGCCGCGGACGCGGGGATGTGACCGCCCATCTGACCGCCATCCCGGAGGTGATCGAGGTACACACCATCACCGGCTCGGCCGACCTGCTGGTGCGGTTGGTGTCCCGGTCCAATGCCGACCTGCAGCGGGTGATCGACGACGTCGTCCGCGACCCGGCGGTGCTGCGGACCTCGACCGTCATCGCGCTGGACAACCCGGTGCCACGCCGCACCGCGCCGCTGATCGCCGCGGTGGCCGGCTGAACTCGGCTCACGGGGTGGCGAGCAACTCCCAGGGCGAGCTCTCCTGCGGCGTGGCCGGCGCAGCGCCCGGTTGATCGCCCTGGGTCCAGTACTTGGCCTGGTAGCCGACCCCGTCGAGCATCACCCGACTACCCGCGACGTAGACCTCGGTGGGCGACCAGTCCGGATAGGTGCCGGCCGGCAGCGTCGGCGTGGGAGCCGGAGTGTCCCCCGGCAGCACGGGGCCGATCAGCGTCCACGGGGTCTGGTCGGCGGTCGCCACCGGCACATCGGGCTGGTCCCCGATCGAGTACCACTTCGCCTGATAGACGTTCTTGTGCCACACCACCTTGGAACCCTTGGGGTAGGCCATGTTCGGATTCCAGATCGGGTACGGGGAGGTCGCCGGGTCGTCGACGATCTCGTCGGTGGTCGGTGCCACCGAAGTCGACGGCGCCTCAGAGGTCTCGGCCGCGGTGGTGGTCGCCGGCGCAGGCGGTGCGCCGGAACCGAACGCACCGCAGGATCGAGTCGAACTCCCCCGGCACCTGGCTGATCCCGCTGCAGGCGTCGGAGACGACCTTGACGTCGGGATAGTTGGGGCCGCAGGGTTTGTCGCGGTTGGCCGACCACATCGCCAGCCGCCCGAGTTGGTTCTGGGCGGCGAAGGCGACCAGCTGGCGGGCGTCGTCCTGGGTGAAAACCTCGGCCGGGCACGTCGTTCTGGCCGATCATCGGGGTGGCGCCGACCAGCTGCCAGGCGGCGATGTCGGAGAGGTCCTTGCCAGCCGCGGAGTAGGCGGCCGCAGTTGCTGCTGCAGCGCGGTGAGGGCGAGCTCGCCCTGGCCGGCCATGCTCCGGCCCTCCGGCAACGGCTCGCCGTAGTCCATCGTCATGCCGTTGACCCCGGCCAGGTCGACCCCCGCGGTGAGCATCGAGTTGAGCACCCCGAGGCCTTCCGCGGTCAGCCCTGACGAGCCGACCGGCAGCGTGAGCCAGACGCTCACCGGTGTGCCGGCGGCGGCCCGCTGGGTCGTCATCGTGGCCATCGCCGCTGCCCGTCGGGCGTTCACCTCGGGCGTGGAGGCGACCGAGCCCTCGACGTCCAGATCGATCACCGAGAGCGAGTAACGCTCGACGACGGAGGTGTAAGCGGCGGCCAGTGCGGCGGGATCCGTGCAGCCGATGCTGAGTTCGGAGTTCGCGGCGCCACCGAACGACACCGTGACGTCGCCGCCGAGCTGCCGGAGCCGGGCGACCCGACGGTCGAGTTCCAGGGAGTCGGCGGCGGCCGACATCGAGTACGCACCGCCCCAACTCGGTTCGCACGGCGCGTCAAGGGCACTCACCACAAAGGCCAGCACCGCCGAGGTGTGGCCGGCCGCGGTGGCGTCCTCGAACGCATACTGCGGAGTGGCGGTGACGTCGACGTAGGGCGCGAACCACGACGTCAGGCCCGCCGCGGTCGCGGCGTCCTCGCTCTGCCGGGCGAAATACCACCAGGTACCGCCGATCGCAGCGACCACCACGGCGATCACCAGGAACACCCGGAAGATCGACAGGTGCCGGCCGTCGTCGCCCTCGGGCGGCACCGACTCGACCCGGGAGAGGTCGATGACGTCGTTCTCCATCAGGAATCACCCGCCCGTTCGGTGCGGACGTCGGCCCGATCCTCGACGCCACCGCGCCGATCGCCAGGGCTACCGGTGCGACGATCCTCCGGTCCACCGCCGCGTCGATCGGCCGGGCTGCCGGCGCGGTCACCGGACCGCCGGTCCGCGCCGCCGACCCGGTCGGTCGCCCGCCGCCCGTATCCGGCGGGCATCCGGTCGGTGGCCCGTCGATTGTGTTGGACGGGCGCCTCCGGCACCTCGGCCAGGATGCGGAACATCCCGGCCCCCTCGGAGACATGGGCACCGTCGACGGTGGCGGCCGCACCGCGGTACAGCACGTCCTGCCAGCCTGGTGCCGCGGGCACGGGTTCCACCCGGCGGCGACGGACCCGGACCACCTGCTTGGGCTTGTCGGAGACATACAGCCGCTCGATGAAGCCCAGCCAGACGTCCACCAGCGCGAACCGGACACCGACCAGCGAGACCAGCGCGTAGGTCGCGGTCGAGGCGTTGAAGGCGCCGAAGACGAAGTTGCCCCAGAACTGGTTCTCCACGCCGCGCCAGGCGGTGAAGACGGACCAGCCGATGATCAGGAACGGGGTGAAGGCGAACATCAGCGGGGTCGCGGTCCGATTGGCCACCTTGGGGGTGCGGGCGAACGGGATGCGGCGACCGGTGATCGCCTGCTGGATCGACTTGACCACCCCGGCCAGGTTCACCGGCAGCAGGATCAGGTTGAAGCCGTAGACCCGGAAAATGTCCATCCGCTTGTAACCGCAGCGCTTCAGGTCCGACGACATGGCGGCGAAGTACGGCAACGCGGCCAGCAACACCAGCGGGCTGAGCAACCGGTTGTTGAACGGGTACACCAGCAGCAGCACCAGTGCCGCGCTGCTCCAGCAGGTCGAGGCGAGATAGTTGATCCGCAACAGGGTTTCGATGGCCCGGTTGTTTTCGGCTCGCTTGAGCCGGGTCCGCCGCAGCTCCCACAGCTTCGGCAGGATGATCAATCCGCCGTTGGCCCACCGGCGCCGCTGGATGCACAGTGAGCCGAAATCCGGCGGTGTCGCTGAATAACTCAGCCGCTCCGGATAGTTCAGCAGCCACCAGCCGTGGATCGCCAGGTCGATGCTCGACTCGGTGTCCTCGATGACCGTCCGGTCCATCACGTACCGGCGGATCTCGAAGCCCCCCTGATGTTCCACCTCGACGATGTCGTCGAGCGCGCGCTTGCGGATCACGGCATTGGCGCCGACCCAGAAGGTTGCGCCGTAGTAACTCATTCCCTGGTGCACGATGTGCTGCAGGTCGGTGGTGGCACCCGACAGCCGTTCCATCCTGGTCGGCGAGCCGGGGAAGGCCGAGTACGGAGTCTGGATCACCGCCAGCTTCGCGTTCTCGGGCTGGGACATCACGTAGACCAGTCGCAGGCAGTACTCCGGCAGGATGATGCTGTCCGCATCCAGGGTGAGCAGGTAGTCCGCGTCCGGGATCACCAGCGACCCGGTGTTGCCGGCCGGCGCCAGCACCTGGCCTTCCGGCGTCTCCCGCACGTCGAAGCTGTGTCCCATCAGCCCGATGTAGCTGTTGAGGTTCATCGCCTTGTTCGACTCCTGCGACAACGACGAATACAGCTTGCGTTCGAACCAGGTCAGCTCGCCGCGGAACGTCCAGGCGAGCCGGCGGTGCAGCTGCAGCATCCGGGATCGGGTGATGCTGCCCTGCTCGTCGGCAGCCGCGGTCAGCGCGGTGCACACCTGCTCGAAGTCATCGGCCAGCACGCCGAGCACCTGGTCGGCGAAGAACCGATCGACGTGATCGACGATGACCTCCTCGGCCATCCGCATCCGCAGCCAACCTGCCGCCCAGCTGTACTGATCGGCGAGGTCACGGATCTGATCGACCGGGGCGTCCGGCTCCGGGGCGTCCTCGTCCGACAGCTGGAACACCTCGGACATCTCGAACTGCTCGAGGGTGGCCGCAAAGCGCTCGCGCGGCTCGGCCAGCCATTCCGTCAGCTCGGCCGGCAATCGCCTTGCGCCCTCCAGCATCGCCCGGTGCTCGGCCGACCGCGGGTTGGGCGGATCGTCCAGCAAAAGGACGACCCGGAGGAACGGGTACTCCTGCAGCACGGCAGAGAGCAGGGTCTTACGGACCACCGCGATCTCCTCGCGGTACGACGGCACCAGCACCGTCATGGTCGGCAGCGTGGTGTCGAAGAAGCTGTCGATCACCGCGCGCGGCACCCGCCGGTGCGCCCGGCTCCGGTACAGCGCCCCCTGCCGAGCGACCAGGTACAGCAGCGCCGACAGCGCCAGCACCGAGGTGATCCCGACGTAGACGATGGTCTCGAGCAGGAAGTCGATGTTGTTCTGGTACGAGCTGTTGATGATCCCGGTGATGAAGTAGGCGAAGACGTAGGTCAGCCAGGCCAGCACGGTGAACCCGATGGCGATCCGGCCCACCGCGATCAGTGCATCGCTGGCCGGCGGCGCGACCGGCGGGAGTGGGTCGACGCGGGTGTCCGAGCCACGCTGCCGTGGGGGTGCTGCCGGGGCCGCGTCTGCATCCATCGGATCTCCTGCCGGGCGCACCGAAGTCGTTGGTGAAGCTCTGTCGATTGCCCCCGAGGATGCTGCGCCAGACGGGCGAACAAGCCCCGATCAGACCAGGTCAGCGACCAGTGGCAATGCGTTACGAATGGTAACTCAGAGACATATCCGACGCCGGAACGGGGCCGGTGGTCGTCCGGACACTCCATCGGTCGGCGCATTCGGTGTCGACCTCGCGGCTCGACAATGCCGTTTCGGCGGATCGGCGCCCGTACCCTTTCCAGGAACGTCGCAATGAACAGGGAATCGCGCAGCGGAAGATCGGATCGACACATGCATCGCCTCTCGGGCTTCATGCGCACCTATTGGACCCGCGGCGAACCGGGCCGCGCGACACCGCGGTCCCTGGCCGTCTTCATGCAGCGGATGTGGCTGGCCGCGCTGGCGTTCAAGCTGCTCGGCTCGTCCTGGGATGTCTCCTGGCACTTCAAATGGCTGCGTGACGACCTGGCCGCGCGCCCATGTGCTCAACACGGTCGGCACCGGCATCGCCATCGGGCTGGTGCTGGCGCACACCTTCACCGGGTACGGCACCGATCGCCGGTCGCTGCGGATCATGCAGATCGGCACCGGCATCTTCGTGCTGGCCGGACCGATCGACGTCATCAACCACCGGGTCAACGGCCTCGACCTGACCGCCTGGTCGCCGTCGCACCTGCTGCTCTACGGCGGCACCGCGATCATGATCGCCGGAGTGATCCGCAACTGGTACCACTGCTTCCCGACCGGACGAGCGGTTCGCCCGGCAGTGGCGGATCGGCATGATCGCGTTGTGGGCTTTCATGTTCGAGAACATGTTCTTCCCGACCGGTCAGCAGGAGTACGGGATCCTGGAGATCGCATCCTGGTTCCGCGGTTCGCCCTACGCCGAACCGGAATTGCTCAGCTTCGCCGCCGGCCAGCTCGGCCGGCCGGTCGACGACATCGCCGTCGAGTCGTTCGCGATGCCGATCGCGCCCGTGGGTCTACCCGGTGTGGGCGATCGCGCGTCTGTGCGGCGCTGCTGGTCTTCGCCCGGATCATGGTCGGCTGGCGGTGGACCGCGACCGCTGGTGGTCGGCGGGTACGTGCTGTACCGGTGCCTGATCTGGCCGCTGCTGACCTTCACCATCTTCCCGCCGAGCGTCGTGCCGTTCTGGCTGCTGGCTGGTCGGCGTCGACGGTCGACGCGGTGTTCCTGCTCCGGCTGAACCCGTACCTCCGCGCCGTGGTCGGAGCCGTCGCCGTGACCGCGGTCGGGTACGGCGCGATGTGGCTGCAGACCGTCGCGTTCGGCACCCCGACCGACCTGGCGCAACTGACGCATCGCGCAGCATGCGGGTCTCGTTCGAGGCCGGGAATGTGCTGCACATGGTCCCGGTTGCCTGGACCTCGATGTGGCTGGCCGCGCTCGTGCCTGCTGGTCGACCTGGTCGGCGGTGACCCTGCTGGCGGCCCGGAGCATCGGCCTGGACACCCCGCGCCCGCCGAACGCCGACCCTGCCGTACGGCCCGGAACCGCTGCGCGACGCCCGCAAGGGCTGGACGGCTGGGCGACCGCCCCGACATTCGGTCAACACCCCGAGCTGACGGGTCAGGGTGTCGATGCGTGTCGGAGATTCCGCCGCCGGCGCTTGGTGCTGCTGGTCGGGCCGTCCGGCTCGGGCAAGACCACCTGGGCCAGGCGGCATTTCGCCGGCAACGAGGTCGTCTCCTCGGACGCGCTGCGGGCAGCCGTCGGCAGCGGCGAGGGCGATCTGGATGCCTCGGTCGATGCGTTCGCGGTGCTGGACGCCATCGTCGCGGCCCGGCTGCGGCGTGGACTGACCACGGTCGTCGACACCCTCGGACTCGACGCCGACCGCCGCGAAGCCGCTCGTCGCGCTCGGCCGCGCCGCCGGGCTGCCGGTGGTCGCGGTGCGGTTCAGCACCGCCCTGGACGTCTGCCGAGCCCGCAACCGGCTGCGGGATCGGCCGGTGCCCGGCGCCGGTGCTGAAGACCCAGTTCCACCAGTCCGCGGTCGCTCGACCTGGCCGCGGACGGGTTCGACCTGGTGCTCACCGTCGACACCGGCAGCGCGGACGGTCGGATGCAGCATCGGACCGGCATCGGTCGAACGACCGGACCTGTGGACGAGGTCGCGCCGAGCGCCGCCCGCCCGGCCGGGCTCCGGTTCGCCCTGCAGATCTCGTCGTTCCCGTGGGGTCAGGACCCGCGCAGCTGGCTCGGCGTCGGTGGCCGACCGCTGCGGAGCGGGCCGGTTTCGCCGGCGATCGCGGTGATGGATCACCTGCTGCAGATCCCGCAGGTCGGCCGGGCCTGGGACCCGATCCCGGAGGCCTACGTCACCCTCGGCTATCTGGCCGGGGTGACCGAACGGATCGAGCTGGGCGCCCTGGTCACGCCGGTGACGTTCCGCTCGGCGCCGCTGCTGGCCAAGATCCTGGCCAGCCTGGACGCGGTCTCCGGCGGCCGGGCGTTCTGCGGGCTCGGCGCCGGCTGGTTCGAGCGCGAACACGCCGGCTACGGCCTGCCGTTCCCGTCGGCCCGGGCGCGGCTGGATGCACTGGAGATCGACCATCGGGGTGCTCGGGCGTTCTGGGGTCCCGGCACCAAACCGTTCGGCGCGCTCCCGGAAACCACCTGCTACCCGCGGCCCGGCCACGATCCCGATCATCGTCGGCGGCGGCGGCGAGCGACGCACCCTGGAGATCGCCGCCCGGCTCGCCGACGGCTGCAACCTGCCGTCCGCGCTGCCGGTGCTCGACCACAAGCTCGAGGTGCTGCGCGGCCATGCCGCACGAGCCGGTCGCCCGTTGGACGAGCTGCGGGTGACCGTGCTGGATCTGCCGATCGTCGGGGCGACGCCGGACGAGGTTGCCCGGCTGGTCGAGGCCCACCGCGGCCGGACCGTCCGCCAAGGCCTACGCGGCCGCACATCACGCCGGCACCGTCGAGCAGCACATGGCGCGGTACCGGCAGCTCGCCGACCGTGGGGTGCACACGGTGTTCGTCAGCTTCCCGGACCTCGCCGGACCGGCGCAGATCGAGCGGTTCGCCCCGATCCTGCGGGCCTTCGGCTGAGCATCCGGATCTGCGGGAAACCCTGGTTCCCGATCGATCAGAACGGCGTGACGGACGCCCTGGTCAGCACCACCGCGACCCCGAAGGCCAGGGCCAGCACGATCAGTTCCCAGCCGCACCACACCGCGACGGCGGTCCGCCGGCCGGCGGCGATCATCGGCAGCAGCCGGGTCCGCACGACGATCGCGATCACCGGCGATCACCACCATCAGCGCGGCCTTGGCCAGCACCAGCACACCGAACCTGGTGGTCCACAACGACTCCGGCAGGCTGGTCACCGGCGACAGCGCCAGCTCCAGCAGACCGGTGAACATCCCGGTGACGCCCGACGATCAGCACGCACCAGGTCGCCAGCCGGGAGTAGCGCGGCATCGCCATGGCCAGCAGCTCGGGCCGCCGGGCCAGGAAGAGCGATCACCGCGCCGAGCGCGCCGGCCCAGGCGCTGGCCGTCACCACGTGCAGTTCCATCAGCACCATCGACAGGTCGTGATAGGCCCAGTTGGACGCGTGCCCGGTCAGCGGCAGCGGCAGCAGCCCGAACAACGCGATCCCGGCCCGCAGCTCGGCGGGCACGCTCTCCCCGTGCCGCAGGCTCAGCCGGCACAGCAGCACGGAGGCCAGCACCGCACGCCGCCGAGAGCAGCAGACCCTTCCCGGCGGCGATGTTCGAGACGTACGTCCCAGATCGCGGTCGGCGTCGGGAAGCTGCCCGGGTTCGAGCTCGGCGGTCAGCAACACGATCGACAGCAGCGCCGCGACGGTCCACCCGACGGAAGCCCAGAGCCCGACCCGACGCGCGCGCCGCATCACCGGTTCGGTCTTCTCCGGCTGGTCGAAACCGAGCAACCGGGCCAGGATCGCCACACCGGCGGCCGCGACGGCGCAGACGTCCAGCAGCGTCCTGGCGACCGGGATGCCGAATTGCACGATCGGCCCGGGGCTGTCGAGCCCGTCGACGGCGGGCAGGTCGGTGGCGCCGGTCCCGACCACCGCCGCCACCACGGCGGCGGCCGGCGAGCAGCACGACGAACCAGCCGGCCGACTGCAGCAGCCCGGCGAACCTGATCTGCCGGCCGTCGCCTCCGTCGGTCCGGCCAGCCGCCGGACCGCGCCGTCCACGCACCGGCGTGCCGGCTGGGCGGGCGGTCTTCACCAGCTCATCGTGACACGTTTCGCGGGCCGCACCTGTCCCGCCGCCGAGTGGCTGTCGCTGCGAGGAGCCCGGCGGTCACCGCTCGCGCCGCACCCGGCCGACCGCCCAGTCCGGCTCGTCGGACTGCCGCACCCCGCCGTCCTCGCCGAAGATCAGGAACGAGTCGAAGGTGCGGGCGAAGGCCCGGTCGTGGGTGACGGCGATGACGGTGCCGGCGAAGGCGTCCAGCGCCAGCTCCAGCGCCTCCGCCGAATGCAGGTCGAGGTTGTCGGTCGGCTCGTCGAGCAGCATCAGGGTGGCGCCGGACAGCTCCAGCAGCAGGATCTGCATCCGCGCCTGCTGCCCGCCGGACAGCGTGTCGAACGTCTGCTCACCCGCCCTGGCCAGCCCGTACCGGTCCAGCGCCCGCGCCGCCTGCTCCCGGCCCATCCCGCTGCGGTGCTCGTCGCCGCGGTGCAGGATCTCCAGCAGCGTCCGGCCGGTCAGCTCGCTGTGGGCGTGGGTCTGCCGGAAGAACCCCGGCCGCACCCGGGAGCCGAGGACCGCCGTCCCGGTGTGCGGCACCGGGTCGATGACCTCGTCGGACACCGGCTGGTGCTCGATGTCCGGGTCCGATCCGCCGCGCGCCAGCAGCCGCAGGAAATGCGACTTGCCCGGACCCGTTGGAGCCGAGCACGGCCACCCGGTCGCCGTAGAAGACCTCGAGGTCGAACGGCGCCATCAGGCCGGTCAGTTCCAGCCGGCTGCACACCACGGCCCGCTTGGCGGTCCGGCCGCCGGCCAGCCGCATGGTCACCTTCTGGGTCAGCGGCACCGCCTGCGGCGGACCGGCGGCCTCGAACTTGGCCAGCCTGGTCTGCGCGGCCTGGTACCGCGAGGCCAGGCCGTCGTTGAACGCCGACTTCGTCTTGTACATCAGCACCAGCGCCTTGAGCTTCGCGTGCTCCTCGTCCCACCGGCGGCGCAGTTCCTCCAGCCGGGAGTTCCGGTCGTCCCTGGCCGCGTGGTAGGTCGGCGAACGAGCCGCCGTGCACCCAGGACACCGCGCCGGCCACACCGGGTTCCAGCGTGACGATCCGGCTGGCCGCCCTGGCCAGCAGTTCCCGATCGTGCGAGACCAGCAGCACCGCCTTGGCTGGTGGCGGCCAGCCTGCTCCTCCAGCCAGAGCTTGGCCGGCACGTCCAGGTAGTTGTCCGGCTCGTCGAGCAGCAGCACCTCGGCCGGGCCGGCCGAGCAGCAGCTCGAGCACCAGCCGCTTCTGCTCGCCGCCGGAAAGGCTGGTCACGGCGCGGTATTTCGCCCGGTCGTAGGGCACGCCGAGGGCGGCGACGGTGGCGACGTCGAAGGCGGTCTCGTGCGCGTAGCCGTCGACGTCGGCCCAGTCGGCCAGCGCCTGCGCGTACCGCAGCGCGACCGGCTCGGAGTCGTCGGTCATCATCTCCAGCTCGGCGGCGTCGAGCGGCCGGCGGCCGCCCGCCGCACCGGCTCCGGGGAGACCGACAGCAGCAGGTCGCGGACCGTCGAGTCGTCCCGCACCGAGCCGATGAACTGCGGCATCACCGCCAGCGAACCGGACCGGCCGACGGCGCCGTCCTCCGGTGCGCAGCTCGCCGCCGGCGATCCGCAGCAGGGTCGTCTTGCCGGTGCCGTTCGGTCCGATCAGCGCGGTGACCTGCGCCGGCCCGACCCGGAAGGTCGCGTCGGCCAGCAGCGGCCGGCCGTCGGCGAGGCTGTAGCTGACCGCGTTGAATTCCAGATGTCCCACGCCGGCCAGCGTGGGGCTGCGGACCGCGCGCGTCAACCCAGTTGCGACGCCGGTCACCGTCGGCAGACCGTGCTGCGATCCCGCTCAGATGGGTGAACCGGTCCGATCACCGCGCCGGATCACCCGTGTGCCCAGTACGGTACGGAGCGTGAGTGCCGCATTCGGCCCGGCCAGGCTCCTGACCTGGTCTTCAGATGATGGACGGCGCCTGGAGACGGTCCGGATCGTGGTCACCGAGCGCGGGCTGCGGGCCAGCGGCTACCTGGTTGTCGTCGGCAAGCACAGCTTCGGCGCGTCCTATTCGGTGCTGTGCGACGCCGCAGGCCGCACCCGGCGGCTGACGGTGCAGAGCGATTCGGCGCTCACCGAACGTGGCCTGTCGCTGACCCGGACACCCGGCGGGCCGTGGCTGGACGGCGCCGGCAAGTCGCCGCCGATGCCCGAGCTCGACCTGGCCGCTCGACATCGACCTGACGGCGAGCGCCTTCACCAATTCGCTGGCCATCCGCCGGCTCGGCCTGCACCAGCGGTACGGCGACGGAATCGCTCATCGTGGCCGAGGTCGGGGTGCCGGACCTCGCCGTCGGCCCGGTCGAGCACCGCTACCGGACGATCGCTGTCACCGAGGACGGCGCCAGGATCCATCATCACGGCCCGGCCGGCGATCACGACATCACGGTGGACCGGCGACGGCTTCGTCATCGACCTGCCGCACCTGTCCTACCGGCTGCGCTGACCGGCGGAATCGCTCACCTAAGCTGACCCGTGAGAATCGGGAAACGGGACCCCGATCGCGGACGGAGGGCGTATGACCATGGTCGACTTCGGAGAACTGAAGGACAAGGCGCAGGACCTGGTCGCGCAGCATTCCGACACGGTCAAGGAGGGCATCACCAAGGCCGGGGATTTCGTCGGCGACAAGGTCGGCCACGACAAGGTCAACCCGATCGAGGACAAGCTGCACGACCTGGTCGACAAGGCCGCCGGCAAGGACGACGAGGTGCCGCCACCTGCCGCACCGCAGTCACCGCCCGTCGTCTGAACGGCAGCCGACTGCAGTCAGTGGGTCCAGGTCAGGACAGCAGCCGGGCGGTCAGCCAGTCGGTGGTCACGGCAATGGCCTCGTCCCCGTACGCCTGCTCCGCGGTGAACCCGTGGTCGGCGCCGTCGATGGTGTGCAGCGTCTTGTCCGGGCTGGCCGAGTCCTCGAGGAAGATCTCCGACATCTCGGGCGGCACGATGTCGTCGTCGGATCCCACGACGGCCAGCACCGGGCTGGTGTAGCCGACGACATCGTCCAGCGGATGCGATTGCACGATGGTGTCGAACCAGGCCAGCGACAGCCGGAACTCACGGTCGCCGAGATCGACTGTCGACCTAACCGTTGTCCCGCGCCTCCTGGTGCGCGTCCGGGTCCTCGTCGAAGCCGTTGGCACCGCGCCGCTCCACGACACCAGGGCCGCGACGCCCGGGCACGGTCCCGGCCACGGTGGCCGCGATCGAGCCGCCGCGGGACAGCCCGAGGACGGCGATCCTGGTCGGGTCGACCGCGGCGTCCTGCTGCAGGTAGTCCAGCGACGGCGTCGCGTCAGTCACCATGCCCGGGTAGTCCAGGTCGAGATCGGGTTCCTCCGAGTCGCCGGAACCGGCGAAGTCGATCCGCAACGACGCGATCCCGCGTGCCGACAGGGCGGCGGCCAGCCGGCACGAACATGTCACCGTTCTCGTCCCGGCTGCTCAGGTCGCCGTGCAGCAGCAGCACCGCCGGAACCTGCTCGCCCGGCGTGGCCGCCGGCATGACCAGCGTGCCGGGTACCCGGTGATCACCGGCGGGAACCCAGACCATCGATGCGGTGCCGGCGGACGCTGTCGACGGAACAGCCGACTGGCTCGGGGTTGGTGATCCGGCCGACGGCGGGTCGGACAGCGGCGGCGTGGCCGTGGTCTGGGGGTCCGGTGACGACGCTGCCGGTGACGACAAGGCGGGTGACGACAAGGCGGGTGACGCCGGCGGTGTGATGGTGGACGCGATCGGGGTACCGCCGGACTGGGCGGTACAACCGGTCAACAGGAACGCTGCGATCGCCGCGAGTGCGGCTCGCCTTCGTCCTCGATGCGCCATGGCGCACATCCTTCCCGTTCGACCGCGGCCCTTCACGACCGGCCGGTTGGTAGGACGTTCAGGGGCGCAGTCCGTTGAGCGCTGCCCGGATCCGCTTGGCCGAGACCGGGACCGAGGTTCGCATCGGCTGCGCGAACAGCGCCACCCGGTACTCGTCGAGCAGCCGGTGCACGGCCGCGACATCGGGGTCGGCCCGCCGCTCGGCCGGCAGCGCGTCGACGCGCCCGCTCGACCTCCGCTGTCAGGCCGGTGATCTCGGCCAGCCGCTCGCGGTCCCGGGCCGGCGCGTCGACGCACCCGTTCGGCCCGGACCTGCAGTGCCTGCAGCTGGCGGGTCAGGTCGGGCAGTGCGGCGGCGCCGGTCCGGGTGATGAACCCGGGCGCCAGCGCGCGCGTCGAGCTGGCCGCGCATGTCGGCGACCAGGTCGGCGATCGAGCCGCCGCCGCGGACCGCGCCGGCGGCGGCGTCGATCGCCGCGCCGGCGGCGTCGGCCGGCCCGCAGCGCCTGCTCGGCGGCGACCACGACGTCGCGGACCGCCTTGTTCAGGTGCGGCTTCGATCTTCGCCGCGAGCGCGGCGAAGGCCTGCGGCGGTCCAGGCCGGGCCACCGGCCCAGTCCAGCAGGGCGTCGATGGCGGCCTCGGTGGCGTCGGCGACCAGCGCGCCGACGGTGCCGTACGGGGTGGCGGCCAGGGTCAGCAGCTGCTCGCGGGTCAGCGACTGCCGCAGGTGCGCCAGCGGCGACGGCGCGTGCCAGCACCAGCAGCCGGCGGGTGCCGGCGCGCATCGCCCTGGCCTGGTCGGCCGCCGAGGTGAACACCTGCAGCCCGACCGTCGTGCCCTCGTCGACCAGTGCCGGGATAGCCGGTGACCTGATGGCCGCCGACCGTGCTGGTCACGCGTGCGCGGTGATCCCGTCGGCCGGGAACGCCGTCAGGCCGGTCCGCTCGCACGGTGCCCGACGCCTTCGCCACGGCCTGCCGGGTGTCGGCCCGCAGGGTGCTCTGCAGAGTCGCCAGGTCCTTGCCGGCGCCGACCGCACGACCCGTGACTCGTCGACGACGGTGAACGTCATCCGCAGATGGTCCGGCACCTTCTCCAGGTCGAAATCGGTTGGCCTGACGACGATCCCGGTCAGCGCGGTGAGCGCAGCGGCGAGTTGCGGCCGGCAGCGACGGCTGTCGACCGGCGGCGCCGTCGGCCGGCTGCATCGATCCTGGCCAGCGCGGCCTTGGCGAAGTCCGGCGCCGGAACGAAGTTGCGGCGCAACGTCTTCGGCAGCGATCGGATCAGCGCGACGGCGAGATCGGCTGCGCAGACCGGGGATCTGCCGTTCGAAGGCGGCCGGGTCGACCCTGGCCAGCACCGCCAGCGGGATCGTCACGGTGACCCCGTCGTCCCGGCGGCCGGGGTCGAAGACGTAGCCCAGTTCCAGGTCGACGCCGCCGGAGGTGAACCGGTCGGGGAAGGCGGCGGCGTCGAACCGTTCGGATCCCGGCGGCGATCAGCATCTCGGTGGTGAACGTCATCAGGTCGGGTGTCGCCCGGGACGCCTTCTTCCACCAGGAGTCGAAATGCCGGCCGGAGGTGACGTCGGCCGGGATCCGGGCGTCGTACAGCGCGAACAGGGTCTCGTCGTCGACGACGATGTCGCGGCGCCTGGTCCGTTCCTCCCAGGCGGCGACGTCGTCCAGCGCCTGCTGGTTCTGCGGCGAAGAACCGGTGCCGGGTGGTCCAGTCCCGCTCGACCAGGGCGTGCCGGATGAACAGCTCCCGGGAGTGCTCCGGGTCGATCCGGTCGAACTGCACGGTGCGCGCCGCGAACAGCGTGACGCCGAGCAGCATGACCTTCTCGGTGGCCTCGACGCTGGCCCGCTTGGCGTTCCACCGCGGCTCGGAGTAGCTGCGCCGCAACAGGTCTCCGCCGACCCGCTCGACCCAGGCCGGGTCGACCCTGGCGCAGATCCGGCCCCAGAGCCGGCTGGTCTCGACCAGTTCGGCGGCCACCACCAGCTGCGGCCCGGACCGGGCCAGCGCCGACCCGGGCCAGATCATGAACGTGACGCCCCTGGTGCCCTGGTACTCCCGGCTCGCCTCGCTGCGCTGGCCGATGTGCGAGAGCAGTCCGGCCAGCAGTGCGGTGTGCACCTTCTCGTTGTCGACCTCGACGGCCGAGTGAACCCCGGCCGCCCTGTGCCGCGCTCGGCTTGATCCCCACCTGCGCGCCCGTCGGGTCGACGCGGCCGGTCGGCCGCCGTGGCCTGTTCGACCGGCGCCGCCGGACCCTCCGGCTCGACGTCCATCCCGAGCCCGCGGGTGATCTGCCGCAGCTGCGCGTGCAGGTCCTGCCATTCCCGGATCCGCAGGTAGTTCAGGTACTCCCGCCGGCACATCTTGCGGAAGGCGTTGCCGGACAGCGCCTTCGCCTGGTCGGCGAGGTAGACCCAGAGGCCGAGCAGGGCACTGAAATCCGACTGCGGATCGACGAACCGGGAATGCGCCGCGGTCGCCTTCTCCCGCTCCTCCAGCGGGTACTCGCGGACGTCGACGATGGCCAGCGCGGCCACGATGACCAGCATCTCCCGCAGGCAGCCGAGCCGGCTGCCCTCGACCAGGATCCTGGCCAGCCGGGGGTCCAGCGGCAGCGCCGCCATCGACCGGCCGGTCGGGGTCAGCCGCGGCCGGTCGTCGGCGGTCCGGTCCAGCGCCCCGAGTTCGGTGAGAACGGTGACCCCATCGGTGATCTGCCGCCGATCGGGCGGATCGAGGAACGGGAAGACCGCGATGTCGCCGAGATCGAGCGAGGCCATCTGCAGGATCACCGAGGCCAGCGAGGTGCGGGCGATCTCCGGGTCGGTGAACGCCGGCCGGGCCAGGAAGTCCTCCTCGGAGTACAGCCGGATGCAGATGCCGTCGGCGACCCGGCCGCAGCGGCCGGCCCGCTGCCCGGCGGAGGCCTGCGAGATCGGTTCGATCGGCAGTCGCTGCACCTTGCTCCGCGGCGAGTACCGGGAGATCCGCGCGGTGCCCGGGTCGATGACGTAGCGGATACCCGGGACGGTCAGCGAGGTCTCGGCGACGTTGGTGGCCAGCACGATCCGCCGGCCGGTGTGCGCCGAGAACACCTTGTGCTGGTCGGCCGCGGACAGCCGGCCGTACAGCGGCAGCACCTCGGTCGCGCCGCGCCGCGACGGCCAGGTGGCCGCGCAGCACCTCGGCGGTGTCGGTGATCTCCCGCTCGCCGGACAGGAAGACCAGGATGTCGCCGTCGCCGGCCGCGCAGCAGTTCGTCGGCGGCGTCGCAGATCGCCTGCGCCTGGTCGATCGCCTCCTCCCGGGCCCTGGCGTCCGGACGGCGCCGCCCGGCCGACCGCGGTCCTGGGCCGCGTCGGTCCTCCGGATCGTCGTCGTCGTCGCCCTGGTCGTCCACGACCGAATGGCCGGTAACGGATCTCGACCGGGATAGGTGCGCCCGGAGACCTCGACGATCGGCGCGTCACCGAAATGCCGGGAGAACCGCTGCGGGTCGATGGTGGCCGAGGTGATGATCAACTTCAGGTCGGGCCGGCGGGGCAGCAGCTCCTTGAGGTAGCCGAGCAGGAAGTCGATGTTCAGGCTCCGCTCGTGCGCCTCGTCGATGATGATCGTGTCGTAGGCCCAGAGCATCCGGTCCCGGACGATCTCGTTGAGCAGGATGCCGTCGGTCATCAGCTTGACCAGGGTGTCCGGGCCGGTGTGGTCGCCGAACCGGATCGCGTAGCCGACGGCGCCGCCGACCGCGGTGCCGGTCTCCTCGGCGATCCGTTCGGCCAGCGCCCTGGCGGCGATCCGTCGGGGCTGGGTGTGGCCGATCGTGCCGCGCACGCCGCGGCCGATCTGCAGGCAGATCTTCGGCAGCTGGGTCGATTTCCCGGAGCCGGTCTCGCCGGCGACGATGACCACCTGGTTCGCCGCGATCGCGGCGGCCAGGTCGTCGACCCGCTCGCGACACCGGCAGCTCCGGCGGGTAGCCGCAGCTGCGGCACGGCGGCCCGGCGGCGGGCGATCCTGGCCTCGCGCCGCGTCCGACCTGCCGGTCGATGTCGGCCAGCGCGCGCTCCCGTTTGCCGGCGTCGGAGATCCGCCGGATGCCGCGCAGCCGACTCCGCAGGCGGCGCTCGTCCGTCGCCGTCAGGTCCGGCAGGCGCGCCGCGAGGGCCGTTGGCACAGTGGGGGTGGTCATCTCGCGGTCAAGGATAGGTGCGCGCCGCACCGGTCGCGGCCGAATAAGACCGGTCCCGGCCCGGCGAGCTCAGCCGGGGGCGACGAGGGCAGGATCCAGCGCGGGCACGCCGTGCGCTTGATCGGGCCACGGCCAGGGAAGACTGACCAGCAGCGGCCGAGGCAACGAGGTCGGCCGACACGGTGGATCAGAGTGTGGACAAGGGAGAAACCGGAATGCTGGGACGACGTCGCGGGCGCGGGAACGACAGCGGCGCCGAGGGCACGGCGGGCGACGGCACCGCCGACGCGGGGCGGCAGGCCGGGAAGACACCGGTCCACGGCCCCGACGCCGAAGGAGCCCGCCGGCTGCAACACGGGGTCACCCAGCTCTCCCGCTGGACCGTGCGGTTGCTGATCATCGGGGTCGGGCTGTTCGCGCTGTTCTGGCTGATGGGCCAGCTCTGGAGCATCCTGCTGCCGATCCTGTTCGGCCTGCTGCTGGCCACCATCCTGTGGCCGCCGGTGCGGCTGATGCGCAAGAAGCTGCCGCACTCGCTGGCCGCGCTGATCGCGATCCTCGGCGCTGTTCCTGGTGGTCAGCGGGCTGGTCGCGGTGCTCGCTCCGCAGGTCACCTCGCAGGCCCAGGACCTGGTCGACCGGGCGACGGCCGGTCTGGAGTCCCTGCAGGAGTGGGTCGCCGGGCCGCCGTTCAACTTCGGTCCGGACGCCCTCGGTGGACTGATCGACAAGGGCATCAGCCGAGCTCCAGGCCAACAGCCAGGAGGTCGCCGGCGTCGTGCATCGGCAGTCTCGGCGCCATCGGGTCGGCCGTCGTCACCCTCGTGCTGGCGCTGGTGCTGTGCTTCTTCTTCCTCAAGGACGGACCGCGGTTCCTGCCGTGGCTGCGCACCTGGATCGGCGCCGGCACCGGCCAGCACATCGAGGTGCTCTCCGACCGGGTGTGGACCGCGCTCGGCCAGTACGTCTGGTCGCAGGCGGCGGTCGCCCTGGTCGACGGCGTCTTCATCGGGATCGGGGTGTGGCTGCTCGGGGTGCCGTTCGCGCTGCCGATCGCGGTGCTGACCTTCTTCGGCGGGTTCGTGCCGATCGTCGGTGCCTTCGTCGCCGGCGCCGTCGCCACCCTGGTCGCGCTGGTCTCCAACGGCGTCTGGACCGCGGTGGCCGTGCTGGCGATCGTGCTGGTGGTGCAGCAACTCGAGGGCAATGTGATGCAGCCGATCCTGGTCGGCCGCACCCTGAAGATCCACGCCGCCGTCGTGCTGACCTCGGTCGCGCTGGGCGGCACGCTGTTCGGCATCGTCGGTGCCTTCCTTGCGGTGCCCGCGGTGGCGGCCTTCCAGGTGATCACCCGGTACGTCCGCGAGCAGCTGGAGAAACCGGCGACCACCCCGTCTGCGGTGATCACCGACCTGACGCCTGCACAGGAACCGCACAGCCCGGTCAACGAATGAGCACTGCGCCTGGTTGGTTCCACCATGCTGGCACCGCGGGCCACCACCGCTACACGCTCGGCAGCGCTCCGGGAGCCGGTCGCCGTCAGCTGAGCTGCCCCGGATTCATTCCTCCGGCGGTGCCGGGGTCCGCATCCGCAGGTCGATCAGGTTCAGCGCGTGGGCCTCCAGCGCCCGGTCCTCTGCATTCCCGGACCGCCAGCGCGGCACCGGCCTGGGCCGGCCATCGTCGTCCAGTGCCACGAAGACGGTCAGGCAGTGCGTGGTCAGGTGCATCTGCCGCGGTGGTCGGGTCGCCGGAGCGGACGTGCACGGCGATGTGCATGCTGGTCCGTCCCGGTGCGCAGCAGGCGGGCCTCCACCTCCACCATGTGACCGATCTGAATGGGCCGGTAGAACCGCACCCCGCCGGAGTACGCGGCGATGCACATGCCCTCGCACCAGCCGCGCGCCACAGGCGTAGGCGGCCTCGTCGATCCACCGCATGACGGTGCCGCCGTGCGTCTTGCCGCCCCAGTTCACGTCGGTCGGGCGCGGCCAGGAACCGCAGGGTCACCCGGGGCGCCGTCCCGGCATCGGTGTAGACCTGCGCGGCCATTGCGGTCTCGATGTTCTTGCGCAGGGTGATCCGTTCGATGGCGTTGGCCTCGAGCCGCTGATCCAGCGAGGTGACCGGCGTCCAGGGCGGCACGGCCGTCGATTTCCCGTTGCCGTCGACCGCCACGAAGATCACCAGGCATTTGGTGGCCGGGGTGAAGGTGCCCTGACCTGCGGGTCGGCGGAGGACACGGTGACCTGGATGTCCATGCTCGACCGGCCGGTGTGCATCATCCGGGCATGCACCTCGACCAGGTTGCCGGCCTCGATCGGGCGGGCGAAATGGATGTTGCCGACATAGGCGGTGACGCAGTAGTGACCGCTCCAGCCCACCGCGAGGGCGTAGGCGGCCTTGTCGATCCATTCCAGCACCCGCCCGCCGTGCACCGACCCGCCGAGGCTGGCGACATCGGTGGGCGCGGCCAGGAATCGAAGCGTGAGTTCGCTGTGTCCGGTGGTCATCGAAGCCATCTTTCCGTGTGACGTGCAGACTTTCTCAGCGGAGCCTCAGCGCTCGAGCGCCTCGGCGAGGCCACGGGAGACCCCGGACCGCACCCGGCTGTCCACCGCGGCTGCCACCGAACGGCCGGTGACGGCCAATGCCTCGGTCGTCGGCGGCACCAGTGCCTGGTGCAGCAGCGGGTCTTCGCCTGCCAGGTAACGGATCTCGCTGGCATACCTGGCGATCGGATCGTCGTCGGCGGTCGCCGCCAGGCCGCCGAACCGCGCCGACAACGAGCGTTCGATCTCCGCGATCGACCGGTCGGAGAAGGTCGCGGCCAGTTGCGCCATCGGTCCCTGATTCGGTTCGACCACGTCCTCGGCATCGTCGTCCCCGGTGGCCAGCGACAGGCCGGGCGGATCGGGCAGCGGCGCCTTGAGCAACGCGGCCGCATCCACAATGCCTGCGCCGTAACGGGAACCGTCCCACCCGGTGGGGACCCGGCAGGTCAGCGTGACCAACAGCCGGAAGACCTCCTGGGTCGCCCCGCCGTACTTGGCCTTGATCGCATCCGCGCCGTGATGGGCCAACCAGAGGGCGGCGACGCCGGCCAGGCCGGCGACGGCGAACGAGGTGCCGTCACCCTGCTCGACGCTGTACGCGGGACCGTTCGGGCCCTGGTTGGTGGCCGCCGTCCAGACCGCCTGACCTGGCGCCGAGATGTCCACCTGGGCGCCGCGTGACGATCCGGACCACGGCTGGTCGTCGACGTTGGTGGCCGCGACCGCCAGGCACTCCGGGTAGGACGCCGGGGCGGTGACGAACCCGACATAGTTTCCGGCGGCCGCCATCACGATCATTCCTTCGTCGACGGCCCGCCGGATCGCGGCCTGCAACCCGTTGAACCCGCGCCCGCCCAGGCTCATGCTGATCACTCGGCAGCCGACGGACCTGGCGTAGTCGACGGCTCGGGCGACGTCCCCGTCCAACACCTGCACCACGCTGATGATCGACCGGATCGGCACCAGCACCGCCTCCGGCGCGACGCCGACCACCTGCCCGGTGGACCGGCTGGCGATCACGCAGCTCGTCCCGGTGCCGTGCCCGGGGTTGTCCAGCGGGAACCACCACCTCTTGATCAGCGGATCCTTGGCGTCGTCGTCATTGTCCAGGATGTCCCGATCGATGGCGAGATCGAGTGCAGCCGGGAAGATCTCGGGATGCTCGGTGTATCCGGTGTCGATGTGCCCGACCCGGATGCCGGCTCCACGGGCCGCCCCACCCGGTTTCGGCTTCAATCGCCAGGCCTGGGTAGCGTTGACATTCTTGACGCTCCAGCGCTTGTCGGCCGCCGAAGCGACGGCGGCCGCGAGACCCGAATTGGCAGAGAGAGTCTCATCAGCGACGACGGCGTTCTGACCGACGCCCGCGTTCGGGCCGTCCTGGCGGTAGGCGCTGCTGGGCAGATCCGGCTCCACCACCGCCCCCAGCCGGTCGGCCAGCCCGCGGGCCATGTCGTAGCCGAGTGCGGACAGCGGATAGGCCGGTGAGGCCGGCACCTGTCCGCGGGTGACGAAGAATCGGCTCAGATCCTTGGTGCGCGGCTGCGGGAAGAGGTAGCTCACCTGCCAGTCCGGTCCCAGCTCGTCCCGCAGGCTGGTCCGCAGTTCGCCGAGTCCCCGATCGTCATCGGGCGGGACCTCGATCAGGAAACGCAGGCCCACCGTCTCAGTACCCTCTGTGCGCACGCCGATCCTCCCGTATGGCCCCGAACGCACAGCGGACGCTACTCCCGACCGACCTGTCCGGCCCGGTCAGAAATCGCCAGGACAACGGCCCCCGCCGGATGGTGCAGAGCTACCGGATCTGTGGGGTACGGCCGCCCGTCACCCGCCGGATCGGTGCGTCATCCCCCGCACGGGTGGCGGGGACAGGCAAAGATGAGGGGGTGAACCCGACGTCCAGGAAAGAACTCGTCGCCGAGCCTGCCCCGAGCGCGGAGTCGCAGCATCGATCGGTATTGGACTCGCTGCGCAACTCCATCATCACCGGGGAGTTGCCGGCCGGGACCCGGCTGATCGAGGACGTGATCGCGGAGCAGTTCGGGGTGTCCCGAGTCCCGATCCGAGAGGCGTTGCGGCAACTGGAGAGTGAGGGTTTCGTCACCTCGGAGCGCTACCGAGGCGCGACCGTCTCGTCCACCTCGACCCGCGACACCCTGGAATTGATGCAGGTCCGTCGCGGTCTGGAGGTGCTGGCCGCCCGCCAGGCCGCCGAGGTCCGCGGTGAGCCGTATGACGCGGAACTGCGCTCGGTGGTCGCGAGGGGTCAGGAGGCCGGACGGCAGCATCAGGTGGACCGGTTGCCGCCGTTGATCATGGAGTTCCACGAGGTCGTCGCGAAGGCCTCGGGGAACCGGCAGTTGCAGCAGATGTTGCACCGGGTCCTGCTGCGGATCGCCTGGGGGTTCGAAATGGACATCGAAGACCGCATCGATTCGTCATGGGCCGATCACTCGGCGGTGGCGCTGGCAATTCTGAGCGGGTCACCGGTTCAGGCCGGTTACCTGATGGACGAACACATCCGTAAGGACGAGGTCATCTACCGGCGGAAAACGGACATTTCATAACGAGGGTCGTATACGACTATCGCCTTGTGGGCCAGACCGTATACGACACGCCGACGACACTCCGCTCAGAAACACTCCTTGTGCGTCCAGCAACATCGATGTTACGTTGGTCGTATACAAAATGGGTGACCCGGTCGACAGGGTCGGAAGTTATTTCCACCGACAGCGCGCTCCCTTCCCCTCGCCTGGAGGCGTCACCGATGTCCACTGAACCCGACACCAGCACCACCCCGACGGCATCCGCATCGGGTGTTCACAACAACCATTCGGCCCTACCTGCGGTACTCGACAAGATCGGTTTCACCAGGGCCCAGTTCTGGGTGCTGATGTTGATCATGGCTGGGATGTTCTTCGACACCCTGGAACAGAACTCCACCGGTGCCATGGGCACCAACCTGAAGGACGCGCTCGGGATCGACAACGACCAGCTCGCGCTGATCAACACGGCGACGGTGATCGGTGGGTTGATCGGCCGCCTGGTCGGCGGATACCTCGCCGACAAGTACGGCCGCCGAATCTCTTTGGGCTTCAATCTGCTCCTCTACACGTTGGGCGGGTTGATCAGCGCGGTCGCGATCAACTACGAGATGCTGCTGGCCAGCCGGCTCATCGTGGGCATCGGGTTGGGCGGTGAGTTCACCGTCGGCATCGCGATGCTGTCGGAGATGGTGGCCACCCGGTACCGAGGCACCCTGGTGTCTTTCCTGAACATCGGCTCCGGCGGCGTCGGCAACTTCCTGTCCTACGGCATCTTCTTCCTCATCCTCGGCCCGTTCGCCGGCTTCTTCGGCGGCGACGAGACCGTGTGGCGCTGGACCTACGTCCTACTGGCACTGCCGGCCCTGCTGGTCGTCGCGTTCCGTCGCAGGTTGCCCGAATCCCCCCGGTTCCTGATCTCCAACGGCAAGGTCGACGCGGCGAACCGGGAACTGACCCGACTGGCGTCGAACACTCTGCGGAAACAACCCGCGGATGCACCTTTCACCCCGTACCTGACTCAGGCGGACGTCCCGATCAAGCAGCCCAGCGTGAACCCGGCTGCGGTGTTCCAGGGCAAGGCTCTGCCTCGCACCCTCGCCCTTGGCGCGGCGTCCTGGATGGCCTTCGGCGCCCAGGTGACGTTGAACTTCCTGATGCCGACCCTGCTGGTGTCCAAGGGCTACTCCATTTCCGAGAGCCTGCTGTTCACCATGATCATGAACATCGGCAGCCTGCTCGGTGCCTGCGCCGCCGCGTTCCTGGCCAGCCGGGCACCCCGCCGCACGGCGGTGACCGGGGCCGCGATCCTGGGTTGCATCACGGCCGTTGCGTTCGCCCTGTTCGCCGACACCACCCCGTTGATTCTGATCCTGGGGGCCACGTTCCAGTTCTTCACCATGCTGCTGAACACCACCCTGGCGGCCTGGTCACCAGAGGTGTTCCCGACCTCGATCCGCGCCCAGGGCACATCGATCGTCAACGGCATCGGCAACATCGCCGGCGCGATCATGCCGTTCGTCGCGCTGTTCCTCTTCGACCGGTTCAGCCTGGCCGGTGTCTTCATGATGGTCGCCGTGATGTACGCCCTGCTGATTGTCGCCGCCCGGTTCAGCCCCGAGACCAAGGGCCGCTCCCTGGAAGAGGTGAACGAAGAAACTCTCTGACCAAACTGATCCATCCCCAAAGATCATCACCACAACGCTTTCCTGAAAGGAAATGTCATGCAGCACCTGAAGATCTCCGCCACCGCCCGCGGCCTGAACTACCTGCCCGAGTACTACGCCCAGGCCAGGGGCTTATTCGCCGACCACGACCTGGAGGTCACCAATGTGGCGCGGGACCCGTGGACCGGGGTGCTGGATGACCTGGAAAGCGGTGCTGCGGATGTGGCCCTTGGCGGGTTGTGGGTACCGGCGATGTTTGCCGACTCCGGCCGGCACTACACGGTGGTCGGGCAACTGAACCACCAGTTCCCGATGGCCATCGTCACCCGGCAGCCGACCCCCGACTTCACCCTGGGCTGGCTCACCGGGAAGACCGTCCTGGCACCAGGTGCGGGTGGCAGCGCCCCGTACGAGTTCACCGCCGGCCTCATGCGCGAGGCCGGGGTGAACCCGTCCGGCACCAAATTCGTCAGGGACCTGTCCACCGCGATGCTCGTCGAACTGTTCGAGGCCGGGCTCGGTGATGCCATCATCGCCGACCTGGTCACGGCAACCGTGTTGCAGGACAAGGGATTCGGGTACATCTCATTCGAACACGCCAAGGCCGGCGGGATCATGCCGAACAGCGTGTACTACTGCAAGACCGAGCGGCTCGACGAACTCGCCCCCGCCCTGTCCGCGTTTGTGACCGCGGTCGGCGAAGCCATGGATGCGCTGACGGACGCCACTGTGGACTCGGTCGCCGACATCCTGACCGACATGTGGCCCGACGTTCCGCTCGCCGCCTTGAAGTCGGCCACCGTGAAACTGCTGGCCAGCCACACCTGGGACACCACCAGCGTCGACCCCGCGGCCTGTGACCGGTGGACCGGAATCCTGCAGGACGCGGGCCTGGTCACCACCGCACCGTCGTTCGACGCACTGATCACCACCCGCTTCACCGCCGCCAGTCCGGTGCCGGTGGCCTGACCGACGCCCGCCGCGCCGAACGATTCACGGAAGGAACCCTTGCGATGACGCTCTTTCTGTCCGCGTCCGATGTCGACGACCTGCTCAGTACGAAGGAGGTCATCGACGCGGTCGAAGAAGCCCACGCCGACCTTGCTACGGGAGACGCCGTCCAGCCACCGATCACCACCCTGGACGCACCGAGCTCGGACGCCAGGTTCCTTCCCATGACGGCCATCTCGACCCGCCACGACCTGGCTGTCGTCAAGTTCATGGCCGACATCCCCAGCAACCGGGAGCGGGGCCTGCCCGCCCAGCGGTCGATGATCATGGTGAACTCGGCCTCGACCGGCGAGTGCATCGCGGTCATCGACGGCCGGATCCCCACCCGGGATCGGACCGCGGCGGCCAGCGCGGTCGCCACCCGGCACCTGGCCCGGCCCGACAGTTCGGTACTCGGACTGGTCGGGGCCGGGCAGCTGGCTCGCGAGCACGTCGCCTACGTGTGCAATGTGCTGCCCATCGAGCGGATCGTGGTCTGGTCCCGGTCCCCCTCCACGATCCAGCAGTTCCGCGACGACATCGCCACCGAGGGCCTGCCGGTGCAGGCCGTCGAATCCCCGCGCGATGTCGTCGAGGCCGCGGACATCGTCTGCACCCTCACCCCGTCCCGCCTGCCGATCATCGACGGCCACTGGTTCCGGCCCGGCCAGCACATCAACGCGGTCGGCGCGCCGCCGAGGGCCGATCACCGGGAGATCGACTCCTACGGGCTGGCCCGCGCTCGTGTCGTGGTCGACGACTACGAGATCTCCGTCCAGAAGTCCGGCGAGAGCGTTCTCGCGCTGGCCGAGGGAGCGATCGACCACGACCACCTGCGTACCGAACTCGGCCAGGTGATCACCGGGGAGGCGCCCGGGCGCACCAGCGCCGACCAGATCACCCTCTACAACTCCGTCGGCGTGGCCATTCAGGATCTCGCCATCGCCAGGCTCCTCATCGAGCGTGCCCGCGAGTGGGGACGGGGCCGGGAGCTCAGCTGAGCACGCCGGCTCAGCCACGCCTCTACACCGAAAGGACGACACCGTGCTGATCAAGGTCATCAATCCCAACACCACCAGTTCGATGACCGAGAAGATCGGTCACAGCGCCCGGGCCGTTGCGGCCGCCGGGACCACCATCGTGGCGGCGAACCCGTCGATGGGACCAGCCTCCATCGAGAGTCACTACGACGAAGCACTTTCCGTGCCCGGCCTGCTCGCCGAGATCGGAAAGGGAGAGCGGGACGGCGTGCATGGCTACGTCGTTGCCTGCTTCGGAGACCCCGGTCTGGACGCCGCCCGGGAGCTCGCACGGGGACCGGTGATCGGGATCGCCGAAGCCGCGATGCACACGGCCAGCATGCTGGGTCGCGGCTTCAGCGTGGTGACCACCCTCGACCGCACCCGCGGCCGGGCCTGGGAGCTTGCCCATCGCTACGGCATGGCGCAATTCTGCCGCAATGTCCGGGCCTGCGAGATCCCCGTCCTCGATCTGGAGATCCCAGGTTCGACCGCGCGGGACACCATCGCCCAGGAATGCAAGCGCGCGGTCGCCGACGACGACGTCGACGTCATCGTCCTGGGTTGCGCGGGCATGGCCGATCTGTGCCAGTACCTGACGGAGGTCACCGGAGTCCCCGTCATCGACGGGGTCGGCCGCCGCCACCAAAACGGTGGAATCGCTGGTGACGCTCGGGCTCACCACCAGCACGCGCTCGGAGTACGCCGCACCGCTGCCCAAGAGCTACTCGGGTCTGCTCGAGGGATTCGCCATCTGAGTCTGCCGGCGTCGTCGATCCTTGGCGGGCTTGCCAGGTGGACCGTCACCGGACAGGGTTGGATGGACCGATGAGCGCCGTTCCGACTCCGCCCCCCACCGCCCGGACGCTTGTCCTGCTGCGTCACGGAAAGTCCGCGTATCCGCCAGGAGTCGGCGACCACGAGCGCCCGCTGGCCCCGCGCGGCCGACGGCAGGCCGGTCTCGCCGGTCAAATGGATCGCCGACAACCTGGCGCCGATCGACCACGTCATCTGCTCGACCGCGGAGCGCACCAGGCAGACGCTGGAGGCGTCCGGGCTGGCGACGCCGACGGCCCTGGTCGACTTCACCGATCAGGTCTACGGCGCCGAACCCGAGGATCTCGTCCCATTGATCGCGGCCGCCAACGCCGCCGACCGGACGTTGCTCGTCGTCGGTCATGCGCCCGGCCTTCCGGATCTGGCCGACGAACTTGCGGGCAAAGGCTCCGATCCGTCTGCCCTGAGCGCGATGCGCGCGAAGTACCCGACGTCCGCCGTTGCGGTGCTGGAGCTTGACGGCGACTGGGCCGACATCGCCGCCGCTCCGACCCGGCTGGTTGACTTCGTGGTCGCCCGTTCGTGATCCGAGCGATGTCACCGCTGTTCCGACCTGGAGGAGAAGATCGATGACCGCTGCGCACCAACAGATTCCGTTCGGTGGCAACACCCCCGTCGTGCACCAGGAGGCCTGGGTGGCGCCGAATGCCACGCTGATCGGTGACGTCACGCTCGATGCCCGCGCGTCCGTGTTCTACGGCTCCGTGCTGCGAGGGGACAGCGCATCGATCGCGATCGGCGAGGACAGCAACATCCAGGACGGGGTGGTCGTGCACGCCGATCCCGACTTCCCGACGACAGTCGGGCGTGGCGTCACCGTCGGGCATGCCGCCGTCCTGCACGGCTGCACCGTGCAGGACAACTGCCTGATCGGGATGGGTTCGGTCGTGCTCAACGGCGCCGTGGTCGGCGCCGGATCGATGGTGGCCGCCGGTGCGGTCGTGCTGGAGGGCATGCAGATCCCACCGGGTTCGCTGGTGGCCGGCGTTCCGGGGAAGATCCGCCGGGAGCTGACAGATGCCGAGCAGGCCCGCCACGTCAGCAGCGCCACCGCCTACGTCGAACGCGCTGCCGCCCACCGGGAAGCGCTGCGCGGCTGACCACCCCGGCGGCACTGGCGTTGATCATGCAGCCCTGCCCGCCTAGCCGAGCCGCCCCAGCGGTGTTGATCATGCAGCCCTGCCCGCTTTTCGCGACGTTTCGTCCCCTTTGCCGGGCAGTGATGCATGATCAACTCGGAATGCTGGGCGGGCGTGCATGATCAACTCGCGGATGCTTGGGCGGGCGCCGGCTACTTCCCGCCGAATTCGCGGACCTGCTTGCAGACGAACTGCCCGTTCTCCAGGATCTTGAGTTCCATGTCCAGCGACGTCGGCTTCTCGTTGTCCACGACCACGAACCGGCAACTGCCGTCGTAGTAGTCCGGTTTCGCCGCGCAGTAGGAGGTTTCGACGGCCACCGCGATGTCGACCAGGTCCAGCATCTGTTCCTTGGGCAGCACCGGCTCGGTCCGCGCGGGCTCGCCGGCAACCGGCTTGGCGAAGCGGGTGATGGTGAACGACGTCGGCTCGGCGCCCAGGCCGATACCGGCGATGCTGACCTCGGTCTCGGTGCCCGGGTCGGGGTTGGTCACCAGGTTGTTGCCGGCCTGCGCCGAGATGGTGTACCCGAAGACGCCTTCGGCGTTGATCACCCGGGTCACCACGACGGCGTTGGCGGTGACGTCGGATTCGGCATCGTAGGTCGGGACGACGGACAGGCCCATGGCCACCGTTTCATGGTCGATCCTGGCGAAACTTCGCTCCTCGACGGCCCGCTGGTTCCACAGGCTCGCGTAGACGCCCTTGATGGCGCAGGCCACCGACTTCGGCGAGACCTTGCGCTTGACCTCACCGCCCGGCTCGTCCTCGATGTCGAACGAGCAGGAGCCGTCCGGGTTGTCCTGCTTGCTGACCGTCGCGGCGAAACTGTCGTGCAGGCCTGCGCCGTCGAAGTTCGGGACGTCCTCGGCGTTCGCGCTGGACCGGATCTTGATCTTCTTCACCCCGGGCAGCAGCTCGGCGAGCTTGGCCTTGACGGCCGCCAGGTCGGCAGGCGGAATGGTGGCGTTCAGGAAGCAGGTCTGCACGTCGTAGACGTGCTTGGCGCGGGCCGCCGACGACAGCGTGCCGGCCTTCTCGGCGGCGATGAAAGCGTCGAGTTCGGTGCGCAGGTCGGCATTGTCGGGATGGTCGACGAGATTGCGATAGAAGGACAGCGGGATCCCGAACCCGTCCGGGAACCAGGTCGTAGCCGAACCGGTTGCTGACCGTGCCCTCCGTGTCGGCCCGACCGAGCACCGTCCGGTGGGCGAGGAAACCCAGGTTGGCGGCCTTGCTGCCGTACCGCCTGGAGAAGGCCAGCGCCTGCGCGGCGGACCCGGACGCCATCTCGTCGTAGGACCGGATCTGCGTCTCCGGCTCCCACTGCAGCGGGATCCAGGGCCGGTTGTTCCGCTCGGCGAGCCGCTGGGCGACCTCGTCCGCGGTGCTCGCCTCGATCAGGAAATCGCTCTTGGTCACCACGAAATGCACCGGCTGGTCCCGCCACGGAGCCAGCCTGGGATTGTCCGGACCGGCGTCCCGCAACACCATGTTCGGCGTGCCGCGCTCCTTGGACTTGAGGTTGACGTGGGAGTTGCTGTCCTGCACCGCGCGGGTGATCACCCCGGCGACCACCGACAGGTCGAGCGGCAGTTCGTCGAAGACCGGGATGTCAGCGGGGGTCAGGGAATCGCCGGCCGGGAAGATCCGCAGGAAGCCCCAGGCCTCGCCCGCGTTCAGCGGCAGATAGGTGATGGCGCCCAGCAACTGATCGATGCTGGTCACCTCGATCCCGGCTGACAGCGAACTGATCCCGCACCGTCGAGACGGTCTGCTGCGTTCCGGTCGCCACAAAGGCGAACCTGGCGCCCGGAATGGTGATCTTCGCGGCGACCGCCGTGACCACGTCGACGCACCAGCTGCTCGGCGATCACGTCCTGCGGGTAGAACTGCAGTCCGTAGACCGGTTCTGTCGATCCCTCGAGCAGGTAGGTGTGCAGCACGCCGGCGGCGTATCGCTTGGTCGGGCTGAAATAGGTGACCCGGTTGAATTCCTCCAGGCGCTCCGGGATGTTCAGCACCGCCTGCGCGAACATGAAGTGGAACTTCGCCTCGTCCGGCACCTCACCGTCCCGGGTGAAGTTGCCGTTGACGAAGTAGACCTCCGGGCTCGCCGGCTGCCGCAGGTCGACCAGGAACTTGGCGACCCGACCGTTCGCGACCAGGTCGCCGGCCGGCGTCGACAACGCCTCGTACGTTGCGGCGCTGTCGATCTCGCGATGCGCCAGCGGCAGGGGGGCAGCGGTCGGGCCGGCGGCGGGAACCTCCGCTGACGCGCAGGGCGAGCGGGGCGGCCGCCGCTGGGCGTCGTCCGGGCTCCGGGATCGACCCAGGGAACGACGCAGGGAGAAAGCCGTACATGAGAGACCAATCCTTTCACCAGGGCAGGCCACGACGCCCGGTCGATGCCCTCCCCCCAGGGGAGCACCGCCCGGGGCGCTCGTGTCCCGGCCAACGGGTGGCAGGAGAGGATGCGCCCCGGCGGTGATACTTCGTCACGCACAGCAATCTGCGTCGGCGATCGGGCTCAGACCGGATCGGTGCCGTAGATCCTCCGGTACTCCTTGGTGAACGTCCTGCGGCCCAGCAGTTTCCAGGCGATCCGCGCCGGCCAACGGCATGATGCGCGAGGAACTCGCGATTGCGCTCGGGTTCGTTGGCCGCGAACATCATCCCGAGGAAGACCAGCTGGCGGTCCTTCGGGATGCCGGCCCGGCCCCGCTCACCGAGGGCCTCCCACTGCGGGACCGTCATCACCCGCTCGACCAGCGGCAGGATGTAGACCTCCTCGTCGTGCAGATGTTCCTCCAGGGCATCGATCAGCTCGGTGAGGGTGTCGGCGAGTTCCGCACCCGACGCGGTGTCCGCGGTGGCGACGAACTGCGTGGCGTTCTCGCGCGGCCCGCTGGTACAGCTCGCTGATCCGCTCGTGCTGCTCCTCCATCCGCAGGATCAGCTCGCTGTCCATCGGCGCCTGCTCCAGCAGCAGCGGCCACATCAGCTCGTCCTCACCCTCATGGTGGTGATGCAGCGCGGTGGTCAGCTCCTGCTGGAAGTCGACCACGACCTGCGCCCTGGCCCGGTCGCCGTCCGGGACGGCCCGGACCAGCCCCGGCAGCGCCCGGAACTGCTGGCGAAAAGCGTTGTGCACGAACACCATTTCGGAGGTGTCGGGTCGGTCGTGTGGTCGCGGCGGTCATGGTGGTCTCCTTGATGAGACTGGTGGACAACTGATCTGGGTTCGGGCGGCGGTTGGGTGCCGATGGCCGGCCTGAAGGCGGCCGTCGGTGGCATCGGGGAGTCAGCATTGCCCGACCAGCTAGCAACCGACTTGCAGCCCACTTGAACCGGCCGTGCCCGAACGGCGATACGCTGCCCGGATCATGCTGCGGCTCAGGGTTCTCGGCGCGCTCGAGGCGACGCTCGAGCCGAACGGCGGCCGACCCGCCCGACCTCGGCGGTCCGCGGCAACGCAGCGTGCTCGCGCTGTTACTGGTGGCGAGGCGGCAGGTGGTTTCCGTCGACCGGCTGGTCGAGGACCTGTGGAACGGCGAGCCGCCGCGCCGGGCGATCGGCGCCCTGCAGGCCTACGTCAGCCATCTGCGCCGCGCCCTGGAACCGCACCGGGCACCGCGCAGCCCGGCGGCGATCCTGGTCAGCGAGCCGCCGGGCTATGCGATCCGGGTGACGAGCGACGCGGTGGACGCCTGGCGGTTCGAATCCCTTGTCCGGCGGGCGAACGACAGCACCGACCCGGCGGCGGCGCGGGCGCTGCTGGACGAGGCGTTGGGCCTCTGGCGCGGCCCCGCCTACGCCGAGTTCGCCACCGAGTCGTGGGCGGTCGCCGAGGCCGCCCGGCTGGACGGCCTGCGGATCGTGGCCAGGGAACGGTGGTGCGAGGCGGTGCTGCGCGGCCGGCGAGGCACACGAGGCGGTGATGGCCGCCGAGGCGCTGACCCGCGAGCACCCGCTGCGGGAGGAGGGCTGGCGACTGCTGGCGATGAGCCTGTACGCCGGCGGCCGGCAGGCGGACGCGCTCGACGCGCTGCGGCGGGCCCGGGACATCCTCGCCGAGGAGCTGGGCATGGACCCGGGGCCGGCCCTGCTGCAGGTGGAGACCGATGTGCTGCGCCAGCGGCTGGCGATCGCCCGGCCACCCGTCCACGAGACCCGCAGTCCCGCCGACCCGGCGGCCGAGCACGACCCCTACCCCGGTCCCGGCTTCCTTCGCCGCCGCACCAGAAACCCGGTGCGCCGACAACGGCCGAGGCATCGGACCTCTTCGGCCGGGACGCGGAACTGAACGCTCTGCACGCGCTGGCCGCGGAGGCCGCGCGGCGGGCCGAGCGCCGGGTGGTGCTGATCGCCGGTGAGGCGGGCGCCGGCAAGTCCGCCCTCGTCGATCGCTTCGCCGCGCGAGCTGCGTTCCAACCAGTGGCGGGTGGTGGTCGGCCGCTGCCCGGAGTCCGCCGGTGCGCCGCCGGCCTGGGCCTGGGTGGAGGCGCTGCAAGCACTGGCCGCGGACGTCGACCCCGGCCGACTTGCACCCGCGCTGGCCCCGCTGATCGACGAGATCCCCACCACGCCAGGCGAATCCGACGCCTCCTTCGGCCGGTTCCTGCTCACCCGGGCGGTGATCGGCTACCTGACGGCAGCGGCCAGGACCCGACCGCTGGCGGTGTTCCTGGACGACCTGCACCGCGGCGATTCGGAGACCCTCGCGCTGCTCGACGGCGTCGCCGCGGGCGTCTCCGGGGTGCCGCTGGTGGTGATCGCCGCGTATCGGCCGGCCGAGGTGCCGGCCGGGCTGCGGGATGCGCTGGCCGGCCTGGCCGCCGTGCCGCCGACCAGGATCGCGCTGGACGGTCTGGACCCTGCGCAGGCCGCCCGGCTGATCCGGTCGATCGCCGGCGTCCAACCGGACCAGCCGACCCTGCGCGCGCTGGTCGACCGGACGGGCGGCAATCCGTTCTACCTGACCGAGAGCGCCCGGCTGCTCGGCAGCGAGGGCAGATTGGTGGCCACGTCCAAGGTGCCGGAGGGGTGCGTGACGTCCTGCGCCGCCGGTTCGCCCGGCTCCCCGAGATCACCGTCGCGGTCCTGCGACTGGCCGCCGTCATCGGCCGCGACGTCGACATCGACGTGCTGGTCCTGGCCGCCGAGGTCGACGAGGAGACCGTGCTCGACGCGCTGGAGGCCGGCGTGCTGGCCGGGCTGCTGACCGAACCGGCGCCGGGGTCGGTGCGGTTCGGCCATGTCCTGGTCCGCGACACCCTGTACGACGACCTGCCCCGGCTGCGGCGCGGCCGCTGGCACGCCCGGATCGCCGGCGCGCTGGCGTCGAGTCCGACCCGGGGATGCCGCTGCGCTCGCCCACCACTATCACCAGGCCGGGACGGCGGCGACGGCCAGGAACGCGGTCGATGCCGGGCGTCCGGGCGGCCGAGCAGGCGGTCGCCAGGTACGCCCACGAGACGGCCGCCGAACTGTTCGCCCAGGCGCTGGCGGATCTCGACCGGTTACCGGAGCCGATGCCCGATGGCTCGGCCGTCGACCGGGCACCGTTCCACCACTCGTCCGAGACCGCCGATCTGACATCGCATCTGGACGAGCGGGTGGAACTGATCGCCAGGCTGAGCCGCTCGCAGATCGCCGCCGGCGCCAGCATCGCGGCACTCGCCTCCCGCGATCTTGCGATGACGTTGGCGCACCGGAACAACCGGCGCGACCTGCTGATCCGGGCGCTCACCGCCGCCGATCTGCCGACCCCCTGGATCACCCGGCCCTACGGGTCGCTGAACTCGACGGCGATCGAGCTCATCGACGCGGCCCTGACGTGGTCCGACCCCGAGCTGATCGACGACTCCCGGCGCTGCCGGTTGCTCTGCGCCCTGGTCGCCGAGACCGGCGGCGAGCTCAACATCAAGGCCACCCAGGCAGCCCAGGAGGCCGAACGCATCGCCCGCCGGGTGGGCGATCCCGCATTGATCGGGCTTGCGCTGCATGCCATGTCGTCGGTGGTGTCGGCAGAGCTGGAGGTCGCGCACCGACTGCGGATCGGCCGGGAACTGCTGCAGATCGGCGAGCTGCCCGGTCTGGCGGTCTTCGCCCTGCTCGGCCACCACGTCATGCTGCACTACCACGGCGTGCGGGCCGATCCGGCTGCGATGACCGAACAGATCGACGCGCTCGACGTGCTGGTCCGGCGTTACCGCTGGCGGCAGGCCGAGGGCACCGTCGAGATGCACCGCGGACTGGTCGCGCACCTGACCGATCGGCTTGCCGATGCCGAGGCGTCGTACGGCCGGGCGGCCGACATGCTCCATGCCAGCGGCGCTCTCGACGCCGACGGCATCGCCCTGCTGGCGTTCCTGACCCTGCGGATCAGCCAGGGCCGGGAGGACGAACTGGCCGACGCCGTCCGCGGCGTCGACAGCGCACCGGACGTGATCGCCGACCTGCTCGCGCTGCCGCTGATCGCGCAGGGCCGGCCGGACAAGGCCCGGGAGGCACGGCGGATCATCCGTCCCGTGCGCCGGGACTTCTTCCACTGCCTGCTGCTCACCATGCGGGGGATGATCGTGGGCAAGCTCGGCGAGCGGGCAGAGGCGGCCGAGGTGACGGCCGACCTGCTGCCCTATCGGGGTCAGATCGGCGGGGCGGGTACCGGTTCGTTCGCGGTCGGCCCGGTCGACACCGTGCTGGGCGATCTCGCGCTGCTGCTGGACCGACCGCGCGACGCCCGCGAGCATTTCGCCACTGCCATCACGGTGGCGCTGCAGTGCGGCAACCACCGCTGGGCACAGCAGGCGCGCCGCAGACTCGACGCCTTCGGGGGCGGACCAGCCATCGACTGAGTCGCGGCACCGTCTCCGAATTGGCGACATCGCGGAAACGTCCGAACACCGGCCGCGCCGACCGCCGAGCAGCGCCGCTGGTGAACGGCAAGTCGTCGTCAAGTGCGCCGGGTGACGCTGCTCCATGCCGGCCGTCGATGGTCGGCCTGTCTGCGGAGGATTCACATGAGCGCACTGCTGTACCGCCTCGGCGGCGTCACCGCCGCCCACCCGTGGCGCACCATCGCCGCCTGGCTCGCCGCCCTGGCGCATCGCCGTCGGCCTGTCGATGGCGGTCGGCGGCCAGCCCCGTGACGACTACCGGGTGGCCGGGTCACCGGCCCAGGCCGGCGCCGACTTCCTGGCCGAGAACTTCGACGGCACCTTCGGTTCGGGCGCACGGGTGGTCGTGCACGCCGAGAACGGCCCCGTTGATCAGGCCAGCCTGGCCGCCCTCGGCGACCGGCTGCGGGCACTGCCGCACGTCACCGGCGTGGAACCCGCCCGGATGTCGGCGGACGGCGACACCGCGCTGCTGTCGGTGCACTACGGCGTCCCGGTCACCGCGTTCGACGGTTCCGAGGGGGTCGATGCGCTCTGGTCGGCCGCGGCCGAGCTGCAGCGGACCCGGCGTTCAGGTCGCGCTCGGCGGCGAGGTGCCGGAGAACTTCGCGCCGCCGAGCGGGACCGCGGAGCTGATCGGGATCGGCGTCGCCCTGGTGATCCTGGTGCTTCGCCTTCGGGTCGGTCATCGCCGCCGGTCTGCCGCTGGCCGTCGCCCTGATCGGGCTCGGCATCGGCTCGTCGCTGATCACGGTGCTGGCCGCGGTTCACCGACGTCAGCAACACCGCCCCGACCATCGCCACGATGGTCGGCATCGGCGTCGGCATCGACTACGCGCTGCTGCTGGTCACCCGGTACGTCGAAGGACTGCGCGCCGGGTTGCCGGTGCGCGAGGCCGCGGCCCGGGCCAACGGCACCGCCGGCGTCTCGGTGGTGTTCGCCGGGACGACCGTGCTGGTCTCGCCTTTTCGGGCCTGCGGCTGGCCGGGCTGCCGGTCTACACCTCGGTCGGGGTGGCCACGCTGCTGGTGGTCGGCGCGGTGATGCTGACCTCGTCACCCTGGTGCCCGCGCTGTGCGGCCTGGCCGGCACCCGGGTGCTGCGGCGTGCCGAACGGCGCGCGCTGCCGGCTGGACACGGCCCCGTCGTTGCCTGCACCCGGATCGCCGACCGTCGCACCGTCCACCGACCTGCCGGACCACCGCGACGGCCCGGTGGGCGGCGCGGATCGGCCGGCGCCCGTGGCCGTGGGCGCTCGCCGCCCTGGCCCTGCTGTTGCTGCTCGCCGCCCCGGTGCTCGGCATGCGAACCTGGCCGCAGGACGCCGGCAGCGGACCGGAGAGCGCCACCACCCGGGTCGCCTACGACCTGGTCGCAGCCGAGTACGGCGCCGGCGCCAACGGCCCGTTCCTGCTGGCCGTCGATCTCGATCGGCTGCCGGCCGACCAACTGCCCGAGCTGACTGAGCCGGATCTCGGCCGATCCCGGCGTCGCTTCGGTGCGCCCGCCGCCGTCAACGACGCCGGCAACGCGGCGCTGATCGTGGTGCGAACCGGCGACCGGCCCGCAGGACGAGCAGACCGTCGTTCTGCTCGACCGGCTGCGCGATCCGAGCTACCGGATTCGGTGATGGTCACCGGGCTTGACCCCCGCCTTCGCCGACATCTCGGAGCGGCTGTCCGAGCGGCTGTGGGTGGTGATCGCCTTCGTCGTCGGCCTGTCGCTGCTGCTGATGACGGCGGTGTTCCGGTCGGTGGTGGTCGCGGTGAAGGCTGCGGTGATGAACCTGCTGTCGGTCGCCGCGGCCTACGGCGTGATGGTCGTGGTCTTCCAGTGGGGTTGGGGCGCAGAGCTTCTCGGCCTGCCACACGCCGTCCCGGTCTCCAGCTGGGTGCCGATCCTGATGTTCACCATCCTGTTCGGCCTGTCGATGGACTACCAGGTGTTCCTGCTCTCCCGGATCCGCGAGGACTACCTGGCTACCGGCGAGCCACGGCGCAGCGTGGTCCGCGGACTGGCCGCCACCGGCCGGGTGATCACCAGCGCGGCGGCGATCATGATCGCGGTGTTCATCGGGTTCGCCCTGGACGCCGACCCGACCGTGAAGATGATGGGCGTCGGGATGGCCACCGCGGTGCTGATCGACGCGACGGTGGTGCGGATGGTGCTGGTGCCGGCGACCATGTCGCTGCTCGGTCCGGCGAACTGGTGGTTGCCGTCCTGGCTGGATCGGATCCTGCCGCGGCTGGATGTCGACGGACACACCGATGACGTCATCGGTGCCGGCCCGGCTCGTTCGAGCGACGGGACCCGGGTACCGGAACCCGTCTGACGGTTTCGAGGGTCGAAGAGGTCAGATGACGATGTCCGCGGGCGAAGTCAGCTCGCGGACAGCCGTCACCCCCTCGACGGCATTCAACGGGTCGTGGGTGCGGAGCGTCCCGAAGCCGAGACCGGTCCACGACTCGATGTCGCGGATCGGCACCTGATAGGTCTTGAACGCACCGAAGACGAACTCGAGATCGGCGATCAGGCCGGCCTGGGATACCAGGTAGCCGGTCGCCGAGAGCGCGCCGGTCGCATCGTTGATCATCACCGCCACTTTCCAGAATGCCTGTGGCAGCAAGATGTCTCGATAGGCCGGGTCGTCGGCGCGGAACACCGGGCCGGTGAAGACGGTGGCCCGGAAGCCCCTGGTGTCGGCGTTGTCCAGCAGGTAGTTCTCCAGCTCCAGCCACAAGCGCTGGTTGAAGTCGGCATGCTGCGGGGCACAGTTGGTGAAGAAGAACGTGTCCTTCTCGCCCTGCTCGGCCGAAGGTCCCCAGGCCGGGTCGAGCCGACGCACCAGATGCCCGCGATCGAGGTCGTTACCCGCATAGAGCTCGTTCCCGGTCTGCGTCGCCTGCGGGATGCGCGGATCGAACGCCCACAGATCCTTGCCGGCACGTTTGATCCGCTCGATCTCGGCGCCGTCGATGTTGACCGCGGTGAACACTGCCAGCCGACGCTGCCCGTGCATCACCACCGAGTAGTGCGTGTAGTCGAGGCGGTACCGCTCGGCGCCGGTGGCCTCCGGGAGGACCGGGACCACGGCCGCCTTCAGCGCCGCCGACAGTCTCGGGAACGGCACCCGCAGCGATCCCGATCCGAGAAACGCCGGGTCGTAGCCGGTGCGGTCCGCGAGTTCGTCGACGGCGACGGTGCGGGCCTCCTCCGGCAGCCGCACCCCGGCGAGGTCGATCAGCGCCGGCGGACCGATCGCGCGGAGCCGGCGTACCCGATCGGCGATCACGGCGGAACTGACCGCGTAGTTCGCCGACAAATACTCGCCGGCGAAGTGCAGGCCGACCGCCGCACCGGTTTCCACATCCAGCACGACCGACCCCGAACTGCCGCCGAGCGTGGTGCAGTCGTGGGTGAAGCGGCCCTCGTCGATGACGTCGACCACCAGTCCCGGAGCGAGCCGTTTGACCTCGAAGATGCCGCCGAACAGCCGCGCCTGATCGGCGGCGCTGTTGCGGTGGTCGGCGGCCGGATAGCCGATCGTCACCACCACCGCACCCGGCCGGGGTCGGACCGTCGTACAACGGCACCGGTTCCGGCAGCACGACGCCGGGCGCCGGCGTCAACTCGACCAGTGCCAGGTCCGGATCGGCGTCGGCATCGCCGGCCAGGAACAGCACCCGGCCAACGGTGACGTCCAGGGGCCGGTTGTCCAGATACTCCTCGCGGAAGTCGATCCGGGGCGCCAATCGGCGACCACCCGGGTTCGACCGGAAGACATAGCTCCGCCCCTGTCGCAGGGCGAATTCGGCGGCGACATGCCGGTTGGTGACGGCGACACCGGGCGCGACCATCCAGGCGGTGCCGACGTAGGGCTGCGCGGAGAATCCGACCTCGACCCGGCCGACGGCCGCGATCGCCCGGTCGATCTTGGACTTGTAGGGCATCAGCCTGGCCCGCCACTGGGCCAATTCCGGCGGTTCGAAGCTGCCGCCGCGAACCAGCAGGGTCGGTCGGCCCTCCCGCAGGATGATCGCCTCGGCGAGCCGGTCGTCGAGCATGCCGAGCTCGGCGGCGAACGGGATCCGGAGTCCGGCAGCCGTTCTCGCGGCAGCAGCCGCGGCAGCGCCGGTGGCAGCGGCAGCGCCGGACGGCGCGATCGTCAGCGCTGCGACAAGGCCGGGACGCCGGGCCAAGATCTCCCGGCGCACGGCCTCGTCGACCGCCACGGCATCGAGCTGATCTCGCAGGTTCGGCATCGGCGACCCCCTCGCCTCAGCCTAGGTGCCGGAAGGTCAGGGGCGCGCGCGAACCGTACGGGCCGCCGCACTCACCCGCGGCTTGCGCCGACGGGCCGGCTGGGTGGCCGGGCGCTTGCCGCTGCCGGCGGTGGTCATCACCCGACTGGTGTTGCGAACGGGCGTCAGCGGCTGCCCCTCGCCGGAGAGCCGATCGATCTCGTTCTCTGCGCCGATCAACAGGCCGTTGAGCCAGTCGACGCCGTTGCCGCACTGCAGCAGGAAGGTGTCGACGGCTTTGCGGTCGTAGCCGCGGGAGAAACCCTTGGCCGTCGGGAACTGGGCCGCACGCACCCACCCGCCGGTGATCCGGCCGCTACTCGAAATCTGCCGTGTCGAACTGTTCATGACCGTTCCCCCTGGGCGGGTGCCGACGCTGCCGGCACGGTGTCCGATCCCCCGATCGGACTTTGGACTAATAGAGTCATTGTTACGGACAGTGCATGATTTCGGCAACTGAACGTAGGCATAACTTGCCAGTAATCCCCCGAACGGGTGACGATTGGCAGCGAATGGTCGCGTTCCTGTCGTGGTCGAAGCCTGTCAGCTCACCGTGGTGGATCGGTTCGAGCCCGCAGGATCTCGCCTGCTCGCCCGACGACGGTCCGCTGGGCGCCGGCCCCGATCCGGTGACCCGAAGACGCTTCCGGGTCGGCGGGCCGAGCAGCCGGGTCATCGGAGATGCTGGACCCATGCCAAGAACAATCGCCACCGTCACCAAGACCGACAACGCCGGACTGCTGGACTTCGTCCGGCCCCGGCACCACCTGATCGTCACCACCCGCCGACGCGACGGGTCGCTGCAGTCCTCCCCGGTCACCGGCGGCGTCGACCCGCAGGGCCGGATCGTGGTGTCCAGCTACCCGGAACGCGCCAAGGTGACGAACATCCGCCGGGATCCCCGGGTTTCGGTGCTGGTGCTGTCCGACGACTTCGGCGGCCCCTGGGTGCAGGTCGAAACCACCGGCACGGTCATCGATCTGCCCGAGGCGGTGGAGCCGCTGGTCGAGTACTTCCGGTCGCATCTCCGGCGAGCACCCGGACTGGGCGGAATACCGGCAGGCGATGATCGACCAGGGCAAGTGCCTGCTGCGCCTGGAGCCGGTCAGCTGGGGACCGATCGCCACCGGTGGATTTCCCGCCCGGCTCGCCTGACCGGGATCCGCAGCCCGACCGATCGGCGCGCCAGCTCGACCCGTCAGCGCACGGCCAGCACCAGCGGATACACGGCAGTGGCACCTGCCCTCCGCAATTCCCGGGCAGCGACGGTCAGCGTCCAGCCGGTTTCGGTGGCGTCGTCGACCAGCAGTATCCGTTTGCCCGGCAACGGCGGCCGGATCGGCCAGTCGGTGCCGTCCAGCACCGCCGCCAGCCGCCGGGCGGAATTGGTCGCGCTGACCGCCGGCCGGTGATCGACCATTCGAACGACGTGGCCAGCGGCAGCGACCGGTACCGGGCCAGCCCGGCGGCGAGATGCCGGACCAGGGCGGGCCTGCTCGCGACTCGATGAACACCACCACGTCGAATCCCGGCCCCGAAGGACCGCCGGTCGGCAGCCAGCCGTCCAGCACCTGCACCACGGCGTGCCGCAGCGGCACCGGCACCTCACCGTCCGGGGTCTGCGGGTTCAGCAGGTCGCGGAGCGCCGAGCCCCAGCCGATGCCGTCCAGCCGGCCGACCGCCCGCCCGGTCTCCGCCTTCTCGCCGGCCGGGATCCGGCCGGACAGCCCGACCCCCAGCGAGGACATCGCCGATCGGCCACTGCGCTCTCGGCTCGACCGGCGACACCGGGCACGTCCAGTTCGGCGCGGGCCGCGACCACCGACTCCTGGTCCGCGGCGGCCGGCAGCTTCAGCCCGCCGCAGTTGTCGCAGCGGCCACACGGCTCCGGCGCCGGGTCGTCCAGCTGCTCGCGCAGGAAGCTCATCCGGCACTCGGTGGTGCTGATGTACTCCAGCATCGCCTGCTGCTCGACGTCCCGGGCCGCGCGTCACCCTGGCGTACCGGTCGGCGTCGTAGGCCCAGGGTTCGACCGGTGACGGTCCAGCCGCCGCTGACCCGGCGGACGGCGCCGTCGACGTCCAGCACCTTGAGCATCATCTCCAGCCGCGACCGGCGCAGCGACACCCGCGGTTCCAGCGCCGGCAGCGACAGCGGCTTGCCGGCCGCGGCCGAGCTCGTCCAGGGTGGCCCGGACGTCGGACTCCGCCGGGAACCCCAGCGACCCGAAATAGTTCCAGATGTCCACGTCGTCGTTGCCCGGGCAGCAGCACCACCTCGGCGCGCTCGCACCGCGCGGCCGGCGCGGCCGACCTGCTGGTAGTACGCGATCGGCGACGGCGGCGCCCCGAGGTGGACGACGAAGGCCAGGTCCGGTTTGTCGAAGCCCATGCCGAGCGCGGAGGTGGCGACCAGCGCCTTCACCCGGCCGGCCAGCAGGTCGTCCTCGGCCTGCGCCCGTTCGGTCGGATCGGTCCGCCGGAGTACGCGGCCACCGTCAGCCCGCGGGATCGCAGGTGATCGGCGACCTGCTCGGTCGCCGCGACCGTCAGGCAGTAGACGATGCCCGACCCGTCGGTCCGGGTCGAGGTAGTCGGCGAGCCAGCCCAGCCGGCTCGGCTGATCGGGCAGCCGAACAACGCCGAGGTGCAGCGATTCGCGGTCGAGCGTGCCCCGCAGCACCAAGCGTGTCGCCGGGCGGGTGATCGGATCCCGCGGCCGCCGCCCCCAATGCGCCGGCGGACACCGCGAGCTGCTCGGCGACGTCGATGGCCACCCGCTGGTTGGCCGTCGCGGTGGTGGCCAGCACCGGAATGCCGTCCGGCAGGTCCTCGAGCAGGGTTCGGATCCGGCGGTAGTCGGGCCGGAAATCGTGTCCCCAGTCGGAGATGCAGTGCGCCTCGTCGATCACCACCAGCCCGGCCGTGGCCGCCACCTGCGGGCAGCACCTCGTCGCGGAAGCCCGGATTGTTCAGCCGCTCCGGCGACACCAGCAGCACATCGACCGCGCCGGCCCGGACCTGCGTCGTAGACCTGGCCCCACTGTTCGGCGTTCGCCGAATTGATCGTCACCGCGCGGATGCCGGCCCGCTCGGCGGCGGCGATCTGGTTGCGCATCAGCGCCAGCAGCGGCGAGATGATCACCGTCGGGCCGGCGCCCTGCTCGCGCAGCAGCGCGGTGGCGACGAAGTAGACGGCCGACTTGCCCCAGCCGGTTCGCTGCACCACCAGGGCCCGCCGCCGCTCCTGCGACCAGGGCGTGGATCGCCGTCCACTGGTCGTCCCGCAGCGTCGCGGACTCCGAGCCGACCAACGCCCGCAGGTGGCGTTCGGCGCGCTCGTTCAGGGTCATCGTCGGCACGGAATGGCCTCTTCTCGATCGTGGCTGCGATCGCGGTCATGCCTAGAGGCGACTGTCCGACAGCTAGGCCCGGGTCCGACATCCCGTCGGCCGCGTGCCGGTGCTCCGCGGACAGCCGGCGCTCCCGCTTCCCGCGGGCCAGTTCGGTGGCCAGCGCATCCAGGTGCGGCGTCCAGAAATGCCGGAATCGGTCCAACCAGGCGTCGGTTTCCTGCAGCGGCGCGGTGTCCACCGAGTACAGCCGTCGCGTTCCCTCGGCCCTGACCTGGGCGAATCCGTTTTCCCGCAGGACCTTCAAGTGCTGCGACACGGCGGGCTGGGTGATCGCGAACTCCGCGCCGGATCACCTCCGTGACCGCCCCGGCGGACGCTCTCCCCCTCGGCCAGCAGTTCCAGGATCCGGCGTCGAACCGGGTCACCGAGGACATCGAAGGCGTGCACGCAGCCAATCTACAGCGCGCACTTATATAAGTCTCTGATGAATTCACCGGCACCAGATCCTCCTAACGGGACGATGCCGATGCCGACGCCGCACTCCATCGTCGGTACTGCGTGGTCCCCATCTCTTGACTCCGACCGTGGCGAATTCGCGCTTCGGACAATAGGTTCGGACCACGATGGATCGACGATGCCGCCGCAATCGCTCGATGCACGGTGGCCGGGCATCGGCACACAGCCCGTCGGGGGCGGGAGAAACAACTGTTCGGCGGTCGTCAGGATGTCGGGACGGCGCATGACCGGTAGGAACCGAACCGGCAGGAGGTGGTGACGATGGCGCACTGTCAGCGGATCGGCGTCCGATGACGACGACGCTGTTCCTGGTGACCGTCGTGATCCTGACGGCCCTGTTCTTCGATTTCACCAACGGCTTTCACGACAGCGCCAACGCGATGGCCACCTCGGTCGCCACCGGCGCGCTCCGGCCGCGGACGGCGGTGCTGATCGCGGCCGTGCTCAACGTGGTCGGCGCCTTCCTGTCCACCGAGGTCGCCAAGACCATCTCCGGCGGCATGGTCAACGATGCGTTCGTCACCCCGACGATGATCTTCGCCGGGCTGGTGGCCGCGATCCTGTGGAACCTCACGACCTGGCTGTTCGGCCTGCCGTCCAGTTCGTCCCACGCGCTTGTTCGGCGGCCTGATCGGCGCCGTGCTGGTCGGCGCCGGCCTGTCCGGCGTCAACTTCTCGGTGGTGGTGTCGAAGATCCTGCTGCCGGCCGTCATCGCGCCGCTGGTCGCCGGATTGGGTGCCGCGCTTGCCATCTTCCTGGTGCACCGGTTCTTCCCGGCGTCCGACGACGAACCTGCGGCGGGGTGGTTCCGCCGGGCGCAGACCGTTTCCGGATCGATGATCGCGCTGGCCCACGGCACCTCGGACGGCCAGAAGACGATGGGCGTGATCACCCTCGTGCTGATCACCGGTGGCTACCAGGCAGTCGGGCACCGGACCGCAGACCTGGGTGATCGCCTGCGCCGGGCTGGCCATCGGGCTGGGCACGTACTCCGGTGGCTGGCGCATCATGCGGACGATGGGCAAGGGCCTGGTCGAACTCCAGTCGCCGCAGGGATTCGCCGCGGAGACGACGTCGGCGGCGGCCATTCTGGCGTCGTCGCACATGGGTTTCGGGCTCTCGACGACCCAGGTGTGCTCCGGTTCGGTGATCGGGAGCGGCGTCGGGCGGAACCTCTCGATGGTCCGCTGGGGTACGGCCCGCCGGATGGTCTACGGCTGGTTGCTCACCCTGCCGGCCGCTGCCCTGTTCGGTGCGGTCGGCTGCGCGATCGCCCTCACCGGCCCGGTGGGAGTCGTGATCGTGCTCCTCGCGCTGCTGTGCCGGAACGGCCACGATCGTCGCGATCTCCCGCCGCACCGCGGTGAACCGGCACAACGTCAACGACTCCCGCGATGTCACGGTCAAATTCGGCAGGGTCACGGCCGAGACGATGCTGGCCACGGTTGCCACCGTTGCAGCGACCACTGCAGCTTCAACCGCGGCCGTGGTCGAGCCGACGACATCGGGCACCTCGACAACCGCCGCCGGGCCGGCGACCGGCGCCATCTCGCCGATCATCATCGCGCAATCGACGGCACCGCCCGCCGCCAACGAACCGACGACCTCATCCGGTACGCCGCCGAGCCCCGCTCGATAGCCGCGTTGTCGCCAGCGGGTCGATCAGCTGCGGATCAGCCGGTCTCACCCGCCGGGCGCAGGCGGCCGACGATTCTCGTGCGAGTCTCGTACGCCCTGGCCAACGCGTCCCTGGCCAGCGCGATCCCGTTCGCACTGAGCTTGTAGTACCGGCGCCTCGGCCGCCCCTGTTCTCGGGGATCGACCTGCTCCCAGGCACTGTCCAACCAGCCGAGGGCCTCGAACCTGGCCAGGATCGGATGCACCGTGCCGCTGGGCAGGCCCGTCGCCGCGCAGATCTCGAGACCGTAGAGATCCTTGGTCGGGTCTTCGAGCAGGGCGCGCAGCACCGCCTGGGTGGTCTGCGTCATCCGCGGTGGTGAACCCGACATGGTGGAATTCTACCTAGTGGAATCGTTCGCAGCGCTCAGCGACGGTCCCCGCCCTCACCGGATTTGCGGGCGACCCACCAGCGGGCGAACCTCCTGTCACAGGGCGCGGCCGAAGACCTCGGGCGGCATCATGCCGTAGCTCGGCGGATCCTTCGGCCGGCCGCATCGCACACACCGCAGGTACCCGCGTCCGCGCATCTCGGGATTGTCGTCCTGCTGCCTGACGTAACGGTGCCGGCCGAGGCGGCACCGCCAATCCGGCTTCTCGACGACGGAATCGGGCAGATCCCGCTCGTTCAAAGCATTCCGCAGGGGAATTGCCCCGACCAGCAGGCTGCCGGCCTGCGCCAACTGTGCCGGCACCGCCGAGTTCACACAGTTCGGTGCGGAATTCCTCCAGGTAGCGGTCCCGCGCATCGGTCGGCAACGCCAGCACGGCCAGCGCGACCAGCCAGCGGGCCGGGGCAATTGGTTGCGGACCGATCACCGTCGCGTGCTCATCGGCGCCGTGCTACGCAGGCCGCAGCGGTCGGGCGCGAGCATCGGGTCAGCCGCCGCCGATGCCCATACCCAGGCCCGTCGCTCCCCTTTGGGAGAGCGGCTGGTGACTGGCCAGGTCGTTCTTCTTCCCACACCTGCTGCATTCCAGGTACGACTGCCCTTTCATCTCCGGGTTGTCGTCCTCGACGACGAGGTAGTGATGACGACCGACATGGCAACGCCAGTCGGAGTGAGTGTCGTGCGCCGAGCTGGACATGGCGGTTCCGCCTTCTTCTGAGTCGGATATTGCGGGGAGACTGTGGTGATCAGCCGAAGAACGAGGTGTTGCGCTTGTACGCCTCGACGTCGAACTCGGGTTCGTCCTCGGGCTCGAAGTACTTTCCGCAGACGATGCAGACCCGGATCGTGCGGCCGGGAGTTTCCGGGTTGTCATCCCGGCGACTGGCGTAGGCATGCCGACCGAGTCGACATCTCCAACCGGTAGCGGACTTTTCGTTCACTGGAACTCCTTGTCGACGAGGCCCGCCGGCCATCTCGGGTTGGGTCAGTTCGAACGACTCCGTCAGACGTCCAGGTGACCGAGCCGGCCCCACGTGTGCGGCTCGGTCACCTGGCTGCCCCGCTCTGACAGATGCCGAGGCGCTGGCAGCATCGCCGAGCCGGACCGGTTGGCGGCGATCGTTGACCGGTCACACCGCCTCCCCTGCGGGGCGGAGCCTGCTGACGCCCTGGACGGCAGTGCTTCGCGCGCTGGCCAGTGCACCGCGCGCCATGGCGAGCCCCTGCTCGCTGAGCCGATACCAGCGGCGACGCGGCCAGCCCTGTTGCCGAACAGCAGGCTCTCCCCAACCACTGTCCAACCACTGCAACGATTCCAGCCTCGCCAGCACCGGATAGATCCGAGCGAACGGCAGACCGGTCTCGTCGCGCAGGGCGGCTCCGTGGTGGTCCCTGGTCGGGGCGGCAACGAGAGCCGCGAGCACGGCCTGGGTGGCCCCGGTCATCACCAGCTCACGAGCAGCCATGGTGTTACTCTACCTAGCTTATTCCCGACACACAAGACAAAGCAGGCAGTCGGCTGAGCTCACCCCAGGATGGGCGATTTCTTCGGTGGACGCGACAACAGTCGCCGACGGACCGACCGGCGCTCGGCCCGTGCCGGATCATTCATCGCAGCGACAGTGCGAGAGATGCGGTGGGTCAGATGAGCGGAACGCAATGGGCGACGAGACTGCGGGGCGACAAAGCCGCCAAGGTCGCGGCCAACCACGGCGCGAGGTACGACCGCTGGGTCGCGGCCACCACCAAGCCGCTCGACATCCTGGCGGTCGTCTTCCTGGTGGATTTCGCGGCGACCCGACTGACTCCGGAGGGGCCGCCATGGTGGCAGCCGACGCTGACGGTGATCTCCCTGCTCATCTGGGCGGCCTTCGCGATCGACTATTTCGTCAGGCTGGGTCTGTCCACCGACCGCTGGACGTTCATCCGTAGCCACAAGCTCGACCTGATGATGGTGCTGCTGCCCATGCTGCGGTTGCTCCGGGTGATCCTGTTGCTGCGCAAGTCGTTCGCGACGATTTCCACCGAACGCATTGCCAGTTCGTTGATCTCGATCGTGATCGGCGTCGTTGTGGTGGGTGCGTTCCTGGAGTGGCGGGTCGAATACAACGCCCCGGGCGCGAACATCACCACGATGGGAACGGCACTGTGGTGGGCCGTCGTCACCACCACCACGGTCGGCTATGGCGACACCTACCCGGTGACGACGGAGGGCCGCTTGATCGGATCGGTGATCATGATGGTCGGCATCGGCCTCATCGGCACGGTGTCGGCAACGGTCGCCGCCTGGTTCGTCAGCCACAAGCGGACCCGGGAGGAAGCCGCCCGGGCGAAGGCCCTGGCCGATGACCCGATACCGCCGGCCGGACCCGCGCCGGCAGCCGAACCTGCGCCGGCGGCCGAACCTGTGCCGGTCGACGCTTCTGCTGATACCGATTCCCTGGTCGGCACTCTCGCGTCGCTGTCGGCACAGATCGAGATGCTCACCCGGCAGCAGCGCGAGCTGCGCGCCACCATCGAACGACTGGTCGACCAGCGCGGGACGCCGTGACCCGGCCGCCAAGGTCGAACGAGTCGCCGACCTTTCACCCCGCCCGGGCCTGGGTGGCGGCCTCGACCGCGCGGTGTGCCGCGAAGAACTTCCACATTTCGCTGCTGGCCCGCGGGCCACGAGCGTCGCTGTACGAACCCGTTGGTCGAACCGCCGGACCACGCATGACCGAGGCCGTCGATCTCCCAGAGTTCCAACACCTTTCGGCCACCGGAGTACCACCGGCTGACGGTGTGGCCGCGACGGCTCCTGGTCGACACCGGACGGGCCGGACCGGCCGTCGCCACCCTGGGCGCGCCGATCGGCCGGGCGACCAGCCCGCTCTGGGTCGGCGGGCCGGCATCGGTGGCGCGCGCGGCCAACCACTGGTCGGCCACCCGCCGGGCATTCACCGGTCGAACGGTTCCGTCGAAGGTTCCCTGGAAGATGATCATCGGCGGCATCGCCTGCCCGGATGCGGTGTGTACCGGTGGCGGCACCGCCCGGCCCTGCATCGCGGCGATCGCGTTCGCCGGACCGGCCGCCGACCGGTAGGGCGGTGCCGAGTGCACACCGACGGCGGCGAACAGCTCCGGGTAGGTCGCGGCCAGCACCACGGCCATCGCGCCGCCGGCCGAGATCCCGGTGACGTAAACCCGTTCCGGGTCGATGCGCCACCGCGCGCGCTCGGCCAGCATGCGGCCGACGATCCCGGCGAGAATGGCCGGTTCACCCTGCTCGCGGAACTGATGCCCGGTGCGGAACCAGTTCCAACACCGCTGCCCGTTGTGCGCCACCGACTGTTCCGGGTACACCACCACGAACTGATGCCGATCGGCCAGCTCGTTGAACCGGGTGCCCGCAGCGAAGTCCATCGCGTCCTGGGTGCAGCCGTGCAATGCCAGCAGCATCGGTGCCCGCGTTGTCCTGCGCAGTCCGAACGGGACGTACACCCGATAGGCCCTGGTGCCAACTGCTGCGGTGAAGCGCAGGAGGTGCCATGTCCCCCGGCCGCCGCGGGCGGCTGCCGGTCTTCCGGGTCCCACTCTTCGGCCGGCCGGCCGACGAGCTTGGCCGCCCTCGCCGGTTTGCGCTTGGCGACCGCCTTCGGCGGCGAGATCACCGTCGGCAGCGAGATCGTCGCGGCCCTGCGGCGCCGCCGACGCCGGGTGGGTGGCGATGGCAGGAATGCCTTCATCAGGGCCGTCGGTAGCCGGCTCGCTCGCTTGCGTGGCAAAGGCTGGGTCTCCGCTCGAGGGTGGTCCGTCATCGGCTGTGGTCGATCGCTGACGATCAGCAGGCACGAGAGTTGCATCCCGATACCTGCACGCCACCGATCGGGTTCACCCGGACCGGACTGCCCAAACGAACGAGCCGCGGTGGTTCAGGTGATCTCGAGCTCACCCATCCGCGACCACTCCTCGCCGGGAACCACGAAATTGATGATCCGCGGTGTCTCGGCGATCGCCGGCCGCATGGTCTGCATCGCCGTGATGAAGTGATCGGAGCCGACATGCGCCCCCGCTGCATCGTCCTGGAACGCCTCGACCAGGACGAATTCGCTCGGGTCGTCGACGCTCCTCGACCATTCGAACCAGAGGTTGCCCGGTTCGCGACGGGTCGCCTGGGTGAAGTCGTCGACCAGATCCAGCCAGCCGTCGACGTACTCGGGACGGACCTTGAACTTGACGGTGATGAAGATCATTTTCCCTGCCTCGGTTCGGGACGGGTGCGGATGCCATCAGCCATCGACCCTAACAACAGCGGGCCGGTGGCGTCGGTCTCGACCGATCAGTTCATCGAGCGGTCGAGCGCCTCGCGCAGTTCTGCCTCGGTGAGCACGATCGGGTTGCCCTTGGTGCTGCTGGCCGTCCCGGTCTTGGCCACGATGTCGTCCACCATTCCGGCTCGCACCCCGAGTTCGGCCAGACCCGGCACCCCCAGTGCGGCAACGGTTTCCCGTATCCACTCGATGCCTTCCTCGATCGATGGCGTCCGGTCGACCGGTGAGCGCCCCGGCGGCCTGCCGGTACCTGTCCAGTGCCGGGTGCAGCGGTTCACGGTCGCGCAGTGCCCGCACGTTGATCGCGGTGACCGGGGCCAGCAGCGCCGCACAGATCGCCCCGTGGGCGGAGGTCACCATTCCGCCGATCACTCCGGCGAATCCGTGCACCGCACCGAGTTTCGCGTTGGCCAGCGACATGCCGCCGAGCAGCGCGGCCAGTGCCATGTCGGTCCGTGCCTCGACATCGGACCCGTCCAGGTACGCGCGGCGCAGACCGGCGGCGGTTCGGCGCAGGCCCGCGGTGGCCAGCGCGTCCGTGATCGGGTTCGCGCTGCCCGAGACCAGCGGTTCCAGGCATTGGGTGAGCGCGTCGAGACCACTGGCGGCGGTGACCTGCGGCGGACAGCCGAGGGTCAGCATCGGGTCGACCAGCGCGAGCCTCGGGATCATGAATGCGCTGCGGACGCTGGCCTTCCGGCCATGCTCGGGCGAGGTCAGCACTGCGTTCGCCGTCACCTCCGAGCCGGTTCCGGCCGTGGTCGGGATGGCGACGAACGCCACCGACGGCTCGGTGATCGGCAGACCGCGCCCGATCACCTCGAGGTAATCCAGTGGTTGCCCGCCGTTACCCAGCAGCATGGCGACCGACTTGCCCAGATCCAGCACGCTGCCGCCGCCGATCGCGATCACCAGGTCGGCGCCGACGGCACGCGCCACGTCGGTGGCGATACCGGCCATCTCGACGGTGGGTTCGCCGACCACCGGGAACAGCTCGACCGGGACCGGGAGCGTATCCAGCAATCGCCGGTGACGTTCTGGATCGGCTCCGGTGCACACCAGCGCGCGGGTTCCCCACCCGTTGATCAGGGAGGGCAGCTCGGTGGCCCGACCGGGTCCGAAGACGATCCGGCCGGCCGTCCCGAAGTCGAACGCGCCGGCAGTCGTCATCCCTGTGCGGTCCGTCCGGACGAGGACCACCCGGCGGCGGCGGTGGGAGCGAACGGGGTGAAGGTGACCGACGACCTCGGCCTGGCCATCATGGCGGCGACGGAGTCCCGCCAGACGGCGTAGTGCGGGGTTTGCTTGTGCGCCGCGGCCGCGGCTTGATCGCGGTAGACCTCGACCAGGACGACATGGGTCGGATCACTCCGGTCGACGACAACGTCGAAGCGCAGCACTCCGGGTTCGTCCAGCGACGCAGCGGCATTCACCGCAGTTGCGTCGAGGAAATCCGCCACATCTGCTTCGAGCACGGAAATGTCGACGTGCACCACCAGGATTTCCTGGTCGATCGAGAATGCAGCCCCTTCGGACAATTGCCATCACTTTCTGCTCGGTCGGGCCGGGTGGTTCACCCGGCGGCGGTACCGATGTTCCGAACGACGCGATTGACCCGTCTGCTCAACCACTCTGCCCGCTCCGCTTCCGGGCCGGTGACATCCATCAGCCCGGTGGAGATCGCCGCCAATTCTTCGACATAGTCGGCGCGACCGGCCTGCGGGGCGTCCTTCCAGGTTTGCTCGATAATGCTGATCCTGCGGCTCATCGTTTCGACCGACATGTTTTCTCCTTGGTTGATTCCACTCTAAACCCTGTGCTCGGCCAGGGACCCCCATCGACCGGGGACAACCGGCCCTGCGCTCACGGCAGCAGCACGGTGATCGCCCCTGGCAGCGCCCACACCGTCAACGGCGACCGGCAGATCGGGTCACCGTCGGAATAGGCCTCGAGAACCGGCTCCACCTGTATCTGAACGTGCCGTGCCTGCAGGTGGTGGACATCCGACCGTCCCAGATGCCGACCGGCGCGCAACGCAAGTAGGGCGGCCACCCTGCGTCGGCGATCCTGCTGCCGGAACATGATCACGTCCAGCAGTCCGTCGTGGATGTCGGCCGCCGGCGCCACCCGGATTCCGCGGCCGTAAAACGCGCTGTTCGCGATGACCGCCCCGCTGCCGGTGTATGCCTCCGGCGTCCCGTCGATCACCAGCCGGAATTCCAGCGGCCGCATCGTCAGCGCCACCCGCAGGGCGGGATAGGTGTAGGTCAGCGGACCGAGGGTGGCGGGCAGCGAATTCGCCAGCTCGTTGCTCAGCGAGTCGAACCCCAGATAGAGATTGCCCACTGCCACCTGATGACCGAGATCGGTGGCGCCGGCGACCAATCCGGGCGCCACGGCCAGACAGTCCACCGCCCGCGCCGTGCCGGACAGCAGGATCGCGACGCCGGCCCGCACCCCGGCGGCTGCGTTGCCGATGCCGACCATCCGGGCGAAGTCGTTGCCCCGACCGCAGGGCATGATCCCCATGGTGCCGAGGTGCCGGGACGCACCCGCCGCGACCGCCCGCAGGATGCCGTCGCCGCCGATCGCCACCGCAACCTCACCGGCTGCCGACGCCCGCTCCGCGAGCTCGACCGCATGCCCGATCGAGGCGGTCAGCTCGGCCCGGACCGGGCGGCCGGCCGCCCGCAGCGCTGCCGCCGTCTCGGCCATCACGCGTACCGCTGCACCCCGCCCGGCATGCGGATTGGCGATCAGGGCGAACGACCTCGCGTTCATCCGCCGGCCCTCGCGACGCGCGGTCAGCCAGAGCCGACCGGCGTCACCGCGAGCCGCCCGGCGAGGACGTCGATGACCGGACGCAGTTGCAGCCACCACTGTTCGAGCGGCCGCGGTGGTCCCAGTCCGCCAGCTCCTCGGCCCGCCGCAACGACAGGATCCGCACCTTGCCCTCGACCAACCCGATCACCGCGCCACCGGACTTGCCGGTGTCGATCTGATTGCGACAGCCAGTCGATGGAGTGCGCGGCCAGCCGGGTGCCCAGGATCCGGTCGAACGGGCTGGGGCTGCCGCCCTGCTGGGTCTGGCCGAGCACCACGCTCGCGGGCGTCGAACAGCTCCTGCGCTCTCCTGTTCGAACAGCCGGCACAGGAAATCGCTGGTGTACATCGGGCTGGCCTTCTCGTTCATCACGGTCAGGAAGAGCCGCTGGCCGACCCGGAAGCTGTCCACCATCCGTTCGATGTCGTGCGCGAGATCCTTGAGGGTGATGCCCTCTTCGTGCAGGTACACCCGCACCGCACCGCCGGACAGCCCGCCGAGCAGGGCGAGGTAGCCGCAGTAGCCGCCCATGGTCTCGACCACGAAGCAACGCCTGGACGCGGTGCCCGCCTGCCGCACCCGGTCGATGGAGTCGACGATCAGGTTCAGCGCGCTGTCCGCGCCCGACCGACAGTTCGGAATTGGGCATGTTGTTGTCGATGGTGGCCGGCAGGCAGATCATCGGGATCTGGAACGCGGGGTATCGATCGCGCTCGGCGTTCATCGTGTGCATCGCCTCGAACGCGTCCCAGCCGCCGATGATCAGCAGCGCGTCGATGTCGTGCTTCTCCAGTCCGCGGCCGATCGCGTAGAGGTCCTTGACCGTCGGCACGTCCCGGCTGATCCCGAGTTCGGCACCGCCGCGGCTCGGCCCACCCCTCGACGTCCCCCCAGTGCAGTTCCCGGACGTCGCCGTCGATCAGGCCGCGCAGGCTGCCGTACACCCCGAGCATGGTGTGCCCGCGGTGCAGCCCGAGCCGAACCGCTGCCCGGGCCGCGGCGTTCATCCCCGGGGCGAGGCCGCCGACGTTGACGATCGCCGATCCGGGTGGGCTTGGCCTTGTTGCTGCACCGACGGCAGGGCGTGCGAGATCGAGTGGAAGACGTGCACCATTTCGGTGTAACCGTCGCCGCGCATGGTCAGCGCGGTGTCGTAGTCCTTGGCGGCGATCAGATCGGCCAGCTTGCGGGTCCTGGCGACGCTGTCCATCAGCGGCACCTTGGAGACCCGGTTGCCCTGGATGCCGATCAGCTGCGGGACGCTCTGCGCCGTCGCCGACATCACCTCTTCGACGGCGGCGTAGCCGAGGATCGAACTCATCGACCGGTCGAACGCGCTGGGCGCGCCGCCCCGCTGCACGTGCCCGAGGATGGTCACCCGGGTGTCCTCGCCGAGTTGTTCCTCCAGCACCTGGCGGACGTAATCGCTGGTGATCGGACTGTTCTGCGAGTCGTGCGCACCCTCGGCGACGATCACGATGCTGTTCCGCCGGCCGGCCGCCCGACCGGTCTTGAGCAGCTTGCAGAGCCGGTCCTCCCAGCCCGGGTCGGGTGGGTTCTCCGGGATGAAGACGTAGTCGGCGCCGCCGGCGATGGCGCTCATCAGGGCGAGATAGCCGCAGTGCCGGCCCATCACCTCGACGACGAAGCTGCGCTGGTGGCTGGCCGCCGTGCTGGCGATGGAGTCGATGGCCTCGACGATCCGGTGCAGCGCGGAATCCGCACCGATCGTCATGTCGGTGCCGATCATGTCGTTGTCGATCGACCCGACCAGTCCGGCGATCATCAGCGCCGGGTGCCGGTCGGCGGTCGCCTGGTCGATCGTGCCGGCCGGCCAGCAACTCCGTCGACCAGCGACGGCCACTCCTGACGCAGCAGGTCGGCGCCGCTCAGGCTGCCGTCACCGCCGATCACGACCAGCCGGTCGATGCCCTTGAGCAGCAGGTTGTGCACGGCCTTGCAGCCGTCCCGGCACGGTCCCGGAACTCCAGCGAGCGGGCGGTGCCGATCACCGTGCCGCCGCGATTCAGGATGCTGCTGACGTCGTCCCAGGTCACCGACCGGATCCGGTCGCCGCCCTCGATCAGCCCCTGATAGCCCTCGTAGATCGCGAAGATCTCGGCACCGTGGTTGAGCGCGGTCCGGACCACGGCGCGGACCGCCGGGTTCATCCCCTGGGCGTCGCCGCCGCTGGTCATCACGGCCAGCCGCCACGGCGCCCGGGGTTCAGTCATCGTTTGTCCTGCTCCTCTTGCTCGGTCGGCACGACCCGTGACGTCGGGCCGGTCAGGCGGTCGGTGCCGCGGTCGCCGCCACCTTGCGCTCCAGGATCGCCAGCACGTCGTCGTACAGCGGCTCGCCGGGCTGCAGGCCGGTGATCCGGGTCGGTCGCCTCGGCCGGGCGTCAGCGTTGCCAGCAGCTTCTTCAGCTCGACGCTCTCCGGGTCCTCCGGCACGTCGAAGACCAGCGCCGCCTCGACGGTGGCCAGCAGGAACTCCGGACGGTCGCCCAGCGCCGCCAGCTCGGCGGCCGGGCCGATCAGTCGCTCGGTGCGGGAGAGCTTGCGCAGCGGCTGCCGGCCGACCCGGTCGATGGTGTCCGGCAGGTACGGGTTGGCGAACCGTCCGAGAATCTTGTCGACGTAGGCCTGCTGCGCCTCCGGGGCGAATTCGTGCTTGTCGACCAGCAATTGCTTGGTCTCCGACAGCACGCCTTCGACCTTGGCCCGCACCTCGTCGTCGGCCAGTGCATCGCTGAGTTTGTTGATGCCCCTGACGTGCCCGTGGTAGGCGGTCGAGGCGTGACCGGTGTTGACCGTGAACAGCTTTCGTTCGATGTACGGCGCGAGATCGTCGACCCAGGTGGCGTCCGGGATCGTCGGCTCCTGCCCGCTGAACGGCGGCCGCTCGATCGCCCACTCGAAGTAGGTCTCGACCGTGACGTCCAGTCCGTGCTCCGCGGACTGCGCCGGGACGATGCGGTCGACGGCGGTGTTCGCGAAGATCGCCTTGGCCGACAGTGCGGCCCAATCGGCTTCGTCGGGGACGAGGGCGTGGACGAACTCGGCCAGCACGTCGGTGGCGTTGATCGCGTTCTCGCAGGCCATCACCACCAGCGGCGGGCTGTCGTCGGAGCGACCGCGCAGCCCGGCCACGATGACCGGGGCGACGAACCGCAGGATGGTCGGACCGACCGCGGTGGTGACGATGTCGGCCTTGGCGATCTCGGCGATCACCGCCGCCTCGTCCGTCCGGCTGTTGATCGCCCGGTAGTTGTCGACCCGCTCCTCCGACGATTCGCAGCCCGACCTCCTTGACCAGGTAGCTCGGGGTCTCCTTCAGCGCATCGATCAGGGTGTCGGCGACATCGGCGAAGACGACCTCGTAGCCGGCCCGGTGCAGGATCAGCCCGACGAATCCGCGGCCGATGTTCCCGGCGCCGAAATGGACCGCGGTGCCGCTCATTCTTCGTTGACCGCGTTCAGCAGGTCGAAGACCTCCTCGGCCGACCCGGCCGCGATCATCTTGTCCACCTCGTCCATGTCGGAGAAGATCACCGCGATCTTGCCGAGGATCTCCAGGTGGCCGTTGTTCAGACCCGGCGATGCCCACCGCGAACCGGATCTCGTTGCCGTCCCAGTCGATCGGCGGGTCGTAACGGACCACCGACAGCGCGGACGCGGTGATCTCGTCCTTGGCCTCGTTGGTGCCGTGCGGGATGGCCAGGAAGTTGCCCATGTAGGTGGAGACCGACTTCTCCCGCTCGAACATCGCATCCACGTAGGCGGGCGTCACCGCGCCGGTGTCGACCAGGATCTGACCGGCCTCCCGGATCGCCTCGTCCTTGCTGGTGGCCGTGCCCGGCACCTTGATCTGGGACACGGTCAGGATGTCACTCATGCGGCTGGAACTCCTTCGTCGGGGGCGGCTGCTACCGGTCATCGGGTGGACCGGTCATCTTGGACCGGTCATCGGGGGTGGAGAACTGATACCAGGGAGTAGACACGACAATGGGGGAACGCGCACGGCGTTCCCCCATTGTCAGCGCTCAGGATTGGGCGTCGGTGCCCTGCGGGTTGGTGACCTTGAGTTCTTCCACGATCTCGTCGTACTTCGGGCTGTTCATGAAGTTCTCCACCGAGACATGCTGCGCGCTGGGCGCCTTGTCCCGCGCCCGCGGCGTCAGATCCTGATGGGTGACGATCAGGTCGATGTCATCGGTCAGGTTCGCGATGGCGACATTGACCACCGTGATGTCGGTGAACCCGGCCTTCTTCACCTTGTTCCGCAGCACCGAGGCACCCATCGCGCTCGACCCCATCCCGGCATCGCAGGCGAAGACGATCTTGTGAATCGGCTCCTTCCGGGCACGCCGCCTCCTGCGGCCTCGTCCTTGGCCTCGGTCATCGTGCTTCGATCCCGGTCAGCACGCCGGAGACCGAGCTCTTCTTGCCCTTCATCTGCCTCCATCTGCGCCGTCGCGGCGGCGAGATCACCGCTCTCGTCGGTCTTCTTGCTGGCCTTCAGGATGATCGACGCTATGACGAACGACGTTATTGCGGCGAGCAGCACCGACAACGTCGACCCCGATGAAACTGCCACCGGGCGTCTGCAGATAGCACCGCGATGATCGACCCCGGAGCGGCCGGCGCCCGCAGACCGGCACCGAAGATGGTCAGGGTGAAGATGCCGACCATGCCAGCCGGCGATCGTGGCCAGCGATCAGGATCGGCTTCATCAGCACGTACGGGAAGTAGATCTCGTGGATGCCGCCGAAGAACTGGATGATCGCGGCGGCCGGTGCGGTGCTCTTGGCCATGCCCGTGCCGAAGATCGAGTAGGCAATCAGCAGACCGAGGCCCGGGCCGGGGTTGGCCTCCAGCAGGAACAGGATCGACTTGCCCTCTTCAGCCGACTGCTGGATGCCCAGCGGGGTCAGCACGCCCTGGTTGATGGCGTTGTTCAGGAACAGCACCTTGGCCGGCTCGATGATGATGCTGGCCAGCGGCAGCAGGCTGTGCTCGATCAGCCAGTTCACGCCGTTGCCGAAAGCGTCGGAGATCCAGCGTCGATGACCGGGCCGAAGATGTAGAAACTGACGACCGCCAGGCCGGCCGCCGAGGATGCCGGCGGAGAAGTTGTTGACCAGCATCTCGAAGCCGGGCTTGATCTTGTCGTCCCAGATGCTGTCGACCTTCTTCATCAGCCAGGCCGCCAGCGGGCCCATGATCATCGCGCCGAGGAACATCGGCTGCGTGGTACTCATGATCACGCCCATGGTGGCCACCACAGCGACGACGCCACCACGGGCGTCGTAGACCATCCGGCCGCCCTGCATCGCGATCAGCATCGGCAACATGTACGTGATCATCGGGCCGACCAGCCCGGCGTACGGCGACACCGTCAGCGTCACTCCGAAACCGCCGATCGGGCCGAGCGGGAACCACCCCGTCTCGATGAAGAACGCGGTGATCAAGCCCCAGGCGATGAACGCCGCGATGTTCGGCATGATCATTCCGGACAGGAACGTGCCGAACTTCTGGACTGCGATCCGGGTGCCGCTCGACTTCTTGGCTGGTGCTTCTGCTTGCTGTGCTCACAGACTGCCCCTTCAGTCGACGCTGGCCGACACCGTCTGCACCACCCGCAGGGCGATGCGAACTCGTTACACAGTCTGGACAGTCGTCCAGTCGAGGTAACCATAATCCCGATGCAAGGATTCGCAAGAGCAACGGGCCATCGAGCGTCAATCTGCCAGGACCGATCACGTAGCGACAGAAACGCCCATCAGCCGTTTGCTCGAATCACCGATTTCGGGCGCTGTCACCGCTTTGTTCCAGGCTCGTCGCCAGTCGACGCGGCGTCGATCGACCTACAGCACCCGAGGGGCAGCGATGACCACCGTGGCCGGATCGGCGCGGGGTCGTGAGGCACCAGCGTGGCGAACATTTCCGCACACAATCAGCCGACGTGATCTGGGCCCGCGAGCAGGTCGTCGTCCAGGCCGTCCACGATCGCCACGAGAACCCTTTGTTCCTGGCCGATGTCCTGGAGAGCCACCAGACCTACGGCCTGTCCGCGGCGGGCGTCCACCTTTCTGATGCGCGGTGAGCGTCTCGCTCTGAATTGAGCGTCGTCAGGGTTTGTCGGCGGGCCAGGCGGCGCCGGTCTCGGCCTGGAATGCCCTGATGGCCGATCCGATCGTCGGGTAGAAGTGCGCCGGGTTGATGACGCCGGTCAGCTCGTACCGCTCCACCTTTTCCTCGACTCTGGACTTCAGCTCGGCGAACGCCAGGCTGACCCCGTCGGCATTCAGCTTCCGATCCAGGTCGGCCAGCATGTCGGCCGCCGTGGTGTCGATGTCGGTGATCGGTTCGGCGGCGATCACGATCTTCTTCGGCCGCGGTTCCTCGGCCGCCAGTTCCAGCACCTCGTCCCGGAAGGTGTTGGCGTTGGCGAAGAACAACGGACTGTCGAACCGGAAGATCACCAGGCCGGGCAGCTGTGCGGCCTCCGGATACACCGTCATGTCGTGGTAGCCCGAGATGCCGGGAACCCGGCCGAGCCGCGCGTGATACGGCCGCCACGCCCGACGGAAGACGTCCAGGATCGACAGACCGACAGCGATCCCGATCCCCGGCAGCACACCCAGCAACGCCACCCCGAGGAACGCCGCCATCGCGAGCCAGAAGTCGGACTTGCGTTGTCGCCAGAGCCTGCGCATGCCGCTGAGATCGGCCAGCGAGAACGAGGCGGCAATGACCACCGCCGCCAGTGTGGGTTGCGGGAGGTTGCGCAGCAGCCCAGGGGCGAACAGCAGCAACAGCGCGATGGCGGCCGCGCCGACCAGGCCGGTCACCTGCGTCTTGGCACCGTTCTGGGCGGCGACCGCGGTACGGGACCCGCTGGTGCTGACCGGGAATCCCTGGAAGAAGCCGGCGGCCACGTTCGCCGCGCCGATCCCGATCATCTCCTTGTTGCCGTCGACCTGGTCTCCGCTGCGTGCCGCGAAGGCGGAAGAGGTGGAGATGGTGTCGGTCAACGAGACCAGCGCGATCCCGAGCGCGCCGAGCAACAGCAGGGTGAGGTCGCCGAGAGCAACGGTCGGGATGGTGAACGGTGGGAACCCCTCGGGCAAGGGACCGACGACCTTCACGTTCAGGTCCGTCAGCGAGAAGACGCTCACCGCAACGATGGCCAGGACGACCGCGACCAATACCCCTGGCACCCTGGGCAGCAAACGCTGGAAACCCAGGATCAGGATCAGTGAACCCAGCCCGACCGCCAGCGCGGCCGGCACCGTCTTCCCGTCAGCGACGGCCCCGACGAACTGCGTCGTCTCGTCGATCAGACCGTCACCGTCGACCGAGAAGCCGAACAGCTTGGGCAGCTGGCCGATGACGATGGTCAGGGCAAGCCCGTTCATGTACCCGATCTGCGTCGGCTTCGACAGCAGCTCGGCGACGAACCCCAACTTGAAGACGCCGGCGACGACGGTGATCACGCCGACCATCAACGCCAGGATCGAGGCATAGGCGACGGCCTTGCCGGGATCACCGTTGGCGGCGACCAGCGGGATGATGCAGGCCGCGATCATCGGCCCGAGCGCCGAATCCGGCCCGAGCACCAACACCTTCGACGGACCGAACACCGCGTACCCGATCAGGCACATGATCGACGTGTACAGACCGGTGATCGGCGGCAACCCGGCCAGTTCCGCGTAGGCCATCCCCTGCGGCACCAGCAACGCCGTGAGGATCAGTCCGGCCGCGATGTCCTTGGGCAGCCAACTGGGCCGGTACGAGTCAAGGGCCGCCACACCGGGGACGACCTGAGCGATGGACTGCCGAACGGACACGGCGGACTCCCTGTCCTGGGTCACTTGTCGGGCCGGTGATCTCGTGGCCGTCAGGTTCACCGGTCGGACAAGGGTAATGGTTTCCAACCTCGGGCTCTCGTCACTATCCGCCCGACGAGCCTGCGCCCACATCACCACACTCGGGTGAGGAGCCGAGGGAGCGGATCGCCTCGTGAAGAGCGCCAACTTGCGCATTGGTCGGGCCGGGTGCGGCGTGGCAACCCCGGCTCGGCCGCTGTCCGGCGGGACGATGCGCAAAGGACAAGCGAAGGGAAGTGCGACATGCGACGAGTGGTCGCGATCGCGAACGGCAAGGGTGGGGTCGGCAAGACCACGCTCACCGCCGGACTGGCCGGCCGGCTCGCCGCCGATGGGCGCCGGGTGCTGGTCGTCGACACCGACCCGCAGGGCAATCTCGGTCGCGACCTGGGCTACGGGCTGCACGACGGCAGCAGCCTGAACCTGGCGATCACCCATGGGCTGCCCGTCGAGGTCACCCGCGGGGTCCGGGACCGCCTCGACGTCATTCCAGGAGGCCCCGCGCTGTGGGATGTCGCCGCTGCGTACACCTCGCGCGGCGCCCGCGGCGCGTCACTGCCCGGACTCCGGCCGGCGATGGACCAGATCCGTCCGGAGGGGACGAAGAAGGACTACGACCTCGTCCTGGTCGACACCCCACCGGGCGAGCCGATCCTGCAGGAACTCGTCTTCGCCGCGTCCGACTACCTGATCATCCCCACCCGATCCGACGAGGCCAGCCTGGATGGGCTCGTCGTCGTCGCCCAACGGTTCGCGGCCGCCCGCGCCATCAACCCCGATCTGACCCTGCTCGGGGTTGCCCTGTTCGGGGTCCGGGCGGGCAGCACCCGGTTGATCGCCAGGGTCGAAGCCGCCCTGAACGAGACCCTCGGCGGTGCCGCGCCGGTGTTCGGAACGTCGATCCGCTACCTGGAGAGCGCGGCGGTCGACATGCGGAGTCGCGGATTGCTGGCGCACGAGTTGGAAAAGGCGCACCACCGCGACAAGTCGAGTCGGATCAAGCGCCTGCGCCAAGGTGTGAAGGCCGACTCCGGGGACAGCCTGCTCAGCCGGGATTCGTCGGTCTCCCGATTGGCCGGTGACTACGGCGATCTCGCCGCAGAGGTGATGGACGCGATCACGCGTCAGGAGAGCAAGTCCACAGTGGAGGTTGCCGTATGACTGCCAGTCCGCGTCCGAATCTCGGAGGGCTGTTCAACGGCAGCGCGCCACCGGAACGATCCAGCTCCATCGCCGACGCCCTCGGACCGAGAGGCGTTCGGCTGTCGGCGGTCGCCGATGACGCAACGACCGAGCGGCCCGCGATCGGCGCACCGAAGCGGCCGTCTGCCAACGATCAGCGTCGAATCGGGCCAGCATCGCCGCCCACCAAGACCGCGCCGACCGCCCAGGACCTTCATTGGCCGGCGCCGAGCTGGCTCGACCCGATCAAGGCCGTCGAGCACTACTTCGCGTTCCTGCAGACGCTGCTGGACGCCAACCAACGACTGGCGATGTCGATGGTCACCACCGTGGTCTCCCTCCCGCACCGCGCCAAGAACTGGCTCTGATCCGAGGCCGCCCACACACCTCGACCGACGGTGCCGACCGGCTGAACTCGGTCGGATGAGTTCCGGACGAGCCGAGTAGGTTCCGACCCATGGCGAACCGAACCGGTGCCGGGTCGAAGCGAGGCGGCTCCCTGGGTTTCGCCGCCGCTATCGGCGGGCTGGCGGGTGCGTCACTGGCCGCCCACCGGGGACGACGGGCCGCCGTTGCCGGTGCCGCCATCGGCGCGGCCGGGTTGGCGGTCTCCGAACGGATCGCCCGCGCACGGCAACGTCCTGGTGAGATCCCACCGTTGTGGGCGCGGATCGCCACCAGTGCCGCACTTGTCGCGCCCGTGGGGTGGCTGGTCGGCCGGACGACCTCCGCCGGACCGCTCGCCGTCGCCACCGGCACAGGTTTGCTCGGCGGTGTGCTGGGGGTCCGTCCGCAGAAGGTGGCCTTCGGACCGTTACTCGGTGCGGCCGTCGGCGGCGCTTTCGCCGCAACGCGGCGACCGGTGTCGGCCGCGGTGGTGGCGAGCACCACGATGCTGGCCTACCGCTCGGCGTCGGCATGGGTGTTCCGTGACGCACAGGTGAGCCTGCTCGCAGAGAGCGTGCCGGCCGAGGACCTGCCGTTCGTCGTCCCGCGCGAGGCCCGCTCGGGGTATGTCGGCACCGGCTACGTCCGGGACCTGGCGGGTCAGATCGGCGGCACCTTCACCGGCGACGCAGCAGACGCCGGCATCGTCGCGTCACTGGACCTGTTGTCCGGCCCGGGTTTCGACCCCGGCGGCGTCCATCCGCTGGTGCGTGAGTTCTACGAGCACACCACCCGATTCAAGCTCGACATCGTCCCGGAGTGGCGCCTCTGGGTGCGTCCCGGCTACCTGCTGTACCGCAACCTGGTGGCCCGGCCGCTCGGGCAGGCCAACGTCCCGATGAATCAACGGGAAACCCAGCGCGGCATCCGCAGCCGGATCGACACGATCACCCTGCCCGGCGAGCAGCAGATCGCGGTCCGGGGGTGGATCCGCTCGTTCGTCGACACCGACGAACCCATTTACGTCGGCATCTACACCACGTACCGGCACGAGGGCCGGGGCTACGTCAGCGTCGGTTTCCCGGTTCCGCACGGCAGTTTCACGGCCACCCTGCTCCCCCGGCCGCGGGACGGTGGCGGGTTGATCCTGACCAGTAGCAGTGAGCTCGAACATCCGGGCCACTACCTGGCCTACATCGATCCCGACAGCCGAAGCCTGACCGCGGTGGCCGTACCCGGCTTCAGCGAGCAGCTCGACGTCCATCTCGATGACGGTGAACTGCGTGCCGAGCATGCGTTCTCGGTCTTCGGACTGCCGTTCCTGGTCCTGCACTACCGAATGTTCCGCAAGGACGAATGACTCCCGCTCGGGTTCGGTCAACCCGCAGAATCAGGCGTCGGGTGCGTGCTCGGCGTCCCAGGCCTTGACCAGGCCCTTGGGGGCGCGCAGCCGCCAGGACTCGACGATGAGCTCTCGGGCCTCGTCCGGGTCGACCTCGGGCATCCGCACCAGCACGATCGGCTGGCCGTCGTAGTGCGCCGTGGTGAAGAAGACGGTCGGATTCGCGGCGATCAACGACAGCTTGTCCTCTTCCGACGCCACCCACACCACGAGCGCCTCCGGATCGTCCCGGATCCAGGTGAACATCCTGGGTTTGGTGCGCCAGGACGGTGCCTGGTCGTAGCTGGCCTGTTCGTAGGCACCCGGTAATTCACCGGCGATGCCGGCGATGTCCTCCCGTCCGATCATCGGCTCACTGTAGCGGGCGTCATCGCGCCGCACACGGCTTCGGCTCTTGTCCTGGCTCAGCACTCCGCGCCGATGAAGGACCGGAACGGCTGCAGCGCAGCGGGAGTCACCCTCCAGCTGCCATTTCCCTGGCCAGTGTTCAGCGCACCGTGCACCGGGTCGTCGGTCAGCGTCCGGACGTCGGAATAGCCGGCAGCGGCGAGGCGCTCGGTGAGCGCGGCTCGGGCGATCGGCTGGTGCATGAGCAGTCCACCGCCCAGCACGACGGGACCCGACATCTGCAGCCGACCGGCCACCGTCCGGACGAGCTGGGCCAACGCATCGGTCAAGCTGCTGACGATCTGGAGGGCAGCCGGATCGCGATCACCGGCGAGGTCGAAGACAAGCCGGGAATGTCCGGCCCAGTAACGCCTTTCAGGGTTGGCATAGAAATGGTCCAACAACTTCTCCGGGTTCCGAAGGCCGCAGTCGGCGGTCAGCTGCTGCGCGAGCCGGTCCGGTTGTTCGCCGCGATCGGATCGCTGGAGGCTATGACGCACGGCCTCCCGGCCGACCCAGTAACCGCTGCCCTCGTCGCCCAACAGGTAGCCCCAGCCGCCCGCGCGGGCGGTCCGTCCGTCCGGAGTGCGCCCCCAGATCACCGAGCCGGTACCGGAGATGAGCGCGATGCCATGCTGCACACCGGCAGCGGCCAAGATCAGTGCGGTGTCGTGCACGATCCGTACCGCGGCACCGGGAACCTGCGATTGGATCATCGCCGCCAGTCTCATCTCCTGCTCCGGCGAATCGACCCCTGCGGCCCCGGCACAGATCGCGGCGATGTCATCCCGGCCGATCTGGTCCAGCACAGTGCTCAACTGCCTGGTTGCCTCCGCCAGTCCGACCGACGAGAGATTGGCACTGCCCGCCAGCACCTCCTGGATCCTGCCGTCGCCGTTGACCGATGCGGCGATGGCGTGCGTCTTCGAGCCGCCGATATCCAGGCCGACAATTCGAGACATGCTGCTGCTCAATCGTTTTCCCTTCACATTCGATCAGCTCGGGTCCGTCGACCCGCATTCCCGACCGTGAACCGGCAATGTTCAGCCATACGAGTACGACCGTTGACAAGGCCGGATATTGCGCGGATCTCAGGGCCGATGTCTACCCCAGCACACCGGCCATCACAATGAGCCGGAACGTGGACATCTCGACGAAAGGCTCGATCATGACCGCCGCCACCAGCGGATACGCCGATGTCAACGGCCTGCACCTGTACTACGAGCTGCACGGCTCGGGGAGGCCGCTGGTGCTGCTGCACGGCGGCATGCTCACCATCGACCTCAGCTTCGGCGACCTGATCCCGCTCCTGGTCGATAAACATCAAGTGATCGCCGTCGAACTGCAGGGTCATGGCCGCACCGCGGACATCGATCGGGAGATCACGCCCGCGAACAGCGCGTCCGATGTGGTGGCACTGCTCGATCACCTGGGCATCGACCGGGCGGACGTCCTCGGCCACAGCATGGGTGCGGCCACCGCAATGGCACTTGCCGTGAGTCACCCCGACCGGGTGGGCTCGATCGTCCCCGTCTCGGTCACCGTGCGCCCCGATGGCATGCACCCCGACTTCGGCGATCCTGAGCGGATGGCAACCTCCACCCGGATGCCGACGCAGCAGGATTTCGAGGCCTTCACCCAGGCATACCAACGGCTTTCGCCGCATCCGGAGCATTTCGACGAGTTCCTGGCCGCGCAGTCGTCGTCCAATGCCGACCTCGTCGGCTGGTCGGATGCGCAGCTGGCCGGGATCACCACACCGGTTCTGATCGTGCTCGGCGATCATGACTTCATGACCGTCGCTCACGGCGGACTCATGCTCGACCTGATTCCGAATTCGCAGCTCGCCGTCCTGCCCAACACCACCCATATGCAGGCCACTCACCGCGTCGACCTGCTTGTCCCGATCCTCGCCGCCTTTCTGGGCTGACGGCAGGGTGGGTGAACCCACCAACAGCTGGAGGGATTCACGTGCACCCGAACACCTCGGCCGAACCGTGGTCGACAGAGCAGCTGCAGCTCCTTGACGCTGCGGTCGAGTTGGACATCGCTGTGCCTCGGGCGGACGGTGCATTGGGCCGCTGGACGACGGTGTGGGTGGTGTGCGTCGGCCAGGGCGTCTTCGTCCGCTCCTGGCACCGGCGCGAGACCGGCTGGTTCGGGAGGGCCGTGACAACGGGACGGGCGCGCATACGCGTGACCGGCCTCGAGACCGACGTCGCCGTCGTGGACCTCGGCCGAACCGGCGACCGAACGGACAGGGCCCAGCAGCTGCACGGCGAGCTGTTCGACGAGGTCGATAGCTGCCTACCGCAGCAAGTACGGCGCCTACGGAGACGCCACCGTGGCAGCGATGGTGGGGGCGCACGCCCGGGTGACGACACTACGACTCGATCGGCGTCTGAAGGCTCGTCGTTCTACTCGATCCACCCACTAGGGGAAACCTCGGATGACCTCATCGACGGAGCGGCGCTATCGTTTGCCCATCATTGATCGCCTCAGTTCTTCGCAACGACGGACGCGCGTCACTTCACGAGTGCGCCCGCACTAGTTCAACCCGAAAATTCGCGGCAGTGACGAGCGGGAGCACCGATGTCCATCTCCACCACACGCATCAGACGGTTCACGATCGTCAGCGCCGCTTTCCTCCTGGCGATGGTCACGGCCGACGTCAGTGCGGCTCGTGCTGCCGACCCGGTCAGCCCACCCGTCAACACCGAGGGCGCGGCCAGCATCCTCGAAGGGCCCGAGCGCATCACGCCGGACAGGGGGACGCCGGCGTGACCAACGCTCAAAACTTCCGCCCCTACAACCTGCCGGGCGAATTCATCGACGATGCCAACAACGGGAACATCGTCGGTGAGGAGTTCTTCAGGGCCTACGCCAACTCGAATCAGCCCATTCAGACGAGTGACTGGTGGAACGGCGCCGGGCTGCAATACCAGGGCTGGGTCGACGGCAACAACGCCGGCAATGTGGTCCTGCGGACCAAACCCTTCGTCAGCGAGCCGTTCGAGACCCAGTTCGTCGATCTGCCGAACGAACAGACGGTGGCCGGTCTGGACGAGGCTGTCAACGGCGTTCGCATGTGGAATCCGTCCACTCTCGACGTCTACACGGGATACACCGATCCGGCGGATGTCCCAACCATGCTTTTCGGCCGCGGCTCTATCCAGGGTCAGAAGTCCCCGCTGGTGACCGTCGGCCTGCAGGGCGTGCACCCAATTGTCGACCCGAAAACAGGCACGGTGCCGACGGCGAAACCATGGACGAACGTCCGCATCCAGAGCTATACCGACTGGGGCGTCACGATGTCCTACGCCGGTGATGAAGACGTCGTCGGCAGTGGTGAATTGACGATGTCGATGGCCAATGGCAGCCCGTTCACCTGGTTCGATCGGACCCGGGGGACCGCCCAGGCCAACCCGTTCCAGGCGTGGGTCGGGGTGGACTCCGACGACACCACTGGGACCTCGAACATCTGGTACAACCAGAATGGCGTCATCGGTGTCACGGTCACCAACCATTTCGTTTCCCCCGCGCCGACGAATCCAGTGGTGGCATCCCCGGCCGCCTATGCGATTTACGCCGACCAGGGCGACTGGTCCGAACAGCGCGCAACGAGCGTGCCGATGTCGTTGCTGCGCAACAGTTCCGCCGACAAAGTAGTGGTCGCGGCGATGCCGCACAACATCGACGTCAACGACCCGGTGGCGCTGACCGCGGCGTTGCAGGATCTGGAGCCGTACGCGTGGCAGCGCACCGTCAACACCCAGCTCCAATACCCGCCGGTCGCCGGCTCGAAGACCAGCGTCGTCGTGAACGGGCAAACTCTTCCGCTCGGTTACGACACTGCCAACAGCGTGCTGCGCTCGCAGATGGAGGTGACGACCGAGGACTTCAAGAGCGGCGGTGCACCGGGGACCGCTCTGCAACTCGTCTTCCCCCACCATCGGAAGACGATGATCGCCGCGGACAAGGCCAACATTCCCCAAGCGAACGGCGCGGCGAAGTACACGTGGAAGTCGGTGAATGGCGAGTTGCAGGCCTACATCGGCAACAATTACGTGCGTGAACAGACCGCCAACGGCGTTCTGCCATTCATGCCGGGTGTGGCCTATGAAGGGTCCAACGTCGGGCCCGACCAGTTGGCTGCCGAAGACACCTACGACACGCTGAAGACCTGGTTCTATCAGGCCGAGCCCGACGATGGTGACAACACTCCTGGGCCGTTCGTTCGCAACATCGGCACCTACTTCCCGTTCCAGAACAACACCTATGCGCCCAACCTGGCCGGGATCTACGAGAATCTGAACATCGCCGATCAGCTATCTCGCTCGCCATATCTGAGCGACCAGGACACCGACCTCAAGAAATCGAAGAATGCGGTGGCCGCCGAGATGCGCGACTTCATCCTGGCTTCGCTGAAGGAGGTGGTCGGCCGCTGGGCCGACCCGTATACCAGCGGCGTGTTCCAGTACAACTCCGATTTCTACACGCTGTACGGCCAGCCGGAAGGCTACGGCTCGGTGCAGAATCTGAACGACAAACACTTCCACTGGAGCTACTTCCTGCGGGCCGCAGCCGCCATCGGGCGCTACGACAAGGCTTGGCTGGAATCGTATCTGCCGTTGTTCACCGAGATGATCGGCGACGTGGCGTCGTATGACCGGAGCAGTACGCGCTACCCGTTCCTGCGTAACTTCAGCCCCTTCTACGGCCACCATTGGGCCAACGGCACGGCGAACGGTGGCCTGGGCAACGACCAGGAATCGACCAGTGAGGCGATCAATTTCTCGGTCGGCATGTTGGAGCTGGGCGAGATCCTCGGCAAGAGCGAATGGCGCGACCTCGGCATGTATTTCTACGAGGAGGAGATTCTGGCCGTCGATCAGTACTGGTTCAATCAGGATGCCGATCTGACGAAGAGCTCCGGGACCTACTGGAACGGCAACTGGCCCGATTCTTTCGTGCATTATCAACACAATGGTGTGCCGTTCACGACGCCCTTCATCGGACAGCTGTTCCAGACCTACGCCACCCGCTCCACGTACTTCGGCTCGGCGGGTTCACCACCGTTTGCCACTTCGCTCCTGATCCAGGCTGTGCCGCTCAGCGCATCGCATCTGTATCTGGGGAGAAATCAAAACTGGCTTCAGCAGGCGTGGGCGCAATACGGCCGCGAGGCCGCACTCGACCCGCGCCAAACGGCGTATGAGGTGGTGCTGGCCGGCGTGCAGGCGCGGCTGCCGCTCACCGGCACGCTGGCCAATGCGACGCCCGACACGCCCGGCCCGTTCGGCGCGCTGGAGCGCATCGACCGCCGGCACATCCTCTACCCCGCGGCCACGAATTCGATGGGCGAGAACTTTGCCTACGCGTTGGCAGAGTTGGGTCTGGTCGACACCGGCGTGGTCGCGGACACCGCGAGCTACGGCGTGTTCTGCAGTGGCGGTTCGGTGCCCGGCTGTGTCGGCGGTACGCGCAGCTACACCGCCTACAACCCCACCGACGCGCCCGTCACCGTGACCTTCCGTGATGCCACCACTCGCGCGCCGGTCGCCACACTGCAAGTGCCGCCGCTGGCCGAGATGACGCGGGAAGGGTCGGGCAACGTGGTCACCGACACACCGACCCCGGCCCCCGCCGACGAGCAGCGTCTCTATCTCAGCAAGCCGACGTCGTACCAGGCTGGGTGCGGTGATGTGACCAGTCAGGCGCTGCCGTTGGCGTCGACGCCCGGCAGCTGGACGCTGCCCGAAGGAACCACGCCCTACCCCACTGACACCAGTGCCTTGGACGATTCGATCGTGTGCGTCCCTGCCCGCCCCAACACCGGTCCCACGAACAGCCCGCCAGAACCGGGGTTCGTCCGGAGCTGGCAGGGCACGTTCAGCGGCGTCAAGGACACCGAAGACATCACCAAGTTCAACATCTTCACCAACCAGAGCCTGTTCCCCGGCTGGCAACTGAACCCCTGTGTTGCGGGTGGCCCCGATATACCGCCCGGATGCCCAACTCATGGCCTGCAGGTTTTCGGCGGAAATGCCTTCTCTTCCCAGGTCAGCTATGACTTCGACAGCGATGGCACGCCAGACCGTATCGAGCAGTACCTGATGATGTCGCTGAGCATCGGCAATTCGTGGTCGTACGAGAACAAGCAGACCAACTACAAGTTCGACCAGCAGTGGCCGTCTTCGCCGCCACCGATGCTCCTCGGCGGTACCGATGGCACCAAGAAGGCGGACTTCCCGGCGTTCATCGACCCGGCCAAGCCGGCCACGATCACCGTCCAGATGTGGGGTGGCACCTTGTGCAGCCCTGACCCCGACTGCACCAAAGCTTCCTTCCCGGTGCCGATCTCGGTCAACGCCGATCCGGTGACCGACCGCGCGTCATGGATCGAGCCACCCTACGGACCGAGCCCGGAGCCGGGCTCGTTTGCGCCGCTGACCCCGGCCCGGGTGCTGGACACCAGGTCCAATCAAGGCGCGAACGGACCGGTACCCGCGAACGGCGTGATCGACGTCCAGCTGACCGGACAGGGCGGCATTCCCGCCACCGGAGTCTCGGCCGTCGCGATCAACGTCACCGCCGTGTCGCCGACGGCGTCCGGGTTCATCAGCGCCTGGCCATCCGGCAGTGCGCAGCCGACCACCTCCATCCTCAACTTCACTGCCGGCCAGACCACGCCCAACATGGTGGTGCTCCCCGTCGGTCCCGACGGAAAGATCAAGCTGTTCAACGGATCGCCCGGAACCGTGCAACTCCTCGGCGACGTCACCGGCTACTTCGTCGGCGGGACACCGACCGCACCAGGATCTCTCGCTCCGCTCGCCCCGGCGCGGGTACTGGACACCCGGTCGAACCTGGGCGCGAATGGACCGGTACCCGCGAACGGTGTCATCGACGTGCAGTTGACCGGCAGGGGCGGCGTACCTGCCACCGGGGTCTCGGCCGTCGCGATCAACGTGACCGCCGTGTCGCCGTCGGCAGCCGGGTGGATCAGCGCCTGGCCATCCGGCAGCGCGCAGCCCACCTCCTCCATCCTCAACTTCGCTGCTGGGGAGACAACGCCCAACATGGTGGTACTGCCGGTCGGGCCGGATGGAAAAGTCAAGCTGTCCAACGGATCACCCGGAACCGTGCAACTCCTCGGCGACGTCACCGGCTACTTCATCGGCGGGACACCAACCGCACCAGGATCTCTCGATCCGCTGACCCCGGCGCGGGTGCTGGACACCAGGATCAACCTGGGTGCCACCGGACAGGTCCCCGCGAACGGCGTCATCGACGTCCAGTTGACCGGACAGGGCGGCATACCCGCCAGCGGAGTCTCCGCCGTCGCCGTCAACGTGACCGCCGTGTCACCGTCGGCACCCGGGTTCATCAGCGCCTGGCCATCCAGCAGCCTCCAGCCGACCACCTCCATCCTCAACTTCACCGCCGGTCAGACAACGCCCAACATGGTGGTGCTGCCCGTCGGGCCGGATGGAAAAGTCAAGCTGTTCAACGGATCAGCCGGGAGCGTGCAACTGTTGGCTGACGTCACCGGCTACTTCATAGGCGGCACGCCGCAGTGAATTTGCGGGACCGACGACTCCTGCGTGCCTGACGCCGGCGCATGTCCCCCGGATGCACTTCTCAGCGCGTGCCGGGGGCGATGACTCAGTCGGAGGTGGGTCGCCATGGCTCGTGCGTATGCGAGAGCCAGGCCGCCTCGGGATCGAGTGCGCGGACGAGCAGCTGGCCTTCGGTCTTCGGCTCGTCCAGTTCGCCGAACCAGACTGCGGTGTCGCCGCAGATGACGACCGGGCGTCCACCGGTCTCGACCACGACCACCTGACTGCCCGCTGTGTGGCCCGGCGCCGGGACCAGCCGCACCCCGGGGAGCAGCTCGAGCTCGCCGTCGACCGGCACATACTGCACGCCCGGCGCGTCCACCCACTCGCGGATGGTGTAGTCGTCCTTGCTACGCGCGTCGTCGAGTTCGCGACGCTGAACGTAGATCGGCTTGCCCGGCGAAGAGGTGGTTGCCGCCGCAATGGTCGAAGTGCAGGTGGGTGTTGACGACGATGTCGATGCCGGCGACATCGAAATCCTGCTCGTCGAAAGGTCGCAGCCGGGGGTCCATGTCGGCCACTGCGGGGTGCAGTTCCTTGATGCCGGTGTCGACCAGCACGCGCGCATCGGGGTGGTCGATGACGTGAACGTAGACCGGCATCCGTTCCCCCTCGACGCCCAGATCGGCGACGAAGACTGGCGTGACGGTGATGGGGGCGGGGTTGTTCATCTGGTACCAACTGTCGCATCGAGGGTGGTGGGCAGGTTGAAGTGCTGGAACATCGCGCGGTCGAAAGTGACGATCTCGGCGATCACCCCGTCACGCACCTGCAGGACGTCGATCGCCTGCGGTTCGTACGAAGCGTTGCCGGGCACGCGTACGTAGCCGGCGACCGCGGGCTGCCCATTGGCGCGGGTGATCACGCACCGCATACTGCCAAATGATTCCGATCCGAATCCGCCGTCGATCCAGCCCTGGACGACCGTGTTTCGGCCGCTCCAAACGCCGGGCCAGGGTGGCATCGAAAAACGGACATCCTCATGCAGGAGCGCGGCCAGACCCTGGGCGTCGGCACGCTCGCTGCAGTCGACGTACCGGGCAAGCAGTTCACGCTCGGCGGCGGTCGCCTCGGTCGAGCGCTGCCATTCCTCGCGGTCCGCGGGCAGGCTCTTTCGGAGCCCTGCCCGGGCGCGTTGCAACGCCGAGTTCACCGACGCTTCCGTCGTCTCGAGCAACCGCGCAGTTTCCTTTGCCGAGCACCCGAGAACGTCGCGCAGCACGAGCACGGCCCGCGGCAGCGGCGCGAGGTGCTGGATCGCGGCGATGAACGCCAGCTCGACAGTCTCATTGGCGAGCGCCACGCCCTCAGGGCCCTCACGCCGGTCCGGCAGCTGCTCGAGGAGCTCATCGGGATAGGGCTGCAGCCAAGCGATCTCGCCGTTCGCGCTGGGCCGTCGCGGGCGCTTGTCGAGCGCGTCGAGGCAGGCGTTCGTCGCGATCCGGTACAGCCAGGCGCGGACCGACGCCCGGCCCTCGTACGTCTCGCGCCGGCGCCACGCGCGCAGGAACGCCTCCTGGACGAGATCCTCGGCCTCTTCGAACGACCCGAGCAGGCGATAGCAGTGGACATGCAGCTCGCGGCGGTGCGGCTCGACGCGGGCGGTGAAGGCGTGCTCGTCGAGTGGACGGAGGTCGTCGGGAATGGTGTTCATGATGTGTGTGACGGCGGGCGGACCGAGAACTCATCACTCACGTCATGCAGCATCCCCTAGAGCGTCGCCGCAGTCGAGGGTTTCATCTCGAGGGCGCCACCTCTCGTCACGCCGGTCGTCGGGCCCAGAACGGCGAGCTCTACGACGACCCGAGCGGGCCGCAGGCTTGACCTGATCGACTGAGGTCACTGGTGGGGCGGAATTCGGTCGCTTGCACAGTCAACCTCCCCAGGTGGGTGTGCAAGCGACCGTCTTCCCCGCTTCGCTTGGGCTTGCGCCCCCTTCAGCGAAGAGATCCGGGTCCCGTTGTCACCGACCGGTGGGATCGAACTGGATGGGCAGTTTGGAGAATCCGCGGACCATTTGTTTGACCCATCGTTCCGGCATTCCGACGATCCGAAGTTCGTGCCCGTCGATGAGTGTTTCCATCGCGACCTTGGTGGCGAGCCGGGCGAGGGGGGCGCCCATGCAGGCATGGATGCCCTCGCCGAAGGACATGATCTTGGTCTTCGGGGTGATGACCCGGTTGATGTTGAAGGTGTCGGGTTCGGGGAAGACCCGTTCGTCGCGGTTGGCCGAGGCCTGCAGGAACATCACCCGGGAGTCGTTGGGGATGGTGACCCCGGCGATGGTGACCTCGGAGATGGTCTGCCGGCAGAGGTTCTGGCCCGGGGTGTCGTACCGCAGCACCTCCTCGACGAATGCCGTGATCATCGTCGGGGTTCTCGGCCAGGTAGGGCTGCAGCGCGGGGTATTTGTCCAGTACCGCAACACAGTTGGTCAGCAGTGCGGCGGGTGCGTCGATCGCGGCTGAGATGACCAGGTGCGCCAGTCCGACCTGCTCGTCCTGTTCGACCTTGCCCTTCTGCGCGTTGAGGATGATCTGGGTGATCGCGTCGGAGCCGCCGGTGGGGGCGCCGGCTTCGATGTCGGCGACTCGGTGGTGGACGAGTTCGGCGAGGTGTTCCTCCGATTCGCCGTTGGACAGTTCCGCGTCCGCCGGCAAGCCGAACTGGCCGATGGTGCGTTCCATGGACCGGAGCAGGTGTTCCTGGAACATCTGGTTGTCCGATGATGGGGCGCCGATCAGGTTGGTTGCAGCGCCGATCGCCAGCGGGCAGGGCGAATTCGCTGGCGAAGTCGCCGCCGCCCTTGGCGCGCATGTCGGCGAGCAGGCCGCGGGCGAATTCCCGGAGGCCGTCCTCCTTGGCCAGGATCTCCTGCGCGGCGAAGGTTCGCCGCACCGCCTGCCGCAGCGCGGTGTGCCGTGGTGGATCCTGGGCGACGAGATTGCCTTTGCCGTAGGAGTTGTGGGTGCCGTCCATGTCGTTGCCGAGCCCGTTGATCATCTGCTCGTGGTTCTTCAGGCCGGCCTGGACGTCGGCGTGCCGGGACACCACGTACAGGTTGCGGCGTTCGTTGTAGTACACCGGTGCGTGGTCGCGGAGCTGCCGGTACAGCTCGTAGGGGTGGTCGTAGGCGGCGTAGGACAGCGGGTCGTAGTACACGGTCAGGTGCTGCAACGGATTGGGCTGCGGCGCCGGTCGCGTCGCCGGCGTCGCCGATCGGCTGCTGACCGACGGTCTCCGAGGACTGGTTGCGGCTGCGGCGTACTGCTCGGCGACCTTGGCGAACGCGGCCGCGGCATCGGCGGCGGCCCGGGCGGCGACCGCGGCGGCAGCAGCCGGGGTCAGCTCGCGCGGCATCGGGTCGACGACGCCCGGGCGGCGGTCGGCCGGGCCGCAGCATCCGTTGCGCGTTGGCAGCGGCCAGCGCGGCATGCGGGACGGGGCAGACGGCACCGTTGCTGTCTGGCCGGCGCTGGGCTCGGTGCACGGTGGCAGATCCGCTGCTGCGCGCGGCTGCGTCGCCCAGTGGTGGGTAGGGGTAGTGCAGGTGTTCGTAGAGGCTGCCGGACCCACGCCAGGGCGTCCTCGTTGGGCAGGGTGCCGTCGCTGGCGTCGTGCCGGCCGTAGACCCCGACCCGTTGCGCACCGAGCTCGGTGAGCTGGGTGTCGATGTGTTCGCTGCCCTGGCTGTAGGTGTCGTAGCTGCTGTCACCCAGGCCGAACATGGCGTACCGCACACCGGACAGGTGCGGGCCGCAGCGGTTTCCAGGCCCTCCAGGAAGGGCCGGGCGCCGGTGGGGAGTTCGCCGTCGCCGTGGGTGGAGCACACGATGACGTAGAACTCGTCGGCCGTCATGGTCGGTGACGTCGTAGTCGGTCATGTCGTGCACGACGGCTTCCCGTTGGGATCTGCACGTCGGCGGCGAGTTCTTCGGCGACCATTTCCGCGTTGCCCGATTCGGTGCCGAACAGGATGACGATCTTGCCCGGGCCTGCGAGCTGCCGGCGGGTGACCGGCCGGTCGGGGACGGCGGTGTCGGTATCGGTGGGCTCGGCGGGGTGGACTCGTGGCCAGTCCGGCCGCGAATGCCGACGGCGCCGGGCTTGCCGACGGTCAGGATGCCGCCGGTTTCGACGGCGTGGGCGATGGTGTCGGCGACCATTTTCGAGTCGGCCCGGTTCTCCGGGATGGTGCCGCGGGGTCCGCGGCGGAGCCAGCCGACGCAGTACAGGCCGCGGCCGAGCAGCCCGGTGGCCAGGTCGGCCTCGCCGGATTCCAGGTCGCCGCGGCGCAGCACCGCGGTGTCCTTCTCGGTGAAACCGATGGCGGTGCAGACGGTGTCGGCCGCCAGCCGCAGGGTGCGGTCGCCGCCGTCGGCAGCGCGGAAAGTGATTTCGTCGACGGCGGTCGTTGCCGCCGATCGATTCGGGTGACCAGCCGAAGTGGAAGGTGACCGTCCGGGTGGCGTCCGGGCGGGGAGGTGTCGACCAGGGTGGCTGACGGCGGCGTGCTTCGGGTCGACGCGGCGGTCCTCGATCGGCATCGGTCGAGATCGGGAGCGAGGAACCGGACGTTCGGGGTCTTGGCCAGTTCCCGGACCATCGCGGTGTCGAATTTGGCCGCGCGGGTGCGAGCGGCCGACGATGTCGATGTGCTCGACCGGGCCCTTGGTGATCGCGGTGATGACGTCGTCGGCCACGCCCGAGGCCGCGGAGTTCGTCGACGGATTTCAGCATCAGCCGGACCAGGTCGATGGCGACGTTGCCGTGCCCGACGATGGTGACCCGGGATCCGAGGGTGAGCCCGTCGGCGTTCTCGTCGGGGTGGCCGTTGATCAGCCGGGTGAGCCGGCCGGAACCGAGCACCCCGGGCAGCTCGTGACCGGGCACGTCCAGGGTGCGGTCGCCGTGCAGACCGGTGGCCAGGACGACGATGTCGAACGCGGACCGCAGTTCCTCCAGGGTGATGTCGGTGCCGATTTCGATGTTCCCGGCGAACCGAGACGCCGTCCCGGTCGAAGAGCCGGTCGAATTGCTTGGCAACGGCCTTGGTCCCCGGGTGGTCCAGGGCGACGCCGTAGTTCACCAGCCCGTAGGGGTGGTCCAGGCGGTCGATGATGACGATCTCTGCGGTCGGCCAGCGCTTGCGGAGGAACTGCGCGGTGTAGCAGCCGGACGGGCCGCTGCCGACGATCGCGATCGTCGGTTCGACGGTGCCGGACTCCGTCTTGACCATGACATTGCCTTTCGACGAGACTGGGTGAAGTGGATTGTGCCGCAGCAGGTCTCGGCTTAGCGGGGAGGGTCGGCCAGGTCGACCTGGCCCACCGTCCAGGTGACGATCTCGTCCAGCAGGGTCGGCGCCGCGGCGGGGTCGAAGACCCGCGGGTCGGGACCGAAAACCCCGTGCAACGGGTGGGTCGGGGTCGTGCCGGTGGGTGCCCATCACGTCGCCGTCCGGGTCGTTCGGCCGGCGCGTCGGCCAGCTGCGGGCAGCCGGTCGAGCTGTACCCGGTCGGGCCACATCGCCGACAGCAGAGAGGTTTCGAAGACCCCGGCGTGATCCGGCGGGACCGACGCGTCGGACCGGTTCACCGACAGGGCCAGCACCCGCAGGCTCGTGGTCCCGCCGTTCCAGTCCTGCGGCGATCCTGTCGATCAGCGCGAGTTGCTCGTCGGCGAAGTGACCGGTGAACAGCACCGCCAACCGAACACCGAAATCCGACAGTCGTTGCAGCGATTGGCGTCAGCAGCTCGGCGAGCGTCTCGGCCGGCGCCATGATCGTCCACGGGTAGGCGGTGTGCCCGCCGCCGGTGCCGTAGTACAACGTCGGCAGCACGATCCCGCCGCCGGCCACCGCGGCCCTGGTGCAGACGCCGTGCGCGTTGAGCCCGTCCAGGCCGATCGGCAGGTGGGCGCTGTGGAACTCGATGCTGCCCAGCGGCAGATACACCACCGATCGGGCCGCGAGCGCGGCGTCGATCTCGTGCGGCAGCAGCAGTTCGGCCTGCACGGTCTGCAGGTCGCGGCTGCCGGGTCTGGGTGGTGTTCATTTGTAGTAGTTCCGCGGCCAGTTGTGCGGGGCGATCTTCTCCAGCAGCTCCTGGCGGGAATTCCTGGCCGTCGGAGTACGCGACGTTCTTGTCGACGTTCGCGGTGGTCCGCATCCCGGGGATCACGGTCTTCACCTGGGGGGAGCTCAGCGCGTACCGCATCGCGGCCTCGGCCAGGGTCGGGTAATACGGTGCGCAGATCTCCTTGAGTTCGTTCGGTGCGGCGCAGGGTTTCGGCGAACCGGTCACCCCGGAACAGGGTGTGCGGCACCGACCCGGGCTCCCAGGAGGCGTAGGTGTCCTCGGTCCAGTGCCCGACCAGCGACCCGGAGTCGAACGGCACCCGGGCGATCATCGCCGTGCCGGTGGCATCACCGGCCGGGAACAGCTCATGTGCGGGGCGCTGCTCGAACAGGTTGAACACCACCTGGATCGACGCGACCAGACCCAGCTTGGCGATGTCGACGCCTTCGTCGGGGCGGTAGTCGCGGATCGACACCCCGGCGTACTCGATCTTGCCCTCGATGATCAGCTCGTTCAGGGTCTCCAGCCAGTCCAGCTCCCGCACCCCGCTGGCCAGCCACCCGTGCAGCTGCAGCACGTCCAGGCGCTCGACCTGCAGCCGCCGCAGGGCGTTGTCGACCGCGTTGCGCAGGTGCCACCGCGGGTACCGGCCGCGCATCTGCGGGTCGTCCTCGTCCGGGTCCGGCCACACGGTGGGTTGCACCTTGGTGGCCACGTAGATCCGGTCGCCGCTCCACTGCTGCAGGGCCTGGCCGATGACCTCTTCGCTGTGCCCGGCCCCGTACAGCTCGGCGGTGTCGACGAAGTTGATGCCGCGGTCGAACGCGTGGTGCAAGCGTGCGGATCGATGCCTCGTCGTCGACCGGCGCCCCAGTCCCCACCCAGCTGCCAGCCGCCGAAGGCGATCTCGCTGACCTGCCAGCCGGTGCGACCGAATGTGCGGTACTGCATGGGTTCTGACTCCTTCAACAGTGACGACCGTGGCCGAGGCACCGGTGAGTGCTGCAGGCGCTACCGGTCGCACGGCCCGGCAGCGCACTGCGGCGCCCGCCGCGACGGCGCGGCGGGCGCCACGGCGACCGCTGCTAGCGGATGCCTTCCTTGATGAACGGGATGATGGTGTCGATGTTCGCCTTGTCGAACGACGACCGGCCCGGTCGGGGTGGACAGCTGGGCACCGAGGACGCTGTTGTTCTTCTTGTACTGCCACAGCGAATCGATGGCCATGTAACCCTGCAGCCACGGCTGCTGGTCGATGGTGAAGGCGATGTCGCCGCTCTGCAGCAGCGGGATCACGTCGGAGTTGAAGGCGTAGGTCGCGGTCTTGACCGTGCTACCGGATTCCTTCAACGCGTTCGCGACAAGGACCCCGAGTTGCGGGCCGAGGGTGACCACCGAGTCGATGGTCGGGTCCTGCTGCGAGCTTGGCCTGGACGGTCGCCACGTACGCGGTCGGGTTGGTGCCGTCGGAGTAGAGCCGGTCGGTGGTGCCGTTCGAACTTCGATTCGATGCCGTCGCAGCGGTCTTCCAGCTGGATCTGGCCCTGCGCCTGGGTCACGCACAGCGTGTGCTTGGAACCGAGTCTCGTTCAGCTTGGTGCCGGCGAACTCACCGGCGAGGACCTCCGGCTCACCGAAGAACGACAGCGCTCCGGTCTTCTGCCAGTCCCGGTCACCGGCGTTGTAGATGACGACCGGGATGCCGGCGTCGACGGCGGCCTTGATCGGCGCCGTCAGCGCGGCCGGGTCGGGCATGCTGACCGCGATGCCGTCGACCTTGCTGTCGATCGCGTTCTGGATCAGCGTTGGCCTGCTCGGGGACGGTGCCGGAGCCGCTGTACTTGAACTCCACGTTGTCCTTTGCGGCGGCGTCCTCGGCGCCGTTCTGGATGACGTCGAAGAAGGTGTCACCGGCCGGTGCGTGGCTGATCATCGCGAAGGTGTAGCGGGGGGTGTCGACGGTGGCGCCGCCACCCTCGGCCGGCCGCTGGCTGCGGGGCTCTCGCGATGCCGCGCCGCCACTGCTGCTGCACGCGGCCGTGGTCACGAGCACCAAGCCGGCGGCCACGCCGACCAGCACTCGCTGTTTGGTCAGTCCGAACATCATTGTTCCTTCCGTCGCGCCGGGACGCCTGCTCCGGTCGGTGAACGCTCGTGGTGTGGTGGGCCTGAGATGCCAACCGATGTGACGCTGATCTCGGTGGAACGCGCCGGACGCGGGTGCGATCGCGGCTCCGACCTGGCGGGTCAGCCATCCGTCTGCCGGTCTCACCGTTCGGCCTGGCACGTGCCAGTGTGCCACGTCACGGGGCCGTTCGCCTAGCCCTTGAGCCAAGATTATTTGTCAGGACATCACGAGGACAGTTATCGGCGGCAGCGGCGGCACGTCCCTCGACCTGCGTGTGCAGGCGTACCGAGGTGGGTCGTACGCTGAGCCGGCCGGAGATTGTCGGCCGGCTGCGGTTTGCGCGTGCGGACAGGTGGGGAGCGCAGTGATGGGCACAGACGGGCAGCTGGGATGCCGGGCCGCTCCGCCGGCGGCCGACGATGGGCGACGTCGCCGATCGGGTCGGGGTTTCCCGGCAGGCCGTCGGCCTGGTCTTCCGCAGCGACCGGGGGATCAGCGCCGAGACCCGGCAGCGGATCCTGCAGGCCGCCGACGAACTGGGCTACCAACCGGATGTCGCGGCCCAATCGCTGCGGCAACGGGCCAGCAAACACCTGGGTGTGGTGTTCTCCCCGAACCACGCTGCCGAGGTCGACATCGTCGACGCGCTCTACCCGGCGGCCGCGGCCGGCGGTTACGGGGTGGTGCTCAGCGCGCTGACCTCCACCCGGGACGCCGCGGCTGCAATCGACGAAGTGCTGGGCTATCGTTGTGCGGCCCTGCTGCTCGTCGGCCTGACCCTCGAGCCGCGAGGATCTGCGCCGGTCTGGCGGCCAGAGTTCCGGTGGTGTCCGATCGGCGGCAACGACGCCGAGGACACCGGCTGCGATTACGTGCGCTCGGCCGGTGACGTCGGGATCGGGATGGCGGTCGAGCATCTGTGGTCCCTCGGTCATCGCGACATCGCCTATGTGCAACGGCAAGCACATGTCCAGCGCCAGCCTGCGCTACCGGGGGTACGTCGACGCCGCCCGGCGACTGAAACTGCGGCGCAGGACCATCGCCATCCCCAATGACTACGTCGAGGAGGCCGGCGCCCGGGCCGCTCGGATCCTGCTGCAGGAGGACGACTTTCCCGACCGCAGTGGTGACCGCCAACGATCACGCGGCCGTCGGGCTCATCCACACCTGCCTGCAGGCGGGAGTCCGTGTCCCGCAGGATCTTTCGGTCACCGGGTTCGATGACAGCCGGATCTCCCAACTGTCCTATGTCGATCTGACCACCGCCCGGCAGGACGGCGCGGCGATGGCGCAAGCAGCCGTCGCCGCCGCACTGAGCCGGATCAACGGTCGCCGCGAACCGATCGAATCCGTCATCGAGCCCACCCTGATTGTCCGCGGAACCACCACCGCCCCCCGCCTCGACGGCCAGCTCCGCCGCCGCGCCACCGCCTGATCGGTCAGTCGCCCGACGACGGTCGTCATCTCGCCTCGAACGGTTCAACGCCAAGGCCTGTCTGCTGTTCGCCTCTTCGGCGGTCCTTGACAGGCGTCGAGGCGGCGTCCCTCCCTGCGGTCAACTCGTTCATTACGATTCGTGCGGCCGGATTTGGTGCCCCGGGCCGCCGATCCGGGTCGAGAGAGAGGAGTTCCGTTGAAGGACAGGTCACTTCCGCGTACCGCACCATCCGCCGTCGGGGTCAACGCCGACGGCATCATCGCGTTCCTGGACGCGGTGCAGACGGCACCGGACATCGAACTGCACAGCTTGATGCTGCTGCGGCACGGTCGGGTGCTTGCGGAGGGCTGGTGGCATCCCTACTCCGCGGAACGGGTCCACCTGCTGTACTCGCTGAGCAAGAGCTTCACTTCCACCGCTGCCGGATTCGCCGTCGCCGAGGATCTGGTCGACCTCGACGCGACGGTGCTGAGCTACTTCCCCGAACTCGACGCGGACATCACCGATCCGCGGAGCCGGGCGATGCTGGTCCGGCACGTCGCCGCGATGGCCAGCGGGCACCGCGAGGACACCATCGCCCGCGCTGGGGCCTTGGACCCGCGCGACCTGGTCCATGGCTTCCTGATGATCCCGCCGGACGAGGAACCCGGAAGTTACTTCGCCTACAACCAGTCATGCACTTTCACGCTGGCCGCGATCGTGCAACGGGTCAGCGGGGTGTCCCTCACCGAGTACCTGCGTCCGCGGTTGTTCGATCCGCTGGGCATCGGCGCGACCGGTTGGATCCGGGACGCGTCGGGCCGCGAGATCGGTTACAGCGGAATGCATGCCAACACGGAGGCGGTGGCCGCCCTGGGCCAGCTCTACCTGCAGGACGGCCGCTGGGGTGAGCGACAACTGCTGCCGACCGACTGGGTGGCCCAGGCGAGCCGACGACAGGTCGGCACCGAACTCGAGGAGAACATCGATTGGGCGCAGGGCTACGGCTACCAGTTTTGGATGTCCAGGTACGGGTACCGCGGGGACGGCGCGTTCGGTCAGTTCTGCTTGATCCTGCCCGAGCACGATGCCGTCATCGCGATCACCGCACAGACCGAGGACATGCAGGGTGTCCTGGATCTGGCCTGGCGACACCTGCTACCTGCCCTGGGCGGACCCGGGTCCGCAGCGGCTGACGCAGCGCTCGCAGAACAATTGTCCGGCCTGCGACTACCCGCACTGACCGGTTCACCGGCCCCGACCGAGGCAAGGCAGCAGACGTTCACCGCCGCCCCCGGCAACGATCAGCCCGGCCTGACCGAAGTCGTGCTGTCCCCGGGGGTGGAAGGAGTTTGGACCGTGACCTTGATCGAGGGTGACGCGCCAGTCGTTGCCCAGCTGGGTATCGGCGAATGGGTCGTCACAGACGTCGTTGCCGCGAGCGGCGGATGGACCACATCCGGCGACCCCGGGCAGAGCGTCATCGCCGTCGACGTGCTGTTCATCGAGACCCCGCATCGTCTGCAGTTGCGCTGTCACCCTTCCACTGGCTTCTTCGATTGTCGTTGGATGACAACACCTTTGCATTCGCCGAGGTTGTTCGACCTGCGGATGCCGGGATCGGGCTGAGGCTCTGCGGAGGGCCCTTTCTTCCGATGCATGTTCCGAAGCGGAATGGAGATTGCTCCGCCGCTGGGAGCATTGAGGTCAGATTCAGTCCTCTATCGGTGACAAGCTCAAGAAATGCGGAAACTCGCCAATCACCTCAGGACGCCGAGTCCGTCAGCGATCGAAACACCTGTCCGCTTTGCTCCGAGCTGGGAGTCTGAGTGACTACTTCGGAATCATCACAGTCGGCTGCCGCCCATCCCCCAACGTGGAAGTTCGACTACCCGATCTTCCATGCCGAAACCCGTGCACAGTGGCGAACCTGGCTCGAGGTCAACCACGAATCGGCCCGAGGTGTGTGGTTGTGCTCTTGGCGCAACGGCACCGGCCGACCACGCTGCCCGTACCCCGAGGTCGTCGAGGAGGCCCTCTGCTTTGGTTGGATCGACGCCACCAACACGATCCTTGACGAAGAGCGCAATTTGCAGCTGATCACGCCGCGTCGACCCAAGAGTCCGTGGAGCCGGCTCAACCGCGCACGCGCAGCCGACATGGAAACCCGTGGCCTCATGACCGACGCCGGCCGCCGCGCCATTGCCGCCGCGAAATCCAATGGCTCGTGGACGATTTCCGACCAGGTCGAAGATCTCGAGGAACCGCCTGACTTGACGGCAGCGCTGGACCGAAACCCGCAAGCTAGAGGCAACTGGGACGGGTTCCCGCCCAGCGCCCGAAAACAGATGCTGTGGTGGATCGTCAGTGCCGCTCGAGACGCCACCCGGGCAGATCGGATCACCCACATCGTCACCGAAGCAGTCAACGGTGATCGCGCCCGGGGTTAGCTACTCCGACTGAGGAAGTCGAACTGCTCCTCGGGGAGCCCACGCGGTAGGTACGAGTGGGACAAGTGCCGCCAAAGCGGTTGTCGGGTCTGGGCCCGCCGGTATCAGGACGACATCGCTTGCGCCGGCTTCGTGCAGTTCTTCGATGCGTCTTCGTGCTGACCGCTGGGTACCGACGACGGCGAGTTGCTGCACCCAGTCGTCGGGGAGGCTGGCGGCAAACGCCTCTCGGGTAGGCGACCGGCGGCGCAACGCCACGAACTCGGCAGCGAATGGCAGAGGTGCGATCTGGGCGGCCCAGTCAGGCTCGCCTATCCACTCCAATGCAGGTCGCGCCAAGGCGAATGCCTGACTGGAGTCGCCGTCCACGGCCGCGATGTTGTACGCGACAACGTCCTTTCCCGCGATGCGCTCGCCGACTTGATCCTTCACGAATCTGAGGTACTCGGGTGTGACAGGTTCGGCCAGGATGACTCCGTCAGCACAGCGACCAGCGAGCTCCAGCGACTTCGGACCTCGAACACCGGCCAGAATCTTCGGAATGACCGTAGGTGGAGCGGCCAACTGAACATCGCGCAGTTTGACGTAGCGACCATTGACGGTGACCCGGTCGCCACCGAGTAACGCCCGGATGGCCTCTAGCGTCTCCTGTAGCAGCGTCAAGGGACTGGCTGGCCATGCACCAACCTGACGAATCCACGCCGGCATGCCGTGACCGACGCCGACCACAACTCGCCCGGGGAAAAGACCTGCCAACGTGGCGATCTCCATCGCAGCGAACGCCGGATTACGCGCCGCAGCAGGAAGAATGCCGATGCCGACGGTCATCCGTGACGTCACAGCCAGGACAACTCCGGCCTGCGCGATCCCACCGTTGAAGAAGCAGTCCTCAACAACCCAGAGCGTGTCGAACCCCGCGGTTTCCGCCGTACGCGCGAACTCGGCGATCCTGCTGGGGTGGGTACTGGGGCGGCAGGAGCACCCCGGTCGTGTTCAGCATGTCCCTGCACGCCTTCCGTCGTTGATCACCTGATTGCCCGGGCCGGGATGCTACGCCTTCCCCGTGGAGTGTCGGCTCTCCTTGGTGTGCGTCCATGGCGAGTCGTCAGCCGTGCGGCCGATGCCTCATGGTTGCCGACAGCGCAACCTCGGTCCTTGACTGCGACACCCGAGGAAAGACCACTTGCGGTTCAAGCGATCTGGAGCGGTCCCGTCGTGGTCCTGGTGATCAGAGTCGGTGCCAGGGTGAACTTTCGTGTGGGCTGCGTGGGGTCGGCGATCCTCCGATTGAGCAGCTCCAGCGTTCGTTCGCCCATCTCCTGGCGGGCGTAGTCGATCGTGGAAAGTCCGACGAGGTCCAACTGGGCGATCGTGGTGTTGTCGAATCCCACTACCGAGACATCACCGGGCACGCTGAGCCGAAGTGACCGGGTGACCGCCAACACCCCGAGCGCGGACAGATCGTTGGCGGCAAAGATGGCGGTCGGCGGGTGGGCAGCGGCCAACAGTTGTTGTGCCGCGGACCGACCGCCCGACTCGGTGTAGTCGCCGGCGACGACGGTCGCGTACCGTGCCAGCCGGTGAGAACGCATGGTGGTCAGGAACTGTTCACGACGCAATGCCGCACCCGCGCCGCCTCCACCATCGATGTGGGCGATGCTGCGGTGACCCAGCGAGATCAAGTGTTCGGTGGCGAGCGCAGCCCCGGCGGAGTCGTCGACCGTCACCCAATCCACTGCGTCCACTCGGCGGCCGGCCACAACGGTAGGGACCTCCCGGGCGAGTTCCTGGATCTCCGCCACCGGTAATTGCGATCCGAGCAGTGCTATCCCGTCGACCCGATGCGACAGAAAGGATTCGACGGCCGCTCGTTCCCGGGTCGGGTCGTGGAAGCCGGAAGCAAGCAGCATCTGCTCTGAACTACCGGCCAAGCCGCCCGCGAATCCGTCGAGGGTGTCGGCGTAGAGCACGTTGTGCAGATCCGAGAACACCACTCCGATCGTCCCGGTGCGTGAACTGGCCAATCGGCTTGCATTGATGTTCGGGCGGTAACCGAGTTCGGCCGCTACCTGCGCGATGTGCGCACGCTGCGCCGCCGAGACCTTCGGCGAGTTCCTTAGCGCAAAGCTGACCGCGGCCCGCGATACGCCGGCACGAGCAGCCACGTCGTCCATGGTCACGGCCACGAAAACCTCATCTCCAGCTCTTGACAACACAAGGTAACGCGCTTCACTATATGACAGGTGAAGCGCTCTACCACAAGCGCTACCGCAACCTGATCCCCGTGTCCGGCCCAGGACCGAGGGATAGCCAACGTCGTCTGCCCCTGGAGGAATCGTGTTCAACCGCAAAACCGTCCTGGCCGTCCTGGCCACCACTGCTGTGTTGACGATGACCGCGTGTTCGTCGTCATCGGGGACGTCCGCGCCTGCTTCGGGCTCGGCGGCCGCCGGAGGCGCTGCCGATGTCAAGATCGCCATGGTGGTCCATGGCGGGGCCGGCGATGCCTTCTGGAGTGATGTGAAGACCGGCGGTGAGGACGCCGCCTCGCTGACGGGGGTGCAGTTGGACTATCAGACATCGGACGATCTGAAGCAGCAAGGCGACTTCATCAACGCCGCGGTCGCCCAGAAGGTACAGGGCTTGATCGTCAGCGTGCCCACCGTCGAGGCGCTGACCGCCCCGATCAAGGCTGCCGAGGACGCCGGCATCCCCGTCATGGTGATCAACTCCGGCGCAGACGACTGGGAGGCGCTCGGCGCCGTCGGATTCGTCGGCCAGCAGGAGAGTGTCGCCGGCGAAGCGGCCGGGAAAGCGATGAAGGACGCCGGGGTGACCTCCCTGCTGTGCGTGAACATCACCCAGGTCATCAAGGCCGTTGACCAGCGGTGCGAGTCGGCCACCGAGTCCTTCGGCGGTCCCGTCCAGACCGTGCGGATCGACCCGGCCGACACCGCGGCAGGGACCGCGCAGATCACCGCAACGCTGCAGTCAAACCCCTCCATCGACGGGGTTCTGCCGCTCGGTGCCGGGGTCTTCCCGCAGTCGTCGGCGGCGATCAAGCAGGCGAACTCGTCCGCAAAGATCGGCACCTTCGACGTGACCAAGGAGATCACCGCTGGTGTCAAGGATGGCTCCGTCGCGTTTGCGATCGACCAGCAGCCCTACATCCAGGGCTATCAGGCGGTGATCAGCGAGGCGCTGCTGATCAACAAGAACCTGCTCATCGGCGGCGGCACCACACCGGTCGCGTCCGGTCCGCGGGTGCTCACCCAGACCAACATCGGCTGAGACCACCACCGATAGAAACCCGCTCTCACAACACATTTGAATGACGCATCCCACCGTCGCCGGGCAATCCGATCCGTTCGGGCCAGGACCGTCCGGCGGCGGGTGGCGGGCGTCGCACCGGTTGACCGGAACCGTCCTGACCACATTGACCGCAGCACCCAGAAAAAGGGGTCACCCCAGATGAGCACCACCCGAATCGCACCACCCGCAGCAGTGGCGCCTCAGCCGAAGCGCCGGTCACTGACCGCGCAGTTTCTGCGGCGACCGGAAATGGGCGCGGTGGCCGCCGCGATCGCCGTCGGGCTGTTCTTCAGCCTGCAGTCGTCAGTCTTCCGTTCACCCAACGGCATCGCGAACTGGCTCGACCCCGCGGCCACCCTGGGCATCATGGCCGTTGCCGTGGCCCTGCTGATGATCGGCGGGGAATTCGACCTGTCCGCCGGTGTGGTGACCGGCACCACCGGCCTGACCACGGCGATCCTGGTGACCAGCCTGGGCTGGAACATCTTTGTGGCACTGTTCATCTCGCTCGTCGTGGCACTCGCGATCGGCTTCTTCAACGGTTACATGGTGGTCACCACCCGGCTGCCCAGCCTGATCATCACCCTGGCGATGTTCCTGTTCCTGCGCGGTGTCAACCTCGGCGGGACGAAGCTTCTGGTCGGGACCACCCAGGTCTCCGGGGTGTCCGAATCACCGGGTTACGACTTCCTGCACACCATCTTCGGGTCGACCATCACGCTGGCCGGCGCCGAGTTCAGCATCAGCATCGTGTGGTGGATCGTGATCACCGCCGTCGCCGCCTACGTACTCCAGCGGACCCGGGTCGGCAACTGGATCTTCGCCGTCGGCGGCGACGCCAACGCTGCCCGCGCCGTCGGCGTCCCGGTCAAGAGGGTCAAGATCGGGCTGTTCATGACCACTGCCGCCGCCGGTTGGTTCATCGGGAACATGCTGCTGATCCGCCTCGACTCCGTGCAGGCCACCACCGGGATCGGGCAGGAACTGATCTATGTCGTCGCCGCCGTGATCGGTGGATGCCTGCTCACCGGTGGCTTCGGATCGGCCATCGGAGCATCCATCGGAGCGTTGATCTTCGGCATGGCGCAGCTCGGGATCGTCTACCTGGGATGGGATTCCGACTGGTTCCAGGCCTTCCTCGGCATCATGCTGCTGCTTGCCGTCCTGGGTAACCAACTCGTCAAGCACCTACTGAACCGCAGGCCCACCTGACACGCTGCTCTCAGCACGAGGCGGGCGAATCTGCAAACGCTCGCTGCATCAGCTCAGGTATTGCCCCGCAACTTCTTTCGCGTCGTCGGCGCGCCACGCGACGGTGAATTCCTTCGATCACAACCCATCGAGACGGCAGGAACATCATGACGGACACGTTGAACGAACACGCGGACCCCACCCTGCACAGGGGTGAGCCGCTGATCCAGATGACCGATGTGGGAAAGGCCTACGGGGCGATCCGGGCGTTGTCCGGGATCAACCTTTCGGTGGCTGCCGGAGAGGTGACCTGCGTGCTGGGCGACAACGGCGCCGGCAAATCGACCCTGATCAAGATCATGTCCGGGCTGCACGGGCACACCGAGGGCACGGTGAAGGTCGACGGTCAGCAAGTCAGCTTCGGTTCCCCCCGGGAGGCACTGGATCACGGCATCGCGACCGTCTACCAGGACCTCGCCGTCGTCGGCCTGATGGAGGTCTGGCGGAACTTCTTCCTCGGTTCGGAAATGGCCGGCGGATACCCGTTCGCGCCCATGAAAGTCGGACAGATGCGGGAGATCGCCGATACCGAACTGAAGAAGATGGGTATCACGGTCAAGGACATCAACCAGCCGATCGGCACCCTGTCCGGTGGGCAGCGGCAATGTGTCGCGATCGCCCGTGCCGTGTACTTCGGGGCCCGGGTGCTGATCCTGGACGAACCGACCGCAGCGCTGGGTGTGAAGCAATCAGGTGTGGTCCTGAAATACACCGCGGCCGCGCGGGATGCCGGACTGGGCGTCGTCTTCATCACCCACAACCCGCACCACGCCTATCTGGTCGGCAATCATTTCATCATTCTCAAACTCGGCAAGCGAGTGCTCGACAAGAAGCGGTCGGAAGTCACCCTCGAGGAACTCACCGCCGAAATGGCGGGAGGCCGCGAACTCGCCGAACTGTCGCACGAACTCGGTCAAACAGTAGGCTGAGGAGCACTTTTCGCTACTCACTCCCGCGACCGCCGAAGGTAATGCAGTCGAGTCAACAACCCACACCTGCACCTGGCCCGGCCTGCTATCGCCCCGGGTGCACTCGCGGCGGAACCCCTCACCTGCTCGTCCTCCTGGGGAGGTAGGGCGAGCAGGTGAGTCCTGCTCATCGGGCTGGGCGCCCCCCTGCGCAACAGATTTGACCAGACCACACCTCGCGCACCGGCGTCGTCCCGTCGGTGCCTGGCTGCCGCCGCTCGTCACACCACTCCATCGTTAGGAAGTCGTCCATGAGCGCCACCACCACGATCACCCGCAGCGGAGTGCGGCTGTGCTACGACGCCATCGGCAATCCCAACGACCCACCCCTGCTGCTCATCCAGGGTCTTGGCGCCCAGATGATTGGCTGGCACCCCGAGTTCTGCGCGCAACTCGCCGACAACGGGTTCTTCGTCATCCGCCACGACAACCGGGATATCGGGTTGTCCCAGAAGTTCCCCGCCGGGGGCTACACCCTGACCGACATGGCCACCGACAGCGCCGACCTGATCAACGCTCTCGGTTTGCCGTCAGCACACATCGCCGGTCAGTCGATGGGCGGAATGATTGCACAGGAAATCGCCATCACCCACCCCGAAACCGTCAGATCCCTGGCCCTGATCTACACCTGCGCCACCCCTGACCACATCCTCGACGTGGTCACCGACCGCACCAACTCTGCCGCCTGCCCGCAACCGCGGCGAGGCCGTCGAGAACTTCGTCCTGAACGAAGCACCAGCCGGCACACCGGACTACCCACTCGACGAGGCTTGGATCCGTGAACTCGGCGGCCTCATGTACGACCGGGACTTCGATCCCGCAGCCACCGAACGACAACTCGGAGCCATCTACGCCTCCCGCGACCGCCGCCGAGCCCTCTCCTCGATCAACACCCCCACTGCGATTCTGCACGGTGACTGCGACTCCCTCATCGACTCGGCCGGCGCCGAAGACCTACACCGCCTCATCCCCGACTCCACCCTCACCATCTACCCCGGAATGGGACATTCCCTCCCTCGCCCTCTTTGGGACGACCTGATCACTGAAATCCGAGCCAACACGCAGCAAAGAAGCCGATCGATCGGGTAGCTACCGCCATTCGCGCCGGTCACCGTCCCAGACCCGGCGACTCCGATGACCGTGGGGGTCTGGTCAGCCACCGGTCCGGGCTGCCCAGGACACCAACGCCAAGCGCGACCCGGCAGGCCAAGCCGGGTATCACCGCGCCTTCCCGTGTTCAGTTCGCCGGACCACCCCGCGTCGCGATGATCGCGGTCGGCCCTTGAAACGCAAAAACTCTTCACTGACCAGGCTGAGGGGATAAAGTCCTGGAGCCGGTTCTAATTGCAGCGACGATGAGGAGAGGATTCGTTTCGCATGGATGCCTCTCGTGTCTCCGCCGGCGCCCGGCGGTGGCGTGGGTTCAACAAGTGCAGAGGTCGACCCGGACAGTCCGGAGGGTCTGGGCAGCAGCGCTTCTCCCACCCCTAAAGTCGAGCCCGGGGCGGCGGGTCGCCAACCGCTGGACCGCCGGACGATTCTGTTGGCAGCGGTGACGATGATCGACGAGCATGATCTGCGGCATCTGACGATGCGTCGCCTCGGAGCACACCTCGGGGTGGAGGGGATGGCTCTGTATCACTACATTCACGGCCGGGAGGATCTCCTCGACGGCATTGTCGAGCTGGTCATCGACGACCTCTACGGCGACCCCCAGGTGCATCTGACGGCCTCGGACTGGCAGGACTATCTGCAGCGCCTTGCCCACGGGGTCCGGCGGATCGCGCTGGCGCACCCTCAGGTTTTCCCGCTGATCGCAACCCGGCCACCGGCCGCACCGTGGGTGCGTCCACCGCTGCGGAGCCTGCGGTGGATGGAGTCGTTCCTGGACACCCTGTACCAATGTGGATTCACGGATACGGGATGTGTGGCCGCATACCGGTCGTTCTCCAGTTTCCTGCTCGGCCACCTGCTGCTCGAGGTGTCGGCGCAGGGCGCCGACATCGGGCCCATCGAACAGGCCGACCCGGACGATCCGCCGAAGACCGACCTCAGTGAGTATCCGCGACTCAAGAGCCTGGAATCCGAACTGTCCGAGGATCACTCTGCGGCCGAATTCGAGGAGTCGCTGGAAACGCTGATCGATCGGATCGACCTTTTGGAGCGGCGTCCCCGCCGACGCCGCAAGGGTTAGGCGTTCACCGAACGCCGGAGAGGGCCACAGCGGCGGCGCCGGCGCAGCACCCCTGTGCTGGCTCCATTCCCCACCACCACTGCCGGTCGGGCGGGGTTGTGCAACAGCACGCCTCCGCCCGCTGTTCCTCCTCGACGTTTGACCTCCTGATCCGCGGGTACTACGACGTCGCGCATCCGGCCTGCTCTCCAGCCCGTCGCACACCCTGATGAATCCTGGTGGTGTGCGCTCACGAGGCGGGACCTGTTACGTCATATGACTTTTCGATCGCGCTCCAAATCGCCACGAAATGTGGCACCGACGAACTTCTTGTGGTTTTACCTTGTAAACTACAGCGTGATGTGCGTACCTTTACAAGGTAAGAAGGTTGGACACAGCAATCCATCCATCGCAGTCGACATCCGAAGCAGACCACAGCCAACAAGACCTGTCAGCCGGCCCGGAGCCGCTCGGTCCCACCGTCGTCAATGGAAGGAGCCGATCATGACCATGGGCGACAGGATCAAGCCCGGCGCGGCCAGTGCCCGGGACAAATCCGCGGGACAACGACCTGGAGTTCACAGTTCGTGCCACCGTCGACCCGCCCGGACAAAAGTCGACGGACGATCACAACCGTGGTCCTGACGGGACCGCCGCCAGCAGCGCTCCGAAGGGCTGAAGGCACCCGTCCACTGAACGCACGATACCCACGTTGCTCGCTGGCATGCCCTGCTCTGCAGGCTATGTCGTTCTTCCTCGATCTTTCGTGACTTCACAAAGGAAATTCTGCGATGAGTACCTCCAGTAGGTCGCCGAACGGCGATGGCCGCATTGGCACAACGGACGACAGCGGTCCTTCGTCTACCCACCTGAAACAGGCTGACTCAGATACGGTCTCGAATTCGGCCGTCCCGGACGAGCCGGTCGCGTACCAGACGGCCGCGGACCAGCCCCCATCGCCCGTCACGCCGGACCGAGCGACAATCACTGCTCGTCAAAGGGAGCGCTTCGGCGGCATCAAACTCGGGTCCGCCTTCTTCGGATGGCTCACCGCGACCGGCATGGCGGTGCTGCTCATCGCGCTGCTGGCCGCGGCCGGGGTCGCATTCGGGGTGGCCACCAGTACCAGCATCGATCAGGCCGCGCAGGAATCGGAGAACAACACCGGCACAGCGCAGACCGTCGGGCTGGTCGGCGCCATCACACTGCTCGTCATCCTGCTCATCGCGTACTACTGCGGTGGATATGTCGCCGGGCGGATGGCTCGGTTCAACGGCGCCAGACAGGGCCTCGCAGTGTGGCTCTGGGGAGTGGTGATGGCCCTGGCAATCGCGGCGATCGCCGCTATTGCAGGCACCCAATACGACGTCTTCGCCCGACTCAACCTGCCCCGACTGCCGATCAACGAAGGACAGGTCACCGCAGTCGGCGCCATCGCGATCGGCGCGGCCATTCTGGCTGCTCTGGTCGGCTCCGTCGTCGGAGGGCTCGCCGGCATGCGGTTCCACCGCAAGGTAGATCGGGCCGGACTCAACCCGCAGGACACCTGAAAACCCAACGCCATCCCACCCGAGGCAAAACGCGGCCGGTCATCGACCCCCGGCCTCACCTAATGCCCACCGCACCCACTCACCCACCACAGAAGGGCATGACATGAGCGAAGGATTCCGATCCTCTCCACCCCCCTTGACGGACGCACCCGTCAGGACACCGGATACCTCCCGGTACCGGCAGGAGGTCACCGAGACCGTGCAGCGAATTATGGGCGAGGACATCGCTCCCCTGAAGACGCCGGTCACCACCCCACCAGCGCGCACGGACGATGACGGTTCCACCACCGGCCTTGTCAAGCAGCAGGGGGCTGAGGTCGCCGATACCGCCAGGCAGGCGGGTGCCCAGGTCGCTGGCACTGTCAAGGACCAGGCCGGGCAGGTGACCGATGAGGCCAAGCACCAGGCCAAACAGTTGCTGTCCCAGGCGCAAACCGAACTGTCCGACCAGGCGGCCAGTACCCAGCAGCGCGTCAGCGAGGGGCTACATGCGCTTGCCGAAGAGCTGACCGGTATGGCCAAGAACTCAGAACAGGACGGACCTGCTACCGATTTGGCCCGGCAGGCAGCGGACAGGGCTCACCAGGCCGCTGGGTGGCTCGCCGACCGTGATCCAGGGAGCCTGCTGAACGAGGTGCGATCCTTCGCCAGGCGTAAGCCCGGCACGTACCTCGCGATCGCCCTGGGTGCCGGTGTCGTCGCCGGTCGACTGGCGCGTGGGCTCACGGCTCCCGCCGATGAATCTCCGGAAAGCCTTGCCTCCCCATCGTCGTCGACCCAGTTCGACGGATCCGAACCGGTCCGCAACCCGTTGACCAATGGTGTTCCCACACTCTCCGATGATCTGCCGGCGGTGCCCGCGCCGATGGCCGGGATGGGAACCACCGCACCGCTCGCCGGGGGCGGAGATGTGGCGCCATGAGCACGCCGGCAGACATCGGGCCACCACTCGGACAATCGGCCGGCGATCGATCACTGGGTGAGCTGATCTCCGAGGTCACCGGGGATCTCTCCACCCTGATGCGGCAGGAATTGGAGCTGGCAAAGGCCGAACTGCAGCAATCCGCATCCCGCGCCGGAAAGGGCGCCGGCATGTTGGGCGGTGCTGCGATCGCCGGGTATTTTGTCCTGCTGTTCGCGTCCATGGCGCTGTGGTGGGCCATCGGCGCCGCCACCGGCCTGGGTTGGTCCGCGCTGATCGTCGCGGTCATCTGGGCCATCCTCGCCGCCCTGTTGGCCGTCACCGGCCGCAACTCGCTGAAGTCCGTGCGCGGAATCCCGAAAACCGCGGACACCGTGAAACAGATCCCGGACGCCCTCAAAGGCAACGACTAGTCCTGCCGCACGCCACCTTTCCATGAATGTCTTCGAGAACGAGGGATCAAAGATGAGCAACGATCCAGATCAGATCCGCCGGGAGATCGAACGGACCCGCAGCGATCTGAGCGACAACGTCAACGCCCTTGGTGACAAGGTCAACCCTGGCAGCATCGCCAAACGCCAGGTCGGCAAAGTCCGCGGTGCTGCGGTATCGGTCAAGGAAGCCGTCCTGGGCAGCGACGCCGACACCGGAGTCGCCGGCACCGTCGGTGACACGGTGTCCGGTGCCCCCGGGGCCGTCGCCAGGAAGGCACAGGGTTCGCCGATCGCCGCCGGGCTGATCGCGTTCGGCGCCGGCCTCCTCGTGTCCTCGCTGCTGCCCGCCAGCCGGGTCGAGCAACAGGCCGCGGAGAACATCAAGGACACCGCACAGCCCATGGTCGACGACTTCGCCGACACCGCGAAGGAGATCGCCGAGAATCTGAAAGAACCGGCGCAGCAAGCGATGGAGGAGGTCAAGTCCACAGCGACTGACGCGGCGGCAACTGTCAAGGACGATGCCGCCTCCGCGGTCGACGATGTCAAGACCCAGGCCCAGGACTCGAAAGACACCGTTCAGCAAGCCGCTCAGTAGCCCACACCCCTACCGTCCACCTGGGCGGCAGCACCGCAACCAAGGAGCAGGAATGACCAACGCACTGAACCCCGATGTCTACGTCGGACGGAACGCGGTCGACCCGCAGGGCGACAAGATCGGAACCGTCGGTCAGGTTTACCTCAACGACCAAACCGGGCAACCCGACTGGATCACCGTGAACACCGGTCTTTTCGGGATGAAGGAGAACTTCGCCCCGCTCAATGGATCCAGCTTCAACGGCGACGACCTGGTTCTGCCGTTCGACAAGTCGATCGTGAAGGACTCCCCGGACATCGGTGACTCCAGCCACCTCGACACGGACGAGCAGCAGTCCCTGTACGCGTACTACCAGCGGTACCTCGGCACCGGTGCCGCCGAAACCGGAAGCGACGACCAGACGAACGCCAACGGTGGTGACGCAGGGTACAAGCGCGGTGAAGGGTATGACGTCTCCGGCCCGAACACCGACGAGGCGATGACCCGTTCCGAAGAGCAACTCACGGTGGGCACCGAAAAGGTCGAGTCCGGCCGGGCCCGGTTGCGGAAATACGTTGTCACCGAGCAACAAACGGTTCAGGTACCGGTCTCGCACGAAGAGGTCCGAGTGGAACGCGAAGCCATCACCGACGCCAACCGTGGCGACGCAGTGTCCGGTGCCGCCATCACAGAAGAGGAACACGAAGTCGTGCTGACCGCCGAGCGGCCGGTGGTCACCACCGAGGCGGTGCCGGTGGAACGCGTCCGGCTGGGTACCGAAACCGTCACCGACCAGGAATCCGTCACCGGTGAGGTTCGCAAGGAACAGATCGAACTCGACGACCCCGCCACCGCCCGGGACCGCTGACCCCACCCGTCAGGCCAACGACCTCAGCCGTCGCCGCGACGGCTGAGGTCGTTGGCCATCGTGACGTCGACACCGAAGGATTGCCCATGTCTCACACCAACATCCCCGCCGGCAGAGCACGGGCCGCCGCCGACGCCGACGGCCCGGGTCACGCACCCGAGGATGACGGTAAGCCGGAATCCCCCACCAAGCTGACCAAGCCGTCCTGGAAATACATCGCCCGGAAAACGATGCGGGAATTCAGTGACGACCAGTGCACCGATCTGGCCGCCGCGTTGACCTATTACGCGGTTCTGGCACTGTTCCCCGCACTGCTCGCGATGGTCTCCCTACTCGGCCTGTTCGGGCAGGCCGGAAAGACCAGTGAGCTCGTCGACGTGCTCTCCGAGATGGGCGCCGGGTCAGTTGCCGACACCATCAAGGGACCGCTCGAGCAACTGACCACGAACTCGTCTGCGGGGATCGCGTTGGTCATCGGTGTTGTCGGTGCCCTGTGGTCGGCTTCCGGGTACGTCGGTGCGTTCGGCCGGGCAATGAACCGCATCTACGAAATTCAGGAAGGCCGACCGTTCTGGAAACTCCGACCACTGATGATCGTCATCACTCTGGCCGCGGTCATTCTCGCCGGGCTGGTGGCAATTGGGCTGGTGGTATCCGGGCCCGTCGCCCGGGCGATCGGCGACGCCATCGGGTTGGGCGATACCGCAGTCACCATCTGGAGTATCGCAAAATGGCCGGTCCTGCTCGGCCTGGCCGCCGTGGTGGTGGCGATCCTCTACTACGCCACGCCCAACGTGCAGCAACCCAAGTTCAAGTGGATCAGCCTCGGCGCGGTTGTCGCCATCATCACCTGGGTCGTCGCCTCAGCGCTGTTCGGCCTGTACGTTTCCCAGTTCTCGAACTACAACAAGACCTACGGCTCCCTCGCCGGCGTCATCATCTTCCTGCTCTGGCTGTGGATCACCAACCTGGCTCTGCTCTTCGGCGCCGAGCTCAACGCCGAAATGGAACGCGGCCGACAACTTCAGGCCGGGATCCCCGCCGAGGACGACATTCAATTGCCACCCCGCGACACCAGGGTCATCAAGAAGAACGCGGCCAAGGACGCTCAGGATATCGAGCAGGGCCAGCGACTCAGAAACAGCCGTGGAGACACTTCCGCACCCGCCGGGTCCTGAGCGAAAACTGAGGATCAACACCCGGCAGTCAGGTTGTCGTCCAGTTCGATGAATATTCGGCCATCCTGCCCGCGGAGCGGTCGGCCGAAAGCAGTGAGGAGCGACATGGCGCGGTGGTTGCCACTCATGACCTCTGTGATCACGCGGCGGGCTGGCCGGGGCCGGTGCTGAGCCAGCAGCGCGGCCATGGCGCTGCCCAGGCCACTTTCCTGGTAGTCATCGGCGACGGTCATCCCGACGTCCAAGGACTGGGGGTCGTCAGGGTAGCGAAGGATACGAGCCACCCCGACGAGCAGGCCGGGTTCGGGTTGGGTGAAGGCGGCGAATGCCACGTGGTCAACGCCGTCCACCGTGTCAATCAAGTGGCGGAGTGCCGCCCCGCGCAGCACGGATGGGGCCGAGCCGAACCGTGCCTGCTGGGATCGGCTGGACAACCGCAGAAACGCCGCGGCGAGCGCATCGCGGTCGGTGGACCGGATCGGCCTGACCAGGACGTGGCGTTGATCCCGCAACGTGACGGTTCTGGGCGCTGCCAAGGAGAAATTCGTCGACGACGACCCCGACGGCGAAGTCACGACTTTTTCTCCGAATCGGTCATACCGTGCCAAGTACCCCGTTGCCGGCCAGTCACGCACCACCGGCGCGGGAAGCGCGGCCGAGCAGACTCGTTCCACCACCGCCTCCGGATCCCGAACAGGTTCTCCAGCAACGGATGGCGGTCGTACGCATTGCATAGTTTCGGGGGTAGTGACGGAACGGCAGACAGTGCAAGCTTCATGTGGGTGGTCTATTCGCGATGATGCTCTGAAAGAACCCCTATGACGATCAGCGACGTGGTCGACTGCGCAGTCCACCTGGCCACCCTGGCGTCCGACACAGCAAACGTCCCACATCCGGCCATGACCGCCGGTCGGGTCACCGGTCTGGCCGCCAAACTCATTCCCTGCGCCGCGGCGGACATCGTCCGGGTCACTCCCGCTGGTGAGTTGCGGATCTTGGCTTCCAGCGATGCCGGGCTGAGCGACCTGACCGCCTGCGCGTGGCGACGGTCGCCGCACTACCCGCTTACCGCCGATGTGCAGGGACCGTGCCGCACCCTCAATCCTGGTGCCGGATACCTGCCGGAACTGCGGGCGGACTACGGCATCACCACTGAGCTGATGTTTGCGTTGCGGATCGGCACCAGTGATCACGGCTATCTGCGGTTCCTGTTCCAGGACACCGTTTCTGCGTCATCCTCCCGTGGCCGACTCGCGGCGGCATTTGCTGTTCAAGCGGCGATTGTCATCGACCGTGCCGCACTTCAAGTGGCGGTCGAAAATCTTCAGACAGCGATCGACACCAACCGGGAGATCGGCGCCGCAGTGGGAATCCTGATGGCCCGACACAATGTCGACTACCAAGTCGCCTTCCTGCTGCTGCGGTCGGTCTCTCAGAACGACAACCGCAAATTACGGGACGTCGCCGCAGAGGTGCTGACCCACCGTCACCCGCCCGGCCGCCAGACCCGGCAATCCCCGCACCCAGTTGAAACGCCCCGCGGTACCAACAGGCCCCGACACACCGGCGTCGTCTCCGCGGCGGTCTGACCCGGAACCCGCACAACGCGCCGTACCGATCGGCCTCGCGAAAAACGTTGCCCGAATTGATGATTGAACGGGGACCAGGACGCCCAAGCTGTCGCCCAGCCGGAGCCGACCTACCCAGTCATCGGGTGTGGCCCGTTATTTTCCGGGTTGGTCGGCTGCTTTCAGTTCGACTTCGGCGGTGGCCTGGATCAGCGCAACCAGCTCGGGGTCCAGTCCGGGCGAGAACTCTTCGCGGCGTTCCGGGGCGATCGTGATCGGGACGCCGTCGGGCATCAACGCGGTCGAAAGTTCGGTGCCGTCGTTGGACGGTGACGCCCCCCGGTACAGCTTTCCGGCCTCGCTCAGGTTGTCCGCGCTGAAGGTGTACTGCACGCTCTGCAGCCCTTGGTCCACCAGTTTCTTCACTTCCGGGAACCGTTCCGCGTTGGTCTTCGGGATGGGCAGCGTCTTACCCCAGTCCACGCCCAGGCTTTCCAGGGCTTTCGCGAACGCGTTCTCATGGGCCTGGTCGCGCACGATCAGGTACGCGATGGTGGACCGAGCGGACTTGTTGTCGGTCATCTCGTAGATCCGGCACTTCTGCAACCGGCCGGTGGATTCCAGCATCAGGTTGTACAGCAGGTCCAGGATCAGATTGCCGCTGTTGTACACGTACGACCCGAGCCACGGGTTCCCCGCGGCGTCCACCGGCAAGGCGCCCTGCGCAGCGACCAGGTAGTGGTGGATGTTGCTGGTGTCCAACGCGATCTTCAACGGGGTCGCGCCCTTCGCGCCCGGCTTGTCGATCGGATCGTTCTTCTTCCCCTGGTACGCCGGGGAGCCGTCGAGCAGGCGGGCGATGGTGGTGCCGATCAACTCGACGTGGCTGATCTCCTCGGTGCCGATGCCTTGCAGCAGGTCCTTGTACGGCTTGGACGACGCGTCACCACGGAAATTGATGCTCTGGAACAAGTACTGCATCATTGTCCGCATTTCGCCGAACTGTCCGCCCAGGCCTTCCTGCAGGGCATTCGCGGCAGCCGGATCCGGTTCGTCGGGCAAGATCTCGTTGATCAGTTGCTGGGTGTGCAGGTACATCAGTGGACTCCTTTGTCTCGGTGTGCGGGCTGGCGGTACGTCAGGACTAGTTGGCTTGTCGGGTGGGGATGTCGGCTGCCGTTGATGGAGCGACGGCGTCCAGTTGGGTCAGTCGGTGGCGGCCCTCGGCGATCAACGCGAGACGGCGGAGGGTTTCGGTGTTCCGGGGGCCGATCAGCAACTGCCGCACAGGTCGGGGCAGCAGCCGGCCAGGGCCGGCGATCGCGTCTTCAGTGATACTGATCGTGCTGCTGTCCGGGGCGTTCGCGGTGACCTGGATCCGGACCCGGGCTTCCCCGGCAGGCCAACCGCGGGCCTTGAGCAGCAGCGTCCGGCCGGGATCGGCGGTCAGGACCTGGGTGTGGTCGTCGATGAGCGCCGGCCAGACACCGAACGAATGATGCAAGCGGCTGCCGGGGCGCGGCCAATCCGGTTCCACGTCCCGGATGCGGGACGCGCCGACCACCCAGTTCGCATACAACCACCCGTCGGCCAGCACCGACCACACCACATCCGCGGGGGCGTGCACCCTGCGGGTGATCACCGCCCGTCCATCGGCCGACGTGGAAGCCCGGGTGTGCAGATCAGTAGGTCCCTGCGGCATCGCTTGCCGCCCTTCAACAATGAACGGTAAAACCGTTCGGTGTAAGTGTGATTGGTCGGCCGGATGAGGGGAACCTTTTGCGGGTCAACCCAGCCGGCGAGCGGTCAGTCAGCCGGCCCCGACGCGCGAGGTCGACGGGTGATCAACAGTTGGAGCGAATCACAATGCCCAGGAACATGACTACCTGGTGATGCCCCTCACCCGGCGGTTCAAACACTTTCGTGCTCCACGACTGTGATGCGTGGCCATGAACGGCCGAAAACCCCTCACGCTTCCCTCGGCCCGGCACAGGGACCCACCGAGGGTTGGTTGCCGGTCCGGGCAACGGGTACAGCAACAGCAAGTGCTTCGCTGATCACCCGGGAATCGGCGAACACCCAGGCCCGGCCGGTTCAGAAAGCAGCCGGCCGGGCCGACCCGGGCCGTCCTATCCAGTGGCCGGCGCCCTGCCCAGGACCCGCCCCCCGTTCACTGTGCGAAGTCAGTGATAGCGCCGTCTATCGCGCGTAGGCACCCGTCAAGGCTGCAATTTTCACACGGGATCGTTGCCTGGCAAGGGGGCGGCGTCGAGGCCTGGGAGTGAGCCGGTGGTGGTGAGCTGCTCGGCGATTCGGGTGAGTTTGATGTTGTGGAATTGCGAGTAGCGGCGGAGCACCGCGAACGCCTTCTCTGCGGTCAGCCCGTACCGCTGCATCAAGATGCCCTGGGCCTGGCCGATGAGGTTGCGGGCGTCGATTGATCTCCAGAGGTTTTCTTGGGTCCGGGTATAGGCCATCACGACGGATGCCTGCGCCGCGATCACCCTGGCATTTTCCACATCAGTGGCGCTGAACGTCCGTGGCAGAAGGGAATACATGTTCAGCGAACCAAGTTTGGTGTCGGTGAACAGGTGCACCGATATCGACGACCCGATTCCCAAGCGCTTTGCCTCGGGAGCCCACCGCGGCCAGCGGCCGTCGGTGGCCAGGTCGGGAATGATGAACACGCCGTCGGTCCACACCGCGTCCAGGCATGGGCCTTCGGCGAACTCATATTGCAGCTGGTCTGCCTGCCGAACACGGTCGTCCGACGCCGCTATGGTGCTGACCAATTTGCCGGGTTTCAGGGCGGTGATGCTGGCCGCTTGGCATGGTCCGGTTTGTACCGCCATGTCGATGACGGCTTGCAAGGCGTCAACCGGTGCTGCGTGCGCAATGGCGGCCCTGGCCGCCTCGGCGAGAACCGCTGCCCGTAAGTCTGCGGGGCCGTCGGCCGAGGATGCGGCCGGTGTTTGGAGCAACCCACCCAAAGTGATTGTCCCGTTATGGTTCTTGGCGATGGTGGCTTCGCTCCACGACATGGGTGCTCTCTTCCCGGGCGGCACAGGATGTGCACGGGATCCCGGTGGGCGGCTGTCGGTTGACAGTGCGGGCAGAGACCAGCTCGATGGTGTCCTTACTACGGTAGCCCTCCTGGGCTCGGTCTGGTTCCGTGCAGGTGAGCGCAGCAAGGGCCGAGGCGGAGGCTTCCGCTCGAGGTCACCATTGGGTGGGCCCTCCCCGCACGGATCGAAGTTCAGGGCGTCACCGGATCAGCATGCGTGCCGACCCATCGGTTGATCGACGCCGAGTTGATGCGGAACGGCAAACCGGTGGCCCAATCGCGCACTGCCCAGCCCGACGCCAGCGGGGCGGGTGTGGACGCCCGCGTCGGCCTTCCTGCTGCCGCCCGCCAATCTGCAGCCCGTTCCGGCGAACTCAGGCTCTCGGGTTGAAGGGGTGGAGTTCGTCTTCGCCTTCTCGAACGACACCCCAAGTGGCCTCTGGAACTTCGTTCCAGGCCCCCTCGAGGTCGCCGAGTGGTTCGGAAACGACCAGCCGCGCCTCGTCGCTGAGGGTTCGCAGGACGGGTACCTCCGGATGCAACTGGCGTAGGGCCGCCACGTCGGTCGAGTAGAACAACGACCGGGAAGTACCAATGCTGGAATAGCGGAAGGCCCAGATCGACGATCCGTCGCTGGTCGCGACGGTCATCTGAATCGGATCCTCAATGCCGTGGCGATGACCGACGTCCTCGACAAACCCAACAGCACGCTCGACAGCTCCCGGCGGGTCGTCGATCAACCCGAAGGTCAGCGCAAGAAAGAACAGTGCCTCCGAGTCCGTCGAACCCTCGATATCCGGATACAGCGACGGATCGATGGCGAGCATCAGGTCGCGCTTGACCCGGTGGAACTCAGCGATCGCCCCGTTGTGCATCCACAACCACCGGTCGTACCGGAAAGGGTGGCAGTTGCTTCGCTGAACCGGCGAGCCGGTCGACGCCCGGATGTGTGCGAAAAGCAGCCGGGTGCGTACCTGGCTGGCGAGTTCACGCAGATTCCGGTCATTCCAGGCCGGCTCGATCGCCTTGAAGACAGCCGGCGCCGCCCGGTCGCCGTACCAGCCGACGCCGAACCCGTCGCCATTGGTCGTCGTCGCCCCCATCCGGGAGTGCAGGCTCTGATCAATCAGCGAATGCGCCGGCCGAAACAACAGGTCCTCTGCCAGGATCGGATCACCGGAATACGCCATCCACCGACACATTGGCCCTCGCCTCCGAAGTCTCCTACCCACCTCAGCAGGTTCGACCGACACTCTCAACCCCGGACGGTCGGGGCACTCTTGCTTCCCGGTTGTTGCGAGGTCATAGGTTTTGACTGCTCAACCAATCCAGGCAGAAGTTGGCCACGTCCTCGGAGCCGCGGTCGACGGTCAGGGAATGACCGCGGTCCGGGAACACGTGGTGGTCGGTGACGCTGTCGGGATGACGTCGCCGCCCGTACCGTTCCCATGATCGGGCGGTGGCCTCTGGGATCAACCGGTCCTTTCCTCCGCTCACGAGCAGCAGGGGCGGCCGGTCCGTCGGCGACCCGGAGCCTCCGGGAGAATGCAAGGTGTAGGCGGCTTGTAAGAGCGGTCGACACGAGCCGGCGATGACGTAACGCCGGTAGAGATCGGCCGCCTCGGCCACCGGTCTGGTGTTCGCGTAGGACTGAACAAACGCCGCCTGGCTGATCCGCCTACCGAATGGCGGGGCCAGGCGGCCGACGGTGACAGCGGTGCGGCCAACGCCGGGAAGAGCGGTCCTGGACACCCATCCGGCGCGAGCCGGGCACAGCGCGATCGCGGCGCTGGCGACGCCCCGACGATCGAGGAGCACCTGGGCGAGCAAGGCCCCCGACCCGTGCCCGATCAGGATCGGTGGTTCGGCCAGTTTCGACAGCGCCACGGTACAGACCCTCAGTAGTGACTTGAAGGTGATGCCCGCGGGCTTGTTCCTTCTGGCATCCGTCCCCTGAGTGATGCCGGCCGGATCGGTACCGCCGACGACGAGACTGTCGTATCCGTTGCGGTCGAACACCGATTGCCATGGTGCCCAGGAACTGTCGTGCATCCAAGTGCCAGGGATGAAGGCGACAAGACCTCGGCCATAGTCGTCACTTTCGGCTGGTTGTTGGGTCACGAGCCCCCCGTCGTCCGCGTTGCTGGGGAAGCCCCAGGCTAGCTTCCCCGCCCATCCCGTGGTGTGCTGAACGTGCACGCCGCTGTTCCGGGCGTGCAGATATCCGGCCGCACGGTGAGCACACTGAACCGCACACTCAGCCGATATGTCAGCACAGATTGACCTCATGTCGGGCCATCGAAGACGAGCAGCACGCGGGGCAAGTCAGGACAGGAGTGCGGCATTCATGGCGGTCATCCTGGATACGGATCTACTCCCCGAACGGGACCGTGCCGACGCTGTCGGACAGGCCATGCAACGGTCGGGGATTCCGGCCAGGATCACCCACGAGCCGCCCCCGGATCAGATCTACGCGCGGATCAAACTGTGGCAACTCGGCGGCGGAACCACCCTGATGCACCGCGACGGGTCGGGGGTCTGCCTGACCAGGACGTCGCGTCAGGTCCGAGTCGCTGCACCGGAACGTTTCTCAGTCACGGTCCTCGGCGCCGGTCGCTGGACCTACACCGCCGGGCGGCAGGACCGACAGGTGGACTCTGCGCAGCCCAGGATTCTGGTGACCGATCAGGCCGCCCCGTACGAGTTCAACCGCATCGGCGGCGGTGAAACCTTCGCGCTGGGAATTGAGCACGCGGTCCTGGGGCTACCTGTCGACCAGGTCCGCACCGCGGCGGAACGCGTCGAATCAAGCCCCATCTACCCACTGGTTCGCGACCACATCCTTCGGCTCAGCGTCGACCTCGATAACATCCCGCCCGGTCCCGCGTTGGCGATGGTTGGCAACGCCGCCACCGAACTGGTGCGTGCTCTCATCGTCAGTACCGGTGCGGACCCGGATCGGCAACACTCGGCCATCACCGACAGTCTGCCCCTGCGGATCACCTTGTACCTGGGCGATCACCTTCGTGAACCAAGCCTGACACCAGCCAAAATTGCTGCTGTCCATCATATCTCGCTGCGACAGCTGTACAACGTGTGGTCCAGGACCAACGAACAGTCGCTGGGCCAATGGATCATCACACAGCGGCTGGATCGCGGCCCGCGGCGAACTGGCACGCCCTGACGCCGCCGCTCACACGATCTCGGCGATCGCCCGACACTGCGGATTCATCGACACCGCCCACTTTGCCCGCAAGTTCCGCCAGGCGTACGGGATGTCGCCTCGCGAGTGGCGATCCATCGCCCGCCAAAAACTCTGACCACAAAGCCCCTGGGCGTTTCCGGCGCCCGGGACCGTGCCCGGGCCAGCGTGACCTCGTGTGCGTTCTGAGTACACAACGCTGCACGCAGGGGAGATATTGCCGGCCAGAACGGCAATACCGTCAGCCCATCCACCCACCCAGCCGTGTGTTCACCGGGCAAATCACCGCCGAGGAGATCCGCCATGACCGACGCTTCCACCCCGCATCTCACCGACTGGGAGGTCGCAGAAATAGACCGAGCCAACGAATCCGGTCTCACGCCGGTGGCCTTCGTGCACGGTTTGTGGCTGCTGTCCAGCAGTTGGCTGAACTGGCGCGCCTTCTTCGAAGCCAACGGCTACACCACCATCGCTCCGGGCTGGCCGGACGACCCGGCAACACTGGCCGAGGCCTACGAGAGACCGGACGTCTTCGCCCACAAGATGGTTCAACAGGTCACCGACCACTACCTGGAAGCCATCTCTCGCCTGACGAAGAAGCCCGCAGTCATCGGCCATTCCTTCGGTGGACTGATCTCCTTGAAGATCGCCGGCGAGGGCGCATCATTTTCCACCGTGTCCATCGACAACGCCCCGTTCAAAGGGGTTCTGCCACTGCCGCTGAGTGCCCTGAAATCAGCAGCACCTGTCCTGGGCAACCCGACCAATCACGGCAAGGCCATCTCGCTGACCTTCGAACAGTTCCAGTTCGGTTGGACCAACAACCTCGACGACGTTGAGGCCAAACAACTCTACGAGACCTACCACGTACCGGCATCCGGTGCTCCGCTCTTCCAGGCCGCCGTTGCCAACTTCAACCCGTTCGGAGGCGAGACCAAGGTCAACACCGAGAACCCCGACCGGGGGCCGGTTCTCATCATCGCCGGTGACAACGACAACACCGCCCCGACCGCCATCACCCACGCCACCCACAAGTACCTGGCGAAGCACAACGACGCCGTCACCGAGATCGTCGACGTCCCCGACCGCGGACATTCCCTGACCATCGACCATGGTTGGCAGGAGGTCGCCGAGATCGCGCTCGGCTTCGTCAAGCGTTTCAGCTGACTACGTTCGGCGTGCCCGCCATCGGCGCTCGAGCCCACCAGCTCGCGACCACTCACCCGTTCCGCAAAAACCCACAGTCTTCGGAGGTTGACATGAAACGTTCCGTTCCATCCCGCCCGATCTCGATCCCCCGCCGTCGGGGAATCTCGGCAATTCTTACCGTTCTGCTCACGATTGTCCTGGCGATGCTGTTGCCGAGCGCGTCCAGCGCAACCGGGGTAGCCGTCAGCGAGACCGCGTTCGCAGCCGATCGGCCGGGGTCCACCGCCAAACCGACGATCGTGTTCGTGCACGGCGCCTTCGCCGACGCGTCCGGGTTCGCCGACAGCATCACCACCCTCCAACGCGCCGGGTACCCGGTCCTCGCGCCGGCGAACCCGCTCCGTGGCCTGTCCGGCGACGCCGACAGTCTCCGAGCCTTCCTCAGCACCCTTACCGGTCCCCTGATCCTGGTCGGGCATTCCTACGGCGGAGCGGTGATCACCAACGCCGCCACCGGGAACCCCAACGTCAAGGCGCTCGTCTACATCGCGGCCTACGCCCTGAAGGCCGGTGAAAGCGTCGGCGATGCCAACAGCCTCGGCGGTGGCCACTCCGACCTGCTGGACAACATCTACCTGCGGCCGATCCCCGGTTTCGACCCCGTCCCACCACCCGAGGGCAACCTGGACGCCTACATCAAGGTCGAATCGTTTCAGGCAGTCTTCGCCGCGGATGTGCCCAAGTCCACGGCAGCGGTCATGGCCGCTACCCAACGACCCGCTGCCCTCACCTCGCTCGGCGAACCATCGGGTGAACCCGCCTGGAAAACCATCCCGTCGTGGTACCTGGTCGCCAGCCAGGACAAGGCCATCCCACCAGAGGCAGAACGGGCGATGGCAGCACGGGCCAACGCCAAGACCGTTGAAATCCGCAGCTCCCACGCAGCGATGGTCAGTCACCCACGCGCCGTTACCGCGCTCATCCTCGCGGCCGTCGCCGCTACGAGATAGACCGCGACAGCATCACTTCTTAGCGAAGCACGAGCGGCGGCGCAGTCAGGAACTCGAGCAACCTGTTTGGCCGCTGGCACTGGCCGTCCTGACGCTGTCGTGGACCGGCCGGCCGCTGATGTGGATGTCCGTTCCGAGAGGCGACTTTGCGAAGGTCCTGCAAGATGTGCAACGGAACTGCAGGCCAGGAGTCACCCGGTCGTGGTGTGGCTGCCGATTGACACGGCCGCAGTGGGGTACTGGTGATGTGGACCCGGGGTATTGATGGCACTCAGCGGTTGACGACCTCAGCAAACTTGGTCCGGCGCCGCCCGGTTCAGTCGTCGCCAAGGATGTTCGTCTGCAAGGGCATTCGTGTTTCGTTGACGTACGTTACCGCGAAGGATCCTTATGCCAGCACCCTTGATACAGCCGCAATCCCCGGTTGGTCCCACCACCGCTTCGAACGCCGTCGTGTCGACACCGGCCGCGATGCATGCGACTTCGCGGCATGAAACGTCGGTCGATGGTCCGCTGCGGTCGGCGGTGATCGTCAACCCGGTACGGGTGCAGGATCTGCCACAGCGCCGGCAGGTGATCCAGAGCTGTTTGACGGCCGCCGGTTGGCCGGCGCCGGACTGGTTCGAAACCACTCCCCAGGACACCGGTACCGGGCAGGCCAGGCAGGCCGTCGCTCAGGGCGCCCAAGTCGTCTTCGTGTGCGGCGGAGACGGGACCGTGCGATCGGTGATCGCCGGACTCATGGGCAGCGAAACGGCATTGGCGGTGCTGCCCGCGGGCACCGGCAATCTGCTGGCCACCAATCTGGGCTTGCCAAACGACCCGGCGGCCGGGGTGAAACTGGCGATGGAACGTGGCCGGCGGCGGCTGGACATTGGGGAGGTCGATGGCGAGGTCTTCGCTGTCATGGCGGGGATGGGTTTTGATGCGGCCATGATGGACGATGCGTCAACCGCGCTGAAGGCCAGGTTCGGCGCCCCTGCCTACGTGGTCTCAGCCATCAAACACCTTCGCGATCGACCCATGAAGGCCGTCATCAGGATTGACGACGGTCCGCCGTTGACACGCCGCGCCAGAACGGTGCTCGTCGGCAACGTCGGACGATTGCAAGCCGGGATCAACCTCCTCCCCGACGCCCAACCCGACAACGGACAGATGGAAGTGGCGGTACTGTCCCCACGGAGCATCTGGCACTGGGTGACGTTGGCGTGGGCTGTCATGCGCGGCCGAGAACGGGTGCCCCGGATGGAAATTCTTCGCGGCTCGACGATCAAGATAGTCAGTGACCGGCCGCAACCCCGGGAACTCGACGGCGACGTCATAGAACCCGATCGAACGCTGTCCGTGGTCGTCCGACCAGGCGCTGTATTGCTTTGTGTCGCTCAACCTGATCACTCGCCCGATCTCGCCGAGGGTGCGCCCAAGGGGTGATCACCGGGCGAGTGGCGGCGACATCTCAGCGGAACGTAGGTGGAGTTTCACAAATGCCGCAAGCGCGGTGCCGAATACGGTTGTAGCCGCCTACCGAAAGCGAATCTCGAGGGGCCTTCCTGATCATGAACGGTGTCCATCGAGGCAGCGGCCGGGATGACCCAGCGGCATACCCAACCCCATGCACGAAGACACGACGTTCGAATAGGACGGGGCGTGCACCCGATATTCGTAATGGACATCGTTGCGTCCGCACCGATAGCCGAACTAATATTGTTCGATTCCGGGTAGCGGGTGAATGGTCCAGCGATTGAACCTGAATATGGAGCGGCCCCCGCATCGGCGCAGGATTCGGCGGCCTGTTGCTCATCCCTGTCGTTCCGCACGGGAACGAAGACGACGGACTGATCACTCCCGAGGGCGGAATGGTGTATTCTCAGCGTTTCTCCCTCAAATGCTCCGCCACGCTGCAGTACCCGCAGTGCACGCGCTAAAAGACCGTGGCCAGTGCCATCAAGGTCAAGCAGGCGGGCTCCTTCCCGCCCGCTGAGCACGTTCACTCCGGTCAAGTCGAACCCTGCCTGTTCGAGCTGAGGCAATGCTGCCTTGACACCTGAGAGGCCGGCAAAAATCGCGGCGACCCGGTTCATCGGATACCGGTAGAACTGATTCACGTTGAACCCCGCTCCCGGTGTTGACTCCGATGAACCGGCAGCACGGAGCGGCCCCACCAGCTCAGCGACCGGAGCCTTCACAGCAGGATTCTCGTCGTACTTGTCAAGCTTCCGCGAATCACGATTGGTGTAGCGGATGACGAGTCCGCCGACGCCGGCGACGGCCGCTAGGATGAAAAGGGTCGACGTCACGGCCCAATCACTCGAGCCGATACCAGCTAGGACACCGAAAAGACCAAGCACGAGGGCCAGGTTGATCGTGGTGTCGGAAATGTCGGTGAGGCAATCGTTTTCTCATTGCGCCTCATTTGATCCTCCTTTATTATCATTGGTTCTCAAGGTATGCAAGTTTGCTGGCGGCCTTAAGGTGTTGATAGCTCCAGCAATTCAATTCAATGACCACGACGAGTATCGTGGCCACGTTTTGCGCAACCCGCAGCGCCAGGTACATAAGCAGGACACACTCTGTGCCGAGCAGACGTCTATCAGCGCGACCAGAAGCTGCGAACGCCATCTTTGACCTGCGCTGCAATGCACCCCGGCAGGTACAAACTCAATCAGCAGGCTGCGTTGAATTCTCAGGTTTGGGATTGAACCGCTGCGTGGGATCGAGCCGGGCCAGAATGCATGCGGTGATATCGCGTAACTGCTCGATCTGCGCGGCCGACAGCGAGTCGATCACCAGCTCGCGGGCCGCCGCGACGTGACCGGGTGCTGTTGCCCGGATGTGCTGCCAACCGGCATCGGTGAGGTGAGCGTTCGTGGCCCGTTTGTCCTGCGGGCAGGGGATGCGCTCGACGAACCCCCGGTTCACGAGCCGGCTGATCACATGGGAGAGCCGGGCCAGCGTGGAATTGGTGTGCGCCGCAAGTGCTGTCATCCGCAGGGTGCGGTCGGGTGCTTCGGACAGCTTCGCCAGGACCATGTATTCGAAGTGGCTGACCCCGGCGTCGCGTTGCAGTTGACTGTCCAGTGCACCCGGCAGCAACTCCACCACACCGATCAGCCCCATCCAGGCATCCTGCTCGGTTGGGGAGAGCCATTGGGTTCTCTTTCGAGCCACGGTTACCTACCGCTCCTGCTGGTGACCTCGATGCGGTTGAGCCACGGGTCGTCGAACCCGAGGACCCGGCCGTCGTCCCGCTGGGGCAGGCCGTGGTGGTGCAGCCGGTCGCTCAGGAATACAGGTCATCGTCGGTGGACCTCGATCCGTACCAGGCCCAGCCCCAGCGCGATCCGCGTTTGCCGGCGCCACAGCTGTTCCAGGTATTCATCGCCATGTGATGGTGATAGCCGCCGGCACTGACAAACAGCGCCGAAGAACCCAGCTCCGCGGTGGTCTGGAATCCGAGCCGATCAACGTAGAAGTCGCGGGCGGTGGCCACGTCTCCGACGCTGAGATGAACGTGCCCGACAGAGGCCGGACTCGTGGTGTCCCGCGGCTCAGGGGATCTGAATTCCCGCAGAAGGCGTTCGGGTCGAGCATCAGGGTGTCCATCTCGACCCGGCCGTGGATCCAGCTCCACGCGGTCCGGTCCCGGTCCCAGTACAGCTCGACACCGTTGCCTTCCGGATCGTTGAAGTAGAACGCCTGACTGACCAGGTGGTCTGCGCTGCCGGTGAACGACCCTGGGTGACGCGACGCGACGGCGTAGACAGCTTCGGCGAGGTCGGTCTGGGTGGGAAACAGGATCGCCGTATGGAACAGCCCGGCCTCCCGTGGTCCTGCGTGCTGCAACGCGGGTGCGTGCTCCAAAATGACGATCGGCGTGGCGCCTCGGCCCAGGACGCTGCGGCCCTGCCCTTGCGCGAGCAGAGTGAGGGTCACCGCATCCCGGTAGTAGGCCGTCATCAGATCAAGGTCGGCGACCAGCAGGGTCACGGCGCCCATCGACGTGCCAGCGGCGAGCAGGTCCCTGGTGGTCGCACCGGCAGATCCGGCAGTACTGGTGTTAGTCATGTCATTCCTCCGTCGCGATGGGGGCTGATCGGGTTACCGGACGATGCCGAAACCACCGGTCCAGCCGACCTTCTCGCTGGCTGCGAGGGTCAACTGGAGGAATCCGACGGCTTCCAGCTCGCGGCCCGACTCAGGCTCCCGGCGTCGATCGCGTCGACACCACCGGCCGAGATCGCCGCCGCCAGCTCCGACTTCGCGTCCGCGTCGTCACCGGCGATCAGCACGGTGGTCTTGTTCGGGCCGACCGTCTTGGCACCCAGGGTGCCGGCAAACGTCGTGTTGAACGCCTTGAGCACCGTCGACGACGGCAAGGCCGCCGCGAGCTCGGCGGTAGCGGAACTGTCCGCGGGAACCGTGAGAGAGTCGAACGTTTCGAAGTTCAACGGGTTCGTAATGTCCACCACGATCTTATCGGCCAGCTGCGGACCGTAGGCGGCGACGATGCCGGCCAGCGCTGGGTAAGGCACGGCCAGGACGACGATATCGCCGGCGACCTTGCAGTCGTGTCCCCGGCGCCGATGTGCTCGATGTTGGCACCCCCGGCCTTCAACACCCCTGCGATGGCGGTACCCATGTTGCCGGACCCGAAGATCGTCACACTCGTCATTGTCTGCTCCCACTGCCGTGAGCCAACCGGCTCGTTTTGGTTGTAGCTAAATTTAGCGCTGGCCTGACAGCCCGCCAAGTGTGCTGGCAGTGGGCCATCTTCCAACCGTGCGGTATTCGTCCACCGATCCTGGCCGGCACCAATCAAGACTTTCTGCTACCGCTTGGCAGTGACAACGTTGCCGAGTTGTTCGTCGAGGGCGTCGATGGCGGCGACGGTGAGGCTGAGCCGGATGTGTTGGCGCATCAGGTCAGCGACTCCGGGGGCATCCTGGTCGATGATCATTTCCATCATTTTGCGGTGTTCGATGAAGTCGCGTTCCCGGTTCTCCGCGCCGGAGGGCAGCATGAGCCCCAACCGGCGGTAGCGGTCGGATTTGTCCCACAGTCCGTCGAGCATGCCGATCAGGTTGTCGTTGTGCGACGCGACGTAGATGGCGCGGTGGAACGCGGAATGGGCGAGGAGCCCCTTCTCTCCCCAGGTTCGGGTGACCGGCACGAGGTGTTTGGCGGCGTTCTGCAGGATCTTGATGTCTGCGTCGGTCCGGCGCTGGGCGGCGAGTTCCGCGGCCGCCGGGTCCAGGGCCATCCGGATCTCGAACAGTTCCCGGGCCTCATCAGCGCTCAACGGTGCAACCCGGGTGTTCTTGTGCACGTCGATGTCGATCAGTCCCTCGCCGCGGAGTCGGCGTAATGCCTCCCGCAGCGGGGTGATGCTCATGCCCATCTGGTCGGACAGCAAGTACTGGTCCAGGACCGACCCGGGGGCGAGTTCGCCGGCGAGGATGCGTCGGCGGACCTCGGCGTAGGCGGCGTCGCTCTTGGTGGAAAAAAGATTCGGCGAACTCATCGCTGCCCCCTTGTGCTCGGTCGGTTCTTATAATACCTTCCTCTTACATCTTATAAGTTACAAGACCTTGGAGGATCAATGAAGATCGTGTCGGTGCATGAGGGAATCGTCCCCATCAGCTCGTCCATCCGGAACGCCTGGATCGACTTCAGCTCGATGGACTGCTCGATCGTCGCGGTGGTCAGCGACGTGATCGTGGACGGCAAACCCCTTGTCGGATACGGGTTCAACTCGAACGGCCGGTACTCCGCGGGCGACATCCTGCGGCGCCGGATCATCCCCCGCCTGCTGGCCGCCCCGGCTGACGAGATCCTGAACGAGGACGGCAGCAACTTCGATCCCACCAAGGCGTGGGACTTCCTGATGCGCAACGAAAAGCCCGGCGGGCACGGGGAACGCTCCGTCGCGGTCGGCGTCATCGACATGGCGCTGTTCGACCTGGCGGCCAAGGTCGCCGGGCAGCCGCTGTACCGGTTCCTGTCCGACAAGTACGGCGACGGCCAGCCCGACGACTCGGTGTTCGTCTACGCCGCCGGCGGCTACTACGCCCCGGACAAGGGGCTGCCCGAGCTGCAGGACGAAATGCGCAGGTTCCTCGACATGGGCTACCGGGTGGTCAAGATGAAGATCGGCGGCGCCCCCCTGGGTGAGGACCTCAAGCGCATCGAGTCCGTGCTGGACGTCGTCGGCGGCGACGGCCAGCGTCTCGCGGTCGACGTCAACGGCCGGTTCGACCTGTCCGAGGCCTTGGAATACGCGAAGGCCATCGAGCCCTACAACCTGTTCTGGTACGAGGAGATCGGCGACCCGCTGGACTACGCCCTGAATGCGACGGTGTCCGAGCATTACAAGGGCCGGATCGCGACCGGGGAGAACCTGTTCTCCCTGCAGGACGCCCGGAACCTGATCCGGTACGGCGGGATGCGCCCCGACCGGGACATCATCCAGGTCGACCCCGCGCTGAGCTACGGCCTCACCGAATACCTGCGGATCCAGGACATGCTGGCCCAGCACGGCTGGTCCTCCCGCCGCTGCATCCCGCATGGCGGGCACCAGTTCTCGCTGCACATCGCGGCCGCGCTCAAGCTCGGCGGGAACGAGTCCTACCCGGGTGAGTTCCAGCCCACCGGCGGTTTCGCCGACAACGCCGTCGTGCTGGACAGCCAGGTGGGGCTCACCGACATCCCCGGCATCGGCTTCGAAGGCAAGGCCGCCTTTTACAAGGTGCTCAAGGCGCTGCACAGCTGATCTGGGTCCACGCGTCGATCACGACGACTCCGAGAAGAACCGATCTGCGAGAACGTTCGCACAGAATCCATCAATAATCGGATCGTTCACTTTCCAGTTGAGTCGACGCGGCCCTCGCCTGGGCTGATCGCTCGCACGAGGCCTTCGGCCCGTGGTCGCTGGATCAGCTGTGAACAATCCTCACAATGCTGTGTAAGGAGTGGGGCAAATGTCCCAAGAAGTCGTACCGAAGAAGAAATCCCGTTCACCTTTCCGGCACCTGAAGGAACTGTGGGTGCAGGTCGTGATCGGCGCCGTGCTGGGCATCGCGATCGGCCTGTTCCTCCCTGGCGGTCGGTGTCGCGCTCAAACCGCTCAACGACTGGTTCATCGCCCTGGTCAAGATGATCGTCGCCCCGGTCATCTTCGTGGTGGTGGTCCACGCGGTCGCCACCATGGACAACGTCCGCCGGGTCGGGAAGATCGGCATCAAGGCGCTGGTCTACTTCATCGGCCTGTCGCTGCTGTCGATGCTCATCGGCCTGATCGTCGGGAACATCTTCAAACCCGGTGCGGGGATGAACATCGACGCCAGCACCCTGGACCCGTCCAAGATCCCCGGCCAGGGCCAGGAGGTCGGGTTCGTGCACTTCGTCACCGAACTCATCCCCGAAACCCTGCTGTCCGCGTTCACCGACGGCGCGATCCTGCCGGCCCTGCTGGTGTCGATCGTCTTCGGTTTCGCGTTGAACATGGCCGGCCCCAAGGGCAAACCGGTCACCGACTTCATCACCGCACTCCAGGGCATCATCTTCCGGATCGTCGGCTGGATCATGAAACTCGCCCCGTACGGCACGCTCGGGGCCCTGGCCGCGGTCACCGCCACCTACGGCGCGTCCAGCCTGGCCAACCTGGGCATGCTGGTCCTGGTCTTCACCGGCACCTGCGTGGCCTACATCTTCATCGTGCTCTGGCCCGTCATGCGGGCCTGCAAGCTCAGCCTGTTCGGGCTGATCCGCTACCTCAAGACCGAACTGATCATCGTGCTGGCCACCGTTTCCAGTGAAACGGTGCTCCCGCAACTGATGCGAAAACTGGAAAACCTCGGCGCCAGCAAACCCGTCGTCGGCATCACCATTCCCGCCGGCTTCTCCTTCAACCTCGACGGCTCAGCGATCTACCTGACCATGGCCACCCTGTTCCTGGCCCAGGCCACCGGGATCGACCTGTCCTGGCAGGAGCAACTGCTGCTGGTCGGCATCATGATGCTGACCAGCAAGGGCACCGCAGGAATCGCCGGCGGCGCGTTCGTTGTGCTGGCCAGCAGCCTGGCCGCGATCGGCACCGTCCCGGTCGCCGCGCTCGCCCTGATCGTCGGGGTCGACCGCATCCTGAACGAGGGCCGGGTGTTCATCAACGTGCTGGGCAACGCCATCGCCACCATCGTCGTCGCCAAATGGGAGGGCGACTTCGACCAAGACCGAGCCAAGCAGGTCCTCTACGACGCCAAGCACCACCCGCACCTGCTCACCTCGGAGGCAGAACTGGAAATCGAGGACGTCGACGTCCACCACGACACCGACGATGCTGTTGACACCGCTGACCGCCACACCGCCAGCAAAGCGACAGCCCCCGCGCACTAACACCTTTCGACCCGGACGCCCCGGGCAGGAACGATCCACACACCCGGACGCCCCGGTGTGTGAGGAACGACCACCGGCGATCGCCCCGGCACCTACGTACCTGGTGCCGGGGCGATTCACTCTCACTGCACCCCCATGCACACCCCTAGTTGACCAGGTGGCGATGTTCAGTCCCTGCCCGACGTCATCCCGGATGGTCGCCGGTTGCGATGGTGAGATCGGGTAGGTGCCCGGTGTTGATCAGTTCCTCGGCGATGACCGCGAGCCGGGTGTTGGTGGTCTGGGAGTAGCGCCGCAGGACGGCGAACGCTTTGTCGGCGGTGATGCGGTGGCGGGCCATCAAGATGCCTTGTGCTTGCCCGATCATCGTTCGGGACTTGACAGCCTGTGACATATTTCTGTGAACCCGGGTGTGGTCGAGTATCACGGAGATATGCGCGGCAACGACTTTCGCTGCCTCCAGGTCCGTTCCTTCGAATTCACGCGGGTTCTCGGAATACAGGTTCAACGTGCCCAGCGGAACGTCGGTGAAGAGAGGCATCACCAGAATTGCTCCCATTCCCAGGTCCGCGGCGAGAGGTGACCACAACGGCCACCTGATTTCCGCGGCGAGGTCGTTGACCCTGACGATGTTGTCGGACCTGGCCGCGTCCAGGCACGGACCCTGTCCCAGGTCGTACTGCAGCCGGTCGGCCTTGACAGTTCGCTCACCGGACGCCGCGACCGTCTCCATGGCTCGGTTCGGTCCGACCATGGTGATGGACGCGTGGTCACATCGTCCGTAGGCCACGGCCACGTCGATCGCCATCGGCAGCGACTCCTGCGGAGATTGTTGGGAAACCGCCCTCCGTACCGATTCCGCCAGCGCACCCGCAGCCAGGCCCGATCCGTCAAGACGGCAGGTCGCATCCCTGTTCATGACGCTCCCTTCTCCTGCACACCCACCGCCGGACGACCGCCCGGGTGTCATCGCTTCCCGACCTCGGGTGCCCTCGATCGGTCGGTGAGGGCACCCGAGGCGGAATCAGCAGGTCAGCCCGTCCCGCTCTGGGCGTCGACCGTGTCACGGCGCGGCCGGGTGTTCCCGTTCCCGGTGGTGATGGCCTGATCGGTCCCGGACGTGCCGGCGGTGTTGATGGTGATCCTGCGGGGCTTGGCTTTCTCGGCGACCGGGATGTGCAGCCGCAACACCCCGTCCCGGTACGCCGCCTCGATCCGGTCCAGGTCCAGGTTGTCCCCCAACACCAGTTGCCGGCTGAACACTCCACGCGGGCGTTCCGCGGCCAGGAACTCCGCCTGATCGTCGACCGGTGAGCGTTGCGCGGTCACCGTCAACACATTGCGTTCCACGTCCAGGTCCACCGTGTCCGGGTTCACCCCGGGTAGGTCGAACTCCACGACGAACCGGTCACCCTCCCGCCAAGCGTCCATCGGCATCGCCGACGGCCGGGCGCTGGTGCCCAGCAATTGCTGGGTCAGCCGGTCCAGGTCACGGAACGGATCGGTACGCATGAGCATCACGAACCACCTCCCAAATCCTTCCACTCGACGTGAGCTCCACCTCCCGTATCTATCGCGGCAGGCATAGATTTGTTATAGCACTGGAGGTACCAGACCGCAAGGGCGCTGGGTGTGAGACACGCACCGGCTACGGCGACTTCGCCGAAGGTGTTGCGGCGCCTGCGCAACCGGCGCAGTCATTGCGCAACCAAGACGAAGCGGCCGCCGGGGTCCCCCGGCGGCCGCTGATGATGGGGTTGACCGTGAGCACACGGCCCGCTGCACGATGCGTCACGAGACGCGGGCGCGGTATCCCGGTGAATCAGGGTTGTCCGCACGTGAAAAGTGAGACAGTGCAGGCGGTGTGAACCGGCCGGTCGTCGAACTGTGATCGTCGATGGCATCACCCCTTTCCAGGTTCCGCATTGCTGTTGCCGGCAGGCGGGTGGCTATCAAGTCGTTGGGCTTCGAGGTGTCAACCCGATCGGAGGTGAGCGTTCCCGGCTCCATCGCCGACCACGCCGTCTCGACCGACCGGACGCGACCCCAACCCGCTCCCCCGGTCGCAAAGCGCGGCGGCGGTGGGTATCCGGGGCAGGGACCGACGGTCGGGCACCGGAACGCCGGCGGACCTCGGCCGGCGCGCTGACGATCGCGTCGAACTCCGCTTTCAGCCACTCCTCGTCCTCGCAGACCAACGCCCAGAACTGGTCGTCCACTGCTCCGGAACCGAGCGCCGTGCCGGTGTCCCCACGACCCCGCATCACGTGTACCTCACCCCTTGCCGGTCATCCACAAATCGCGCCGATGTATGTCCGCTGGTGTAGATTCCTTATATCACCAGGCACAGACGGGTCGCAAGAGGAACAAGGATAATTGATGGCCAACAGCGGTTCTCGAGGATCAACCCCACCCCCCGCTGCGAGTGACGGCACCACAGGTGTCTACGGCATCACCACCGCCGCAGAGCTCGCCGGGATGAGTGTGCAAGCTCTGCGGCTCTACGAACGCAAAGGACTCCTGGAACCCACCCGCACGAACGGTGGCACCCGCCGCTACAGCGACAACGACATCGCCAGGCTCCGCCGAATCGGCGTACTGATCACCGAAGGAATCAACCTCACCGGAATCGTTCGTGTCCTCGGTCTGGAAGCGGACAACGCCGACCTGCACGCACACAACACCACCCTCCGGAACCGGAACGCCACCCTCACCAGCACCAACACCGAACTGCGCGCCGCCGCCACCGAACTCGATGCCGAAAACTCCTCACCGCGCCCCGCGCGACAACGCCATTCGCAGCGCTGACGGCCCAGGTGTTGCGCGGCGGGAACACGCCGTGTTCGTCTCAAGCGGCCCCATGAGGCCGCCCGTTGGTTTCCGGATCGAGCCGCTGGTCTTCAACCTGCACGGGTTGTCTTCGTTGGACTTCGCGCCGCCGTTGGGGCAGTTACTCCGTTCCCAGCTCGACGCCGAGAGACAGGCTGAACCCCAGGCCGTTTCGGGCAAGTCCCATCTCCAGCAGGCTCGCTCCTTCGAGCCAGTGCGCCATGCTCAAGTCGCCGACGTCCCGCGGGCGATGTCCGAGGGACGTGATGAACGCTGCCAGGCTCGCCTTGGCCTTTGCGTCATCGCCGGCCATGAACACGTCCCGCGGGCCGCCCGAGGCCAGGACGTCGCGGAACAGGGTGTTGAACGCCTTCACGACGTGGGTGCTTTCGGGGGCGGCCTCGGCAACCATCTGCGCGATCGAGGTGTCGTGAGGGACAGCCAGCCCGATGCCGCCGGGGCTGAAGGGGTTCGTGATGTCGACGACGATCTTGTCGGCCAGTGCCTCCCCGAACTCGCCGACGACCTCCACGGCGCTCTCGAACAGCACGGCGAGGATGACGATGTCGCCGACTGGCGCGGCACCCCACCTTCCGACCGTAGCGCCGTCCCCGAGCGCCCGAGCCAGCGACGCAGCCTTGGCCGAATCCCTACTGACGACCTCGACGGTATTGCCGCCCTTCAGGGCCAAAGCGCCGATAGCGCTGGACATGTTCCCCGCGCCGATGATGCTGATGCTGCTCATGAGGTGCTCCTTCGTGGTGTAGGTACCAGTTGGCCGGCCGGCTCTCGCTGGGTGATCGATAGCCACGAGGTGAGGTACCCCTCCGGTTTCCAGGTTCAACCGGAGGGGTGCCTCAAGTATTCCGGATAGCGACAAGAAATCTGGCATCACGCTGATGCTCTCGCCGCCGCATGGCCCTCTTCGGTCAGAACCGGAGGGTACCCTCCCTTTCCGAGGTAAACTCGTTGCATGACCAACGTTGAGCGAACGCGGAAGCCCTGGCGGCGCGACGCTCAGGAGCGCCATGACAGGCTCATCGCCGCGGCACGGCGCGAGTTCGCCGCCCGCGGGGTGGATGCCTCGTTAGAGGGGATCGCTCGCGACGCCGACGTCGCCATCGGGACTCTGTATCGCCACTTCCCGACCCGCCTGGACCTGCTCCTGGCCGCCCTTGAGCATCAACTTCAGGAGTTCACCCACGGGTCCAAGATGGCCCTGGAGATCGACGATCCGTGGGAAAGATTCGTCGACTACCTCGAAAACCTGTTTCGTGTGCAGGCGGGAGACCGGGGTTTCAATGACTTCCTCTCCCGTCGATTCCCCGGCAGCGCTGACACCGAGCGCATCCATGACCAGATGTGTCGAGAAATCGAAGACGTCCTCACCCGAGCCCAAGATGCCGGCGAGGTACGCCCCGACATCACGCTGGCCGACATCGTCAACCTCATCTGGTCGACCGGCCGGATGATCGACGCCACCAGCACCACCGCGCCCAACGCCTGGCGCCGTCACCTCTATCTCATGCTCGACGCCTACCGGGCTCAGCGGGCGCACCCGATTCCCGAGCCGCCGATGACGGAACAACAGCTCTACGACGCCATGGTCCACCTCAGCACGGCGGACTAACTAACTGGCCTGCCAACGCCGAGACCGG
>CAVRCD010000017.1:0-221871 GCA_963719475.1 uncultured Actinomycetota bacterium | reverse complement strand
TTCCCGCTGGACCGCGATCAACGCCTGCCTGGTGCCCGCGGCCGGCCTGGACAACCAGGAGGTGATCACCGCGGAAGGGCTCGGCTCCCCGGACGCGCTGCACCCGGTGCAGCGCGAGATGGCCGACCGGGGTGGATCCCAGTGCGGATACTGCACACCGGGTTTCATCTGCTCGATGGCCTCGGAGTTCTACCGCCCGGGTCGCTCCGGCAGCACGGCCGCCGATGTGCCCAGCAACGGCGAGGTGGCCGGCAGTGTCACCGCCGGGCGCCCGGCCGCGTCCGGCCCGAGCGGCACCGAGCGGGTTGCCGAGGTGGAGCCGGACGGCAGCGGGCCGGCGGCGCAGCGATCGCTCGGACCGACCGGCGCCGACCCGACAGCACCGGGACACGCCCCCGATCACGAGCACGGACCGAACGGGTTCGACCTGCACTCGCTCTCCGGAAACTTGTGCCGCTGCACCGGATACCGACCCATCCGGGACGCCGCCTACGCCCTCGGCGAGCCGTCCGCGGACGACCCGCTGTTCACCCGTCTCGCACAGCCGGCACCCGCGGCGGCCACCACCAGGATCACCAGTGACGACGGCACCTACATCCGGCCCGGCACCTGGCGGAGGCGCTGCAATTGCTCGCCGAGACCCCGACAGCACTACTGGTCGCCGGCTCCACCGACTGGGGCGTCGAGCTGAACATCCGGCACTCCCGGACTGCCGTCACGATCGGCATCGACCGGCTCGCCGAACTGCGTCAGTTGGTCGTCGGCGACGACTCGATCGACATCGGCGCGGCGCTCACCCTCACCGAGATCGAACGCGGACTGGCCGGCCGGATTCCGCTGCTGGCACAGATGTTGCCGCAGTTCGCGTCCCGGTTGATCCGCAACGGCGCCACCCTTGGCGGCAACCTGGGAACCGGTTCGCCGATCGGCGACAGCCCGCCGGCGCTGCTGGCGCTCAACGCTTCCCTGGTGCTCGCCTCGAGCGAGGGTGAGCGCGAGGTGCCGCTGGCCGACTACTTCACCGGGTACCGGCAGTCGGTGCGGCGGCCCGGCGAGCTGATCAAGGTCATCCGGATCCCGGCTGCCGGTGGCGCCGATCAGCGCCTTCCACAAGATCGCCAAGCGCCGCTTCGACGACATCTCCAGTGTCGCCGTCGGTTTCGCTCTCCGGCTGGAGGACGGCCGGGCTCCGACGGCCGGTGGTCGGTGAGATCAAGATCGGGCTCGGCGGGGTGGCCGCGACACCCGCTGCGGGCCAGGGACACCGAGGCCGCGCTGATCGGTCGACCGTGGACCCGCGAGGTGGTCGACGCGGCGGCCGACGATCCTGGCCGGCGAAGGCACCCCGATCAGTGATCACCGGGCCAGCGCGGCCTACCGGGCGGCCATGCTGCGCGAATCCCTGCGGAAGTTCCACGCCCAGAATCCGGCACCCCCCAACCCGGTACCACAGCTCCAGGAGGCCGGACAGCGATGAGCAAGGCACACGGCCCGCTGGCCGATCGGCCCGAACAACCCCAAGGTCGGCCTGGAGATCCCGCACGAGAGCGCCGCCCTGCACGTCACCGGAAAGGCCCTGTACACCGACGATCTGGTGGCCCGGACGAAGGACGTGCTGCACGCCTGGCCGCTGCAGGCCCCGCACGCGCACGCCCGGGTCACCCGGCTGAACGTCGAGCCCGCCTACGCGGTGCCGGGCGTCGTCCGGGTGCTGACCGCCGCCGACGTGCCGGGGGTGAACGACGCCGGCGATCAAGCACGACGAACCGCTGTTCCCCAGCGAGGTGATGTTCTACGGCCACGCCGTCGTGCTGGGTGCTCGGCGAGACCGCAGGACGCCGCCCGGCAGGGCGCCGACGCCATCGAGGTCGAGTACGAGCCGCTGCCGTCGCTCTCACGCTGACCGAGGCCATCGAGGCGGAGAGCTTCCAGGGCACACCAGCGCACCGTCTCCCGCGGCGACGTCGACGCCGGGCTCGCCGTCGGCCGCGCACACGTTCACCGGCGAGTTCGAGTTCGGCGGGCAGGAGCACTTCTACCTGGAGACCAACGCCGCGCTGGCCCTGGTCGACGAGAACGGGCAGATCTTCGTCCAGTCCAGCACCCAGCACCCGTCGGAGACCCAGGAGATCGTCGCGCACGTGCTGGGCCTGTCCAGCCACCACGTCACCGTGCAGTGCCTGCGGATGGGCGGCGGGTTCGGCGGCAAGGAGATGCAGCCGCACGGCTTCGCCGCCATCGCGGCGCTGGGCGCGACGCTCACCGGCCGGCCGGTCCTGCTGCGGCTCAACCGCACCCAGGACATCACGATGACCGGCAAGCGGCACCCGTTCCACGCCGAGCTGGGAGGTCGGCTTCGACGCCGACAACCGGCTCTGCGCGCTGAAGGCCACCCTGACCAGCGACGGCGGCTGGAGCCTCGACCTGTCCGAACCGGTGCTGGCCCGCGCGCTGTGCCACATCGACAACGCCTACTGGGTACCCGAACATCGAGGTGCACGGCCGGATCGCCAAGACCAACAAGACCTCGCAGACCGCGTTCCGCGGGTTCGGCGGGCCGCAGGGCATGATCGTGATCGAGGACATCCTCGGCCGCTGCGCCCCGCTGCTCGGGGTCGCGCCGGACGAGCTGCGGCGCAGCAACTTCTACGAGCCGGGCCAGGCCACCCCGTACGGGCAGCCGGTGCGGCACGCCGAGCGGCTGGCCGACATCTGGTCGATCCTGCACCGAGCGCAGCGACTTCAGCCGCCGGCAGGCCGAGGTCGCCGCGTTCAACGACACGCACCCGGACACCAAGCGGGCCCTGGCCATGACGCCGGTGAAGTTCGGCATCTCGTTCAACCTGACCGCCTTCAACCAGGCCGGCGCGCTGGTGCACGTCTACAAGGACGGCTCGGTGCTGATCAACCACGGCGGCGCCGAGATGGGACAGGGCCTGCACACCAAGATGATCCAGGTCGCGGCCACCGCGCTCGGGGTGCCGCTGAGCTTCGTCCGGCTGGCCCCGACCCGCACCGACAAGGTGCCGAACACCTCGGCGACGGCGGCCAGCTCCGGCGCCGACCTCAACGGCGGCGCGATCAAGAACGCCTGCGACCAGATCCGCGCAGCGGCTCAACATCGTCGCGGCCGGCAAGCTGGGCATCCACCCCGACGACGTCCGGTTCGTCGACGGCGTGGTCACCGGGATCGGCTTCCACGACAAGCAGATCCCGTGGGCCGAAGCTGGTGCACGACGCCTACTTCCAGCGGGTGCAGCTGTGGGCCGCCGGCTTCTACCGCACCGCGGGTCTGCACTGGGACGCCGCCCGGATGCAGGGCGAGCCGTTCAAGTACTTCGCCTACGGCGCCTCGGTGTCCGAGGTCGAGGTGGACGGTTTCACCGGCGCCTACCGGCTGCTGCGCGCCGACATCGTGCACGACGTCGGCGACAGCCTGTCGCCGCTGATCGACATCGGCCAGATCGAGGGCGGTTTCGTCCAGGGCGCCGGCTGGCTGACGCTGGAGGAGCTGCGCTGGGACACCAGCGACGGCCCGAACCGCGGGCCGGCTGAACACCCAGGCGGCCAGCACCTACAAGATCCCCAGCTTCTCGGAGATGCCGGAGGAGTTCAACGTGCACCTGTTCGAGCGGGCCACCGAATCCGGCGTGGTGTACGGCTCGAAGGCGGTCGGCGAACCACCGCTGATGCACGCCTTCAGCGTCCGGGAGGCGCTGCGGCAGGCGGTCGCGGCCTTCGGGCCGCCCGGGCTGTCGGTCGACCTGGGCTGCCCGTCGACCCCGGAGGCGGTGTACTGGGCGGTCCGGACGGCCAAGGACGCGCTGGCCGCGGATCCCCGGCGCCAACGGCGGTCACGTCGACCAGCTCGCCGACATCACCTGTGCTGACGGGGGTGTGAGCGATGGACTGGCTCAGCGCCGTCGAGCAGCTGCGCCGGGACGGGCTCCCCGGGGTGCTGGTCACGGTGATCAAGGTCCGCGGCCACGCGCCGCGGGATGCCGGCGCGAAGATGGTCGTCGGCGCCGACCACAGCTGGGGCAGCGTCGGCGGCGGCAATCTCGAGGAGGCCGCCGTGCGCCGGGCCCGCGAGCTGATCGCTTCGCGGCGCAACGGTTCCGGAGACGCAGGAATCCAGACTCAACGAGCACGCCCGCAACCGGCACGGCCGGCAGTGCTGCGGCGGCGAGGTGACGCTGCTGCTCGAACCGCTGCCGGCCCGTCCGGTCGTCGCGGTCTTCGGTATCGGGCACGTCGGCTACGAGCTGGCCAGGATCCTGTCCCGGCTGGAGATTGCAGCTGCACCTGGTCGATTCCCGCGCCGACCAGGTCGACCAGTTCCGGCTGGCCGGCGTCACCGACGGCGTCGCCGATGTCACGGTGCACCACGCCCTGCTCGGCGAGCAGGTACTGGAACGGCTGCCGCGCGGCGCCCACGTGCTGATCATGACGCATGACCACGCCGAGGATTTCGCGTTGTGCGACACCGCCTTGCGGCTGCCGCAGCTGGGCAGCATCGGGCTGATCGGCTCCAGCGCCAAGTGGACCGGCTTCCGGCGACGGCTGCGCGGAAGCGGGACACACCGATGCGGTCATCGACCGGATCACCTCCCCGATCGGCCTGCCCGGCGATCACCGGCAAGGAGCCCGCGGTGATCGCGATCAGCGTCGCCGCTGCACTGGTGCTGCTCCTGCAGCAGCAGGCCGCGGCGCGAGATGCCGAGCAGGGCACCATGTCCACGCCGCTGACAACATCGCCGCCGACACCGCCGCCGACACGACCGTCCCCACCCGCTGACGGATCCGCAGCCGGTGGCCGTCGCCGGTCGGCGCACCAGCTCGGACTGCGCTTCCGCACCGAGTACCCGAACATCAGGACATCCTCATGACACTGTTCCGCGCCACCATCATCGACACCCCGGGCAATCCGTTCACCGGTGATCCCGCCGACGCGCTGGCCGCCGATCAGGACGGCGGCCTGCTGGTCCGTGACGGCGATCATCATCGCCCGCGGCTCCTTTGCCACCCTGCGAGCCGCGCATCCCCGAGGAGTCGGTGACCGAGCTGACCGGCGGGCTGCTGCTGCCGGGATTCGTCGACACCCACGTGCACTACCCGCAGATCCGGGCCATCGGCGGGCTGGGCATGCCGCTGCTCGACTGGCTGGAGCGGTGCGCACTGCCCGAGGAGAGCCGACTCGCCGACGCCGGCTACGCCGCGCGCCGTGGCCGACGAGTTCCTGGACGGCCTGCTGGCCTGCGGGACCACCACGGCGCTGGTCTTCGGCTCGCATTTCGCCGCTGCCATGGACGTGCTGTTCGACGGGGCCGCGCAGCGCGGGCTGAACATCACCGCCGGGCTGGTGCTCAGCGACCGGATCCTGCGGCCGGATCTGTTGTGCACCCCGGCCGACGGGCTGCGCCGAACAGTCGGGACCTGATCGACCGGTGGCACGGCCGTGGCCGGCTGAGATATGCGGTGACGCCGCGGTTCTCGCTGTCGGCTTCGGACGACATGCTGGCCGTCTGCGGTGATCTGCTGCAGCACGCCGAGGTCATGTTCACCTCGCACATCAACGAGAACCTGGCCGAGGTCGCGTCGGTCGCCGACCTCTTCCCGGGTCAGCCGCGACTACCTGGACACCTACGACCAGCACGGACTGGTCACCGACCGCAGCGTGCTGGCCCACAACGTGCACGCCACGCGACGCGGAACTGGCGCTGCTGGGCGACAACGGGTGCCTGGGTCGCGCACTGCCCGACCAGCAACTCCGCCCTGGGCAGTGGGCTGTTCCCGTTGCGCCGGCACGTCGAGCACGGCGTCGGGTATCTCGCTGGGCTCCGACGTCGGCGCCGGCACCGGGCTCTTCCTGCCGAAGGAGGGCCTGCAGGCGTACTTCATGCAGCAGCTGCTCGGCGCCGACGGCCTGCCGCTGACCCCGGTCCACCTGCTGTACCTGGCGACCAGCGGCCGGTGCCGCGCGCCCTCGGAATCGCCGACCGGGTCGGGGATTTCACTCCCGGCAAGGAATTCGACGCGGTCTGGCTGCAGCCGGCGCCGGGCAGCACCTACGCGGTCAATCTCGAACATGCCGCCGACGCCACCGACGCGCTGGCCCGCACCTTCGCGCTGGCCACCCCTGCCGACGTCGGCGGCGTCTGGCTGCGCGGCGAACGAGTGGCGCGCACCCGCAACGCGGGTAGACCGGATCTGCCTCTTGACCCGACATGTCCTGCCGACCGTTAGTATCTTCCATACAGCAGAACAAGTCTTCCACTATACGAAACTAGCTGAGATCGAACGGAGAGTTTCACCCATGAGCCACTCGCTGCGGTACGAGGTCAACTGCTCGATCCTGTTCACCGAGCTGCCACTGCTGCAGCGGCCGGCCGCGGCCAAGGCCGCCGGCTTCGACGCCGTGGAGTTCTGGTGGCCGTTCGCCGTCGCCGTGCCCAGCGACGCCGAGGTGGACGCCTTCGTCCGCGCGATCCAGGACGCCGGCGTGTCGCTGGTCGGGCTGAACTTCTTCGCCGGCGACATGCCCGGCGGTGACCGTGGCCTGGTCTCCTGGCCGGCCCGCTCCGCGGAGTTCCGGGCCAACATCCCGGTGGTCGCCGCCATCGGAGAGCGGCTGGGCTGCAAGGCCTTCAATGCCCTGTACGGCAACCGGGTGGACGGCGCGTCCGCCGCCGAGCAGGACGAGCTGGGTGCCGAGAACCTGGCACTGGCCGCCGAGGGGGTGGCCGGCATCGGCGGCACCGTGCTGGTCGAGCCGGTCAGCGGATCTCCCCGCTACCCGCTGCTCACGGCGGCCGACGTGGCCGCCGTGATCAGCCGGGTCACCGCCGACGGCGGGCCGACCAACATCGGCCTGCTCGCCGATCTGTACCACCTGGCCGTCAACGGCGACGACGTCGACAAGGCCATCGCCGACTACACCGGCACGCCGAGCGGCATCGCCCATGTGCAGATCGCCGACGCCCCCGGCCGCGGCGCGCCGGGCACCGGCGACCTTCCCGCTCGATCGCCAGCTCGCCGACCTGCGAGGCCGCCGGCTACCAGCGGCTGGGTCGGCCTGGAGTACAAGGCATCCCCGGCAAACCCCGACACCGCAGCCAGTTTCGAGTGGCTGCCGCGGTCGCGCCGGGCGACCGACGCCACCGCCGCCCGCTGACCCTCCACCCGTCGCGAACCCCACTCCCGCCTTCGAAACAGGAGCCAGCATGACTTCCATCGCCTTCATCGGTCTCGGCATCATGGGCAGCCCGATGGCCGTCCACCTGGCCAAGGCCGGCCACGACGTCGTCGGCTACAACCGCTCCCCGGAGAAGACCAAGCCGCTGGTCGACGCCGGTGGCCGGGCCGCCGCCTCGGTGGCCGAGGCCGTCGCCGACGCCGAGGTCATCGCCGTGATGGTGCCGGACTCCCCCGATGTCCGTGACGTGCTCGCCGGTGAAGACGGCGTCTTCGCCAACGGCAAGCCCGGCGCGCTGATCATCGACTTCTCCAGCATCCGGCCCGATGTCACCGTCGAGCTCGCCGAACAGGCTGTCGCCCAGGGCTTCCGGCTGATCGATGCGCCGGTGTCCGGTGGCGAGGCCGGCGCGATCAACGCCGCGCTGTCGATCATGGTCGGCGGCACGGCGGAGGATTTCGCCGAGGCCGAGCCCATCCTGCAGGTCGTCGGCAAGACCATCGTGCACGTCGGACCGAACGGGTCCGGGCAGACCGTCAAGGCCGCCAACCAGCTGATCGTCGCGGCCAACATCCAGGTACTCGCCGAGGCCGTGATCTTCCTCGAGGCCTACGGCGTCGACACCACGGCCGCGCTCAAGGTGCTCGGCGGCGGGCTCGCCGGCTCCAAGGTGCTGGACCAGAAGGGCGAGAAGATGCTCGACCCGGTCGTTCGACCCCGGCTTCCGGATCGAGCTGCACCACAAGGATCTCGGCATCGTCACCTCCGCCGCCCGGGAGGCCGGCGTGGTCATCCCGGTCGGCGCCCTGCTGGCCCAGCTGATGGCCTCCGCCAAGGCCGTCGGCGACGGCGGCCTCGACCACTCCGCATTGCTGCGGGGCGTCGAGCGCCTCTCCGGCCGCTGACGCTCACCAGCGCGCCAGACCCTACTTCTGATCTGACCCGAAAGGCCCTCTGCCATGCCACGTATGACCGCAGCCCGCGCCGCGGTGGAGATCCTCCGCCGGGAGGGCATCACCAACGTCTTCGGACTGCCCGGCGCCGCCATCAATCCGTTCTACCGCGCCATGCGCGACCAGGGCGAGATCTCCCACACCCTGGCCCGGCACGTCGAGGGCGCCTCGCACATGGCCGAGGGCTACACCCGCGCCGCCCCCGGCAACATCGGGGTCTGCGTCGGCACCTCCGGCCCGGCCGGCACCGACATGATCACCGGCCTGTACTCGGCGTCCGCCGATTCCATCCCGATCCTGTGCATCACCGGGCAGGCCCCGGTCGCCCGGCTGCACAAGGAGGACTTCCAGGCGGTCGACATCGCCTCCATCGCCAAGCCGCTGACCAAGATGGCGATGACCGTGCTGGAGGCCGGCCAGGTGCCCGGCGCCTTCCAGCAGGCGTTCCACCTGATGCGTTCCGGCCGGCCGGGCCCGGTGCTGATCGACCTGCCGATGGACGTGCAGATGACCGAGATCGAGTTCGATCCCGAGCACCTACCAACCACTTCCGGTCTACAAGCCGGCCGCCACCCGGGCGCAGATCGAGCAGGCGCATGGACCTGCTGGCCGCCTGCGAGCGCCCGCTGATCGTCGCCGGCGGCGGCATCATCAACGCCGACGCCGCCGACCTGCTGGTCGAGTTCGCCGAGCTGACCGGGGTGCCGGTCATCCCGACGCTGATGGGCTGGGGCACCATCCCGGACAACCACCCGCTGATGGCCGGCATGGTCGGGCTGCAGACCTCGCACCGCTACGGCAACGCCACCATGCTCGAGTCCGACTTCGTGCTGGGCATCGGAAACCGTTGGGCCAACCGGCATACCGGCGCGCTGGACGTCTACACCAAGGGCCGCAAGTTCGTCCACGTCGACATCGAGCCGACCCAGATCGGCCGGGTCTTCGCCCCCGACTACGGCATCGTCTCCGACGCCAAGGCCGCGCTGGAGCTGTTCGTCGAGGTGGCCCGCGAGCGCACCGACGGCCGGCGACCTCCCGACTACGGCGTCTGGGCCAAGGAATGCCAGGTCCGCAAGAGCACCCTGCAGCGCCGCACCCACTTCGAGAACGTGCCGATCAAGCCGCAGCGGGTCTACGAGGAGATGAACAAGGCGTTCGACGAGAACACCCGCTACGTCAGCACCATCGGGCTGTCCCAGATCGCCGGCGCGCAGTTCCTGCACGTCTTCCACCCGCGGAACTGGATCAACTGCGGTCAGGCCGGCCCGCTGGGCTGGACGCTGCCGGCCGCGCTGGGTGTCGCCACCGCCGATCCCGACGCGACCGTTGTCGCGCTGTCCGGCGACTACGACTTCCAGTTCATGATCGAGGAACTGGCCGTCGGCGCGCAGTTCCAGACGGCCCTACATCCATGTCGTGGTGAACAACGCCTACCTCGGCCTGATCCGGCAGTCGCAGCGCGGCTTCGAGATGGACTTCCAGGTGCAGCTGTCGTTCGAGAACGTCAACTCCCCCGAGCTGGGCGGCTACGGCGTCGACCACGTCAAGGTGGCGGAAGGCCTGGGCTGCAAGGCGATCCGGGTGTTCGAACCGGACCAGATCGCGCCCGCGCTGGAGAAGGCCAAGGCGATGATGCACGAGTACCGGGTGCCGGTGGTCGTCGAGGTCATCCTGGAGCGGGTCACCAACATCTCGATGGGCGGCGCCGACATCGCCAACGTCGTCGAGTTCGAGGAACTGGCCGAGCGCGGCGAGGATGCCCCCACCGCGATCGCGATGCTGGACTGAGCCTGATCCGATGACGTCAGTCCCAGTCGCTCGCAACGTTGCGGCGCACCCACCGATGAGAGCAGCACGCGCCCGCCGTCCGGCGGACACGTCCTGATCGCCTCCGACAAGTTCAAGGGCTCGCTGACCGCCGCGGAGGTCGGCGCTGCCGTCGGCACCGGACTGCGGCGGGTGGTGCCGGATCTCGACGTCGTGGTGGTACCGGTCGCCGACGGCGGTGACGGCACCCTGGCCGCCGCGTTCGCGGCCGGCTACTCAGCGGGTTCCGGTGACTGCGGCCGGCCCGACCGGCGAGCCGGTCGACACCTGCTACGCCAGGCTCGGTGACGTCGCCGTGGTCGAACTGGCCGACGTGTCGGGGCTCTCGCAGCTGCCCGGTGGGCGGCTGGCACCGCTGACGGCCGGTTCGAGGGGTACCGGCGAGCTGATCGCCGCGGCCCTCGACGCCGGTTGCCGGCGGATCGTGGTCGGCATCGGCGGCAGCGCCGGCACCGACGGCGGCGCCGGGCATGGTCAGCGCCCTCGGCGCGCAGGCTGTTCGCCGCCGACGGCACGGAGATCGCCGACGGTGGCGCGCGCTTGGCCGACATCGACCGGCTCGACCTGGCCGGGATGCACCCCGGGCTGGCCGACGCCGAGATCGTGGTCGCCTGCGACGTGGACAACCCGCTGACCGGACCCACGCGGCGCCGCCGCGGTGTACGGGCCGCAGAAGGGCGCCGACGCCGACGATGTCGCGCAGCTGGACGCGGCGCTGTCGGCCGCTGGGCCGATGTCGTCGCTGCCGCCACCGGTGCCGATCATGCGCGATGCCCCCGGTGCCGGCGCCGCCGGCGGGGTCGGGTTCGCCGCCATCGCGCTGCTCGGCGCGACGCTGCGCCCGGGGATCGAGCTGATGCTCGATCTCGTCGACTTCCACCAGCAGCTGGCCGGCGCCGATGCTGGTCATCACCGGCGAGGGCTCGCTGGACGAGCAGACCCTGCACGGCAAGGCACCGGCCGGGGTTGTCGGCCGCGGCCGTTGCCGCCGGCATTCCGGTGGTCGCGGTCTGCGGGCGAAACCTGCTGTCGGACGAGCAGCTTCGGGCCGCCGGCATCGTCGCCGCCTACAGCCTGCTGGAGATCGAGCCGGACCCGCAGCGCTGCATGGCCGATGCCGGGCCGCTGCTGGAACGGCTCGCCGAAACAATTGCCGCCGATCAGTTGGCGGCATCGAGAAGGGTTGGACAACGATGACCGACACCTACGACCTGGTGATCCACGCTGCGAGCGCCGTCGTCGGCGGTGCCGAGGTCGGCTGCACCGTCGGCGTCCGCGACGGCACGATCGTCGCCGTCGAGCCGTACGGCGCCGACCTCGCCGGCCAGCAGGAGTTGCGGCTGGCCGACGACGAGGTGCTGCTGCCCGGCCTGGTCGACACCCACGTGCACGTCAACGATCCCGGTCGCACCGAATGGGAGGGCTTCGTCAGCGCCACCAGGGCCGCCGCCGCCGGCGGTGTCACGACCATCATCGACATGCCGTTGAACAGCCTGCCGCCGACCGTCGACGTCGCCGCGCTCGACGTGAAACGCAAGGCAGCGCAGGACAACTGCTTCATCGACGTCGGCTTCTGGGGCGGCGCCATCCCGGGCAACGTCAGCGACCTGCGTCCGCTGCACGACGAGGGCGTCTTCGGCTTCAAGTGCTTCCTGGCCGATTCCGGCGTGGAGGAGTTCCCGCAACTGGAATCCGACCGAGTTCGTCGCGGCGCTGCGCGAGGTGGCGACCTTCGACGGGCTGATGATCGTGCACGCCGAGGACGGCCACGCCCTGGAGCATGCACCCGCCGCGTCCGGCCGCGAGTACGGCGGCTTCCTCGCGTCCCGGCCGCGGGGTGTGGAGAACCTGGCCATCGCGGAGGCCATCGAGGCCGCTCGTTGGACCGGCTGCCGGCTGCACATCCTGCACCTGTCGTCGGCCGATGCGCATGCCGATGATCCGGTCCGCCCGGCGCGACGGACTCCGGCTGACCGTCGAGGTGTGCCCGCATTACCTGATCTTCGCCGCCGAGGAGATCCCCGACGGCGCAACCCAGTTCAAGTGCTGCCCGCCCATCCGGGAGGCGCGCCAACCGGGACGAACTGTGGGCCGCGGTGGCGGACGGAACCATCGACTGCATCGTGTCCGACCACTCGCCCTGCACCCCCGAGCTCAAGCGCCTCGACCTGGGCGACTTCGGCGAGGCATGGGGCGGGATCTCCTCCCTGCAGCTCGGACTGCCCGCGATCTGGACCGAGGCCCGCCGACGTGGACATCAGCTTGACCGACGTGATTCGCTGGATGGCCGAACATCCCGCCGCCCAGGCGGGCCTGCAGCGCAAGGGCGCGATCGCGGTCGGCAACGACGCCGACTTCGCGGTCTTCGCTCCCGACGAGAAGATGGTGGTCGACCCGAACTTGCTCTATCACAAGAATGCCGTGACGCCGTACGCCGGCCGAACGCTCACGGGACAGGTGCGCAGTACCTGGCTCGCGTGGAACCGACATCAGCGCCGATGTCGAGAGCAACGGAGACCGCCGCGGCCGTCTCCTGAGACGAGGAGATGCATGAGGACCGACGACTTCCGCCCGCTACCCGATCTGGCGTCGCGCACCCTGGCGGGCAGCGTCGTGTACGCCAACGACGAGTTGTTCGCCGAGCGGGAGAACCTGATCAAGCCGGAGCCGGCGGTGTTCTCGACCGAGAGCTTCGGCCACAAGGGCAAGATCTACGACGGCTGGGAGACCAGGCGCCGGCGCGAGGCGGGGTTCGACTACGCGATCGTCCGGCTCGGCGTCCCCGGGATCATCCACGGGGTCGTCGTCGACACCGCCTGGTTCAAGGGCAACTACCCACCGCACATCTCCGTCGAGGCGACCAGCATCGAGGGCTTCCCCACCGTGGCCGAACTGGAGTCGGCCAGCTGGGTCACCCTGGTGGAGAAGTCGGAGGTCAAGGGCGACAGCGAGAACCCGTTCGACGTCAGCGATCGGCACCGCTACACCCACGTCCGGCTGACGATCTATCCGGACGGCGGCGTGGCCCGGTTCCGGGTACACGGCGACCCGGTGCCCGATCCGCGGCTGTTGACCGGCACCATCGACCTGGCCGGGCTGGAGAACGGCGGCACCGTCGTCGACTGCTCGAACATGTTCTACTCCTCGCCGCTGAACATCCTGCGGCCCGACCGGGCCCGGATCATGGGCGATGGTTGGGAGAACGCCCGGCGTCGCGACAACGGAAATGACCACGTCACCGTTCGGTTGGCCGCGCGGGGTTCGGTGCGGCGGGTGGAGATCGACACGTCCTACTTCATCGGCAATTCCGCCGGTTGGGGTGCGCTGTACGGGATCGACGCCACCGCCAACGATCTCGAGGACGCCGATGCCTGGGTGGAGATCGTGCCGAAGACCAGGCTGCAGCCCGACACCCGGCACTTCTTCGGTGCCGCCAGCAAGGTCCCGGTGACCCACGTCCGGCTCGACGTCTTCCCCGACGGCGGGTTGGCCCGGCTCCGGATCAACGGCGAGATCGACGACGCCACCCTGGGCGAGCTGACCACAACGTGGCAGGAGAGCCTGCCGGACGTGCACTCCAAGGCAGCCTCGGCCGCCGACCTCTGATCTTTCGTGCCCCACGCGGGTCGGGTGTCGCTCTGACCCCGGCCCGCGTTTTCTTTCCCGATGCCTCAGTGGGTGCGTCAAGCCGGCGGGACGGGACATCGCGCACGGAAAACCGCCTCGCCCGCGGCTTCGTGTCCGAATTATCGATATCGCGGAAACGTTTCGCCACGCCGGGCGCGCGGCGGCTCCTTGCGCCGCCGCTCGGGTTCGCGTCGGACACTCGGATGTGACGGGTGAAACTCGCTGCAGGACGACGCCTCTCCGCACTGGACGCACCGGTTTGTTCCCATGCCGAATGCTGTCCACATTTCGCGAGGAATCCGGACAGGCGGCCGGTGCGAGGCGCATCGTCTCTTGCATGGACCCGACGCCGGTGGGCACGCCCATCCCGATTCTTCGCGGCAGCGAGTTGCGCGCCGGCTACTCCGACAACGAGATCCGTCGGCTTCGTCGCAGCGGAACCTGGGCGTCGATCCGACGGGGCGGCTATCTGCAGATGGACGGTGGGCGATCGATGGACGGCAGGCTCCGGCATGAGCTGTTGATCCGCTCGACCGTTCCTGGCCTTCGATTGCCGGCGGTGGTCAGTCATACGTCGGCTGCGGTGCTACTGGGAATTCCGCTGTGGTCGACCCACCTCGGAATCGTGCATGTCACCAGGCCGCGCCCGGCATCCGGCGGCCGATCGGGCTCGCTGCTGTGTCATACCGCCGCCATCTCCGACGAAGAGGTGATGACGCACGGCGATCTGGAAATCACCACGCCAGCACGGACAATCGCAGATCTGGCCCGGACGTTGCCCTTCGAACAGGCAGTCGTCGCGGCCGATGGAGCACTCCACAAAGGCCTGCTCACACCGGACGACTTGACCGCCGCCGCCACCGCAGTGGCGGGTACGCCAGGCAGTCGAGCGGCACTCCGGGTCGCACGGTTCGCGAACGGACTGAGTGAAAGTGTCGGCGAGTCACGCAGCCGCGTGATGATGCATCGAGCCGGACTCCCCGCGCCCGAGCTGCAGGTCGAGGTGTCGGACGCCGACGGTGGCCCTCTCGGCAGAACGGACTTCGGTTGGCATCGAGGCCGGCTGCTCGGGGAGTTCGACGGACGGGTCAAGTACGGTCGGCTGCTCAAGCCGGGCGAGACACCCGGTGATGCGGTCTTCGACGAGAAGGTCCGCGAGGATGCACTGCGGGACAGCGGCTCTCGGGTGGTTCGCTGGATCTGGGCCGAGCTTGCCGAACCCGCCATCGTGGTGGAGCGGATCCGTCGGGCGATCGCCTCGATCCGGATGGAGGCCGACGACGATGGATTGACGTGAAAGGACCCAGCAGGCGACATCGTGCCGCTCGTGTCGCGCCGAGATGCGGTACCCGTGGCAGCTGCGGCAGGCTGGAGGGATGAGCGAACCCACCAATGCGGTTCAGCCGCAGATCGTCGATCGGCTCGAGACTCCGTACCTGGGAGTGCGCCGATCCATCACGATGGAGCAGTTCGATCAGGTCGCCGATCGGATCCCGGAGATCTTTGCCTTCCTGCGGCGAACGTCACATCGCTCCAGCCGGTCCGCCGTTCTTTCGCTACAACGTCATCGACATGGACGGCGAACTCGATGTCGAGGTGGGAGTCCCGCTGGCCGACCACATCGGTGGACACGATGAGATGAATCCCGGGATCCTGCCCGCCGGTCGATACGCCACTCTCTCCCACGTCGGCCACCCGGATCAGTTGATCGAGGTCACCGCTCAGCTCCTCGAGTGGGGTGAGAGTCAGTCGCTCGACTGGGACGTCGACGCGTCCGGCCGGCGCTGGGGTGCCCGTCTCGAGTTCCACCTCACCGATCCGACCGATCAGCCGGACATGAACCAGTGGGTGACCGAACTTGCTGTTCGTTTGGCGGACTGAATCGACGCGACCGCGAGAGAACCATTGCCGCTGGACAATTTCAGGTCGGTGAGAGCCTCACCGGCGATGGCCCCACCTCAGATGAATGCCGCAATGCCTTCCCACACACCCGGAGCAATGGGCGCATCGTCCCGGATGATGGCGGCCTCGATCAGGCCATAGGGACGATCGGCCGCGTAGAAGACCTGGTTGGGGTTGTCCAGGTCCCATTTGCCGAGGTCGACCAGGAAGTGATGCTTGTTGGGCAGGGACAGCCGGATCTCGGCAATTTCCGGGACGGCCTCCAGCGCGCCCTTGCCCATTGCGAAGAGCGTCTGTTGCAGGGACAGGCTGTGCGTGTTGGCGAACTCCTCGAGCAGGGCGTTGCGCACCGCCGTGAACGACTTGTCCCAATCGATGTCGCTGCTGGTGTACAGCCACCTGGCGCTGACCGCGGTGGCCAGGATCCGATCGTCGGTCTCGACCAGGGAGGTGTACTCCACGTCCGGGAAGCCCCAGAACTCGCTTCCCGTCGACTTCAGGACGACGAGGCCGGTCAACCCGGAGATCACGGTCTCGTCTGCACCGTCCTTGCGGACAACCGTCGTCCGAGATTCGGCGGTGCCCTTGGAGAAGGCGTGGTCGTGCGGGCCGGCTGCGGTGGTGATCCGATCCCAGAAGTACTGCTCGACCGCCATCCGGGCCCCGGTGACCTGGTCGTACTTGTCGACATAGTTGCGGGCCAACCGCAGGGCGAACTCCTCCGGCGAGGTGATCCCGCCGGTTCGGGCCATGGCATAGACGGTGTTCTTCTGGGTGTCGGTCGCAATCACCAGATCGTTCGCGCCGGTGAGGTGGGTATCGGTGAAGTCACCGATCAGCTGGCTGGTCACGTTGACATCGGTGACCTGGTGGACCGGGGTGGTCCGGTCGACGTACACCATCCGGACCTCGGCCTTGCCGTATTGATTTGCGCCCAGGACGATCGCCATGCCCGTCAACTCCTCAGGTCGTCATTTCGATCACGCCGTCATCAGCATTCGGCCACATGCTGACAAAGCAATGTGTCGGACGGGTTTCTCCCAGCCGACAACCTCGTGCCGGTCTGCGATTGTCGACCCGCACGTCGTCGAGGCCGACGGAGCCGGCCGATCCCAATGGGCGAGATCAGCTGCCGAGGTAGGTGGAGTAGGAATAAGTGCTCGCCAGCACGGCGATGTGGTAGTGCGCCCGGTCACCGGACAGCAGGAACTGCACGGTGATGGCGGGGTAGAAGACGGCGGCTTGGTTGTCATTGAAGTAGCCGCCGGTGACGAGCACCAGGCGGTACTCCCCCGGTGTCAGGTTCAGCGAGTTGAGCTGATTGATCCGGCCGTCGGCATCGGTCGTCCCGTGCCCCACCTCGGACGATGTCCCGTCCGGTGCGATGTGTTCCAGCACAGCCGGTATCCCGGCGGCAGGTCGACCCAGCGTGGTGTCCAGGACGTGGGTACTCAGTCGCCCGATGGCTGCCGGTGCCGAAGTCATGCCACCACCGCCTTCGACAGTCGCAACAACGCGATCTTCCGCAATTCGTGCATCACCACTTGTCGCTCCTGCTCGTCGTCGTGGGTGAGCCGTTCCCGCAGCGCAGCCAGCATCTGCTCGCCGGTCAGTCCGGATGCGCAGATCAGGTAGATGTACCCGAAACGTTGCTCGTACGCCAGGTTCCCGGCTGCGAGCTCGGCCGCATCCGAGTCGGCCACCCCGACTGCTCGGCGGCCGAGAGGGCCGCATCGCCCGGTTCGCCCGATGCCTTCTCACCGATCCGCGGGTGACGGAGCAGCGCACCGGCCACCTCGGCCCAGGTGATGTCGTCGGCGCTGGCGGAAGCCTTGTCCTGCAGCGACTCTCGATCGGCATACGGCCGGCCGGCATCGACCTCGGATACCCACCGCTCGATGTCCAGGCAGGCGCCCAGCAGTGCACGTGCGGTGTCAGGATCGGCCGAATTGAACTCGTCGAGCGTCAGCGGCCGATTGCCGGCGACGACCGTTGCAGCCATCGGCTCACCCATTCGAACTCACGTCGATTCCGGCACCCACCGGCTCGTCGCAGAGCCTAACGCGGCCCGACGGGCGGTTGGGGGTCGCTCCACGCGAACACCGCGCTGCCAGGAGGCAGGGCGGCGATCGACTCCTCGAGGTGTCGATGATGCGCCGCAGAGACCGCGGTGAGACGCTCGCCGTCCCGGGCGAGGAAGGCATCCAGCATGTCCCGGTGCTCGTCATGCAGGGCAGCCCGTTCGGTGTCCGGGATCTGCGCCATCGGGCGACACGGTTCGGTGAGGTTCCAGGCCGACTCCAGCATCCGGAGCAGGCGCTGGGTCCGGGCCGGCGCCAGCAGCGCCAGGTGAAACCGACGGCTCTCCCGGTGATAACCGCGGTGGTCGGCGCCCGCCTGCGCCAGGCACAGGTCGTCATAGGCCTCCTGAACGGCACGATCGTCGTCCGCCGACGCCGCGAGAACCGCCGACGTCATCGCCGCCTGCTCGAGAACACCGCGCAGCACGTAGATCTCGTGCAGTTCGGCCAGCGTCAGCTGCGCGACGGTGTACCCGGAACGGGGCCGGTGGTCGACCAGGCCCTCACCGATCAGGGTCTTCAGCGACTCCCGGACCGGAATCCGGCTCACCCCGAACAGCTCGGCCACCTCGTCGACCGGGATGGCCGTTCCGGGCGGCACATCGCCGTCCAGGATGACCCGGCGAAGCTCGTCGAGGATGACCTGCTGCCCGCTTCCGGTCGGCTCGTCGCCGAGATCACCTCGCAGGCGGGCGATCAGCAGTGAACGCCGCGGGGTTCCGGCCACGGGCTACCTCTGTCTCTGCACGGCAACGATCCACGCTGCGACGGTCCATATGGTCAGGTCAGGGCGAAGTCGCTGAGCAACCCGCTGACGTCCTTGGCCTCGGGGTGCGCGAACTCGCACCGGGTGCTGGTCGTCAGGCCCATGGACACCAGCGACTGCACCATGGTGGTCGCGGCGGCGACCCCGTCGACGACCGGCACGCCGATCCGCGCGCTGATGTCCGCGGCCAGGTCGGCCATCCCGGCGCAGCCGAGAACGATGACGTCGCAGCCGTCCTCGGCGACCGCCCGGGCACATTCCGCGGTGATCACCTCGCGGGCGGCCGATCCCGGGATATCCAGCTCGAGCACGGGGATCTCGCAGGCCCGGACGTTCCGGCACGGCTCCTTGACGCCGTAGTGCGCCGCGAGATCCCAGGCCCGGCCGACGGTCCGCTCCAGGGTGGTGACCACGGTGAAGCCGCGGCCGAGGTAGGTGGCCACCTTCATCCCGGCCTCGGCGATGGCGACCACCGGCCCGCCGCCAGCTCCCGGGCGGCGTCCAAGCCCGGATCGCCGAAGCAGGCGAGCACATAACCGTCGACGCCGTCCCGCTCGCCCTTGGCGATCTCGTCGAGCACGCCGGGCACGGACAGCGCCTCGTCGTAATGGCTTTCGATCGAGGCCGGGCCCATCGTCGGGCTGACCGCCTCGATCGATCGTGCCGGCGGCGGCCACCGATCGGGCGCAGTCGCCGATCTTCTCGGTCATCGCCCAGGTGGTGTTGGGATTGATCACCTTGATCAACATCGGGCGTCGGCGCTCCTCGCGTGGTCGTCATCGCTGCGGTGAGAACCTGCGCTGTTGACCGACGAAGGCGCCGGTGCCGCGGACCCGTCCGGACCCGCGGCATCGGCCGTCTACGTGCAGTGATTCGATCAGCCGCAGAACTGCGGTCTCGCTGGTGTCCGGGTAGTTGGCCTTGGCGGCCGAACATCCGGCTGCCGATCATGTACAGGACGAAGGCCAGCCCGGCGCCGATGAACCAGGTGTAGGTGGCCGCCTCGGCGGAGCCGAAGAACACCACGACCATCCCGGCGATGGCCGAGATCGCGGTCGCGACGACGGCGACCGGGTTGTAGCCCCTCTTGTAGTGGTACTTGCCGCTCGGCATCCAGGGTGTACAGCGCGTCGACGTTCACCCGACGCTTCTTGACCAGGTAGTAGTCGGCGATCAGCACGCCGTACAGCGGGCCGATGAACGCGCCCAGGGTGTCCAGCGTGTAGTGGATGGTCTCCGGGCTGTTGTACAGGTTCCACGGGGTGATCAGCACCGAACCGACGGCGGCGATCATGCCGCCCATCCGCCAGCTGATCTTCTGCGGGTTCACGTTCGAGAAGTCGAACGCCGGCGAGACGAAGTTCGCGACGATGTTGATCCCGACGGTGGCGATCATGAACGTCAGCGCGCCGAGGATGACGGCGTACACATTGTCCAGCTTGGCGACGGTGTGCACCGGGTCGATGATCAGCTCACCGAACACCGGCCGGGTGGCCGCCGCGGTGACCACCACGAGCAGCGAGAACACCAGGAAGTTCACCGGCAGGCCGAGGAAGTTGCCCTTCTTGACCGCAGCGAAACTCTTGCCGTAGCGGGCGAAGTCGCCGTAGTTCAGCATCGGGCCGGAGAAGTACGACACCACCAGCGCGATCGCGGACAGCAGCACCGGCAGCACCGCCCACCCGGTCAGCGTGATCCCGCCCTCGGCCAGGTTGAAATCGATGTTCTCCCAACCGGCCTCGATGACCAGGTAGCCGGCGAGCAGGAACATCACCACATAGACCGCGGGACCGCAGAAGTCGATGAACTTGCGGATCGACTCCATGCCCCGCCAGAACACGATGGCCTGGGCGATCCACATGATGCCGAACCCGATCCAGCCGAGCAGTCGACAGGCCGGCGAAGCCGTGCTGCGCTGACCTCCGCGTACGGGGCGAGTCCCGGCCAGAGCTTGATCGCCAGCAGCACCAGCGCCACCGACGCCAGGTAGGTCTGGATGCCGTACCAGGCCACCGCGATCAGCCCGCGGATGATGGCCGGGATGTTCGCGCCGAGCACGCCGAACGAGATCCGCGACGCGACCGGATACGGCGTGCCGGTGGCCTGGACTGGGCCGGGCCACCAGGTTGCACAGGAAATACACGATGGTGATGCCGACCAGCAGCGCGATCAGCACCTGCCAGGCCGCCAGACCCAGCGCGAACAGGCTGCCCGCGGTGACATACCCGCCGACGCTGTGCACATCGGACATCCAGAACGCGAAGAAGTTGTAGGAGCGTCCAGGTCTGCTTCTTCAGCGGCGCGAGGTCCTCGTTGGTCAGCCGCGGCGCGTAACCCGGCTTGATCAGCCCGGCGCCGGCCAGGTGCTCGTGGGACTCCATGACGCCGGTACTCGGTCCGGTCGGCGGGGCGCCGCCCGGGTCGGATGAGGTGGTGGTGTCGGTCATTGCGGACTCCTGAAGTGAGGAGGGACCGGAGAACTGCGGGCGGTTCGGGTGCAACTCGGCGAGGGATCGGTGCGCACTGACGAACGCGGCCGGCACAATGCGAGCCGAATCGCCGGCGTCGGGCAGGAACGGCGCCGGACTGCGGGTGCCATCGGTGCGCTCGCGAACTCTCGGACGATCGAATCGGTAACCACGGGATGTTGCGGTGCGGGAGCCTCGATTGCGCTCGCTGAACATCTCGACAGCGCGGAACGATAGCCACGCCCATGTTGCAGCGTCATGACGCAGCGGGATATATCTGCCGGCGTTGTCAGATATATCTGCAGCGAGTCGCCGACTTCGTCCGCGCTGACGCGATGATCGGCGCAAAGTGGGGTCGCCGGGCTCAGCGGCGGCGACCGGGTCGGCGGCTACCAGGCCAGGCTCAGCAATTGCTTGTCGGTCAGCTCCCGCACCGGAGTACCGCCGAGGCCCGGCGTCGAGCAGCACCCGGGTCGATGCCTGGGCGGGCAGCCGGAGCAGCCACTGCGAGATGGCGGCCGACAGTGCCTGCGGCGACAGCTGACCCAGCAGGTGCAGCCGGGAGAAGCCGCCGTCCGGGATAGACGTCGACCCGGACCGCGGTGACCTCCTCGTCGTCCTGCAGCCGGAACCGGTTCCGCGAATCCGGCGACACCTGCCGCTCGGCGAGGATCTCGTGCCACGGCTCGTTGTCGGTCGACCTGGCCGAGATCCGCACCCGGCCGGGCGCATTGCCGAGGAAATACCCGGTGTCGACGGTGACGAACGACAGCCGGGCCGGACCGGCCAGGGTGACCACCAGGTAGTCGTTGCCGGCGGTGCGGCGGCGGGCGGTCTCCCAGCCGTCGGCCATCGATCCGGGCGATTCCCGGATAGAGCACGTGCCGGGCATCGGAATAGAACATGTCGGAGCATTCGGCGATGTCGCCGCCGTGATGAATGGCGGCCAGGTCGATCCGGTCGCCCAGCACCCGCGGATCCGGAACGGCCGAGCCGAGCACCCGCAGCCGGGCCACCCCGCCGTCGGGATAGATGTTCAGCCGGACGTGGGTGAAGGCCTGGTTGTTGTAGACCCGGTAGGTGTTGGCGGTGTTGCCGCGGGCGGCGGAGTTCGGCACCACGGTGATCCAGTCGGCCCGGTCCAGCGCCGCCTGGTCCGGCGAGCCGTCGACCCAGGTCGCCTCGACCGAGACCTCGGGCGGGTAGTTGCCGAGGAAGAACGAGGTGTCCACGACGATCTCGTGCAGCACCCCGGGCACCCCGAGCGCGACCACGGCCCAGTCGTAGCCCGGGGTGCGGCGGCGGCGGGTCTCCCAGCCGTCGTAGATCTTCCCGTGCGGGCCGAACGTCGGCGTGTCGTGCACCGGCGGCGCCGGGCATCAGCAGCGCCTCGCAGGCGGCGAAGAACTCGTCGCTGACGTACCGGACCGACCCGCCGAGCGCCCGGCTGGCCAGATCGAGGTCGGTGCGTTTCATCTCGCCGCTCGCCTTCTAGTCGTCACCAGTTGCGTCGCAAGCGGGATCGCCCGCCGCGACAGCAGGAGTCAGCTCACCGTCCCGGAAGCGCGTCGTGGGTGAGCAGCCGCCCGGCCACCATGTCGTCGGTCAGTTCCGATCCCGCGCAACCAGCGGGCCCGCACCACCCCGCGCAGCTCTTGCCCGAGGTAGGGCGTGATCGGATGCCGGTGCCTGATGAGATCCGTCGGTGACGGTGAAGGTCTCGTCGTCGGCCAGCGCGACGAGATCGGCGTCGGCGCCGATCTCGATGCGGCCCTTGTGTTCCAGCCCGGCCAGTTCGGCCGGGCCGCGCGACATCCATTCGATGACGGTGGTCAGCGGAATGCCGCGCCGGCGCGCCTCCGCCAGACCGCGGCGAAGCCGAACTGCAGCGAGGCGATCCCGCCCCAGGCCAGCCCGAGATCGCCGACCTCGAGCAGCTTGAGCTCCGGCGTGCTCGGCGAGTGGTCGCGTGACCACGATGTCGATGGTGCCGTCGGCCAGGCCCTCCCACAGCGCCTCCTGGTCGGCCCGGCCGCGGATCGGCGGGCAGCACTTGTACTGCGGCGACGCCGTCGGGGATGGTCTCGGCGGCGAGAGTCAGGTAGTGCGGACAGGTTTCGGCGGTGATCGGCACGCCGTTGGCCTTCGCCCGGCGGATCAGCGCGACCCCGCCGGCGCTGGACAGGTGCACGATGTGCACCCGGCATCGGGTGACCGCCGCCGCCTCGATGCAGGCGGCGATGGCGCCGGTCTCGGCCTCGGCCGGCCGGGAATCGACGAACGCCGGGTAGCTCGGGCCCCTGCGGCACCGGCGCGGTGTGCAGCACGCCCGGGTCCTCGGCGTGCACCAGCATCAGCCCGCCGACGCCGGCGATCACCCGCATCGCCGACCGCATCTCGCCGGTGGTCAGCGGCGGGAACTCCGGGACGCCGGAGTCCTGCAGGAAGCACTTGACGCCGAAGACACCGGCCGCGAACAACTCCGGCAGGTCGTCCAGATTGGTCGGCACGCTGCCGCCCCAGAACCCGACGTCCACCCGGCACCGGCCGCGGGCCGCGACCCTCTTGGCGGCCAGCGCCTGCGCGGTCAGGGTCGGCGGCAGCGAGTTCAGCGGCATGTCGATCAGCGTCGTCACGCCGGCGGCGGCGGCCGCCCTGGTCGCCGAGTCGAAGCCCTCCCATTCGGTCCGGCCGGGCTCGTTGATGTGCACGTGGGTGTCGACCAGGCCCGGGATCAGCACCTCGTCGGGTTCCAGGGTGGCCACGTACTTGCTGGGCGGCGACGCGCCGTAGCGGCTCGATGCCGACGATCCGGCCCATCCGGACCAGCAGGCTCGCGCTCTGCTCCTGCCCGTCGATGATCGCCCGCGGGGCGTGGATCACCAGGTCGACCGGGCGGGCGGAACCGGCTGCCGAGGCGCTGCCATCTGCCTGGCCGTTCTCCGCGACCTCGATGGCCGGCGTCACGCAGCCTTCCTACGGACGATCGCCGGCACGGTCACGGCACTGGAAGCGGGACTCATGCCGTCGAGGGTATTCCGCGACCCGTGTGTTCCACACGGCGATCAGGTGACACCGGTGTTACAAGTGGTCACAGCTCGACGAACCGGGAGATTCCCGGCATCGGGGTCGGTCAAAGGGGTTGTCGTGGGTCAGATCTGGTTGGACCTCGTGATCGTGCTCGTACTCCTGATCATCGGCGGGCTGTTCACCGCGACCGAACTGGCCCTGGTGTCGCTGCGGGCCGGTCAGCTGCAGGCCATCGGCGAGCGGGGCAAGCGGGGGCGAAGGGTCGTCAGACTCGCCGGCGAGCCGACGCGATATCTTGCGGCCGTTCAGATCGGGTCGATCGTCGCCGGATTCTTCGCCGCCGCGTTCGGTGCCGCCGCTCTGGCCGAACCGCTCGCGGGCCAGTTGGCGTCGTGGGGCATGGGTGACTACGCCGCCGAGAGCCTCGGCGTGGTGCTGGTGACGCTGCTGGTCACCTTCATCGCCCTGGTGGTCAGCGAACTCACCCCGCGTCGATACGCCATGCAGCGATCCGAGGGCGTGGCGATGCTGCTCGGCCCGACGTTGGACCGGCTGGCGACCCTGTTCCGACCGGTGATCTGGGTGCTGTCCAAGTCAACGAACCTGCTGCTGCGGCTGCTGGGAGCCGACCCGACGGCCTTTCGCGACGAGATCAGCACCGAGGAACTCCGCGAACTGGTGATGACGCCACGAGGGCCTGCCCGACCAGGAGCGGCACATCGTTCGTGAGGTCTTCGCGGCCGGCGACCGGCAGGTGCGGGACGCGATGCTGCCCAGCGGCGCAGATCGACTTCCTGGACGCCGATCTCCCGGTGCAGGACGCGGTTCGTCAGGCCTGGGAGCACGCGCACTCGCGGTACCCGGTCACGGACGGATCGCCGGACAAGGTGATCGGCTTCGTGCACGTCCGGGACATGCTGGACCCGGCGCATGCCGGGAACAGGTCCGGGTCCGCGATCTGGTCCGCAGCGTGATGGTGCTGCCGGCCACCAAACCGCTGCTGCCCAGCCTCAGCGTGCTCCAAGGCGCCGGGGCGCACATGGCCATGGTGGTCGACGAGTACGGCAGCATCGCCGGCATCGTGACCCTGGAGAACCTGGTGGAGAAGCTCGTCGGGGACATCTATGACGAGTACGACATCGTCCCGACGCCGACCCACGGGACGGTGCCCAGCCTGGGCGAGGTCGACGGACTGTTGAGCCTGAACGACTTTCGCGCCCGCACCGGGGTCGAGCTCCCGGCCGGGCCCTACGACACCGTCGGCGGGCTGATCGTCACGCTGCTCGGCCACGTCCCGGCCGTTGGCGACGAGGTCGACGTGGCCGGGCACACGCTCGCGGTCAGCGCGGTCGACGGCTGGCGGGTGCACCGGGTCGTCGTGTCGACATCCGCCGACCTCTAGCTGGTGCGGTGAAAGCGCACGTGGTGCCTTCGGTGATCCCAAGGACTACGCGCGGCAGTTCGCCCTGTCACCGACGGACACCGCGGGTCGCGCCTACGGCGGGAACCGCTACGGGGCGGCGCCTGGATCGGGATCATCACCGCCGCGATCGGCGGCTGGCTGCTGGCCTCCGGCACCATCGCCGGCATGACCGGGGAGACCGAGATCGGGCTGCCCGGCTGGTGGGCTGCCGCGCTCGGGGCGGCGATCATGATCGGCACCTTCGCCCTTGTCCCGATCAACGCGATCGTCGACCCGCGACGGCCGAACGCCCGGCGCTACGGTCGCCGCTGGCTGCTCGGCTGGGTGGTCGGAGCCATCGTTGTCGTCGTGCTGGTGCTGGTCGCGATCATGCTGGTCTTCGTCTAGCCGCCCGACCTTTCGGCAACGATTCAGCCGACGGGTTCGAGGACCTCCCGCCCCCCGAGGCCGGGCTGCAGGGCCTTCGGGACCCGCACGGAGCCGTCGGCCTGCTGGTGGTTCTCCAGGATCGCGACCAGCCAGCGGGTGGTGGCCAGCGTGCCGTTGAGGGTGGCGGCGACCTGCGGCTTGCCGTCCTCGTCGCGGTACCGGACGCCCAGCCGGCGGGCCTGGAAGGTGGTGCAGTTCGACGTCGAGGTCAGCTCGCGGTAGGCCTGCTGGGTCGGCACCCAGGCCTCGCAGTCGAACTTCCGGGCCGCCGAGGTGCCGAGGTCACCGGCAGCGACATCGATCACCCGGTAGGGGATCTCCATCTCCGCCAGCATCTCCTCCTCGAACCCCAGCAGCCGCTGGTGCTCGGCTGCGGCGTCCTCGCGGACGGCAGTAGGAGAACATCTCGACCTTGTCGAACTGGTGCACCCGCAGGATGCCCCTGGTGTCCTTGCCGTAGGAACCCGCCTCCCGCCGGAAGCACGACGACCACCCGACGTACCGGGCGGGACCGGCTGCCAGGTCGAGGATCTCGTTCGGGTGGTAGGCGGCGAGCGGCACCTCGGAGGTGCCGACCAGATAGAGGTCGTCGGCGGCCAGCCGGTACACCTCGTCGGCGTGCTCGCCGAGAAAGCCGGTGCCCTCCATGGATTCCGGCTTGACCAGCACCGGCGGGATCATCGGGATGAAGCCGTTGGCGATCGCCTTGTTGACCGCGAGAGTTCAGCATCGCCCACTGCAGCTGGGCGCCGACGCCGCGCAGGAAGTAGAACCGGGCGCCGGAAACCTTTGCGCCGCGCTCCATGTCGATCGCGGCGAGCGCCTCGCCCAGCTCGAGATGGTCCTTGCGGCTCGAAGTCGAGCACCGGCGGCTCGCCGACGTGCTTGATCACCATGAAGTCCTGCTCACCGCCGGGCGGGGCGCCCTCGATGATGTTCGGCAGCGCGAGCTGGGCGGCGGTCAGTTCCTGGTTGGCCACCATCTCGGCCGCCTCGGCCGCCTTGACCGCGGCGGCCATCTCCTTGCCGCGCTCCAGCAGTGCGGGCCGATCCGCCGGGCGACGCCTTGCCGATGGTCCGGCCGAAGGTCTTCTGCTCGGCGCGCAGGGAATCGCCGGCGGCAACCGCCGAGCGCCGCTCGACGTCGGCGGCCAGCAACCGGTCGACCGCCCGCGGGTCGGCGCCCCGGGCCTCGCTGGGAGGCGCGGACCAGGTCCGGGTCGTCACGAAGTATGCGCAGGTCGATCACGCCCTGAGCCTAACCGGACGTCGACGCGCCCGGTTCGCTCGTCCCGCCGGGCAGAATGGTCACGATGCCTGTGGTGATGTCCCGACCCGAGTTCGAGGAACTGGTGGCGGAGGCGCTCGACCTGATCCCGGCGGAGTTCACCAAGGCGATGGACAACGTCGTCATCCTGGTCGAGGACCGGCATCCCGACCCAGAACCTGTACGGCCTGTACCACGGGGTGGCGCTGACCTCCCGGACGTCCAGCTACTCCGGGCACCTGCCGGACACCATCACCATCTACCGGCAACCGATCCTGGCCCACGCCACGACGCGGCGTCGGCCCGCGAACAGGTCGCGACCACCGTCATCCACGAGGTCGCGCACCATTTCGGCATCGACGACGACCGGCTGGACGAGCTCGGCTGGGGCTGACCCGGACGGCCGGCCCGCACCCCGTTTCCGAGCCGTTCCGGATGCCCGTCGATCGGCCCGACCATCTGCGGACCATTACGCTCCTGGGGCCGTCACCGTCGCGCCGAGGAGCCGCCCATGCCCACCATCGCCGTCGTCGGTGAGGTCGTCGCCGATGCCGTCCTGCCGCCCGACGGCATCGTCGACGGCGCCGCCCATCTGACCGTCCACCCGGGCGGCGGCCCGGCCAACACCGCGGTGGCGCTGTCCCGGCTGGGCACCACGGCGCGCTTCGCCGGGCGGCTGTCCGGCGGCGCGCTCGGCGCGCTGTGCCGGGCGAAGCTGGAGGAATCCCTGGTCGACCTGAGCGCGTCGGAGAACGCCGTCGAACCGGCCACGCTGGCCATCGCCCGGCTGGACGCCACCGGCGCCGCGTCCTACGAGTTCTACACCGACGGCACCGCCGACTGGGCCTGGACCGACGCCTCGCTGGCCCCGCTGATCGACGGCCCGTTCCCGGCCTATCCGCCGCCGGTGGCGATCCACACCGGCACGCTGGCGCTGGCCCTGCAGCCGTCCGGCCAGGTCATCGAGAACCTGCTGGCCAGGGCCAGGGCGCATGATGACGGTGTCGATCGACCCGAACCTGCGGACCCTGCTGGTGCCGGTCGCGTCCTACCGGCTGTGGATCGACCGGTGGGCCGGGCTCGCCGACATCGTCCGGCTGTCCGAGGACGACCTCGATCAGCTCTGGCCCGGCTGGACGCCCGAACAGGCCGCCGTGCACCTGCACGCCTGCGGGGTGCCGCTGGCGGTGGTCAGCCTCGGTGGCGCCGGCGCGTTCGCCTCGCTGCGCGGCCAGCAGGTCCGGGTGCCGATCGCGCCGACCACCCTGGTCGACACCGTCGGCGCCGGCGATTCGTTCCACGGCGGGCTGCTGCACTACCTGGCCGAGGCCGGCTACCTCGGCGGCCGGCTGGACACCCTGACCGTCGACGGCCTGCTCGCCGCGCTGACCTTCGCCTCCAGGGTCTCGGCGATCACCTGTTCCCGGGCCGGGGCCAACCCGCCGTGGGCGGCCGAACTGACCGGCTGATCGACCGGCGCGCGATCCCCTGAGCGCGATCCCGCTCGCCGCGGCGCGTCGGACACCGATTCGATACCGAGTTGTCACCGTTCGCAACAGCGTGTTGACACTCGGCGCAATCTGTCCGGCCTAGCGTCCGGGACGACCGCGGCCGTGGCGGCGGCGGGTGATGGCTGCGCTCCCGCGCGGAAAGGGGTACCCGATGGCATTCGGATGGAAGCTCGTCGGTGACGGCAAACCGCTCCCGCTCGGCGAGGTGGTCCGGCCGGACGAACGACTGTCCTGGCCGAAGACCATCGGCGTCGGCGCCCAGCACGTCGTCGCGATGTTCGGCGCGACGTTCGTCTTCCCGCTGATCATGGGCCTCGACCCGAACCTGGCGATCATGATGTCCGGGCGTCTGCACGATCCTGTTCCTGCTGGTGGTCGCCAACAAGATCCCGTCCTACCTCGGCACCTCGGCGTCGTTCGTCGGTGCGGTGGTCGCCATCCGGGCGACCGGCGGCACCTCGGCCGACGTCACCGGCGCCATCCTGGTCGCCGGCCTGACCCTGGCGCTGGTCGGTGTGCTGGTGCATTTCGTCGGCGGCCGGGCCCTGCGCAAGGTGCTGCCACCGGTGGTCAGCGGCGCCGTGGTGATGCTGATCGGGTTCAACCTGGCGCCGGTGGTCGCCGGGGTCTACTGGCCGCAGGATCCCTGGGTCGCGTTCACCGTGATGGTGTTCACCATCGTCGCCACCGTGGCCTTCCGCGGCTTCTGGTCCCGGATCGCCATCTTCCTGGCGCTGATCTTCGGCTTCCTGCTGTCCTGGGTGCTGGACAAGATCGTCGGCGAGATCACCGCCCCGACCGGTGCCGGCGAGGTCACCACCCACTTCCGGGTCGACCTGAGCGGGGTGTCGGACGCGGCGTGGTTCGGGCTGCCGACCCTGCACGCGCCGCAGTTCCAGCTCAGCTTCATCCTGCTGGCGCTGCCCGGGGTGATCGCGCTGATCGCCGAGAACACCGGCCACGTCAGGGCTGTCGCCGAGATGACGGACACCGACCTGGACCCGTACATGGGGCGGGCGCTGTTCGCCGACGGATTCGGCACGGCGCTGTCGTCGTCGATCGGCGGTTCGCCGACCACCACCTACGCGGAGAACATCGGCGTGATGGCGGCGACCAGGGTCTACTCGACGGCCGCCTACTACGTCGCCGCGATCGTGGCGATCCTGCTCGGCCTGGTGCCGAAGTTCGGCGCCGTCGTCAGCGCAACCCCCGGCGGCGTGCTCGGCGGCATCACGGTGGTGCTCTACGGCATGATCGGCCTGCTCGGCGCGAAGATCTGGATCGAGAACAAGGTCAACTTCGCCAATCCGGTCAACCTGGTGCCGATCGCCGCGGGCATCATCATCGGGGTCGGCGGTGTGGCCATGTCCTTCGGCGACGACTTCGAGCTCTCCGGGATCGCGCTCGGCTCGATCGTCGCCATCGTCGCCTATCACCTGGCCCGTCTGCTGGCGCCGCACCAGCTGCGGGAACCGCTGATCGAGGACCGCGCCTACGTCGGCGGCGCGGCGATCTCGACCGGCACCGTCGTCACCCCGGAGGGCGAGAAGCCGCCGTTCCGGGAGAAGGAGTGAGCGCAGTCGGAGGTCGTCCCGGTCTGTCAGCGGGTCCGGAACGGCCCGCGGAGCGCCGCCCACTGCAACAGCATGATCGTCTTGCCGTCGGCGATCCGGCCGTCCTCGATCATCGAGAGAGCCTGCGCGAAGGGCACTTCCAGCACCTCGATGTCCTCCCCCTCGTCCGCGACGCCGCCACCGGCGCCGGTCCGGGAGGCGGCCGAGTACGGCGCGGCGTAGAAGTGCAGTCGCTCGGTGACCGATCCCGGGCTCATGTACACGTCGAAGACGTGCTGCAGCTCGCCGACGGTCACGCCCAGCTCTTCGCCCGCCTCCCGCCGGATCGCGGTCTCCGGGTCGTCGGCATCCAGCAGTCCGGCCGCTGCCTCGATCAACATGCCGTCCGGGTGCCCGTTCACGTAGACCGGGTAGCGGAACTGCCGGGACAGCAACACGCACCTGCGATCCGGGTCGTACAGCAGGATCGTCGCCCCGTTTCCCCGGTCGTAGGTCTCGCGCTGCTGCGTGGTTCGTCGCCCGTCGCTGTGCAGGTACTCGAAGGTGGTGCGGCGCAACACGTGCCACCCGGCGGCCAGCAGTTCGACGTCGGTGATCTCGACGCGGGGATTGCCGACCAGGTCGCGGCCGGCCAGGTGCAGACCCGTACGACCACGGTGATCCGGCACGTCGATGCCGGGCACTGCTCCTGTCGATGGACATGATCGATCGATGAAGCTGTCATAATCGTGAAGAATAGAGGGAAACTCGGCAGAATCAAGTAGGAGTGTGCATGCTGGCGGCACAACGGCGCGACGTCCTGCTCGAGCGGCTGCGCTCCGACGGACGCATCGTGGCCAAGGAGCTCGCGGTCGAGCTGGCCGTCTCCGAGGACAGCCTGCGCCGAGACCTCCGCGAACTGGCCGCCGACGGACTGTGCCAGCGGGTCTACGGCGGCGCGCTTCCGGTCTCCCCGGCGATTGCCGACTACCGCAGCAGAACGGCGGTCGCGGTGGACAGCAAGAGCGAGGTCGCGCGCCGGGCGGCGCGGCTGGTGCAGCGGGACAGCACCGTCATCCTGGACGGCGGGACGACCACCCTGGCCGTTGCGGCGGCCCTGCCGCACGAGCTTCGAGCCACCGTGATCACGCACAGCCCAACGGTCGCAGCCGCTCTCGTCGACCATCCGAACATCGAGATCTATCTGCTCGGCGGGCGGCTGTTCAAGCACTCGGTGGTCACCTGCGGCGCCGCGGCAGTCGAGGCCGCCCAGGGCGTCTCGGCCGATCTCTGCCTCTTGGGTGTCACCGGCGTGCACCACGAGGCCGGGTTCACCACGGGCGATGCCGACGAGGCTGCGATGAAGCGCGCCCTGTCCCGCCGGGCCGCGGACACCTACGTGCTGGCCAGCTCGGAGAAGATCGGCGCCGCATCACGTTTCCTGGTCCTGCCGCTGGATCGGGTCACCGGGATCGTCACCGATGTTGATCCGGCAGACGGAGCGCTGCAGCGGCTGGTGGCGGCCGGACTCAGGGTGATCGAAGCCCGTTGACCGCGCAGGGGTGAAGCACGAGATCGAGGCGCTCGATCAGAACCAGTGCGAGAGCATGCCCTGTCGCGGGTGGCGGATCGTCACCGAGCCACCCTTCTTCGTCCCGGTGAGCACCAACGTCATGCCGTTGGTGCCGTTCACCGGCGGCACCTTGTTGTTGATGTTGCCGCCGCGCATCTGCAGCCCGTCCACCCGCACCGCACTCCCCGGCGGCACCACGAGTTCCGCTGCGCCACCGTAGTTGCCGTGGAATTCCACCGTCACGGTCGGCGAGACGAGCTGCGCGGTGGTGAAGTCCAGCCTGGTGCTGGCGCCGGTGCCGCCGATGACGATCAGCGGCGGTGCGGTCCAGTAGCCCTTGAACGTCCGCGACCCCCAGCCGGTCAGCTCCAGTACCCCCTGGTCGCCGCGGCCGACGGCGCCGGAGAATCCCGGCGTCACCCGAGCCGGCGGCGCTGTCGCATGCTGGGCACCCTCGACCGTCCGGCCGCCGATCTCCAGTCCCGGCAGGTCGAGCAGCACCGCGTTGAGGTCGCCGCGGGTGCGGGCCGAGATGACCCGGGCGCTGCGCTCGGTGTATTCGCCCAGATCGATCAGCCCTCGACCGGTCGCCTTCTCCAGGAGGGCCAGCACATGCGATCGCTCGTCGTCGGACACCCGGAGATCTCGGGGATCGATCGGCGAACCTGGCATGTCTCAAAGGATAGTCAGCGACCCGCCGGCGTGACATCGGATCCGGTGGGGTCGACCCTGGGATCGACATTGGAATCGAATTGGGATCGACACCGCCGGCCGGACCGTCCTCCGCCCCGTCGTCGAGTTGCGCGCCGCCGAGCGCCTGTCCCGCCCAGCTGACCACCTCCCACCCGCCGTTCGCGGTGGAGTCGAGCACGATCATCCCGGTGTTGTGCAGGGTGTGCCTCCGGCCCATGGTGTCGTCGACCGTGGCCAGATCGGTGCCCCGGACGGTCGCCCACACCCGGAGCATCGCGCCGTGCGCGAACAGCACGGCGGTGCCGTCGTCCCCGACGTCCCGACGCAGGCTGTCGACCACTTCGGACACCACGGCGTCGAAGCGGGCCACCACCTCGGTTCCGGCCGGCCCGTTCGGCATCCGCTCGTCGAGCCGGCCGGCCATCCACAGCCGGATGGTCCGCTGATAGGTGCGGATGGAGTCCTCGTCGCCGAGCATCTCCAGGTCGCCGGCGCTGACCTCACACAGCCCCTCCCGGACGTTGATCGGCAGGCCGCGCCTGGCGGCCAGTGGCTCGGCCGTCAGCTGGGCGCGGGGTTGCGCGGAGGCGTAGATGGCATCGATCCGGTCGTCGGCCAGCGTCTCCGGCAACGCGGCCGCCTGCGCCAGGCCGAGGTCGGTCAGGCCGGGACCCGGGATGGCGGTGTCCAGCAGACCGAGCACGTTCGACGGGGTCTGTCCGTGCCGGATCAGCAACAACCGCATCAGGACCACTCCCCTGCGGTCCAGCGGGCGACCTGATCCGAGGCCTGGTGATAGGCCGCGGCCGACGCGAAGTCGGGCAGTGGGACGTTCGTTCCCTCGGTCCGTGGATAGGACCCGAGCAGCCGCAGCAGCGCCGATCGCCGCACCAGGGTGCTCAACACCTCGGCCATCGCCGGTTCGGCGAGGTGCCCGTCGGCGTCGACCAGGAACACGTACACCCCGAGCTTGGACCGCGCCGGCCGGGACTCGAGCCGGGTCAGGTTGATCCCGCGGGACGCGAACTCGCCGAGCACGGCCAGCAGCGAACCCGGGTGGTTGCCGACGGACAGCACCAGCGACGTCCGGTCGTTCCCGGTCGGCGGCGGCGGTGGTCCCGGCCGCCGCAGCAGCACGAAACGGGTGACGGCGTCGCGGATCTCGCCGATGTCGGCGGCCAGGCTGATCAACCCGTACCGGGGCCCGGCCACCGGCGCGGCAGCGGCGGCGTCCAGCTCACCCGCACCGACCGACTCGGCCGCGGCGGCGTTGGACGCGGCCATCACGGCCTCGGCGGCGGGCAGGTTCCTGGCCAACCACTCGCGGATCTGCGCGTGCCCGTGCGGGTGCGCCCCGACGGTGGAGATCGACGCCAGGTCGGTGCCGGGCCGCACCAGCAGGTCGAAGGTGATCGGGACGTAGGCCTCCGCGGTGATCATCAGCGGGTCGCCGTGGGTGAGCTCGTCCTGGGTCAGCGGGACGGCCCCCTCCACCGAACTCTCCAGCGCGACACACGCCGCGTCCGCCGTGCCGCGGCGGACCGCGTTCAGTGCGGTCGAGACCCCGGCGACCGGCTCCAGTTCGACGTCGCCGCCCGCGATGTCACCGCCCGCACCGCCGAGACGGTCGGCCAACAGGCGGGCAGCCTGTTCGGTGAAGGTGCCCTGCGGGCCGAGGTAGGTCCACCGCTCGGATTCCCCACCCACATCGGTCACACCGGCCACCCTAACCATCGGGAATGTGCGACTCGGGCCCACCCGGACCGATCAGGAATCGAGAAGCGTCCGGCGACGGGGCGTCGTTAGCGTGATTGCGGTGAACATCCCCGTTCATCACGACAACCAAGGAGTGATCATGACCGACTCGACCATCCTGGGCATCCAGACGGTGCTGCATCCCGTCTCGGACCTGAAGGCCGCCACCGCGCTCTACTCCGCGCTGCTCGGCCAAGCGCCGCAGGCGGATTCGGAGTACTACGTCGGCTTCGACGTCGCCGGCCAGCAGATCGGGCTGGTGCCGGGGGGCGGGCCGCAGGGCATGAAGTCGCCGGTCGCCTACTGGCACGTCACGGACATCGAGGCGAAGATCGCCGAGGTGACCGCCGCCGGGGCGACGGTGAACGAGCCGGCGCACGACGTGGGCGGTGGTCGCCTGGTGGCCACCGTCGTCGACCTCGACGGCAACGTGCTCGGGCTGCTCCAGGACCGATGAGCGACGGTCCCCGATCCGGCGTGCAGCGTCGCCGTGACACGGAGCAGCGGCTCGCCGGCGACGTCGACCTCTGGGTGGCGACCGCCTCGGCGGACGGTGTCCCGTACCTGGTGCCGTTGTCCTTCGACTGGGACGGCGAGACGCTGCTGCTGGCCACACCGACCGACAGCCCGACCGGACGGAATCTGGCCAGTGGCCGCACCGTCCGGCTCGGGCTCGGCCGGACACGTGACGTGACGATGATCGACGGGGAGGTGCGGATCATCGAGATCGACGCCCTGCCAATGGAGTCGGGTGATCGTTTTGCCGCCCGGACCGGTTTCGATCCCCGCGGGCTGACCACGCCCTACCGCTGGTTCCGCGTCACACCACGGCGGATCCAGGCCTGGCGGGAGGCCGATGAACTGTCCGGCCGCGAGCTGATGCGCGACGGCCGCTGGTCGACCTGACGAAACTGGTTAGATCGATTCCGGCCACCGGGATCGACCCCGCCGATGCGCCCGCGACGCGCCCGCCCGACAGAAATGAGACGCGATGAGCACGGCCACCAGGACGAAATCCCATCAGCAGGCGACGCAGGGTGCCGACAGCCACGACGTGATCCGCGTGCAGGGCGCGCGCGAGAACAACCTCAAGGACGTCAGCATCGAGCTGCCGAAGCGGCGGCTGACCGTGTTCACCGGGGTCTCCGGCTCCGGCAAGAGCTCGCTGGTGTTCGCCACCATTGCGGCCGAGTCCCAGCGGATGATCAACGAGACCTACAGCGCCTTCGTGCAGGGCTTCATGCCGACGCTGGCCCGCCCGGACGTTGATCTGCTGGAGGGCCTGACGACGGCCATCATCGTGGATCAGGAACGGATGGGCGCCAACTCCCGGTCCACCCTGGGCACCGTCACCGACGCGAACGCGATGCTGCGAATCGTCTTCAGCCGTCTCGGGCAGCCGCATGTCGGCTCGCCGCAGGCCTTTTCGTTCAATGTGGCCTCGATCAGCGGCGCGGGGGCCGTCACCTTCGAGCGCGGCGGCACGACGACCAAGGAACGGCGGACCTTCAGCATCACCGGTGGCATGTGCCCACGCTGCGAGGGCATGGGCCGGGTGAGCGATTTCGACCTGTCCGCGCTCTACGACAGCAGCAAGTCGCTCAACGAGGGTGCCATCACCATCCCCGGTTACAGCATGGAGGGTTGGTACGGACGGATCTTCCGGGGCTGCGGCTACTTCGACCCGGACAAGCCGATCGCCAAGTTCACCAAGAAGGAACTGAACGACCTGCTGCACCGGGAACCCACCAAGATCAAGGTGGAGGGCATCAACCTGACCTACTCCGGCCTGATCCCGCAGATCCAGAAGTCGTTCCTGTCCAAGGACGTGGACGCCCTGCAGCCGCACATCCGGGCCTTCGTCGACCGGGCCGTTGTCTTCGCCAGCTGCCCGGACTGCGGCGGCACCAGGCTCAACGAGGGTGCCCGCTCGTCGAAGATCAACGGGGTCAGCATCGCCGACGTCTGCTCGATGCAGATCAGTGACCTGGCCGGGTGGGTGCGCGGGCTGGACGAGCCGTCGGTGGGGCCACTGCTGACCTCGTTGGGCGAAACCCTGGATTCGTTCGTGGACATCGGACTGGGTTACCTCTCCCTCGACCGGCCCTCCGGAACCCTGTCCGGTGGGGAGGCGCAGCGGACGAAGATGATCCGCCACCTTGGTTCCTCGCTCACCGACGTCACCTATGTCTTCGACGAACCGACCATCGGTCTGCACCCGCACGACATCCAGCGGATGAACGACCTGCTGCTGCAGCTGCGCGACAAGGGCAACACCGTGCTGGTCGTCGAGCACAAACCCGAGGCGATCGCCATCGCCGACCACGTCGTCGACCTGGGTCCTGGCGCCGGCACCGGTGGCGGCGAGGTGGTGTTCGAGGGCACGGTCGAGGGGCTCCGGGCCAGCGGCACGCTCACCGGCCGACACCTGGACGACCGGGCGGCGTTGAAGCCGACGGTCCGCACCCCGAAGGGCGTGATGGAGGTGCGCGGCGCCGACATGCACAACCTGCAGAACGTCGACGTCGACATCCCGTTGGGCGCGCTGGTGGTGGTGACCGGCGTCGCCGGTTCGGGGAAGAGTTCGCTGATCCACGGCTCGGTGTCCGACCGGGACGGGGTGGTGACGGTCGACCAGGGTGCGATCCGCGGATCACGGCGGAGCAATCCGGCGACGTACACCGGGCTGCTGGAACCGATCCGCAAGGCCTTCGCGAAGGTCAACGGGGTGAAACCGGCCCTGTTCAGTGCCAACTCCGAGGGCGCCTGCCCCACCTGCAACGGGGCGGGGGTCATCTACACCGACCTGGGCATGATGGCCACTGTCGCCACCACCTGCGAGGAGTGCGAGGGCAAACGGTTCCAGGCCGCGGTGCTGGAGTACCACCTCGGCGGCCGCAACATCAGCGAGGTGCTCGCGATGTCGGTGACCGAGGCCGAGGAGTTCTTCCGGACCGGCGAGGCCTCGGTGCCCGCCGCGCACCGGATCCTGGAACGGCTCGCCGACGTGGGTCTTGGCTACCTGGCGATCGGTCAGCCGCTGACAACCCTGTCCGGCGGTGAGCGGCAGCGGCTCAAGCTGGCCACCCAGATGGCCGACAAGGGCGGCATCTATGTCCTCGACGAGCCCACCACCGGCCTGCATCTGGCCGATGTCGAGCAACTGCTCGGCCTGCTGGACCGGCTCGTCGATTCCGGCAAGTCGGTCATCGTCATCGAGCACCACCAGGCGGTGATGGCGCACGCCGACTGGATCATCGACCTCGGCCCCGGCGCCGGTCACGACGGCGGCAAGGTCGTCTTCGAAGGGACGCCCGCCGACCTGATCGCCGGGAAGTCGACGCTCACCGGCGAACACCTGGCGGCGTACGTCGGCGGCTGACGGCGGCGGCTGACCCGGTGAGCGCCGATCAGCCGGCGGAACCGGTCTCCGGCGGCTGCGCCTGCAGCTGGGCGAGCCGGGCCGGATCCTGCACGGCCATCCAGGCCAGCGACGTCGCTGGAACGGCACGCACTGCGTCTCGGGCTGCCCGCACTTCTCCAGCACGAAGCCGGTCAGCGCCGTTCTCGTAGGCGTTGTTGTTCCACTCGTTGAAGTGGTTGCCCAGCACCAGCGGTGCCCGGTTGCCGTTGAAGGTGGCGTTGTACATGTCGTTGTAGGTCGCCAGCACCTGCGCGGAGTCGGCGTCGGACTGCGCCTGGGTGACGCCGTCGCTGGAGGCCTTCCGCTGCGTGTAATAGAAGTTGTAGTCCATGGTGATCTGCTGCTTGCCGGTGCCGTTGATCGGGAAGGTCGCCATCCCGAACTGCCAGATCTTGTACTGCGGCGACTGCTTCGGCCAGGAGATGCCGGTCTTGGTGAACGACGAGTCGTAGGTCATGTTGTGCGCGACCAGCGCCGGGAACAGGTCCTCGGCGTGGCCCTCCAGGCACGGGGTCCGCTCGCCCTTGACCACCGAGCCGTCGAAGACCAGATCGGGCATGGTGACGTTCGGGATTGTTGGCCTTGACGTTCTTGATCAGCGCGAAGAACTGGTCGAGCTCGTTGTTCCAGTCGTCGGTGGTCCAGGAGTTGCCGCTGGGCTCGGCGCCCTCGCAGAAGTGGCCGTTGAAGTGCGTGCCGATCTCGTTGCCGGCCGGCGTAGGCCTGGTTCAGGTCGGCGATCTCGGTCGGCAGGTCGGCGGCGGTGTTCCAGTTGATCGACGACTTGCCCGGCGCTGTGCCCCGGTCCCTGGTAGAGCATCTTGGTCTCGTCGGACAGCATGTAGGTGCCGGACAGGAAGCCGGTGAACCGGAACGGCACCTGCTTGCGCGACGTCGAACCAGTGCTGCCACTTCTCGTGCCAGCCGACGCCGTCGAAGCTGACGATGATGAACTGCGGCGGCTTCTCGCCCGGCTGCAGCTTCTTCGGGACGAAGCCGTCGGCGCAGCGCGACGCCGTCCTGCGGCGGCGGCATTCGGGATCGGCCGGCGCGTGCGCGGGCGCTGGCGCCGCGGGCTCGACGCGGCCGCCGGCGGACTCGGCGTCGGCGACTCGGAGGGCTGGGCGATGTTGCCGGCTCCGAACTGGGCGCCGCCGACGCCGGTGGGCCGGCGGTGACGAAGCTGGTCACGGTCTCGTCGGCGACCTGACTCGGCGTCCCACAGGCCGCCAGCAGGGCCAATCCCGCCACCGCAACGGCGACCTTCCGGCCACGTCCGAACCGCATCAATCCTCCGCGCTCACCATATTGTCTGCATGCGTTGGCGACAATCCCGCCACCGCTTAGTTTCCTGAGCTTACTGTCCGGCATCGGCTGTGCGGTCACCGTGAAGACCACCGCGGCCGGTGCGGCGGTCGGAATGCCCGGCTCCGATGGCCACTGCTCCGGCCCGGGCAAGCACTCGCGGGCGGCACATCCCGTTGGCAGATGTGCCGCCTAAGCTGCACGTCCATGACCAGCGCATCGGTGCCACCTGTCGCTGCGGGCGATCCGGACGAGCCCGGCGACCCGGTTCCGCGGCCCTATTCGGCGCGGTCGATCCGGGTCGAACTGGTCATCGTCTTCCTGGTCACGCTCGGGATGAGCGGGCTGTTCTCCCTGGTCAGCCTGGTCGACGCGCTGCTGGCGCCGGCGCCGCTGGCCTCGCAGACCGTGTCGATCCTGGTGCCGCAGGCGCAGGCGTCGTTCCTGGATCTGATCAAGCAGCTGCTGACGATCCTGCGCGGCTTCGCCTGGGGCGCGCTCGGCCTCTACCTGCTGTGGCGCAGCGGGGTCAACCTGCGCGACCGGCTGGGCCTCGACTTTCGCAAGCCGCTGGGCCGATCTGGGCGTCGGGGTCGCGCTGGCCGCCGTCATCGGCATTCCCGGGTCTGCTGTTCTACCTGTTCGCGGTGCAGATCGGGATCAACCTGACCGTCGCGCCGACCACCCTGAACGACGTCTGGTGGCGGCTGCCGGTGCTGATCCTGGCCGCCATCGAGAACGGCTTCCTGGAAGAGGTGCTGGTCGTCGGGTACCTGCTGACCAGGCTCGACCAGCTCAAGGTGCCAGCCGTGGATCGCGATCGCGCATCAGCGCGGTGCTGCGCGGCTCGTACCACCTGTACCAGGGGTTCGGCGGGTTCCTCGGGCAACGCGGTGATGGGCGTGGTGTTCGCCTGGCTGGTTCCGCCGGACCCGCCGGCTGTGGCCGCTGGTGATCGCCCATTCGCTGCTCGACATCACCGTCTTCGTCGGCTACTCGGTGCTGCGCGGCGTGGTCAGCTGGCTGCCCTGACGCCGGTTGGTGCGCGGCGGTTCTCAGGCGGTGCCGGGTTGCTCAGCGCAGGGTGAACTGCCGGCCCAGGATGCCGTCCCGGGCCCGTCGTTCGGCGTCGGTCAGCGGGCGCCGGCGAACCGAGTGCCGCGTCCAGCCGCTCGGCGAAGGCCAGGGCGGGCGCGTCCCATTCGCTGGGGTGCGCGTCCCGGTCCAGGTCCCACACCGGCACCAGCCGGCCGTGCGCCCGGAACGACCCGACGTACCGGGAGCCCTCGCCGAGGTCCAGCTCGTCGGCGACGGCGAGCCTGGCCAGCGCGGCCATCAGCGGCTGCTCGTCCTCCGGTCGGACCCAGCGCAGATGCGCGCGGTCGCCGGCGTCCACCCAGTAGGCCGCCGGTCAGCCCGGCCACCCGTGGCGGTCGGCATGATCGCGGCGTTCGCCCGTTCCAGCGACAGCGCGACCTCGCCGCCGGCCTCCGGCTCCTCCTCGAGCCACCAGGAGAAGTCGGAGTGCACCGTGACGTCGATCGGCTCGTCGACGATCAGGTCGGCGTACCGGGGACCGACGCTGGCCCGGCCGACGACCGGACAGCACCGATGACGGCTCGGCGGTCAGCGCCCACTCCAGCGCGGCGGCCAGGTCGCGGGACAGGTCACCGCTGTGCGTCTGCACCTGCATGCCCAGCAGCACCGAACCGTCCGCCCTGGTCAGCGCGGCGGCGGCGCCGGGCAGCACGCTGGCCAGCGTCACCGACGGCGCGTCGTCCGCCGGGCTCGATCAGCGTCAGCGGCGCGCTGGCGGACGGCACGAACTCGCGCAGCGCGATCAGCTCGGTCTCCGCGGCCAGCCCGGCGAACGGCCGGGTGACGATCATGTCGGCGGCATCGGCGGCGCCGTGGCAGGCCTTGTACCGCCGGCCGGAGCCGCACGGGCAGGGACGGCGCGGGTTCTCGGCGGCGAGACGGTCGGCGGTCGTCGGCGCGGCCGAACCGGAGGAACGGCGCTGGGTCTTCTTGGACACCCGGCCACGGTAGCCGACGGCCGTACCGGCCCCGACCGGCAGCGCAAACGGGCCGGGGTTGCGGGTAGCGGGGTCAGGCGGGCCGGGTGGGCTCCGGCGGCTGCACCACCCAGCTGTCGAACTCGGACGGCCGGTCGGTGAGGAGCCGGGCGAACCGGAACAGCGATGACCGCGCCCAACCCGGCCACCACCGCGGCCACCAGGTCGACGGCGATGTGCAGCTCGACGGTGTCGGCGATCGCCTGCAGGCTGCCGCCGAGCCCGCGGGCCAGCGTGGCCGCGATCAGCACCGCCGAGACGATCCAGCTGATCCACCACGCCGATGGTGAGCGTCGACGCGTGCGCTGCGCCTCGACGGACCCGCTGCGACATCGGATGCGGGCCCCGATCTCGCCCGCTTCGTCCTGCGCCGCCACCCGCAGCTGGTCCAGCGTCCGGTCGATCTCGGTGACGATCTGGCCGGCGCCGTAGATGTTCCAGACCGGGTACCAGCAGCCGCAGCACGATGTCCCGCGGCCGCCGCGGACGGTGCCCGGCCGAGCCGCCGGGCCGCCGCGGCGTGGGTCCGGACCAGCGCCGGGATCGCCAGCAACGCGGTCACCAGGGCCAGCGACGCACCACCGCCAGCGCGCTGATCGCGACCAGCACGTCGCTGGCCCGGACCACCGCACCCGAGAGCACCAGGGTCCGGCCCTCCAGCATCAGCACGAACCGCCAGATCTCGGCCCCGGCCGCCACCAGCGCAGCGACCGCGGTGACTGCCGCGACAGCCAGCCCACCCAGCGCAGGGCGTTGGCCGGATCGTCACCGCGATCGGGATCGCCGGCCGGCGGGATCTCGTGCCAGACCACGGGCGGAACGACCATCGGGGATGGCCACCGCGATAGGCAGGCGGACCGAGGTAGCGCTGCTCGGGCGGGCGGGTGCGGGTGACGGCAGACGTGGGACCACCGGGCGGCGGGTGCGCCACCCACCGCTGCAGCGGCGCGCCGCAGGCCACGCACCGGTGCTGACCGGCCGGCGACGGCGGCTGCAGGACGTGGCACCGTGCGCACCGCACATAGCCGGCCGGCCGGCGGTCGGTCGGCGGCGCGAAGCCGCGGTCGATCGTCATCGGCGCACCGGTGCGACGGTCGGGAGCGCGAGCGGGGCGGGCAATCATGGCGGTGATCAGATGACCTCGGGGGTGGCGTCGCCGTCGGCGACCATCGGCCGGCCGGACGCCGCCCAGCGCCCATGCCACCCGCGACGTTGACCGAATCCCAGCCCTGCGAGTTCAGGTAGGCGGTGACCCGGGCCGAACGGCCGCCGGACCGGCAGATCACGTAGACCGGATCGCCGTCGGGCACCTCGTCCAGCCGCTCGGCCATCTGCGTCATCGGGACGTGCACCGCGCCCGGCGCCCGGCCGGCCGCCCATTCGTCGTCCTCGCGGACGTCCAGCAGCACCGCGTCCGGCGGGAACATCGGCGACGGCAACCTCAGGAATCGATGGAGTACTCACGCACACCATCCTTCCACCGCTGCGCAGTCGGCGCCCCGATCGCACCGACGACGCGCAGTGTTAACACGGCGGATGCATGCTGTCGAAGCGGGTCGTCGACGATGACGGCAAGCCACCGGTCACCGGGGCTCCACCGGCGCGCGACCGCTTGCGCCAGACCCGCCGACGACGGCACCGAAAGAGAGTTCCTCATGGACACCTACGACCTGGTCGTCATCGGTTCCGGGCCGGCGGGCCAGAAGGCGGCCATCGCCGCCTCGAAGCTCGGCTATCGCGCCGCGATCGTCGACCGCGGCAACATGATGGGCGGCGTCTGCATCAACACCGGCACCATCCCGTCGAAGACGCTGCGGGAGGCGGTGCTGTACCTGACCGGCCTGAGCCAGCGGGAGCTGTACGGGCAGGCCTACCGGGTCAAGCAGGACATCACCATCTCCGACGTGTCGTCCCGGATCGCGCATGTGGTCAACCGGGAGATCGACGTCATCCGCAACCAGCTGGCCCGCAACCATGTGGCGATGCTGGTCGGAACCGCCAAGTTCGTCGACGACCACACCATCAGCGTCACCAACGATCAGGGCACCAGCACGCTGATCGGCGGCGACAAGTTCGTCATCGGGGTCGGCACCAAGCCGGCCCGGCCGGCGACCGTCGAGTTCGACGGCGAGACGATCGTCGATTCCGACCAGATCCTGGGCATGGACAAGGTGCCGTCCTCGATGGTGGTGGTCGGCGCCGGCGTGATCGGCATCGAGTACGCCTCGATGTTCGCCGCGCTCGGCACCAAGGTCACCGTGGTCGAGGCCCGGCCGACCATGCTGGGCTTCTGCGACGACGAGATCGTCGGCGCGCTGCTCTACCAACTGCGCGATCTGGCGGTGACGTTCCGGTTCTCCGAGACGGTGCGGTCCGTGGAGAAGCACCCGGCCGGCACGCTGACCACCCTGGAATCGGGCAAGAAGATCCCGGCCGACACCGTGCTGTACTCCGCCGGCCGGCAGGGCGTCACCGACGAACTCAACGTGGCGGCCGCCGGGCATCACGCGCCAGCAACCGCGGCCGGGTCGTGGTCAACGAGCACTTCCAGACCGAGGTCGAACACATCTACGCCGTCGGCGACGTCATCGGCTTCCCCGCGCTGGCCGCCACCGCCATGGAACAGGGCCGCCGCGCGACCTACCACGCGTTCGGCGAGCCGGTCGGCAACAAGCTCGGCGACCTGCAGCCGATCGGCATCTACACCATTCCCGAGGTGTCGTTCGTCGGCCGGACGGAGAACGAGCTGACCAGCGAGAAGGTGCCGTTCGAGGTCGGGGTGTCCCGGTACCGGGAGCTGGCCCGCGGCGCCATCCTCGGCGACTCCTACGGCATGCTGAAGATCCTGGTGCACGCCGAATCGCGAGAACTGTTGGGCGTGCACGTCTTCGGCACCAACGCCACCGAACTCGTGCACATCGGCCAGACCGTGATGGGCTGCGGCGGCACCGTCGACTACCTCGTCGACGCCGTCTTCAACTACCCCACCCTCGCCGAGTCGTACAAGGTCGCCGCCCTCGACGCGGTCAACAAGATGCGCGCCATCGCCAAGGTCACCCAGACCGGCATCTACCACCCGCTCCCCGAGTAACGCCCGCCCCGCGGTAACGCCCGGGCCGGAGTAACGCCCGCGCCCGACACAGACCGCGCCGATCAACTTCGTCGGCGCGGATCAACTCGTCGACTCGCGTCACTTCGGTCCCAATTCCGCGACGTTCAGCCGCGCGGGGGAAGATGATCGGCGCGGCCAACCGGTCGGCGATGGGAGCGGCGGCGTTCAGCGCGAGCCGCGGACCAGCAAGCAGTGAAGGGAATGGCAGCGTGGCGGCATTTCGGGTCCTGTTCGTCTGCACGGCCAACCACTGCCGCTCCCCGATCGCCGAGCAATTGCTCGCCCACGACGCCGCCGAGCTCTTCGGGACCTCCGACGCCTGGCAGGTGTCCTCGGCAGGAACCAACATCCCTGGTCCGTGGCCGCTGCACGAGTTCGCGGCAACCGTTCTGTCGCAACGTCTTCCGACGGTGGCCGAGCACCGGTCGATCGCGCTGACACCGTCGGCGATCACCGGTGCCGACCTGATCCTGACCGCGTCCCGTCGGCACCGGAGCATCACGGTCAGCACCGTCCCGGCTGCGGTCGGCCGGACCTTCACCATCCTGCAGTTCGCCCGGCTCTGCGACCAGGTCCAGCCGATCGAACGGCACGGACAGCGGCGCGCTCGGCAGGGAACTGGTGGTGCAGGCGAAGCTGGCCCGCTCGTCACTGCAGCCGGTGCCCGGTGAGCAGGACGACCTGCCCGACCCGATGGGACGCGGGCTCGCGGAGTTCACCGTCTGCGCCGATCGGCTGCAGGACGCGATCACCCGGATGCTGCGGCCGCTCGCATTCCACCGGCCGACTACTTGACCAACCGCGAGCGTCGTCGGTCGGCCAGGAGTCGACCGCCGGTCTGACAGGTCGGGCAGTACTGGAACGACCGATCGGCGAACGACACCTCGGCGATGACGTCGCCGCAGACCGGGCACGGCAGCCCGGTGCGGGCGTGCACCCGCAGGCCGGTGCGTTTCTCGCCCTTGAGCCGGGCCGCCTCGCCGCCGACCGACCTGCTCACCGCAGCGTTCAGCACCGCGGTCATCGCCTCGAACAGCCGGTCGAGCTCGTCCTGCGACAGCTTCGATGCCGTGGCGAACGGCGAAAGCTTTGCGGTGTGCAGGATCTCGTCGGAGTAGGCGTTGCCGATCCCGGCCATCACGGTCTGGTCGGTGATCACGTTCTTGAGCCGACCGCCCTGTTTGCGCGAGAATTTCCGCCAGTGATCGGCGGTCCAGCGACAGGGCGTCAGGACCGAGCCTGGCCACCCCGGGGACCGAATTCGGGTCGACGACGATCGCGGCCGCGACCGACTTCTTGGTGCCGGCCTCGGTGATGTCGAATCCGCCGGCGGTCGAGCCTGATCCGCAGCGCGATCGGCCCACCCATCTTCGGCGGAACGGCGGAAATCGCGTCGGACCAGCGCAGCCACCCGGCGCGGGCCAGGTGAACCAGCAGGTGCAGTTCCGGCGGCGCCCCGGCCGGAGTGTCCGGACCGGGTCCGGTCACCAGATCGAGGAACTTGCCGTGCCGGCCGGCACCGGTGACCACCCGGCCGACCAGCGCCGTCGCGGGCGGGTCGTAGGTGGTCAGCACGTTGAGCGAGGCGACGGTGACCGCGACGATCGGCTGCCCGGCGGCGTGTTCGGTCAGGAAGGCGGCGAGCGCGGTGACCTCGGGCAGCTCCGGCATGCCGATCAGTGTGCACGCCGTGCGGCCATGGTGCCGGGACAGGTGGCGGCCGCCGAGCGCGGCCGACGCGAGCGGATGCCGCGAGGTGTCCCCTGCCGCTCGCTGTGGACAACCGGCGGGCAGTCGGTGCCCTGCGCGCTTACGGTCGAGCAATGCCGGCAGATCCGACGCCCTCCGGCGCGCACGCGGAGCGCCACCTGTTGGCGTTGCACGCCCTGCATCACCGTCAGCTGCTGTCCGCCTTTCTGCACGGGGGACGCCGATCCTGGCGCGACCGCAGAAGGGTGTGGCCGGCGGTGGCTACCGGCCTGGTGATCATCGCGCTGCTGCTGGCCGCGGTCAGCGTGCTGGCCGCGTTCACCCAGCAGCAACGCATCGACCAGACCACCTCATCGACGCAACAAGTGCTGCCCTGAAGGACATCTCATGCTGCATCGGTCACCGCACCGACCCAGTCGAAGAGACCAAGCACACCGGCAACCAGCACGACGGCCGCGACCACCAGGACCAGTTCGGCGCCGTTCAGCAGCCGGCCCACCCGCGCCCGGACGACCGGCGTCATGCCCGGCAGCACGCCGCGAGCAGGGCGCCCACCCCGAGCACCGTGATGGGCACCACGAACAGCAGCCCCCCGGTCAACGATTGCGCCCGGGCGACACCGAACCAGAGCACCAGCAGAACGACGACGCCGGCAGTGCGCGGCCCGACGACATGCGGTATCTGCGAGTAGACGCGGGACCGCAGCAGCAGGCCAACGCCGATGGCGCCGGCCAGCAACTGCTGCCAACGGTCCGCCGACAATGCCGCCGGGAGTGCCCCGAGGACGGCCACAGCACTCAGACCGCCGATCATTCCGATCAGCAGTCGATCGGAGCGCAGCACCCGGTTGTCCAGCCGGGGCGACGGTGCCTCGCCACCCGCGGCGCTGAGCCCACCGAGCGCCAATCCGAACCGTGGGACGACGCCGATCGCCAACACCGCCGTCAGCGCTGCCGCGGCCGAGATGTCCACCAGCGGCGCACGAGTCGCGCTCAGCGCGGTGACGGCGAGCGCAGACCCGGCGACGGTCGCGGCGATCGTCAAATGGACCAACGCGGCGGGGTAGCCGACGATCGAGGCCGCAGCGAGCAGTCCGGCAAGGCCCGCACCGAGCGCAATCGCGCCCGGCACCTGGGCCGGGCTCGGCGTGCTGGCGGCCGGTATGCCGGCCTGGATCCACTGCGGGACGTTCGCCAGCCAACCCCAGCCGGCCACCATCGCCCACAGGCATCCGATGGCGAGGCACGCGGCGGCCGCCGAGGACGATCGCCGTGCCTGCACGACCGCCAGCAGTCCGAGCACGATCGCCGCCATCGCGGACGGCAGGATGAGGGTGGATCCGGCAGCACGCATCGCCGGGATGATCAACACGGCTCCGACGGTCGACGCCAGCCAGGCAGTGAACCGGGCGGTGGTGTCTGCCGTCCAGATCAGGCCGTGTCCGGCGACGATGTCCTCGACCCGATCCCGCATCGATCCACCGGTTGGTCGGCCCTGCACCTCGCCCGGCTCGGGAGTCCGGAAGAACAACACGTCACCGTGCAGAACCCCTGCCGCACTCGAGGGTCTCGGCCGCCGGGATCACTGCCCCGCCGACCCGGCAGAGTTCCCACCGCTCCGCCGGCGGCCGACCGCCACTCGCGGCCAGCAACCTGACCAGGCTCGGCAGCAGGTCCCCGCTCGGCACGCTCGCCGGCAGGGCGATGTCCATCCGGGTACCGCCGGACACCACCGTCACGCCGCAGTAGTCGGCGACGCTGCTCGCGTCCGGCTCCTCCATGTCCACCTCCGGCAACCCGACGGTGGCGTTTCCACCGCGACCTTGTGGACAACTCGATCCCCCCAGGCGGCCGGAATCGTAGCTTCAGCGAACCGAGCCGGACGGGTCTTGTCCCCAAGTCGGCTTCGGCGATGTGCCGGGCTGCGGACGGACCGCGTCGGGTTGGCGATCAGGGGAGCGAATGACCTCAGCGGAGATTCGGCGACCGGCCGACCACACCGGTCCGTGCACGGTGACGTCCGGGCGACCGGTTCGCACCGAACTGCCGCATCCTTCGGCGTCGGTGATCGCGCTGGCAGCCCCGCCGCGGCAGTCCGAGTCGCCGGCGATGTCGGGCTCGATGGGCATGATCCTGGTCCCTGCCGCGTCAGGAGTCGGCGCTGCGCTGCTGGCCGTGACACATCAGGACCGACCGCTGATGGCCGCGGCCGGACTGCTGGTGCTGGCCGCATCCATCGCGGTCGGGCTGGGCATGCTGATCGGATCGCGAACGGGAGCCCGGCGACGCACCCGGGCGCAGCGCGAGCGCTATCTCGACTATCTCGAACAGGTTCGACTCACCCTGCGCGAGGCGGCCGACCGGCAACGATCCGCCGACGTGCGGCTGCATCCGGACCCCGTCGAGGCTGCCGGCCTGGCGTTCGTCAAGGCGCGTCGGTGGGAGCGGAGGCCCGGCGATCCGGACTTCCTGCAGATACGGATCGGCCGGGGCCAGGCGCAGCGGCGCTGCGCGGTCGACCTGTCGGTCGATGGCAACGATCCGCTGGTCAGCTACGAACCGGTCTGCCTTGCCGCTGCCCGGGAACTCGTCGACAGCTGCGGCCCGCTCGAGGACCAACCTGTCTGCCTGTCAGTGGCGATCGACGCGGTGACCTGCGTGACCGGGCCAACGGCAGCCGTGCGGGGCACGGCCAGAGCACTGATCGCGCAGGTGCTCTGGGCGCACAGCCCGGCGGAGGTGGGCGTCTTGGTCTGCGGCCGATCCCCGGCCACGAACTGGGACTGGGTCAAGTGGTTGCCGCACACGCACTCTGCCCATCAGCGGGACGGACCGCTGCCCTTTCGGATGGTCGCCGGGACCGCCGAACAGGCACAGGAGATGCTCCGCAGGGAGCGGATCGCACCTCCGGACGGCCACGGTCGACGGCTGGTCGTCATCGTCGATCTGCTCACCGGACCGCCGCTGACCGCAACCCAGGAGGCCGCGTGGTCGACCGCTGCCATCGGTGGAGCCCATCTGGTCTACCTGATTCCCAGGGGCGCCGACGAGCCGGAACTGGTGCATACCCGGGTGGTGATCGGGGACCGCCGGCGCTCCCGATGGGGACAACGGAACCGACGCGATCGAGCAGTACACCGCGGCGGGATCCGAGCCGACGGCCGAAGCCGGCGCCCCCGGGACCGCACGGGGATCGGACGCGCCGCGGGCATTGGTCTCCTCCCGGTGCCGCCTCGATCGGCTGAACGAGGCGCAGGCCCTGACGGTGGCCAGATCCTTTGCCCCGCTGCGGCCGGTCGACGAGGGCGGCCGAGGTGCGGACCGCGCCGGTGCGCCGTCGGATCATCGACCGATCGGGGATCCGGCGTCGATCGACCCGGCGCGCGACTGGCGTCACCGGCACGTCAGCGACCTGCTGCGGGCGCCGATCGGCACCGGCGTCGACGGCTCCCCGATCGTCCTGGATCTCAAGGAGTCCGCCGCCGGCGGCATGGGTCCGCACGGGCTGATCGTCGGGGCCACCGGCTCCGGGAAGTCCGAGTTGCTGCGCACCCTGGTGACCGCACTGGCGATCAGACATCCACCCGAAGTCTTGGCGTTGCTGCTGGTGGACTTCAAGGGTGGAGCTACCTTCACCGGTTTGTCGGCGTTGCCGCACCTCACCGGAATGGTGACCAACCTCGAGGACGACAAGGGCTTCGTCGATCGTTTTCGGGACGCTCTGGGCGGGGAGTTGTTGCGACGTCAGGAACTGCTCGCCGCGGCCGGCCGAGTGAGCTCGATCGCCGCCTACCGGGAGCTCCGCCGTCACCGGACCGAGCTCGAAGCGGTCCCCGATCTGCTGGTGATCATCGATGAGTTCTCCGAGCTGCTCGGCGCGCGTCCGGACCTCGCCGAACTGTTCGTCACCGTCGGCCGGATCGGTAGATCGATCGGGATCCACCTGTTGCTGTCCACCCAGCGGCTGGACGCCGGGCGGATCCGCGGGCTCGAATCCCATCTGTCCTACCGGATCTGCCTGCGCACGTTTTCGGAGGCCGAATCCCGGGAGGCGATGGGTGGCCCGGACGCCCACCGCCTGCCCGCCGAACCGGGTTGGGGCTATCTGGTCGGCGACGGGCCGGTGCCCCGGCGGTTCCGGGTCGCGATGGTCTCCGCGGCGGCCCAAGAGCGTCGGGGCCACCCGCCGTTCAGGACTGCACTGCCACTCGAGGTGCGGAGCGGTGTCGGAGCGCGGTCGGCCGAACTGCACCGGCAGCTGTCCAGGTACGCGCCGATCAGCGCCGCCGCGGACAAGGCTGCGCCCGACCAGGGTTCGGGTCCGTCGGTGCTCGAGCTTGCCGTCGACCGCTTGGTGGTCGGTGCCCGCGGGCTGGCGACGGGACGGCCGGCGCGGCGTATCTGGCTGGAGCCCCTGCCGGAACGGCTGACCCTCGCCGAGCTGCGAGTGCCGGATCATGATCCGGCTGACCGGGTGATTGCTGCGTTCGGCCTGGTCGACCTGCCGGAGCGGCAACGTCAGCAGTTGCTGGAGTGGGACATCACCGACGGCAACACGAATCTGCTGATCGTGGGTACGGGTCGCAGCGGTAAGTCCACTGCCGTGCTGACCCTGGCCGCCGCGCTGTGTCTGCGATATCCGCCCGGCGTGGTGGAGCTGTTGGTCATCGACAACGGTGGTCAGTTGCTGATGCCGCTGAGCACCCTCCCGCACGTTGCCGCCGTCGGATCCAGGTCCGACCCCGACCTGACCCGACTGATCTTCACCCGGGTGTCCGCGATCCTGGTCGAACGCGAACTGCTGTTCCGGCAACACCACTTCACCGGGCCCGCCGATCTTCGCGCCGCCCGACGCGACGGCATCGTCGACCCTTCGGTCTCCGGAGATGTGGTGTTGCTGATCGACGACTGGGTGTCGGTTCGCGGCTCTGCCGAAGAACTCGAGGCCATTCTCTACGACATCCTCGTTCGGGGGCCTGGCCTTGGGGTGCACACGGTGCTGACAGCCGCTGCAGCGCACCATCTGCGGGCCAGGATCGCCGGCAGCTTCGGCACCCGGATCGAGCTGCGGCCCGCCGACGGTTTCGACTCCGCGATCGACCGTGCCAAGGCCACAGCAATCCCGCCGAAGGTGCCGGGGCGCGCGTTGGTCACCGGCGCCCACTACGCGCAGGTGGCCCTGCCTTTGTTGGACCCGACCCCGTCCACGTCGGCCGACGGCCGCGGAACGGACGGTCCGACCACCGGTTCGGTCGCGGACACTGTCGCCCAGATCCGCCGGCGCTGGCCGCACCCGCCGATCCCCCGCATCCAGACCCTGCCGCTCGAGGTGACCCTGGAACAGCTTTCGCCGCACCCTGGTCCGGGTGCTGCCGGACGACGAAATCCCACATTGCTCCTCGGCCAGGCAGAGGACGGCATGCGCCCGGTTCGTTGGGATCCGGTGAACGGCGACCCGCATCTGATCGCCTATGGCGACGCACGTTCGGGCAAGACGAACCTGCTGCAGTCAGTACTGCAGCAGCTGGCCGGAACCTGGCCGACGACCGAGGTGGCTATGGAGCAGACGGCGGGCAGACCCGATGCCGACCGGGAGGGCGAGGTGATCGTCATCGATTATCGGCGCCGATTGGCGGGATCTCCGGCCGGCGGTCACTGGTCGTTCGCCGGATCAGGTCCCGACGCCGCGAAGCTGTGTTCGGGGCTCGCCGAACGGCTGACCCGGAACAGCGAAGCTCAACGCGGCGGCCGAGTTTCGTGATCGTGGACGACTACGACCTGGTGGCAACGGCGACGGGCAATCCGCTGCAGGTGCTGCTGCCGTTCCTGCCACGATCGGCAGATCTGAACGTGCACCTGATCCTGACCCGGCGGGTCGGTGGGGCCGCCCGGGCGCAATTCGAACCGGTGCTGCAGGCGTTGTCCGACCTGGGAACACCGGTCCTGCTCTTCTCCGGGCCGAGCACCGAAGGGCGGCTCGCGCACGGCGTGGCGCCACGTCCACTGCCGCCTGGTCGGGCCCTGCTGACCACCAGAGACCGTGCACCGCAATTGGTTCAGACTCCCGTCGTGCGGGTCGATCGACCGCGGTCGCCCCCCGTCGAGTGACCCGCGCCCTTCGACGGGGATGCGATGGGCGGCTGCGTGTTACAGACTCCATCCCATGAGAAACCTCGCTGTTACTGCACACCGGGTCGGATCGGTGCGCGGTCGATGAGCCGGCGTCAGCCGCAGGTCGCCGTCATCGGCGCCGGATCATGGGGAACGGCGGTCGCCTCGATCGTCGCCCGGCACTCGCCCACCGTGATGTGGGCGCGGTCGGCCGAGGTCGCCGAACAGGTCAACGAGAAGCACACCAACGACCGCTACCTCCCCGATTTCCCGCTGCCGCCGTCGCTGACCGCGACCTCCGATCTGCAGCAGGCGGTCGAGCCGTCCGACATCATCATCATGGGGGTGCCGTCGCACGGGTTCCGTGGCGCGTTGAACGACCTGGCACCGTTCCTGCGGCCGTGGACGCCGGTGGTCAGCCTGGTGAAGGGCCTCGAGCAGGTCACCCATCGGCGGATGACCGAGATCATCGACGAGGTGCTGCCCGGCCACCCGGCGGGGGTGCTGGCCGGACCGAACATCGCCCGGGAGGTGGTGGCCGGCTACGCGGCGGCGGCGGTGATCGCGATGCCCGATCAGCATCTCGCCGCGCAGCTCGGAGAACTGTTCCGCACCAAACTCTTTCGCATCTACTCGACGTCGGACGTGGTCGGCGTCGAGATCGCCGGGGCGCTGAAGAACGTGTTCGCCATCGCGGTCGGCATGGGTGACGGCCTGGGCAGCGGGGACAACACCAGGGCGATGGTGATCACCCGGTCGCTGCGGGAGATGACCAGGCTCGGCGATCGAGCTGGGCGGCGACCGCGACACGTTCTCCGGCCTGGCGGGGATGGGTGATCTGGTCGTCACCTGCACCAGCCCGCACAGCCGCAACCGGCATGTCGGCGAGCAACTCGGCCGGGGCATCCCGATGCCGGAGATCCTGGCCGGGATGAAACAGGTCGCGGAGGGGGTCAAGGCCACGTCGGTGGTGATGAAGCTGGCTGCTGACGCCGGAATCGAGATGCCGATCGCCCGCGAGGTCGACGCCGTGGTCAACCACGGGTCGACCCCGATGCAGGCCTACCGCGGGCTGATCAACACCGCGCCCGGCCACGAGGTGCACGGCGAAAGCCCCTGACCCGAGGTTCTGCTCGGTCGCCGAGCGATGTCAGCGCCGATCCCGACCGACCACCACGGCCGCAACGGTTCTCGCGATCATCGTGAGATCGCCGACCGCCGACCAGCTGCCGAGGTAGCCGAAACTCTCCTGGGCTTCGCCCGAGATGCCCTGCGGCAATGCGGATTTCGGCTGGCTGGCTGCCGCAAACCGCCACGGACCGGTGAGCCCGGGTTTCACCATGACCGGGAGGGTCACCGGCTCGCCGGCAGGCCTTGGTCGCGGCCCCACCAGGCTCGCCTGCCCGGTCAGGACGGCGAACAGCCGCGGAGCGTTCTCCAGTCCGGTCCGGCGGAGCACAGCTCCGACCCGGGTGGTGTCGATGTGGTACCGCGGATACTGCCGATCGGCGCCGTCGGCGGTGCCGGACCCGGCGGTCAGCGGTTCGGTCGTCAGCCGCGCTTTCGGCCGTCGGGGGGTGCACCGGAAACTCCACACCCGGACATCCCGCCCGCCGACACCCTGCCATTCGCGCGGGGTCAGGGCCGGACCGCCATCGGCAAGCACCACCAGCAACGCCGCAGCCAGCAGAAACGGGCTCAACAGCAGCACGGCCACCGCCGAGATGGCGACATCCATGACGGCCTTGACCAGACGCCTGCCGGGGGGCAACTCGACCCCGGACACAGCGACCAGCGGTAGACCGGGGACCAGGTCGCGGGTATCGGCGCCGACGGAGCCCAGCAGCGAACGGTCGACCGTCAGCCGGACCCCGGCCGTGCGGAGCCGCCAGGACAGTTCGGGCAGACAATCCGCCGTCAGGGTGCCGGACGCGGTGACGGCAACCATCTCTGCCCCGTGCTCGACAGCGGCTGCCGGAATGGTGCTCCAGCGAGCAGTCCCGGCGGGACCACCGAGCGCCGCCGCGTCCATCAACCGTGTGTCCATCAACCGTGTGTCCATCAACCCTGCATCGAGCGGCGATTCTCCGACCAACCGGTAGCCGGCTTCGGGTTGGTCGCGCACGACGGCGCGCAGCCGCGCAGCGGCCGCCGGGTCGCCGACCACCAACAGCGTCCTCAGGTGGCTACCGCCTCGTCGGTGCCGGCTCAGCCCGCGCCGCCACCACCAATGTCCGGCCAGCAGCCCGGCGACACCGAGCGGTACACCGACGATCAGGTACCCGCGGAAGAGGTCCGCCCCGCTGATCGACGCTGCGATCCCGATGACCGCCAACAGCAGTAGCGATGCGGACATCACGCCCCGGTATTCGGTCCGTCCGACGCCGAGCGATGCGGAGTCCCACGCCCTGTTCGTCGCCAACAGCAGCAGCCACGACGCGATGACCACAGTGGAGATCAGCCATTCATGGGCGGTGTCGACCGGTCCGATTGAGAGTGCGTACCCCGGGTCGAACCGACTCAGTTGGCCGATCAGGACACAGCAGACGACGACCGCGACATCCAGACCGATGACGTGCCGCTGGTAATCCGCCAGCCACTCGGGCACGCGCACCGGACCGGCTGCAGCCGGTTGCGGAGGAACCTCGACGGTCGGCTTCACCGCGGGCACCGTCCCCAATGCCGCGAACGACGGTGCGGCGGATGAGGTCTGGTGATGACGTTGGGGTTGGCGCGGGATGCCTTTGAGCCCGGAGGTTCCGCGGCGGCTCGTCCGCGGAGGCGTCGGGACGAAGCCGGGCAGTCCCAAGGCTGCCACCCCTCTCGCCCAGTTGATGCGCATTACCGCATCGCATTACCGACGGTATGTCAATACGAATACTTTGACAATAAGGCAGTCCCCGAATGGTCCGAAAGCTCATTTCTCCAGTGCATCCGCGCCGCTCAGCGGCACGGACAATTGACGACGAACTCACCCGGAATTGCACTTCGATCCTCGACCTGCGGAACTCCCGAACACGTTCGGCGCGCCGGGTACAGAAATGTTTCCGCGGTCCAAAAGGTGGCGCCCCAGAGGAGCAATCGACACGGGGAGCAATCGACACGGGAGCAATCGACACGAGGAACAAGCGACACGAGGAGCAATCCCGACAGGGACATCAGCCCGACGTCAGCCGACCGACGGCGTGCAGCCCTGGAAATCTTCGACCGACGTCACCCAGGGGTTCACACCCGGCGTCAGGATCAACGACGGCGGTACGTCGCCTGGGCCACCGACGGAGCCCAACGGTCCGACCACCGTGAAGGTCAGCTCCGTCGAATCGCCTGGCAGCAGTTCGATGGTCGCGGTTCCGACCTCTCGACCGTGATCCTGACCTCGACCGATGGGCAACGCGGCACCGTCCCGAGTCGCCTCGACGACACCGCCGCCGACCGGGGCGAAGGTCAGCACATTGGTGCGCAGCAGGTACGGCTGACCGGGTTCCCGGGCGCCACTGACGTAGTCGGGCAGTCCCTCGGACGGGGCGTCGTAGTTCACCACGACCCGGACCTGCATCTCCCGTCGTCCGTCGGCGCGGCAACCGCCGTCGGTGACATGGACCTCGTTGTGCAGGTAGTAGTCCATCTTCGCGCCGGTGCCGTCGTTCAAGAACACGCCGATCGACGGCCGGTCCGCCTCGGTGTCCAGCGCGCCGGCCAGACCCGTCTTGGCGATATCGGCCTGCTCGTCGGCGTGCGAGCTGAAGACCAGGACCCGGCGTTCGTCGGCCGCCTGACGGAGCCCGTCGATGATCGCCCGCGGATCACCCTTGCCGGACATCACGTTGGAGAACACCGTGCTGGTGGCGTTGTCCAGGTACGCGTCGCGCTCATCCTGGTCCTCGACGTCGTCGAACTGCTGATACGCGGTGGACAGCAGGGTCGACACCAGGTTGTCCGACGTCAGCGTCTGACCGCCGCCGATGTCGACGCCAGGCGCTCCCTCCAGGGTGTACGAGAGCGCGACCGGATCGAGGGCCAGCACCCCGTCGACTGTCGGTGGAGGTCCGAACCCGGTACATCTCGGCGAACAACTCGGCCGCGGTCGGGTAGTCGGGGGTGAAGTTGACGTCCATCGGGTACTGCGCCATCTGCGTGCCGTAGAGCGACAGTTCGTTGGGCGGCAATTCCGCGACCGGTGGGTCGAAGTAGCCGAGGGTCCTGGACGAGGCCCCCTGATCGATGATGGTGATCTTGCCGTTGTCGGCCCGTCACCAGCGCGTACGACCCGAAGATGCCGCCGGTCGCGCGCAACTCCGACGGATTCTGGAAGACCACCAGATACTGACGGGTCCCGTCCGCGCCGAGCATGGGCGGCAGCAACCGGGCCGTGCGCGCGCCCGGCCCGGTGACGTCGGCCGCCGCGTCGAGCTTGTCGGACAGCGTCCCGACGGCGTCACCGATGGGCTGCACCAGTTCCGACCGGTCGATGGCGTTGAGGGTGACGATGGCCTCGTTCACGGCGACATCGGCGGACTGCAGCAGTGGTGAGATCCGTTCGATCGGCGCGAGATCGATCGCCCCGTCCTTGGGCGCCAGCTCCGACGGCTGCAGGGTGTTGGCGATCTCGACCAGCGAGGGCATCACATCGGTCGCCAGCGAATCGACGGTCAGCGTCACCTCGCGGATGGCATCGAGGTTGGGCCCGACGAACGGCAAACCGGTGGCCGCCCGGAACAGCGGGTCATCGACCGCCGACCTGGCCGAGGACGCCTCTGCCTGCAGGTCGCCGACGGTTCCGGCGGTGGCCGTGGGGTCCGATGTCGTGATGTCCCGCAGTTCGTCCTGCAGTTCGGTGACGTTCTGCGAAGCGGCTTGCAGGTGGTCGTACGCCTGGTAGGTGCGCCAGCCCACCCAGGCCGAGCCGAGGAGGATGACCGCGCCGGCCCCGAGCAGGGTCCAGCCGAGGATCCGCTTTCGGGTGGACCTCTTCGCGGGTCCCGACGTGCTCGACGTCGAGCGTCCTGATGTCGAAGATTTCTTGGTTCGCGATCGCCGCCGTTTCGGCTCGGGAGAGCTCGGTGGTGACTTGGTGGCCGACCTGTGCGGTGGTCGATGACCGCCTGCCGGATCGACGACCCGGCGCAGGGTGTGCGGAGGGGGAACGGGACCCCGGATCGGCGCCTCCCGGCCGGCGGCCGCGGGCTTCGTTTCCGGCGGGTGCTCCGGCGTTGTCCACTGGCGCCCGACCGACCCCGGCGTCGGCGGACGCCGGTGAAGCCGGAGGAGCAGGCCTCGCTGCGATAGCCGGGGCAGCATGCCGACCGCCAACCCCTGAGCCACGGGACAACGGTTCGCTTCGCCCCAGCGGCCCGGACACCGCCTGCAGCCAGATGTCCATCGGATCGACGGCCCGCAGTCCCGACTCAGGGGTGGCGTGCGCGGGACCACTCTCCGCAGCGACCGGCTCAGTACCCGTGCCGGCGAGCCGGCGCCTGCTCATGGAACTGTTGGGGATCGTCAGCGAGGTCAGGGTCGGCGTTGCCACCATCGTGGTCTCGGCGTTCGTCCGGCTTCGGCGAGCGGGACCGGGTCGCCTGGCCGCCGCTGCGAGCGAGGAGGCGGACCTGATCGGGTCCTTCCGGCCGCGGTTGCGGACGCGGGCACGTCCGACCGCGAAGATGCCCTGCGACGACATGCCCCTCCTCAGCGCACAGTCGAACCGGCCCCCCGGCCTCCGAGACTGGTGCAATCAAGCATCGACGACTACGAGACATCGCGGATTCGGTCAAGCATCGCATGGGCAATCTGTCTCAAAGTCACCGATCGAGCGATCCATAGCGCTCTGTCACCCAATTGACACATTCGGAGTGACAGTTTATCCCGACTTTGCTCACTGTCAGCCGCGGCTGAGCCCGATCTGCAGATCGTCCAGGTAGTCGGCGGCGAACCCGGCCTCGGAATAGGCCAGGTAGAAGTTCCACATCCGGACGAAGGTCTCGTCGAAGCCGAGCGCCCGGATCTCCGGCAGCCGGTCGTTGAAGTTGTGCCGCCACTGCTGCAGCGTCGGCACGTAGGACAGGCCGAGCCGGCGGGTCTCCTGGATCCGCAGCGAGGTGTGCTCGCTGACCACCTGGTCGATCGCCGTCATGGACGGCAGCGCGCCGCCGGGGAAGACGTACTTGTGCACCCAGGTGTAGCCGTTCCGGGTCGCCAGCAGCCGCTCGTGCGCCATGGTGATCGCCTGCAGGCTCATCCGGCCGCCGTCGGCCAGCATCCGGTCGATCGGCGCCGAAGTAGTCCGGCCAGTACCGTTCGCCGACGGCCTCGATCATCTCGACGCTGACGATCGCGTCGTACGTGCCGACCTCGCGGCCGGCGTGGTGCCGGTAGTCCTCCAGCAGCACGTCGATCCGGTGGCTCAGCCCGGCCTCGGCGATCCGTCGCTCGGCCAGTTCCTTCTGCGCCTCGGACAGCGTCAGGGTCGTGACGTGGACGTCCCGCTCCTGCACGGCGCGGATGGCCAGCCCGCCCCAGCCGGAGCCGATCTCCAGCACCCGCTGGCCGGGTTGCACCCTGGCCAGGTCGAGGATGCCGTCGATCTTGCGGTTCTGGGCGGTCAGCAGGTCGTCGCCCGGCTCGAACCAGGCGGCCGAGTAGGTCAGGCGTCGGATCGAGGAACAGCTCGAACAGGTCGTTGGACAGGTCGTAGTGCCGGTGGATGTTCTCCCGGGCACCGGTCGGGGTGTTCTCCTCGGTGGCCGGCGGCCGGTTCTGCCAGGTGTGCCGCAGCGTCTGCAGCGACCGCGGGACCAGCACCGACATCCGCCGGCACAGCACGCCGAGGACGGCGGCGAGCTCGTCGGTCGCGGCGTTGGCCAGCGCGGAGTCGATGCTGCGAATCCGCCCGGTCGGGCCTGCGGCGCGCTCGCCCCGGTCGCATGCCAGCCGCCGGTGGTCATGTCGCCGGTCATCCAGGCCTCGCCGAAGCCGATCAGTCCGTCGGCGCCGAGCCGGGCGAAGAACGACTCCGGCCGGACCAGCTCCAGGCGCGGGCCGCCCGCACCCCAGTGCGTGCCGTCCGGAAAGGCCAGGGTGATCGGCAGGTTCTTGATCGCCGCCTTCGCCAGCCGACGGGCGATGGCCGCGTGCACCGGCACCTTCGGGACATCGAACAGACCCGGCCACACCCCGGCTGAAGGCCGCGGGATGGCTCGTGGGCGAGTCGGGCTGAGCAATGCCATGGTGATGCTTCCCCTCTGATCAACTCTGGAATTCGTCGTGCGGTGGTGAATCGTGCGGTGGTGAAATGCGATGTCGAACGGTCATTCGGAACAACGGGCGGAACGGCTGGCTCGATGAGGCTCGGATCGATTGTTCCCGTTGCGCAGCAGTTCGCATCACGGGGCTGTTCTGGGCAAGGAGCGAAATCGGGTCACGACGTTACATACCGTCGAACATCTCCCCCCGGATGAGCCGAAGTTCACCCACTGGGAGCCGACCCCAGCATCCCTTCGACTCCACCGCGGCGCCTCGTACGCTGGTCCGATGAGCATCTTCACCCGTCAGGACCGAGCTCCCGACCGCCGAGACCGCAGCGTCCGGCCGTGACCTGCCGGTGCACATCGACGGCACCCACACCGTGCTCGGCACCAGCATGGTGTCGCCGTGGCCGGCTGGTTCGGCCGTCGCGATCTTCGGGATGGGCTGCTTCTGGGGCATCGAGCGGCTGTTCTGGCGACTGCCCGGGGTGCACACGACCGCGGCCGGGTATGCGGGCGGCTACACCACCGAACCCGTCCTACGAGCAGGTCTGCAGCGGCCGGACCGGGCACGCCGAGGTGGTGCTGGTGGTCTTCGACCCGAAGGTGATCAGCTACCAGCAGCTGCTGCGGGCGTTCTGGGAGAACCATGATCCGACCCAGGGCATGCGGCAGCACAACGACCGCGGCAGTCAGTACCGGTCGGCGATCTACACCACCACCGACGAGCAGGCCACCTTGGCCGCCGACAGCCGGGACAGTTACGGCGCCGCGCTTGCCGCCGCCGGCCACCGTCCGATCACCACCGAGATCGCCCCGCTGTCCTCCTTCTACTACGCGGAGGACTACCACCAGCAGTACCTGGACAAGAACCCGCGCGGCTACTGCAACATGCACGGCACCGGTGTCTCCTGCTCGATCACCGGCACCACCGGTCTCGGCATCGCCGCCCATTGATCCTGGCCACTGATCCGGCCCACTGATCCGGCCGCGACCCCGGACACCCGGGCCGCTGCCGGTTTGGCGGCAACAATTCGCTCCGTAATTCGAGCTGTCGGCACGTCGCCGCAGGGTTCCGGCCCGCCGTCCTGGTAAACCACCTTTAGCGACATATCGGCTCGTCAGGGCGACAGCGGGGAAACGACTCCGCGGGGCCGGCGATGCGCCGGTCGGTCGCTGCCGATGAGCCACGACGAGAAGGACCTCGATGAGTCGTCACCTGTATGCGAACCGCTATCAGGCCAGCGCCGTGATCGGATCCGGACGGACCTCCGAGGTTCACCGCGGCCAGGACAAGCTGGTGGGCCGGGACGTGGTGATCAAGGTGCTGCGCGCGGACCTGCTCGCAGGATCCGTCGTTCCAGGTCCGGTTCCGCCGGGAGGCGAAGAACGCGGCGGCGCTCAACCACCCGGCCATCCTCGCGGTCTACGACAGCGGCGAGCGGGAGACCGCCGCCGGACCGGTGCCCTACATCGTGATGGAGTACGTCGAGGGGCGAACGCTGCAGGAGGTGCTCGCCGACGAGGGGACGGTGCCGCCGCAGCGGGCCCTGCAGATCGCGGCGGAGATCTGCGCCGCTCTTGACTTCTCCCACCGGCACGGCATGGTCCACCGGGACATCAAGCCGGCCAACGTGATGCTCGGCCGGAACGGCTCGGTCAAGGTGATGGACTTCGGTATCGCGCGGGCGATCGCGGACGGTCCAGGAAGCACCACCGCGACCACCGTCATCGGTTCTGCGCAGTACCTCTCGCCCGAGCAGGCCCGCGGCGAGACCGGTGATGCCCGGTCCGACCTCTACGCGACCGGTTGCGTGCTGTACGAGATGCTCTCCGGCACACCACCTTTCACCGGTCGATCGCCGATCGCCGTGGCGTCGAGGCACATCCGTGAGGCACCGCGGCCGCCGAGCGAGATCGAGCCGCGCGCTGCCCAAGGAGCTCGACGCGATCGTGCTCAAGGCGCTGAGCAAGAACCCGGCCAACCGCTACCAGACGCGCCAAGGAGATGCGCACCGACCTGGCCAGGGCACTGGCCGGTCGATCGGTGCAGGCCACTCCGGTGATGACCGCGGCAGAGCGGGCCGCCCTGATCGAGGCGGCGCCGCCCGCCGCGGTCGGCGCGGCGACCCCGGTCGAGGCAGAGGCTCGCGAGGGCGGGATTCCGCACGGACCCGTGCTGCTGGCCCCGGTCGTCACCCTGCAGCCCGCCGACCGCCGGTGACGGCATCGACCCGGACACCACCGCTCGCAACCGTCGGCGGTGGCGGATGGTCGCCCTCGGCGCCGTCGGCATCGCGGTCGTGGTCGCGCTCTGGTTGACCCTGATGGTGATCCTCGCCCCGCCGCCGCCGGCCGCGGTCGCCGTGCCGGATCTGACCGGGATGACCCTGGAGCAGGCCGTCGGCAAGCTCTCGGACAAGCAGCTGACCCTGGGCACCGTGACCAAGGTCGACACCCCGGACGGCCAGCCCGGCACGGTGGTCAACCAACGGCCGTCCTGGCAGACCCAGGTCGACCAGAACACCCCGGTGAACGTGGAGATCGAGCAGCCCTAGACGCCGCCCGGCCGCCGCAGGTCACGCTCACAGCCCGAGGGAAGCGGCCACCCCGCGGACCTCGTTGGCCGATCTCTTCAGCAGCTCGAGCTCCTGCTCGGACATCGGGACGTCCAGCATCGCCGCCACCCCGGACTTGTTCACCAGCGACGGCAACGACAGGCAGACGTCGGACAGCCCGTAGCGGCCGTCGATCAGCGAGCTGACCGGCAGCACGCTGTTCTCGTCCCGCAGGATCGCCTCGATCACCCGGGTGGCGGCCAGGCCGACCGCGTAGTTGGTGGCGCCCTTGCCGCGGATGATCCGTTCGGCAGCGGTGACCACCTCCTTGGCGATCCGCTCCTCGGTCGGCACGTCGAGCCGGGCACCGTCCGGCATCTCGAACTTCCCGACGGGCACCGATCCGACGGAGGCGCTGCTCCACAGCGGGAACTCCGAATCGCCGTGCTCACCGGCGATCCAGGCGTGCACGCTCTGCGAGGCGACGCCGAGGTTGCGGGCGATCAGGTCCCGGAGCCGCGCCGAGTCCAGCACCGTCCCGCTGCCGAGCACCCGGTTCTTCGGCAGCCCGGAGAACTTCAGCGCGGCCAGGGTGAGCACATCGACCGGGTTGGTGACCATCAGCGAGAACGGCGTCCGGCGCGACGTCCAGCAGCTTGGGGATCAACGCCCGGCAGATCTCGACGTTCGTCGCGGCCAGGTCCAGCCGGGTCTGGCCCGGCTTCTGCTTGGCGCCGGCGGTGATCGCGATGACGTCGGCCCCGGCGCAGACCGCCACGTCATCGGAACCGTCGACATCGGCCGACGGGACGAACAGCAGACCGTGCCGCAGGTCGAGCACCTCGGCCTGCGACCTTGTCGGCGTTCATGTCGTACAGCACGACGTCGTGCGCGACGCCGCGGATCAGGCTGGCGTAGGCGAGGGTCGCACCCACCGATCCGGCGCCGACGATCGCGATCTTGTTCCGACGAAGTGGGTTCTCGCTCATGGTGACGACCGTATCGACCGCGGCCGGGCCGCCCGGCGAGCGGCCTACCCGGGCAGCTGGTGCGGGTAGCCCACCGAGGTCGCCGCGACGAAGGTCTCCTTGATCGACCGTGGGTGAGGTCCAGCGCATCAGGTTCGCCGCCGAGCCGGCCTTGTCGTTGGTGCCGGAGGCCCGCGCCCCGCCGAAGGGTTGCTGACCGACGACCGCGCCGGTCGGCTTGTCGTTGATGTAGAAGTTGCCGGCGGTGAACCGCAGGGCCTCGGCGGCCGTGGCCACCGCCACCCGGTCCCTGGCGATGATCGAGCCGGTCAGCGCGTACGGCGAGGCGCCGTCGACCTCGGTCAGGATCGGAGGCGAACTCGTCGTCGGGATACACGTGCACGGACAGGATCGGGCCGAAGTACTCGTTGCAGAAGATGTCGTCGCGCGGGTCGGTGCCGAGCAGCAGGGTGGGCCGGACGAAGTAGCCGAGTCGATCGTCATAGGTGCCGCCGGCGATCACCTGGATGCGAGTCCGTCGCGTGCGCCCGGTCGATCGCGGCCTTCAGCCGGCCGAACGACCGGTCGTCGATCACCGCACTGGTGAAGTTGCCGAAGTCCTCGACGGACCCGATGGTCAGCGCCTCGGTCTCGGCGATCAGCCGTCCTTCAGCGCCGGCCACAGCGACGCCGGAACGTACGACCGGGATGCCGCCGAGCACTTCTGCCCCGAGTACTCGAACGCGCCGCGGACCAGCGCGGTGCGCAGCACGTCGACGTCGGCCGAGGGGTGGGCGACGATGAAGTCCTTGCCGCCGGTCTCGCCGACCAGCCGCGGGTACGACCGGTAGCCGGCGATGTTCGCGCCCGACCCCGGACCACAGTTGCTGGAACACCCGGGTGGAGCCGGTGAAGTGGATCCCGGCCAGCTCCGGGTGGGCCAGCACCACCTCGGAGATCTCCGGTCCGTGCCCGGGCAGCATGTTGATCACCCCGGCGGCAGCCCGGCCTCGTGCAGCAGGTCCATGATCAGCGACGCGGCCAGTTGCTGGGTGATCGACGGCTTCCAGACCACGACGTTGCCCATCAGCGCCGGCGCGGTCGGCAGGTTGCCGGCGATGGCGGTGAAGTTGAACGGGGTGACGGCGTAGACGAAGCCCTCCAGCGGCCGGTGGTCGGTGCGGTTCCAGATGCCCTTGGCGTTGGCGATCGGCTGCTCGTGCCAGGATCTGCCGGGCGAAATGCACGTTGAACCGCCAGAAGTCGGCCAGCTCGCAGGCCGAGTCGATCTCCGCCTGGTAGGCGGTCTTGGCCTGGCCGAGCATGGTCGCGGCGTTCACCCTGGCCCGCCACGGACCGGCCAGCAGTTCGGCCGCGCGGAGCAGGATCGCCGCCCGGGAGTCGAAGTCCAGCGCCCGCCAGTCCGCGGCGGCATCCAGCGCGGCCTGGATCGGCGTCGGCGGCGTCGGCCTGGGTGGAGTTCGCCGAGGTCGCCAGGATCCGCCGGTGGTCGAAGGGGCGACCACCTCGAACGGCTCGCCGGACGGTCGCCGGTGACACCCCGCCGATGACCGCGCCGAGCTCGACCGGTTCGGTCACCGCGGCCAAGCGCCTCGACCAGCGTCGGCCCGCTCCGCCGAGCCGGGCGCGTAGTCCAGCACCGGCTCGTTGACCGGCATCGGCGGGTGGGTGACGGCGTCCATCAGCGGTTCTCCAGACGAAGCGGCTCGGGTGCGGGTTGCGGTTCTGCGGGGGCGATCAGGATCCGGGGTCAGCCGCGGCTGGCCAACGATCGCAGGAAGAACAGCAGGTTGGCCGGGCGCTCGGCCAGCCGGCGGGTGAAGTAGCCGTACCAGTCCGCCCCGTACGGCACGTAGACCCGCATCGTCTTGCCGTCCTTGACCAGCCGTTCCTGCTCGTCCGGTGCGGATCCCGTAGAGCATCTGGTGCTCCCAGCGATCGGGGGTGCGGCCGGCGTCGGAGGCCAGCTTCGCGGCGATCGCGACCATCCGCGGATCGTGCGAGCCGATCATCGGATATCCCTTGCCGTACATCAGGTACTTCATCGCCCGGACGTAGGCCAGGTCGATCTGGTCCGGATCGGTGAACGCGACGTCGTCCGGCTCGTTGTAGGCGCCCTTGACCAGCCGCACCCGGGACCCGGGGCCGGTGAGTTCGGCCAGGTCCTTCGGGGTGCGCAGCAGCATCGCCTGGATCGCGACCCCGACGTCCGGGTGGGTGCGGCGCAGCTCGAACAGCACCTCGAGGGTCTGGTCGATGGTGGTGTGGTCCTCGATGTCCAGGTTCACCCGGGCGCCGGCGGCGTAGGCGGCGTCGGCGATCTTCCGCGGCGCCGGCCAGCGCGTAGGCGTTGCCGCCCGCCGGCAGATGTCGGGCGACGCGATCAGCGCCTGACCGACCGCCGACAGCTTGACCGACACCTCGGCGCCGGCCACCTGGCCCGCGGCGGTCAGCGCCTCGATCAGCTCCAGGTAGGCGGCGACCGTGGCATCGGCGGTCGCCCGGTCGGTGGTGTCCTCGCCGAGATGGTCGAGGGTGACCTGCAGGCCCTTGGCCCGCAGCGCCGACGACGGCGGCCACCGCATCCGCGGTGGTCTCACCGGGGATGAAGCGGTCCACCACGGACCGGGTGACCGGCGCCTTCGACACCGCACCGCGGACCGCCGCACTGTCGGACAGCGCCAGAATCGGCTTGCGCAACAGGAACATGAACACCCCTTCGCAGCCGGTCAACCGCCCCCGCCGCAACCTGAAAGACAGCCGTAGTGGCCAGCTTCACCGGCCGGGAGGCTGACGTCAACCGCGGCCGGCCGGCCGCCGGCGGCACCTCCACCTGCCGTGCACGGCCGGCGTGGCTACTGTCGTCAACCATGCAGATCAACGGATGCTCCGCCATCGTCACCGGCGCGGCGTCGGGCCTCGGCGCGGCGACCGCGGCAGCACTGGCCGCTGCCGGGGCTCAGGTCGTCGGGATCGACCTGGCCGCCGGCTGGGAGCGGGCCGGCGGCGCCGCCGACCGGGGTCACCGCCGTGTCGGCGGCGACGTCACCAGTGCCGCCGATGTGGCGCGCCGCCGTTGGCGATCGCGTCGCGAGCTGGGTCCGCTGCGGTTGGCGGTGAACTGCGCCGGCATCGGCACCGCCGGACGGGTGCTGTCGCGCAAGGGCGCCGCACGACCTGGACGCGTTCAGCCGGATCGATCTCGGTCAACCTGATCGGCACGTTCAACGTGCTGCGACTCGCGGCCGAGGCGATCGCCGCCACCGACCCGGTCGACGACCAGGGCCAGCGCGGGCTGATCGTGAACACCGCGTCGATCGCCGCGTTCGACGGGCAGATCGGGCAGATCGCCTACTCGGCGTCCAAGGGCGGGGTCGTCGGGATGACGCTGCCCGCCGCCCGCGACCTGGCCCAGTTCGGGATCCGGGTGATGACGATCGCGCCGGGCATCCTGGACACCCCGATGATGGCCGGGGTCGCCGAGGAGATCCAGGGTCGCGCTGGCCGCGAGCGTGCCGTTCCCGCAGCGATTCGGCCGGCCGGACGAGTACGCCGCGCTGGTGCTGTCGATCGCCGCCCAGGACTACCTCAACGGCGAGGTCATCCGGCTGGACGGGTCGCTGCGGATGCCGCCCCGCTGACCGCCGTCGCTCGAGATCGGCGACGGTCGGCAGTTCGGTCAGGTGCGCGCGTGAGCCACCGGCGCAGGGCGAGGGTGGCCAGCACGTCGTCCTCGTTGTAGCGCAACACCGCTGCGCCATCGGGTTGTCCGGCGCCGGACGCTGCTCGGACGGCTTGCCGGCGTCGGTGCCGATCGCCGCGCGGTACCAGGCCATCGAGTTCTCCCCGCCCGGCTCCGGATCCCGCCAGGAGAACCCGATCGCCGCGGCCAGCTCCTTGAGCCGCAGCGACCCGGGCAGCACGAACTGCCGCCTGATCTCCAGCAGCAGATCGACCCACTGCGGTGACGCACAGAACGTCGGCCACCGCCCGCGCGTCCGGCACCCCGGCCAGTCCGGCGTACCGCCGGGCCAGGCCCAGCATCCAGCGCTCCTCGGCGGCCTTGCGCGTAGCAGAAGACCGCGAAACTCAGCCCGCGGGCCGCGGCCGCCGCCCGACCTGCATCAGGTAGTCGAAGAACGCACCGAAGACCGCGCCCTGGGCCGGTGACGGCAGCCGCTCCCAGGTGACGAACGACCGGTAGCCCGGCGGCAGCCCGACGTCCGCGCCGGACAGCAGAGCGCCCCACAGGTAGGCGCCGTCCTCGCCGTAGGACTCCGCGTCGACATCGATCTCGACGTCGGCCCGCCGGATCGACGCCTGGTGGTCCACCCGGACCAGCGGCGATCCCGCGCTCGCCAGGCCCGGGCCCGCACCTGCGCGTGGGCCGGGCTGGGCGACGGTGCAACGTGCCAGGCCCGCAGCGATTCCGGCGGGTGACAGGCTCGGCCAGCGTCGGCGATCGTGCCGACGCCGGCCGCCCGGGCGACCTGCGACGTCATCGCCGGTCAGCAGCAGCGAGATGTCCCCGGTGGCCCGGCAGTTCCGCCGAACACCGGGGCCACCACGGACATCGCCGGCACTCGCGCGATCCGGGACGGCAAGGCCAGCGGCGGGCCGCCCGGCGGCGGCGGCCCTGGCGACGGCCAGCCGGTCGGCGAACCGGCGGTCGTAGTCGTGCAGCGCTGCGGAGCCGCCGGCGTCGAGCTGGATGCCAGACGATCACCGCGGCGTCGTCCTCGGGCCGCCGATCAGGTCGGCCCGGCCGGCGCCGTCGGTCGGGCTGCCGCGACCGATGACGCCGCCCCGGGCGGTCGCCGACGCACAGCCGAGCTCCGTCAGCTGCCGGTAGTGGTGCGCCAGGGCGAGCCGGTCGGCCCGGTGGCGGCGGGCACGGTGCTGCGGGTCCGGCCGCACGGACAGCGGGTCGGCCACCGGCGCACACTGCGCGCCGTCGCCGGCGTCCCGGGTGCGGTGCGCCCTGATGATCACCGGCAGGTACCCGTCACCGGCCCAGACCAGCAGATCCGGCGGCACCGGCCCGGATTCCGGCCGGCATCGATCGGCGACACCACGATCGGCTCCGGGCGGGTCCGCCAGCTGTCGTCAGCGCTCGCCGCGGCCGGATCGGCGTGCTCGGCGCGGATCTGTCTGCAGCACCATGCTCCCGGTGCTCGGCCAGCTCGTCCATCGCCCGGAGCGCAGCGGCTGCGACTGTCCGCTGCTCGGTGGATGCCGCGTCCAGGTGGATCCGGCGGCGGCAGCGAGCGGCCGCGGCCGGGCCGAGGCGCACCCGAAGCGGATCCGGCACGTCCGGGCCTGCCGGCCCGGTGACGGAGCCTGATGCGGCAGCGGACGCCGCGCCGTGGGGTGCAGGTTGTGCCATTGCGGACCAGGGTAGGCGCGCCGCCGCCTCCCGCGTGCAGGTTCGTGGCGCGGTCGCTCTACGCTGGAGCCGAACCGGCTGCCGCCGGCCGGAGGAGGGAGCAGCGTGGCACTGCGTCGCAAGGCACGCAAGAAGTCCTCGAGCGCATCGACGGCCTCGAAATCGGCGAAATCCGGCATCGAAGTCGACGGGCACCTCTCGGTCGTCAGGGCTGGTTGCCTCGCTGAGCGACCCGAAGACGCTGCGCCGGCTGCTGCTGGCCGCCAAGGTCGTCGGCCCGGTCGGTCGCGGCCGGTGCGATGAAGGCGTCCACCGGCGTCCGCGGTGCGCTGGACGATCGCCGGGCCCGCCAGCTCGGCGTGCCGATCGAGGACGTCGCCGCCTACAAGGGACCGACCGGCACCGCGCAGGCCAGGATCACCGGCCTGCAGCAAGGCGGTCGACGAACTGCGTTCGCCGGCGCGGCACCGACCCGAAGGTCGCCCGATTCGTCGAGTCGACGTCGGCCCGGCTGGCGGAACTGTCGGCGGCCACCGCGGCGACCCTCTCGATGCCGTCGGCCACCCAGCGGTCGGCGCTGCGGGCCGTCTCCGCGGACCTGGATCAGCTCGACGCCGAGCTGATGACCTTCCTGGTCGGACCACCCACGTCCTGACCAGCGCCTTCACCCGGTACCGTCGCTGACGTGCCCGACCCGACGACCACCCGCTGGCGGCTGCTTCGCGGCACCGTCTTCGCGGTGCTCGCCGCCCAGCTCGCCGCCCTCGGCCACGTCCTCGGCGGCGGCGCACTGCCGGACCCGGCCGTCCTGATCACGGTCACCGTGTTTCTGGGCGGCGCGGTGTGTTCGCTCGCCCGCCGGAGACGCACCGGGCCACAGATCCTGGGCATGCTCGTCGCTCAGCCAGGTCGTCTTCCACGCCGCCTTCCTGCTCACCGCAGACCATGCCGGGCACGCCGGTCAGCCGGTCACGCGGGTTCGGTGGGTGCCGCGCAGATGCTCGCGTTCCACCTGATCGCGGCGCTGGCGACGTCCTGGCTGCTCACCCGCGGCGAGAGCACGCTGTTCCGGCTCTTCGCCGCCCTGCGGCGGGTGCTGGTCGCCGGCCCGCGGATCCTGGTGGTGCCGCCACTTCCCGGCTGGACCGTGTCGGTCGGCGACGGGAGCGGCGCGGCCAAGCTGCGCGCCGGGGAATTGTCGCTGATCTCGAGGCGTGGACCGCCCGGCCGCCGCTGACCGGTGAGACGCGGCGACTGTGCCGCGTCGACTTGTCTCGACATCACCCCCTCGGCGGGGCGCGCTGCCATGCCCGGCAGCCGCTCGCGCCCATTCCCAGACTTGAAGGACAAACCCATGCAGCAGTACTCACGCGCGCCGCGATGGCGACGCGCCTTCACCCTGATCTCCCTGACCGCGGTCGGCCTGCTGGCCGGCGCCGGCGTCGCCTCGGCGCACGTCACCGTCAACCCGTCGGAGGCGGCCGCCGGCGGCTTCACCAAGCTCACCTTCCGGGTGCCGAACGAATCCCCCACCGCCGGCACGGTCGCCGTCACCGTCGACCTGCCCGCGGATCACCCGTTCGCCTACGTCTCCGTCAAGCAGGTCCCGGGCTGGTCGGTGGTTCCGACCACCACCACGCTGCCGGCACCGGTCACCGAGGGCGACCTGACCATCAAGGAAGCGGTCACCTCGGTGACCTGGACCGCCGACCCCGGCACCGATGATCGGGCCCGGCGAGTTCGCCGAGTTCGACATCTCCGCCGGGCCGGTCCCGGATATCGAGTCGCTGGCGTTCCCGGCGACCCAGACCTACAACGACGGCGAGGTGGTGGAGTGGAACGAACCGACCCCCGCGTCCGGCGAGGAACCGGAGCACCCGGCGCCCACCCTGACCGTGGGTCCGGCGGACGGGTCCGAGCACGGTGCCACGGATCCGGCCGCGGCCAGCACCCCGGTGACCGAGCCGTCCGTGTCGGCCGTCGCGGCCACCACATCCAGCGGTTCCGATTCCACCGCAACGATTCTCGCGGCGGTCAGTCTGGTGCTCGCAGCAGCGGCACTGGTGGTCGCCGCAGTGGCACTGCGGCGGCGGCCCGCCGGCAACCGGGAGGGATGACGATGACCGGACCCGTCACCGGGGCGGATCGGCCCGGCCGGATGCGGCGGGGCGCGGCCAGGTTCGCCGTCCTCCTGGTGGTCTGCCTCGGGGCGGGTCTCGGCCTCGCCGGACCGGCCGCCGCGCACAACGTGCTGATCGCCAGCGACCCCGCCGACGGTGCGGTGCTGCAGCAGTCGCCGACCGTGATCAGCCTGACCTTCGACCAGCCGGTGCAGGACTTCCAGCCGGTGGTCACCGTGCTGGGCGCCGACGGTCAGCGGTACGAATCCGGCACGCCGTCCGGTCGACAGCACGGTGGTGACCCAGTCGGTCACCACGCTGACCGCACCTGGTCCGTACTCGATCGCCTACCGGGTGGTCTCCGCGGACGGGCATCCGGTGCAGGGTGAGGTGCGTTTCGAACTGGCGGCAGCACCGGTCCCGGCGAGCTCGGCCGCGTCGAGCCCGGCTGCGTCGACTCCTGCGGTTTCGAGTCCCGCGGTATCGAGCGCAGCCACGTCGTCGGCGTCGTCGTCCTCAGCGCCGAGTACGCCAGGGTCCACCTCGGCCGCGTCGACTCCGGCACCGCCGACGACCACCACCGCAGCGCCGGTGACTCCGGCCGGGTCGTCGTCGGGACTGTCGGGTTGGGTGTGGGCGGCAATCGCGGTCGCGGCCGCACTGGTGGTGACGGCAATCGTGGTCATCGTCCGCCGACCGAGGCCATCAGCCGGCGGCGCGGACCTGTGACCGGGTGATGAGTGGGCGGTCGCCGGCTCTTGCCGGCGACCGCCCGCGTCGGTGTGGCAAACGCCCCACGCGAGTCAGCCCATGATCAGGCAGGTCGAGGACGCGGTCGCCAGCACCCGACCCTCCGCGTCGCGGATGTCGCCCTCGGCGAAAGCCACCCGGCGGCCGGGTTTGGTGACCCAGCCGTGGGCGATGAGGTCGATGCCGCCGTGGATCGGCCGCAGGTAGTTGACCTTGATCTCCAACGACGTGTAGCCGACCCCGGCCGGGCAGGGTGGTGTGCACGGCGCAACCGGCCACGGTGTCCAGCAGCACGCAGGCCGTGCCGCCGTGCACCACGCCGATCGGGTTGTAGGTCGACTCGTCCGGTCGGCAGGTGAACACCACGTCGCCGGGTTCGACGGTTTCGATCCCGAAGCCGAACAGTTCGGCGATCGGCGGTGCCGGCAGTTCACGGGCAGCGAGCTTGCGGAGGAAGTCCAGCCCGCTCATGGTCGCGGCCGACCGCGGCCAGCGCCAGCGGGTCGTGCCAGCTGACGGTCTTCGACCGCGCCGGGATGGGCAGGTCTTCAGAACCCGGGATTTCAAGTGCGCTGGAGTTGCTCGAGGAGTCCGATTCGGCCATGAGGGCCAGGTTAGGCGCCGTTCACGGGGTGACCGGATGCGGCTCCACGCCGGTCAGCCTGATCGACTCGGCCCACAGCCAGCCCGCGGCGACCGGGTCGGTGGCGGCGGCCGTGAGCGGAACCGCGTCGCGGGGCACCCCGGACGAGCAACCGCGGCCCGATCAGCTCGCCGCCCGACACGTCCGGCGCGGTGGCCGCGTACACCTGGGGCCGGGCGCCGGCCCGCGGCGAGGCGCCGAAGATCGCTGTCGTCCGGCGGCCGATCCGGACCGAGAGGCCGGGATGGTCATCGGGGCGCTCCACCGCGGTCGCCGACCATCCGGGATGCGCCAGCACCGAGGTGACCGGTGGACCCGGTGGCCCGCAATCGGCGGTCGAGTTCCTCGGCGAACAACGCGACCGCCAGTTTGGACTGGCTGTAGGCGCCGCATCGGGGTGTAGTTGCCGACCAGTCCCATGCCGTGGTCGAGCGAGCGGGAGCGCCGGGCGGCGATCGAGGTCACCGACACCACCCGGCCGGCCGGCGCCTGCAGCAGCGCCGGCAGCAACCCGGCGGTGAGCGCGAAATGGCCGAGATGGTTGACGCCCATCTGCATCTCGAAGCCGTCCCTGGTCAGCTCCCGGCGCGGGACCAGCATCAGCCCGGCGTTGTTCACCAGCAGATCCAGCGGTCCGGTCGCAGCCTCGGATTCGGCGAAGTCGCGCACCGATGCCAGATCGGCCAGATCCAGGTGGATGACCCGGAGTTTGGCGTCCTCGATCTGATCCCGGATCGCCTGCGCGGCGGCCTGCCCGCGGTCGAGATCCCGGACCGCCATCACCACCTCGGCACCGGCACTGGCCAGCGCCAGGCTGGTCTGATACCCGAGGCCGGTGTTCGCACCGGTGACGACCACCCGCCGGCCGAACTGGTCGGCGACCCCGAGGCTGCGCCAGGCGTTCACGATCGCTCCTGCATGGGCATGATCACTTCGCGGACGATGAGCATGATCGCCGCCGCGACCGGCACCGCCAGGATCGCGCCGGTGACCCCGAGCAGCGCAGCACCGATCAGGATGGCCACCACCACGGCACCGGTGGAGATGTCGACGGTCCGGCGCATCACCCTGCGGGTAGAGCCAGTACGCCTCGAACATGTGCTGCGCCAGGTAGAAGACGCCGGCGATGATGCCGATGGCCAGCCCCTGGGTGAACCCGATCAACGTCATCCCGACGCCGACCGTGATCGGCCCGACCACCGGGATGAAGTCCAGGACCGCCGCCGCCAGACCGATCGCCCACGGGTAGGGCAGCCCGACGATGGCCGCGAAGACGCCGGCGACCAGGCCGGCCTGGATCGCGATGATGGTGGCGCCGGACAGGTAGCCGCCCATCTGCTTGAGCACCCGGTCGCCGAGGTCGGTGACCCGCATCCGCCGGGACGCCGGGACCAGCCGGTAGGCGGCGGCCTTGATCTTCGGGAAACCGGACAGCAGGTACAGCGTCAGCACCAGGATGATCAGCAGGTCGACGAACACCGCGGCCACGGTGGCGGTCGCGGTCAGCAATCCGCTGGCGGCACCGCTGCCCAGGGTCTGCACGATGTTGGAGTTCTGGATCGCGTTCGAGGATCCCGAACTTGGTGTCCAGATCCCGGATGGTCTCGTTGTTCTGCAGGTTGTTGACCAGCTCGGGAACGGACGCCGCGAACGTGCCGACCTCGTTGACGATCGGCGGGATGATCGCGTAGATCGCGGCGCCGATGACGACCAGCAGACCGAGGAAGACGATCGCCACCCCGGACCCGCGCCGCATGCCCCGTTTGGTGATCATGTTGACCAGCGGATCGAGCCCGATGGCCAGCAGCATCGCGATGGCGATCAGGATCAGGGTGTCCCGGATGGTGTCCAGCACCAGGTAGCTGACGTAGGCGATCAGCACCCCGAAGCCGCCGAAGAAGCCCCAGTGGAACGCCGATCGTCGATGCGGTTCCTCGCAGCCTCGGCCTGGCCGGTGGCTGCGGCCTTGGCCGCCTCCGCGCTGGCCAGTGGCGGCCGCGGCGGCCGCCTCGCTGGCCCGGACGGCGCGCTCGGACATCATCCGGCTGGTCATCGTGGTGACCGCCGCGCGCAACCGGCTGCGCGTGCTGTTCGGCGGCTGGTCGCCGGCGTCCCCGTTCGGCCGCTCCGGCGGCTCGCCGGCCGCGCCGTCGCCGAGGTCGAATTCGTCCAGGGCGTGGTCGAGCGCGGCATCCCATTCGGCTCCGGCCGAGGATGCGCCGGATTCCGATCCCCCCGCCGGCTCGGAAGCCGGGTGCTGCGGGACACGATCATCCGGCGGCGGCACGGCCACCGGATCGGTGCGGCCCGACGGCTCGGCGGGTTCGCCCGAGCCACCCCGGGCCGGTCCGGTCATGCGGTGCGACGAGATCTTCGTAGCCGGGCTGGTACTCGTTGATCCACCAGGACACGTACGGGCAGGTCGGGATGACCTTCACGCCCTCGGCCCGCGCGGTGTCCAGCACGCCCCTGACCAGGTCGGAGGCGACCCCGTAGCCGCGGGACGCCGGTTCGGTGTAGGTGTGCACGATGTTCCAGTTGCCGGGCAGCTTGCGGTAGTCCAGAACCGCGACCTCGCGTCCGTCGATCAACAGCCGGAACCGGCCGTGGCCGGCCAGGTGCTCGATGCTGTGGGTCCGGGTCGGACCCGCGCCCAGTGGCTCCAGCGAGGTCAGATCCGAGTCTGCGGACTGGGTGCTCTGATCGGTCATTCCCGACCCCTTCTGCGGTGGTGTGGCATCGGTTGATGCGGGAGCGCGCGTCGAACACTCTGCGGCCCCGCGAATCGTGGCACACCTTACGGCGATGTGTGGGGCGAGGGTCGAGCGCCGGGACCCGGCCGACGACTGCGGCGGCCACGACCATCATGCGCCTTTCGGCAATCGGCTCGCGGCCGGGCGACCTGGGTGCGGGCGTCTCAGCGGCCTGACGTCGTGGTGCGACCGACCCCGGTTCCCGACCGGCCTGTCGCCTGCCACGCGAGCTCCGGGCGGGTGAGGCTCCATGCCGGATCCGACCAGAGGGCGGGTGAGCCGTCCGGGTCGTCCGTCCCCGCATCAACCGATCCCCCGCCCGCCGTCGAGACAGTGCTCAGGGTCGCCGCGGTGGCGGCGAACGGTGGCCGGGCGGCCTTCGCCCGGTAGAGGGCGGCATCGGCCCGGTGGATCAGCGTCAACGCGTCGTACGCCGCGGTCGTTGGTGACTGCCGCGCCGATCGAGACGCCGACCAGGACCGAGCGGTCGTGCACCTGGATCGGCCGGGCGACGGCCGTTCTGATCCGGTCGCCGACCTCCTCGACGCTGCGCTGCGGGACACCGCCGGCCAGCAGCACGGCGAACTCGTCACCGCCGAACCGGGCGACCAGGTCGGCGGATCTGGTGGATTCCTCCAGCCGCCGCGCGATCTCCACCAGCACCCGGTCGCCGGCGAGGTGGCCGAAGTCGTCGTTGACCTCCTTGAACCTGTCCAGGTCGACCAGCAGCAGGGTCACGGCGTCGTCGGGCCGCACGCAGCTGCGCCGAGCCGGCTGCGCAGGTGCGCCAGCAGGGTCGCCCGGTTGGCCACCGAGGTCAGCGGGTCGGTCCCGGCCAACGCGGTCCGGTGGACGACCGCGATCATCCCGGACTGGGCGGCCACCATGGCCAGCGCCAGCAGCGGCAGCAGCGCTGGTTGGTTCGCGGCGATCACCGCCGGGATCGGGGCGGTCAGCGCGAGGGCGGCGATCGCGATCTGCCGACGCCAGTCGACGAAGTACTCGCGGTAGCTGCTGGCCCCGGCCAGCTTGTGCGAGGTGGCGACCAGCACGACGTTGGTCGATTCGACGACGACCGCCAGCACGACGGTGCACGGCCAGCATCGCGGCCGACGACATCGGCTCGTCCCAGGCGAACGACCCGGTGATCAGCGCCAGCACGCCGGCGGCCGCAGCGCCCTGCAGATCCCGCACAGCGCGACGTTCAGCAGCACCCGCCACCACGCCTCCGCAGCGCGACGGTCATCGCCGCGCCGGCGACGATGAAGACCACCGCGGCATGCGGGCCGAACACCAGCAGCGCGGCGATCGACAGCGGCGTCGACAGGATGAACTCGTCGAACAGGTAGGACTTCCGCATCCACGGCAGGCTCGGATACAGGTCGGCCAGCAGGATCAGCGCCAGCAGGATCAGCGCGCCCGGCTCCCGCAGGATCGTCGGCCAGGTCGGGGCCGGGCGCCCAGAGGTACAGCGCCGCATAGCTCGGCCACCAGCGCGGCCACACAGCCGGCCAGCCACCAGCGGAACGCCGGCGGGGTGCGCCGCAGCGGCACCGCCATCGGGTTGACGGATTCGTTCACACCAGGCCGCCGTCGATCGGCACCGAACCGGCGCGGCCGAGCGCGCCGGCCCCGTCCGAACCCGGGGTGGTCGACAGCCGGACACCGGGCCAACCGCCCGACGGCGGGGTCGCCGACCCTGCACCGTCACGCTCCAGACCGGCTGCCTGATCGCCACCGGCCGCCCGCGCGCCGACCGCGCCGTCCCGATCGGTCCGTGCCGTGCAGTCCGTCGGTGGGCGCCGGTCCACGTCGGTGACCCGTTGCCCGCGCTTCGCCCGGTACATGTCGCGGTCGGCCTGCTCGACCAGGCCCAGCACGTCGGCGCCCGGATCGGTCGCCTCCGCGATGCCGACCGAACCGCCGACCACCACCTCGATCTCGCCGACCGCTGACCGGCTGGGCAGAGCGAGTACCGGAAGGCGTCGGCGGCCGTCCGCGCCTGGTCGGCGTCGACGCCGGGACCGAGGACGACCGCGAACTCGTCGCCGCCGTACCTGGCGACCAGATCGGCCGGTGCCGGCCGCGGCCCGCAGCCGGTGCGGCCACCGTCGATCAGCACCTCGTCGCCGACCAGGTGCCCGTAGGTGTCGTTGACGTCCTTGAACCGGTTGAGGTCGATCAGCAGCAGGGTGACGGTGCGGTCGACGCCCAGCCGGGCGATGCGGGCGGACAGTCGCCGGGTCAGCGTCAGCCGGTTGGCCAGGCCGGTCAGGCCGTCGGTGCGGGACGCGGCCGTGCTGCGGAACATGGTGCTGCTCAGCTGGTTCAGCGAGACGATCACCACCGCCATCGACGGCAGCGCCCACGGGCCGTCGACGGCCAGCGCCGCCAGCAGCGGCGCGGCGATCAGGCTGATCCCCCAGATCCGGACGCTCTTGCCGAACCGCTCGCGCTGCGCCCGCCAGGTCGAGACCCGCAGCTGGGTCAGCGCCAGCGCCGATCAGCAGCGAATACAGCACCACCACGACGACGGCCAGCGCCAGTCCCCAGATGGCCAACCGCCACGCGCCCGGCGGCATCAGCGGGTCGAAGGTGTCGGCGATCCCGGACAGCAACGGCAACGGCCAGCCCGATCACCCCGAACACCACCTGTTCAGCAGGGTCTGCCACCACGGTCCGCTGCGCCTGGACAGGGCCGCGGTCAGTCCGCTGACCAGGAACAGCAGGGACGCACTCGGTCCGTAGGCCAGCACCGCGGCCAGCGAGATCGCCGCCGACCAGGCGAAGGTGACGCTTGGCCCGGACGTCCTTCATCGACGGAACCAGCGGGTACAGGTCGGCCAGCAGCACCAGCGCGGCCAGCAGCAGGAACCCGGTTTCGGTGATCGATCTCGGCCGGCGGCGGTCCGAGCGAAAGGCTCAGCAGCAGGCCGTATCCCACGACGACGATCAGCACTCCGGCGCCGAGCAGCGCGCGGAACTCCAGCGGCGTCGAACGAAGCGTGGTGCTCAGGGGTTGGCGATCCGACTGCAAGATCTTCCGCCCTCCCCTGCGTCATCTGCTGGGAAAAATGCTACCGGCGGGAACCCGGCCGATCCCTGACCCAACGGGTGATATCTGTGGCCGTCCGAACACTGTGAGTGAGCTGCCTTCGCTCGATCGGGCATCCCGGCATCGAGTCACTCGACCGCACGATCAAGGCTCACCGGAGCAGTGGCACGGTCCGTCATCACCGCTGGGGCGGTACCAACCGGGTCGCAGCTTGGCATTCCGGCCGCCTGCCGCCGACCGCGGCGACTGTGGCAGGGTCACACCATGGCGGACGCAGACATCATCGTCGTCGGGGCCGGGCTTGCCGGACTGGTCGCGGCGGCCGAAGCCGCCGACGCCGGGCGCAGCGTCATCGTGCTGGACCAGGAGGGCGCCGGCCAGCCTCGGCGGCCAGGCCTGGTGGTCGCTCGGCGGCCTGTTCCTGGTCAACTCCCCCGAGCAGCGGCACCTCGGGGTCAAGGATTCCGCCGACCTCGCGCTGGCCGACTGGATGGGCTCCGCCGGGCTTCGACCGGCCCGAGGACCACTGGCCGCGGCAATGGGCGAAGGCGTACGTCGAATTCGCGGCCGGCGAGAAGCGCGCCTGGCTCAAGCAGCAGGGCATCGCGCTCTTCCCGGTCCCCGGTTGGGCCGAGCGCGGCGGCTACCAGGTCGGCGGGCACGGCAACTCGGTGCCCCGGTTCCACCTGGTCTGGGGTTCCGGGCCGGGGGTGCTGACGCCGTTCGTCCGGCGGGTCACCGAGCACGTCCGCACCGGCCGGATTCGGACTGCTGTACCGGCACCGGGTCACCGAGCTCGTCCGCGACGGCGACGACGTCACCGGGGTGAGCGGCGAGCTCCTCGAGCCGAGCGACGTCGAGCGCGGCGCACCGTCCTCCCGGGTGGTGGTCGGTGACTTCACCCTGGGCTGCTCCGCGGTCATCGTGACCTCCGGCGGGGTCGGCGGCAACCACGATCTGGTGCGGCGCAACTGGCCGGGCGGACCGGACGCAGCGCCGGCCGAGATGCTGTCCGGTGTCCCGGATTCGACCGACGGTCTGATGCTCGGCGTCACCGAACGGGCCGGCGGCCGGGTGATCAACCCGGACCGGATGTGGCACTACCCGGAGGGCGTCGATCAACCACTCGCCGGTGTGGTCGGCGCACGGCATCCGCATCCTGTCCGGGCCGAGCCCGCTGTGGCTGGACGCCTTCGGCCACCGGCTGCCCACCCCGCTGTTTCCCGGGTTCGACGCCCTCGGCGCGCTGCGGCACATCCTGGCCACCGGCCGATCGCATTCCTGGTTCCTGCTGGACCAGCAGACCATCGGGCCGGAGTTCAGCCTGTCCGGGTCCGAGCAGAACCCCGACTTCGCGCAGAAGTCGGTCAAGCTGCTGCTGACCACCAGGGCCGGCGGCAAGATCACCCCGCCGGTGCAGGCCTTCCTGGACAAGGGCGTCGACTTCCTGACCGCACCCACCGTCGCCGAGCTGGTCGGCAAGATGAACGACCTGGTCGGCGAGCCGCTGATCGACGCCGAGGCAGTGGCGACGATGGTGGAACTGCGGGACGGTCAGGTCAGGGCCGGGCTCGGCAAGGACCCGCAGATCATCGCGGTCAACGCGGCGCGAAAGTACTTCGGCGACAAGCGGATGCGCACCGTCGACGCCGCACGAGATGCTCGACCCGGCCGCCGGTCCGCTGATCGCCGTGCGACTGCACATCCTGACCCGCAAGACCCTCGGCGGGCTGGAGACCGACCTGTCCTCCCGGGTGCTCTCGCTCGGACGGCACGCCGGTCGGCGGCCTCTACGCGGCCGGCGAGGTGGCCGGGTTCGGCGGCGGCGGGATGCACGGCTACCGCGCGCTGGAGGGTTCGTTCCTCGGTGGGTGCCTGTTCTCCGGGCGGATCGCCGGCCGGGCCGCGGCGGCTGCCGTCTGATCTTTCCGCGGCAGGTGTCCGACCCTGTCCGACCCTGCGCGACTCAGGCCAGCAGCTGGTGCTCGGCCAGTTCCAGGTACAGCGGGCTGGTCCGCAGCAGCTCGCGGTGGGTGCCGACGGCCTGCAGCCGGCCGTCCTCCAGCACCAGGATCTGATCGGCGTCGACCACGGTGGCCAGCCGGTGCGCGACCAGGATCAACGTGTGGTCGTGCGAGATGGCATCGATCGCGTCCCGCAGCGCCTGTTCGTTCCGGCCGTCCAGGCTCGCCGTCGGTTCGTCCAGCAGCAGCACCTCCGGCCGGGCCAGCAACGCGCGGGCGATCGCCAGCCGCTGCCGCTCCCCGCCGGAGAGCAGGATGCCGTCCTCGCCCGACCTGGGCACCCAGACCCGCCGGGTCACGGCGCAGCACGCCGTCCAGGTTGACCGCAGCCAGCACGGCCTCGCACTCCTCGTCGGTGGCCAGCGGGGCGCCGAGCATCAGGTTCTCCCGGATCGTCCCGGCCAGCACCGGCGAGTCCTGCTCCACGTACCCCAGGGCAGCCCTCGTCCTGGTCCTGCTCATCTCGCGGACGTCGACGCCGCCGAGCCGGATCACCCCGTCAGCCGGGTCGTAGAAGCGCTCGATCAGCGCCAGGATGGTCGACTTGCCGGCGCCGGACGGCCCGACGATCGCGGTCTTGGTGCCGGTCGGGACGGTGAAACTCAGCTCGCTCAGCACCCGGTGGTCGCCGTAGCCGAAGCTCACGTCGGTGAAACTCAGCGCCGGCGCGGGCAGTGCCGGGTCCGATCACGCGCACCGGTGACGGCCGCGAAACCGCCTTGGACGGAAGCGCCCGTACCGACTCGTCCTCCTCCGGCAGCGAGGTGATCTCCCGGATCCGGATCACCGCGCCGAGCGCGTTCTGCGTCGCGGTGTAGGCCTGGAAGACCCGACCCAGCGGCATGATCATCATGAACAGATAGAGGATGAACGCGACCAGCTCGGCGACCTGCATCGAACCGTCGGCGACCAGGTAGCCGCCGACCCCGAGCACGGCGATGAACGCGCCCTGCATCGCGATGCCGATGATCGGCGCGATCAGGGCCATCACCTTGGCCAGCCGGATTCCGGTGCCGTAGGCGTCGGCGGCCAGCACGGAGAGTTCGTCGATCTCCCGGTCGGTGGCGCCGGCCGCACGGATGGTCCGGACGCCGGGAATCGCCCTGGCCACACCGGCGGCGAGCGCTCCGACCTGGGTCTGCGCGGTCAGGGTGAGCTTCTGGATCCGTCCGCCAAGACCCACCACCGTGACGATCGCAACGGCCACCACCACCAGCGTCAACCCCAGCAGCGGCAGGCTGATCAGCGCCATGGCGATCACCGATCCGACGAAGACCAGCGCGCCGGACACCGCATCCACCAGGCCGGAGGTCACCACCGACCGCAGCAGCGTGGTGTCCGACCCGACCCTGGACACCAGGTCACCCGTGCGTCTGGTGTCGAATTCCTCGATCGGCAGCCGCAGCATCCGGTCCACCAGCAACCGGCGGGTGTCCAGCACGACACCCTCGGCGGTGCGCTGCAGGAGGTACTGCTGTATGCCGTTGATCACCGCGGTGAGCAGCACCAACGCCACCAGACCGACGACGATCCCGGTCAGCGGCAGGGACTGCTGCACCGACCCGATCACCAGGCCCACCATCGCCGGCTGGGCGACCGACAACAGCGCACCGACGATCGAGATGGCGGTGACCAGCAGCAGCACCCTGCGGTGCGGACGCAGGTACGGCCACAGCAACGACAACCTGGCCCGTGGGGCGGCGACGGCGTCGCGCTCGACGTCGATCACCGGCCCATCGGCGGCCGTCGCCATCACCGGATCTGGCTCGGTGCGCGTCGCATTGCTCACCTTCGCCAACGTAATCATCTGCCGACCGGTCGCCCGGCACTTTCTCGTCAGGCGTAACCGGCCGCCACCGGGCCCGCACGGTTCGTCCCGGGGCTTGGGAAACGCGGGCTTGGGGAACGATGGACCACATGAGCACATCAGATCGGAAGATTCGTCTCGGCATCCAGCTCCAGCCCCAGCACGCCGACTACCGGCAGATCCGGGATGCCGTGCTGCGGGCCGAGGAATCCGGCGTCGACATCGTCTTCAACTGGGACCACTTCTTCCCGTTGAACGGAGACCCGGACGGCAAGCACTACGAGTGCTGGACCATGCTCGGGGCCTGGGCCGAGCAGACCGAGCGGGTCGAGATCGGCGCCCTGGTCACCGGCGGGGGATACCGCAATCCCGACCTGCTGGCCGACATGGCCAGAACGGTGGACAACATCTCGGACGGGCGGCTGATCCTCGGAATCGGCGGCGGGTGGTTCGAGAAGGACTACGACCAGTACGGCTACGAATTCGGCACCCCCGGCACCCGGCTGAACCTGCTGGGCGACTACCTGCCGAGGATCGCCGCTCGGCTCGACGTGCTGAACCCACCGCCCGTCCGGCCCATCCCGGTGCTGATCGGTGGCGGTGGCGAACGGAAGACGCTGCGGTTCGTCGCCCGGCACGCGACCATCTGGCACGCGTTCGGCGACCTCGCCGTCATGGAGCGGAAGTCGGCCATCCTGGCCGAGCACTGCGCGGCGATCGGCCGCGATCCCGCGGAGATCGAACACTCCACGTCGGCGCCCCGGGGCGGCACCGGCGGCCGGTGATCAACTCGTCGCCGCCGGGGTCACGTTGTTCACGATCGGCGTTTCCGGACCCGACTACGACCTGTCGGCCGTCGCCGAGTGGGTGGCCTGGCGGGACGCAGCGCAACGCGGATCGAGGCTGAAGCCGCACATCGGTTGTCCGCGCTGTTCATCCGCCGTTCGAGCAATCGTCACCCGGCCGATCACTGATCGTCATCGGGATCGACGCTCACCCCTGAACTATCGGGCGTCACCGAATCGTCACATCACAGATCGGTCTCGAAAGCGGTGCGAGAGACCTCGGAACGACATATAACTGCTGTGTGAGTCATGCGCGCTCCAGCGCAAGCCTCCGGGGGGATGTACATCTTGTCGGTTCCGGGACGCGAATGGGTCACCAGCGATGCGCAGCGGGCAGATGTAGGGCAGCCAGATAACGGGCTGAGAAAACAAGGGAAACACATGACGGTAGTACGCGAGTCTCGCCTCCAACCGGAACTGTTCGACGACGACGACATCCTGCTGCCGCTCGCCGAGCACGCCCCGCACGGTGCGTTGCGACTGCCGGACGGCCGGACCATGGCCTGGGCCGAGTACGGCAGTGCACGCGGCCTGCCGTGCATCCTGATCCCGGACATCGGATCCTCCCGGCTCGCGCCCGGATGGCTGCTGCACGACAGCGCGCTGCCGTCGGCCATTCGCCTGCTGGCTGTCGACCGGCCCGGCATCGGCGTCTCAGATCCGATCGGATTCGGCGGCACCGAGCAGCCGGCCGAGGATCTGCGCCGGATGGTCGAGACCCTGGCGGTCGGTCGGGTCGCGATGGTCGGCATCGGCCAGGGTGCGGACGACGCCTTGGCGTTCGCCGCCCGTTACCCGGCCCTGGTGACCTCGGTGTCCGCGATCTCCGTGCGGTTGCCCGATGCCGGCACCGAGCGCCGCGGGATCATGCATCCCTTTGCCCGTCGGCACCGCAAGACTTGGGCGGGCCCGCTCTCGTCGTGGATCCAGACGGCCGGTAAGGACGCCGACCTGACCCAGGAGGTGAGCTGGTCCCGGATGCTGGATCGGCTCGACGTCGTCTCGGCCCAGGTGCTCGGCGACCGGTGGCGGGAATCCGACTTCCGCGAGGCCGTCGCCGCCGATGCGGCGCAGATCAACCCGTCCTGGACCGCGCCGGCCCGCCCGGGTGGCCCGGCGCAGTGGGTGCTGGACCCGGAGGCTGTCCGGGTACCGGTCGAGCTCTGGCACGGCAAGCACGAGACCGGGACCACCCTGCAGGGCGCCCAGTCGTTCGCCCAGGATCTGCCGCTCTGGACGGTGCACCCGGCGGCCGGGAGCTCGGCGATCCTGGGTGCCTGGGACTCGATTCTGGACAACGCCAGCCACTCGTTCCCGGGTGTCCCTGACGCCTGAGCGTCCGGCTGGGGCTCAGCCCGTCGCAGCCGGAGCACCGGCGGCAGCGTCCACCGGTGGCAACTGCCCGGTCCTGATCAGTTCCGCGTACCAGCGGGCCGAATCCTTGACCGTGCGTTGCAACGACTCGTAGTCGACCCGGATGATGCCGAACCGCCGGTCGTATCCCCAGGCCCATTCGAAGTTGTCCAGCAGCGACCAGAGGAAGTAGCCACGCACGTCCACGCCGGCGTCGATGGCCTGACCGACGGCGTCGATGTGGCCGTGCAGGTACGAGACCCGGTCGGCGTCGTGCACCTGACCGTCCTCGGAAACGACATCGTAGAAGGCGGCGCCGTTCTCGGTGACCATCAGCGGGAGATCCGGGTAGCGGGAACCGATGTCGGTGAGCAGCTCGGTCATCCCCGACGGATCGATGTTCCAGCCCATTGCGGTGTACGGGCCCGGCTGCGGGACGAACTCGACGTCGTCGGCGCCCACCCACGGTGAGCCCTCGCCGTCGCCGTGTCCGTCGGCCTGCAGCTTGGGTCCCTCACCGGAGTAGTGCCGGGCCTGCGAGGTCGAGTAGTAGTTGATCCCCAGCACGCTCAGCGGCACGGCGCTGGTCGCCTCGTCGCCGTCCTTGACGAACGACCAGTCGGTCACCGACGCGGTGTCCGCCAGCAGATCCGCCGGGTAGGCGCCGTCCAGCATCGGTCCGAGGAAGACCCGGTTGCCGACCGCATCGAGCCTGCGCACGGCATCGCGATCGGCCGCCGACTCCGGGTCGACCGGCCGGGTGACATGCAGGTTCAGCGTCACCGACAACTGGGTGTCCTCGCCGAGCACCGATCGAACGGCGCGGCCGGCCAGGCCGTGCGCCAGGTTGAGGTGGTGGGCGGCCTGCAACGCCGCCTCGCCGTCGGTCCGTCCGGGGGCGTGGACACCGGCCCCGTACCCGAGGAACGCCGAGCACCACGGCTCGTTCAACGTCGTCCACACCGAGATGCGGTCACCGAGCTGGCCCGCCACGTGCTCGGCGTAGTCGGCGAACCGCAGCGCGGTCTCCCGGTTCGTCCAGCCGCCGGCGTCCTCCAGCTCCTGCGGCAGGTCCCAGTGGTACAGCGTGGTGACCGGCTGGACGCCGGCCTCCAGCAGGGCGTCCACCAGCCGGGAGTAGAACGCGATACCCTTGGGGTTGAACGCCCCGGATCCGCCCGGCTGGATGCGCGGCCAGGCCAACGAGAACCGGTACGCCTGCAGGCCGAGTCCCTTGATCAGCGCGACGTCGTCGGCCCACCGGTGGTAGTGATCGTCGGCGACGTCGCCGGTGTCCCCGTTCATCACCTTGCCGGGGGTCCGGCAGAAGGTGTCCCAGATCGACGGGGTGCGGCCGTCCTCGTCGTGAGGCACCCTCGATCTGGTACGACGCGGTGGCCGACCCCCAGAGGAAATCCGCCGGGAAGGTGCGTTGCGGGGTCGTCATCGGTAGGAGTCCTCCTGGGACGCAGTCGGGCCGGGTGCCTCGGCAAGGGTAATGGTGACGGTCCCGGACACTGCCCGCACGACGACCCCGGCGCCGTCGGCTGCCGGCAGGGCGTCGCCGCCGCGACAATCGGCGAGTTCGACGCCCGGCGGAAGAACCACCGAGAACGCCCCCGTGCCCTCGGCACGGCGGACGGTCACCGTGTCCCGGTGGTGTTCGATCTCGAACGTCGAGCCGGTGCCGCCGCCGAGCGCGGGCACCCGCACAGTGGTGGAGCCCAGCGACTCGATGCCGAACAGATGCAGCGCGACCCCGTCCGGGTAGTCGTAGTCCGGACGGTCGTCCCTGGCCCCGATCGGGATGACCGAACCGGGACGGGCCAGCAGCGGCAGCGAGTCGAACCCGTGACGTCTCGCTCACCCAACGCGGGCCGACCACCGTGCTGCCGTCCAGCAGATCTGTCCAGCGGCCCTCCGGCACGTAGATACCTGACGCTGCCGTCGGCGGTGAAAACCGGCGCCACCAGGAGCGAATCGCCGAGCATGTACTGGGCGTCGAGGTGCTCGGTGGCCGGGTCGTCCGGGAACTCCAGGACCATCGGCCGGATCATCGGCGTGCCGCTGTCCTGCACCTGCCGGGCGGCGCCGGTCAGGTACGGCATCAGCGACATCTTCAGCCGGGTGAATCGCCGGGTGATCTGCACGGCCTCCTCGTCGAACGCCCACGGCACCCGGTACGAACCGGAGCCGTGCAGCCGGCTGTGACTGGACAGCAGCCCGAAGGCCAGCCACCGCTTGAACACCCCGGCGTCGGGAGTGCCCTCGAAGCCGCCGATGTCGTGCGACCAGTAGCCGAAACCGCTGGCGGCCAGCGACAGTCCGCCGCGCAGGGTCTCGGCCATCGAGGCGTAGGTGGAATCGCAGTCGCCGCCCCAGTGCACCGGGTACTGCTGCCCGCCGGCGGTGGCGGACCGGGCGAACAGCACCGCCTCGCCCTTGCCGCGACGCCGTTCCAGCAGATCGAAGACTGTCCGGTTGTACAGGTGCGTGTAGTAGTTGTGCATCCGCTCCGGGTCCGAGCCGTCGAACCAGCTCACGTCGGTCGGGATGCGTTCGCCGAAGTCGGTCTTGAAGGCGTCGACCCCCTGGTCGAGCAGGCGCTCCAGGTGCGAGGCGAACCATTGCGCCGCAGCCGGATTGGTGAAGTCGACCAGCGCCATCCCGGCCTGCCACTTGTCCCACTGCCAGACGCTGCCGTCGGCCCTGGTGACCAGGTACCCCTTCGACCGACCCTCCTCGAACAGCGCCGAGCGCTGCGCGATGTACGGGTTGATCCAGACACAGATCCGCAGCCCCTTGGCCTTCAGCCGGGCCAGCATCGCCTCCGGCTCCGGAAAGGTGACCGGATCCCACTCGAAGTCGCACCAGCGGAACTCGCGCATCCAGAAGCAGTCGAAATGAAAGACGCTGAGCGGAATCTCGCGCTCGGCCATGCCGTCGATGAAGCTGCTGACGGTCTTCTCGTCGTAGTCGGTGGTGAACGAGGTCGAGAGCCACAGCCCGAACGACCATTCCGGCACCCGGGGCGGCCGGCCGGTCAGCGCGGTGTACCTGGCCAGGATCTGCTTGGGCGTCGGCCCGTGGATGACCAAGTACTCCAGGTGCTCGCCGGGCACCGAGAACTGGCTGCGGGAAACGGCCTCCGAGCCGATCTCGAAGGAGACCCGCTCGGCGTGGTTGACGAACACGCCGTAGCCCTTGGTGGACCAGAAGAACGGCACGTTCTTGTACGCCTGATCGCTGCTGGTGCCGCCGTCGGCGTTCCAGATGTCCACCGGCTGGCCGTTCTTGACCACCGGCCCGAACCGCTCCCCCAGCCCGTAGACCTTCTCCCCGACGTCCAGCGCGAGCTGCTGGTAGACGTACCGCGCGCCGTCCGGTCCGGTGGCCAGACCGATCGTCTTGGGCAGGCTGGAGGTGAGCACCCTGCCATCGGCGCTGAACTCGAGCAGCCAGGTCTGACCGCGGACGACGCGGGCGGTCAGCCCGCCCGATGTCAGACTCGCCTCGTCGTCGGTGATCTCGATGGTCGGACTCCGGCTCGTTCGGCGCCGGGCAGCGCGAACGTCGGGCCGGGATCGCGGCCCCCGGCGTGGTGCTCGATCCGCACCCTGATCACGTCGGCCAGCGGGGTCGACAGGGTCACCGTGGCGGTCGGCCGGTTCAGGGTGTCGCCGCGGCCGGTGATCACCCTGGTCGGCGCCAGCACGCTGAGCGTGCGGCCGTCGGTGCTCGACGTCGCTGACCTGGGCCGGGTGCTGGACGTCGAAGCCCTCCCGCACCATCCAGTAACCGTCACTGAACTTCATCTGCTGTTGTCCTCACTGTTTCGCGTGATGGCGGATCCGGAAACCCTCTGTTGATCAACCACTTTCGGCCGCTTCCCGAGCCGGAAAGCATGCCGAAGTGGTTGATCAACAGCCGAAGTGGCGGGCTGGAATTGCTTGATCTGCTTGATCTATTTGACCGCGCCGGCGGTGACCCCGCGAGTCAGGGTGCGCTGGAAGATGAAGAAGAAGATGACCGCGGGGATCAGGCTGATCAGCGCGCCGGCGTTGGTGGTGGGCGCGTCCATCAGCCGGTCACCCTGCAGCGAGGCCAGCGCGACCGGAATGGTCTGGGTGGCGTTGTCGATGAGCATGACCAGCGGGATGAAGAATTCGTTCCAGGTCCAGATGAAGAAGAAGATCAACAACACCGACAGGGTCGGCCGGACGATCGGGAAGACCACCTTCCACAGGATCTGCCAGCGGGTCGCGCCGTCCAGCGCGGCCGCCTCCAGCAGCGCCTTCGGGAAGGTGCCGAGGACGGAGGCCAGCAGGTAGGTGCCGAAGGCGCTCTGGATCACCGTGAAGATGATGATCACCACGAGCTTGGTGTTGTAGAGCCCGACCTCCTTGGCGAAGAAGTACAGCGGGTAGACCAGCGCCTCCTGCGGAATCATGTTGCCCAGCAGGAACAGTGCGACGATCCACAGCCGGCCCTTCACCCGGCCGACGCCGATCGCGTAGGCGTTCAGCAGCGAGATCAGCACCGCGGCAACGGCGACCGTGCCGGCGATCACGGTGGAGTTCCACAGCTTCTGCGGGTAGTTCACCTGGTTCCAGTAGGTGACCAGGCCCTTGGTGTAGAACTCGGTCGGCCAGCTCAGCGGGCCGTTGGTCGAGTAGTCGGCCGGCGACTTGAACGCGTTGAGCAGCATCAGGACGAACGGCACCAGCATCAGCAGCGCGGCCGCCGAGACCGCGACCAGGATCACCCAGCGGGCGGTGCCGCGGTGGAACCGATCCCTCGATCGGGACGCACGCTCGTCGGCGCGACGCTGGGCAGCGAGATCGTGGTGGCGACGGTTTCCGTCGGTCCGGTGCGGTCGACAGCGGGGATGCTCATGCTGCTTCCTTCTTTTCCGAGTTCGCCTGCCACCGCATGATGGCGACGGCGACCAGGACGATGATCAGGGTGAGCACGGTGGCGATGGCCGCCCCGTAGCCGACGTTGAGCTTCTTGAAGAACGTGAAGTAGGCGAAGTACGACGGCACGTTGGTCGCGTTCTCCGGGCCGCCCCGGGTCAGGGCGTAGATCGGCCCGAACACCTTGAGCGCGGCGATGGTGCAGGTCAGCGCGACCACGAAGGTCTCCGGCTTGATCTGCGGGATGGTGATCGCCCGGAACCTGCGCCCAGTAGCCGGCGCCGTCGATCTCGGCGGCCTCGTAGATCTCCGGGTCGACCCGCTGCAGGGCGGACATGAAAATGACCACCGGGTAACCGATCTGCACCCAGACCATCACCAGCATGACCATCGGCAGTGCGGTGTTCGGGTCGCCGAGCCAGTCCCGGGTGAAGCCCTGCAGGCCGATCGCGTCGAGGAAGGCGTTGAACGCGCCGTCCGGCCGGAGGATCCAGCCCCAGACGATCCCGGCCACCACGACCGGCAGCACCTGCGGCAGGTAGAACACCGCGCGCAGCACACTGACGCTGGATCCGCCGAAACGCTTGCCCAGGTAGTCGAACAGCACCGAGGCCAGCAGCAGGCCGATCAGCGTCGGGATCACCACCATGGCGATGATCATCGCGACGGAGTTCTTGAACGACTCCCAGAAGACGCTGTCCGACCAGCAGCTTGAGGTAGTTGTCGAGGCCGATGAACTTCGGCTGCCCGACGCCCGGACCACTTGGTCAGCGAGAGGTACACGTTGTAGACCAACGGACCCAGGATGACGACCACGAAGAGCAGTCCGCCGGGGATCAGGTACAGCCAGTACGGCCGCGAACTGAATCCGACCGACTTGTTGGTGCGGCCTCGTTCGGCGGCGGGCGCTCCGTGGCCCCCCGGCACGGCGGCCTTCGCCCCGGTGCGGGCGGTGACGCCGGCGTCGGCGACCTGTGCGATGTCTGACATGTCTTCTCCCTCGGCTGATCTGGCGATTCGGGCGGGTGATGGCGTCCTTTGCCGGGACCGCCATCACCCGCCCGTCGGTTCGCTGAGTGGGTCAGCCGGCCTGGATGGCGTCGACGCCCTCTTGGTACGGACCGGAGATCTGGTCCAGCACCTCGGCCGGCGTCTTGGACTGGTTGATCAGCGACTGGTAGCCGGAGACCAGCACGTCGTAGTAGCCGGGGACGGGCCAGTCGGGGTAGAACGCCAGGCCGTCAGCGGCGGTGATCTTGTTGAAGTTCGCGATCAGTTCCTGGTTCTTCGGGTCGGTGATCTTCGCCGGGTCCGCCGCGACCGGGATGCCGCCGCTGTTGCCGAGCAGTTCCTGCACCTCCGGGCTCATCGTGATGTCGATGAAGTCGTAGGCCAGTTCCTTGTTCTTGGACGCCTCGGGGACGACCCAGAGGTTGCCGGACGAGCCGAGGCTCAGCTTGGTGCCGGGGAACAGGAAGGTGCCCCAGTCGAACCCGGTGATCTCCTCGGAGAACCGGCCGTACCACCAGCTACCGGAGACGATCATCGCGCACTTGCCGCCGATGAAGCCGGTGCCCATGTCCTCGGCCTTCAGGGATGCCGACTCCTGGGAGATGTAGCCCTTCTTCACCCACTCGTCGAAGGTCTCGGCGCCGTACTTCAGCGGGTCGGCCTGGAAGTCGACCGGGTTCTTGTACAGCTGGTAGTCGTCGACGAACGACCGGTCGGCCTTGGTCAGCGCCAGCTGGTAGGCGAGCTGGCCCGGCCGGGTACTCGGCGCCGGCCATGCAGAGCGGCGTCGTACCGGCCGCGACGAAGGTGTCCATGGCGGCGGTGAACTCGTCGAGCGTCGTCGGCACCGCGATGCCGTTGGCGGCGAAGACGTCCTTGTTGTAATAGACCATCGACGTACTCGCCGTAGTTCGGGACGCCGTACCAGTTGCCCGAGCCCATGACGCCCTGCTCGTCGTACTTGGCGGTGGTCTGCAGGCTGGACGGCAGCGTGGTGTCCCAGCCGCGGGCGGTGGCCTGCTGCGCTCAGGTCGGTGAGCAGGCCCTGGGAGGCCAGCAGGCCGGCGGTGGCGTTGCCCTTGTTGTACTCCATGATGTCCGGCCCCTCGTCGGAGCTGATGATCATGCCGGCGTTCTGCTGGATCTGTTCGAACGCCTTGCGCTCGAAATCGACCGTCACGCCGGGGTGTTCGGTCTTGAAGATCTCGATCGCCTTGTCCCAGGCGATACCCATGGCGCCGTTGGCACTCTCGTAGTGCCAGAGCTTCAGGCTGCCGCCTTCCTCGGTCGGCGGATCCGGCTGCTGGCGGTGTCCGACTGAACCCGAGCACGCGGCAAGGGTCAGGGACAGTGCTGCGAGCCGGCGATCAGCCGGCTCGTTGAGGCGGGAATTCTCATGCGGTTCCTCCTGGGTTGACCGGCGACTCGCCGGTCGGCGCTGGGCCGAGGTGCTGGGGTGCGGTGGCGTGGTGGGGTGGCGCTGGGTGGGATCGTGCCGGTCGGGCCGGTCGAGGGTGCGCGGCATCGACGCGGCGGCCGGTGGCCGTCTCGGGATACGTTGCGGGGATGACGTTGTGGCTGTGCTGTGGTGCAGCCGACCAACGTGTCGGGCGACGCCGTTCGGCGCCGGTCGAGGAACTGGGGTGTCAGCGGTGCCGGAACGAATCCGGCGAGACCGGCCCCGTACTGAGGCCGGCCTCCCATCGGCAGGGCAGCAGCACCGGTCCACCGACCGGATCGCGACCGTCGAGCTGGTCGAGCAGGGATTGCACCCCGAGCCGGCCGAGTGCGGCGCCGGGTGAGTGCAGGGTGGTCAGCGGCCGGCTGCACCATCTCCGCCACCAGCGGTGAGGAGACGATGGAGAGCACCGAGAAGTCCTGCGGCACAACCATTCCACGCTGGTTCAGCGCGCCGACCGCACCGATGACGGCGTTTTCGTTCATGGCGACGAGGGCCGTGATGTTCGGGCGCCCGGTCCAGCAGTGCCGCCATGGTGGCTCGGCCGGCAGCCGGGGATTCGTCGCTCCACACGGTCGTACCGGTCAATCCTCGACGCGACATGGCCGCGTGGAAACCACTGTCGACCCGCAGGGTCGGGCCGTAGCCGTGGTCGCGACTGGCCGCGGAGTGGTTCAGCAGCGCGATGTCGCGGTGCCCGAGGGAGGCCAGGTGCGCGACGGCGTCTTCGGTGGTGGCAGTCGAAATCGATGTCCACGCAACGGCTGTCGTTGGTGTCGTCGGCGCGGCCGATCATCGTGAGCGGGATGCCGGCGGCATCCAGCACGCGGACCCGCGGGTCGTCGCGACGGACCTCCATGATGATCACGCCGTCGGTCAGGCCGTCCCGGCTCATCTCCCGCATCTCCGTCGGCCTGCGACGGCGCGTAGGGCCAGACCACCAGGTGGTAGCTGCGGGCCCGGGCGGCTTCGGCGGCGCTGGTGACGAACTCCATCACCGTGCTGCCCAGGCCGTTCTCGATGCCGGGAAAGGTCAGGGCCACGATCCGGCTGCGCTGGCTGGCCAGGCTGCGGGCGATGGCGTTGGGCCGGAAGTTCAGCTCGGCCATCGCTGCCTCGATGCGCTGCCGGGTGGCGGCGGAGATCGGCCTGGTGTTGTTGATGGCGTAGGAGACGGTGCTCAGCGAGACGTGAGCCAGGGTGGCGACATCCTGCATGGTGGCCATGTCCCGTCCCTTCGTCGTCGATGACTTGATGATCTCCCACTGGGGAGTTTGTTGCCTTGTCGAAGCGCTTCGACGATGGGTCTGTCTCTGCCGCTTCATTCTCACGATCAGGATTTCTTCGGCACCACTATCGATCTCGATGCCGTCTCGCTGCGCTTCCACCATCTCTGGATCTCTATCGTCGAAGCGCTTCGATGGGTTTGAGTATTGGCCAAACAAATGCTGGGAGTCAAGTGTGTCATGTCACGAATCGATAACATCGACCCGGATCACCTGATTGGCGGAATGCGGTGCGTCCTGCCGTCCGGGCGGTGCGCGCACTGGCTCCGGGCCGGGTTCTGGTCGAATGCGTGTCGTGCGAAGCCCAGGACACGGAAGCCACCCCGTCGGCACGGGGCTGCTGGGGTGCCAGCGGCGGATTCAGAAATGTTTCCGCGATATCGCCATTCGGAACAAACCGGACACCGCTCCCCATGACACGCCCGGCTCGGGCCAGCTTCAAGGCTTCATCTACCGCATGAGGGGTGCTGCAGCAGCCCACTAGCGACAGATCTGCCCGGCAAGCGCTCGCCTGGCGGGCGTGTCGACCGGTGGCCGCAGCGCGGCGCTGCCCGATGGGGCCATGATTCCAAGCCGGGCTGAAAGCCGCACGCGCCTACCGCACCGCACGGCACCGCACCGCACCGCACGCACGGCACGAGCGCCGACCACGTCGGCACGGGGTGCGGAGCCAGCGGCGGATTCAGAGATGTTTCCGCGATATCGCCATTCGGAACAAACCGGACACCGCTCGCCACGACACGCCCGGCTCGGCCCAGCTTCGAGGCTTCATCTACCGCATGAGGGGTGCTGCAGCAGTCCACTAGCGACAGATCTGCCCGGCAAGCGCGCCCCTGTCGGGTGTGTCTACCGATGACGGCAGAAGCGCCACCGTCACCGACTCCCTGACGAAGGCGGCAGGACCGCCGCGCGCCGACGAGGATGCAGCGAGGTGTTTCCGCGATATCGCCATTCGGAACAAACCGGACAGCAACTGCCCAGGCTCGGCGCACTGTCGGGGCGCATCTGCCGCAGCGCTCCGCTTGTCGGGCGTGTCGACTGGCGGAGCTACAGGTGGTGGCCGGCGGCGATGGGGCCGATGGTGAGCTCCGGTGCGCCTTCCAGGATCGCCGCCGTGCGCTCGACCTGGTGTTCCAACTGCGAGTGCTGCCGGGCGGTGAGGTCGCGGAACGGCTCGACCGTGATCCGCAGTCGTTTCCCGGAACGCTGCGCGCGCCAGATGCCGGCAACCTCGCCGTCCACCAGCAGCACCGGCATGGTTCCGGCCTGCCCGGTTCGGGACAACGCCCGCTGACCCGCGACTCCCGGAAACACCCTTGCCCTGGGGTGACTTCCGACGACGTAGCTGTCGAAGTACGGGAGCAACCGAACACCGCTGGGACGCCCGGGCGGTGGAGTGCGATCGGCCGCCAGCATCCAGGCCTCCGCCCCGTCCAACGCGACGACGGTCAGCTCGTCGGACAGTGAGCCGAAAGCCTTTGCGGCCCAGGGAGTGGGTGCCGCCAGCCACTGCGCGAACTGCGCCGGTGTCGCCGGACCGAAGGCGCTGAGATAGCGACGCACCAACTCCCGCAACGATTCCGCCGCACCACCGGGACGAAACCCCGGAACCAACGCAGACGGCCGGCTGTAGGTGACGGTGCGTCCGCGTCCGGCGCCGAAGCACAACACCCCTCGATGCGCGGCGACCGGGATGGCCTGCCGCCATCGGGGCCAGAACCCGCCGAAGGCCGGCATCACTTGATCGGCCGCCCATGGCCCGACAGCATCGGAGCACCAGCGGTTCCAGTTCGTCGACCGTCAGTTCGTCATCGCCGGCGAGCGCCTGCGCGATTGCGGTGACGACCTCGTCGGTCTGCTCCGACGTCATCCGGAAGTCGGCCGACGAACTCGACGCGGCCGGAGCCACCGGCGAGGGAACTGCCGACAGGGCCCCGGTCCACATCGCCAGGTCGGCGGCGGCGAGTAGGTGCACGGTGCCACGCGGTCCGAAGGTCTTCACCAGCGTGCCGCCCGGCGCCAGTGCCCGACGAACCCCGGACCTGGTGACGTCCTTGCATCGCAAGGCGATGGACAGTTCGGCCGCGGACATCACCTGGGCGTGCGCACCACAGATGAGCGCGGCGACGTCGGCGCAATCCCCGCCGCTCGGCCGGCCGGAAAGCCGGTGCCGATCCAGGCGTCGCGCCCTGCACCTGCGACCAGGTCCACCTCACCGCGAACGACCTCCTGTCGCGAAATGCCGGCGCCCTGCGGGCGGCCCGCCTGTGAGATGCGAGGCTAGTGTCGAAGATTGTGGCAGCCGATGTCGTGGTGATCGGGGCCGGACCGGCCGGGCTCGCCGTCGCTTCGTCCCTGCACCGCCGCGGAATCCCGTATGCACTGGTGGAACGCTCGACGAGCATCGGTTCGAGTTGGCAATCGCGCTACGACCTGCTCCGGCTGCACACCGTCCGCTGGCTCTCGGGTCTGCCGCACTCCGGCATTCCTCGTCGCTACGGTCGGTGGGTCGCCCGCGACGACTTCGTCCGCTATCTGGGCGAGTACGCCCGCCGGTTCGACATCCGCCCCGAGTTCGGCGTCGACATCCGGCGCATCGACCGGGTCGACGGCGAATGGCAGCTTCAGACCTCCGCGGGACGAACGGGCGGCCGGCACGGTTGTCGTCGCAACCGGGTACACCAACGTGCCGGTCATGCCGGTGTGGCCGGGAGCATCCGGATTCACCGGAGAGTTGTTGCACTCGAACGAGTATCGCGAGCCAACCCGGTACTCCGGCCGGCGGGTGCTGGTGGTCGGTGCCGGGAACTCCGCCGCCGAGATCGCGGTACAACTGGCGGACTGCGCCGTCGAGGTCGCACTGTCCGTGCGCACCCCACCGAACATCGTCCGGCGCGACACCCTGGGTGTGCCCAGTCAGCTGTTCGGTATCGCTCTGCAGAGATTCCCGGAACCCGCCATCAACAGGGTGCTCCGATTGCTGCGTCGGATCACCGTCCCCGACCTGTCGTCCTACGGTCTGCCCGCACCGGCCAATGACGGCTACAGCCAGTTCCTACGAACCGGCACCGTCCCGGTTCTCGATCACGGGTTCGTGAAACACGTTCGGGCGCAAAGGATTGCAGTTGTCGCGGCGATCGATCACCTGGACGGCGACGGGGTCGTCCTGACCGATGGATCGCGATGGCGGCCGGACACCATCATCTGCGCGACCGGATTCCGCCCGGCCCTCGACGAGATGCTCGGTCACCTGGGTGTTCTCGATGCCTCTGGGGTGCCGAAAGTTCACGGCGCGGACACCCTGCCACAGGCGCCGGGTCTGTACTTCGTGGGGATCGACGTCCGACTGGCCGGTCTGCTGCGCGACATCGGGATCGAGGCCGGTGCCGTCAGCCAGGCCATCGCCGAACGGGCGGCCGAGCGCCGATCCGGTTGAGCGTCAGGCACGACGAAAGGGCCGGCCATCGAACGGAATGTCCGGTGGCCGGCCCTGTGCGCGGAACATCTGATCAGGCGGCAACCACGACGACGTTGCTCTCCCGGCTGACCGCGACCGGAAGCTGCGGGGTCAGGGTGATGACGGCGCGGATCTCGTCGTCGTCGTTGCCCCCGTTGCTGTCCTTGTTCAGGTTCGCGAACGGCAGCGTCGTGGTCTTGGTGCGGTGCGTGACTGCCGCCCCGTTGGAGCTGATCGGGATCAGGAAGACGAACCTGGTCAGCGAGACGGGATCGTCACCGAGCGGCAGGTTGTCGCCATCCTGGTCGGTGTCGTCCTCGATCAGCCGGAAGGTGTCGAGGTAGGGCAGGTTGGTCAACTGGTCGAAGTTGCTCCAGTTGATGTCGTAGTCGATGGTGACCTCCGCGTTGGCCACGTCCCGCACGACCGACAGCACGATGTTGCTGACACTTGCCATGACTGCATCCCCTTGGGTGGGAGCCGCGCGACGTCCCGTGACGTCGCTGTTGTCCGGCTCATCAGGGGTTACGGAGCAGGCAGGGAAACGGTTCTCGCCCACGCGCCGACGAGGTCGACGCGTGGGCGGGGCTGATGGTCAGCGGCCACCGAGGGCGTGCTCGATCGCCAGCTGGTTCAGGTGGACGAAGGCGAAGGAGTGCTCGGCCGCCTTGTTCGCGTCGTAGCCCTCGAAGGCGGACTCGTCGGCCAGGAAATCGGCGACGGACTCACCGGCACCGAGCGTCGGCTGCCCGAGCTCCGCGATCCCGGACGCCGCCATGGCTTCCTGCACCTCGGGGTCGGCGCGGAACGCCAGCGCCCGCTCCTTGAGCAACAGGTACATCGCCATGTTGGCCCGGACCGAGGCCCACACCCCGTCGAAACCCTCGGTGCGCGAGGGCTTGTAGTCGAAGTGCCGGGGGCCGGTGTACCGGGGTCCGCCGTTCGGGAAGCCGTTCTCCAGCAGGTCGACGGTGAAGAACGCCGACAGCAGGTCGCCATGGCCGAACACCAGGTCCTGGTCGTACTTGATCGAGCGCTGACCGTTCAGGTCGATGTGGAACAGCTTGTCGGCCCACAGCGCCTGCGCGATGCCGTGGGTGTAGTTCAGGCCGGCCATCTGCTCGTGACCGGTCTCCGGGTTCAACCCGACGATGTCGCCGTGCTCGAGCTGAGCGATGAAGCCGAGCGCGTGCCCGACGGTCGGCAGCAGGATGTCGCCGCGGGGCTCGTTCGGCTTCGGCTCGAGCGCGATCTTGATGTCGTAGCCCTTGTCCTTGATGTAGCCGGCCACCGTGTCGACGCCCTCGCGGTACCGGTCGAAGGCGGAGTTCAGGTCCTTGGAGCCGTCGTACTCGCTGCCCTCCCGACCGCCCCACATGACGAAGGTCTGCGCGCCGAGTTCGGCGGTCAGGTCGACGTTGCGCAGCACCTTGCGCAGCGCGAACCGGCGCACCGAACGGTCGTTGGAGGTGAAGCCGCCGTCCTTGAACACCGGGTGGGTGAACAGGTTGGTGGTCACCATCTCGACGGTGATGTTGTTGCTGGCGCAGGCATCCTTGAATCCGGCGATCAGCGAATCGCGGGTGGCGGCGTCGGAGCCGAACGGGATCAGGTCGTCGTCGTGGAAGGTGATGCCCCAGACGCCGGCCTCGGCCAGCTTCTCCACGGCCTCGATCGGGTCGAGCGCGGGCCGAGTGGCATCGCCGAACGGGTCGCGACCCTGCCATGACACCGTCCACAGACCGAACGAGAAGTGATCCTCCGGGGTGGGTGACGCAACCATTTCCTGACTCCTTTGTCGCTGGTCCTGCTATTTGTTGTTTGATTGAACTTATCGCATCTACGGTCTAGGGTCAACCCATGACATCGCGCCGATCGACTCCGCTCGGCGCCTCCGCCATCCGGCAGGCCAATCTGCGCGAACACAATCTCGGCCTGGTGCTGCGGCTCATCATCGACGCTCCGGTACCCGTTTCGCGCGCCGACATCGCGGTCGCGACCGGATTGACCAGGGCCACCGTCTCCTCGCTGGCCGATCGGCTGATCGTGGCGGGCCTGGTCACCGAGCTTCCTCCGGTGATGTCCCAGCGGGCCGGACGGCCGGCGGTACCCCTGATCCCGGCGGCCGGCACCCTGGCCGCGGTCGGCATGGAGATCAACGTCGACTACCTGGGCGTCCGGGTGATCGACCTGTCGGGGGCGGTGCTCGGCGAACACGTCGAGTCGGCCGATTTCCGCGGCAGCGACCCGGGGACGGTGATCGGCCGACTGTCCGAGCTGTACTGCGCCGTCACCGGTCAGCTCGATGCCGAGATCAGGATGGCCGGCAGCGCGCTGGCCATCCCCGGCCTGGTGGACCGGATGTTCGGGCCGGTCAGACTGGCACCCAACCTCGGGTGGCGGGAGGTCGACGTCGTGAAGGAGTTCCGCTCACACCCGGCCACGGCCGACGTGGCCATCAGGTTGGACAACGAGGCCACCCTGGGCGCCCGGGCCGAGGCGGATGCCCTGCGCCGGGTCGGTGTGCTCTCGTTCCTCTATCTGTCCGGCGAGGTCGGCGTCGGCGGCGCGCTGGTGATCGACGGTGTGGTGTTCGGCGGCCGGCACGGGTGGAGCGGCGAGATCGGCCACACGGTAGTCGATCCCAACGGCCCGCTGTGCCGATGCGGTGCCCTGGGCTGTCTCGAGCAGTACGCCGGGCAAGGACGCGCTGATGCGCGCGGCGTCCCTGGATCTCGACCTTCCGGTGGATGCACTGATGTCCGCCGCGCAGTCCGGTGATGCCGACGCCCTGGCCTCGATGGCCGGGGCCGCCAGGGCGTTGGGCACCGCGCTGGCCAACGCGGTCAACCTGATCGATGTCGAAAACGTCGTGCTGGGCGGCATCTACGCCCCGCTCTCGCCGTTCCTGATTCCGGGCATCGACGACGTGCTGCAGTCCCGCGTGCTGTCGGCGCCCTGGTCCAGGCTGCAGGTGGTGTCCGCCGAGGTCCGTGATTACGCGGCGCTGAACGGTGCGGCGTCGGCCGTGCTGGCCGACGTCATCGACGACCCCAGCGCCTGGCTGGACTCCTGACGCGCCAGCCTGACTCGCCGTGTCGATCAGTGGCTGCCCCGGTACCTGCGTCGGGAGTATCGGGCGCCCAACAGGGCAGCTGCACCGGCAGCGAACAGCAACAGGGCGATCCGCAGGAACCAGGCGACGTCGACGCCGGTATTCGGTAGATACGAGCTGCCGCCCGCACCGTAGCCACCACCCGGGTACGCGGTGACCGTCGTGGTGGCGGTTCCGGGCGAGCCCGTCGATCCCGTCGTCGCCGTCGTGTCGGTCGTCGCTGTCGTGTCGGTCGTCGCCGTCGTGTCGGTCGTGCGTCGTGTCGGGTCGGTCGGTGATCCGGTCGGGTCGGTCGACGTCGTGGGCTCGGTCGTCACCGTGGGATCAGTGGGATCCGTCGGTCGGCGGCTCCTCGTCCGGGACCGTGTTGGTGATGATCACGTTCAGCCGGCACACCGGTCGACATCGTCGACCGGGATGGTCGACCTGTTTGGCGGTGGCCCGATCGGCTGCGTCACTGATCAGTCCGTCCGGAATCCGGCTCCCAGACCAGCACATTGCGCCCGTGCCGGAATGCCCGTGATCGTCCAGGGTCTCCCCCGCAGTGAGCTCGAGCGGTGCCGGCTGGCGGCGATCACCGGATCGGCCGCCGGGTCGCCGGCGGCGACCTCCGGCGTGACCGAGGCATTCGTACTCGAAGCCGTACGGACCGGCCTGCTCCGGCGTCGGTTCACCGACGACTGCCTTGGTGATGCTCAGCCCGCCGTAGACCAGGGCCACCCCGGTCTTGATCGGCTCGGTTGGCGGCAGCTGCACGATGCGAGCCGTTGTCGAGGAAGAAGTCGGTGTGCGCGAAGGAGTTCCACGCGATCTCGTTCTGCTCGGGGTTCGTCGGCGCGGGCGGCGCGGCCATCCGGAACCGCAGCGCGCTGCTGGCCCCCGGGCCGAGCAGATCAGTGGCCGGGAAGGTCACGAAGGCGCGGAAGGCGGTCGCTGCCGGGTCGTAGTCGGCGGATCCCAGTCCGCGGCGGCGCAGGCGGACGGCTGGGCGGTTCAGGTCGTCGGTGCACACCGGCGGAGCGGCCGTGGTGTACGACCCGGCCAGCTCACCGGTGCCGGCCAAGCACGACCGGCCCGAGCAGGGTGGGCGCCTGCTCCCACTCGGTGCCGCGCTCGCTCGTCGACGAACACACCGCGTGTCGCCGGGTGCCGGGAAGACGTCGACCAGCCGCACCTCGGTGGCCGGGTTGGTCCCGGAGTTCGTCAGCCGCAGATAGAAGTCGAAGCCCTGTCCCGGTGCCACCCGGGCCACGCACGGGTAGCGGGTGAACACCTGGCCGTCCACATCCAGCCGCGGGCAGCCCGGATCCTCGAGCGGCAGCAGTTCCTTGGTGAGGCTGTTCATCCAGCCCAGCGAGTCGTCGCCGGCGACCCACTTCTCGGTCCGGAAGGCGTTGCCCGCCATCGGTGGTCGACCACGGCGGCGGAGGTGCAGTAGGTCCCGTCGACCGTAGGCGGCGTCGTCGGTCGCGGTGCCGGGCCGCGGATCCACCGGGCGCGCAGCGTCAGGTCGGGGCGGGCTGCCGGTTGCGCCGGCCCGGTTCTCGATGACTGGTCGCCGGCCGGTGGCGCCGGGTGCGAGCTTGAACTGCACGCCGACGGTGACGACCGCGCCCGGGCACGCATATCCCAGCCCGGGAACTCCCAGCCGGAGCGAGGTGACCTTGCCGGCGTCGTCGCTAGACCGGGGTGAAGACGACCTCGGGTGGTTCGGGCGCCCCGGCCGGCAGCGTGTAGCTGACCGTGTACGGGGTCGCCGGGTCGGTCGGGGCTGAATTCCAGCTTGGCCGGGATCGGGTCGACGATCTGCAGGTCGGGGATCACGCCGGTGCCGGTGTTCGTCGCGGTCAAGGTGATCGGGATCGGGGTGCCGGGCGCGACGGAGATGTCCGACGCCCTTGGCGAACCGCAGCGCGGCGGATGCCGGTCGGTCAGGGTGTGGGTGGCCGATGTCTCCGGGAATCGGGGCCAGAGTGCCCGCCCTGCTGAGTCGGTCTCGTATCCGCCGGTGGCGGTGTTGCTCAATTCGGTCCGGAACCGGGGTCCCGGGCGCCGAGCGCAAGTTCCGCCCGGGGCGAGACGTTCAGGCAGATGCTCGCGCCGGTGCAGAGCCCGGTGGCCGGGAAGTTGGTTCCCGGCTTGATGGTGAAGCTGCCGTCGGCGGTGAGGAAGGTGACCCGGATACCGCGGACATCGGCGGCCGGCGATCGGCAGCGGCGGTGACTGGCTCGCCGTCGGTGTGCCGGTGACGAAGTCCGCTCGGTCCGCACGCTCCGGTGCAGGCGTCGACCCGGACCCGGTTGGCGCTGGGCGGGAAGTTGACCCGGATCGGATCGCTGGCGCGGACGTCGACGGCGTCGAAGAACGCCGTGTCGATGTCCTGCACGACCAACTGCTTGAGCCAGAGCGTGCCGGTGTTCTGGGCCGCGAACTTGACCTGGATGTTCTGCCCCGGCAGCCCGGGCTGCGGGCGGACCGACTGGCCGGGACGATCGACTTCTGGACGGCGGCGCCGGCGGACTGGGCCAGCACGGTGGTCCGCGGCGCGCAGAACGAGGTCGGCGGCTGGGTGTCCGAGCCGATGGCCGGCGCAGTTCTGCAGGGTGGTGCCCTCGGTCGATCCCATCCCGCAGGAGCACCTGGGCGTTCAGCGCGTAGTTCTGGGCCGGGGCGATCGCAGCGACGGTGACCCGGAATCCCAGTGGCCCGCTCCAGCAGCGCGGCGTCGGCGGCGTCGTAGGGGACATACGCGCCGGCCACGTCCGGGTCGTACACCTCGGCGGTCGCCGCCGGGGCTGGCCGGCAGCGTCAGGCTACCCGAGCCGGATGGTCAGGAACGGGTTGCTCGGGCTGGTCGGGTCCGCCGGGTCGGCCAGCACCACACCGGTGGCGGGGATGGTGCCGTTGTTCTTGAACGACAGGTCGAAGCTGCCGCGGCAGGCCCGGCAGGATCGTCGGCAGCTCGCGCCGTCTTGATCCCGTTCAGCTGCGCGAAGGCCGGCTGGACCGCGACATTCGCGCAGGCGTTGCCGGCGGCGGATCCGATGCCGTTGCCCGGTGCTGGTCGCCGTCCCGCTCGCGCAGTTCGAGACGCCGCCGTTGTTGACGTCGTCGTCGGTGACCTGGTCGTTCAGCCGCCCCTGGATGCCGAGGGTGGCGACCGCGTTCTGCGCGATCGTGCCCTCGCCGTTGACGTCGGTGCCGGTGAACGTGACCGTGATGCTCTGGTAGTCGCCGTTGGGGCACGGGGTGGGGATGTCGACCGTCGTCGGCGGAGCGGTGAACGTCAGGGTGCGGATGTCGGTGTCGTCGCACAGGTGATGACGGCGACCGCGTCGTCGGCGCCGGCCGGGAAGACGATCCGGGAGCGGCTGACGTCGAGCTTGCTCGAACTCGCTGGGCGAGGTCGCGCTCGGCTCGGTGATGGTCATCGTGCCGACCGGGAACGGCGAGGTGTTGGTCGAGGTGATCAACCCGGAGACCAACGAGTTCAGACCGATGACGGCCTGGCCGTCTGCGGAGTAGTTGCCGTCGGTGTCGGAGAAGTAGGACTTGGTCATCGCGATGGTGGCCTGCGCCGGCTGCACCGAGTACGTCGAACAGGCCTGGGCCGCGGAAACCGTCGCCCTGCACCTCGTCGATCGGCCGCCGGGGTCGCGCAGTTGGCGATGTCCTCGCGAACGGTCGGGCTGTAGTCGTCACCGCTGCTGCGCAACGTGTCCCGGAGCACGGTGCCGATCTGCACCGAGCCGCCGGTCGGGTCGACGGGCAGCACCGCATCCTGCCGAGGAGCTGAAGATGAAGCGCAGACCGGTGACGTCCGCCGGCGTCGACACCGGCCGGCAGGCTCAGTGCCGGGCCGGTCTGCGGGGTTCCGGTGCCGTAGGCAGCGTCGTCGCAGACGCTCTGCACGACGGTGCAGGCCAACACGGTGACCTGATCGGCGCCCGCCGGGAAGGTCACCGGACCGACCGACGGTCACGTCGAAGCGCTCGAACACCGCCGGCGTCGAATCCTCCACGATCAGTTGGGTGACCTCGGCGCTGGTCGACGAGCCGTTGCGCACACCCAGGGTGATCGTCGCCGGTTTCACCGGAGTCGGCGACCGCGCTGCCATCGCTCCAGGACTTGGTCGCGATCGGCGTGACCACCCGCGGGACCGTCACCGTGACGTTGGCCGTGCTGGTGCACCGGGGTCGCGTTGTCGGCGGTCATCGTTCCGGTGTTCGGTGAAGACCGTCCCGTCCGGCACCGGGCTGTTCGCCGGGACCCTGACACCCAGCACGACGTTGACCGGCGAGCCGTCCGGCAGCCCCACCGACCCGGGCGGGTTCGGCGGGAGCAGCGGGATGATGAATTTGACGGTCAAGGTGCGGGTGGCGGCGTCGTAGTCGACGGTCCGCTGGTTGTTGCTGGCCGGTAGTGAGGTCACTTCGACCTCGGGCGGCAGGACGTCGGTGACGGTGGCGTTGACGCAGGACTCGGTCAGGCCCGAGCAGCTGGCGACCAGGGTGTAGTTGAACGCGGTCCCCGGGGTGACCGCGGCGGTGGGTCCGGTCTTCTCCAGTCCCAGGCTTGCCGCGGCATAGGCAGGTGCGGCGAGCACCACGGACATCGTCAATGCCAGCGCAGCGCTCAGCGACAGCACCAGCCATCGCTGCAACCGCCGCGGCGACGCCGGCAGGGGTGGCGCTGAATGCAGCGAAATGCGACGCATGAAGACCCCGATCACTCACCGGATCGACGCTGGGAATTGCGCCGATCCGATTCATTCCAGCGATGACTGCAACGGACTATAGATCAGTCCTTCGAGTGGCGAACTTTTGGCGCAGTTCGTACTGAATGCGTGACGACCCGATCCGTATTGCCACAGGTGGTGGCGTCGGAGTGGGTGTCGACTTCGTTATCGGACAGAGAGGTGGACCAGCTCGGCCCGAATTCGGCGGCATTTGCGCTGCCATTGTCTGCACGCCGGCGGAACATTCCGCAGCGGCCGGATCGATCCTGCCGGTGCGCATCCGGCCTTTCAGCCGACCGTGAGCGGCAGCACCAGCCGGCCGCCGCGTCGTCCGGCCTCGATCCGCTCCGCGGACACCTCGCCGTACAGGGTCGTGCGTTGCCTGGCGGGGCGACCGGCAGCCGCGGCGATCGCCTCGAGTTCGGCCACCGACTTGGCCGAGCCGTATTGGGAGCCGGCCATCCGGGAGATGGTCTCCTCCATCAGCGTGCCGCCGAGGTCGTTCACGCCGCCCTGCAGCACGGCGCGGCAGCCCTCGGGGCCGAGCTTGACCCAGGACGTCTGGATGTTGTCGATCCGGCCGTGCAGCAGTAGCCGGGCCATCGCGTGCACCGCCCGGTTGTCCCGCAGGCTCGGTCCCGCCGATGCGACACCGGCCAGGTAGATCGGCGAATTCTGGTGCACGAACGGCAGCGCCACGAACTCGGTGAATCCGCCTGTCTGATCCTGGATCCTCGCCAGCACCTTCAGGTGCGCGACCCAGTGGGCGGGGGTGTCGACGTGCCCGTACATCATCGTCGAGCTCGACCGCAGTCCGACGTCGTGGGCGGTGCTGATCACCTCGATCCAGCTGGCCGTCGGCAGCTTGCCCTTGGTCAGGATCCACCGGACGTCGTCGTCGAGGATCTCCGCGGCGGTGCCCGGGATGGAGTCCAGCCCGGATTCGCGGGCCTTGACCAGCCAGTCGCGGATCGACAGCCCGGTCCTGGACGCGCCGTTGACGATCTCCATCGGGGAGAACGCGTGGATGTGCAGATCCGGCTGCCGGCGCCGGATCTCGGCGGCGATGTCGAAGTAGGCGGTGCCGGGCAGGTCGGGATGGATACCGCCCTGCAGGCAGACCTCGGTGGCGCCGGCCGTCCAGGCCTCGTCCGCGCGTTTGCCGACCTCGTCCAGCGACAGCGTGAACGCGTCCGCGTCGGTGCGTCGCTGGGCGAAGGCGCAGAACCGGCAGCCGGTGTAGCAGACGTTGGTGAAGTTGATGTTCCGGTTCACCACGTAGGTGACGTCGTCGCCCACCACGTCCCGCCGGATGTCGTCGGCCAGCGCGCACAGCGCATCGAGCTCGGCGCCGTCGGCCTGCATCAGGGCCAGCGCCTGGCTGTCGGACAGGCCCGGCCGGGTCGCGTTCCGCGGCCCGCAGCGCCGCGCTCACCTCGGCGTCGAGCGCGGCCGGCAGGGTCCGGGACGGCCGGGCCCGCACCTGCTCGCGCAGCACCTCCCAATCGCCGTAGGCGGCGTCGAAATCGCTGCGGGTGTCGGTCCGCCGGCCCTGGGTGTCGATCGCGGTGTGCAGGTCGAGCCGGCCGGCGCTGCCCCAGTCCGGGTCCGGCTCCTGCCACGGCAAGCCCTGCGGGACAACACCTTCGGCGGCCAACCCGGTCACCGGGTCGGCCAACGCGGTGACGTGCGGCAGCACCCGCGGGATCGAGCCATGGCTCACCGGTCAGCACATAGGACGGGTGCGCGGTCAGCCGCTCCCGCAGGGTGAAGCCGGCCGCCGCGGTGAGCTCGGCCAGGCTGTCCAGATGCGGCCACGGCCGCTCCGGGTTCACGTGATCGGGCGTCAGCGGCGACACCCCGCCCCAGTCGTCGACCCCGGCGGCGAGCAGCCCGGCCAGCTCGTCCGGATCGGACAGGTTCGGCGGCGCCTGGATGCACATCTTCGGGCCGAGCACGATCCTGGCCACCGCGATGGTCGCCAGGTACTCCTCCCGGCCGGCGTCCGGCGCCGCCGCATCGCGGTGTCCGGCTTGGCCAGGAAGTTCTGCACGATCACTTCCTGGATCGCGCCGTACTGCCGGGCGATCCGCCGGATCGCGAACAGCGACTCCGCGCGGTCGGCGATCGTCTCGCCGATGCCGACGAGAATGCCGGTGGTGAACGGGATCGTGCTGCGGCCGGCGTCCTCCAGCACCCGCAGCCGGACCGCCGGGTCCTTGTCCGGCGAGCCGAAATGCGCGCCGGACGGCTCGGTGTAGATCGCGGTCGAGGTGGTCTCCAGCATCATCCCCATCGACGGCGCGACCGGCTTGAGCCGCTGCATCTCCTGCCAGCTCATCACGCCGGGGTTCAGGTGCGGCAGCAGACCCGGTCTCCTCCAGCACCCGGATCGCCATCGCCCGCAGGTAGGCCAGCGTGCTGTCGTAACCGTGGCTGTCCAGCCATTCCCGGGCCTGCGGCCAGCGGTCCTCCGGCCGGTCGCCGAGGGTGAACAACGCCTCCTTGCAGCCGAGGGCGGCGCCCTGCCGGGCGATCTCCAGGACCTCGTCCGGTGAGAGGTACGCGGCCGGCAACCGGCCGGGCACGGTGACGAAAGTGCAGTAATGGCAACGGTCCCGGCACAACCGGGTCAGCGGGATGAACACCTTGCGGGAGTAGGTGACCACCCCCGGCCGGCCGGCGGTGGCCAGCCCGGCGTCCCGGACCCGGGCGGCGCTGGCGCACAGATCGACCAGGTCGTCGCCGGTCGCCTGCAGCAGCACACCGGCTTCGGTCGCGTCCAGCGCCACGCCGTCCCGAGCGCGGCGCAACGCCCGTGCGCATCGCCGACGGCGTAGGTGTTGGTCGACCGAGCTAGTCCGGCATGGTGCTCCTCGCGCTGGATTGCGGCCGACGCAGCCGATCGTGGTCCGCCGTCCGTGGACGTCGTCCACCGTCGACGTGGCTCCGGCACCAGGGTAGGCGTCGGTCAGTGCGCCGCGGCCGCGACCGGTTGCGTCGGCTCGGTCAGTCGAACCCGGCCACGGCCGGGCTGCTGCCCATCTGCCGGCTGCGACGTCGCTCGCCGGTCGCCCGCTGCTTCTGATCGAACTGAGTCCGGTACAGCTCCTCGTACCGGCCGCCCTGCGCCAGCAGCTCCGCGTGGGTGCCGCGCTGCACGATCCGGCCGTCCTCCACCACCAGGATCTGATCGGCGGCCCGCACCGTGGACAGCCGGTGCGCGATGACGATCGCCGTCCGGCCGGCCAGCGCCTCGGCCAGCGCCGCCTGCACCGACGGCCTCCGAGGTCGAGTCCAGGTGCGCGGTCGCCTCGTCCAGGATGACCACCCGCGGATGCGCGAGCAGCAGCCGGGCGATGGTCAGCCGCTGCCGTTCACCGCCGGAGAGCCGGTACCCGCGTTCGCCGACCACGGTGTCCAGGCCGTCGGGCAGCGAGGTGACCAGCTCCCGCAGCCGGGCCCGGTCCAGCACCTCCCAGAGCTCCGCCTCGGTGGCCTCCGGCCGGGCGAGCAGCAGGTTCGCCCGCACCGACTCGTGGAACAGGTGGCCGTCCTGGGTGACCATGCCGATCGTTGCGCGCAGCGAATCGGTGCTCAGGTCCCTGATGTCGGATGCCGGAGATCCGCACCGTCGCCCTGGTCGGCGTCGTACAGCCGCGGAACCAGTTGCGCGATGGTCGATTTCCCCGCACCCGAGGTGCCGACCAGGGCGACCATCTCGCCCGGGCTCGGCGCGGAACGAGATGCCGTGCAGCACCTCGACCCCGCCGCGGGTGTCCAGCGTCGACACCTCCTCCAGCGAGGCCAGCGACACCTTGTCGGCCGACGGGTAGGCGAAGCGGACGTCGTCGAACTCGACCGCGACCGGGCCGTCGGGAACCGGTGCGGCGTCCTGGCTTCTCCTGGATCAGCGGGGTGAGGTCGAGGATCTCGAAGACCCGCTCGAAGCTGACCAGGGCGCTCATCACCTCGACCCGGGCGCTGGCCAGCGCGGTCAGCGGCGCATACAGCCGGGTCAGCAGCAGGGCGAGGGAGACGACGGCGCCGGCGTCCAGCACGCCGGCCAGCGCGTAGACCCCGCCCAGTCCGTAGACCAGCGCCAGGGCCAGCGCGGAGACCAGGGTCAGCGCGGTGATGAAGATCCACTGCACCATGGCGGTCCGCACCCCGATGTCGCGAACCCGGTTGGCCCGGGCGGCGAACTCCGTCGGATTCCTGGGCCGGCCGGCCGAAGAGCTTGACCAGGGTCGCGCCGGGCGCGGAGAACCGTTCGGTCATCTGGGTGCTCATCGACGAGTTCAGGTTCGCCGCTTCCCGTTCCAGCCGGGCGAGCTTGGTCCCCATCCGGCGGGCCGGGCAGCACGAAGACCGGCAGCAGCAGCAGCGCGAGCAGGGTGATCTGCCAGGAGATCCCGATCATCACCACCAGCGTCAGCACCAGGGTGACCAGGTTGCCGACCACACCGGACAGGGTGTCGCTGAACGCGCGCTGGGCGCCGATCACGTCGTTGTTCAGCCGGCTCACCAACGCGCCGGTCCGGGTGCGGGTGAAGAACGCGATCGGCATCTTCTGCACGTGGTCGAAGACCGCTCGGCGCAGGTCCAGGATCAGCCCCTCGCCGATGCTCGCCGACAGCCACCTGGTCAGCAGCCCGAGCCCGGCCTCGACCACCGCGATCACCGCGATCAGGCAGGCGATGAGCGACCACCACCGACGGCTCGGAGCCACCGACGATGGCGTCGACCACCCGGCCGGCCAGCAGCGGTGTGGCCACGGCCAGCGCCGCCGTGATCACGCTGAGCAGCAGGAACCAGCCCAGTTGACCGCGGTGCGGACGGGCGAAGCCGGCGATCCGGCGCAACGTCGCCCTCGAGATCGGCCGTCGTTCCTCCTGCGCGGTCATCGTGGTGTACAGCGAATTCCACGCGGTGACCTCCATGTCCATGGCGATTGCCCCTTCCTGGGAGGTGATCTGCTCGGACGGTAGACCGAGGGTCCGACAACGCATCCGGCGATGTCCCGGGTCAAGAGCAGACCGGGCGAACGGCGCCGACTCATCGAACGCTAGGAGTTCAACTGCGGTTCAGGTCAAGCCGACCGCCGGCCACCACGCCGATAAGACGGGTCAGACAGGCTCGGCGAACCACCCGGACGGCGCCAGTGCCGACCCGGCGCCGATCCGCGGCGCGTACTGGTCGTAGAACACCCGCGCGATGAGCTCGCGACGGCTGCGGACGCCGACCTTGCCGAAGACCGACTTCAGATGGTCCTGCACGGTGTAGGTCGACAGGTGCAGGGTGCGGGAGATCTCCGCGGTGTCGATGCCCTGCAACACGAGTTGCACGACGTCCCGTTCGCGCGAGGTCAACCCGAAGGCGGCGACCACCAACGGGACGATCTCCGGCGGCCTGGCTTCCTCGATGGTCACCACCACGTCTGTCGAGCCACCGTCCCGTGCGACGAGCGGTGATGCGTGCGCGACCATCCACTGACCGGAGCGGGTGCGCAGCCGCATTCGCGGCACAAGTGGGCTGTGGCCGGCCGCGAACTGCCGGGCCGAGCCGATCAACGATCGCAACGCCAGCGGTAGTTCGTCGTGCGCAGTGGCGTCTCCGTCGAGATCGGCGAGCCGCGCGGCCGCGCCGATGCTGGCCTGCGCCACCTCGCCGTTGCGGTCGATCACCAGGACGGCCGGGCCGTCGACCGCGGTCAGCGGTGCCGTGGCCAGGCCGACGAGCAGTCCTGCCCGCAGGCCGGTGGCGAAGGCGGCGCCGACCCCGGCGATGAACTGGTGCTCGAGGGTGGTGAAAGGAGTCCGGTCATCCTCCCGATAGAGGGTGAAGAAGCCCCAAGTGGTGCCGTCCACGCGGACCGCAGCGCGCAGTTCGTCGGTGAAGCCGAACGTCGGTCGCAGGTGCTCGACAAAGCGCGGGGACCGCTCCGGATGTCCGTCGGTCTCGGCGTACAACGACGTCACACCGCTGGGCAGCCGGGCCACCGACCGGTGGTCGTACAGGTCAGGGACCTCGTACTCGAAGTGCGCCCAGAGTTCGTCCGAGGCACCGACCACGGAACCCGTCTTCACCGCCCCGGTGAGCAGTTCGGTCGCCGGGTCGGCCGTCGCGATGCAGGCGGCGGTGAACGGCACGGCGCGGTTCAGCGTGTTCAGCGCGGTGGTGGCGAACGAGAAGACGTCGAAGCCCGTGGTCGAGAGGGCCTCGATCTGGGCGCGGACGCGGTCCGCCGGCACGCTCGCCATCCGCCCAGTGTGACTTGGCACCGGACAAACCGGAACCCCAGCTTTCTGGGGGTGGAACGACCCAGATAGCGGGGATGGTCCCCCGTCGACCGCGGCGGCAGCATTTCCCGGCATGACAACCACTGCACCGGCGCCATCCGCCGGCATCACCAGAATCAATCCGACCACCTGGAACGCCGGCTTCGCGTTCGACCATGGTCAGGTTCGTACCGCACCCACCACAATCCTCACCGTTGCCGGACAGGGACCGGTCGACGAGGACGGGCAGCTGCTGCACGAAGGGGACGCGGCTGCCCAGATCGCCCTGGCGATGACCAATGTCGAGGCCGTACTCCATGCCGGGGGCATGGACTTTCGAGATGTCCTGCGGATGACGATCTATGCCGTCGACGTGGACGCGATCCTTGCGAATTACGGCGTTCTCATCGAGCGCTTGACGGTATCAGCGGCCACCCCACCGACCTCCTTGGTCGGCGTCAGCAGGCTGGCGATCCCGGGGATGCTCCTCGAGGTCGAGGTCACCGCCGGGCGCTGAAAGCCATCCCGATCAAACCCTTGACCGCCCCCACTCTGCTACAGCCACAACCCGTCTCACCCGGCACGAACACACCCACCCCAGAAAAGGACTGCAATGACCGTCGTCTCACCTGAACAAGACACCGCCCGACCGAATCTCGCCGAGCTTGCTGCCCAGGTGGCCGGGCCGGTGCTGACGCCGGCCGACCCCGGTTTCGCCGCCGAGGTCATGGGGTTCAACGTCGCCAACGTGCCCAGCCCGGACCTCGCGGTCGGCGCGACGGATGCCGAGGATGTCGCTGCTGCCGTGCGGTGGGCAGCGGCGAATGGGTTGACGGTCACCGTGCAGTCGACCGGGCACGGGTCGATCACGTCGATGGCGGGCGGGCTGCTCGTGAGCACCCGGCGAATGACCGATGTGGTGATTGATCCCGTCGCCGGTACCGCCACGGTGGGTGCCGGGACGCGGTGGTCCCAGGTGATCACCGCCGCCGCTCCTTACGGGCTGGCTCCGTTGAACGGATCGTCCTCGCAGGTCGGCGTCGTCGGCTACAGCCTTGGCGGTGGGCTCGGTCCCCTCGGCCGCCGCTACGGCTTCGCCGCCGACCACATCCGGTCCCTGCAACTTGTCACCGCGTACGGAGAGATCCGTGAGGTCACCGCGGGGAACGACCCCGACCTTTTCTGGGCGATCCGTGGCGGCAAGGGCAATTTCGGCATCGTCACCGCCCTGGAATTCTCCCTGGTGCCGGTTGCTCGCCTCTACGGTGGCGGCATCTTCTTCCCCGTCGCGGCCGCACCGGACGTGCTCACCCGGTGGCGGGAGTGGTCCACCAACCTCTCCGAGGAGTCGTCGACTTCTGTTGCACTGTTGCAGCTGCCGCCCGACCCGGCGTTGCCGGAACCACTGCGTGGTCAACGCGTCGTCCATCTGCGCTTCGTCCATCTCGGCTCGGCCGACGAGGGCGCCGCCGTGCTTGCCCCGATGCGTGCGGTTGCTGCCGCCCTGCTGGACGGCGTCAGCGAGATCCCCTATGCGGCAATTGACTCCGTGCACATGGACCCGGTCGTCCCGATGCCGTCGATGGAGCGCGGCGTCGCCCTGCGCGAGCTGCCACTCGAGGCGATCGACGCCGTGCTCGCTCAGGTGGGCGCCGACGTGATGACACCGCTGGTGGTGGTCGAGATCCGGCAGCTCGGCGGCGCGCTGGCCAGGCAGCCCGCGGTCCCCAACGCGGTCGCGGGACGGGACAGCGCCTTCACCCTGTTCGCCGTCGGTGTCCTGGCCGGGCCGGTTGCCGACCTGGTCCCGGATGCGTTGCAGTCATTGATGGATGCTGCCCGGCCATGGTCGGCTGGTTCCCTGCTCAACTTCCAGGGACCAGCCGCCCCCGCGCAGGTCGGTGCGTTGTGGAACGACGCCGACCGGGCCCGACTGCTCGCCGTCAAGAACAGGTTGGATCCGGCCGGCCTGTTCCGGCCCACCCAGATCATCGGCTGAGCCGGTCGAATCCGCATCGGCGTAACGTGCGCTGGCGTGAGTGAAGCGCCTGATCGGACCCCCGAACTCTTCGCCGACGCCGCCCGGTCGGCCGCCGCCTTCCGCGCCGGACTCAGCGAGCGTCGAGTCGCCCCGACCGTCGATCTGGACTCTTTGCGGACCGCTTTCGGTGGGCCCCTGCAGGCGGAAGGCACACCGGCCGCGGAGGTGCTGCAGGAGCTGATCGCCGCCGCCGAGCCCGGGTTGGTCGCCACCGCCGGCCCCCGGTTCTTCGGCTTCGTCATCGGCGGCGCACTGCCCTCCGCGACGGCCGCGGACATCATCGCCGCCGGCTGGGACCAGGTGGCCTTCAACGCCGCGACGTCACCGTCGGCCGCGATCGCCGAGGAGGTGGCCGGTGGCTGGCTCAAGGAGTTGCTCGGACTCCCGGCCGGCGCGAGCGTCGGTTTCGTCACCGGCGCACAGGCCGCCAACACGGTGGGCCTGGCCGTCGGGCGCCATCACGTGCTGGCGGGGGCCGGATGGGATGTCGAGGAGGACGGCCTGCTCGGCGCGCCGCCGGTTCGGGTGGTCGCCGGAGCCGAGCGGCACGCCACCATCGACCGGTCGCTGCGGCTGCTCGGCTTCGGCAACCGGGTGGTCGAGCCCGTCGCCGCCGACCCGAACGGTGCCATCGACGTCCACGATCTGCGCAGGGTCCTGTCGTCGGGGCCGCCGGGCCCCACCCTGGTCTGCCTGCAGGCCGGGAACGTGAACACCGGGGCTTGCGACGATCTCCGCTCGGCGATCGACGTGGTCCGCGAGCACGGCGGCTGGGTACACGTGGACGGTGCCTTCGGGCTCTGGGCCGCCGCCTCCCCATCGACCCGCCATCTGATCGACGGGATCGAAGGTGCCGATTCCTGGTCGTGCGACGGCCACAAGTGGCTGAACGTCCCGTACGACTCCGGTTTCGTCTTCTGCGCACATCCCGCCGAGCACGCCGCCGCTGCGTCGTACACCGCGTCCTACCTCGTCGGCTCCGGGACCGTGCTCTCCCCCTCCGACTTCGTCCTCGAATCGTCCCGTCGTGCAAGGGGTTTCGCGGTGTGGGCGGCACTGCGTGAGTTGGGGGGCGATGGGGTCGCCGAGCTCGTCGACCGGTGCTGCCGGCACGCCCGCCGGTTCGCCGAACGGTTGACCGCCGGCGGCGCCGAGGTGGTGAACGACGTGGTGCTCAATCAGGTGCTGGTCGGCTTCGGGTCCGACGCCCGCACCGATGCGGTCATCCATGGAGTGCAACAGGACGGAACCTGCTGGCTCGGCGGCACCACCTGGCGCGGTCGACGGTTGATGCGGATTGCGGTGTCCAACTACTCGACCACGACCGATGACGTCGATCGCTCCGTCGATGCCATTCTGCGAGTCGCCGGCCGATGACAGCGTGAGCGCCCGTAACCCTGGGTCCCCGGTGAGCCCGACGCCGGGCCTGAATGCACAGATCCTGAAACTGGCGGTTCCGGCGCTCGGAGCCCTGTTGGCGGAACCGACCTTCCTGCTGGTGGACGCGGCGATCGTCGGGCACCTGGGAACCGAGCAACTGGCCGGGGTGGGTATCGCCTCGGTGATTCTCGGGACGCTGGTGGGCCTTTCGGTCTTCCTGGCCTACGGAACGACGGCGCAGGTCGCCCGTTCGCTCGGCGCCGGGCAGCCGGACCGGGCGCTCAGTTTCGGTATCGCCGGGGTCTATCTGGCGTTGATCATCGGCATCGCCGTCCTACTGGTCGGCTGGCCGCTCGCGCCGCAGTTGGTGGGCTTGTTCGGCGGCAACCCGGCCGTGTCCGAGTTCGGCGTCACGTTCCTGAGATGGTCCCTGGTCGGGATGCCCGCGATGTTGACGGTGCTGGCGACCACCGGTGTGCTGCGCGGGCTGCAGGACACCCGCACCCCGCTGTTCGTCGCGGTCGTCGGGGCCGCGGTCAACGTCGGGCTGAATCTGTTGCTGGTCGTCGTCCTGGAATTCGGCGTGGCGGGTTCGGCGATCGGCACGGTGATCACCCAGACCGCCATGGCGGTCGTGCTGATCGCGGTCGTCGTTCGCGCGGCCGGTCGGCACGGTGCCCCCCTCGCACCACACGCCGGCCACATCCGGGGCGCCGGACGGGCCGGGATCCCGCTGTTCATCCGCACCCTGACCCTGCGGTTGGCGATCATCGTCACCACCGTGGTCGCCACCAGGCAGGGCGTGGTGGCGTTGGCCGCGCAGCAGGTGGTGCTCTCGATCTGGAACTTCCTGGCCCTCGGGCTCGATGCCTTGGCGATCGCCGCGCAGGCACTGACCGGCAAGGCGCTCGGCGCGGGTGATGGACCGGCGGCCCGGGAGCTGACCAGGTCGATGTTGCGCTGGGGAGTGTGGGCCGGCGTCGTCATCGGTGCTGTCGTCCTGCTGATCCATGCGGTCGCCGGATCGGCGTTCTCCCCGGACCCCGAGGTCAGGGCTGCGGTCGCGGCCGCCTTGATCGTGGTGGCGCTGTCGCAACCGATTTCGGGCTACGTCTTCGTCCTGGACGGTGTGCTGATCGGCGCGGGTGACGGTGTTTACCTGGCCAGTGCAGGGGTGATCACCCTGGTGGCCTATCTGCCGGCCGCTGCCGCGGTGGGGATCTGGGCGCCCGGCGGGGTGGCCGGCCTGGTCTGGCTCTGGATCGCCTTCAGCGTGGTCTTCATGGGTGCAAGGGCGGTCACTCTCGGCCTGCGGTATCGCGGGGACAAGTGGTTGATCACCGGAGCGAGCCGGTAGTCACCTCGGTTGGCGGCTGCCTGCCGATCCTCTAAGCTTAGGGTTACCTAACCCAGGTGGAGGAAGCATGGCCGTGGAGTCGATCGAACGTTTGCAGCTGAAGGTACTGAAAGCCGCGGTGCCGCTGCTGATGTCACCGGCGAACTACCGCGACCGCGACGAGCAGTTCACCATGGCTGTCTCCGGCGTCCGCGAATTGTCCGACCACGTCCGCCGGATCACCTTCCAGGCGCCCCGATTCGGCACCTTCACCACCACTGGGCCGGACGAGTACTTCGGCCTGATCTTCCCGGCTCGGGAAGGCGCGGAGCTGAGGATGCCGGACCCGGAACGGGTCAACGTGCGAGCCGCCGTCGCCCGGATTCCGGAGGCCGAGCGACCCGAGATCCGTTGGTACACGATCAGATCGGTTCGGCCGGATGCGGCCGAGATCGACGTCGACGTGATCGTGCACGGCGACAGCGGTCCGGGCTCTGCGTGGGCCCTGCGCGCGGGCATCGGCGACGTCGTGGGGTTCCGCGCCGCCGGTTCGGCGTACCGACCACCACCGCCCGGCACCCGGCAGTTGCTCGTCGCCGACGAGACCGCGATGCCGGCGTTGTACGCGATCCTGGAGACCCTCGACCCCGGGGTCGACGGCGTGACGGCGATCCTGGAACTGCCGGACGAGTCCTACGACACCGGTTCGGCCAGCGGGCTGCGACCACAGATCGTGGTGCGCGGCACCGGCGCACCCGGCTCCGCCGCGCTCGACCTGGTCCGCAACAGCAGCGTCGACGGCCTCGGATACGTCTGGGTTTGCGGCGAATCCGCGCTGGCCACCGGCGGCCGACGGCACCTGGTCAAGGAACGCGGGGTGGATCGCCGCTCGATCATGTTCTCCGGGTACTGGAAGCTGGGTCAGTCCCGCAACTGACCTCGACCGGCGTACGGTTCGGCCCACGCATGGCTCGACCGGACGGAGAACCGCGATGACGGGGAAGACGGGCAGCGTGGACCCGGTCGGCGCCCGCCTGGCAGCACTGCCGACCTGGGCAAGGCACCGCGGACTGATCCTCTACGCGGTGGCGCCGGCCCAGCGACTGATGGACTTCCACGACAGCATGCAGAAGACCGAGCAGCGTGAGTACAGCCGCTCCTGGCGGCCTGTGCTGGAGTCGATCTGGTCCTATGCGGCGGGCAATGACGCTGCGTGGTACCCGATCTCGCACGCCATCGGCCACTACCTGCTGAGCCCGCAGAATCACAACGAAGGCCAGGATGGGCCGGACGATGCCGATCAGGACGAGGTGGCCGCCACCATCTTCGCGGCCAACGCCGTTATCCACGGTCTCGTCGGATTCGCCGAACTCGCCGCCGGCCGGGCCACCGATGCGATCGACAACCGTTGGTACGGCATCGATGACGACCGGCTGGCCGGCGAGCTCGAACTCGAGACCCGCCGCCAGCAGCGCGCACTCGAGCTGATCGCCGCCGCTGGCGGGGATCGCCGCGCGTGGAGTTCGGGTGCGCCGGTGACCCTGATCACCGCGCTACGTGGTCAGTAGGACTCCTGGATGCTGGCGACGACCGCCCCGACATCATCATTGGCCGCGAAGATGCCTGCGGTATCGGCGAAGACACTGTTCGTCGCCATCACGGCAAACGCGAAGTGCCGCCCGCTCGCGGTGTCGATGTAGCCGCCGAGCGCCTTGGTGGGGAGCCGCAACCTGTCGTTGAACTCATCGAGATCGCCAAGAGTGCCAGTCTTGGCGAACACCTTGCCCTTGGCGGGACTGTTGGCCTGGACGGTGGTCAGAGACCCGTCGACCCCCAGGATCGGCAACGTTGCCGTCCACTCGGCGACGTCCGGACGCTTGGCCATGATGCTCTGCAATTGCACCTGGCTGTCCGCGGTGATCAGGTTGCCGGTCAGCCCGGAACCGTCTTTGAGGGTCGCGCCCTTGATGTCCAAGCCCGCTTCGGCCCAGATCTGCCCGGCCTTCAACATCCCGGCGTCGCACTTGACCTTGCCGGCGGCGACCGCCAGCCGACAGATCAACGTTTCGGCACCCCGGTTGTAACTGATCTTGTTGACGTAGGTCGACTTCCTCGTGCAGCGGCAGAGACGTCAGCTCGGCGACCGAGGTGAGCGCACCGACGGCGTCCGATGCCGGCAGCGCGGCAGCGGGGTTGGTCGCCACCGGATCCGCTGTGACGGTCACTCCGGCCCGGCCGAGGGCCTCGATGAACGCGGTGCGGGCAAATGTCGCCGGGTCCTTGAACGCGTAGACCTTCACCACCGGATCGCTGTCGGCGGTGATAGTGCCGGTGAGGACGACCTTGCCATCGCCGGGCGAGTTCACCTTGATTCCGGTGTCCTTCGTGCCGGCCGCCACCGTCTGCACCTGGGTGTCCACGGTCCACGGCGCCACCACCGGCCACATCGCGGTGGTCGCCGGCTGGCCCTCGGCGCCCGGCGTGATCGGTCAGGTCGATGACGTTCTGATTGATGATGATCGGCGTGATCGGCTCCTCAGCCAGGGTATGCGCGTCCCACAGCCGGTTGTCGACGATCACGTCGCCGGAGACGGTGTTGATGCCGGCCGCCTTGACCTGCGCGGCAAGCTCGTTCAGTCCGGTCAGCGGATCTTCCGTGGTCAGCGTGGCGCCGGGGATGCCGTTGGCGTCGTTGTGGTCGAGGTTGGTGAAGTCCACCGTGCCATCGGGTTTCGTCCGGCCGCCCATTGTCAGGTCACCCTTGCCGACCAGCACCAGGTCGCCGGTCAACGTGCCGTCGGCGACCTCACCGGTGCGTTTCACCGGGGTGACGACCGTCGAGTCCGGCCCGAATTCCTGCCATGCGGCGCCGGTGCTGTAGGTCTTCACCACGGAACCGGGCTCGAACAGCAGGTCGTCGTTGTAGCGCGATGATCTGCTCGCCGGTGTCGATGTCCTTGACGGCGAGAGCCCACTGCCCGTTGGCGTATTCGGGCTTGTTCATCACATCGATCGCCGACTGGTCCAGGCCCGGGATGGAGGTGATCCGGGCACCGGAGGGGGCCGGCGAGCTGGCGGATGACCCGGCCGAGCTGCTGGCAACGGTGGACCCACTCGCTGACGAAGCCGTTGAAGACGGTGTTGACGAGGCCGTTGACGAGGCCACAGTGTCGGCTCCGGAGGTGCAGGCGGCGAGGCCGAGTGACACCACCGCGGCGCCGATGGCGAATCCGTACAACCGTCGCACAGTCATGTCGTCCCTCTTGTTTCCTACCGGCTTCGCGGGTCGCGCGAATGCCGACGAGTGGTCGGGTGTGGCAATCGGACACTACGGAACTTTTCACTGCTCAGTACATAGACCTGAGTCCCCAAACGGGCCGGGGTTCTACGATCGCTTGGACACCGATCCACCCGGCGAGGGAGCCGCCATGGCCTACGACAAGGACCCGCGGGTCGACGCCTACATCGACAAGCTGCCCGACTGGCAGCAGGAGATCTGCCAGCAGGTCCGGGATCTCGTGCATGCCGCCGATCCTGAGGTGGTCGAGACGATCAAGCGGACCGTTCAGCCGTACTTCGTGCTGGACGGCAACATCTGCCGCGCTGCTGGCGGCGAAGGACCACGTCAACGTGTTCCTCTACGACGGCGCGATCGTTCCCGACCCGGAGGGCATCATCACCGGCGGGCAGCAGAACAGCACCGCCCGTACGGTCGCTGTTCGCAAGGATCAGCCGATCAATGCCTCGGCGCTGGGCGAGATGTTCCGGCAGATCATCGCGAACAACCGGGCCGGTGGGTGGCGCAAGCTCAAGCAGCAGAGCTGATCTCAGGTCGGTGGAACCAGATCGTCGACCGACTTGTCCGGTCGCAGCCCGCGCCAGCTGGTTGCCCGCAGCCGGCGCTCGGGGGTCCACTCGACGTACTTCACCTCACCCACCAGCGAAGGCTGCACCCAGACCGCGTCGACGGCCTCGGCCCGGGGCACCGAGGAGGCCACTGCAGAGTTGCTGGTGCGCAACGGCTTCAAGGCCGCCATCAGCTGGTCGAGGATCACGTCGGTGAATCCGGTGCCGACCTTGCCGGCGTACTGCAGGTCGCCGCTCTCGTCGGGGACCGCCAGCAACAGCGACCCGAGGCTGCCCTCCCGGCGGCCCGCGCCGGGTTTCCAGCCGACGATGACGACCTCCAGGTCGCGGAAGTTCTTCATCTTGATCCAGCTGTGGGACCGCTTGCCGGGCAGGTAGGTCGAGTCGGCCCGCTTGGCGACGATGCCCTCCCAGCTCGCGATCCAGGCTGCCCTGCAAGGCTTCCTGCACCGTGCCGGGCAGCTGCTCGGGGACCACGGCAGATGTCGCCGGAGATGCGGCAGTGCCTGCAGGATCTGCCGCCGGACGTCGTACCGCTTGCGCAGCAACGACACCCCGTCCAGGTGCAGCACGTCGAACAACCAGAACTGCACCGACACCGTCTTCCGCACCCGGGCCACATCCCTGGCAGCGGCCAGGTTCATCCGCTGCTGCAGCAGCGAGAAGCTGGTCTTCCCGTTCGCGTCCAGCGCCACGATCTCGCCGTCCAGGACGCCGCTGTGCCCGTCCAGCAGGTCGACCAGTTCCTGCAGTTCCGGGTAGGCGTGGGTGAAGTCGTTGCCGGCCCGGCTGTGCAGCCGGAGCCCGTTCGGGCCGAGCGTTGCCAGGGCCCGGATGCCGTCCCACTTGCCCTCGAACCGCCAGGATCCGTCATCGGAGATGTCCTGCGGCGTTCCGGCCGTCGCCAGCATCGGTTTCAGGTCGGTCGGCGGCGCGGGAACCCGCTGGCGCACTGCCGTGTTCGCTCGGTCGTTCGCTTCCGAGGCCACAGGTCGGAGTGGCGCCTCGTCGGCGGAGTGCGGCCCGTAGGTCTTGCCGGGCGGTCCCTGATCCTTCATCCGGTGCAGCAGCCAGGTGTTGCCCTTGGTGCGGATCAGCACGTACCGGCCGCGCGCCTTCTGCCCGTCCAGGACGACGATCACCTCGTCGTCGCGCCACTTCTCGGTGACGTAGGTGCCGGCGTCCCAGATGGTGACGGTGCCGCCGCCGTACTCCCCGCGCGGGATGATCCCGGCGAAATCGGCGTAGTCCAGCGGGTGGTCCTCGGTCTGCACGGCCAGCCGGTTCTGCCCGGTGTCCGGCGGGATGCCCTTGGGCACCGCCCAGGACACCAGCACACCGCCCCGCTCGAGCCGGAAGTCGTAGTGCAGCCGGCGGGCGTGGTGCTCCTGGATGACGAAGGTGTCGTCGTTGCCGTGCGGCAGGTAGCCGGGTTCGGGGACCGGTTCCGGCGTCCGGTCCGCGGACCGCATCGAGCGGTACTTGTCGAGCTTGGCGTCGGCCTGACCGGTTTCGGTCGGCTCGTCCGCGGGCGGAGCGGACTTGCCTTGCTGTGACCGGGGTTTGCCGGCGGAGCGTCGGCGGCGCGGCCCGCCGTCGCCGCGATGCTCGGCGCCGTCGTTGTCACCGGTCTCCAGCCCCTGCATGGGATCCGGCGCCTCGGCCAGCAGCTCGAGCACCTCGGTGTACTGCAGGTGCCGCAGGTCCGGGATCGTCCAGTTCGTCCCAGGTTCGCGGCGCCGCAACGGTGGGATGGTCCCTGCCGCGCAACGAGTACGGCGCGATGGTGGTCTTGGAGCCGTTGTTCTGCGACCAGTCGATGAACACCTTCTTGGCCCGCAGCACCTTTGCCATCCGGGACACCACCAGGTCGGGCATGTCCTGCTCGATGGCCTCGGCGATCTCCCTGGCCAGCTGCGATGCCTCGTCGGAGGTCAGCGAGCCGTCGAGCCGGCTGTAGAGGTGGATCCCCTTGGAGCCGCTGGTCACCGGCACCACGACCGGAATCCGTCATCCTGGCCCGGACCGCGCGGGCGACCTCGGCGCATTCGATCAGGCCGACACCCGGTCCGGGGTCGAGGTCGAAGACCAGCCGGTCGGGACGGGCCACGCCGAAAGTGGTTTCGTTCGCGGTGTCTTCGGGATCGGCACCGAATCGTCCATTGCGGCACATGCAGTTCCAGCGCGGCGATCTGCCCCAGCCAGGCCAGCGTCGCCGGTGAGTCGACGATCGGGTAGGCCTTCGGGCCGTCGGAATGCTGGATCACCCGCCGGCTCACCCAGGTCGGCGTGCCCTTGCGGCAGGTCCTTGTGGAAGAACGGCGTGGTGGTCACCCCGTCCGGCCAGCGCTTGCGGGTGACCGGCCGATCGGCCAGGTGCGGGATCAGGGCGTGGGCGACCTCGGCGAAATAGGCGATGATGTCCGACTTGGTGGTGCCGGTGGCCGGGTAGAGCACCTTCCGCAGGTGGGTCAGCGCGAGCCGGTGCCCGTCGAGCTCGATCGTCGCCGAATCACCCGCTGCCACTGCCGCCACCTCCCGCACGCATCGATCGTCACCGCAGCAGTCGTGCCGTTCGATCATTACTCGGTGATCTTGAACGATGATTCCGCAGCCGCCGGCGTCTACCCGGTGCTCACTCGCTCACCGCAGTCGGAAGGTCCATCATGGTCACCATGCGATCGATCTGGAAAGGCTCCGTGGCGTTCGGGCTGGTGAACGTGCCGGTCAAGGTCTACGCGGCGACCGAGGAAAAGGACGTCCGGTTCCACCAGGTGCACGCCGAGGACGGCGGCCGGATCCGGTACAAGCGGACCTGCGAGCTCGACGGCAAGGTCGTCGAGTACGCCGACATCGCCAAGGCCTACGAGAGTGACGACGGCCGGACGGTGATCCTCACCGACGAGGACTTCGCGCAGCTGCCGTCCAGCACCAGCCGGGAGATCGAGGTCTCCAGTTTCGTGCCGGCCGACCAGATCGACCCGCTGTACTTCGACAAGAGCTACTACCTGGAGCCGGCGTCGACCTCCACCAAGGCGTACGTGCTGCTGCTCCGCACGCTGGAGCAGACCGACCGGATCGCGATCGTCAACTTCGCGCTGCGGCAGAAGACCCGGCTGGCCGCGCTGCGGGTGCGAGGACGACGTGCTGGTGGTCCAGACCCTGCTGTGGCCCGACGAGGTGCAGGGCCGCGGAGTTCCCGTCGCTCGACGAGAGCGTCACGATCAAGCCGGCCGAGCTGAAGATGGCCTCGATGTTGGTGGACAGCTTCGCCGACGACTTCCGTCCGGAGGACTACACCGACGACTACCGGGTGGAGCTGCAGCAGCTGATCGACGCCAAACTCGAAGGCGAGCGAGGCGTTCCCGACTCCGGAGGAGGAGGAGGAGGGCGAGGACGCCGAGGTGGTCGACCTGCTGGCCGCGCTGCAGCGCAGCGTGGAGCGGCACAAGGGCGCCGACTCGAAGTCCGGCGACAGCAAGTCCGGCAGCACCCGGTCCACCAGTTCCAGGTCGAGCAGCTCGAAATCCGGCACCAAGTCCGCGTCCTCCTCGGACGGCGACAGCAAGGCCGCGCCGGCCAAGCGCACCCGGAAGCCCGCGGCGCAGAAGAAGACCGGCTGACCCCGGGGCGGTTATTCGAGGGTGCGCTGGGCGGCGTTCTGCACGACGTCGGAGAGCAGCCCGCGGCGGGCGAACTCGGCGCGTTGCAGGTCGGCGCCGGTGCCGGTCCGGCGCAGTCGGGCGATGGCCTCCAGGACGAAGTCCAGATCGCCGTTGGCCCGTAGCGCCGTCAGGACGTGTTCGACCAGCGCGTCGACCATCGCCCAGGCGGGCACGAGCTCGCGCGACCGGTGGTCCAGCAGGTCGCCGGCCAACCCGAACCGGGCGGCCCGCCACGACGCTCCCCGCAGCACCTCGATCCTGATCGTCTCGGGCGGTCGGCCGTGTCGCCAGTCGGTGGCCGCGGTGTCCACCAGAGCCCTGGCCAGCGCGGCGATCAGGGCCGAATCGCCGACATCGGTGCACACGTCCGGCACCCGGATCTCCAGGGTCGGGTAGCTGGCCGACAGCCGGGCGTCGAAGTAGATCATCCCGTCGTCCATCGCGGCACCGGTCTCCAGCAACCCCTTGATCGCCCGGTGGTAGCCGTCGATGTCGCCGAACGCCTCCGTCGGGCCCGCGGTCGGCCATTGACCCCAGGCGATGGATCGGTAGCTGGCGTAGCCGGTGTCCTGCCCCTGCCAGTACGGCGAGTTCGCCGAGATCGCGGTGAGCAGCGGCAGCCAGGGCCGAATCCGGTCGAGCGCGGCCACTCCCTCGTCCGGCGAATCGACCGACACATGGATGTGCTGCCCGCAGGTGAGCTGCTGGCGGGCGATGATGCCGAACATGTCGAGCATCCGGGAGTAGCGCTCGTTCGATGGTGGCCGTCGGCCGGACCTTGAACGGGCTGGTGGCCACCGCCACCACATGCACCCCGGTGCTGCCGGCAGCGGCCGCCACCGCTCGGCGCAGACTCAGCAGCTCGCTGCGCAACGCCCGGATGTCGGTGGTCGGTGAGGAGCCGATCTCGGTCTGCTCCATCTTGAATTCCTTCTCGACCTGATGATCCGCGCCCGCACCGAGCCATTCCTGGGCGGCTTCCAGCACGGTGTCACCCGCCGATGCCGGACGGCCGTCGACCGGGTCGACCAGCATCAGTTCTTCTTCCACCCCAACGGTGCGCAGCGCCACCGGTCTAGTCTGCGCCATCGTTGTTACGCGTTTGTGCTGCAGGTCGACGGGTAACCCTGCCTGCACAGCGCGGGTCGATGCGGCGCGAGGGTAGGAGATGTCGATGGCAGCGGCGAAAGAGGCTGGATCGGGGTCGAAGGGCGAATTCGTCCGGGACGATCGGTACCTCACCACCAGGATCACCCGCGACGGCCGGGACGGCTTTCCCGGTCGAGCCGGGTCGTTATCGACTGGTGGTCGCCCGCGCCTGCCCCTGGGCCAATCGCGCGACCATCGTCCGCCGGTTGCTGGGTCTCGAGAGGTGATCTCGCTCGGCGTCTGTGGTCCGACCCATGACGAGCGGAGCTGGACCTTCGATCTCGATCCGGGCCAGGTGGACCCGGTGCTGGGGATCAAGCGCCTGCAGCAGGCCTTCTTCGCCCGTGATCCCGACTACCCCCTCGGGATCACCGTTCCCGCCATGGTCGACGTCCCGACCGGCCAGGTGGTGACCAACGACTACGCGCAGCTGACCCTCGACCTGTCCACCGAGTGGACGGAGTTCCATCGCGAGGGTGCGCCCCAGCTCTACCCGGAGGCGCTGCGGGCGCGAGATCGACGAGGTCAATGACGTCGTGTTCCGGGACGTCAACAACGGCGTCTATCGCTGCGGTTTCGCCGGCAGTCAGCAGGCGTACGACGCGGCCTTCGACCGGCTGTTCGCCCGCCTGGATTGGCTGACCGAGCGGCTGGCCACCCGTCGCTATCTCGTCGGCGACACCATCACCGAGGCCGACGTCCGGCTGTTCACCACCCTGGCCAGGTTCGATGCCGTCTACCACGGTCATTTCAAGTGCAACCGCAACAAGCTGACCGAGATGCCGGTTCTCTGGGCGTATGCCCGAGACCTGTTCCAGACTCCCGGTTTCGGGGACACGATCGATTTCGTCCAGATCAAGCAGCACTACTACCTGGTGCACACCACCATCAACCCGTCGCAGATCGTGCCGGACGGGACCCGACCTCGCCGGCTGGTTCGAGCCGCACAGCCGGGCCGAGCTCGGCGGCCGCCCGTTCGGTGACGGAACCCCGCCGCAGTCACCGCCTCTCGACGAGATGCTGACCGCTTCCTGGTCGTCGACAACTCAGGACGCTCGTCCCGTCAGAAGTGCCCGGTGTCGAACAGCACTGAGTAGCTGTCAGCGCTCAGCGCATTTCCAGCGGCTGAGCGGTGGATTCCAGCACGCTCAGCCAGAGGTCACCGTCGGGCGCGACCTCGTTCCTGGCCGAGACGACGATGTCGATCGGGACGTGCACGAACCGGTTGTGCCGGCGGCCGACCACCATGTCGGTCCGGCCCGCCATTCCGGCATGCGCCGCCGCCTGGGCCAGTCGCACGCAATACACCGAATCATGGGCCTTGGCCGGAACAGAACGGATCGAATAGCCGGGTTTGAGGTACTTGAGCGTCAACTCACGGCGATCGAGGAGTAGTGCTCGATGATCGCGGCCTCCAGGAACCGGCCGATGTCACCGAGTTTGCGATTGCCGGAGGCGTCCGTCCCGGTCTGCTCGTCGGTCATCAGGTCCTGGCCGGCACCCTCTGCGACCACCACCACCGCACTGCCCCGGTCGGCGACGCGCCGTTCGAGTGCCGCCAGGAACCCGGACTCACCGTCCAGTGCGAACGGCACCTCCGGGATGAGAACGAAGTCGGCGTGATGGTTGGCCAACGCCGCGTAGCAGGCGATGAAACCCGCGTGCCTGCCCATCAGCTGCACCAGGCCGACGCCGTTGATCGCCGACTGGGCCTCGACCTGGGCGGCCGCGATCGATTGCGCGGCAACGGTGAACGCCGTCTGGAAGCCGAAACTCTGCCCGATGAAGGGAATGTCGTTGTCGATGGTCTTGGGGATGCCGATCACCCCGATCGGCAGCCCACGCCGGCGGGCCACGGCAGCGATCTTGCCCGCCCCGCGGATCGAGCCGTCACCGCCGATCACGAAGAGGATGTCGATCCCGAGTTCCACCAGCCGGTCGACCATGACCTCGGGATCCTGTGCACCCCTTGATGTTCCGAGAATCGTCCCGCCCTGCATGTTGATCTTGCTGACCCGCTCGGTGGTCAGGTCGACCGGCTCGTGTCCAAGGGCCGCCACCAGGCCGGCGAACCCGTTGCGGAACCCGACGACATCGCTGCACGCCGTAATGGGTCCCGAGTTCCATCACCAGTCCGCGGATCACGTCGTTCAGTCCCGGACAGAGGCCGCCGCAGGTGACGATGCCGGCCCTGGTCGCGCCGGGCGCATGAAACACCTTGCGCCGCGGGCCACCCGGCTCCAGGGTCGGGACCTGGTCGAGCGGGAGTCCGTGCGATTCCAGGAGCGTAATGGTGTCGTCGAACAACACCCGGTCGTGCTCCTCGACGTAGTGATCGTTCGTCCGCCGGCCGCCGACATACTTCGCCAGCGCTGATTCGTGACGGCATTCACCCAGCTGCCGGACCTGCAGGTCGTCGAGCGTCACCATGCGACAAGCGTCCAGGGGCGGTATGTCCGGCGTGTGTCGGTGACGGAAATTTCGTCAGGCGATCAGTCCTGCTCGTCGGTGATCCTGGTGACCACCCGGACCAGCGCACGGTTCCTCGGGGGTCGACGCGAAGCCGAACCGCACCGGCGGCGTCACCGGTCGGAGGTCTCCCAGGTCGACCCCGTCCAGCCGGGCACTGACCGAGGTGATGTGCTGCATGTCCTGGGCCGAATACCACTCGCGCCGGCCGCCACCGGCGCTGCCGCGGGTTCGCACACCCTTCTTCACCACGCGGGCGACCGGATCGACGGCGGTCGCCCACCAGCGTGCCCGGGCGAGCCGCCGCGGCAGGACGAGCAGTAGCAGTCCCAGCGGCGGACGGCCACCCAGTTCGAAGGTCAGGGCCAGTTCGTCGGTGCTGACCATCCACTTCTTGTTGCCGTCCCGCATCCGCAACACCGGGGTGACCCGGACTTCGTCGAACTCGTAGGTGCCGGCGATGAAATCGGCCAGCTCCTGGGTGGGGGCGAGCAGGATCCGGTGGCCGTCGGCACGTTCGATCATCACATCGGTGACGGACCCGTACGGCGACAGCGGCCACATGCCCACCACCAGGCGGGTCCCCGACGCGGTGCCCATCCCCGCAATGGCACCGTCGAAGGTCAGCATGCCCACCACGGTAGGCGAGTGGCGTCCGCCGAAGTAGTCGCCGGTGCCCATCCCCGTCAGGTCAGCGACTGACCGGACCCGGCGAACAGGGCAATCGCGACGATCGCCGCGACGATCACGATCACGAACAGCGCCCGGCTCTTCGGTCGACGGATCCCGATGAGCACACCGGCACCCGCCAGCAGCACCAGGCCGACCGCCGCCACCCACCGCCACCACTGGGTGCCCTGTTCGGCGAGACCGGTACCGGCCAGGATGGTCAGCGAGGCCACGCCCAACAGCACGGGGCAGGCGACCGCCGTGACCCGGGCGCCGAGCCGCTGCGGCAGGCCACGGACTCCGGACTGCAGATCGTCGTCCAGGTCGGGGAGCACGTTCGCCAGGTGGGCCGCCACGCCGAACAGGGCGCCGGCGATCATCGCCCACGGGGCCGGCCAGACCGGCACCGGCAAAGCGAGAGTCGCGACGGCCGGCAACACGCCGAAGGCAATGGCATACGGCACGAACGAGAACGCTGTCGCCTTCAGCCCGAGGTTGTAGAGCCACCCGCAGGCCACCACGGTGAGCGCCGCCAACCCGGGCAGGATGCCCAGCAGCAGCGACAGCACGATCGCGACGACGAGCGCCACCCCGGCGGCGGCGGCGACCACCCTGGATGAGACGGCACCGAGCGCAACCGGCTTGTCGGTGCGCGAGCTGGCCCGGTCTCGAGCGGCGTCGATGGCGTCGTTCGACCACCCGATCGACAGCTGACCGGCGAACACCGCCGCGACCAACAGTGCCGCCCGGCCGATCGACAATCCGGCCAGCGCCGCGAGACCGGCGCTGATCGCCGTGACTGCGACGGTCGGCAGCGGGTGGCAGGAAAGGACCAGCGCCCGGCCGACACCGCTCGCGGTGGTTTCAGCCGAATTGGGCCCGCTGACCGACATGGGTGAATCCTCCACCGGGCATTCGTGATCAAAAGCGACATCTGTGCTCGGGTGTCGCCGTCAACCGGGTCGGTGCTCCATCCGAAGGCCGAACCGGCGCACCCGACAAGCACCGATCGTCACCGTACTGTGACCGGCATGACCTGCCTTGCTGCCGTGCATGCGGTTCTGCCGCCACACCGGTACCCGCAGGACAAGATCACCGAGGCATTCGCCGAGCACGTGCTGGGCGATGGCGGAAGCCACGAGGTGTTGCGACGGGTGCACACCAACACCAGGGTGGGCAGCCGGTACCTGGCGTTGCCGCTTGATCGCTACCGGCAGCTGACGGACTTCACCGAGGCCAACAACGCCTATCTGGAAGTCGCGGTCGATCTGGGCGTCGCGGCGGTGAACGGCGCGCTGCAGGCCGCCGGGCTGACCGCAGATCAGGTCGACGTGATCTTCTCCACCACCGTCACCGGCCTGGCGGTTCCGTCGCTGGAGGCCAGGATCCACGCCGAGGTCGGGTTCCGCGAAGACATCAAACGGGTGCCGCTGTTCGGGCTCGGCTGCGTCGCCGGCGCGGCCGGGATCGCCCGGCTGCACGACTACCTCCGCGGCTGGCCGGACGACGTCGGCATCCTGCTGTCGGTGGAATTGTGCTCCCTGACGGTGCAGCGCCACGACACGTCGATGGCCAACCTGGTGGCCAGCGGGCTGTTCGGCGACGGGGCGGCCGCCGTGGTGGCGGTGGGTGCCGACCGGGCCGATCGGTGCGACGTCGTCGGACCCAGGGTGATCGCCACCCGCAGCCACCTCTACCCGAACACCCAGGGGGTGATGGGGTGGGACATCGGCGCGCAACGGTTTCGGCATCGTGCTCACCGCCGAGGTTCCCGACCTGGTGCACCGCTACCTCGGACCGGACATCCGGAGCATGCTGGCCGAGCACGGACTCGGCGTTGCCGACGTCGGCGCCTGGGTCTCGCACCCCGGCGGTCCGAAGATCATCGAGGCGATCGAGGCCGAGTTGGACGCCGGCCCGGAAGCGCTGGAGATGACCTGGCGCTCGCTCGGCGAGGTGGGCAATCTGTCCTCCGCCTCCGTGCTGCACGTGCTGCGGGACACCCTGCGGGACCGGCCCGCCACCGGCCGGATCGCCGGGAATGCTGATGGCGATGGGTCCCGGTTTTTCCTCCGAGCTCGTCCTGCTCCGCTGGTGAGCCCCGACGTCGCATGAACGATCACCCTGCGGAACGCTGCAACCGGGAGGTCACCGACGTGATCGCGTACACCCTGTTCGTCCTCGCTGTCGGTGCCGAGCGACTGGTCGAGCTCGCCGTGTCGAAGCGGAACCTCGCCTGGGCGTTCCGACACGGCGGGCGGGAGTACGGCCGCGGGCACTACCCGGCCATGGTGCTGCTGCACTTCGGGCTCCTGGTCGGCTGCGTCGTCGAGGTGTGGGTGTTCGACCGCCCGTTCCTGCCCGTGCTCGGCTGGATCATGGTCGCGACCGTGCTCGCCACCCAGGCGTTGCGGTGGTGGTGCATCAGCACGCTCGGCCGCCGGTGGAACACGTTGATCGTGGTGATCCCCGGGCTGCCGCTGGTCAACCGCGGTCCGTACCGCTGGCTGCGGCACCCGAACTACGTCGCGGTGGTCATCGAGGGCATCGCGTTGCCGCTGGTGCACACCGCATGGATCACCGCGATCACGTTCACGATCTTGAACGCGTTCCTGCTCCGGGTGCGGATCCGGGCCGAGGAGGACGCGTTGACCGCTGCGGCCGCCGCTCCCCCGGCCCCGTCGACCATCGGGTCCAATTCCACCGGTTCCAGCTCGACTGGTTCCAGCTCGAGAAGGCCATGATCGATCTGCTGATCGCCGGCGCCGGCCCGGCCGGTCTCGCGACGGCGTTGTACGCCGAGCGGGCCGGGCTGAAGGCCACCGTCGTCGACCCTCGGGCGCTCGGCGGCGAGCACGTCCGGCCGATCGACAAGGCCTGCGGGGAGGGCCTGATGCCAGGCGCGGTCCGGGATCTCGCCGACCTCGGGGTGGACCCGCCAGGCCACCCGCTGCGAGGTATCGGCTACCTCGCCGCTGGGCACCGGGCAGAGGCGTCCTTCAAGGCCGGACCGGGCCGCGGTGTTCGCCGGACGGACCTGCAGTCCACGCTCTATCAAGCCGTGCGCCGGGTCGGAGTGCCCGTCGTGCCGCTCACCGTGACGTCCGTGTCCCAGGACGAGAACAGTGTCACCGCAGCCGGAATCACCGCCAGGTACCTGGTTGCCGCCGATGGCCTGCACTCGCCGATCAGCCGCATCCCTCGGCCTTGATCGCCCGATTCGCGGCGACCGGCACCGGTGGGGATTGCGGCGCCATTTCGCGGTCGAGCCGTGGACGGATTTCGTCGAGGTGCACTGGTCCGATCGATCCGAGGCCTATCTCACCCCGGTCGGCCCGGCTCTGGTCGGGGTGGCCGTGCTGAGCAGCGACCGCGGCGAGCTTCGACGAGCAATTGGCGGCGTTCCCGGATCTCGCCTCCCGGCTGACCGGCTCCGAGGCCGGGTCGGTCCGCGGGGCCGGGCCGCTGCGTCGGCGAACGATCCGTCGGGCCGCCGGACGGGTGTTGCTGGTGGGCGATGCAGCGGGCTACGTCGATGCACTGACCGGGGAGGGCATCGCGGTGTCCCTCGCCTGCGCCCAGCTCACTCGTCGATTGCGTGATGCCGGGTGACCCGGCCGGCTACGAGCGGTGCTGGCGTCGGGACACCCGGCGGTATCGCTCCATCACCTCGGCCCTGCTCTGGGCCAGCCACCGCTCGCCCCTTCGCCGGGCGATCGTGCCGGCGGCTCAGCGGTTGCCGCGGGTGTTCGCTGCCGCGGTCGGTCAGCTGGCTCGCTGATCCGGCTCTGCACCTGGCACGTTCCGCCCCTGGTACAGCGGCATCGACGCCAGATCCTCATTCGGCTTGCCGAGCGGCAGCGGGCCGAGCTTGCGCTGCGTCTCGGCGGAGAGAGCATTCGCGTACAACGCCAAACCCACCAGCACGACGATGCCCAGCACCAAAGTCACCCAATGCAGCACGCCGTCAACCATCGTGCTGACCAGGATCAGGACTGCACCCACCAGGGCGGTTCCGATCAGCCGTCCGGCAAATTTCGCCAACCGGCTGCCGAAACCCGTCGACCCTGGTTTTCGATCCTTCGACGCGGACGCAGAATTCTGTGTCATAGCCATGAGCCATTGTTTCATGATCGATTGACGGCCGCAATTGAAATGGTCGCCGCCAGTGCGATCCAGACCATGGATCATGGATCTCGGTGAATTGACAATTCACCTGATGAAGCGCATCGGGCAGTTCATTGATCACTGCACGCAGTCGAATCGTCCACGCAAATGCCTGGTCAGCCGAGTGTCGGTGCACTCGGTTACGGTGGGTTGGCGTCAGCAATCAATTGAACCCGGGTGGAGAATCGGAGGATCGAAATGGACATGAAGCTCGAACTGGTGGCAATTCCGGTTTCCGATGTCGACCGCGCCAAGGAGTTCTACGTGCGGGCAGGATTCAACGCCGATCAGGACCATCGGGTCTCCGACGACATACGGTTTGTCCAACTCACCCCGCCCGGTTCGGCCTGTTCCATCGCGCTGGGTACCGGCATCACCGATGCCGAGCCCGGGTCGGTGAAGGGGCTGCAGGTTGTCGTCACCGACATCAACGAGGCACGTGACGATCTGCTGGCCCGCGGCGTGCAGGTCGGCGAGGTGCGGGACTTTCCGTGGGGAGCGTTCGTCTTCTTCGCCGATCCCGACGGGAACAGCTGGGCGGTCCAGCAGATCACCAACCGGGGATAGCCACGTGCCGTCTGCCCGTTGCTGCGACCGAGCCCGGTCTGCGTGCGACGGGCGTTCAGCTGCGGCCCTCGTGGAACAGTCCCACCGACTTGGCGATCCTGCGCTCGCGGGTCTCCGCCGTCTTGGCGCCGTCGATCGCCAGCACGTGCCGCAATTTGTTGCTGTACGACAAACCCGTCGAAGAAGGTCCGCGCGGCCGGGTCGGCGTCCAGGGCGGCAGACAGGTCGGCCGGCACGGTCACCTCACGGGGCTCGGTGTCGAGCTCGAGCTCCACCTCGACCTCGTCCCCGGCGGAGATGCCGGCCCCGGCCCGGTGTTCGGCGCTCACCGGCAACATGTAGGTGCCGCCCATCGAGGCGACGCTGCTGCGATAGCGGTACTGACCGTTGATGGTCACCGAGACCGCCGGTTTCTTGCTGGGACCGAGTTCGGTGACGACGGCGACCGGCACCTCGATGCCGGTCGCGGTGCGGCCCGACTGCACCAGGACGGCGCTGAATTTCATGCCGAGAAGTATGCCGGTCAGGACTGGACCGTACAGGTGGACCCGGTCGGCACCCGGTCTGCGAAACTCGGCGAATGGCAGGCGCAGCAGGCTCCCCGCCCCCCGAACCGTCGCCCACCGAACCGTCGCCGGCCGCGCTTCGCCGATGGCGCCGGCGGCTGGCCGACGAACGGCGAAGAGGCCAAGGTCTACCGGAGCCTGGCGAGCCGCCGGTCCGGGGACGAGCGGGAGATCCTGCTCGAACTGGCCGACGCCGAGGAACGGCACGCCGCCCACTGGACCACCCTGCTCGGCGACGACGTCGGGCCGCCGCACCGCGGCGACATCCGGATGCGGGTGCTCGCCTGGCTGGCCCGTCATTTCGGCTCCGTCTTCGTCCTGGCCCTTGCCCAGCGGGCCGAGAACCGGTCGTCCTACGACACCGACCTGGACGCGACCAGGGCGATGGCCGCCGACGAGCGGGTGCACGAAGAGGTGGTCAGGGGCCTGGCCGCGAGGGGCAGGGCCAGGGTCTCCGGAACGTTCCGGGCAGCGGTGTTCGGCGCCAACGACGGTCTGGTCAGCAACCTCGCGCTGGTCCTCGGGGTCAGCGGTGGCGGCGTCTCGTCGCAGGCCGTGCTGCTCACCGGGCTCGCCGGCCTGCTGGCCGGCGCGTTGTCGATGGGTGCCGGTGAGTACGTCTCCGTGCGGTCGCAGCGCGAACTCCTCGAGGCCTCCGCGCCCGACCCTTCGGCCCACACGGTCGTCCCGCACCTGGACGTCGATGCCAACGAACTGGCCCTGGTCTACCGGGCCCGCGGGATGTCGCCGGAGGATGCCGAGCGGCAGGCCGCGGATCTGCTCGCGCACTATCCCCGGCCGCCTCGATCCGCCGGGGGTCGCCGACCCCGACCACGACCTGGTCGGCACCGGCATCGGCGCGGCACTGTCCAGCTTCTGTTTCTTCGCCACCGGCGCAGCGATTCCGGTGCTGCCCTTCCTGTTCGGCCTGACCGGCACCACCGCGCTGGTGGTTGCCTGCGTCCTGGTCGGCCTCGCCCTGCTGCTCACCGGCGCCGTGGTCGGCGTGCTGTCCGGCGGCCCACCGCTGCGCCGTGGATTGCGGCAGCTGACGATCGGCCTGGGCGCCGCCGCGGTGACCTACCTGCTCGGATTGCTGTTCGGCGCATCGCTCGGGTTCGGGCAGTCGTCGAGCGACCGCCGGTGCATCGAGCACCCGCGGAGTAGCGCGTGACACATGGTGCCCAGCTGACCGGACTATACTGGAGTCGGGTGACCCTGCAGTCCGGACCAACAGCCAAGCCCGATCCACGACGGCGCACCCGCGGGCGCCGCTCCTGGCGGCGACCCTGGTGACCCTCGGCGGCGCCGCGACGGCCCTGGTGGCGTTCAGTGGCCTCGGCCGCGACATCCGCGGGTTGCCCGCCGCCATCGGTGCCGGCCGCTCGCAGATCCTGCCCGCCGCCGCCCGATCACCGCACTTCACCGACGCCGGTTTCCACAACACCGAGCCGTCCCACGTGATCGTCGGGCAAGGACATGCTCGGCCTGATCCCGGAATTCGTCACCAGGGGCGATCGCGGGCACCCGAAGGGCGCGATACCGCTGGTCACCGCGGTCCCGGCAGCGCAGGCGGCCGAACTGGGCATCACCTGGCTCGGGCACGCGACCACCTTGATCGAGACTCGACGGTCACTACGTGCTGGCCGACCCGGTCTGGGGGAACCGGGTGTCGCCGTCCGAACTCGTCGGCCCGGCGCGGATGCATCCGGTGCCGATTCCGCTGACCGACCTGCCGATCCTGGACGCCATCGTCATCTCCCATGATCACTACGACCATCTCGACCTGCCGACCGTTCGTCAGCTGCTGCACACCCAGTCCGCGCCCTTCGTCGTCCCGCTCGGGATCGGCGCCCACCTGCGCGGCTGGGGGGTCCCAGAGGAACGGATCATCGAGCTGGACTGGGACGAGCAGACCCACGTCGGCGAACTGACACTGACCTGCACCGAATCCCGGCACTTCTCCGGACGGGGGCTGCGCCGGAACACCACGCTCTGGTGCTCCTGGGCCATGGCCGGCCCGCGGCACCGGGTGTACTTCGGCGGCGACACCGGCTACACCGAGCGCCTTCACCGGCATCGGCGAGCAGGTACGGGCCCTTCGACGTGACGATCCTGCCCATCGGCGCCTACGGCGATCAGTGGCCGGACATCCACCTCAATCCCGAAGAGGCCGTCGCCGCGCACTGCGATCTCGGCGGCGGGCTGTTCCTGCCGATCCACTGGGCGACGTTCGACCTGGCCATGCACAGCTGGGCGGAGCCGGTCGAGCGACTGCTCGCTGCCGCCGACGGCATCACCGTCGCGATCCCCCGGCCGGGTGAGCGGATCGACGGGACGACCGCTGCGGTCCCGGACGGCTGGTGGCAACGGCTCGGGTGATCCGCCAACCCGGTCCTCCGAACCTCGCGGGTCGCCGATCCGACAACCTCGTGACCGTGTGTGCGCCGACCGTCACCTGCAGTGCGACAATGGGTGCGGTCGGGCGCGGCACTGATGTGGGATACCGGGCTTCCTCAGGATTCACCGTGTTCTCGCCGAGGGAAACGCCGGTCGACAGCGAGGCGGTGAAGTGAGTGACGGCCATCAGCGAGTTCGTCGCTGCGCCGCTCCGCGTCCGGATCTGGATGCTCGCCGTCGTTCCGCTTGCGGTGGTGCTGTCCCTGGTGCTGTCCACCTGGCCGACGCCCGGTGATCCAGCACACCGGATCTGATCGCCGCCGCTGCGCTGGTGCTGGGCAGCGTGATCAATGTCGAGATCGGCCGGCTGTTCGAGGGCGGCACGGTCCGCACCCAACGGCCGCACAAGGCGCTGTCCGCCTGGCCGATGGCGGCCACCATCCTGCTGCCGTCGTTCTACCTGGTGCCCGTGGTGGCGCTGATCTATGCGCACGCCAGGTGGCGCGGCGTTCGGGTCACGCTGTGGAAGTGGATCGCGTCGGCCTGTTTCCTGGTCTGCGCCGGCGCGATCTCCGGCGTGCTGATCGCTCAGGGCGACGACGGCGAGCCGCCGACCCTGTCCTCCGGACTGCCCGGCCTGCTGATCACCGTCGGCGCCATCCTCACCTTCCTGCTCGTCGAATCGGCGATGCTCGGGGTGACCGCCATGCTGAACACCGCCGAGGACGACGCCTGGCTGCGCACGCACCCTGACCGATCCGGCCTTCTACGTCACCGAGGCCGGTGTGCTGGCCATCGGCAGCCTGACCGGCCTGCTCGGCGCGAACGCACCCTGGTTCGTGCTGCTGCTGATCCCGGCCTACGGCTTCCTGCAGCAGTCGGTGCTGCACCGGCCGCTGCAGGAGCGCGCCACCCGCGACCCGAAGACCGGCCTGCTGCACTTCAACGCCTGGCAGCGGCTGGCCAGCGAGGAGATCCGCCGGCTGAACGCGGCCGGCCGGCCCTGGGCCGTGCTGTTCGCCGACATCGACAACTTCCGCTTCTACAACCAGCGGCACGGCCACCTCGGCGGCGACCACGCCCTCGAACTGGTCGCCCAGATCATCACCACCCACGTCCGCCCGAAGGACATCATCGCCAGGTTCGGCGGCGAGGAGTTCTGCGTGCTGCTGCCGGACACCGTCAGCAGCGCCGCCGCGCAGGTCGCCGAGCGGGTCCGGGTGGCGGTCGGCAACGAGACCGCGGATCCTGCCGGAGGCGGTGACCGTCAGCGTCGGGGTTGCCGCGGTCGAGGGCAGCCGGACCCCGATGGAGCTGGCCGTCGTGCTGGCCCTGGCCGACCAGGCGCTCTACCAGGCCAAGCTGGAGGGCCGGAACACCGTGCGGATGCGCCTGCCGGCCGCCCGGAGCCGACCCCGGCCGGATCCGGGTGGACCCTGCCGAGCTCCGCCGGGACCTGGCGTAGCCCGGCGCTGCGCGCTGGACCGCGTTGCCGGCGACCAGGCTGACGGTCCGGCCGACCAGATGCGGTCGCTACCAGATCCGCACCCGGTCGGCCGGGTCGAGCCAGAGCCCGTCGCCCTCCCGGACGTCGAACGCCTCGTGGAACTCGTCGAGGTTCCGCACCACCTGGTTGCAGCGGAACTCGGCCGGTGAGTGCGGGTCGATGGACAGCAGCCGGAGCATCTCGGCGTCCCGGATCTTGCTCTGCCAGGCAGCCGCCCAGGACAGGAAGAACCGCTGCTCGCCGGTCAGGCCGTCGATGACCCGGGCCTCGCTCGCCGTCCAGCGAGATCCGCCACGCCTGGTAGGCGATGCCGAGACCGCCGAGGTCACCGATGTTCTCGCCGACGGTCAGCGCGCCGTTGACCTGGTGCCCGGGCATCTGCGCCGGCTCGAGCACCGCGTACTGGTCGATCAGCCGTGCGGGTCAGCGACGTCGAACGCCTCCCGGTCCGCCGTCGGTCCACCAGTCGTGTCAGCGCGCCGCGGCCGTCGTACTTCGAGCCCTGGTCGTCGAATCCGTGCCCGATCTCGTGGCCGATCACGGCGCCGATCGCGCCGTAGTTGACCGCGTCATCGGCGTCGGGGTCGAAGAACGGCGGCTGCAGAATCGCTGCCGGGAAGACGATCTCGTTCATCCCGGGGTTGTAGTAGGCGTTCACCGTCTGCGGCGACATGAACCATTCGAGCCGGTCGACCGGCTGGCCGATCTTGGCCAGCTGCCGGTCCAGCTCGAACGCCGCGGCCCGCCGGGCGTTGCCGGCCAGGTCGTCGGCCCGCACCACCAGCGCGCTGTAGTCACGCCACTGGTCCGGGTAGCCGATCTTCGGGGTGAACGCGGCCAGCTTGTCCAGCGCCCGCGCCTTGGTGTCCTCGCTCATCCAGGACAGCTCGCTGATGTTCCGCCGGTAGGCCTCGAGCAGGTTCGCGACCAGCTCGTCCATCTGCTGCTTCGCCGCCGGCGGGAAGTGCCGCTCGACGTACAGCCGGCCGAGCGCCTCGCCGGCGGCCATCTCGACGATCGACACCCCGCGCTTCCAGCGCTCGCGCAGCTGCGGCGTCCCGGACAGGGTGCGGCCGTAGAAGTCGAAGTTCTTCTCCACCAGCTCGGCCGGGCCGAGCGGGGCGGCCGACCGGACGATCTGCCAGGCCAGCCAGTCCTTCCAGGCCGGAATCCGGTCCGGCGGTCAGCAGGCCGGCCAGGGTGGTCAGGAAGTCCGGCTGCCGGACGACCACCTGCTCCAGCAGGGCGGGATCGGCGCCGAGGCCGGCCAGCCAGGCGTCCCACAGCTCGGCCGGCAGACAGCTCGTCCAGCTCGGCCCGGTCTTTCGGGTTGAAGGTCTGCGAGCTGTCCCTGGACCTGACCCGATCCCAGTGCCCGGCGGCCAGGTGCGATCTCCAGCTGGCGATGGCGTCCTGCGGCCGTCGGACAGCACGTCGGCCGACCTGGCCAGCGCGAGCATCAGCGGCAGGAGCTCGGTGTAGGCGGCGAGGATCGGCCGCGTGCTGCTCGCCCGAGTAGTACGACTCGTCCGGCAGGCCGATCCCGCCCTGGTAGATGTTCAGCACGTACTGGTCCGGCTCGGCCGGGTCGCTGTCGACGTCGATCAGGAACGGCCCGCCGACCCCCTCCCGGCGCAGCCGGCCGAGCACCGTGAACAGGCTCTCCGCGTCGGTGACTCAGTCGAGCGCGGCCAACTGCTCGGCGATCGGCGTCAGGCCGACGCCGGTCCACCGTGTCGGTGTCCATGAAGCTGCGGTACAGATCGCCGATCAGCTGTTCCGGGCTGCCCGGCTCCGCGCCTGCCGCCGCCAGCTCGGCGGCCTCCTCCACGATCGCCCGGCTGTCCGCCTCGGCGGCGTCCCGCAGCCGGTAGAACGCACCCGTCCATCGATCGGTCGTCCGGGATGACGGCGGTGGCCAGCCATTCGCCGTTCACGTGCCGGAACAGATCGTCCTGGACGCGGACCCGACCGGGTTCGGCTGATCCGGTCCGGTCGGTGTCGGGGGCAGCAGTCACGCAGCAACATCTCCTTCGTGGGCCGGTTCCTCGCGGAAAACGCTACCCGTCGGCGTCGCGACCGAGCCTCCCGACAGCGCGCAGTCGATCTACCGGCAGTGGGCTTCTTCGGCGGATCCGGGGGCAGCCGCGGGTTCAGCAGGTGCGCGACCAGCGCGGTCCAGCCGGTCTGGTGGGTCGCGCCGAGGCCCTCGCCGGTGTCGCCGTCGAAGTACTCGCTGAACGTCGGATGCTCGCTCCACAGCGGGTTGTCGGAGGCCTCGATCCGCTCGCCGTCGGCCGGCCGCTTGCCGTCGACCGGCTGGAACAGCGCCGTCAGGCCGTGGTCGATGGTGTCGGCCGCCTGCTCCAGGTTCCGCAGATTGCCGGACCCGGTGGGGATCTCGATCTGGAACGAATCGCCGAAATGCCGGCCGTAGGTGCGCAGCTTGTCGGCCAGCAGCACGTTGACCGGGAACCAGATCGGGCCGCGCCAGTTGGAGTTGCCACCGAACATCCCGGTCCGCGATTCGCCCGGCTCGTACTCGATCGACACGTGCTGCCCGCCGACCTCGGCGGTGACGGTCTCCCGCGCCGCGGCCGACAGCGAGCGGATGCCGAATGAGGACAGGAACTCCTCCGAGTCGAACAGCCGCTCCAGGATCCGCCGCAGCCGTTCCGGGTCCAGCAGCGACAGCAGCATCCGCCGCCCGCCCGGTCCGGACCGGGACAGCAAGGGCCCCACCAGTTCCGGCCGGCGGCGCTGCAGCCAGCGCAGCCGCGAGGTGACGTCCGGGACGTCCGTCGGCGATCCAGGACGGCACCTCGGTGGCACCCAGGATCGGCAGCAGCCCGACCATCGACCGCACCCGCATGTGCTGGGCCTTGCCGTCCGGGTTCACCAGCACGTCGTAGAAGAACCCGTCGTCCTCGTGCCACAGCGACATGTCGTGCGAGCCGAAGGAGTTCATCGCCTTGGCGATGGACAGGAAGTGCTCCAGGAACTTGGTGGCCATCTCGTCCCAGGCCTGGTCGTGCCGGGACAGCTCCAGCGCGATCTTGAACATCTGCTGGCAGTAGAACGCCATCCAGCTGGTGGCGTCGGACTGCTCCAGCCGGTACCCGGGCGGCAGTTTGGCCGATCGGTTGAACAGGCCGATGTTGTCCATCCCGAGGAACCCGCCCTCGAAGACGTTCGAGCCCGTCGGCGTCCTTGCGGTTGATCCACCAGGAGAAGTTCAGCAGCAGCTTGGTGAACACCCGGATCAGGAAGTCCCGGTCCCGGTAGCCGTCGATCCGGTAGACGTGCCAGGCCGCCCAGGCGTGCACGGGCGGGTTGACGTCGCCGAACTCCCATTCGTAGGCCGGCAGCTGGCCGTTCGGGTGCATCGACCATTCCCGGCACATCAGCACCAGCTGTTCCTTGGCGAAATCCGGGTCGACGTGGGCCAGCGGAATCGCGTGGAAGGCCAGGTCCCAGGCGGCGAACCAGGGGTACTCCCATTCGTCCGGCATGGAGATGACGTCGGCGAGGGCGAGCTGGCCCCAGTGCCGGTTCCGGGCGCTGACTGCCCTTGCGGGAATCCGGGGCCGGCGATTCGGTCGGGTCGCCGTCGATCCATTCGTCGACGTTGTAGCGGTAGAGCTGCTTGCCCCAGAGCAGACCGGCGTAGGCGCGGCGGGCGATGTGCCGGTCGGAGTCGGACAGCGCCGGGTGGATGACGGTGGCGTAGAACTCGTCCGCCTCCCGTTTGCGGTCGTCGAACACTGCCTCGAAGTCGGGGCCGAAGGTGTCCTTGTCCGGCGCGGTGTGCGAGAGCCGCAGCCGCACCTCGACGGTCTCACCGGGTTCGACCAGGCCGAGGTCGTACCAGAACGCCGCCTTGGTGCCGGAGTTCGCCGGGTTGACCGCCTTGGTGTCGCCCTTGACGACCCGGTTGTTGATGCCGTCCTTGGTGTACTTCGAGGTGTTCTTGGCAGCGCCGAACAGTTCGACGGCGTTGGTCTCGTTGTCGCAGAACAGCACCTCCGGGGTGCCCTCGGCGGCCAGGTAGTAGTAGCCGAGCAGGCCGTGCTTGCACTCGACGGCCTCCAGGCCGCCGACCGACAGGGTGGGCGGCAGCAGTTGGTGCAGGGTGCTGCGGCGGCTGGTCCCGACCCCAGGCCCAGGTGTTGCGCAGCCAGATCTGCGGCAGCAGGTGCAGCGGCGCCGCCTGTGGGCCGTGGTTGGTGGCGGCGATGGTGATGCAGAGGTCCTCCGGACCGTGCCTTGGCGTAGGTCACCATGACGTCGAAGAACTTGTCGTCGTCCAGGATCCCGGTGTCGCCGAGCTCGTACTCGCGCTCGTCACGGCCACGGTTGCGGTTCTCCTCGCGCAGCTGCTGCGTAGGGGAACTCCTCGTGCGGGTACCGGTAGAGCCACTGCATCCAGCTGTGCGACGGCGTGCCGTCGACGGCCCACCAGTACTCCTTGGCGTCCTCGCCGTGGTTGCCCTCGCCGTTGGTCAGCCCGAACAGCCGCTCCTTGAGGACCGGGTCCTTGCCGTTCCACAGCGCGACCCCGAAGTTGATGAAGCCGTGCCGGTCGCTGATCCCGCCGAGCCCGTCCTCACCCCAGCGGTAGGCCCGGGCGTGGGCCTGATCGAACGGGAACGACGACCAGGCGTCGCCGTCGGCCGAGTAGTCCTCCCGGACCGTGCCCCACTGCCGGCCGGCGAGGTACGGGCCCCAGAGCCGCCACGGGACTGTCGGGGGTGCGGGACTCCGCCAGCCGGGCGTGCTCGGCGGACGGCGGCGATGGCTCAGGCGATGGCTCCGACGCCGGATCGGTGGCCGGCGGCTCGCTCGCGGTGGGTCCCTGGTCCGTCACCGGCCAAGCTTGCCACCACCGTCGTTTCGGTTGCATTACCGGACTGTTCGCCGGTGATCGGTGCTCGACGAAGGGGGCGCACCCCACGGCAGAAGTAGGGACAGCCCTACCCGACCGGAGGGCTGACCTGCTCCCGGGCGGTCGCGATCAGGTCCACGATCAACACCAACGAACAGCGATCAGACAAGTCCCGACCAGCAGCGACACGGCCACCGACGCCCGGCGGCCGAGCCGGTCCAGGGTTTCGACGATGGCCAGAGAACCCGGTCGGGCGACCGATGCCAGGCAGCCGACCGGATCGCCATGAGTGATGAACAGACGCGCGGTGAACAACGGAGTCCGACCGGCCGACGCCCGGCCGTCGTCGACTCCGGTGATCTCCAACACACGCATTGGTGCAATAGTTGCAAGGTTGCTAGCTTTATCCGGTGACGATCACCAAACCGGCCGACGTGCTGGACGCCCTGGAGGCGTTCCTGGGCCGGATCCACTGCGCAGCCCAGAACGCCGGTTTCGACACCCTGATCGACGTCGACCTGTCGTTCTCGCAGCTCAAGACCCTGCTGGTGCTGTCCCAGTCCACCGAGTCGTTGCCGATCCACGAGATCGCCGACAGCCTGCGGCTGTCGGTGGGCGCAGCCGGCCGGAACATCGACCGACTGGTCCGCGAGGGCCTGGTCGACCGGCTCGAGGACAGCGCCGACCGGCGGATCAAGCGGATCTCGCTGACCGACCGTGGACGGGATCTGATCACCGGTTTCCAGGCCCAGCGCCGGCAGCACGCCCTCGACTTCGTGCAGTCCATGGACGAAACCGACCGGTGCCGCCTGCTCGGCGCCCTCCGACCCATCGTCGCCCGGTTCTCCGGGCCGACCGCCAACCCGCCGGAATCGCGCTCCGCGTTTCCGGCCCAGTCTCCGACCAGAGCACAGGAGCAGCACGCATGACCTCTCCAGCAACCGCTTCCGCCCCTCCGGGCGCGGGGGACAAACTCGACGCGCGGGTGATGAAGATCGCCAGCGTCGTCGTCCTCGGCGCCATCATGTCGATCCTCGACACCACCGTGGTCAGCGTCGCGCTGCCCACCTTCCAGACCGTCTTCGACGCGACCTACGCGCAGGTCGCCTGGACGATGACCGGTTACACCCTGGCCCTTGCCACGGTCATCCCGTTGACCGGCTGGGCCGCCGACCGGTTCGGCACCAAGCGCCTCTACATGCTGGCGCTGACCCTGTTCATCCTCGGGTCGATCGCCTGTGGCCTGGCCTGGAACATCCAGTCGCTGATCACCTTCCGGATCCTGCAGGGCTTCGGCGGCGGCATGCTGATGCCGCTCGGCATGACGATCATGACCAGGGCCGCCGGCCCGGCCCGGATCGGCCGCGTGATGGCCGTTCTCGGTGTCCCGATGCTGCTCGGCCCGATCGCCGGCCCGATCCTGGGTGGCTGGCTGATCGACATCGCGAGCTGGCACTGGATCTTCTTCATCAACCTGCCGATCGGCATCGTCGCCCTGATCGTCGCCGCCCGGGTGCTGGAGAAGGACAAGCCGGTCCCGTCGGAGAAGTTCGACTTCCTCGGAATGCTGCTGCTCTCCCCCGGTCTCGCCCTGTTCCTCTACGGGGTCTCGAGCATTCCCAGTGAGGGCACCGTCGCCTCGGCGCAGGTCATCATCCCGGCCGTCATCGGCGTGCTGCTGATCGCCGCGTTCGTGTTCCACGCACTGCGCAAGGATCACCCGCTGATCGACCTGCACCTGTTCAAGCGCAAGCAGCTCTCGGTCTCGATCATCACATTGTCGTTGTTCGCGATCGCGTTCTTCGGCGCCATGCTGCTGTTCCCGACGTACTTCATCACCGTCCGTGGGGAGTCGACGCTGGCCGCCGGCCTGCTGCTGGCGCCACAGGGTCTCGGCGCCATGTTGACGATGCCGATCGCCGGACGACTGACCGACAAGATGGGCCCTGGCAAGTTCGTGCTCGGCGGCATCGCGTTGATCGCTGTCGGGATGGGCGTCTTCACGCAGATCACCGACACCACGTCTTACGGGTTGATCCTCGGCGCCCTGTTCGTGATGGGCATGGGCATGGGCATGACCATGATGCCGATCATGACCGCAGCGCTGGCGTCGTTGAGCAACCAGGAAGTCGCCCGGGGCTCGACATTGATGAACATCGTCCAGCAGACCGCTGCATCGATCGGTACCGCGGTCATGTCGGTCATCCTCACCGACCAGCTGCTGAACAAGCCGGCTGTCCAGGCGGGCAAGGCCGTCCAGGCGGACCCGTCGCAGGCGGCGAACTTCCCGCCGGAACTACTGGGCCAGATCCCGGCTCAGATGTCCGAGGCGTTCGCGTTCACCTTCTGGGTGGCCCTCGTGCTCATCCTGCTGACGTTCATCCCTGCCGCGTTGCTGCCCCGCAAGGCCGCGATCCGCGCCACCAGCGAAACCGGCGAGCCGGCCGCACCGGTGATCATCCACTGATCGATCGGCGGCTCACCGCCGGCGCATCCGCCGGCTGACGCCAGGCCAACGGCCGGGACCCTGCCCAGGGTCCCGGCACTGACCCTGCCCAGTTGATCATGCGGCGCTGCCCGGCAAACGGGACGAATTGCCTCGCACAGCGGACTCCGCTGCATGATCAACTGGCAGGGTTCCCGGTTTATCGGCAGCCGCCCTCACCGAGTCGCGGGCGTCGCGCCGAGCGACCTGGCCATCGTGGCGAGCAACGGCGGCACATCCATCGCCGGGACGACCGCCTGCACCACGGTCAACCGATCCGGGTGCTGCTGCGCATCGGCCAGGATGTCGACGAGTTCGGCGGCGGTGCCGACCTTCTCGGCAACCGCCGATTCGTCGGCGCCGAAGAATGCCGGTGCCTTGGTCCAGTCCCAGCGGGCGATGTCGTTGTAGGGCTCGGCGGCGCCGTGGATCGCCCGCTCGACCGTGAAGCCGTCGTTGTCCACGACGATCACGGTCGGCGCGAGGCCATGACGGATGACGGTGCCCAGTTCCTGCGCCGTCATCTGGGCCGCACCGTCGCCGATCAGCAGGACGCCGCGGCGATCGGGCTCCGCCAGACAGACCCCGAGCAGCGCCGGCAACGTGTAGCCGATCGAGGCCCACAGCGGTTGACCGACGAACGTCACGCCGCGCGGCAGCCGGTGAGTGCCCATGCCGTAGAAGCAGGTGCCCTGGTCGGCCAGCACGATGTCACCGGGCCGCAGGAAATCGGCAACGGCCGCCCACAGCGCGGACTGCGACAGGGTGCCGTCCGGCACGTCTTGAACTGCTGGCGACCCGGATGGGCGGCTGGCTGCCGGCTCTTCCGGACGATCACCGGCCATCTCGGCGACGACCGGGACCAACGCCGCCAACGCGTCCTTCAGTTCCAGCGGCGCGAAGCTCTGCTCGCCGACACTGGCGCTGATGGCGCCGATCTCGATGGTGCGATCGCGGGAGATCTGGTGGCTGAACAGGCCGGTGTTCAGGTCGGTGAACTGCACCCCGGCGACGATCAGCGCGGCGCTGTCCTCGATGCAGGCCCGGGTCGCCTCATCACTGGCCGCTCCCGCATAGGTACCGACGAACGTCGGCTCGCTCTCGTCGACCAGGCTCTTGGCCCACAACGAGGTGGCATGCGGGAGCGGCCCGGCGATCAACAGGTTCCCCAGTTCCGGTGCGCCGCCGAGCCGGTGGGCGAGCAGTCCGACCAGCACGCTGATCCGATCGACCGTGCCGGCGTCCTCCAGCAGTGCCGTCGCAGCGCGGGCAAAGGCGACGGCCACCTCGGGGTCGGTGCGGCCGATGCGGGGCGGCAGTGGACCGGACGGTCGGTCGATGGGGTTCTCGGCCACGTCGGCAGGCAGCAGTAGGTAACCCGGCAGGTGCCGGTCCCGCACGGTGGCGAGCACCCGGTCGATCTCGGCTGCCGCGTTCTCGCCGGTCAGGGCTGCCCTGGCGCAGGTGATGTCGGCGTGCATGTGCAGGAAGTGGTCGAAGATCCCGTCACCCAGGGTGTGATGCACCAGGCGGTGCGCGGCCTGCGCTGCGGTCTTCGGCGCACCGACCACGTGCACCACAGGGACGAACTCGGCGAAGCTGCCGGTGATCGCATTGATCGCGCTCAACTCGCCGACGCCGAAAGTGGTGCAGAGGGCGGCGATCCCGCGCATCCGGCCGTAGCCGTCGGCGGCGTAACCGGCGTTGAGTTCGTTGCTGCAGCCGGTCCACTCCACGCGTGGGATGGGCCACGACGTGGTCCAGCAGCCCGAGACTGTAATCGCCCGGGACCCCGAACATCCGGTCGCAGCCGAGTTCGGCCAACCGATCGAGCAGGTAGTCGCCGACCGTGTAGGGCAAGGGATCCGGGGACATTCGGTGGCCATTCCTCTCCGGCGGGAAAACGTCGATGCCTGACCCGCGATGAATCACGCACCCGAGGTCGGTCGGAACATCATGACAACTACACCAACCACCGACACCACGACCGCGGTCGTGCAGCGATTCTTCGAGAGCTACCAGAACCAGGACCGTGCCGCCGCAGAGGCGATCGCCGGCGACGAGTTCGTCTTCACCAGCCCGCAGGACGACCACATCGACCGGGCCACCTGGTTCGAGAAGTGCTTCCCCACCGTCGGCCGGGTGAAGACACAGGAGATCCTCTACCTGGTCGCAGTCTCGGACGAGGACGTCTTCCTGATGTACGAGTACGAGCTGAAGGATGGCGGGACCTATCGCAACACCGAGTTGATCACCGTCCGCGGCGGTCAGGTCGTCGAGTCGCAGGTCTTCTTCGGCGGCGCCGTCGCCGGCTGACACGCCCGGCCCGACCGCACTCACCGGACACATCTACTGCACCTGGTCGACTGCAGCACCTGGTCAGCGGGCAATCAGCCCCACCAGCGCGCCGCCGCCGGGCGTGTCGACGCCACCGCCCCCCGATTCGCGACCCGGCCTGCGCGAACCGCGAACCGTCAGCTCGAAGCGGTCCGGGCTTCGAGCAGCTTGAGCCAGATCTCGCTCAACGTGGGGTAGGACGGCACGACGTGCCAGAGCTGCTCCAGGGTGACCCCGCCGATCACCGCGACGGTGGCGGCGTGCACCAGTTCCGCGACGTCGGCCCCGACAAACGTTGCACCCACCAGGGTGTCGGTCGCGCGATCGACGACGAGCTTGGCCCGGCCGACGTAACCGTCCCGCAGCAGCGAGCTCCCGGCGTAGCCCGCCATGTCGTGCTCGATGATCTCGACGTCGACTCCGTCGGCCCTGGCCTGTTTCTCGCTGATCCCGACGGATGCCACCTGCGGATCGGTGAAGGTCACCTGCGGCACCTTGCCGTCGTCGGCGACGTCGGTGAACCGCGGGCCGTCGATCGGCTCGCCGGCCGCGCGCGCCGCGATGACGGCCCCGCAGATCCGCGCCTGGTACTTGCCCATGTGGGTGAGCAGCGCCCGCCCGGTGATGTCGCCCACCGCGTACAGCCAGTCGCCCGGCACCCCGATGACAGCCAGCTGATCGTCCGTCTTCACGAAACCGCGGTTGCCGGCGGCGTCCACTCCCACCGCGTCCAGACCGATGTCGCTGCTGGACGGGGTTCGCCCGGTGGCGACCACGATCTCGTCGACGGTGATCGAGCGATCGCCGAAGCTGACCGTGACCTCCCCGCCGTGCACCCGGCCCTCGCCGGTCGCCTTGGGATCGACCCGCTGTACCGCGTCGACGCTGGTGCTCAGCTCGACCCGCACCCCGTTGGCCCGGAAGGCATCGGCCACCAGCTCGCCGGCGAACGGCTCGTTGCGGGCGAGCAGCAACGGCGCCGACCCGATGATCGTCAGCTCGTCGACGCCGAGCCCGTCCAGCCAGCACGCCGATTCGCAGGCCACCACGCCGCCGCCGACAACGGCCATCCGGCGCGGTATCTCGTGGATGTTGGTGACGTCCCGCGACGTCCAGGGCAGCGCGTCCCGTAGTCCCGGGATGTCCGGCACGGTCGCGGTCGTCCCGGTGGCGAGCACGACGGCGTGCCGGGCGGTGAGCGTTCTCGTCCACCCGTCGGCGCCCGTGACCTCGACCGATTTCACCCCGGCCAACCGGCCGTGACCCTTGAGCACATCGATCCCGGTGTCGTGCGCCCACTGCACCTGGCCGGATTCGTCGTGATAGCTGGTGAACGAGTCCCGCCGTTGCAGCACCGCCTGCGCGTCGAGGCTGTGGTCGCCGACGATGCTCTTCACCCCGGGCATGTGCCGCGCCGCCTCGAGGACCTCGATCGGCCGCAGCAGGGCCTTGCTCGGCATGCAGGCCCAGTACGAACACTCCCCGCCGAGAAGTTCGTGTTCGACGATCACCGCGGTCCGGTCGCTGCCCTGGATCGCGTACTGGGCGGCGATCTCGCCGGGGGGACCGCCACCGATCACGATGACGTCATAGGTGTCGCGCTCAGGGGTGATCGGCGATGTCGCGGCTGCTTCTGTTTCGGACATGGTCGCAACGGTAGTCGCGGCGATTCAGCGCAGCCCGTTGCGTCCGCCGCACCGCCGACGCTCGTGTTGGATGACGGGGTGACGGTGCACATCGTGGTTCGGCAGGAGATGCCCGCCACAGCCGAACGCACCTTCGATCTGATCCACGACTACGCCCGGCGGCTCTCCTGGGACACCCTGCTGCGCAGCGCCTACATCGACGGCGGCGGTCCGCCGGGCAAGGGCGCCGTTGCGGTGTGCACGGCCCGGCGGATGCTCGGCGGCTACTCCTTCCGGACCAGGTACGTGACGTTCAACCGGCCGCAGGTGGCGGCGATCAAACTCGAGGGTCATCCACCGTTTTTCGCGTCCTGGGCGGCGTCCATCCGTCACGAACCGTTGGGTCCAGAGCGATCCCTGGCGACCTACACGATGACCTTCACCTGCAAACCGGCCTGGGCCGCCAGGGTCATCGAGCCGGCCGCCCGCTGGGGGTTCCGCCGGGAGACCGCCCGCCGACTTGCTGCCCTGTCCGCTGCTCTCGACCAGCAGGCACCGACGCCCTGACCGGTGCTCGACTCAGGCGGTGGTGCGGGTGGCCGCCGCCAACGCTTCCGTCATCGCCGGCGCGGCCAGGGTCGGGCCGTAGGCGGGGTGACCGGGTTCGACGCGCCAGCTCTCGGCCAGCGACCCGACGTCGACAACGTCATAACCGAAGCTGTCCAGAAGGTCGGTCACCGTCTGCTTGGCGGCCGCCTCATCACCGGCGATCACCAATGCCCTTCGGTCCGGGGATCCACTTGGCCGCCCGTCGACCGACAGCTCACCGGATCGGATGTGGTTGAACGCCTTCACCACACTCGACTGCGGCAGGTGTGCCTGCAACAGCCCGGCACTGGTCGCGGTCCCGTCGTCGATGTCGGCGAAGTTGCCGTCCCGCTGCGGGTAGTAGTTGTTGGTGTCGATCACCACCTTGCCGACCAGCGGTGCCACCGGCACCGAGCGGTACGCCCGGAACGGGATGGTCACCACCACGATGTCCCCGCGTTCGGCCGCTTCCTGCGCGGTTCCCGCCGATGCCTTCGGGCCGAGGCCGGCGATCACCCCGCTGAGTGTCTCCGGGCCGCGGGAATTGCTGAGCACCACGTCGTGGCCGGCCGCGATGGCCAGCCCCGCCACTGCCGTGCCGATGTTGCCACTGCCGATGAATCCAATAGTCGTCGTCATAGTGGGGCGCAACCGGATTGACCGCGCGGATGTTCCCGCGGCGGGCGGCGATCGCCATGATCAGTCAGTGTCGAGCACTACTCGCAACCGATCCGCAAATGCGCTCGGGTCTTCGGCGAAGCCGATGTGATCGCCGGGAAACAGGGTTGGCTCGATGCCCAGGGCCGCGGCCAGCGACCGCGAGGTCCGGTCGCAGAGCTGACCGGCGCTGTCCTCGCCGATCCCGATGACGATCCGCGGCTCGGCCGCCCGCAGCAGAGCCAGGTCGGGCTGCCAGAAGGTGGTCTGGTTGTCCATGTGGAGCACCGCGAAGCGCTCGTCGGCGGCCTGCGATTCGTCGATCGACCCGCCCGCGATGGCCTCGAACACGAACTCAGGGAGCTGAATGTTGGCGATCGTCAGGAAGTCGGCCCAGTAGGCCCGCCGGTCACCGGAGAGGTACGTGGTGATCAGCTCGTCGTGGGCAGCGCGCAGTTGCTCGCGATCGTCCACCAGCTCGGCCAACGGGGGTTCGTGTGCCACGACGGTGGTCACCAGATGGGGATACCGCTGGACGAGCGAGAGGGCGCTCACCGCACCGCCGCTGGAACCGAAGACCACGGCCGGCCCTGCATCGACATGCTCGATCACGCTGGCCAGGTCGTCGGCTCGCTGATCCGGCGTCACGTCGGCGTCGCGGTCGTCGACCGCGCTGCGGGCGATGCCGCGCGGGTCGCCGGTGAGCACCGTGAAGTGCTCGGCCAGCAAGGCGGCGGCCGGCGCGAACGAGGCGGAGTCCATCGGTGCGGCGTGCAGGGCGAGCAATGGCCCTGTGCCACGGATCTCGTAGTAGAGGCGGGCACCTGGCACCGTCAGGTTCCCGGTGCGCGTGTCGGTGGATGCTGCGGTCATCTCAACCTCCGTTATCTTGGACGATGTGGTCTACTATAACCATAACTTGGACGGTATCGTCCAGAGTAATGTTCTTGATCTTTCTCGAATGGAAACGTCATGACGCCCGATGTCGCCGACGAACGTCCGGTGAAGCGGCGCGCCCGCGGCCCTTCCGCGGACAAGCGACGCGCGGTGCTCGAAGCAGCGCGCCTGCTGTTCCTCGAACGAGGCTTCGCCGGGACCAGCATGGACGACGTGGCCGGGGCGGCCGGAGTGTCGAAACAGACTGTCTACGCGCATTTCTCGGACAAGCATCGGCTCTTCACCGAGCTGATCGAGACCGATGTCGGTCAGCTTGACGTCGCGCAGCACCCGCTGGTCGCCGGTATGCCAGACTCCGACGACATCGAGCGCGACCTGCGTGCCTACGCCCGGTTCCACCTCTCGGTGGTCATGCAGCCGCACCTGTTGCGCATGCGCCGCATGCTGATCGGCGAGGCCGAGCGCTTCCCGGATCTCGCCAGGGCCTGGTTCGCCAACGGGCCACAGATGTCGGTCGCGCTGTTCGCCTCCTGGTTCACCGCCCTCGACAACCGCGGACTGCTGCGGGTCCCTGATCCGGTGCTGGCGGGCGAGCACTACAACTGGCTCATCCTGTCCACCCCGCTCAACCGCGCCATGTCCGAACCACTGGATCGCTCGCTCTACACCCAGCGGCAACTGAACCACTACGCCGACGAGGCGGTGCGGGTGTTCCTGGCCGCGTACGCCGCCTGAGCACATGGGGCGGAGGCATCGGCGCTGGTCGGCCGATCGCCTGCCGTCGGCGGAGTAGCCTGTTCTGTCCGGTCATTTGCGGGTGATGGCCGGACGAGGATCAGCAAACGGAAGGGCAGGCGTGGCAGAAACCGAGAGTCACCATGCCCATGGGGTGATCGCTGACGAAGCGGCCGGCACCGACCCGACCGAGAAGGCCATGCTCGAGGAGCAGGAACACCTGTCACTGCTCTATCGGCGGTTGGACGCCCTGCGGATCGAGCGGATCGGGCTTCGCGACCGGTACATCCGGCACAGCGACAACACGCCGGGCGGCCGGGTCGAGCGTGATCTGTCCTACGCCATGCATGCGGCCGCCGTGCAGACCCTCAACGCCGCCGAGGACAGGCTCTGCTTCGGTCGGCTCGACTCGTCCGACGGCGAATCGATGCACATCGGCCGGATGGGCATCTTCGACGACACCGGCGATCATCGACAGCTGCTGATGGATTGGCGGGCGCCGTCGTCCCGGCCGTTCTACGTCGCCACCGCGGCCAACCCGTTGGGTGTGCGCCGACGCCGGTACATCCGCACCCGGCGTCGACAGGTCGAATCCGTCGCCGACGAATACCTGGACCTGACCGATCCGGACATGGCGGCCGCCGCGGCGAGCTCCTCGGTGGGGCCCGCCGGCGAGGCGGCGCTGCTGGCCGCGGTGCGGGCGCCGCGCACCGGCCGGATGGCCGACATCGTGGCCACCATCCAGTCCGAGCAGGATCGGATCATCCGCGCCGACCAGGCCGGGATCATGGTGGTCCAGGGCGGCCCCGGCACCGGCAAGACCGCGGTCGCCCTGCACCGGGCGGCCTACCTGCTCTACAACCATCGCGCCCAGCTGGAGCAGCGCGGCGTGCTGATCATCGGGCCGAACCCGACCTTTCTCGGCTACATCAGCCAGGTGCTGCCGTCGCTGGGCGAGAACGCCGTCGTGCTGTCCACCATCGCCGACCTCTTCCCCGGGGTGTCCGCGCAGGCCGCCGAGCAGCCCGCCGTTGCCCGGGTGAAGGGCCGCACGGCGATGACGACGGTGATCGCGAACGCGGTGCTGCACCGGCAGGCGATCCCATCGGGGTCGATCAAGGTCCGTTTCGACGGTGCCCGGGATGGGTCGTTGATCATCGACCGCAAGCTGCTGATCGCCGCCAGGGATCGCGCCTGGGGCTCCCGCCGACCGCACAACAGGGCGCGCGGGATCTTCGTCCGCCGGATCATCGACGCCCTCGTCACTCAGGTGGGCAATCGGATGGGCCGTGGGCCCGATGGTGAGAACCTCGCCACCGCTGATGATCTCGCTGCGATTCGGCAGGACCTGCGGGAACACGAGGGCCTCGCCCATGCGCTGCGCGGCGTCTGGCCGATCCTCACCCCGCAGCGGTTGCTGGCCGATCTCTATGCCTCACCGGAGCGGCTGGCCTTCGCCGCCGACAACCTCTCGGCCGGCGAGCGGGCGCTGCTGGCCCGTCCGGACGCCCCCACCAACTGGACCGTCGCCGATGTCCCGCTGCTGGACGAGGCGGCGGAGATCCTGGGCCCGATCGACCAGTCCCCCGGGTCGGTGGCCGAGGCCGCCGACCTCGACTACGCCTCCGAGGTGCTCGATCTGATGGGCGGCGGGGAGTCGGCCGACGAGAGCCATTCCGACGAGGTCGGTCTGGTCAGCATGCTCAGCGCGGCGAATCTGGCGGACCTGCACACCGAGGTTGCCGACTGGACGTCCACCGCCGAAAGGGCCGCCCTCGACCGGGAATGGACCTACGGTCACGTGATCGTCGATGAGGCGCAGGAACTCTCGGCGATGGCCTGGCGAATGGTGATGCGGCGCTGCCCGATGCGCTCGATGACCCTGGTCGGCGACCTTGCCCAGACCTCCGACCCGGCGGGCGCTTCGTCCTGGGCCAGGGTGCTCCGGCCGTATGCGCGTCAGGGCTTCAAGGTCGAGGAGCTGACGGTCAACTACCGCACCCCGGCGGAGATCATGACGGTTGCCGAACCGGTGCTGACCGCCATCGATCCCGCCCTCACCGCACCGAGATCGGTTCGGGACGCAGGCGTCTCGCCGACCCATCAACGCACCGACGTCGCCGGACTTCCGGCCCAGGTGGCCGCAGCGGTGGTCGAGGACGAACTCGTCGACAACCGCGGGACGCTCGCCGTGATCGTCTCCCGGTCCCGGCGCGACGAGGTCGAGGCAGCGGTGTCGAACTCGGAGGCTGCGCGGGCGGCGGCCGTTCCGGTGATCGATCCGGACGAGCCGCCGAGCCTGTTCGGGATCGATCAGCGGGGCGAGTACGACACCGAAGGCCATCACGGCAAGGAGCTCCGCCGGCATGTGGTCGTGTTGACGGTTCCTGAGGTGAAGGGGCTGGAATTCGACAGCGTCATCGTCGCGGACCCCGGCGGGATCATCGCCGAGTCCGAGCGAGGACTCTCCGACCTCTACGTCGCGCTGACCCGGAGCACCCAACGCCTCACCGTCGTGCACACCGGCGAGCTGCCGGTCGTCCTTCGCCGACTCCAGGACACCGCCGCCTGAGTCTGCGCCGGACACCGGGCATTACTCTCGGCTGGTGCCCCAGACTGCGGACTCCGGCTTCCCGGCAGGCGTTGCCGCGCCCGCGGTTCGCGCGCTCCGAGCCGCGGGCTTCACCACCCTCGACGACCTGATCGATGTCCCGGTCGCGGAGCTGCGCGCACTGCACGGAATGGGACCGAAAGCATTGCGGTTGTTGCAGGAAGCGCTGCAGGCTCGCGGCCGGTCACTGGGTTGATCGTCGCGGCACCGTCAGCACCTGCTCGGCCGACACAACGGAGGTCCTGTCATGGCATTCACCGGGTTCAGTCCGGCCGAACGATCGTTCCTTGCCGGCCAACGGCTGGGCCGGCTTGCCACGGTCTCGCCCGGCGGTGTTGTCGGCAACGCGCCGGTGACGTTCTTCCTGCGCAGCTGACGACACCGTCGACATCGGTGGCAACCGGATGGGCGAGACGAAGAAGTTCCGCAACGTGGCCAAGGGGTCGCGGGTGGCCTTCGTGGTCGACGACCTGGCACCGGGCGGCGGCTGGAATCCCCGCTACCTGGAGATCAGGGGGACCGCCGAGGCGCTGACCGACGTGGAACCGCCGCGGCCGGGATTCTCCCGCGAGCTGATCAAGATCCACCCGGACTGGGTGCGCTCCTTCGGTCTGCCCGACCCCGACTGACAGCCGGCCGACTCGCGTGACCATCTGACATCGGCGGCCGCTTGCCTGACCGGCAGGACTCGCGGTCAGCGCTTCTTGCCGCCGACACCCGGCACGGACGCGACTTGCTTCATCCACGCAGCGATCTGGCGTGCGTCGAGGTCGTCGACGGACTCGAGCTCCACACCTCGTGTCGACTTGCCCATCCCCACCGGGGTCACCGGCGGTACCGGTTCGAGCGCCGCGCCGTTGATGAACATCAGCTTGACGTGGCCGACGAAGGCGCCGCTGCTGAAGCACCATCCGTCGCCGACGCCGTAGTACGCCATGCCCCACTTGACCGAACGCTGGAGGTTGGGCAGCGTCTTGGCCGCCAGCGCATCGACCGCTTCGGCAATGCCGCGTTGCGGTTGCGGCAGGCTGGCGATGTAGGCGAAGACCGGCTTGTCGCCGACCGCTGCCTTTGCGGGGCTTGCCCTGCCGGTCATGGCTTCGGGCAGCGTGGTGGCGACGCCAACTGGTGCTGAAGGACGCGCGGCCGGCTTCTGCACTTCGGAGTTGGAACTCATGATGACTCCCGTGTCGGGGCGGTTGGGCTTCTCATCTGTAGACGAGGGAGGCCATGAGTACTCATCGGTCGCTACCGGGCGGAGTCACCGTGGCGGTCACGACCAGGCCGACTCCACCAGGGCTCCGGTGGCGTGCAGGACGTCCAGGCGGTTGACCGTCGGTTCGGTGCCGGGTCGATTCCCGCCGAAAGCGGCGTCCACAGCGGGATGGATTCGATCCTGAAAGGCCTGAGCACAGGCCTCTTTCGATTCCCAGACCTCGATATACCGAAGTCGGCCCTCGGGTTCCCGGAGACACAGGTGCAGGAGCTGTCCGGCGACGGGCTCCGGTCCGAGCCGGTCGATGATGCGCCGATAGAGATCCTCACCGATGGGGACATCCTGGATGTAGGCGTAGACCATGACGCCATCCTCCTGTAGATTAGATCCGAATGAGTATCGGATGAATAAGGAGACGCTACGACCGATGGTTCGGGACGTCAAGGGCAATTCGCCGGGGAAACGTGACTACCACTCGCCGCGCCGTGCCGAGCAGGCCGCCGCGACCAGGCGGGCCATCCTCGCCGCCGCCCGCGAGCTTTTCGTGAACACCGGGTACGGCGCCACCACCGTCGCTCAGATCGCCACGCAGGCAACAGTTTCCGTCGACACCGTCTATGCCGCCGTCGGTCGCAAACCGGCTTTGCTCCGGGAGTTGGTGGAGACCTCGATCTCTGGTTCCGACCAGGCCATCCCGGGGGAACAGCGCGATTATGTCGACCGGATGCAGGCCGCGAGCACAGCCAGGGAGAAGTTGATCATCTACGCCGACGCGATCACCGGTATCCAACAGCGGCTGGCACCTGTCTTCATCGCACTGCGAGACGCCGCTGTCACCGACCCCGATTGCGCCGCGCTCTGGGCTGAGATCTCGCAGCGCCGCGCCACCAACATGCGGCGTCTGGCGGCCGACCTGCGGACCACCGGCGAAGTGCGCGTCGACCTGAGCAACGACCAGGTCGCCGACATCATCTGGAGCATGAATGCCGCCGAGTACTGGGTCCTCCTGGTCCGCGAAAGGCAATGGAGCCCAGAGCAGTTCGCAACCTGGCTCGCCGATGCCTGGACTCGACTGCTGCTGGCCTGACTCACCGACAGCGCACCGCGTCTCTTCCATTTCAGTGTCCGGTCAGCTCGGCGACAACCGGAGCGAGCGTTCGAGCGGCATGTGCGCCGACCAGTCGAAACGACCGTCGGTCAGGCCAACCGAGAGTTGAACGTTTCTTCAGGCGTCGCGGCGACTGATGGCGAACCATCCGGCCAGGACGGCCGCGCCGACCCAGAGCGCGGTCACGCCCAGCCCGGTCCAGGGCCCGATCGGACCCTGCGGGTCTTGCTGCACCAGCAATTGGCCCGCACTGTTCGGAAGGTACTTCCCCACTCCGGAAGCGAGGTCGGTGAAGATGAACGGCACCAGGAGCAGGAGCGGGATCAGCACGCCCAGCACCGCAACTCCGCTGCGTAGCAGTGCCGTGAGGCCGGCCGCGAAGAGTGCCATCAACGCCAGGTAGATGCCACTGCCGACGGCGGCGCGGAGCGCTCCGGTGTCCGTGATGCCGATGCCGGCTTCGCCGATCAACGCCTGACCGAGCAGCAGTGTGGTGAACCCCGACAGCAGTCCGACAGCCAGGACGACGCTTCCGGTCATCGCCATTTTGCTCCCATAGAGCACACCTCGGCGAGGCACCGCCGAGAGCCACACCCGCAACGCGGAGTGGTGGAACTCCTGCGAGAACACCAGTGTTCCAAAGCTGATGGCCGCCACTTGGCCGAAAGTGAGTCCATAGAAGGAGAGTTCGAGCGGGTCGAAGTCCGGGGACTCGATCTTGGCCGGCCTGACGAAGAAGCAGACCAGCGCGCTGAGCCCTACCGTGAGCAGAGGTATTGCGACCAGCGAACCGACCGTGGATCGCAGGGACCGCATCTTGATCCACTCGGAATGAACGACGGTGAGTGATGGCATGGTTCAGGCCTTGCTTCCCGCGATCGGCGACCCGGCCGTGAATTCCGTCTCGTCAGCGGTGAGGTCGAGGTAGGCACGTTCCAATGACACCTGCTGGTCGGCGAGTTCGAGGAGGGGAATGCCTTCCTGTGCCGCGATCCCGCCGATCACATCGGCCCTGGCACCTTCGACGGTCAGCGTTTGATGGTCACCGCCACCCGCATCGCCGACGACGAAACCGCGCGCGGCAAGCTCGGTCCGCAGGCGCCCCGGTTCGGTACTGCGGACTCGCACCCGCGGTGTGCTGCGGGAGTCGATGAATTCCCGCATCGGCTGGTCGACAAGCAGCCGGCCTCTGCCGAGGATCACCAGATGATCGACGGTCACCGCGGTTTCGCTCATCAAATGGCTGGAAACCAGCACCGTACGGCCCTGCCGAGCGAACTCGCGCAGCATCTCGCGGAGCCAGTTGACGCCCTCCGGATCCAACCCGTTGGTCGGCTCATCGAGCAGCAGGACGGCCGGGTCGCCCAACAAGGCAGCGGCGATGCCCAATCGCTGCCGCATGCCGAGCGAGAACGATTTGACCCGCTGCTTCCCGGCCGCCGCGATGCCGGTCTGCTCCAACATCTGCCCGACCCGCGATGCCGGAAGACCATTGCTCACCGCGAGGGCCAGCAGATGGTTGCGGGCCGTGCGACCGCCGTGGGGGGCCTGCGGATCCAGTAACGCACCGACCTGCCGCAGCGGCGTCTCGGAGGACGCGAAAGGCCTGCCGTCGATGGTCGCGGAGCCGGCGGTCGGCCGGTCCAGGCCGAGAACCAGCCGCATGGTGGTGGACTTCCCAGCACCGTTCGGTCCCAGAAAGCCGGTCACCCGGCCGGGATGCACGTCGAAGGTCAACTCGTCGACGGCGCGGGTCCTGCCGTAGTCCTTGGTGAGTCCTCGAATCTCGATGATCGACATGGCCCCACAGTGGCCGCCGCCCACCGTTGCATCGCCCCCCGCAGGTGGGCACCGCCTCCCCCGGCCGGGGGAACCGTTGTTCGCAGGTGGCTGACACGATGACGGGGTGCCCAGATTGCTGCGATCGCTCACCCGCGCGGTCACCTATACCCGGTGGTTGCACCTGTGCATACCGCTGGCCATCGTGGCGATCTGGCTGTTCATCGACCGCGACGAGCCGTACCTCCTCGCGGTGCTGATCCTTCCGTTTGGCTTCATTCCGGCGATGCGCAGCGCGGAAGGCTTGCAGGCCCTGTTTCTGCTGACGCCCGACGAGCGCGGCCGGCCCGATGCCTCCATCGCCACCGCACCGGCGGTCACCTGGACGGACCGCTGGCGCACCGTTGCCTGGCTCGAACTACGTCTGCTGCTGGCCGGGGCGGCTCTCGTACTGACCATCTGGCTGCCGATGCTGACGGTGGATCTGATCATGCTGGCCGGGGGCGGCCGTGCCGCGAATTTTCTTCGTATGGTCGAGCCGCACTGGTGGTTCGGGCTACTGGTGCCGGTGGCGATCTGCATCGTGCTGGTCGGCATTGTCGGCCTCGGGGAACTTGTCACCGTTCTCGCCCGCCTGCTACTGAGTCCGTCCCCGGCGGAGCGCCTGGCCGCGTTGGAGGCCCGCAACGAGCAGCTGCTGGAACGGACCCGCATCGCCAGGGAGTTGCACGATGCGATCGGCCACGCACTGACCATCACGGTGATGCAGGCCGGCGCAGCACGGGCGGCCGACGATCCGGTCTTCACCGAACAGGCGCTTTCCGCCATCGAAAACACCGGCCGCGCAGCGCTGGAGGATCTGGACCGGGCCCTGCTGATATTGCGCGAATCCTCGGGACCGGCGTCCGGCCGACCCACGTTGACCGAACTCGACCGGCTGCTCGAGTCCGCCCGCACCTCCGGGGCGACGATCACCACGGATGTCCAAGGCAGCTTGGAGCAGGTCCCGGTCGCGGTGTCCCAGGAGGGATACCGGATCCTCCAAGAGGCTTTGACGAACGCCCTCCGGCACGGTGGGGCGGCCCCGGTGCACGTCCGGATCGCCGTCGACGGCGGGCAACTCGAGCTTGCCGTGACCAACTCGTTGATCGAACCGATGTCGCGGCCGAACCCGGGCACGGGTCTGCGCGGTATCCGCGAGCGTGCGGCATCGATCGGCGGCCAGGCGCAGACGGGACCGACCGGCACCGACTGGACCGTGGCAGCCCAACTACCGATGCGGCTGACCGTCCGGTGATCAGCGTCCTGCTTGTCGACGACGAACCGCTCGTCCGCGCCGGACTGCGGGCGATTCTCGAATCACAACCGGACATCACCGTCGTCGGCGAGGCCGCCGACGGCGCCGCGGTGGTCCCCTTGGTCCGCAAACTACGGCCCGACGTGGTCGCCATGGACGTCAGGATGCCGCTGCTGGACGGCATCGAAGCGACCCGAACGGTGCTCCGGGTCGTTGACAATCCGCCGAAGATCCTGGTCATCACCACGTTCGAGAACGACGAGTACGTCTATCAGGCGCTGCGAGCCGGCGCGAACGGCTTTCTGCTCAAGCGATCTCGCCCATCCGAGATCGTGCATGCGGTCCGACTGGTGATATCGGGTGAATCCCTGCTGTTCCCCGTTGCCTTGCGCGCGCTCGCCAACGAGTACGGAAACAAGGCGGCCCGGCAAGCGATGGCGCGAGCCCTGCTCACCGAACGCGAAGCCGTCATCCTTCGGCTGATGGCGCGCGGGATGTCCAACGCCGATATCGCCGGGCAGCTGGTCATCGGCGGCGAGACCGTCAAATCCCACGTCAGTTCGATCCTGGGAAAATTGGGCGCAAGGGACCGCACCCAGGCGGTCATCGCCGCCTATGAATCTGGATTCGTCACACCGGCCGACAGCTGACAACCCGATCGCGACGGCCCGCACACCGCCATCCGCGTCGGCCAGGAACCGGGTCGACCAGCAGGCGACAGTCGATCAAGGGGCGACAACGAGCGCCGGGCGCGCTCAGCCGGTGGGTCGCGGACGCGGACGCAGCCGCACGCCGGGCATCTCGGGTGCCGGCAGCGGCTTGCCGGGATAGCCCTCGACCCGGCCGAAGACGGTCGTTGCCGGCCCGCCCGCGCCGAAGGCGGCCACCTCGGCCTGCCATTGCCGGCGGTACTCGACGATCTCGTCGTGCGACCGGCCGATGAAGTTCCACCACATCAGGATGTCCTCGTCCAGCGGAACGCCGCCGAGCAGCACCACCCGCGCCGCCCCGTTGCCGGCGACCATCGACAGCGAGCGGGTGCCGGACGGCAGGTAGGCCATCGCCGCGCGCGGGACCGGCCGTCCGCCGACCGTGACGTCGCCGGTGTCCACCAACACCCCGTGTTCGAACTCCGGATCCAACGGCAGTTCCACGGCAGTACCCGGCTGCAGGCTCAGTTCCGCGCCGAGCAGCGGGGTGTGCACCGTGGCGGCGGAGGTCTGCCCCAGCCACGAGCCGATGAACACCTTCACCGCGAGGTCGCCGTCGACGGCCTCGGTCGGGACGACGTGCTGGAAGGCCGGCGCGACATTCCGCGCCCGTTCCGGCAGCGCCACCCACAGCTGCACTCCGTGCAGTACCGAGGTCTGCGCCGTGGAGACCTCGGAGTGCGAGATCCCGGCGCCGGCCGTCATCAGATTGAGTTCGCCGGGCCGCACCATGGCATGCGATCCGATGCTGTCGCGATGTTCGATCTCGCCGTCGAAGAGCCAACTGACGGTCTGCAGGCCGGTGTGCGGGTGCGGGGCAACCCGCATGCCGCCGGTGTCGGCCACCCGTTCGGGCCCGTAATGATCGGCGAAGCACCAGGCGCCGATCAGCGACCTGGATTTCAGCGGGAGTGTCCGACGCACGGTCATCGCTCGCAGCCCGCCCAGCGGCACGTCCCGCGGCTCCAGAATTTCCGGTACCGGCCGCCCGTCGGATCCGCTCGGGTCGGCGGCTCGTGATCGGCTGCGACAGAGGACTTCGGCGGGGTCCACCTCGATGTTGGTCACCGGAACAACGGTAGTCGCGGCCGTGCTCGCGCGGAGGTCAGCCGATCTCGACGCCGACGTCCAGCATCGTCACCCGGAGCAGCAACGCCGCTTCCGGACCGACGATCCCGTCGACCAGGTCCAGCAGTCGCCCGACAAATGCGCCGCCGTGGGCGATCTCGATGTCATCGGCGAGGTGGTGCGCCAGCTCGTGCAGGATCACCAGCTCCCGCAACGCCCATCCGGACCCGGCGCGGTACCCGGGTACGGCCATCACCGACCCGACCCGTTGATAGTGCGCCTGCGCCGCGCCGGCACGCTCCCGGACGACGACCGGGTCCGCCGCCCGCGGCCAGGTCCGGCCCACCCACTCCAGCGCCAGCACCCCGTCGACATACCGCTGAACGGCATCGATCGACCCGAATCTCCGCTCCACCGGCAGCGTGATCCGCGAGCCGACCACCTCGATCACCGGGAACTCGGCCGACCTGTCGAAGATCCGGTGCACCAGGTGCTCGGCGTCATAGACCCTTGACCGCTGGACGTCCCGCGGGCTGCTCACCGACGGCCGGCGAATCGCGTCATCCAGCCTCGATCCGCGCCCGCTGCCCGCCGATCGCCTGTTCGCCACCCAGCCGGGCGAGCCGTCCGGCCCGATCCCCGGCCCGCCGCGACCGCTCGGAGTAATCCGGACGTCGCCCGGTTGCCGCCCCACGATCCCCTGGCCGTCGAGTTCGACCTGTAGTGGTTGGTCAACTCCAGCTCCTTGTCCCGCAGCACCAGGGCGACGCCGGAGCGTTCCGCCTCCGGGGTGTGCTCGACGGCCTGCTGCTCTGCTTCCTGCCGTGCGGTCGTCAGGCGTTCACCGATCCGCTCGGCGAAGGCCTGCTGGAAGTTGATCCGCGCGGTCGTGGCGTGCACCGGCCGATCCACCAACTCGTAGTCGCGGCTGGTAACGCCCGCGACCGGACCACCGGCACCCGCCGGGTGACCAACTCGCGCGCGTAGTCGCCTGACTTGATGTAGGCGTCCGATGCCCGCACCATCTGCACCACCAGCGAGGCGTACAGGGTCTGCACCATCTCGATGTCGGTCTCGAAGCCGAAGGCGTAGACGCGGGAGGAATCCCGGGCGATGTCGCAGGTGAGGTTGTTGGCCCTGCCGATCGCCAGGAAGAGCTGGACGTAGGTGCGCAGCCCACGCTTGCCGGATTCGCCGATCACGATGGATCGCTGGGTCGGGATTGCGCGGCGTTCCTTCCGGTCGGTGTGCGCCCTGGCCACGGCCAGATCGACCGAGGCCAGGGTGGCCAGTCGCTGAGCCGCCTGCAGGTACGCATCGGCCTCGTGTTCGTTGTCGGTGCCCTCCGCCTTGCGCAGCAGCGCCGCGATCCGCGTCAGGTCTTTGTCGCTCATGAATGGCCCCCAGGCATTGGTCGTCACGAACCGCAGTGTCGGCAAGTCCGGTGCGCCGGCTGCTGGCGGTCCGATCCGTCACCGGTCGCCGCCGACGCTCCATCATTGCTCGCCGCAGGATGACACCCCACACCGACAGGCCCGACCGTGTGCCGCCGTGGCTGCGACGGGAGCAGGGTGTTTCACCGGAGAAGCTGCGCGAAGCCGTTGCCAGCCATCGTCATTCGCAGGACTTCTACCCGACCGTCGCTCCGGTCGCCGCCAGGCAGGTCTCCCAGAGGTGTCGCCTGGCGGCCGGGTCGTCATGCTGCCACGGCAGGTAGTGCGTCGGTCGCGGACGTCGGTCGCACCAGAACCGCCCGGAGAGCTGCGCCGCTTCGGGCGAGGACGACAAGCCAGACGATGGTGTCGGCGCCGAGTGCGGGGCTGCGCAGGATCGGCTTTGCCACCTTCTCGAATCCCGGGATCGAGTCGCTGACACCGGGCGTCGCCACCCACCCCGGATGCATGCTGTGGACCACCGGATCGGACGGCGCGGAGAAGGCCTCCGCCAGCTGCTCGGTGAGCACCACCTGCATCCGCTTGGTCCGCGCGTACGCCCGGACACCCTTGTACTCGCCCTCGGTGTACTCGAGATCGGTTTCCAGGCCGGCGGTGTACATCCCGCCGGACGAGACGAACACCACCCTGGCGTCGCCGTCCGCCTGCATCAGCGGCCGCAGCCCGATCGTCAGCAGCAGCGGGCCGAGAACGTGGGTGGCGAAAGCCATCTCATGGCCCTGCGGGGTTTCCTTGCGTTCCGGCGGCATCACTCCGGCGCAGTGCACCAGGCCGTGCAGCGATCCCAGCTCGGCGGTCAATTTTTCGGTGAGCCTGCGCACGTCGTCCAGATCGGAGATGTCGGCCTGGTGCACGACCAGTTCGGCATCCGGTTGCCGCAGCCGGATCTTGGACGCCGACACCTGCAGGGTGTCCGCCTTGCGGCCCACCAGATGCACGGTGGCGCCGAGCGCCGCGAGCCCGGCTGGCGGTTGCCGCGCCGATCCCCGAGCTGCCGCCGGTGACAACGATGTCCGTCTGCCCGGTGAACGGACCCGGGTCGGCCGGCCACCAGTTCTTGCGCAGCCAGGGACCGATCGAGCTGTAACCGGGAATCACCAGCTTGTCGAGCAGCCCGTCGGCGACTGCGGCAATCGGATTCGTCTTTGTGCTCACGATTGTGTCGGTACCCATGTCCGCCGATGGTAAGCGTGCTGGGTACCGACACCGTGCCAATGCCGAGAAGGCGAGGCAGATCCTCAGTCGGCGCTGTGCCGCATCGACCGGATCCCGACGGTCAAACCGACCGCGACGGTCAGCAGGGCCGCCACCCAACCCCACAGGGTGTCCAGGGTCCCGACCTCGCCGGAGAACAGGGCCCGCTCGGCATTGACCAGATAGGTCAACGGGTTGAAATGTGACGCGACCTGCATCCAGCCCGGCCCGGATTCCAGTGGCAGCAGCATCCCGGACAGGATCATCAGCGGGAAGATCAGCGTCTGCTGCACCACCCAGAACATCCACTCCTGCTTGCGGACCGCGATCGCCAGTGCGTAGCTGAACGACCCGAGGCCGACCCCGAAGACCGCCAGCAGCAGGAAGCCGATCACCGCGCCGGCCGGGTACAGCACGAAGCCGAACGGGATCATCACCACCACGATGATCACCGCCTGTGCGGCCAGCGGGACCATCTCCTTCAGCGCCCGCCCGATGAGCAGCGACGGCCGGGACAACGGGGTGACCAGCATCCGTTCGTGGGCGCCGGTCTGGAACTCGAACAGCAGGTTGGCGCCGACGGTCGAGGTCCCGAACAGGGCGGTCATCACCAGGATCGACGGCACGAACCACTGCCACACGCTGCCGCCGAGTGCGCTGTCGGCCTGCCCGCCGAGCGATCCCACCAGCAGCGGGCCGAACAGCGCGAGAAAGACCAGCGGCTGGATCATCCCGAAGACCAGCGAGAACGGGTCGTGCAGGACGGGTCGCAGTTCGCGGGTCATCACCAGGTGGGTGTCCCGCAGCAGGTTGCTCGCGATCGGGCGGCGGGTGGTCTGGGAGGTCTCTACGGCGGTGCTCATGCTGCGTCCTTCCGTCCGCTCTGCGCGGTCTGCTCCTGGGTGTTGGATTCGGCCTCGCGCAGGCTCCGGCCGGTGAGGGTGAGGAAGACATCGTCGAGAGTCGGCCGGTGCACCTGCGCGGTGCCGACCGTGATGCCGGCCTGATGGGCCGCCCGCAGCAGCTCGGGCAGCGCCCGTGGACCCTCGGCAACCCGACCCGTCACCTCGGCGCCGTCGACCGTGACATCGCGTCCACCCGGCAGGTTGCCCACCATGGTGGCGAGTTCGGCGGCCCTGCCGACCGATTCCGGTTCGACGCCGACCACGATCCGGTCGCCGGCCAGGTCCGACTTCAACGCCTCTGCGGTGTCGTCCGCGATCACCTCGCCGTTGTCGACGACCACCACCCGGCCGGCCATCGAGTCGGCCTCGTCGAGGTAGTGCGTGGTCAACATGATCGTCATCGGAGTGGCGGCCGACGCCCGCATCTGCAGGATGTGTTCCCAGAGGTTCGCCCGGTTCTGCGGGTCGAGGCCGGTGGACGGTTCGTCCAGGAACAGCAGCGACGGCGCGTGCACCAGACCCATCGCCACGTCCAACCGACGACGCTGGCCGCCGGACAGGCTGGAGACCTTGCGGCCACCCAGTGACGCGAGATCGAGCGCCTCCAGCAACTCCGACGCGCGGCGCCTGGCCGACCGCCGGTCGAGCCCGTAGATCAGGCCCTGGCTGTACAGCTCGTCTCCGGCGCGTTGGGTGTGCCCGGCGCCGTTGCCCTGGCCGACGTAGCCGATCAACCGTCTGACCTGAGCGGACTCGGTCACCACATCGTGGCCGGCGACGGTCGCCGTGCCGCTGGTCGGGGTGAGCAATGTGGTGAGCATGCGGATGGTCGTCGACTTGCCGGCGCCGTTCGGCCCGAGCACCGCGACGAGTTCACCGGGTTCGATGTCCAACGTGACGCCCCGGACGGCGTGCACCGTGTTGGTTCTGCTGACCACGAAATCCTTGGTGAGCGATCGGGTACGAATCACTGGCTGTCTCCTTCTCGCTGGTTCCGTTCACCTTGTTCCCACTCGTCATACTTCTCCGCGTAGCGGACAGCTTCTGTCCGCTACTTGAGGCAATCTGAGGTCATGACCGAGATCCCCGGGACGTCAGGACGCCTACTCACCCTGCTCTCGCTGCTGCAGGCCCGCAGGGACTGGCCGGGTGATGCCCTCGCCGAACGACTGGCGGTGAGCCCGCGCACCGTGCGGCGTGACGTCGATCGGCTCCGTGACCTCGGCTATCCGGTCCGCGCCACCAAGGGCCCGGACGGCGGCTACCGGCTCGACGCCGGCGCCGACCTGCCGCCGCTGCTGTTCGACGACGAGCAGGCGGTGGCCGTTGCGGTCGCCCTGCAGACGGCGACCTCCAGCGTCGCCGGCATCGAGGAGGGTGCGCTGCGGGCGCTGGCCACGGTGCGACAGGTGATGCCGGCCCGGCTGCGGTCCCGGGTCGACGCGCTGCGGGTGACGGCGGTGCCGCGGGAAGGGGTCGACCGCCCGAAGGTCGACACCGAGCACCTGATCGCGATCGGCACGGCCGTCCGCGCGCAGGAGGTGCTGCGGTTCGACTACGACGCCCCGAACTGGACCGGCGAGGAACGGCCGTGGCAGCCGCCGCGAAAGGTGGAGCCACACCACCTCATCACCTGGAGCGGCCGGTGGTACCTGATCTCGTGGGACCTCGACCGCGCCGACTGGCGGACCTTCCGGGTCGACCGGATGACGCCGAGAACGCCGACCGGGCCGCGCTTCTCACCCCGGGAGCTGCCCGGCGGGGACGTCGCAGGCTACATCGACGCCTCGTTCCGCGGCGGCGAGTGGCCGTGCCGCGGGGAGTTCGTGCTGCATGCGCCGGCCGCCGAGATCGCCGCCTGGGTCAGGCGTCAGGCCGTCGTGGAGGAGCTCGGGCCGGACCGGTGCCGGGTCCTGGCCGGCTCCTGGTCGTGGGACCGGCTGGCGGCCTGGGTCGGGATGTTCGACGTCGACATCGAGGTGGTCGGGCCGGTGGAACTCAAGGAGGCCGCAGCCCGGCTCAGCCGCCGCTATTCGGCGGCAGCGGGGGCGTGATCTGGCGTGCGCGGCCCCCACGGCCCCCACGGCGATTGCAGGTCGACCCCAGGGAGCACCCGGTCGAGTACGACGAAGGCCCCGCGGCTGTGGATGCCTGCGGGGCCTTCGTCGTCTGTCTCAACCAGAGTGGGCGAGGGGGGAGTTGAACCCCCACCCCGTTTCCAGGACACGGACCTGAACCGTGCGCGTCTGCCATTTCGCCACTCGCCCATGCGACGCCGAAAAGGTTAACACGCAGATCCGGCCGACTTCGACCGCTCGGAATCGGTCAACCACCGCGCCGGCGAGGGTGCTGCGACCCACCCGGTGCCCCGGTTGCGCACTGGACGCCGCCTTAAGCGGGCGCCGAGTTCCGGTTCCAGGCGTCTAGTTCTCCTTCGCGGCGCCCAGTACCCGCTAACGGCGCCGAGAGCTGCGTTGGTGATCGATCCGGCACCTGATGAAGTCCTCGCACGCGGCCGGTACAGGCTCCGATGCACAACCGTGACGCAACGATCGAGCAACCGGCACCACCCCGCGGCGTCCCCACTACGATCATTCGTTGAGGGTGCGTCGATGCTTCGCGCCCCAAAAGTTCGGTTCCAATGACCGGGGAGGTGACGATGCGCGTCATCCAGAGCTTCGAACGCCGCCTGCAGGGCGCCGTCGGCAACACCTTCGCGCGTCTCTTCGGTGGAAAGGTGCAGCCGGCCGAGGTCGCCGACGCACTCCAGCAGGAGGCCGCCGAGCACGTCCAGCATCAGGGGAATGTGGCGATCGCCCCGAACCTCTACCGGGTACGTCTCGGTCCGACCGATCGTCAGGGTCTGGGTACCGACGAAGTGAGTGTCGCCTCGGCGTTGTCGGACATGATCCGGGAGTATCTGGACGAGCAGGGATGGCAGACCTTCGGCGATGTTGCCGTCAGCCTCGAACAGTCCGAGTCCCTGCACACCGGGCAGTTCCGCGTCAGCTCGATCGTCGATCCCGACGTCGGTCGACGTTCACCGCAGCAACAGGATTTCGCACGAGGGCAGGAGTGGGACGCATGACCCAGCAGCCAGGCGATTCCGGCCGATCCGATCAACGCCAGGATCAGCCGCGGAGCGGCCAGGATCCAGCAGGGGCGTTACGACCAGCGACCAGGCGACCAGGGCCAGCAGTACGGTCCGCCCGGGTACGGCCAGTACGGACCGCCCGATCAGGGCGGCTACCAGCAAGGCGGCTACCCACCCGCCTCAGGGCCACCGCAGCCAACCCCGGCTATCCCCCGCAGCCCTACGACGCGCCCGGCTACGGCCAGCGGGTCTGGGATCAGCAGGGCCAGCACTGGGAGCAGCAGTACGGCCAGCAGCAACCGCCGCAGGGTTACCCGCCGCAGCAGCCGCCCTACCAGCAGGGCCAGCCGCAGGGCTGGGATCAGCAGGGCTACGGACAGCAGCAGGGTGGTCAGTACGGCGGACAGCAGTACCCGCCGAGAACTACGGCCAGAACTACGGCGTGCCGGCGGCCGCCCCGCAGGAGATCACCGCCACCCTGTCGATCGACGACGGGTCCGGCCGCAGCTACCAGCTGCAGCGCGGCTCGAACGTCATCGGCCGCGGGCAGGACGCCTCGTTCCGGCTCGCCGACACCTCGGTGTCCCGTCGGCACGTCGATGTCTACTTCGACGGCCAGTCGGCGGTGCTGCACGATCTCGGTTCGACCAACGGCACCACCGTCAACGGCTCATCCGTCCAGACCTGGCAACTGGCGGACGGCGACGTGATCCATATCGGCCATTCGACGGTCGTGTTCGCCAGCCGCTACTGATCCGGTCAGGAACAGGACACCACGTGCCCGCACTCATCCTCCAGCTGACCAGGATCGGTTTTCTGATCCTGCTCTGCCTGTTTGTGCTGGCCGCGATGCGCGTGGTGCGCTCCGATCTGCGGTACGCGGCCGACCCGCGCGGTGACGGCGGCGGCCGGGTCCGGGGCCGCGCCGCCGATCAACGGCAGGCTCCGGCCGGTCGGCTGCACCCGACGATCCTGGTGGTCACCGCCGGGTCGCTGTCCGGCACCCGGCTCCGGCTCGGGCCGGGACCGATCCTGATCGGCCGGGCCGAGGATTCCACGCTGGTGCTGGACGACGACTACGCCTCCACCCGGCACGCCCGGCTCACCCAGCAGGGCCAGGAGTACTTCCTGGAGGACCTCGGCTCCACCAACGGCACCTACCTGGACCGGGCCCGGGTCACCACCCCGACCCCGGTGCCGATCGGGGTGCCGATCCGGATCGGCCGCACCGTCATCGAGTTGCGTCCATGACGCATCAACTCGCCTACGCGGCGCGCAGCGACCGCGGGCTGATCCGGTCCAGCAACCAGGATTCGGTCTACGCCGGCAACACCCTGCTGGTGGTCGCCGACGGCATGGGCGGACACGCGGCCGGCGACATGGCCTCCCGGCTGGTGGTGGCCGCCTTCGTCCCGCTGGACGACCGGGACGCCGGCGGCGACCTGCTGCGCGCGCTGGCCAAGGCCACCCGGGACGGCAACGCCGCGATCGCCGAGGTGGTGCACGAGAACCCCGAACTCGACGGCATGGGCACCACCGTTGACCGCCCTGCTGTTCGACGGCGGCCGGCTGGGCATGGCGCACGTCGGCGATTCCCGCGCCTACCTGTACCGCGGCGGTGTGCTGCACCAGCTCACCCACGACGACACCTTCGTCCAGTCGCTGATCGACGACGGCCGGATCACCCAGGAGGAGGCCGCCCACCACCCGCAGCGGTCGCTGCTGCTGCGGGCGCTGAACGGCACCGAGGTCGACCCGTCGCTGACCATCCGCGAGGTCACCGTCGGCGACCGCTACCTGATCTGCTCCGACGGGCTGCCCGGCGTGGTGTCGGCAGAGGCGATCGCCGAGGCGCTGGCCAACCCGGACCCCGGCGCGACGGCGGACGCGCTGATCCAGCTGGCCCTGGTCGGCGGCGGGCCGGACAACATCACCGTCATCGTCGCCGACGTCGTGGACACCGGGGTCGGCAGCGGTCCGACCGAGGCGGACGCCGAGCTCGACCCGGACGCCACCGGCCCGATCGGCACTGTCGGCATCGGTCCGGATGACGGCCGAGATGCCCAGGGTGCCGCTGCCGGCGATCCCGGAGGACGTCCCGGCCAGGGCCGAGTACGTCCCGGCCGACGAGGTCACCGAACCGGGGACGGCCGCCGACGGGCGGGAGATGACCGGGCCGGCCGAGCGCTCGCCGCTCCGCGCCGCCGCGGCGCCTGGATCGCTGGTTGGCGTGTCGTCGTGGTGCTCGGCGATCGCCGCCGTGATCGGCTCGTTCTTCTGGGTCCGCAGCCAGTACTTCGTCGGCGCCGACGCGGCCAGGTGGTGGTGTTCCGCGGTGTCGACGGATCCGTCCTCGGGCTGCAGCTGTCCAGCGTGCAGGAGGGCTCCTGCGAGCCCGGCCTGAACGGCTGCGCGCCGCTGCTGGTCGACGATCTGGTGCCGGCCGCCCGCGACCAGGTGCTGGCCGGCATCCACCGCCGGCACCCTGGACGACGCCCGCGGGGTGATCACCCGGCTGGCCGGCCAGATGCTGCCGCCGTGCCCGACCGCAGGAAACCAGGCCGCGCCGCAACCCGAGTCCGCAGACCAGCCCGCAGATCCAGCCGCCGTCGTCGGCCGCATCGACCGGCTCTTCCGCGGGCGCGCCCGCCCCGTCCGGCATCGTGACGGTGACCGCCGCGACCCCGGTTCCGCCGACGTCGCCGGCCACCGCGTTGTCGCCGGGCAGCGCGGGCGGCGCCCTGCTGCCCGGTTCACCGCCGGTCAGCACGCTGGCCAACGGCAGTGTCGTCACCGCCCAGAACGCACCGGCTCCCGATGCCGCCTCGAGCACTGCCGCGTCCGGTACTGCGCTTTCCTCGCCGGTTGCCACCGGGACCCCGCTGTCCACCCGGGCGCCGGAGCCGGGAGTGACCTGCCGGGTGGTCAAGTGAGCCACCAGGCCGATCCGGCTGGTGCGGTGCCGGCGGGCACCGCCCCGAAGCAGCGCACCGGGCGCCGGGCCGAGCTGCTGATGTTGATCTTCGCCGCGGTCATCGTGACCTCGGCGCTGGTGATCGTCGAGCTCAACCAGAACCGGACGCTGAGCTGGACGCTGGCCTACTACGGCGGCGGCTACCTGCGGCGCTGGCCATCGCGCACCTGCTGATCCGCCGGTACGCGCCCGTACGCCGACCCGCTGCTGCTGCCGATCGTCGCGCTGCTCAACGGGATCGGGCTGGTGATGATCTACCGGCTCGACCTGGCCAGGGAGATCAGCGCGGTCAACCGCGGCGAGGAGGTGCCCACCGCCGCAGGCCTCGCTGCAGCTGGTCTGGACCGGCGTCGCGCTGGTCTTCTTCCTGGTCGTGCTGCTGGTGGTCCGCGACCACACCGTGCTGCAGTCCTACGCCTACACCCTGGCCCTGGTCGGGGTGCTGTTCCTGGCCGTCCCGGCGGTGCTGCCGGCCAGCCTGTCCGAGGTCAACGGCGCGCAGATCTGGATCAAGGTGCCCGGGCTGTTCTCCATCCAGCCGGCCGAGTTCGCGAAGATCGCGCTGATCATCTTCGCCGCGGCGTTCCTGGTCTCCAAGCGCACCGTGCTGTCCACCGCCGGGAAGAAGATCTTCGGTCTGGTGCTGCCGCGGGCCCGCGACCTCGGGCCGCTGCTGGTCGCCCTGCTGCTGGCGCTGCTCGTGCTGGTCCGCGGCAAGGACCTGGGCACCGCGCTGCTGCTGTTCGGCACCCTGCTGGCGATGATCTACGTCGCCACCGGCCGGGTGTCCTGGCTGATCATCGGGGTGCTCGGGTTCGCCGGCGGCGCCTACCTCGCCTACCGGCTGTTCAGCCACGTCCGGGTCCGGGTGGACATCTGGCTCGACCCGTTCGGCGACCCGCTGGGCGCCGGCTACCAGCTGGTGCAGTCGCTGTTCGGGCTCGGCACCGGCGGGATATTCGGCACCGGTCTGGGCGCCGGGCGACCGGACATCGTGCCGTTCGCCTCCACCGACTTCATCATGGCCGCGCTCGGCGAGGAGCTCGGGCTGGTCGGGGTCACCGCCATCCTGCTGTGCTACCTGCTGCTGACCGCCCGCGGCATCCGCACCGGGCTGGCCGCCAAGGACGGCTTCGGCACCCTGCTGGCCGGCGGGCTGGCGTTCTCGCTGGCCCTGCAGACGTTCATCGTGGTCGGCGGCGTCACCCGGCTGATCCCGCTGACCGGGCTGACCACCCCGTTCCTGTCCTACGGCGGTTCGTCGCTGCTGGCGAACTACGTGATCCTGGCGCTGCTGGTGCGGATCTCCGACTCGTCCAGGCGGCCGCCCGAGCCGCAAGGCGCCGCGGCCGGTCAAGCCGGTCCCGCTGGCCGAGGCGCACACCGAGATGGTGCCGCTGCTCAGCGCATCCGGCTCGGCCGGGACGCCGTCGCCAGCCGCGAAGGCCACCGGTGAGCCCGCGTGAAGCGTCCGCTGCGCCGGCTGGGCACCGCCGTGATCGTGATGATCGGGCTGCTGCTGGCCAACATCGCCTACACCCAGGTGATCAAGGCCGACGACTACCGGGCCGACCCGAACAACAAGCGGACCCTGGTCGCCGAGTACAGCCGGCAACGCGGGCAGATCACCGCGGCCGGCGGGGTGGTGCTGGCCAGGTCCGACCCGGTCGACGACCAGTACAGCTACCAGCGGGTCTATCCCGGCGGCGCGACGTCTACGCCGACCTCACCGGCTACTACTCGATGCGGTACGGCCCGACCGGCCTGGAACGCACCCAGAACGAGATCCTGTCCGGTGAGGCTCCCGAGCTGATCGCCGGTCAGCTGTCCGACCTGATCACCGGCCGGGACCCGCGCGGCGGCAACGTCGAGCTCACCGTTCAGCCGGCCGTCCAGCAGGCGGCGTACACGGCGATGACGGACAAGAACTACGTCGGCGCCGTGGTCGCGATCGAGCCGGCCACCGGCGAGGTGCTGGCCATGGTCTCGACGCCGTCCTACGACCCGAACCCGCTGGCCAGCCACTCCGACGCGGTGCAGCGGCAGGCCTACAACGACCTGGTCAACGCCGATCCGAGCCCGCTGCTGAACCGGGCGATCTCGGCGGTCTACCCGCCCGGCTCGACGTTCAAGCTGGTGATCGCCTCCGCCGCCCTGCAGCAGGGCTACACCCCGCAGACGCCGGTCACCGGCGAAGCCACGATCACCCTGCCGGACACCGGCGGCGCGACGCTGTCCAACTACGCCGGCGAGACCTGCGCGAACGGCGGCGGCAGCGACGTGCCGCTGGTCGACGCGCTGGCGTTCTCCTGCAACACCGCGTTCGCCGAGGTCGCGATGAGCCTGGGCGCGGTGCCGGTGCGCAAGCAGGCCGAGGCGCTGCGGCGTCGACGGCAAGCCGGTGGACATCGGGCTCGACGTCGTCGGTTCCCGGCTCGGCGACATCCCGGACACCGCGGCGCTGGCGCAGACCGGCATCGGCCAGCGGGACGTCGCCGTCACCCCGTTCCAGATGGCCTGGATCACCGCGACCATCGCCAACCGCGGCGACATGATGGCGCCGCACCTGATCGCGAAGACCACCAAGCCCGACCTGACGGTGATCTCGCGAGACCCAGCCGGAGTCGCTGGGCCAGGCGATCCCGATCGCGGTCGCCGACCAGCTGCGCGACATGATGATCGAGTCGGAGAAGGAGACGCCCGGCTCCGGCGGCATCGCCGACCTGGTCATCGCGTCCAAGACCGGCACCGCCGAGCACGGCACCGACCCGAAGAACACCCCGCCGCACGCCTGGTACGTGGCCTTCGCGCCGGCCGACGACCCGCAGGTCGCCGTCGCGGTGATGGTGGAGAACGGCGGCGACCTCGGCCTGGACGCCACCGGCGCCAAGGTCGCCGGGCCGATCGGGCGCATCGGTGATCGCCGCCGCGCTCGCCGGGGGGCCGTGATGTCCGCGCCCGGCCTGCTGCTCTCCGGCCGCTACCGGCTCGGCCACCGGATCGCCGTCGGCGGGATGGGCGAGGTGTGGTCGGCCGACGACATCCGGCTGGCCAGGATCGTCGCGCTGAAGATCCTGCGGCCCGAGCTGACCGGCGACCCGGAGTTCGTCGAGCGGTTCCGCACCGAGGCCCGGATCACCGCCTCGCTGAACCACCCCGGCATCGCCGCGGTCTACGACTACGGCGAGGTCACCGGCGGAGCCGGGCCGTACCTGAGCGGCACCGCCTACCTGGTGATGGAGCTGATCGCCGGCGAATCGCTGTCGGCCGTGCTGGCCCGCACCGGCCGGCTGTCCGCGTGCCGCGCACCCTGGACGTGCTGGACCAGACCGGCCGGGCGCTGCAGCAGGCCCACGCCCGGTCGCTGGTGCACCGGGACATCAAGCCGGGCAACCTGCTGATCACCCCGGGCGGGCAGGTCAAGATCACCGACTTCGGCATCGCGAAGGTGGCCCACCAGGCGCCGGTGACCCGGATGGGGATGGTGATGGGCACCGCCCAGTACATCTCCCCGGAGCAGGCCGCCGGCCAGGAGGCGGTGCCCGGCGTCGGACATCTACTCGCTGGGCGTCGTCGCCTACGAGTGCCTGGCCGGGTACGCTGCCGTTCCCGAACGAGAACGCGGTGGCGATGGCGCTGGCGCACGTGCGGGACGCGCCCCGCCCGCTGCCGCCGGACATCCCGCCCGCGGTCGCCGCGCTGGTCATGCAGATGCTGGTCAAGGACCCGGCGGCCCGCTTCCCGAACGGTGCGGCGCTGGCCCAGGCGGTCGGCCGGTCTGCGGGCCGGGCGGCGGTGCGACCGGCGCGCCCGGCGACGCCCGCACCGGCCCGGACCCGGGCCGTCCCGCGGTCCGCGGCCGGCCAGGACGCCACCCGCCCGGTCACCAGTACCCGCCGCCCGGTCACCCGCGCCCAGCCGCCGCAGTCGGCCGCGATCCCGCGACCGACCGGGCGGCCGGTCAACGGCCCTGGCACGGCCACCAGGAACCGACCGGTCCAGCAGCGGACCGGCCGGCGGGCCGACCCCGGCTGCCAGCCGGCGCGGCGCTGCCGGCCGGCGCACCGGGCTCTCCGTGCTGCTGGCCGTCATGGTGCTGATCCTGGCCGGGCTGGTGCTGCTGCTGGTCAATCAGGTGGTCGGCGAGATGTCGGCCGGTGCGGGCTCGATCTTCGTGCCGGGAACCCCGGCGACCGCAGCGTTGTCAACCCCCGCTTTACCGGATGGTCCGGTGCGTGCCGCATGATCATCACCGGCAACGCGCGGGCGATCTCGATCAATCCGCGTCGGGACGCAACCCGCAGGCCCCGGTCCGCATCCTTCGTAGAGGCCATCTGCGCCTCGCGACCGGACGCGCCCGCACGGGGTTCGGGACCCCTGGGGATCGGAAGCGGCACGGATGGCAGCACCAGGCAGTGGCAACCATGACAGGCAACAAGGGACGGCAATGACGGGATACCTGTTCGGCGATCGCTACCAGGTCGGGGACACCCTCGGCTTCGGCGGCATGTCCGAGGTGCACCGTGGCCGCGACCTGCGGCTCGGCCGGGACGTGGCGATCAAGGTGCTCCGCGCCGACCTCGCCCGCGACCCGTCCTTCCAGGCCCGCTTCCGCCGCGAGGCGCAGAACGCCGCCTCGCTGAACCACCCCGCCATCGTCGCCGTCTACGACACCGGCGAGACCCAGGGCGAGGCCGGCACCATCCCGTACATCGTCATGGAGTACGTCGACGGCGACACCCTGCGCGACGTGCTGAAGAAGGAGGGCCCGCTGCCGCCCAAGCGGGCCATGGAGATCGTCGCCGACATCTGCGCCGCCCTCGACTTCTCGCACCGGCACGGCATCGTGCACCGCGACATCAAACCGGCCAACGTCATGCTCAACCGGGCCGGCGCGGTCAAGGTGATGGACTTCGGCATCGCCCGCGCCGTCGCCGACGGCCAGGCCACCATGACGGCCACCGCCGCCGTCATCGGCACCGCCCAGTACCTCTCCCCCGAGCAGGCCCGCGGCGAGGCCGTCGACGCCCGCTCCGACGTCTACGCCACCGGCTGCGTGCTCTACGAACTGCTCTGCGGCGCCCCGCCCTTCACCGGCGACTCCCCGGTCGCCATCGCCTACCAGCACGTCCGGGAGGCACCCCGAGCCGCCCAGCGAGACCAAGCCCGGGCTGCCCAAGGAAATGGACGCCATCGTCCTCAAGGCGCTGAACAAGAACCCGCTGAACCGCTACCAGACCGCCGCCGAGATGCGCTCCGACCTGGTCCGGGCGCTGTCCGGGCAGGCCGTCCAGGCCACCCCGCTGATGAGCGACGACGAGCGCACCGAACTGATGCGCGCCGCGCCGGCCCGGGTCGGCGGCGCGTCGCCGCCGCTGCTCGCGCCGCCCAACCGCGGGACCGTCATCGACGAGGACTGGGAGCCCGAGGAGGCCGACCGGTCGAAGCGGGTCTGGGGCTTCGTCGGCATCGGCGTGCTCTGCGTCGCGCTGCTGGCCGGCGCCATCTGGCTGACCCTGCGGGTGATCAGCGCGCCGCCGCCGGCCGCCCTGGTCGCGGTCCCCGACCTGTCCGGGATGTCGCTGGAGCAGGCCACCGCCCAGCTGCGGGACAGCCGGCTCACCCTCGGCACGGTCAACAACGTCGAGTCCACGCGACGACAACAAGGACAAGGTCGTCAACCAGCGGCCGTCCAGCCAGACCCAGGTCGCGCAGGATTCCGCGGTCAACCTGGAGATCGGCAAGGGCGTCAGCCTGATCAGCGTGCCCAACGTGGTCAGCTACACCCCGCAGGAGGCGCAAGAAGGCGCTGAACGAGGCGAACCTGCAGTACGAGGAGGTGCCGCAGTCCTCGTCGGACGCCGACAAGGGCAAGGCCCTGGCGCAGGACCCGGCACCGCAGACCCAGGTGACGCCGGGCACCGACGATCAAGGTGACGGTCGGCACCGGCCTGGAGACCGTGCAGGTGCCGGACGGCCTGGTCGGCAAGTCGCTGGACGAGGCGACCGCGATCCTGACCGCCGCCGAAGCTGCAGGTCGTCTCCCAGGAGGCCGACGGCACCGAGCCGCTGAACCAGGTGACCGCAGCATGGACCCGGCAGCCGGGCCAGCGGGTGCAGGAGGGCACCCCGGTCACCCTGACGGTGTCGAACAACAGCCTGATGGTGATGCCGAACCTGCGGAACAACACGCCCGAGCGAGGCGGTCGCGATCCTGCAGGACCAGGGCTGGGACGGGCGACGCCGACACCCTGAGCCAGATCCACGCACACCGGTGACCGAATCCCGGCCTGGTCGGCGCGATCGTCAACCAGTCCCCGGCCGCCGGACTCGGTGGTGCCCAAGACCGGTACCGCGGTCCGGGTCACGGTCGGCGTCGCCGGTCCAGGTCAACATCCCGAACGTCGTCGGCAAGCCGGAGGCGGAGGCACGGGCGCTGATGGCGGGCATCCCGACGTCACCTTCGCCACCGTCGGCGGCACCCCGCCCGGCCAGGCCGGGACGTCCAGGGCCAGACCGCCGCCGGGCAGGTCGACGTCGGCACGGCCGTGACGGTCAACGTCTACGGTCCGGAGGCCGCCGCCACCGCCGCCCCCGGCCTCGCCCCCGGCATCAGCCGCGCCACCGCGCGTCGTCGGCACCACCGCCGGCGGCTAGCCATCAGCTGCGGCCCAGTCGGCGTCGGCACGCATTCCCGGCGAATTCACAGATGACCTGCCAGGCTTTCACCGGCGGGGTCCAATCGGCCCTCACCGATTCCACAAGCAGCTACGTCACGGTGAGAACCATGAGCCAGGACATGACCCCACGCCCCGGCGATCTGCCCGCCGCCGGCCCGCGCTCGCGCACCAGCGGCGAGACCGCCCCCGCCAGACCGACTCCTCCGACCTACTCGGCCCCGTCGCCGGCCGACCGCCCCACCGCCACCCGCCGCCGGTGCCGGCCCGGTGCCGCCCGGCGGCCAGGCCTGGAGTCAGGACATGACCCGCGACACCGGACCGGTGCCGACCCAGAACGCCGACGCCGACCAGGCCTGGTGGGAACCCCGCCCGAGCGGCGCCTGGGCCACCCCCGGTTGGAGCGCCGACCGACCGGCCGGCAGCCCGGCCAGCCGGATCCGGCAGCGCCGGGCACGGCACCCAGGTCGTTCCCGGCTCCCGGTGCAGGGCTTCGGTGCCCCCGGCTACCCGAGCAACGGCTACAACACCGGCTACGGCAACACCGCCACCGCGGTCCGGCCGCCGGCCGAACAGCCGCCAAGGGTCGTCGCACGTCAGTCATCGTCGCCACCACCGCCGCGCTGGCGCTGCTCGCCGGCTTCGGCGGCGGGCTCGTCGGCGCCCAGCTCAGCTCCAACTCCGTCCAACTCCGCCGACAGCTCGCTCACCCAGCTCAACACCAGCGCCGCCGTCGCAGATCGCACGCCGGCACCGGCCGGCTCCGTGCAGGAGGTGGCCAGCAAGGTGCTGCCGTCCACCGTCTCGGTGCTGGCCAGCTCCAACCAGAGCAGCGGTGAGGGCTCCGGCGATCATCCTGACCGCCGACGGCCTGATCCTGACCAACAACCACGTCGTCGAGGGCGCCACCGACCTCGAGGTCCGGTTCAACGACGGCACCACCGCCACGGCCACCGTGGTCGGCACCACCGCCACCGACGATCTCGCCGTGATCAAGGCCGACGGCGTCTCCGGCCTGACGCCCGCCACCCTCGGCAGCTCCGCCGACCTCGCAGGTCGGCCAGCCGGTCGTGGCGATCGGCTCGCCGCTCGGCCTCTCCGCCACCGTCACCTCCGGCATCGTCTCCGCGCTCAACCGTCCGGTCCGCACCTCCGGCGAGGCGACGGCCAGCGGCGCAGTCGCAGGACACCGTGATCAACGCGGTGCAGACCGACGCGGCGATCAACCCGGGCAACTCCGGCGGCGCGCTGGTCGACATGAACGGCGCCGTCATCGGCATCAACTCGGCGATCGCATCGCTGTCCGACATCCTCCGACGGCAGCCAGGCCGGCTCGATCGGCGTCGGCTTCGCCATCCCGATCGACCAGGCCAAGCGGATCGCCCAGGAGATCATCGACACCGGCAAGGCCACCCACGCGGTGCTCGGCGCCTCGGTCGGCGACGCGGCCGACGAGTCCAGCCAGATCCCGACCGGCGCCAAGATCGCCGACGTCACCGCAGGCGGCGGCGCGCGAGGCCGCCGGACTCGAGGCCGGCGACGTGATCACCGGCATCGGCAACCAGACCGTGGAGAGCGCCGACGCGCTGATCGCGGCGGTGCGCTCGGCCACCCCGAACGGCACGACCGACGTCACCTTCACCCGCGACGGCCAGAGCCAGACGGTCACGCGTGACCCTCGGGTCCGCCGAGCGCCAACTGAGGCCAGGACCCGGCACCGCGCCGTGAACGAACAGCAGCCCGTACCGGGCTACCGGTTCGTGGGCTCTGCTGTTGTGCTGTCGTGCCGGCAGGTCGAGTCAGACGGCGCTGAGCCGGAGCCGTTCGACGTCGTCCTCCAGCGGCGGCACCAGATCGGCGGCGGCCGGCGTCACCGCAGGCGGCGAGCCAGTTGCCGAGCATCCGGTGGCCGCCCTGGGTGAGCACGGATTCCGGATGGAACTGCACGCCCTCGATCGCGAACTCCCGGTGCCGCAGACCCATGATCACCCCGCCGGCGGTGCGGGCGGTCACCTCGAGCTCGGCCGGGACGGTGCCGTCGACCACGGCCAGCGAGTGGTACCTGGTCGCGGTGAACGGGTCGGGCAGCCCGGCCAGCACCCCGGCGCCGGCGTGCTCGACCAGCGACGTGCGGCCGTGCAGCAGCTCCTCGGCGCGGTCGACCACCGCGCCGTACACCTCGGCGATCGCCTGATGCCCCAGGCAGACCCCGAAGACCGGCAGCCGGCCGGCCGCCCAGCGGACCATCTCCTCGGTCACGCCGGCGTCGGCCGGGGTACCGGGGCCGGGCGACAGCAGCACCCCGTCGACCCCGAGGTCGGCGACCTCGTCGGTGGTGACGGCGTCGTTGCGGCGCACGATGCACTCGGCGCCGAGCTGCTCGAGGTACTGCACCAGGTTGAACACGAAGGAGTCGTAGTTGTCCACGACGAGGATGGTCGTCACGGGATCAAGGGTCGCATACGGGCCAGCCCGGGCACTGCCCGATTGCGGCCGGCCGGCGCGCCGGCGGTGCGCCCTGGGTGACCCGATCGAACGGCAGGTACGGCTCCAGCCACGGGAACACCACGAAGAACAGCAGCGCCACCACGAGCAGGAACAGCAGCAGCGCCTGCGCGGCCCGGGCCGCGGTCGGGCCGGGCAGATGACGCCAGATCCAGGTGTACATCGCCTCAGCCCTCCGCGAGCTCGGGCGGCAGGAAGCCGGCCGACTTCGCAGTAGCTCTTCACCAGCACGCCGTGGATGATCATCCGTTCGGCATCGGAGAACTGCGGGTGGCAGGTGGTCAGGGTGATCAGCCGTTCGCGCGTCGGCGGGCACCGCGGTCGAGTTGACGTGCGGGACGGGCAGCACCTGCGCGTAGTCCGACGGCACGGTGATCTCCCGGCCGAAGACCCCGTCATAGGCCCGGTCTGCACGCCGACCCCGTCGCAGTGCGCCCGCGGCGTGTCCGCCCAGGTCGCGATCTCCTCCGCCATCGGCAGCACCCGGTAGACGAACCAGTCGTCCTGGGTCTCCACCACGATCGGCGTCGCAGGAGGCCAGCAGCCCGAGATCGTTGAACGGCGAGCCCTTGGACACCCGGTGGCCGGCGACGGCGAAGTTGCCCTGCTGGCCGGGCAGTTGGGTGTCGGCGTAGTGGCCGGGCCCGATGTACAGGTCGTCCGGAGTCGGTGCCCTCGACGACGGTGAAGACGTAGTCGGCGCCGAACGCCGGGACGTACAGCTTGGCGAAGCCCTCGCCGAGCGAGGTCTCGTAGGTGGGCGTGCGCTGCCGCGGGTCGGTGACCAGCTGGTCGGGGTTGTGCGACCACGACGGTGCTGGTCGGCTCCGACCTCCGCGCTGGCCCACACCTGGTCGACCGCGGGTCGCCGCCGCCTGCTTCTGCTGCGCCGAACAGGTCGGTGACGTACACCTCGTAGACGACGAACAGCAGCACGACGACGCCGAGGGTGATCAGCATCTGGCCGATGCCGCGCAGACACCGTCCGCGCCACGTCGCCGCCGGTCCGCTCGCGGCGGCGTGCGCCGGTCCGGTGCCGTCCGTGCTGCGCTCGTCGATGCTCATCGCGCCCTCCCTGGCCGACGCCAGCCGGACCGGGCCGTCGTAGGCGGGCAGCGTCGACCGAATCGAGCACCGGTGACCTCGTAGCCCAGCTTGTACTTGTCGACGTACTGCAGCAGCAACTGCACGCCGGGTTCGGCGTCCAGCGCGGCCGACATCGCTGGCGGCGTCGCCGATGGCGGTGACCACGAACGGCGGCGAGTAGGTCCGGCCCTGCAGCAGCAGGGTGTTGCCGATGCAGCGGACCGCCGAGGTGGTCAGCACCCGCTGGTCCATGATCATCATCGCCTCGGCGCCGCCGGCCCAGAGCGCGTTGACCACCGACTGCACGTCCTGCTGGTGGACCACCAGGTCGTCCGGGTCGACGCCGGCCGGATAGTTGCCGTCCGCGTCCCGGGGGGCGTCGGACATCGACACCGACAGCCCGGGCCCGACGACCGGGACCAGGCCGGCGGCCGGTTCCAGCGCGGCGACCTCGGCCCGGGCGGCCTCGACCTGCGGGGAGACGTCGCCCTCGGCGGCCGCGTCGATCTGCGCCTGCAGTTCGCGCGGCCTGCGCGTCGGCCGCCAGCACCCGCTGCTCGGCGTCCTGGACAACGGCGGACAGGTCGACCGACCGGTTGCTGATGTCCTCGCCCTGCGAGTAGGACCGGGCGGTGCCCAGCAGCAGGCCGGCGATCAGGCAGACCAGCACGACGCCGACCTGCCATCGGGTGAACGTCCACCGAGACCGACGACGCCTGACCGGGGCCTGCTCGGCGCCGTCAGACGGCTGCATTCGTGCTCACCCCCATCACAACACCGTAGGCTAGTAGCTCAGGCGTACGGTCCCGGTGATCCGGGGCGGTCGCAGTCGAGCCCGATCCGTCCGCACGGGCGGTCGTGCTGATCAGTTTCGTCAGCGTGGAGGAATGCCGTGCCCAAGTCGAAGGTCCGCAAGAAGGTCGCGACCACCACCGCCCGAGACGACGACCGAGGCGAACTCGGCGGCCGCGGCCGCCGCCCGGGCGCACGTCGCGGCGCCCGTCGTCGCCGCTCTACATCGGCATCATGCTCGGCCTGATGGTGCTCGGCCTGCTCTGGCTGGTCGTCTACTACCTGTGGGGCGCGAACATCCCGTTCATCGCCAACCTGGGCAACTGGAACTTCGCCATCGGGTTCACGCTGATGATCGCCGGCCTGCTGATGACCATGCGGTGGCGCTGACCGCGCCATTGGCACCTGGCGGCCGACGAACAACATCGATGTGATTCATCCCCAATGTGGACAGCTCCTGTGGACAGCGGCCACGGCGGGACGACGGATGACCCTCGGCTCCGACTTCCCCGGGCCGGGCTCACGGACCTGGCGCCCGTCTCCCGTCCTGATCGCTCTCGGCGTCGTTGCGGCCTGCGCCGCCGTGGTCTGGGTGGTGTTCACCAGCAACCCGATGGACCTGGTCGTCGGCGTGGTGATCGCAGTGGTGCTGGCGGTGGTGTCGGTGACCGGCTCGCGGCGCCGGCTGACCGCCGGCCCGCGGGGACTGCTGGTGACCAGGTTCGGCGGGCAGCGGATGGTGCCCTGGTCGCAGGTTCGCGCGATCCACAGCGCGACCTCGAGCCGGCTGGGCCTCGCCAACACCACCATCGAGATCGACCTGGTGGACGACGACCTGCTGGTCTTCGGCCGCACCGATCTGGGCGCCGACCCGACCGAGGTGCTGGCTGCGCTGCGGGAGTGGTCGCCGCAGGTGTGAACAAGGGGCTGACAGCTGAGCCCGGTTCGCGATCAGTGCGCGGGCACGCACCCGCCGCTGCCGTCGGCGTTGTAGACGCAGAACCATTCACCGATCTGGGCGTTGCGGAAGATCAACAGGGCGGCCAGCACCACCAGCACACCGATCACGGTCCCCCACAGCCAGTACTGTCCTGGTGCGCTGCGGCGGGTAGACCATGGCCGCGCCGACGATCGCGCCGACCACCAGTCCGCCGAGGTGCCCCTGCCAGGAGATGCCCGGCGACTGGAACGTGACATAGACGTTCAGCGCGACGACCACCAGCAGCTGCCGCAGGTCGAAGCCGAACCGCTTGAACGTGACGACCAGGGCGCCCATCAGGCCGTAGATCGCGCCGGAGGCACCGATGGTCGGCGCGAACTGCGTAGCTGAACAGCATCACGCTGACCGACGAGCCGAGCAGGCTCAGCAGGTAGACGGTCACGAAGCGCCACCGGCCGAGCATCCGCTCCAGCGGCAACCCCAGGATGTACAGCGAGATCATGTTGGTCGCGATGTGGATCAGGTTGCCGTGCAGGAATCCGGCGGTCAGCAACCGCCAGTAGTCCCCGGACGCGACCTCCGCCGGGATCAGACTGCCCTGGATGTAGAGCGCTGGACGGCGACAGGTCCATCGCCGACCGCGCCTGCAGAGCGGTCACCAGGAAGAACGCCAGGTTGATGCCGATCAGCACCATCGACACGATGCGGCTTCTGGCCGACCTTGGCACCGGCCACCGTCCGCGGCGCCCGCTGGCCCGCCTGGGCCTCCGCGACGCAGGCACGACAGTGGAATCCGACGCTGGCCGGGGTCAGGCACTCCGGGCAGGCCGGCCGGCCGCAGCGGGTGCAGGCTCAGCGCGGTTTCCCGGTCGGGGTGCCAGACGCAGGTGGCGGCCGGCTGCGCCGGGTAGCCGACCGGACCCCCGGACGGATACTGCGGTGGGGTACTCATCGGCCTTCCGGTCGGACGTCCCGGTCGCTCGGCTGCGGTCGCTCGATCAGGCGGACGGCGGGGCTGATTCGTCCCCGGTCTCCTCGATGCTGATCGAGTTGATCACCACGTCCTCGGACGGCCGGTCGAAGCGATCGGTGCTGGTGCGCGTCGATGGCGTCGACGACGTCACGGGACGCCTGGTCGGCGACCTCACCGAAGATCGTGTGCTTGCGGTTCAGGTGCGGCTGTCGGGCCGACGGTGATGAAGAACTGCGAGCCGTTGGTTCCCGGGCCGGCGTTCGCCATCGCCAGCAGGTACGGCTTGTTGAACGACAGCTCCGGGTGGAACTCGTCGCGCGAAGGTGTAGCCGGGGCCGCCGCGGCCGGTGCCGGTCGGGTCGCCGCCCTGCAGCATGAAGCCGGAGATCACCCGGTGGAAGATCGCCCCGTCGTAGAACGGGCCGGTGGTCTCGCCGGAGGCGTTCTTGGTCGTGTACTTCGCCGTTCCCTTGGCCAGACCGACGAAGTTGTTCACCGTCTTCGGGCGCCTGGAAGGGGAACAGCTCGATCCGGATGTCGCCGCGATTGGTGTGCAGGGTCGCGTAGAGGTTGCTCACGGTGAACCATCCTGCCACGGCGAGCTGTGGGCGTCAGGTCTCGACCCGCGGTGCCGCGGGCTACAGCCCGAGGTTGCCCACCGCGGTGATCACCATCTGCCGGCCCTTGATCGACTGTTGCTGGTTGGACTCCGCGACCACCGCGATCGTGCCCTTGGACACCGCGTAGATCGAGCCGGTGTCGGTGACCATCGAGCCGCCGGACCAGCCGGGCGGCTGGCTGGCCGGGTCGGAGCCGTCGATCGGGACGTGGGCGTCGACCGCAGCGACGGCGGCCTGCGGGGTGTCCGCCTGGATGATCCGGATCGACGCCAGCGGTTCGCCGTCGGAGCGGGTGAAGATGCAGATCGGGTACGGCGCGACGTCGATGATCTGGGTGGTGCCGGTGTGCTGGCCGTTGATGTCGGCCACCGCGTCGTCGGCCAGGTAGGGACAGTCGGCGTCCACCGGCGCCGGCTCCGGGGTGGGTGCCGGCGGCGAGGCCAGCACGGTGCCGCCACCGGCCGTGGACGTGACGGTGTTGGTCACCTGGCTGGTGATGGTGCCCGCCGTGACGGTGGAGACGGTGGCGGACGGGGTGGTGGTCCCGCCGCCGCTCGAACAACCTGCGACCAACAGCACGAAGGTCACGGAGCGTCACCAGGACCGCGCGGTCACGCCGCTGGGCGAGGTGTCGTCGGGGGCGGTCGGCCGGCATGACGATCACCGTAGCGGCGCCGACCATCCGGGTACCCTCGCCTGTGCACCCGGATGCAATGGAAAGAGAACCGATGGTCGTCACGCAACGCCGCAACACCACGCAGCGGGCGGCCATCCTGCGGTCCTGGCCGGGACCGACGAGTTCGTCTCGGCCCAGGATCTGCACAGCGCGCTGCGCTCCTCCGGTTCGACCATCGGCCTGGCCACCGTGTACCGCGCGCTGCAGGACATGGCCGGCGGCGGCGACCTGGACACGGTGCGCAATCAGTCCGGTGAGGTGCTGTACCGGCAGTGCGAACAGCCCGCGCCACCACCATCACCTGGTGTGCCGGCAGTGCGGCCGCACCCAGGAGATCGAGGCGCCCAGCGTCGAGACGCTGGGCCCGCACGGTGGCGGCCGAGTACGGCTACAGCGACATCAACCACGAGCTCGAGCTGTTCGGGGTGTGCGCCGACTGCACCGCCGCCCGCGCGGCTACCGACGGCTGAGGCCTGACGGCTGATCAGGGAACCAGCGCCGGCTCGTCCGGTGCCGACAGGCTCAGCGTGCAGTCCACCACCGCCGGGGATTCGCCGGATCCTGGCCTCCAGAGCGCGCAGCCGGATCGCCAGGTGGGTTCGCTGTCGTCGCCGGTCAGGTCGACGTCGGCGACCAGGTAGACCTGCCGCGGACCGATGAACTCCAGCCGCAGGGCGGTCACCCGATCCACGTCGGCGAGATCGAGCAACGCCGTCAGCGCCGCCGACCGCGCCGCCGGACTGACCTCCTGGCCGACCAGGAACTGCCGGTTCCGATTGATCAGCACGACAGCGACGACCCCCAGCAGCACACCGACCAGGATCGAGCCGATCGCATCCGGTGTCGCCGAGCCGGTGATCTGGTGCAGCGCCAGACCGGTGGCGGCGATGACCAACCCGGTCAGCGCGGCGGCGTCCTCGGCGAAGACCGCGCGCAGTGTGGGATCCGAGGTCGCCAGCACGTGATCGATCAGGTCGCGGTGCAGCGCCCGCGCCTCCCGGCGGGCCTGCCGCACCGACTGCAGGAACGAGAACCCCTCCAGCAGGAACGACACCGCCAGCACGATGTACCCGATGACGAAGTCGCTGGCCGGTTCCGGATCGAAGAGTTCGTGGATGCCGTGGGTGATCGACACCGCGGCGCCGGCCACGAACAGTCCGAGCGCCGCGAACAGCGACCAGACGTAGGCCTCCCGCCCGAAGCCCAGCGGGTGGCCGAGCGTCGGCCGGTCGGCTGGACCGCTTGTTGGCGATCATCAGGAAGATCTCGTTGCCGGTGTCCGCCCAGGAGTGCGCGGCCTCGGCGACCATCGAGGCGGAGCCGGTCAGCGCGGCCGCCCAGCTCTTGGCCACCGCGACCAGGAAGTTGGCGCCGAAGGCGATCAGCACCGTCAGCGTGCTCTCCGAGCCCGACTCGATGGGGCCGTTCGCGTCGACCCGAGGGTGACGATCGGCGGCGTCGCGTCCTGCGGTCATGGGCCGATCGTGACACGTCGACGAACCCGCCGACGTTGCCCGACCGGCCGCGCGGTGGTCGACGATGGGCACGATGGCGGTCATGACGGGTGAGGTGCAGTGAAGCGCAGCGCCGGCACTGCTGCTGCTACCGGCGGACGCGACGATGCCGTGCAGGTGATGCTGGTGCACATGGGCGGCCCGTTCTGGGCGCGCAAGGACGAGCACGCCTGGTCGATCCCCAAGGGCGAGTACGGACCGGGCACCGACACCCCGCTCGACGACCCGAAGGCCGTGGCCGCCAAGGAGTTCGCCGAGGAGCTCGGCTCCCCGCTGCCGGACGGACCCGACCTGGAGCTGGGTTCGATCGCGCAGAGCGGGAAGTCGGTGATCGCCTTCGCCAGGGCGGCCGACTTCGACGCGTCGAGCTGCCGCAGCAACACCTTCGAGGTCGAGTGGCCGCCGAGATCCGGCCGGCTGCAGAGCGTTCCCGGAGGTCGACCGGGCAGAGTGGTTCGACATCGACACCGCCCGCAGCAAACTGGTCAAGGGCCAGGTGGCATTCCTCGACCGGCTGCTCGCCGGACTCGCCCGGTGACGACCTGTGCTGGACGGATGACCGACGGAACGGTGAGAATGGGCCGAATGCGAACGAGCCGATGGTGGTTGACCGGAGCGATCGTCGCGGTGTTGGTGCTGGCGTCAGGTTGCAGCCTGCTGCGGAGTTCCGGCGAGCAGACCAGTCAGGTCCGGGAGATCCAGGGCGTCACCTCCGTTCGGCTGCTCACCAGCGGCAACCTGACGATCACCACCGGTGGGACGGAATCGCTGACCGTCAGTGCCGGGGCCAACGACCTGACCGGTCTGACGTCCCAGGTGATCGACGGGACGCTGATCCTGGACAACAAGGATTCGATCGGCAGCGGCGAGATCGCCTATGCCCTGACCGTCGGCCCCCTGGACCGGCTCGAGGTCAGTGGATCGGGAAATGCCAGTGGCATCGGCACCTTGCGCGGCGACAGTACGGTCCTCGCATCGGGATCGGGTTCGGTGGAACTGACCGGCCTGGCGATGACCGGTGTGGTGGTGGATCTGTCGGGCTCCGGTGGGGTCACGCTCGGCGGCACCGCCGATACCCAGCAGGTCACCCTGAGCGGATCCGGCGGCTACGACGGTTCGGGCCTGATCACCGCCGAGGCCGACGTCGAGGTGGACGGATCCGGCAGCGCCCGGGTGCAGGTCACCGGCCGGCTGTCCGCGACCGTCAACGGCAGCGGGGACATCACCTATACGGGGAATCCGCCGCAGGTCGATCGCAGTACGTCGGGTAGCGGCGACATCGTTCCCGGCTGACTCGTCCCGGGCGACGCCGGACGGTGACGTCCCCGGCGACTGGTCACCGTAGGTCTTCGCGGGTGAAGTGCATGTCCATCCACGGCAGCCAGTTCCGGCCGTCGTCGGTCCGCTCCCACACTGCGGCCATCTCCGACCGGTCCGGCGCGATCCGCAGCGTCGACCGCACCGCCGCTTCCTTCGCCGTCTTGCCGGTGTCGTGCGCAGGCGGTGCCATGTCACTCCCGCCGCTGAACCGCCACACCCCTTCGTCGTCGATCTGCAACCGCATCACGGTGACCCAGCCGGAACTGTCGTAGGAACGAGCCAGCATCGCGGCGCCACCAGGTTCCCGTTCGCCGATCATCTCGATCGTCTCGACCGGCTGCCCTCCGACGGTGACATCGACCTCATGCAGCAGGAAATGCCCGCCGGGCAGCACGGTGTAGGTGTCGGTTCCGGTGATGGAAACCGGTGGTTCGTCCAGCACGGTTCCCGTCGCGTGCCACCGCCCGGCGATGGCGGCCAGGCCGGGGTGCGGCTCGGGCGGTGTCTGGTCGTGGTCCATCGGGCGTACTCCCTTCGTCGAGTTCCTGTCGATCTTGACCCGGCGACGGCGGGCACGCAGCTCTCTCGCCCAGGAAAATTTGACGTTCTGAACGACATCCGACCAATGCTGCGACCGATTGTCCGTTGGCTGTCGGAGATCCGGGTCACACGCCGGTGCTTCGTCGGCGGCTGGTGCTCCCGGATCGTCGCGCCCGGCCATGGCGCCGTTCACACCGACACGCTCAGAAATTGTCGCTTCGTCATCATCCGGTCACCGGGTGCGACATCGTTGCGGCACACCGGATTCGAGTGGGCTCTACGTCACTGTCCACCTGCCGGGGAGGGGCCGACTCCGCTCGTACACTGGAGTTGCTTGATCGATCCAGGCCGCCCATTGGTGGGCGGCACCTGGGGGCGCTGCCGCCTCCGTTGCCCGGCATGTAGGCGCACAGCGCCACTTCTGCAAAGGACATCGTCACCACGGACACCCCCGCAACCGGGGTGCCGGACGCCACCGCCGCCGACCGGATCACCCGTCGCCATTCCGATCCCGCCACCACCACCGAATACCTGCGCAGCCTCTGGCAGGCCGGTGGCCGCGACATCACTGTCTCTGACGACGAGCAGATCGTCCGCCATCGCGGGTATCTCGCTCGGTCTCAACCTGACAATCCAAGGAGCACACCATGAACGACATGCGTGGATCGGTGGGCCCGGACGACCAACCCCGCATCGACGCCGCGTTCCTGACCATCGTCCGCGCACCAGAGCTGCACGGGGTCGATCTCGCCGTTGACGTGGAGGAACAGCGCCGGGACATCCGGCGCATTGCCAGCACGGTCTTCTGCAGCAGCGACATCGATCCTTCGATCGTGTCGTTCGCGGTGCGCCGCACGGCAGCTCATTGGGGCATGGACCCTGAGGCGCTCGACGTGCTGGTCTCCGCCAGGCTGCTGGAGAAGGCGGCCCGGCTGATGGCCGAGATGGTCCAGCTCACCGAGTCGCCCATCGCCGGATGGGGATCGGCGGCCTGAACCAACTGCCATGACATAGCGTTGGCCGATGGCCACCATGGTGACGTTCCACGCACATCCCGATGACGAGTGCATCGTGGCCGGCGGGGTCATGCGCAAGGCGGCGGATCAGGGACACCGGGTGGTGCTGGCGGTGGCCACCCGCGGCGAACTGGGTGAGGTCGAGGACGGATTTCTCGGCCAGGACGAGCCGTTATGGCAGCGCCGCGTCACCGAAACCCTCGCCTCTGCCGAGATTCTCGGCGCCCAGCGCACCGAGTTCCTGGGGTACGTCGACTCCGGGATGATGGGCGAGCCGACCAACGATGCACCCGGATCGTTCTGGACGGCCTCGATCGAGGAGGCCGCCGAGCGGTTGGCGGTCATCCTGCGGGAAGAGAACGCCGACGTGCTGACCATCTACGACGACAACGGCAACTACGGCCATCCCGACCACATCCAGGTCCATCGGGTCGGTGTCCGCGCCGCGGAACTCGCCGGCACGCCGCGGGTCTTCCAGATGACGATGAACCGGGACCATCTCCACCGGGGCATGGATGAATTCGTTCGCATCGCCCGCGAGTCCGGAATGGAACTGCCCGACGATCCCGACGCCGATACACGGGGCAAGCCGGAATCGGAAATCACGGCGGCAGTTGATGTTTCGACCTACCTCGACACCAAGCGGGCCGCGATGCGGGCGCACGCGAGCCAGATCGCCGAGCAGTCGATGTTCCTGGCGATGCCGGCGGAGGCATTCGGCTATGTGTTCGGCACCGAATGGGCGATCCGGGACGGACAGGGCCCCGGTATCACCGAGACCGATCTGATGGCGGGGCTCTAGGCACCGTCGGCCCGTCCCCGACGATTCGATCGGTGGTCGGGTCGGAGATCAGTGGGGAGTTTCGGGCGGTGTTTACCTCGCGGAAACGACCACCCCGCGCGGCCTGACGCAGCGGTGGGATCATCTGTCCATGACGACCGCACCCGCGCAGAGCATCGCCTATCCCGCGCCCGGTTCCAGGCCATCTCGGCGTGAGACCGAGCATCTCGATCCGCATGTCATCGTGCTGTTCGGCGCGACCGGTGATCTGTCCCGTCGCAAGCTGCTGCCCGGCCTGACCCACCTGGCGCTGTCGGCGTTGACCCCGGACGTGCAGGTGGTCGCCACCTCGCTCGAGGACATGGACACCGATGCCTTCCGGCATTTCGCGCACGAGGCGGTCACCGAGTTCAGCACCCGCCCGCTGGACGAGGGCCAGTGGGCGACCTTCGCCGGCAAGCTGCGTTATGTCCCGCAGAGCGCCGGGCCGGAGGCGCTGGCCGCGGCCGTCGCCGAGGCCGAGGCCGAACTCGGCGACGACGTGCTGCGGCTGCACTACCTGAGCGTGCCGCCGAAGGCCGCGCTCGCGGTGGTCACCATGCTCAAGGACGCCGGCCTGGTGGAGCGGTCCCGGGTGGTGATGGAGAAGCCGTTCGGCACCGACCTGGAGAGCGCGATCGAGCTGAACGATCAGGTGCACGGAGTGTTCCGGGAAAGCCAGGTCTTCCGGATCGACCACTTCCTGGGCAAGGAGGCCGCGCAGAACATCCTGGCGTTCCGGTTCGCCAACGGGCTGTTCGAGCCGATCTGGAACCGCAACTTCATCGACCACATCCAGATCGACATCCCGGAGACCCTCGGCCTGGACCGCCGGGCCGGCTTCTACGAGGCCACCGGCGCCTACAAGGACATGGTGGTCACCCACCTGTTCCAGGTACTGGCCTTCGTCGCCATGGAACCGCCCACCGCGCTGGAACCGCGGGCCATCAGCGAGGAGAAGAACAAGGTCTTCCGCTCGCTGCTGCCGATCGATCCGCACAACGTCGTCCGCGGGCAGTACCTGGGCTACCGGGGCGAGGAGGGTGTCGCGCCGGAGTCCGACACCGAGACCTTCATCGCGCTCAAGGCCAGGATCGACAACTGGCGCTGGGCCGGTGTCCCGTTCTACCTGCGCACCGGCAAGAAGATGGCCGAGGGGCAGCGGATCATCTCCATCGCCTTCAAGGAGGCGCCGAAGTCGATGTTCCCGACCGGGTCCGGGGTCGGCACCCAGGGACCGGACCACCTGACGTTCGACCTCGCCGACGAGACCAAGGTGTCGCTCTCCTTCTACGGCAAGCGCCCCGGGCCGGGGATGAAGCTGGACAAGCTGAGCATGCAGTTCTCCACCCACGACACCACCCACGCCGGCGACGTCCTCGAGGCCTACGAGCGGCTGATCCTGGACGCGATGCGCGGCGACCACACCCTGTTCACCACCGCCGAGGGCATCGAAAGCCTGTGGGAGCGGTCGATTCCGCTGCTGGACGATCCGCCGCCGGTGAAGCCGTACACGCCCGGCTCCTGGGGTCCGAACGCCATCCACCAGCTGATCGCGCCGCACGCCTGGCGGTTGCCGTTCGAGCGGACGTGGCGCGCGCCGAAGTGATGCTGCGGCACCCGCTGCCCTGAACGCTGTTGGTCACCGCGTCGGCACCCGCCACGCCCCGTCAAAGCTGTTGATCAACCGCTTCGGCACCCACCAACTCGCGTCAAGGCGTTGATCTCGTCGACCGCCAGCGACGCTGTTGATCAACCGCTTCGGCACCATGAACTGCTCGGCAATGGTGCCGACGTGGTTGATCACAGCAGGCTGTGCAGCCGGCGTCGCTGAAAGGCGACTTGCAGAGCTGCGGCCGGCGGTTTCAGTGAACCTTCAGTGCCTTTCAACCGCTGTCCTCCACCGTGGTCATGTCACATCGACATCGACCCGGAGGTTTCCCAGCATGACCATCAGTGACATCACCCGCTCCACCGCCCGATCGCTCCGCCGCGCGCCGAGACACTGCGCGTGCTGTGCGGCGCCACCGTCCTGCTGCCCGGGCGATCCGGGCTTCGACGAGGCCCGCACGCCGTGGAATCTTGCCGTCGACCAGCGTCCGGCCGCCGTCGCCTTCCCGACGAACGCCGAGGAGACCGCGGAGGTGGTGCGCGCCGCCGTGGACGCCGGCCTGCGGGTGGCCCCGCAGAGCACCGGACACAATGCCGGACCCCTCGGCCGACTGGATGACGTCGTCATCGTCCGCACCTCGGGGATGGATTCGGTGCAGATCGACCCGGTGCGGCAGCGTGCCAGGGTCGGCGGCGGAGCCGTCTGGCTGCCGGTCGTCCAGGCCGCCGCGGCTCAGGGTTTCGCCGTGCTGCACGGGTCGTCGCCCGACGTCGGAGTGGCCGGCTATTCGCTGGGCGGCGGGATCTTCCTGTACGCCCGGAAGCTCGGCCTGCAGACCAACAGCATCACCGGGGTGGAGATCGTCACGGCCGACGGGCTCCATCGTGTGGGCGGACGCGACCGAGAACGCCGAGCTCTTCTGGGCGATCCGCGGTGGCGGCGGCAACTTCGGCATCGTCACGGCGCTGGAGTTCGCCATCTTCCCGTTCGACACCGCGTTCGCCGGGATGATGGTCTGGGACCGCACGGACACCGAACGGGTGCTGCGTGGTTGGCTGGCCTGGGCCGCCGACGCCCCCGACGAGGTGACCACCATCTTTCCGGGTGCTCAACCTGCCGCCGCTGCCCGACATCCCGGAGCCGTTCCGCGGTCGCCAGCTCGTGGTGATCGACGGCGCGGTGCTGGCCTCGGACGAGCGCGAGCAGCGAGATCCTCTCGGCACTGCGGGATCTCGGCCCGGAGATGGACACCTTCGGCCGGGTGCCGGTCGCGTCGCTGGCCGGGCTGCACATGGACCCGGAGGGTCCGACGCCCGGCGCGTCGAACGCGGTGGTGCTGGCCGGAATGCCGGAGGAGGCGATCCGGGCGTTCGTCGAACTTGCCGGTCCCGGCTTCGCAGTCGACGCTGCTGGTGAGCGAGATCCGGCAACTGGGCGGGGCGCTGAGCCGTCCGCACCCCGGTGCCGGCGCGATGCCGATGCTCGACGGCGAGTTCCTGGTGCTCGGCGTGGGTATCGCGGCAACGCCGGAGATGGGCGCGGCGGCGCAGCGGGATGCCGACCGACTGGTCGTCGGCGATGAACCCGTTCCGTGCGGGCCGGCAGTACCTGAACTTCGTCGAGCACGCCGACCGATCCGAGCGTCGGGTACGACCCGGTCACCTGGGGCCGGCTGGTCACCATCAAGTCGGCCTACGACGCCGACGCGGTCATCGTGGCGAACCACCCGGTGCGCAGGACGTTCGAGATCGAGGACTGAGCGGTTTCCAGGCCGCCGCGGCATCGACCTGGCGGCCACCGTTGACCGGCGTCGTCCCGGCACCACTCCCCCGGTGCCGGGACGATCCTCGCCCGACCCGCGATGCGTTGCTACTCGACGCCGGCGCGCAGGATCTCGACCTCCGCGGCCCGCTCCTCCGGACCGCCGGGCGTCTCCAGGATCACCGGCGCACCGGCGGCCTTGACGATGTCGATCAGCGCCTGGGTCGGGATCTCACCGTCGGCCAGCGGTGCGTGCCGATCCCTGCCGGAGCCGACTTCGTCCCGGGAGTTGTTGCAGTGCACCAGGTCCACCCGGCCGGTGATGGCCTTGATCTGATCGACCGCGGTCGCCAGGTCGATGCCGGAGGCCCAGGCATGGCAGGTGTCGAGGACGAAGCCCGGGCCGAATTCCCCGACCGCATCCCAGAGCCTGGCGATCGCCTCCAGGTGCCGGGCCATCGCCTTGTCACCGCCTGCGGTGTTCTCGATCAGGATCGGCAGCGGGAATCCGCCGTCCTCGGCCTGCCGGGCGAACACCTTGCGCCAGTTGTCGAACCCGACCGACGGATCGGCGTCGGCCGTGACGTGACCGCCGTGCACGATCATCCCCTTCGCGCCGAGCGCCGCCGCGGCCGTTGGCGTGGGCGCCGAGCAGCTTGCGGCTCGGGATCCGGATGCGGTTGTTGGTGGTCGCGACGTTGAGCACGTAGGGCGCGTGGACGTAGATCGTCCAGGTCCGACGGCCCGCAGTTGGTCGGCGAGCGGATGCGGCTTGGGCGCCTTCCAGCCCTGCGGATCGGCGAGGAAGATCTGCACGCCGTCCGCGCCGGACCGCCGTCGCCTCGTCGACGGGATCGGCGTCGTCCTCGCGCGCGCCGACATGCACTCCGAGCATCACCATGGGGCCAAACTACCGTTCCTCACTGACAGTCCTTTCTCCCGGACGACTCGCTCCGCAGCAACCCGTGCGCGACACCTCGTTCGCGGGCGACAGGTGCCCGGAGAACCTCGACCGTTGCTCGCGACCGGTTCCGCGAGCCGACTGCCCTCCTCCTCGTATGCCTTGTCGCGCATATGCCGCTGTAGTAATATGCGCTGATGGCCGACCTGTTCACCGTTGTCGCGGAACCGTCCCGCCGGCGGATCCTGGATCGATTGCTGGTCTCCGAGGCCAGCGTCGGCGACCTGATCGCGGTGGTCGGGACCTCGCAGCCGGCGATGTCCAAGCATCTGCGGGTGCTGCGCGACAACAACCTGGTGACGTCGCGGGTCGACGCCCAGCGCCGGGTGTACGCGCTGAACAGCAAGCCGTTGGCCGAGATCGACCAGTGGCTGGCGGCCTACCGATCCACCTGGACCGCCCGGGTCGACGCGCTCGCGGAGCATCTCGACCGGGTGTTTCCGACCGACCCGGCCGCATCTCCCGAGCAGCAGGAGCAACCGAAGGGATCGTCATGACCAGAACAGCCATCACCAGGCCGGAGCTCGTCGCGGAAGGTTCCGACTGGGTGCTGATCGTCGAGCGCACGCTGCCCCAATCCCCGGATCAGGTGTGGACGGCACTGACTGAGCCGGAGCACATCCGGGCATGGCTCCCGTTCTCATCCGATCGATCGCTCGCCGAGGTCGGTCCGGTCCGGCTCACCGACATCGGCATGCCGGACCCGAAAACCAGGGACGGATTCGTCCATCAGGTCACCCCGCGGGAGGTCCTGGTCCTGGGTTGGGAGGAGGACGTGCTGCGCTGGGAGCTGCGGACGGATGGCGCCGGCACCGCGCTGATCCTGCGTCACCGATTCGCCGACCGGCCGCAGGCTCCGTCCTACGCCGCCGGCTGGCACCTCTGCCTGGATGCACTGCTCGACCACCTCGACGGCGGCCCGGTCGACATCGTGGTCGGCGAGGCGGCGATGGATCACGGCTATCCGGAGCTCCTGCAGGGATACGCCGACGCGCTCGGGATGGACGTTCCGGTCATCCCGGACGGCAGCTGATCGGATCCCGGGCCTGTTGTCGGGGCTACTTCGGCGCGGTCGCGGTCCGGTCGATGAACTCGAAGATCTCCTTCGAGGTCGATGACGGGACAACACCTCTGGCGTCGGCAGACCAACGGAAGAACTCACCGATCTCTTTCGCGATGTCGTCGACCCCGCGGTCGCCATGGGTGTCGGGCTTGCCTTCGGTCATCCGCCCGGCGTGCGCGGAGATCTCGTGCAGCACCGATTCCAGGACCACGTCCTCGGTCGGGGTGAAGACCTTCTTCCGGCCGTTCTGGCCGGTCACGGCGATCTTGGTGACCAGCACGACGAGACCGCGACCCGCACCGATCTTGCCGGTGTCGCCGCTCTCCACCGTCCAGCCGTAGATGACTTCGCTCTTGGACGAGTACAGCGGGGTGGCAAAGAAGGTCGTCTCCCCCGGGCCCGACTTGATGTCCTTGCCGAGTCGCTGCCCGCTCGCCAGGTCCGGGCGGACGATCTGCAGGTACTGCGGGCTCCCGGGTTCACCGGTCACCTCGATGGTCGAGGTGGCCGTGGTGAACTGCCACTCGGACGAGGTCAGCGCCGCCAGATACGGCTCCAGGAACTCCGAGAAGGTGCCCTCCGGTTTGGTCGGCAGCTTCCCGACCAGCACGATGGCCCCGTTCCGGGCCGCGATGCTCTTCTTCAGAAAGTCCGGCACGTTCTTGTTGCGCTTCAGCATTCCGACGATCTTGGCTGCCGACAGGGTCGACTTCGGGTGGAACACCAGACCGCCACGCCGCTTTTCCTTGCGCTGCAGAGCCTCTCGACGCTGCACCACCGGTGATCCGGCAGCAGGGTGGCTCGTCAGCGCGGACCGCTGAACCTGTCTCGGCGGCGAGCAGTCCGGCGACCGCGGCATTGCCCGACGACCGCTGCAGACCGGCGACCGACGCCGCACTCATCATCCGGCGCGACGCTGTCGGAGACGCGGGCCGACCCCGTTGAACTCTCCTTGCTCGACGGCCGGGTGCTCACCCCATCGCTGACGCTGCTGTTCAAGTGCGAGCTGCGGATCGGGCCGATGCACCTGCGGCCGGCTGCCGTCCGCTGCCGCCGGGTGCGAATGTGGTTGCCACCCGGGCATCTCCGGTCACCTCCCGCGCTGATCCGCCGAACGCCGAACCATTTCAACTCGGTCCACGCTCTGGAGTCAGGGTGTCACCGGCACCTGTCGCCAACCTGTCACGCATCCACGGTTCGCCGTCGTCACTCAGCCCTCGCCCTCCGCGATGGCCAGCTCGATGTGGCCGCGCTCGATCCGCTGCGCATCCGGGTCGTCGATCGCCAGGGTGAGCGCCGCGTGCAGGATCAGCAACAGGTTTCGCCGGACATCGGACGGCCGGCTCGAGTAGTAGTCGTGCACGGTGACCAGCGCGGCGTCGGCCAGCACATTGCTCACGTCGATCGCCGGCAGACCCCTGGTGTCCATGGCCAACGCGATCCGCCGGTACAGGATCGCCGCGACCGCCCCGGCCGACGGCACGGCCGGCACCGCGATGGTCCGCGACAGGAACCCGCGGGCCGCCCGGTAGGCGTCGTCGTCCAGATAGGTCGGATGCACGGCGATCACGGCCGCGGCGTCCAGTTCCTCGGACAGCAGCCGCGGGATGGTGGTGAAGAACGCCGCGCGGGTCTGCCGGCTGTCCGGCAGCCAGGTGGCCGTCAGCCAACGATCCGTGTCGTCCAGGACCAGCACCGGAGTCAGGCCGCGGCTGCGGAACAGATCCAGGATCTGCCGGCCCTGGTCCATGATCTGGTCACTGGTCGTGCTCGGCTCCTGGACCGCCGCCTCCAGCTCGTAGGCGAGCCGAACGGAGACCCCGACCAGACCCGGGTGCGACGCTGAAGGCCTTGCCGCGCTTGTACTTCGGGTGGGTCTCGCTCTCGATCCGGCGGGCCTGCCGGCCGCGATCGGGTTCGGTGAGCTGCACCAGCCGGCTGACCACCTGGACGAGATGCCTCACGAAGGCGACCGGATCGCCGGCCACCGCAGGTCGCTCCACCGCCACCGGAATCGCCAGCGGCACCAGATCCTCGACCAGCGGATGCAGGGTCGCCGCGATGACGCTCGATTTCCCGGCGCCGCTGGTGCCCACCAGGGTGACCCGCTCGCTGCGGCGCAGCGCCGCCGCCAGCGCCTGCTCGCAGCCACGGGTACCGGTCATGGTGTCGAACGGGACGTGGGTGGCCAGCAGCTCCTGATGTCGGGGGGACGGGTTGAACGCGCCGCCGTCGTGCAGGATCTCCAGAGCTTCACGGGACATGGCGCACCCCCGGCGGAGTCCGGTGGCGTGTACTGCGCCGCAGGCGTCAGCCGGTACAGCTTGCGGGGCCGGCCACGACCGGTGCTCTCTTCACGCATTTCGACCAACCCCTCCCCCTCCAACTCGGCGATCACCTGCACCACCCGCGGCCGCGTCCAGCCCATCCGGACGAGCAATCTCTCGTCCGATGCGCTGGCCCAACCGAGGGCCTCGAGCTCTTGGGCGAGCATCCGTGCCGGCCGGCTCAACTGCTCCAGCGCCGCGGACCTCGACCTCAACCCCGTGACGGTAGTGAACCCCAGACCCCCGACAGCCGGGTCGGCGGACAGTTCGCGGACCACCTCGAGCAGCCTGCGGGGGGTCTCGCGCGCGCTGCCGACCGCGGCCAGCATCCAGGCATTCCGCTCGTCATCGGTGTCGTCGGTGTCGCCGCTGTTGGCGCCCTCCATTTCACGACCGGACCCTGTCGAGCCGGGGGCGTCGATCCGGCGCCGGAGCAATTCGGCGGCTTCCTCTTCGGTGAGCGGGCCGAGTTCGATCCGGGTCTCGAAGAAGACGTCGGCCGGTGGCCGCAGCAGGCTCGACGACTGTGCGGTCGACGTGGTCACCAACCACTGCGCACCGACCTGCCAGAGCTCGTCACGCAGGGCGCCGAACAGTTCCGCGCCGGCCGCTGCGCCGATGTCGTCGACCACCATCACCCTGATGCCGGTCTCGCCGGCATCGGCATCCGCCAGTTCGGCGGTGAGGTCGTCCAGCAGGTCGATCGCGGACGACCGCGTCGGTCTGCCGGGCCCGAGGGCGGTCAGGATGGCGGTCAGCAGGTCGGCCGCCGAACGCGCCTCGTTCGCCCGGACGTAGGTCACCCGCAGCGGCTGGGCCGACTCGGTGGTGCGATACATCATCGCCCGCACCAACGAGGTCTTGCCGCTGCCCGGGTCACCGACGACCAGGCAGTTCAGCCCCGATCGCAGCGCGCGGTCGATCCTGGCCAGGGCATCATCCCGACCGACGAACAGCGCATGGTCCGCCGCGTTGTCCAGGAGCGGGCGCCCGCTGAGTTGCATTGCCTTACTGTACTTACAGTAAAGACTGTTAGGAAGAGCGGGAGCTGCGGTGATCGCCGCCCGATGAAGGTTCCGCCCCCACCACTACCGGGTTCGCGGCGCGACCAGCCGATCCTCGGCTCCGCCTCCCGGCTGTGCGGGCGCGGTCCCCCGACACGCCCGCACAGCGTGGGCTTATCGGGCACATCGACCGCATCAGGATGCCTTCAGCACCCCACCTGCGCCAGATCCGACCCATCAGCGCACCACGGCCGGGCGTGTCGACGCCTCAACGGCAGCCCAGTGTCCGAATTGTCGATATCGCGGAACCGTTTCCGGTCAGCGGGGTAGGCGGTAGCGGATGTGGGTGGCCCTGGGTTCGGACGACCTCGACCGGCAGCAGCTCGAGACTGCCCACACCGTCGAACAACCGCTCGCCTTCACCCAGTACGACCGGTAACCACATCGAGTACGAGCTCGTCGAGCACTTTGAGCAGGACCCACCGGGAGGAACGACCGGTCAGGCCCGGCCCCAGGTCAGCGCATGCATCGGAGTCAGGGTCGCAGAAGAGATGTCGGTGAACCCGTGCCGGGCGAGCAGGTCGTCGTAGGTCGCCCTCGGCAGGAGTTGGTCGTCGATCTGGGCCTCGAAGAACTGGATCCCGGACATCACCCGTCCCGGCGGTGTCCGCAGCGTCTCGTCGGTGTCGGGGAACGGGAAGTCGGAGATGACGAACCAGCCGCCGGGTTCCAGCGCCGCACCGACAGTGCTTGCCACCTGGTCGATGTCGCGGCACTCGTGCATGGAGATGTTGTTGATCACCAGGTGTGCCGGGCGACCGATCGACATCTCTTCCAGCGGGCTGCAGATGAGCTCGACCCGATCGGCCAGCCCGGCTTCGGCGAGCCTGCCTCTTGCCTCGTCGATCGAGTGCTGATCGCCGTCGACGCCGACGATCTCGCAGCGCGGGTACTGCCGGGCCAGCCGGACGAGGCCGACACCGGATCCGCAGGCGGTGTCGACCACCCGGCAGCCCGCTTCGAGCCGCTCGGCCAGGCCGGGCACCTGGGCCAGGCCGCCCGGCACCAGCCGGGTGTAGAACGGTGTGCCGGTACCGGCGACGGCGGCGATCCAGTCGGGGCTGGTGTCGTTCCACCACATCCGGGCGCCGGTCGCGAAGTTCTCCTCGAACCGGCCGAACATCTCCCGGGCCTCCATCACGCCGAACACCCCGCCGACGTAGGCCGGCGAGCGATCGTCGAGCAGCAGGGTGTCCAAGTGATCGGCGAGCCGGTAGCCCTCGCCGGCCCGGTCGAGCACGCCGGCGGCGATCGCGGACCGGCACCAGACCGCCACGTAGAACGGGTCGAGGCCGAGGGCCGCCGCCAGGTCGTCGGCACTGCTGCCCGGCGCATCGGCGAACCCCCGGATCAGGCCCTGCCGCAGGCCCATGGAGATGGTGCGGTGGGCGACGTACCCGGCGATGTGGGCGACCAGTTTCGGCGCCTGCTCGGCGATGGTCGGGGTCTGCGTCGGTCGGTCGATGGTGCTGGTCATGGGATTTCCCTTCGTCGGTTGTCCCGACGATCGTCCGGCCGCCCGTCCGCCGTTCCCAGTTCTGGATCTGTACCGCGCCGGTACAACTTCTGTACTGGTTTGTGCCGCGCGCGTAGTTCTACGCTGACGCCATGTCCGTTTCCTATGGTCAGTACTGTCCCGTCGCCAAGGCGATGGATCTGCTCGACGAACGATGGACGATGCTCATCATTCGTGAACTGATGTTGGGCAGCACGCACTTCAACACCATGCGCCGCGGCGTCCCGCGGATGTCGCCGGCACTGCTGTCGAAGCGACTCACCACGCTGATCAGGGCCGGCGTCGTCGAACGAAATGACGACGGCACCAGGGTCAGTTACCGGCTCACCCAGGCCGGCCGCGAGCTCGCCCCGATCATCGAGTTGATCGGGCAGTGGGGGACGCGCTGGGTGCCGGAACTCGGCGACGAGGACCTCGACCCGCATCTGCTGATGTGGGACGTGCATCGCCGGATCGACCTGGACGCCGTCCCGGACGGTCGGACCACGCTGTTGTTCAGCTTCAAAGATGTCGCAACGCCGGACCGCGACTGGTGGTTGGTGATCAGCCGGGAAGGCGCCGACGTCTGCGATTTCGACCCCGGGTACGACGTCCGGGTCACGATCCGGACGACGTTGCGCACGATGATCGAGGTCTGGCGCGGAGACCTCGGTTGGGGACAGGCCTTGCGCTCGGGCGATCTGGCCGTCGACGGCGACGAGACCGCGCGTCGCGCTTTGCCGCGCTGGCTGATGTTGTCGGTGTTCGCCACCGTGCCCCGACCCGACCGCGGCCAGCGCCGGCCGGAATCGTCGGTGCCCGCCTAGCAGGCGGACCGGTCGCAGGAGATTTTGTTACCGTCGCTGAATGTCGGCGAACGGCGCGGTGGCACGCAGATTTCTCGAGCTGCACAGTGGCGCCGGGCCGTTGCTGTTGCCGAATCCCTGGGATGTCGGTTCGGCGCGATTGCTGACCTGGCTCGGGTTCTCCGCACTCGCGACGACCAGCAGTGGTTTCGCCGCAACCCTTGGCAAGCGGGACGGCGCGGTGACGGCGGAGCAGGCGCTGCAGCATGCGGAGATGATCGTCGGCGCGGTCGACGTCCCGGTCTCCGCCGATCTGGAGAACGGCTTCGCTCATGACGCCGAATCCGTTGCCGGGCTGGTCAATGCCGCCGCCCGCACCGGACTTGCCGGCTGTTCGATCGAGGACTTCAGCGGCGAGGGCGACGCCCCGATCTACGAACTCGAGCTTGCGAAGGAACGGATCTCCGCGGCCGCGGAAGCGGCCCACGGCGGGGAACATCGCCTGGTGTTGACCGCGCGCGCCGAGAACTACCTGCACGGCCGCCCGGATCTGGCGGACACGATCGGCCGGCTGCAGGCCTACCAGGAGGCCGGTGCCGACGTGCTGTACGCCCCTGGCGTCAGCGGGCCGAGCGAGATCGGGTCCATCGTGAGCTCGGTGGATCGCCCGGTGAACGTGCTGCTCCTCCCCCACGGACCCACCGTTGCCGATCTGACAGCGCTTGGCGTGCAGCGTATCTCGGTCGGCGGGACCTTCGCCTACGCGACGATCGGCTCGCTGGTCGAGGCCGGTCGGGAGCTGTTGGCCGGTTCGGCGAGCTTCTTCGATCGGGCGGCCGTCGGCAGAACGGCTGTTGAGGAAGCCTTTCGCTGACGCCTGAAGTGACGGCGAAACTGGCGCACACGTGCCGCTGGGACTGGTCCACCGGGCCGCGGAACGGCATATCTCCCGCCGGTCGCTACGATCCGTGCGTGACCGGCCACCAAGAGTCCCGCCATCCTGCAGTCCGACCTCGAAGACGTCGGCCGGTTCACCGAGGAGTTCCTCAAGCGACTGCAGTTCGGCCAGGGGGTGTCGCTGGCCAGGGCGACCAAGAACGACCTCTACTTCGCGCTGGCCCGCACGGTCCGCCAGCAGCTGATGTCGCGCTGGCTGGAGACGCTCGACACCCAGATGCAGGCCAAGGCCAAGGCGGTCGCCTACCTGTCGGCCGAGTACCTGCTCGGCAGTCAACTGGACAACGCGCTGCTGGCGTCCGGCCTGACCGAGACCGCCGAGAAGTCGATGGACTCGCTCGGCATCGACCTGAACAGCGCTGCGCGCCGTCGAGGTCGAGCCGGGCCTGGGCAACGGCGGACTCGGCCGGCTGGCCGCCTGCTTCATCGACTCGCTGGCGACCATGCGGATCCCGGCCGTCGGCTACGGGATCCGTTACGAGTACGGCATCTTCCGGCAGACCTTCGTCGACGGCGAGCAGGTGGAGCAGCCCGACTCCTGGCTGGCCAACGGGTCGCCGTGGGAGTTCCCGCACCCGGAGATGCGGGTCAAGGTCCGGTTCGCCGGACACACCGAGCAGTACGAGGACGAGGACGGCGCCACCCGGACCAGGTGGGAGCACGGCTGGGAGGTCAGCGGGATCCCGTACAACTACATGGTTCCCGGGCTACCGCACCGGCAACGTGAACACCCTGCGGTTGTGGAGCGCGCGGCCACCCAGGCCTTCGACCTGCAGGTGTTCAACACCGGCGACTACCTGCAGGCGGTGCGGGCGCAGGCCTTCGCCGAGAACATCAGCAAGGTGCTGTACCCGGAGGATTCCACGCCCGCAGGGCAAGGAACTCCGGCTGCAGCAGCAGTACTTCTTCGTCGCCTGCTCGCTGCGCGACTACATCGACAACACGCTGCCGCCCGGCTTCGACCTGCGCCGGCTGCCGGAGCGGGTGATCTTCCAGCTCAACGACACCCACCCGGTGATCGCCATCCCGGAGCTGATGCGCATCCTGGTCGACGAGCGCGGCTTCGACTGGGACGAGGCGTGGGACATCTCCCGGCAGTGTTTCGCCTACACCTGCCACACCCTGCTGCCGGAGGCGCTGGAGGTGTGGCCGGTCGATCTGCTGGGCCGGCTGCTGCCCCGGCACCTGGAGATCATCTACCGGATCAACGACGAGTTCCTGGCCGAGCTCCGGGAGGCCTACCCCGACGACGAGCTGCGGGTCCGGCGGATGTCGATCATCCAGGAGCACCCCGAGCGGGCGGTCCGGATGGCCTACCTGGCCACCGTCGGCGGCAGCAAGGTGAACGGCGTCGCCGAGCTGCACAGCCAGCTGCTGCGCGACAAGGTGCTGTCCGACTTCTCCGCGCACTGGCCGGACAAGTTCACCAACGTGACCAACGGCGTCACCCCGCGCCGGTTCATCGCCCTGGCCAACCCGGGGCTCTCCGGCCTGATCACCGACACCATCGGCGACGGCTGGCTCAGCGACCTGGACCGGCTGCGCGAGCTGGAGCCGTACGCCGAGGACGACTCGTTCCTCGACGCCTTCGCCGCGATCAAGGTCGGCCAACAAGTCCCGGCTGGCGACCCTGCTGCAGGCGCCGGGACGGCATCGTGCTGACCCGGGACGCCCTGTATCGACGTGATGGTCAAACGGCTGCACGAGTACAAGCGGCAGACGCTGAAGCTGCTGCACGTCATCACCCTGTACCAGCGGATCCAGGAGAACCCGGACATCGACCTGGTGCCCGCGGGTGGCGATTTTCGGCGCCAAGGCCGCGCCCGGCTACCGGATCGCCAAGGAGACCATCGCGCTGATCAACGCGGTGGCCAGGGTGCTCGACGACGACCCGGTGGTGGAGGGCCGGCTGCGGGTGGCGTTCCCGGCCAACTACAACGTGACGCTGGCCGAGACGCTGATCCCGGCGGCCGATCTCTCCGAGCAGATCTCGCTGGCCGGCAAGGAGGCGTCCGGCACCGGCAACATGAAGCTGGCGCTGAACGGCGCGCTGACCATCGGCACCCTCGACGGCGCCAACGTCGAGATCCTCGATCTGGTCGGTGACGACAACTTCTTCCTGTTCGGGCTGACCGAGCCCGAGGTCGAGACGATGGTCGACGCGGGGTACCACCCGGAGCAGTACTACGAAACCAACCCCGCCCTGCGCAGGCGCGCTGGAGGCGATCGCTTCCGGGGTGTTCTCCGACGGCAATCGCGAAACGTTCTCGCCGCTGGTGGACTCGCTGATCAACGACGACCGGTTCCTCGCCCTGGCCGATTATCAGTCCTACGTCGACGCCCAGGATCGGGTCGAGGTCGCCTACCGCGACCCGCGGGCGTGGACGCGCAGCGCGGTGCTCAACGTCGCGCGGTGCGGCTACTTCTCCAGCGACCGGTCGATCCAGGATTACATCGACCGGATCTGGAATGTCGCGCCCGTCGACGCTCGATAATCCTTCGGATCCGGTAGTTATCTCCACTAAGAGGCGTCACCCGAACGCGGTTGGATCGGACAAATCTCGCACCCTCAGAGTGAGCGGCCGAGCACGCTGCGCTATTTTTCTGCCGATATTCACCCGCGTGTTTGTCGCAGATTTCTCCATTGATGCGCCATTGTGTCCCGATGACTCGGACGCTCACGCCCGCAGAATGTCGTCAACGCCGTCACGAAGGTCGTGAGCGACGGTCCATGTGAGCGCGCCGACCTCGACCGGCCGGCGGACATCAACTGCAGCGGATCAGCGCCCGGACACCTACGGATCGACCGGACCCGGCAGACGCCCCCATGGCGTCGACCGTTCCCGCGGACAACGTCGCCGACACGTCGCGCTGGCGGTCCTGTCCACCGTGACCATCGTGGTGGCAACGGCAATGCTGAACGGTCCCGACGACTCGGAACAGCAGGCATCGGGGGCGGGCGGCGGACTGGATTGCTCCGCGGTCACCGGGCACGCGAGCGGCCTCGCGCCCGCGCAGGAACGGAACGCGAAGATCATCACCGCGGTGGCCCACACCCGTGGGCTCGGTGACACCGGAGCCACCATCGCGGTCACCGCCGCGCTCGCCGAGTCGACGCTCTACAACTACGCCAACAGCGGCGCATCGACCATGGTCGGCTCCCTCGAAGGACGATCGCTCACCGAGGACGAGCGTGCGGTCGCCCGCCGGTCGATGGACTACCCACACGATCGGGTCGGTGACAACCTCGACTCCATCGGCCTTTTCCAGCAGCGGCCGATGTCGGGATGGGGACCGCCGGAGGTGCTGGTCGACCCGATGCGCGCGAGCGGCCGCTTCTTCGATGAGCTCATCGAGGTGCCGCAGTGGGACTCGCAGCCCGCCTGGGACACGGCGCAGGCGGTACAGGACTCACCATCGTCGAACGGGGAGATCTACCGGGCGAGCTATCCGAGGGCGGCAACGATCGTCGCCGAACTCACTGCGCCGGACTCCGGCCGGCCGGCCGGCGACGAGCCACCGATCGACGGCGGGTTGTGCACTCCGGTCCACTGAACGAGCGCTGACACCCACGGTCCGCGTCCTGAACCATCTCGATGCGCCCGCATAGGGTGAGGATCAGGCCCGCATGCTTGTCGCTCCGAATAGTCAGCCGTCCCAACCTGTCTGCCGATGGGGTGAAAACCCGATCGGCCCCTGAGCCGGCCAAGAGACCCCTGCCGCGGCTTCGAATCACCAGATGTGCCGAAGAACTGTGTCGGCGCCGATGAGTGGTCCGAGGGCCGAGGCGGGAGGCGTGGTGTCGAGGAAGAAGTCTGTCTCCGGAAGCCGGCACGCCGGACCGACGAGCCTACGGGCCTTGCCGGGGGTGACCTCCGGCAGCAAGCCGACGACCGGCGACCCTGCCAACGGTTCATCGACCGACAGCGGCGCACAGCATCGCGGAATCGGCCGCCGCGGCAGCGCCTTGGGTGTGCCGGACGGTTCTTCGACACGACGTATCAGTCCACCGAGCGGTCATCACCGCGCACCCGGGGTGCACAACCCTGGACGGACGGCGCCGTGGAACCCACTCCCGGTCGGCGACTGGCGGACCGAACCGGTCGCGCCCGGCGCCAGATGGATGGACAAGGTGGGCACCACCGGCAAGGGCCAACCAGGACCTCGAGGTCATCACGGCCGTACCCGACCACCGCGCCGGCTCGGCCGGACCGGAACCGTTGCCCTGCTCGCCGGCCTGGTCGCGGCTGCGCTGCTCGGTGCCGTCGGGGTTGCCGTGATGGCGGCCGCATCACCGGAGGCACCGCCGGACTCCACTCCGGGCACGGCTCCGATCAGCATCTCGGTCCCTTCGGAACCTGCCGACGCACCTCTCGGTGCAGTCCCCACCGATCCGTCAGCAGTCGTCAGCATCCCGGAATCCCGCGGTGCGGGCGCTGCGGAACCGACTCAGCAGAACGGGGAGGCGCGGCCGACACCGGTCGCGACGACTCCCCTGACCTCGTCGAGCCCGCCGGCGCCCGCCCCGGTCGGGCCGGCGACGGTGTCGGAGTTGACCTCCGGCGATCCGGGCTTCGGCTGGCCGTCCGCGGCATTCGGAACCGCACCGGCCCCGCGCACCAACTGATCCGGCCTCATCAACTGCTCCGGGTGCATCAACCGATCCGGTGCATCAACCGATCCAGCGCATCCACCGTTCGAGTTCACGAACTGATCAGGTCGCACCCATCGATCGACCGACCCGGCGACGCCGGTTCAACCACTGAGTGATCGAGGCCGGCGTCCGCACTGGCCCGGTCAGGCGGCTCGGGACCCGGCAAGTGATGCGAAGACGATGATGTTCGATTCGTAGCTCCGCGCGTCGGGGTCGAATTCCCCGCCGCAGGTGATCAGCCGGAGACCGGAATGGTCGAGGTTTCCGTACACCTCCAGCGTCGGGAATTCGCTCTTCTGCACTGATTCGACCTTGTCGACAACGAATTCGGCAACGGTCCCGTCGGCCCGGGAAACTTCGATGCTGTCGCCGGCCTTCATATTCTGCAGGGAATAGAAGACACCGGGACCGAATTCGCGAGAATCGACGTGTCCCAGGATGATCGCCGGCCCGAGAGTGCCTGGCGCCGGTGAATTGCGATACCAACCCGGCTTAGAATTCGGGTCGTCGAGCGACGGTACCTCGACCGTCCCGTCGGCATTTCGCCCGAGTTCGATGAGCGGCGAGCTGATGCCGATCGCCGGAACCGAGAGCGCGGTCGGCGCTGCGGCGGCCAGCACCGGCCCGGTCGGCGGTGCCACCAGGTCGCTCGGCTCGGCGGCAGCGGCGGGGGTGGCCGGGGCGGCGGTCGCCGGCGGTTCCACGGCCGGTGGCGCGGTCGCCGAGGACGCCGACGCCGACGGGTCGGGGGACGAAGGGGCCGACAGCGACAGCGACGGCGACGACGCGGCGCTCGACGACGATCCCGATGGCGCGTCGGCCGGAGCGGCACTCTGGCCGGCTCCGCAGGCGGTCAGCGCCAGGAGTGCCGCACCGACGATTCCGGCCCGCAGGGTGCGTGAGATGGACACCAGTCCTCAGTCCTGTTCGTTGCGGCGACGCCGCCCGGAGATCACGGCTGCGCCGGCGACCGCGAGCAGCCCGGCCGCGCCGATGGCGATGCCGGTCTGGCTGTCGACACCCGAGATCGCGGTCGAACCGCCGCCGGTGTCGGCCGCGCCGTCGGGAACGGCGGCCATCTGCATCGGCTCGTACTTGCCGCACAGCGCGGGATTGGTGGCCTCGGCCGGCAGGGTCGGATCGAGTTCGCTGGCACCCAGCACGTTGTCGTAGCCGCCGTTGCCGTTGTAGTCGATGCCGTGGACCACCAGCACAGCGGTGCCCTTCTGCAGGTTGGCCACCACCGACGGGTCCACCTGGATCGTCCGGGCGTAGGTGTAGGAGCCGGCGGTGGGGTACTGAGTGACAGCCAACGCGGCCGCCGGCGAGGTGTCACCGTCGATGGTCAGCGAGGTCCCGATCGTTCCGTAGAACGGGGCACCGTCGGCAACGGTGATGGAGGGCAATCCGTTGTGCTGCTGCGGCGCGGTCGGGCACTGACCCTGGGCGTCGATGTGGATGTGCTGGGCGTGCGGGGACCCGTTGAGCAGGCCGTTGACCTGGATCTTCACCTCCGCCGTCGTTCCGGTGATGGTGATCCAGGAGGCACCGGTTCCGGTCACCTTGTTCGCCGCGATGGGATTCAACGCGGTCTGGAACGACCAACTGTCGGCGGCGTTCGCGGACGCGGGCGCGATCATGGCCATGCCGAGTGCGCATCCGGACGCCCCGACCACTGCCAACAACTTCCTCATCATCGAAAGATCCCTTCCTGGACCGCACGTGGGCGCACGGCAACCGGCGAACGCAGGTGGTTCGCGACCTGGATGGGCCCGGATGGGAATCCACCCGGAATCCGCGCTCCGCGAACTCGGTGGGCTGCGACGGACGCTCGCCGGACTCCCGCCACCCACCAGTCGAAGGTCGGCTTCTGTTCTGCAACCTTGAAGTTGCATCTGCTGCCTCCGTTCTGCAACTATTGAGTTGCAGACAAGCCCAAGGAGGCGGCCCATGACCACCCCGCTCACCCCGAGCCGGACCAGGATCGTGCTGATCGAGCTCTTCGTCGGCGCCTTCGTGATGGGCTGCGCGGAGATGCTCGTCGTGGGGATGCTCGACCTGATCACCGTCGATCTGGCCGTGTCGGTGCCGGCCGCGGTGCAACGTGTCCTTCGACCGATGTCGGCCCCGGCAGCGGGAACCCGCTCCGTCTCTCAGCGCATAGTTGCGGGACCCAACACATAGTGGGCGAGAACAGATACTGGCGACAACACAGAGACAGGAACGATCATGATGGGCATGACCAGCAACCAGCAGTCGGCGATCGATGCGGACGAATTCATTGTGCGCCGCACCATCCGGATCGCCGCCCCCGTCGACAAGGTCTGGGCTGCGGTGACCGAACCCGAGCACATCTCCCGATGGTTCGGCCGGGTGGTGCTCGACGGGCCCGGCGTCGGCGCCCGGGGCACCATCAGCTGGCCGGACCGTGGTGGCCTGCCGCTGCGGATCGAGAAGATCGATCGGCCGCGGATCATCGCCTACCGGTGGTGCAACGACGACGCCAGCGGGGTCACACCCGACGGCTTCGATGAGCAGCACTCGACGGTGTTCACCTTCACCCTCGAGCCGGTGCCGGGTGGCACCGAACTCACCGTGGTGGAGACCGGGTTCGAGACCACGTCGCGACCCCGCCGCCAACATGGACAGTCACCGTTCCGGCTGGGACTCGGAGCTGGACAAGCTGGTCGCCCTGCTCGAGAGCCCCGAGCGATGACCGGGACGCTGGTACCGGTGTTCGCCGCGTTGGGGGACGAGACCCGGTGGAGCATCCTGGCCGCACTGGGTGAGGGTGACGCCTCCGCGTCGGCGCTGGCCAAGCGGCTCCCGGTGACCCGCCAGGCGATCGCGAAACACCTCGCGGTGCTGCAGGAGGTGGGCCTCGTGGAACCGGTACGTGTCGGCCGCGAGATGCAGTACCGGGTCATCGGTTCGCAGCTGAGCGCCACCGCACATCGGCTCGAGGCGATCGGTGCGGAGTGGGACCGCCGGTTGGCCGTGATCAGGGAGATCGCCGAAGGACTCTGACGCGGAAGGCGAAGTCCGCCTGACATCGCAGCCGCGGCACCCCCTACTCTGTGGGCGCGAACGGAGGCCGGAAGTTGCCATGACTGAAACCATGCCCGAGGGGTGGTCCGATTTCTTCGCGGCGAACGCGGGGGTCGCGGGCGCGCTGGCCGGCCTGATCATCGTCGCGATCAGTGTGAATGTGCAGACCATCCTGCAGATCCCCGGCATGGCGTCCCGCGCCGGGGCCACCATCGCCTCGCTCATCCTGATCGTGGTCTGTACGGCCGCCTCCCTGATCCCGGATCAGGGTCCCCGGTTCCTGGGTGCCGAGATCCTGCTGTTCACCGCCTTCGTGCTGGCGATCGCCGTTGAAGCCGCCGTCGTGATGATCCGGGCGGCCACACCGCCCTACATCGCCAGCACCTGGTTCAAGTCGATCATCGGGATCGTGCAGGTCGTGCCCTTCGGCGTGGCCGGGATCGTCCTGCTGAGCGGGAGCTACACGGGCCTGTACTGGATGGCCGCAGGTGTGCTGCTGGTATTCGCCGGGTCGGTGGCCAATGCCTGGGTGCTGTTGATCGAGATCCTGCGCTGACGGGCCCGACGATCGTGGATGATGGCTCCACCATGAACGCCGCCGATGCCGCCGATGCCGCAAGGCTTGTCGCCTGGGGACAGGAGATGCGGGCGGTGCACCGGCGGCTCGTCGACGCCCTGGACATCGCAAGGGAGTCGATCGAGGACGGTTCGATCCGTCCCTCGCTGACCGGTGACCTGCAGCTGTATTGCCTCGGGTTCTGCAGCGCCCTGACCGGGCACCACACCGCTGAGGACAACCAGCTGTTCCCCCGTGTGCTGCGGGAGCGACCGGAACTGGCATCGGCGATCGCGACCCTGATCCGGGACCACACCATGATCGCCCACCTGATCCGGGACCTGGAACATGCGCTGGCCAACAGTGCCGACAGGTCCGACACCCCTGCACTGCTCCGGCATCTCGACGGCATCGAGGCGGTCATGGTGACCCACTTCCGGTTCGAGGAGAAGCAGCTCGTCGGCCTGCTCGACGCGATGGCCATCGATGCGGATCGGACCGACCTGTTCGGCGCGATCGCCTGAACCTGCTGCCGGCGACGGGTTCGTCATTCCGGGTGCCGTTCAACCGGACATCTGTCACAGCGTGGCGATTGACGGCCGCGAAAGCCGGGAACTGTTGCCGGTGCGAGGAGGTGGCGACATGCCGAAGACCACGAAGAGCGGCAAGGCCAAGCAGGAGGAACTGCCGAGCACGTTGCAGCGCTCCGGGAAAAAGGCGCAGCAGACGTTCGCCAAGACCTACGACTCGGCCATCGAGCAGTACGACGACGAGCAACGCGCCCATCAGGTCGCGTTCGCCTCGCTCAAGCACACCCACGAAAAGGTCGGCGACCACTGGGAGGAAAAGGAGGAGTACGGGCCCTCCGACGAGCAGGCCGAAGGCGGCAAGGACACCAACCTGCCGACCGCCGGCGGAGTCGACGCCAATGCCTCCAAGAAGCACCTCTATGAGCTGGCCACCCGGCTGGAGATCCACGGCCGGTCCACCATGACCAAGGATGAACTGGTGGACGCCCTGCAGAAGGCCAACAACCGTGCGTCGGCCCGGGCGCTGGCCGACTGAGGGCCACCCGGTGCAGGTCTCAGCTGGTGGCTGCCCCCTGCAGTCCGTCCCACGACCAGCGCGGCATCTCCAGCCCGGCCGGCACCGACGCGTCCGGTGGCCCGTAGACCAGCACCTCCTGCACCGCCCACTGCATGTAGGCCCGCATCGCGCCGCGGAATTCCGGGTCGGACGGCAGGCCGGCATCGTCCATCGCCACGCAGAAGCATTCGACGAACCGACGCCCGAGATCGCTGATGTCCCCATTGCCGGCGTGCATCCTCAGCACGAAGGATTGATCACCGCAGGATCGCGAGTAGTCGTCGGGACCGCCGAGCACCTCCGCCCAATAGGCTCCGAGCCGCTGGACGTGCGCAGGATGCTGATCGGGGTGGGAGAACGGATGATTCAGTTCCGGATCGGCAAGACACCGGGCATGGTGCGCCCTCGCCAGGGCGAGGAAGGCCGGAGAGCCTCCGGCGAATTCGAACAGGGTCTGTTTCACGATCTTCAGTGTGCTCGGCGTCCGCGATGAACGGCAACCGGTCCGGTTCCCACCGACCGACCATCCGGCTGGATCCTGGCAACGTCCAGCGGGTCACCATTCGGATCCTGCTGATCATCTCCGTGTGGTTGGTCGCGGTGTGGGTGGTCGGCGCCGCGCGGCACTTCCTTTTCCTGATCCTGCTGGCCTGGCTGGCGGCCATCGCTTCAGAACCGGCCATCAGCTGGTTGGTGCGGCGCGGGTGGGGGCGCGGCCGGGCGACGGCCCTTGTCGGAGGTGCGGTCCTCCTGCTGTCCGCGGGCCTGTTGTTCCTGTTCGGGCGACTGTTGTACGACCAGGTGACGCAGCTCGTGCAATCGGCGCCGGCCCGGTTGCAGAGCATCGCCGATCAGCTGAACACCACCTTCGGCCTGCAGCTCGACCCGTCCGAGATCACCTCGTCACTGCAGATCGATCCGGGGCAGATCCGTGATGTCGCCGACAATCTCGCGCTCGGCCTGCTGGGTTGGTTCGGCTCGCTGCTGTCGGTCGTCATCGATCTCGCCACGGTGATCGTGTTCACCTTCTTCATTGCCGCCGCCGGGCCGAAACTGATCCAGCTGGTCGCCACCTGGTTGCCGCCCGACCGGCAGTTGGTGTTCGGCGAGGTGTGGAGCACGGCGCAGGAGAAGACCGGCGGCTACGTCGCCTCGAAGGTGGTGTTGGCCGCGCTGTCCGCGGTGTTCCACGGCGTGTTCTTCTGGGCGATCGGGCTGCCCGGCTGGCTGCCGTTGGCCCTGCTGGCCGGCATCGTCGGGCAGTTCATCCCGGTCATCGGGGTCTACATCGGCGTCGCGGTGCCGATGCTGGTGGCACTGGCCGACCGGCCGATCACCGCGCTCTGGATCCTGCTGTTCTCGGTCGTCTACCAGCAGATCGAGACCTATGTGTTCACCCCGCGGGTGTCGCAGCGGACCATGGAGGTCCATCCGGCGATCGCGCTGGCCGCGGTGTTCGTCGGCGCCGCCATCTGGGGGCCGATCGGTGCCGTGATCGGCGTTCCCATTGCGGCCGTTGCGGTCTCCCTGGTGCAGACCTACGGGCGCCGGTACGAGCTGGCGGCCCCGCTGGCAGCACAGTCCGATCCGGTGACGGCGGCCGAAAGGGACACCGAGAAGGACACAGCGAGGGACACAGCATCGGAGAGGAAATCGGACGACGAGGGGGACCCGGAATCGGACGGGAACAAGTGAGCGCCGCGAAGAGGCCGGCCGTGCGACCACGGGTGGATCCGGGACACCGGCGTTTCGACCTAGTCTGCCTGCATGCTCCGAGGGATCAACCGCTGGCTGGAGGCCAATCGCTGGGCCGGTGACGCCGTCATCGCCAGCGGTCTGCTGGTCGCGAGCCTGGTGGCCCACTCGTCGGCCGATCGCGCCGGCTTGTTGATGAGTGCGGCGCTCATCCTGCCGTTGTACGCGCGGCGCAGTGCCCCCCAGTTGGTGCTGGTCGCCGTCATCCTGCTCTGCCTGCTGCAACTCCTGGTGCTGCCGGTGCCGGTCTTCGGTGACGTGGCGGCGCCGCTCGCGGTCCATGCGGTCACCGCCCATGTGCGCGATCGGCGCTGGGGCATCGGCGCGTTGGCTGCCGGACTGGTGGGTGCCCTGCTCGGTGCGGTGCAGTGGGCCGGCGGGAGGGTAGGTGGGGACCAGTTCGTCCTGCTGTTCGGCGCCGCTGCCGCTTCGATCGCCGCTGCCTATCTGCTGGGTGCCCGGCAACGCGATCAACGCGAACGGGTGCAGGAGCAGTTCGCGACGCTGCAGGAACGGAACCGACTGCTGGCCGTCGAGCGCGATCAGCGGGCCGAGGTCGTCGCGGCGGCGGAGCGGGCCCGGATCGCCAGGGAACTGCACGACATCGTGGCGCACTCGCTGTCGGTGATCGTGGTCCAGGCCAACGGCGCAGCAGCAGCGGTCACCGCTGCCCCTGATTCGGCCGCGGAACTGGCGCCGCGGGTGCTGGACACCATCGCCGACACCAGCCGTGATGCGCTGACCGAGATGCGCCGGATGGTCGCCGTGCTGCGTTCCGGCGGCGCCGGTCGAAGGCGCGTTCGACGCGACGGCGACCGACGTGGACTTTGCCCCGGCACCCGGTGTTGCGGATCTCCCCGGGTTGGTGGAGCAGGTGAGCTCGGCAGCGGTCCCGGTGACCTTCGAGCAGCTCGGTCAACAGCGACAGCTGCCACCGACCGTCGATCTGACCGTCTACCGGGTCGTCCAGGAATCGTTGACCAACGTGATCAAGCACGCCGGACCGGCGGCGCGGGCCCATGTTTCGCTCGACGTCCGGCCGACCCAGCTGCAGATCGACGTGGTCGACGACGGACGCGGCAGCGCCGCGCCGGGCGATCGCAGCGGGCACGGACTGGTCGGCATGCGGGAACGGGTGCTGCTGCAGGGCGGAACCCTGACCGCCGGTCCACGTCAGGGCGGCGGCTTCGCCGTGCACGTGACGATTCCGCTGCTTCCCGACCGGACCGCCAGCCCATCTGGACCTTCCTCGTGACCATCCGGGTCTACCTGGTCGACGATCAGATGTTGGTGCGCACGGGTTTTCGGATGCTGATCGACGCCCAGCCGGACATGACCGTGGTGGGCGAGGCCTCCGACGGCGCTGCGGCGGTCGCCCAGCTCGGGCCGAACGGTCGGCTGCGCTCGACCACCGACGTCGCGTTGATGGACGTGCGGATGCCGGTGATGAACGGGGTCCGGGCCACCGAGCTGATCACCGATGAGCCCGCCGGCGCGACCGGTCACGACCCGGGTTGCGGCCCGAAGGTGCTGGTGCTGACCACTTTCGACCTGGACGAGTACGTGTTCGCCGCGCTCCGCGCCGGTGCCAGTGGCTTCCTGCTCAAGGACGCGCGGCCCGACGAGTTGCTGGGCGCGATCAGGGCGGTCGCGGCCGGCGACGCCGTGGTGGCGCCCAGCGCGACGCGCCGGCTGCTCGACCACGTGGTGAGTGCGCTGCCCGGTGGTTCGGCGGGGCCGCCGGATCCCCGGCTGGCGCTGATCACCGCGCGGGAACGGGAGGTGTTGCTCGAGGTCGCCGCCGGAGCCACCAACGCCGAGATCGCCGCCCGGCTCTTCTTGGCGGAGGCGACGGTGAAGACCCACATCGGTCGGCTGCTGGCCAAGCTCGAACGCCGTGACCGCGTCGGCCTGGTCGTCTTCGCCTACGAGAACGGGCTGGTCCGCGGCGGCTGATTCCGGTCCCGGACCGGGCGTCGTCGGGGGTACGACCACGGTCGTACCCGCGGCGGACCCTTCTCCACCCGCGGGGGGGTTGGCGGTGGTCGGAGACGGGCCCGCACTCCGATGCCCCAGCTCCCGGAGATTCCTAGCGTTGTGCCGGTCAGTTCTTCGATGGTCACAACAAAGGGAAGAGGGTCGACGGCATGCCGACACCCAGCCAGGTACTCACTCGCACCGCCTGCAGCGCAACAGATGTGGTCAAGGTCTACGGGAGCGGCGACACCGCAGTGCGGGCACTGGACGGGGTGAGCGTGGAATTCTCCGCGGGGTCGTTCACCGCGATCATGGGCCCGTCCGGCTCCGGCAAGTCCACCCTGATGCACTGCCTGGCCGGCCTGGACACCGTCACCCACGGCTCGATCACGGTCGGCGGCGAGGAGATCACCGGCATGGACGACCGGGCGCTGACCACCCTGCGCCGTGACCGGGTCGGCTTCGTCTTCCAGTCGTTCAACCTGCTCCCGACCCTGACCGCCGAGCAGAACATCCTGCTGCCGCTGGAATTGGCCGGCCGCCAGACGGATCGGACACTGTTCGACCTGCTCACCGGATCACTCGGCATCTCCGATCGGCTCCGGCACCGACCGAGTGAGCTGTCCGGCGGCCAGCAGCAACGGGTCGCCATCGCCAGGTCGCTGATCACCCGGCCGCAGGTCGTCTTCGCCGACGAACCCACCGGTGCCCTCGATTCCCGCACGGGCAGTCGCTGCTGGACTACCTGCGGAGCAGTTCGCGGGAATCGGGGCAGAGCATCGTGATGGTCACCCACGACCCCATCGCGGCGTCCTATGCCGATCGAGTGGTGTTGCTGGCCGACGGAAGGCTGGCCGGCGAACTGCACGAACCATCCACCGACGACGTGCTGGCCGTCATGCCCACGCTGGGGTCCTGATGCGCAGCCGATCGCTCGCCGCAGCGTCGTCCCAGCTCAAGGCCTATCCCAGCCGGGTGATGGCGACCGTGCTCGCCATCGTGCTCGGGGTCGGATTCGTCGCGGCGACACTGGTTTTCGGTGCCACCTACCAGGCGGGGCTGGGTGCCGAGGTCGCCGCCCGCTTCGTGAACGCCGACGTGGTCATCAGCAACAACGGGGCCGCCGATCAGCAGCAACTGCTCGCGACGGTGCAGGCCGCCGACGGCGTCGCCCATGCCGAGGATCAACCCGACACCTGGCCGGAGTTCTCCTCGGACGCGGCCCGCGGCAATCTGCGGCTGGACACCGTGCCGGCCGACGAGTCGCTGCGCTGGTTCGGGCTCGCCGCAGGCAACTGGCCGACGTCCGCGGATCAGATCCTGATCGACCGGTCCACCGCCGCCGGCACGAACCTGCAGATCGGTAGCACCCTCACCCTCACCGGGTCCTCCGACAGCACGCCGTCACAGGTGAGCGTCGTCGGCATCGCCGACACCTCGGCCTCCGCCTTCAGCGGCGCCCGAAATCAGGCCTTCGGATCTGCGGAGCTGATCAACCTCATCTCGCCGGACCCCGGCTACGGCACCATCGTGGCGATCGCCGAACCCGGTGTGTCGGCCGACCAGCTGCAGCAGGTGATTGCAGCCGCACTCCCCGCCGACGTCGCCGTGCTCACCGGCGATCAGCAGATCGCCGAGAGACTCGCCGACATCACCGGCGGCGCAACGGTATTGACCATCGTGCTGCTCGGGTTCGCGGTGACGGCGGTGGTGGCGTCCGGCATCGTCATCGCCAACACCTTCACCATCCTGCTCACCCAGCGCCGCCGGCACATCGCCCTGACCCGCTGCATCGGCGGCAGTCGGCGGCAGGTGCGGCGCGAGGTGCTGGCCGAGGCCGGCATCGTCGGCGCCGTCGGATCGGTCGTCGGTGTCGCGGCCGGTATCGGGGTCGGTGCCCTCGGCGCCCGGCTTGCGGGCCTGGACGCTGCCGGAGCTGTGCTGCCTGCGCTTCCGCTGGCCTTGACCGGGCTCGGCGGGATCGCCTTCACCGTGCTGGCCGCCTACGCACCGGCTTCCAGGACCATGCGGATCGCTCCGCTCGCCGCCCTGCGTCCGGTGGCGGACGACGCCGAGCAACACAGGTCGTCCGTGCTGCGGTGGTGGGTGTCGGGCGGTCTCATCACCATTGGCGTGCTGGCCCTGATCGCCGGCGTGCTGATCCCCTCGCTCGCCGTCGCGATGCTGGGCGGCGCCCTGTCGGCATTCGGCATCCTGCTGTCGACCAGATCCTTCCTGCCGGCCACGGTGCGGCTGGTGGGGCGAACGGCCGGCATCTTCGGGCCGCCGGGACGGCTGGCGGCCGCCAACGCCCATCGCAACCCCGGCCGGGCAGCTGCCACCACTGCAGCCCTGATGCTCGGCGTTGGTCTGATCGTCACCCTGCAGGTCGGCGCGTCGACGGCAAAGGCCTCGCTGGATCGTTCCTTCGCGGAGCGCTATCCGGTGGACATCGCGATCACCGGCACCGGGGAGGCCATCTCGCCCGCCGTGCAGGGCGCCATCGCCGGCACGGCCGGTATCCGAGCCAGCGCCGGGCTGCCGGGGACACTCGTGCAATCGGCCACCATCGATCCGTCCGGCGGCGCAACTGAGGAGGGCACAGCCGGTGACGGGAGCGGCGAGGCCACCGGCCTGACCATCCTCGGGGTCGACGACCGGGCCGCCGACACGCTGAGCGCCGTGCCGGAGGGGCTGACCGATGACGCGGTCGTCGTGCCGAGTCACCTCCTGTCCGCCGGGTGGTCGGTGGGTGACCGCGTGCTGGTGCGCACGGCCACCGGCAGTGCCGAATTCACCGTCGCCGCAGGCGCTCTCGCCGGGCAGGGCATCGACGGCAACTCCTTGGTCACCACCGCTGCGGGCCTGGCCAAGGTGGTGCCCGATGCGCCGACACTGGCAGTGTGGGCAGCCCTGGAGCCGGGCACCGACCTCGAGACGGTCACCGCCGATCTGAATCGGTTGATCGCGGCCGAACCCGATCTCGCACTCGGTGGTTCCGCGCCGGAACGGGCCGCGCTGGCGTCTGCCCTGGGCAGCATCATCACGCTGGCCACCGGACTGCTGGCGGTGGCGGTGATCATCGCGATCGTCGGCATCGGCAACACGCTGGGGCTCTCGGTGATCGAACGAACCCGCGAATCCGCACTGCTGCGGGCCCTGGGGCTGCACCGTCGACAACTGCGGCTGATGCTCGCCGTCGAAGCCGGCCTGCTCGGCATCGTCGGGGCGGCCATCGGGGTGATCGCCGGGATCGGCTACGGCTGGATCGGCGCGGCCAGCGCCTTCGGCGAGGCCGACGAGGCCGTGGTGCTGGACATTCCCTGGCTGCAGTTGGGCATCGTGCTCGGCCTGGCCGTCGTGGCGGCGCTGGTCGCGTCGGTGCTGCCGGCCAGGCGGGCGGCGATGGCAACACCGACGCAGGCACTGGCGGAAGTCTGATTTTCGCGGCGGTGTGCCACCCGTTGCTCGCTCTGCACGCCAGATCGGGTGGCACACCGCGGTGTATCCGTGCGCTGCACGGGGTACTGCCAGTCGTGACAACGTGATCAGCAACCACCAGAACGCGTGGTGACGTGAAAGGAGCACGCGTGAGCCTGCTGAAGAAGTTCGGATCCGTGACCGCCATCGTGGCGTTCCTCAACAGCCCCACCGGGCAGAAGATGCTCGGCAAGGCGAAGGAGGTCGTCTCCGACCCGCAGAACCGGGCCAAGGCAGTCGAGTTCGCCAACAAAATCCGCAAGCCGGGCAAGCCCGCCGCCGACCAACCGCCGACGGCACCCCTGACCCTTCCCGACCCGGATCAGGGCAGCTTGACGTGCTGCGGACCGAGGTCGCTGATCGACGCTGCGCGCCGAGCAACTGCATGGTCCGCTTGATCTCGGTGCTGAGGATCTCCGCGGCCCGATCGACTCCCCGCTCGCCGCCGGCCATCAGGCCGTACAGGTACGCCCGGCCGACCATCGCGGCATCGGCACCGAGGGCGATGGCGGCGACGATGTCGGCGCCGCTCATGATGCCGGTGTCGACATGGATCTCGGTGCGGTCGCCCAGTCGCTCGGCGACATCGGGCAGCAGGCGAAGCGGCACCGGCGCCCGGTCGAGCTGCCGGCCGCCGTGGTTGGACAGCACGATCGCGTCCGCGCCGGCCTCCACCACCTTGACCGCGTCGTCCACGGTCTGGATGCCCTTGATGATCAGCGGCCCGTCCCAGTTCGCCCTGATCCATTCCAGGTCGGCCAGCGTCATCGACGGGTCGAACAGCTTGTTCAGCAGGTCGGCGATGGTGCCGCTCCAGTTGGACAGCGAGGCGAAGGTGAGCGGCTCGGTGGTCAGCATGTTGAGCCACCACGACGGGTGGATCGCCGCGCCCAGAACGGTTTTCGCGGACAGTGCCGGCGGGATCGAGAACCCGTTCCGGGCGTCCCGCAGCCGGGCGCCCGCCACCGGGACGTCGACGGTCAGCACCAGTGCCTCGAAGCCGGCCGCCTTGGCCCGCTGCATCAGGTCCTCACCGGCCGCGCGGTCCTTCCAGACGTAGAGCTGGAACCACTTCCGTGCATCGGGGCCGGCGGCGGCGACGTCCTCGATCGAGGTGGTGCCCATCGTCGAGAGCGAATAGGGAATCCCGCGCCGCTGCGCGACCCGGACAACGGCACGCTCTCCCTCGTGGTTCATCAACCGGGTGAAGCCGGTGGGGGCGAACGAGAACGGCTGCGCGGACGGCGCTCCGAGAATGGTCGTGGTGGTGTCCACCTCGGACACGTTCTGCAGAATCGACGGCTGGAACTCCAACTGGCCGAACGTCTGCCGAGCACGCTGCAGGCTGATCTCCCCGTCGGCGGCACCGTCGGTGTAGTCGAACACCGACGTCGGAGTGCGGCGCTTGGCGACCTGCCGGAGATCGGCGATGGTCAGCGCATTCGCCAGCCGCCGATCGGTGCCGTTCCACCGGATCGGCTTGGGCTGCAACAGCGGACGCAGCTCCGACCATTTCGGGATCTGGCGGGTTGTCATGCGATATCTCCCTTGATCGTTCGGCTGACTCATGACTCGGCATCTCTGCCCGTCTTGTGTGGTCTGACCACATGTTGGAGTGACCATACGACATTCCTGCTACCGTGTCCAGAGTCCGTCGCCGGACTCAGGGAGTTGCCGTGGTCGCGCACCCGCCTGGGAGCCGGTCGGTCGGGTCCCGACGTACGAGTTGGTGCTACGGCGGATCGAGGAGCAGTTGCTCAACCGCTCGCTGCGCCCCGGCGACAAGTTGCCAGCCGAGCGCGAACTCGCCACGATGTTCGGCGCCAGCCGGCCCGCCGTCCGCGAGGCCCTCCGGGTGCTGCAGGCCCAGGGCATCCTGCGGTCGGCCACCGGTTCAGGTGCCGAGGCCGGCACCGTGGTGATGGCGGCACCGTCGGGGGCTCTGACCAGGTTGCTGAAGGTGCACCTGGCCGTCGCCTCGTTCCCGCTGAGCGATGTGGTCGAGGCACGAGTGATGCTGGAACGATTCAGCGCCATGGGCGCTGCCCGCAACAGCCGGCGATGGTTTCGACCGGGTCGGGCGTGCGCTGGAGCTGATGGACGAGCCGGACATCAGCTACGACCGGTTCAACGAACTCGACACCGAATTCCACATCGCCATTGCCGAATGCGGCGGCAACCGGCTGATCGCCGACCTGACGGTGGCGATCCGTGAATCCATCCGCGGAGACATCCACCGCGCCCTGGCCGCCGAGCTCGACTGGCCGGTGGTGCGGGACCGACTGCGGGCGGACCACCGCCGGATCCACCAGGCACTGCTGCAGGCCGACGGGCCGATGGCCGCCGATCTGCTCGAACAGCACATCGTCGACTTCTATCAACACATGGCCACCCTGCGGGACGCCTGAACCCATGCGCACTCGCCCGCCCTCGCCCTCTGCCCTGCCCCCAAAACCGCTGTTGATCAACCCCTTTCGGCTGCTTCGGCGACGGGAAGGGTGCACAAATGGCGGCTCGATCGCCAATCAGGCGTCGCCGCCCCGCCGGTGCAGCCAACGGGAGAACCGGCCCGTCTGCCGGTCGGTGAACTCGTTCGCCAACTGCATGGTCTCGGCCGTCAGGTCCGCACCACCGAAGATGGCCTGCAGCGACCGGGTCGCCCGTTCCTCCTGGGTCTCCCGGTGCGGCTCGCCTCCGGGAAGCAGCTCACCGTCTGGTGCAGGCTGCGACTCTTCCCGCGGCTCCATGCCGACCAGGATGACTGACCGACGACAAGCCCGGCCACCGGGGCGGGCCCGCGGTAAACCGTTGGACGGCAGCACGACCGCGCTGACAGTGTCGGGACCCATGCGACAGGACGAGATCTGGGACGCCGAAGCGGCGCGGCGATACGACACACCCGGCACCGGAATGTTCGCCCCCGACCTGTTGCGACACACGGTCGACCACCTCGCCAGCCTCGCCGGAAACGGACGGGCACTGGAATTGGCGATCGGCACCGGCCGGGTCGCGATCCCGCTGGCCGAGCGTGGGGTCCCCGTCACGGGCATCGAACTGTCCGAGCCGATGATCGATCAGCTCCGGCGCAAGGTCGACGAAACAGTGATCCCGGTCGTCGTCGGCGACATGGCCACTACCCGCGCCCCAGGCAATTTCACGCTGGTCTACCTGGTCTTCAACACCATCTCGAACCTGCTGACCCAGGACGAGCAGGTCGCCTGCTTCCGGAATGCCGCCCGCCACCTGCTGCCCGGCGGCCGGTTCGTGATCGAGCTGGGAGTCCCGGACCTGCGCGCGTTGCCGCCGGGTCAACAGGCTGTGGTGTTCGCCTCCGAGCCCGGCTACATCGGCTTGGACACCTACGACATCGTGCGCCAACACATCGTTTCGCATCATTTCCGGTTCGACGAGAGCCGGAAGGCGGAGCTGTTCCGGAGCCCGCACCGCTACATCTGGCCGGCCGAGCTCGACCTGATGGCACGGCTCGCCGGATTCGAACTCGAGTCCAGGTGCGGATTGGGCCGGGACGGAGTTCACCGCCGAATCCCGCTCGCACGTGACGACCTACCGGCTGATCGCAGAGCGGTGAGTTCGGGTTGGCCGTGACGGTGCCGACCCGCCGAGGACTACTGCGCCCATGACGACGATGATGGCGCCGACAATGAGGCAGTCCGTCGGCCATCTGCCGACGGGCCGATCCGTGGAGGTGACCCATCGCGGCCGGAAATCTGACGTGGAAGTGGCGCGACGCCGCGTTCGGATGCGCGCTGGCCATCCCGGGTGTCGTCGTCATCGCCACCGGCAACGTCTCGTCCGGCATTCCGCTGCTGTTCGGTGCGCTCCCCGCTGCGATCGTCGGACTGCAGCCGACACGGAACCGGCGCTGGTTGCTGATCGTCATCGGCGCGCTGTTCGCCGTGTCCGTGTTGATCGGCGCCGCCCTGGCCACATCGGCGTTGCTGGCGGTCGTCGGCATGTTCCTGCTGGCCGTCGGCGCTGCTGCGTTGGCCGCAAGCCGGCCGTTCGGCCTGATCGCGATGAACCTGTGCGTGCCACTCGCCGGGATCGGTCTGAGCTTTGACGACATCGGCGACGCCGCCGCCTTCGGTGCCCTGATCCTGGTCGGCTCGCTCGCGGCGTACCTGATCTCGTTGGCCTTCCCGGAGTTCACGGCGCCGAACCGGCCGCCCCGGAGCACGCTGGCCCGGGATCAGGCCCGGATGTACGGATTCCAACTAGGGCTGGTCGCTGCCACGGCGACCGCGGTCGGCTTCGCGCTGGGCATCGAGCACATCGGCTGGATCGCCGGGGCCGCCCTGCTGGTCACCCGACCGAGCCGGGACATGGCGCAGCTGCGTAGCGTGGGCCGGGTTGTTTCGGTCCTGTGCGGGGCTCTGCTTGCGTCTTGGCTGCTGTCCCTGCATTTGCCGCCATTGGCGGTCGCCGGCTGCACCGGCGCAGCGATCATCGGCGCGGCGGCGATGCATGCCAGCCGCTGGTACATCGTTCCGGCATTCTCCACATTCCTGGTGTTCTGGCTCCTGCTGTACGCCGACGGCAGCGCGGCAGCCATCGAGTTCCGTTTCGACGAGCGCGTTCTCGAGACGGTGTGTGGTGTTGCCATCGCCTACCTGTACGGCATCCTGTTCGCCGAAGTGCTGCCGAAGATCCACCGCGGTCGGCTCAGGCCGAACGGGCGTCCCTGAGAACATCGGCACTGACGAACCGGACCACCTCGTCCACCACCTGCTGATCGCTCAGTATCCGGCGATGCCCGAGTCCGTCGGTGCTGATCAGGCGGGCGGGGCCGGC
>CAVRCD010000016.1:0-43961 GCA_963719475.1 uncultured Actinomycetota bacterium | reverse complement strand
GGAGATTCTCTATGCAAAGGGGTTGATCATGACAGTCTTTCCACGGGTGGCCATCGCCGATGGCCTACTGGACGACGACCGACTCGCTGCCGTGATCACGTCCCACGGATTCACCATCACCTCGCCGAGTGAGCAGGCAGATGTCTTTGTCCTCGATGCGTCGAGTTCGCTCACCGACACGATCGTTTCCGCCGTCCGCGATGGTGCCGGTCTGGTTGTTCTCGCCGGCGATGCCCGCCGCCACGGCCTCGGGTCAGGAGCCCTGAGCAATCTGCTCGCGGCAGCTGGGATCGAGTTCGAGCATGCATCCGGTACCGGTGCTTCCGCCGTCGCGGCTGCGGGCACAACCGCGGTCCCCGACGAGACGACCGAGGTCACCGATCTCGACCTGCTTGCGCGGGTCCACCCGGACCGCCTGCAGGCACGCGGATGCCTCCGCACCGAGTCCCCAGCCGCTGCCCTGCTTCGGTCGGCCGGCCAGAACGGCCGGCCGGGAGACGTCGTCGCAGCCGTCACGAACGTCGATGCCGGCCGGATCGTCGTGCTGGCCATCGCCGCCACGCCGGACGCGGACGAGTTGTTCTTCAACGCGGTGACTTACGCCGCCGGCCACCTGCGGCACCGCCGCGAGGCCGCGCGCTCCACCACTCCCTCCGATCCCGCCTGGCAGCAGTTGAAGATGGCGGTGACGGAGCTGCAGACCCTTCAGGCGACGGACGGTTCGGTGCCGCAGCAAGCTGATCATTCCGCGGCCAGTTCCATGGTGCAGAGCATCATCGCCGCCGTCACCGACATCGCTCCACGCTTCCCGCACGACAGCGACTACCTCGCGGCCCTGGTCAAGGACTTCACCCGCTGGGCGGACGGTGGCTTTGCGGTCCCCGACTTCCTGGACTCGCTCGTCGCGTTCCACCCCGAGACCGATCGGGTCGACGGCCGTGAGCACCTCGTGGTGTTCCCGATGTACACCCAGAACGGCAGCCCCGACCGACATGTGGAAGCCGTTCTGGTGCAGGTGATCTGGCCGGAGTTCATCGGCGAGCTGGAAGCCGGCGGCTACTCGAACAAGCTGTTCGTGCCGATCCGCTTCCTCGATTTCACCCCCGGCTACGACACGAACTCCGCGGTGCTCTTCCCGGAAACCGTTGCCATGCGCGAGGTACCGAAATTCACCTGGGGCGCGATCTTCGCCGATCGGGAGGCCGCCCGTTTCCGCACGGTGATCTCGGCTGCTGCCGAGACCACGAAGCTGGCGCTGCCGCCGGACGCCGCGAGGCTGCTCGAGGACCAGCAGCTGACCGAAGAGACCTTCGTGATGTGGGATCTGATCCACGACCGGACCCACATGCACGGCGACCTGCCCTTCGACCCCTTCATGATCAAGCAGCGGATGCCGTACTTCCTCTACTCGCTCGAGGAACTGCGCTGTGACCTGACGGCATTCCGGGAATCCGTTGCCCTGGAGGCCCAGGGCGTCGCGCACGCCCGGCTCGTGCAGTACGCGGTGATCTTCGATCGGATCTTCCGGTTCGCGATCACCGGCAACCGGGTGCGCAACTACGACGGCCTGGGCGGGCAGTTGCTGTTCGCCTGGCTGCACCAGCACCGGGTACTGCACTGGACGGACAACCGGCTCTCCATCGAATGGGACCGGGTGACCGATGCCGTCCTCGAGCTGGGCGAGCAGATCGAGTCGCTGTACTGGCGCTCCATCGACCGGCCGAAGGTCAACCACTGGCTCGCGGCGTATCAGCTGGTGTCCAGCACCCTCGACCCGCACCCGGCGTCGGTCTGGGCGAAGGGTGCTGCGGAGCTTCCGGTGTCCGGTCCGCCGAAGGGACTGACCGATGCGGTTCTCCCCGACGAATTCCCGCTGTCGATGTTCTACGAAGCGCTGAGCCGTAAACTCGCGCCCGTGGTGACATCGACTGCCGGCATCACCGGATGAGTCCTCCTCAGGGTTCGCTCGTGCTGGTGACGGGCGCTGCCGGGCCGGCCGGTTCGGCGGCGTGCCGAGCGCTGATCGCGGCCGGTGCCAGAGTCGTTGCCGTTGGCCACTCACCGGCGCGATTGTCGGCGCTGGCGGCGGCGATCCCCGGCATCTCGGTCGAGGTCACCGACCTGAGTGACGCCTCATCAGTGACCGATCTCGCCGTGCGGGTGCACGAGAACCATGGCGCCGTAGACGGTCTCGTGCACCTGGTGGGTGGGTATCGAGGTGGCGCGACATTCGGCGCGAACACCGACGAGGACTGGCGCTTCCTGTCGTCAGGACTGATCGACACCCTCCGGCATGTCACGCTCGCTTTTCACGACGATCTACTGGCCTCTACCGCCGGTCGGGCGGTCATCGTCTCGGCGAAGGGCGCGCAGGCGCCGTCAGCCGGTTCGGCCAACTACTCGGCCGCAAAAGCGGCCGCCGAAGCGTGGATGCTGGCGCTGGCGGACTCGCTGCGCCGCGGTCAATCCGGGCGGTCGGAGAACCCGGTCGAGCAGACCTCGGCGGCCACCATCTTCGTGATCAAAGCTCTTGTCGATGCCAAGATGCGGGCCGAATCGCCGGACCGGAAGTTCCCCGGGTTCACCGACGTCGACGAACTGGCGACGCGGATCGTCGGGCTATGGTCGTCCGGTGCGGCCGACATCAACGGTGCCCGGATCCCACTCGACACCTGAGCTCGCCGGGTCCGGCCGCACGAAGCGCACACTGCCGAACACTCCGAACGAAAGACCATGAGAACGTGAGCACTCTGCACGACGTCGACAGCCGCGGATTTGCCTCGGACAACTACGCGGGCGCGCACCCGGAGATCATCGCCGCTCTGGCGGAGGCCAACGGCGGCCATCAGATCTCCTACGGCGAGGACGTCTACACCGCCCGACTGCACGACGTGATGGCCGCGCACCTGGGTCCGGACGTCCAGGTCTTTCCGGTGTTCAACGGAACCGGTGCGAACGTGCTCTCGCTCCAGTCGATGCTTCCGCGTTGGGGTGCGGTGATCTGCACCGAAACGGCCCACATCCACAGCGACGAGAACGGCGCACCCGAACGGGTCGGTGGGCTCAAGCTGCTGACGGTTCCGACGCCGGACGGCAAGCTCACCCCCGAACTGATCGACCGGCAGGCCTACGGCTGGGGTGATGAGCACCGGGCGCAGCCGCTCGCCGTCTCGATCACCCAGACCACCGAACTCGGCACCGCCTACACCCCCGACGAGATCCGTGCCATCGCCGACCACATCCACCCGTTGGGCATGCGCCTGCATCTCGACGGTGCCCGGATCGCCAATGCCGCAGCCAGTCTCGACCTGCCGTTGCGCGCCTTCACGACGGACGCCGGCGTCGACGTGGTGTCGTTCGGCGGTACCAAGAACGGCCTGCTCTTCGGTGAGGCAATCGTGGTGCTGCGACCGGAGGCGTCGGCCGGGCTGACGTACCTGCGGAAGATGAACATGCAGCTCGCCTCGAAGATGCGATTCGTCTCGGCGCAACTGATCGCCCTGCTCGAGGGCGACCTGTGGCTCGAATCCGCCCGGCACGCCAACGCGATGGCCGCGCAGGCTCGCTGCCGCGGTTGTGGACCTGCCCGGCATCAAGATCACCCAGCCGGTGCAGGCGAACGCCGTTTTCGCGATCATCGACCCGGCCGTGGCGGACCGACTCCGGCAAACGTTCCGGTTCTACGACTGGAACCCTGCCACCGGTGAAGTGCGCTGGATGTGCGCCTTCGACACCACCCCGACCGATGTCGACGCGTTCGCCGCAGCGATCGGTCATGAACTCGAGCAGGCGCTCTCACATCCCTGAACCGAGATGTGCACCCGTGCTGGCGTTAGGTCTCCTGAGTTCAGTCCTGGTTGCGGAGGAACCCGTCGACGCGGCGGAACCCAAGATCATCCGCTCGCGGCGATGACTTCGGGGACGGAATTGGCTCTGCGACCCGACGCGTTCCTACCCCAGCTACGCGCGAAGTGGCCGCGGTTCCCCGGGCCGGTCCGCTTCCGGACCGGCCAGCAAGCCGGTTCGAACGGCGAACGCTTCGTGGCGTCGTCGCACTCGCCGCCTCTGCCGCCATTGGGTGAGCGCGCCCGTACGCGTCGGCGACGTGATCGAGCAGTCCCTCCAGGAAGGCTTCCATCTGGGTTTTGGTCGTGTCCCGCAGTGTTTTCAGATACGCGGTTTGCGACTCGAGTTCCTTCTGCGCGGTTGTTGCGGACAGGGTCAGCTGAGCCATCTTTTCGGTCGTTTCGCGTTCCAGCGCTTCTGCGCGCCCCAAGGCCACCTCATAGACGTCCCGGGCCTTGGCTTCGGTTTCCTGTTCGAGCGTCGCTGCATTGCGGCGTGCGTCCTCGTACAGGTCTCTGGCCTCGGCCATCACCTTTGCGCTGTAGTCGTCTGCCTGAGCGACGGTCTTGTCGGCCGTCTGCTGGGCCGTGGTCAGCACGCTGATCGCGTTGGCAACTTCCTGGCTGCGGCTGTCCCGGTCGATCCGCTCCTGGAGGGTGTCGATCTGGACCTGCAATCCGATCACTGCAGCGTCCCGGTCACGCAGTTGACTGCGCAGGCGGTCGATCAGGTCCGCGCAACGCGCAACGAACGCTTCCACTTCGACCTGGTCGTAGCCACGACCGAAGCCCTTTGATGAGGTGAAAGCGACGTTCTGGAGGTCGGCTCCGGTCACCGTGTCCGCATCACGGAGGTCGGTCGTCGCTTCCGTCATGGAGGTCTCCCTTTGGGTAGTCACTGCTACGCCGCGCTGAATTCTTCGAACTTGATCTGACCCTCAGGCACGCCAGTGCCGACAAGCTCTTTCACCGTCGACTCCACCATTGCCGGGGAGCCGCAGACGAAAACATCGTGCTGCGACCAGTCGCCGGCGTCCGCCGCATACGAACCGACCATGCCACGAGGACCTTTCCACCGGATGTCGTCGGAGATAACGATCACGACGGTCAGCCAGGGATAGCGATTCGCCATCGCCTCGAGGTCCTTACGGTCGTAGATCTCCCGGATCGAGCGGGCGCCGAAATACAAGTGGGTACGTCGTCCGCCATCCCTGGCCACCTGGTCGATGATCGCCTTCAACGGTGCGAGGCCAGTGCTTCCGGCCACCAGCAACAGGTCCCGATTCGATTCGTGATCGAGCTTCATCCGGCCGAAAGGCGGGCCCAGCCGCAGCCTGTCCCCTGCCGAAGCCCCTCGAACCAGTGCTGTCGAGACCGGGCCGCCATCGACAAGCCGAGCGTGAAGCTCGATCTCCAAACCCCCGGGCGCGTTGGCGGGAGTGTAGAACCGCCACTCGCGGGGGCGCAGCGTGGTCGGCTCCACCGCCAAGGACTGCCCTGCCACGTAGGGATGAGCTGTCTCGGTTCGCACCTTGAGGACTGCGATGTCGAAGGATCGATGATCGACCTCGATCACATCGGCGTCCCACCAGGGCGGTTCCGTCTCGGCAACCTTTTCGGCAGCACCGGACATCGCGCCGGCCACCACTCCGTAGGCCGTCGCCCAGTTCTCCTGCAGCTCATCGGTCCAGTCGTCGCCGCTGAAATGCCGCAACGTCGCCACCAGCGCCTCACCGACTGCCGGATAGTGGGCCGTCAAGGCGCCGAACTTGCGGTGGTCACGACCCAGGTCCTCGAGATATGGCACCAGTTCGCCGACATTGTCGACATTGGTGACGATCCTGACCAGGGCGCCCACCAGCGGTCGCGTTGTCGGGTCATCGCACGGCGGGAACATATCCCGGGTTTCTGGGTACTTGAGAAACAGGTAGCTGTAGAAGTACAGGGCGACGTCATCGCCACCATGCGCGGCAACGGCTCGCGAAATTGTTCTTCAGTGCTTGAGTGTCCAGCGCCACGACAGACCTCAGGCACTCACGATTGCCGGACGAAGTGGCGACAACGCCTCGACCACCGCACCGATGGTCTGCGCATCCGCGCCAACCGCCTGCAGAGTGTCGCCGAGATGCCCCACCACCTTGTTGAAGGCGGCATCCGTGATGTCCAGCCCGTGGTGCGCCTCCGCCATGTCTTGCCCGGCGTACTTCTGCGGTCCACCTGTCGCGGCAATCAACATTGCGGTCTGATGACGGCGTAATGAAATCATGTCGACATCTTTGAAGTACGGGGCCAGATTCGGGATCGGCAACGACACGCTCGTAGAACTGATTCACCGCGTTGGTGATCCCATCTTCGGCGCCCAGCGCTTGATAGATGGTCGGCGTCGGACTCGTCACAGGTCGGCTCCTCGTGGCGTCAACGGATGCTGGCAGCAGCGTAGCGGTATGTGCCTCAAACGACAAAAATTGTTAGCCCGTTCGTGCTACTCGGGTAGTGGGCAACCCCTTCATAGGTCCGTTTTACCGTTACTCTCTGTCGCTGCGTTGCCAGCTGACCAGCTCGGCTCGCAATTCGTTCCCAGCCGACATGCCTCTGAAGAGAGACAATCGTGAAGCTGCAAACCAGCAAACTTGCCCCCGCGCAGGACGACTGTCTGACAGCACTTTTCGATACCGGCGCGCCATTGATAGGCAGTTTGGAGCCATTCTGTTGGAATTTTCGTCGACGACGCAACGGGAATTATCAGTCCCTATAGAAGTGCATTTACGCAGAGTGAGTTTGCGGTCCGTGGATGCCTTGTCGATGGATCTACTGAAACCGAGAGTGCCGCGGATACTTCCCGACCAAGACGTCGAGATCTCGGGCCTCCATGAGCTCGGCACCATAGCGGAGGGCCAGAGCTGTCGGTCTTCTGGCAGGATGCAGCCTCGTGACCGAGGACGACATCATCGAGTTCGCGAGGACGCTGCCCGGGGTTCATGCGATGACGGCGAGCGCCGAAACCGGGGCACCGGAGTCCGCCTGGGGGGATTCGTTCATCTTCTACGACCCTGACGACGTCGAGGAGGATCGGCGATTCCCGTTCGCCACCATCGTGGTCAGTGACTACGAGGGTTTCGACACCCTATCGAACCTGAACCGGCCCAACGTGTTCCGTTTCAATATCGCCGTCGGCAGGCGGAAATTCGAAGAACTGCTGGGCTTTGGGCCGTCTGCGCACGCTCAACATCATGACGAGTTCGACTACGCCGCAGCCGACGTGCTCCTCCCGCACCCCGCTTATGCCACCCATGCCTGGGTGTCGATCGTGAATCCGAACCAGCTCGACCAGCAGGCCAAGGATCTTTTGGTCGGGGCGCACCAACTCGCCGTCAAACGACACCGCCCCGCCAAGCCGAGGCCCGGCGAACCACCGGCCGAACCCGAAACCTCGGAGTAGGTCAGCCGATCGAAGGCGCGGTGGTGGCGCGGACCACCAGGGTCGGTTCGACCAGGGTGCGCTGCGGCTCCAGCGCCGGATCGTCGAACCGGGCGAGCAACGCCCTGCCGGCGGTCGCACCGACCAGATCGCTGCGATCATCGATCGAGGTGATCTCGAGATACCGCGATTGCGCGAGCGGGGAGTTGTCGTAGCCGATGAGCGAGATGTCGGCCGGCACGCTCCGACCTCGGGCGCGGATGGCCGCCAGAGCGCCCAAGGCCATGGTGTCGTTGGCGGCGAAAATGGCGGTGATCTCTGGATTCTCGTCGAGCAGGTCCGACGCGGTGCGGTAGCCGTCCTCTTCCGCGGTCCCACCGAGCTCGCCGCTCACCATCGGCTGCAGGCCGGCCGACAGCATCCGGTCGACGAAGCCCACCCGGCGATGGGCGGCCGGACCGCTCGCTCCGGTGAGGTGGCCGATCCGGCGGTGGCCCAAGCTGCAGCAGGTGGTCGACGGCCATCCGGCCACCCAGTTCGTCGTCGTTGGCGACCAGGTCGGCACCGGCCGGCAGCGTCGCACGCCAGCCGGCGATGACGGTGGGTCCGGTCCAGCCGACCAGCAGTGCGTCGTCGGGTTCTGCGGCGATGATCAAGCCGTCCAGGTTCGTCGACAGCCCGGTGCCCACCCCCACCGGCGCCGATGGGCCGCCCGGCGTTGCGTTCAGCGCGCGGTCGGTGACCGTCAGGTGGTAGCCGTGACTGGCCAGTTCCGATCGGAGACCGACCAGCAGCCCGACGAACGAGAGATTCCGGTAGTCGTCGATCACCACTTCGACGTTCTTGGTGCGATGGCTGGCCAGCATGGTGGCGGCCCGGCTCGGCCGGTAACCCAGCTCGGCGATCGCGGCCAGCACCGCCGCCCGACGCGGTTCGCTGACCCGGCTCGACCCTTGCAGGACCAGCGACACCAGTGATTTGGAGACACCGGCAAGAGAGGCGACGTCGTAGATCGTCGGCCGCTGACCGGCGCCGTCGGGCATGGCCATCACGGACTCCCCTCTCCTGGCGCCAGCACCTCTGAAACCAACCGGAACTGACCGGACGAATCCGTTGACAGCGTCTGGAGTGTATGCCAATCTATTGGAGCGCTCCACTTTGGAGCGCTCCAACATCTCGCGAACGGCCGAGAAACCGTTTCGATCGACTTCAAAGGAGAAGACATGGCCGAAGGCCTCGGGGTCGCCGTCATCGGCGCCGGAATGGCGGGCAGGGCGCATGCTGCGGCCTATCGCACCGCGTCCGCGTTGTACAGCCCGGTGTTGCCCCCTGTCCGGCTTGTCTCCATCGGCGATGTGAATGCCGAGTTCGGCTCGCTCGCCGCCCGCCGGTTCGGGTACGAGCGGAACGACACCTCGTGGCAGGCGATCGCCGAGGCCGACGACATCGACGTGGTCAGTGTCGTCATCGCCAACTCGCTGCACCGCGAGGTGGTCGAGGGTCTGCTCGCCGCCGGCAAGCATGTGCTCTGCGAGAAGCCGTTGAGCGACAGCCTGGAAGACGCCCGCGCGATGGCCTCGGCAGCAAACACAGCCGCCCGTAGCGACATCGTCGCGAAGGTCGGTTTCACCTTCCGCCGCACCCCTGGCATCGCCTACATCCGGGAGCTGATCCAGTCCGGCGATCTCGGCAAGGTGCTGCACTTCAGCGGTCGTTACTGGACCGACTACGGTTGCGACCCGCACGGCCCGATGAGCTGGCGCTTCAAGGGCCCAGCCGGATCGGGTGCGCTCGCCGACGTCGGCAGCCATATGGCCTATGTCTCCGAGTTCCTCTGCGGCGACATGACCTCGGTCAGCGGTGGGCAGCTCAGCACCGTGATCACCGAACGTCCGTTGCCGCTCGGCGCAGTCATGGGTCACGACCACGCAGAGGTCAGCGACGTGTTCGAGCCGGTCACCAACGACGACTACGCCGCGTTCTCTGCGACCTTCGAGAACGGCGCGGGTGCCATCGAGGTGTCCCGGGTCGCCGCCGGTCACGCCAACAGCCTGATCTTCGAGGTGTTCTGCGAGAACGGGGCGGCAACCTTCGACCAGCGTCGCCCGTCGGAGATCCAGTTGCTGCTGCGCGAGGGCAAGTCCGCGCAGAACGGTTACCGGCAGGTCATCCTCGGACCGGAACACCCGTACCTGGCCGGCGGCCTGGCGATGGACGCCCCGAGCGTCGGTTTCGGCCAGAACGACGCGTTCGCCTACCAGGCGCGGGCGTTCCTGGAAGAGGTCGCCGGTATCGACGAGGCCTCCTCACTGCCGCGCTGCGCCACCTTCGACGAGGGCGTACACAACATGGAACTGCTCGCCGCGGTCGCCACCTCGGCAGCTGACAACGGAAAGAAGGTCTCGCTGTGAAGCTCGGCGTCTACAACGCACCGCTGCACGACCGTTCCCTGCCCGAGGCGTTGACGGTGATCGCCGGTCTCGGCCTCACCGGCATCGAGGTCAACTCGGGCGGCTTCCTGCCGCCGACGCACATCCCGACCTTCGACGACATCCTGGTCAGCGACACCGCCCGCGACGACTACCTCGGCCTTTTCGAAGGCACCGGCGTCTCCATCGCCGGCCTGAACTGCAACGGAAACCCGCTGCATCCCAACAAGATCATCGGTGACAAGCACGCCGAGGACATCCGCCGCTCGATCAGGCTGGCGAACAGGCTCGGACAGAACCGGGTCGTCACCATGTCCGGGCTGCCGGGGAGCGAGGCCGGCGCCAGCCACCCGAACTGGATCGTCAACGCCTGGAACTCTGCCGCCCTGGACGTCCTGGACTACCAGTGGGGAGTCGCCGCCGCGTTCTGGAAGGACATCGACGCCCTCGCCGCCGAGAACGACGTCAAGGTCGCCCTCGAGCTGCACCCGCAGAACCTGGTGTTCAACACCGCCGACGTGTTCAAGCTGATCGAGCTCACCGGCGCCACCAACGTCGGCGTCGAACTGGATGCCTCGCACCTGTTCTGGCAGCAGATGGACCCGGTCGCGGTGGTCCGCGCCCTCGGACCGCTGGTGTTCCAGGCCGCCGCCAAGGACGTCCGGATCAACACCGAGAACGCGAAGCTGTACGGCGTGCTGGACAACAGCTTCCGCCGGCTCTCGCCCGACGAGGACCGGGTCAACCTCGGCGGCGACGAGTGGGCCAACGAATGGCCGAAGAACTCTGCCTGGGACTTCGTCGCCCTCGGCAAGGGACACGACGTCGCGTTCTGGACCGAGTTCCTCCGCGCCCTGCAGGAAGTCGACCCCGGCATGCTGGTCAACATCGAGCACGAGGACACCGAACTCGGCCGCATCGAAGGACTCGAAGTCGCCGCCGCGGTACTCATCGAGGCCGACGCCGCGCTGGCCAACTAGCACCTTCACCATCCTGAAGCGGTTGCAGCCCGACCCTCAGGGCGGGCTGCAGCCGCAGGGCTTCCACGCGAGGGATGCCAACGGTCGGTACCACCGACCGAGTAGCCGCGACGACTCGAAGGCGTGACCCGGTCCACCCTCGTGGCGTCAACCGCGGTAGGCGGTCACTTCGATCATGATCCGGGGGTTCTCCCCCGACCGGCCGAACGCCGCCGACTGGATCGCCGACCGGGCGGGGCGGTGGGCGCCGAATCGCTCCGCCCAGACCTTGTTGAACGCCGGACGATCCCGTTGCAGGTCGCGCATGACGATGCCGACCCGCACGACGTCGGTCAACGATGCGCCGGCCGCGTCGAGGATCGCCACCAGGTTGTCGAAGATCTGCTCGCCCTCTGCGGTGACGTCGTCCGGAATGGCATGGTCGACGGGATCGGCGCCGAACAATGCCGAGACGAAGATCCAACCGCCGGCGACGACGGCCTGTGGCACCGGCCCGGTATGCACCGGGGCATCAGCGGTGTGCACGATCTCCACGGGTTTCTCCTTCTCTCGGGCGAGGCCGGGCGACGTTCAGGATGCGACGAACCGGCTCACTCGCCGTAGACCTCGATCACACCGAGGCCATCGAACTCGAACGTCACGCTGCCACCGGCGACCAGCGGAACCGGTGCGGTCACCCCGCCGGAGAAGATCAGCTGCCCGGGCTGCAGGCTCTCCCCCTGCTCCGCGAGCCGATTGACCAGCCAGGCCACGGACGCGGCGGGATGACCCATCACGGCCGCGCCGGCCGCGGTCATCACCACCTCGCCGTCGACCCGGACGACGCAGCCCAGCGTGTGCAGCTCGAGTGCGGCCGGCGGGAGGGCGATCGGGCCCAGGTAGAACGCGCCGGCGCTGGCGTTGTCGGCCACCACATCCGAGAGGGTGAACTTGAACCCCTGGTACCGCGAATCCAGCACGTCGACAGCGCCGTAGACCAGGTCGGTCGCGGCGAGCACCGACGTGACCGTGGCCGGCGCCGCGATCTCCCGACCGATCAGGAAGGCGATCTCCGACTCCACCCTCGGGTGGATGAACCGATCGAACCGAACGGGCTCGCCGTACGTCGAGAGCATCGAGCCGGTCACCCGCCCGTACAACGGCGAATCCACCCCCATCGCGCGCTGCTTGTTGCGGCTGGTCAGACCGAGCTTGTACCCCACCAGGCGGTCTCCGGCGTCCAGTTTGGACTGCACGAAGAGCTGCTGGGCCGCATAGGCGCTGGCACTGGTCGAGATCGCCGTGCGACTCACTGATCTGCGGTACCTCGCGACGATCGCGCTCGCCACCGATCAGGATCTCGGCGACCTGCGCGGGGGTGATGGCCGTCGTGTCGGTCATGCCGTTTCCTCGATTCGTCGTCACTGCTCACGGAAGTCCCCCAACGGCGGAAGATCTTCCCGCGATGAAGGGCACTGCCAGAATGCCAGCGGTGGACGGCGGAATGATCCCTATTCGATCGAGGTTCCAGGGAGCGGGATCCACGGACCGCTTCGTGAAATTCGAAGGCTGCACCGGAAGTCGATGCAGCCAAACCCGGTGTCCGCTGCCCGGGCCGCGGGTCACCGCTCCTCGTTGAACACCACCCCGATCTGCCGACGGATCTCGTCGATCACCCGCAAGGTGGCGATGGAGTCGTCCCAGGTCCGCAGCGGTGACTGGCGCAGGCCCGAGGTGATGCAGCGGGCGACCTCGGCCGCCTGGAAATGCAACGCCCCATGGGCGACCTGCGGCTCGTCGTAGTGGAGCGCCGCACCGGAATGAGCCGTCAGTGTCATCGGACCTGGTTGATAGAAGGGTCCGTCGATGGTCAGGGTTGCCTCGGATCCGGCGACCACGGCGGTGGTCGGGGTGTTGCTGAAGATCGTCGTGTTGACCAGCGCCTGGTTCTGCCGACTGTCGGACAGCACCGCGGACACCTGGCCGTTGACGCCGGCTGGATGCGGTTGGCCGGCGGCCGACACGGCCGACGGCTCGCCGAGAATCCAGGTGGCGAAGGAGATCGGGTAGGTACCGAGATCCAGCAGCGGCCCGCCGGCCAGATCGTGCCGCAGGATCCGATGGCCGTCGGCAAAATATTCGCCGTGGTCCGCGATCACCGTCCTGATCTCACCCAGCGCACCGGAGGACAGCAGCTGCCGGATGACGTCGAACTTCGGCAGGAACATCGTCCAGAGCGCCTCCATGAAGAAGACCCCCTGGGCCGCAGCCAGTTCGGTGAGTTCGGTGGCCTGGCGCGCATTCAGGGCCATCGGCTTCTCGACCAGCGTGTGCTTGCCCGCCCGCAACGACTGCACAGCACAGGGGTGATGGGCATTGTGCGGAGTGGCGATGTAGACGACGTCGATCTCCGGATCGGCCAACAGGTCGGCATACGACCCGTACGCCCGTTCAATTTCGTGGGCGGCGGCGAAAGCCTGTGACCGTGCGAGATCTCGGGAGCCCACCGCGAGAACCTGCTGCCGGGTGCCCTGCCGTAACGCCCCGATGAACCGCTGCGCAATCCATCCCGGGCCGATCACCCCCCACCGGAGCGCGGGCGCCGCCAGCGGGTCCGGGGTTCGAGCGATCGGGAGTGCGGAGGGGAAGTCAGACACGTGTTCTCCAGTGGGTTGGCTCGCTACTGGCTGATCCGGGTACGCGAGTCACGATTGATCGCCGGTCGTCGCCGGCCCGTTGGCCGAGACGTAGGCCTCTCCCTCGACCGGGACGCCGCCGGGAGCCCGGGCCACCACATCGTCGTCGGCGAAGCTGATCGGCACCGACGCGGTGGCCCAATCTGCCGCAGCCGAGTTCTGGACCTGGAAGTGCAGGTGCGGTCGGCACTGGGTGAAGCCGGTCTTCCCGCTCAACCCCAGCACCTCTCCCTGGACGACTGGTCCCTTGGCCTTCGCCTTCGCCTCGATCGCGGGGGACACCTGTGACAGATGCAGGTACAGCGCCGATGTCCCGTCGCCGTGATCGATGAGCACGAAGTTGGCCTGATTACCGATAGCCGGGCTGACCAGATACCCGGGCGGTGGATCAGCGACCGGCACGAGCCCGCCGCAGTGGTCGGGTGACCAGTTGCCGTTCATGAATGCGACGGTGCCGCCGCGCGCGGCGAGCACCTCGGTGCCCTCCGCGAGATCGAAATCCCAGGAGTACCGCATGCCCTGCTCGTTGTGGGTGATGCACCCACTGGTGCAGGTTCCGTTGATCGGGTCCGTCACCACGGCGCCCTGCACGACGGTGTGGACCTGGCCCGCCTGCCACGGCAAGCGATAGGGGCTCGACTCGGACCCCGCCGTTCCGAGCCGGCTCGCGGCCAGTCCGGCCAACGCCACCGCAGCGATGACGACAGCGACGAGTACCACTCGGCGCCGTCTCGTCATCGTCGGATCCCGTCCACTCGTGGCCTATCGCCGATTGTCCTCGGCAACACCATGCCGACCCGTCAGCGGCCACAGCACGGCGCCGGCAGCGGAACGGGCACGATCGGCTGCTTGCCGTCCGTGCCCGTCCCGGTCCTGTTGACCCCCGTCAGGAACTCGAACCGAGCTCCTTGCTCACCCGCTCCAGCATCCGCCGGTGGATGTCGTCGGCGTTCTCTTCCCAGCCGAACACGCAGACGGTGGCGATGCCGTCGAACTCGACCTCGCGCAGGGTGCCGAAGAACTCGTCCCAGTTGATGTCGCCGTTGCCGATCTCGTTGTGCTGGTGGATCCGGGCGTCGACGCCGGGCGGGTTGATGATGTAGCGGTTGCCGACATTGGCCCGGTGGTTGAAGCAATCGGCGATGTGCACGTGGGTCAGCTTGTCGCCGGCGTACTTGCATCATCCGGTCCAGGTCACCGGCACCGTCGGACAGGTGGAAGGCGTGCGGCGCGCAGAACACGTAGTTCACCCACGGCTTGTTCAGGCCGCGGATGATCTGCACGGCGTCGTCGTTGGTCTCCGAGAAGTCGTACGGGTGGGCCTCGAGATTCAGCCCGATGCCGTACTTCTCGAAGTCGGGGCTCAGCTCCTCCATCGACTTGTAGAAGGCGTGCTCGGAGCGCAGCGGGTCGTTCGGGTCGCCGGAGAGTTCCGACATCACCACCGGGCATTCCAGTTCGGCGGCGATCTGCAGCAGGCGCCGCCAGTTTCGCACCTGGGCCTGCCGTTCCTGCTCGTCGGGCGAGGACCAGTTGAACACCGGCACCAGGTCGATCAGCTTGACACCTGTTTCCTTGCAGGCCTTCTTGACGTCGGCGATGGCGGCGTCGTCGGCCTTGGGGTAGCGGTGCCAGAAGAAGAAGTCCGGGCGCGGCGAGAGCTCGAGGTATTCGTAGCCCAGATCGGCGGCCTTGCGAACCTCGTCGGCGACGGACAGGTCGGCGTGGTACATCGCCGGGTCGAGTGCGATCTTGACCATTGGGTGTATTCCTTCAGTCGTCGTGTGTCAGTGGTCGAGTCGTCGGTCGGTGATGCGTTGGCTGGAGATCGAGGAGTCGGAATCGCCGGTGCAACGAGCAGACCGGGGCGGTGGGGAGGGGCCATGAGTAACCCCTCCCCACACGATCGGTTCCCCGTGTCGGGCGCCGGGTGCAAGCTCGAGCTAGGCGTACAGCGCCGGCTTCTCGCCGAGCTCGACGGCGATGCGGTCCCCGGAGTGCAGGGCCTCGACGGCGGCGTCGGACACCGCGGCGGCGGCATAGCCGTCCCACGAGCTGGGTCCGTAGGTGCCGCCGTCGCGGACGCCGTCGATCCATTCCTGGAATTCGACGTCGTAGGCGGAGATGAAGCGCTCGCGCCAGTCCTCCGGAACCCGGCCGGAAACTGAGTTGTTCCGCCGCACGGTGACCGGGCTGGAGTCACCCAGCGCGGCGGTGCCGTTCTCGCCGACCACCTCGCCGCGGATGTCGTAGCCGTAGCGGATGTTGACGCTGGTCTCGACGTCGACCAGCGCGCCGCTGCTGGTCTCGAAGACCAGCAGCAACGGATCCTCGAGGTCGCCGCCGTTGCTGTTCTTCCGCGGCTTGAGCACCTGTGGCCGCAACGATCTCCTCGCCGAACATCCACCGCGCGACGTCGATGTCGTGCACGGCGGTGTCGGTGATCGCCATCTCCCGGGTGTAGTGGCCAGGAACGCTGGGGTTGCGATGCGTGGCATGCATCATCAGCGGAGCGCCGATGTCGCCGCTGTCGACCACCGCCTTCAGCGCCCGGTAGGAGGCGTCGTAGCGGCGCATGTAGCCGACCTGGACCAACCGGCGGCCGAAGGCGACCTCGGCGTCGATGATCCGGCGGCAGGCCTCCTGGCGTGGTCGCCAACGGCTTCTCGCAGAAGACCGGCTTGCCGGCCTCGATCGCGGCCAGCACGTATTCCTCGTGCGTCGGACCCCAGGAGCACACCAGGACGGCGTCGACATCGTCGGCCTTGATCAGTTCCTGACCGGTCGAGTAGGCCGGCGCGCCGGGAATCCCGTCGGCGACCTTCTTGGCCTCGTCAAGGTTGACATCGGTGACCGCGGTGACCGCAGCACCGGCGAGAACTGTTGTCAGTCGGCGAATGTGGTCCTTGCCGATCATGCCGACGCCGATGACTCCGACGTTGACTGTCACGTGTGATTCCTCCTCGGGACAACAACTCGAGCTGTTCGGTGAACCGCACGTGGACTCGGCGGCGCGGCTGTGCTGGCTGCCGCGGCCCGCACCGGCAGAATCGGCGGGCCGCGGCGACCGGCATCAGGTCTGGGTGGACTGCAGTTCGTGGGAGAGTTCGGCGAGTTCCCGGCCACCGGCCATCTCGGCGGTGAGTTCTTCCAGGGTGACCTCGGACCGCTTCTTGTCCAGCACCCGCTTGCCGAGCTTGAGGATGATGAAGTGGTTCCCGACCAGGTACGCGTGGTGCGGGTTGTGGGTGATGAACACCACCCCGAGACCGGCGTCCCGGGCGGCGGCGGTGTACTTGAGCACCACACCGGACTGCTTCACCCCCAGCGCGGCGGTCGGCTCGTCCAGGATCAGCACCCGGGCACCGAAATACACCGCCCGGGCGATCGCGACACACTGCCGCTGACCACCGGACAGGGTGCCGATCGGCTGGTTGATGTCCTTGACCGTGATACCCATCTTCTTCAGCTCGGTATCGGCGATCTCCCGCATCTCCTTGACCTTCATCGGCGCCAACGGGAAACTGCCCGCCATCTCCGAACCCAGGAAGAAGTTCCGCCACACCTCCATCAGCGAGACGACGGCCAGGTCCTGGTACACGGTCGCGATGCCGTGATCCAACGCCTGCCGCGGCGAGCCGAAATTGACCTCCTGCCCGTCGACCTTCAACGTGCCCTCGGTGTGCCCGTGCAACCCGGACATGATCTTGATCAGGGTCGACTTCCCGGCGCCGTTGTCACCCAGCACGCAGGTCACCTCACCGGCACCCACCGACAGGTTGATCCCGGACAACGCCCGGATCGCCCCGTAGGACTTCCCGACATCGGTCATCTCGATCAGCGGCTCACCCTTGTGCAGGGTCGGGTCCGCGTGTTCGCTCAAAGTGTCAGTCATGATTGCTCCCCTATGCCTTCCGGGTGGTGGCGAGCTTCTTCACGTACAGGTTCACCGCGACCGCGAGCAGCAACATGACGCCCAGGAACGTCTTGAACCAGTTCGGATCCCACCCGGCGTAGATGATGCCCTGGGTGGTCATCCCGAAGATGAACGCACCGATCGCGGTACCGATCGCCGACCCGTAACCACCGGTCAACAGCGTGCCACCGACGACCGCGGCGATGATGTACAGGAACTCGTTACCGATACCCTCACCGGCCTGGATGGTGTTGAACCCGAACAACCGGTGCATCCCGTAGAACCAGGCCAGGAACGCCACGCACATGAACAGGCCGATCTTGACCCGGTTCACCGGCACACCGACCGCCCGGGCCGACGCCGCGTTCCCGCCGACCGCGTAGATCCAGTTACCGATCCGGGTCCTGGTCAACGTCCACGACGCGATCGCCACGAACAAGATCCACCACACCACCGTGATCCGGACCGTGACACTGCCGATCGTGAACGACGACGCGAAGATCGCCTTCAACGTGTCGAACCCGTCGATGTCGGCGACGTTCTGGCTGGCCACCGAACCGGTCATCAGCTTCGTCACACCCAGGTTCGCGCCCTGCAACACGAAGAACGTGCCCAACGTGACCAGGAACGACGGGATCCCCGTCTTCACCACCAGATAACCGTTGACCAACCGATGAAGAACGCGAACAACAACGACACGATCGCGCCGACCCACATGTTCAGGGTCAACTGGTAACACAACAACGCGCAGGTCAGGCCGTAGGTGATCGACGCGACACCCGCCGACAGGTCGAACTCCCCACCGATCATCAACAGGCCGACACCGACCGCCACGATCCCGATCGTCGAAGACGCATACAGGATCGTGGACAACGACTCCGGCGACCGGAACGCCGGCGCCACGATGAAGAAGAAAATGTAGATCGCGATCGCCGCGATCAACGCGCCCAACTCAGGGCGCGCCAACAACCGGGTCAGGAACGGCACCGGCGCAGTCGCCGGGCGTCGAGGACGAAGCAGGCGGCGGCGACGGCGCCGGGGACTTCAGGGATTGACTCATGACTTCTCCCTTGTTGGGGTGCCCCGGGGGAGGAGCCGTTCACGGCTCCTCCCCCGGGGCGGGACATCAACGGGTGTTGGCCTCGACGAACGGGAGGATGACATCGATGTTCTCGGAGTCCACGAAGGCGGGACCGGTCAGCACCGGCAGCCACCGCCGAGGACGTTGCGGTTGGTCAGGTACAGCCACAGGTTGTCAACCGACTGGTAGCCCTGCAGGTACGGCTGCTGATCGACGGCGAACAGCAGGGTGCCGTCCTTGATCGCCTTCGCGGCATCCGGGTTCAGGTCGAAGGTCGCGACCTTCGCCGTGCTGTTCGACTGGCGCCACCGACTCGATGGCCGAGACCGCGATGTTGCGCGCCCAGGGCGACCACGTAGTCGATCGACGGATCCGACTGCAGCTTGGCCGCGACGGTGGACGTCACCGAGGGCAGGTCACGCCCGTTGACCTGCAGGTTCTCCGTGCCCGCCGCGTTCTTGGCGACACCGGCGCAACGGGCCTCCAGCTGGACCTGACCGGCCTCCTGGATGATGCACAGCGGGTGCTTGGCACCCAGATCGGCCAGCCGCTTGCCGACCGCCTCACCGGCGACGGTCTCGTCCGAGCCGAAGTACATCAGCCCGCCCATGTCCTTGTAGGCGTCGATGCCGGCGTTGAACGCCGACCACGGGATGCCCGCGTCGTCGACCGCCTCCATCGCGCCGGTCATCGCGTCCGGGGTCGGCAGGGTCGACCGCGATGGCGTCCACCTTGCTGTCGACCGCGTTCTGCACCAGCGTCGCCTGCTTGTCGGCGGCCGGATCGTTCGAGTACTTCAGGGTGATGTTGTCCTTCGCGGCCGCAGCCTCCGCACCCGACCGGATCCGGTCCCAGAACGTGTCGCCCGGCGCCTCGTGGGTGATCATCGCGATCGTGTAGTTCGGGGTGTCGACCGTCGAGCCGCCACCCTGCGCGCCGCATCGGCGCGCCGTCGGTCTCGTTGTTGGCCGCACCACCGCTGCTGCTACAGGCGGACAGCACCAGAGCGGCAGCCACAGCGACCGCGGTCAGCCCGAGAGCCTTCTTGCGAATCGTCATCGATTCGGATCCTTTCGTTGCGGGACAACGTGTCCCAGTGGGGAGGTAGGGAATTGCGGGTGGGGCTCTATCGTGTCGGCCGGATCTGCCTCATACGATCACTCGGTACTGCACGCGCCGATCGGCCGGTGGGCCGATCGGCCATTCATCGGCCGACCGGAAGCCGGCAGGAGTTCAGGTACTGCAGGGTGCGGGTCGCGATCGGCGCCGGGACGTCGGCCGCGCAGGGATAGAGGTCCTGTTCGACGATCGCGAACAGTGGGCGCCCCAGAGCATCCAGGGCGTCGAGCACCGGCGGCATGTCCGGGATCCCCTGCGGGGGTTCGCACATCGCGCCGAGTTTGACCGCTGGGCCGAACGGGAGGTCCTCCGCGTTCACTGTGGCCAGCACGGCCGGGTCCACCTGCTTGAGGTGGACATATCCGATACGGGACGGGTAGTCCCTGATCAGTGCCAGGTTGTCGCCACCGCAGTAGCTGATGTGGCCGGTGTCCAGACACAGGGTCACCAGGTCGGGATCGGTGCCCTGAAGGAAACGGCCGACGTGTTCGTTGGTGTCGACATGGGAGTCTGCGTGCGGGTGGTAGACGACCTTCATGCCGTACTCGTCCAGGATCGCCCTGGCCAGCCGGTCCATTCCGGTGGTCTTGCGGTTCCACTGATCCGCCGTCAGGTCACGCGGTTCGAGGACCTCGGCCGTGGTGTCGTCCCGCCACATCTCCGGGATGACCACCACGTACTCGGCGCCCTGGGTCTTGGCCAGTCCCGCGACATCCGAGACCTGTTGCCAGACGCTGTCCCAGGAGTTGTCCTGGTGCAGGTGCTCGAAAACCGTTCCGGCGGAAAGCTTCAGGTTGCGTGCGGCCAATTCGTCGGACAGCCGGTCCGGGTCTGTCGGCAGGTAGCCGAACGGTCCGAGTTCGATCCAGGTGTAGCCGGCCGCGGCCACCTCGTCCAGGAACACCGACCAGTGCACCTGCGCTGGGTCATCGGCGTGCCAGACGCCCCAGGAGTCAGGGGCGGAGCCGATGATCAGGTTCCCGGCGTCGCCATTGGCGCCCATTCATATCCTCCGTTCGCAGCCGGTCGTGCCCGGCTCGCTTAAGAGTGGCCTGCGCCACATGTGATGTCAATAGTTTGTACTGACATTCTTACGTCTTGACCGTCTTGTGATCTGAGCGTCCACGCTCCGTCGCCACAACTGTGCGGGGGGCACGAAACCCGACACCGCGCTACGCCTTTCGGACCATGCGGGTGTGCTGATTCCGGAGCCGATCCGCCCGGTCGAAGCTGCCCGGGAAACCGGCAGCCGGCTCGTGCCGGGCTCAGAATGCGCTCCGGCGGTGCGACCCGGCAACTGCTGCCGTGGCCTATTCGTTCTGCGGGAAGCCCAGGTTGAGCCCGCCGTGGCTGGGGTCGAGCCAGCGGGTGGTGATGACCTTGTTGCGGGTGTAGAAGCTGAAGCCCTCGGTGCCGTGGGCGTGGGTGTCGCCGAACAGCGAGGCCTTCCAGCCGCCGAAGGAGTAGTAGCCGACCGGGACCGGGACCGGGACGTTGATGCCGACCATGCCGACCTCGACCTCGTTCTGGTACCGGCGGGCCGCGCCACCGTCGTTGGTGAAGATCGCGGTGCCGTTGCCGTAGGGGTTGCTGTTGACCAGGGTCAACGCGTCGTCGTAGGAGTCGACCCGCAGCACCGACAGCACCGGCCCGAAGATCTCGTCGGTGTAGATCGACATGTCGGTGGTGACCTTGTCGAACAGGGTCGGGCCGAGCCAGAACCCGCCCGGCTCGCCGTCCACCACCGGGTTCCGGCCGTCGACCACCAGTTCGGCGCCGGCCTCGACCCCGGCATCGACGTAGCCCTGCACCTTGTCCCGGTGCACCCCGGTGACCAGCGGGCCCATGTCGCAGCCGCGCTTGCCGTCACCGGTGCGCAGGGTGCGCCATCCGCTCGGAGATCTTGCGCGATCAGCTCGTCGGCGATGACGTCCACCGCGACCAGCGCGCTGATCGCCATGCACCGCTCGCCGGCGGAGCCGAACCCGGCGTTCACCGCGGCGTCGGCGGCCAGGTCCAGATCGGCGTCCGGCAGCACCACCATGTGGTTCTTCGCCCCGCCCAGGGCCTGCACCCGCTTGCCGTTGCGGGTGCCGGTCTCGTACACGTACCGGGCGATCGGGGTCGACCCGACGAACGAGATCGCCTTCACCCGCGGGTCTTCCAGCAGCGCGTCGACCGCGACCTTGTCGCCGTGCAGCACGTTGAACACCCCGTCCGGCAGGCCGGCTTCCTTCCACAGCGCGCCCAGCCAGTTCGCCGTCGACGGGTCCTTCTCGCTCGGCTTGAGGATCACGCAGTTGCCGGCGGCGATCGCGATCGGGAAGAACCACATCGGCACCATGGCCGGGAAGTTGAACGGCGAGATGACGCCGACCACGCCCAGCGGCTGCCGCAGCGAGGAGACATCGACCTTGGTGGAGGCGTTCTCGGTCAGGCTGCCCTTGAGCAGATGCGCCAGCCCGCAGGCGAACTCGACGACCTCCTGGCCGCGGGTCACCTCGCCCAGCGCGTCGGAGAGCACCTTGCCGTGCTCGCTGGTGATCAGCTCGGCGGCCTCGTGCTTGCGCTCGTTGAGCAGCTCGCGGAACCGGAACAGCACCTGCGTGCGGCGGGCCAGCGACATGTCCCGCCACGCCGGCCAGGCCTCGGCGGCAGCGGCGATCACCGCGTCGGCGTCCTCCGGCGAGGCCAGCGCCAGCTGCTTGGTCACCCGCCCGGTCGCCGGGTCGAACACGTCGGAGGTGCGGGTCACTCTCGCCCGCGAACGGCGCGCCGCCCTTCCAGTGCGGAACCGTCTGCAGCTCGCCGGGCGCGGCGTCGGCGTCGGCGCTGGGCAGAGCCTCTGGATCGGTGATGGTGGTCATGGTGCTGGTTCCCTCCCGGAGTCCGCGCGGATCAACGTCGCCGGCGCGGATGAAGTAGTTGACTGCTGTCACTGCAGTCACATCTCGGTGCAACGTTGATCCGCGCCGACGAACTTGATCGGCGCGGATCAGCGCCCCGGGTCCCAGAGCAGATTCAGAGCAGCGGACGCTGGAGAGCCTTGAGGCCGTCGTAGGTCTCCCGGGCGTCCTGGGTGAAGTCGAGCTCGGAGATCTCGGCGACCGGCACGTCCCACCAGCCGTCGCCAGCCGGGCGACTGGTACTCCAGGTCGGTGTCGACGTGCACCAGCACGGCGGTCTCGCGAGGCCTTGGCCTTGGCCAGCGCGTCCTTGAGCTCGACCAGGGTCGAGGCCTTGAGCACCTTGACCCCGAGGCTGGCCGCGTTGGCCGCCAGGTCGACCGGCAGGATGCCGCCGTCGAGCCGGCCGGATTCGGTGTTGCGGTACCGGTACTTGGTGCCGAACCGTTGCACGCCAAGGGATTCGGCGAGCGAACCGATGGAGGCGTAGCCGTGGTTCTGCAGCAGCACCACGATGATCTTGATGCCCTCCTGGACCGCGGTGACCAGCTCGGTCGGCATCATCAGGTAGGAGCCGTCGCCGATGGTGACGAACACGTCCCGATCCGGGGCGGCCATCCGGATGCCGATGCCGCCGGGGATCTCGTATCCCATGCAGGAGAAGCCGTATTCGACGTGGTAACCCTTGCGGTCCCGGGTCCGCCACATGCCGTGCAGGTCACCCGGCAGCGAGCCGGCCGCGCAGACGACGACGTCGCGGGCCTCCATCACCTCGTCGACCGCGCCGAGCACCTCGGCCTGGGCGAGCACGCCGTGTTCGCTCGCCGTAACCGGAGTGGAAGGACGCGACCACCTCGTCGTCCCACGCCTTGGCCTTGGCCTGCGCCTCCTGCTGGTACTCGGCGCTGGTCGAGTAGCCGGCGAGCAGCGGCGTCAGCGCCTCCAGCGTCCGCTTCGCATCGGCCTGCACCGGCAGGCCGGCGTGCTTGACCGCGTCGATCGAGGCGACGTTGATGTTGATGAACTTGACGTCCGGGTTCTGGAAGATGGTCCGGGACGCGGTGGTGAAATCCGAGTACCGGGTGCCGATCCCGATGACCACGTCGGCCTGCCGGGCGAACAGGTTCGCCGCCGGGTTGCCGGTGGCGCCGACCGCGCCGAGGTTCAGCGGGTGGTCGAACGGCAGCGAGCCCTTGCCGGCCTGGGTCTCGGAGATCGGGATGCCGGTGGCCTCGACGAACTCGCGGCAGCGCGTCGTTGGCCTCGGCGTAGGTGACGCCGCCGCCGGAGATGATGACCGGCTTGCTCGCGGCCCGGATCAGCTCGGCGACCGCCTCGAGCACCTCGGGCTCGGGGACCGGCCGGACGATCCGCCAGACCCGCTTGCGTGAACAGGTCGACCGGCCAGTCGTGCGCCTCGGCCTGCACGTCCTCCGGCAGGGCGATGGTCGCCGCGCCGGTCTCGGCAGGGTCGGTGAGCACCCGCATGGCGCCCAGCAGCGCGGCCGGCAACTGCTCGGCCCGCCAGACCCGGTCGAAGAACCGGGACACCGGACGGAAGGCGTCGTTGACCGAGATGTCGTAGCCGTACGGCTGTTCCAGCTCCTGCAGCACCGGCGAGGAGACCCGGGTGGCGAAGATGTCGCTGGGCAGCAGCAGCACCGGCAGCCGGTTGATGGTGGCCAGCGCAGCGCCGGTCAGCATGTTGCTGGCGCCCGGCCCGACGGAGGCGGTGACGGCGAAGGCCTGCAGCCGGTCGAGCTGGCGGGCGTAGCCGACGGCGATGTGCACCATCGCCTGCTCGTTGCGGCCCTGGTGGTAGGGCAGTTCTCCCGGCGTCAGCAGTTCGGACTGCAGCAGCGCCTGGCCGAGGCCGGCGACGTTGCCGTGACCGAAGATGCCGAAGCAGCCGGCGAAGAACTTGCGCTGCACGCCGTCCCGCTCCGAGTACTGCTGGCCGAGGAACTTCACCACGGCCTGGGCGACGGTCAACCGAATGACCTCGCCAGGGGCCGAGCCGGCCTCGTTGCTCGCGCTCTTCACCAGAGCTCTCCTTCTGCTGTTGTGCCAATGGTCATGAGATCTGTTGCTGCGGTGGATCAGTCGGTCGATTCGGGCGCCGTGTAGAACGGCAACCGGGGATCGGTGGGCTGGTCGGCCCAGGTCGTCGCGCACCCAGCCGTGGTCGGGGTCGTCGCTGATCCCCCACGCCCGGCCGTCGCCCGGTCCGGCCATCACGTTCAGGTAGTACATGTGATGCGACGGCGAGGCGATGCACGGCCCGTGCCAGCCGTGCGGAACCAGCACGGTGTCCCCGTCGGTGACCTCCTCCAGCACCTCGATCGGGCGCTGGTCGGTGCCGTAGACCCGTTGATAGCCAACGGATTTGGCATCGCGTGCGCGCTCGTTGCCGGCCGGGGCCGCGGAGGCGAACAGGTAGTAGTAGATCTCCTCCAGTTCGGTCTCCGTCGCCGTTGTTCTCGTCGTGCTTGTGCGGCGGGTAGGACGACCAGTTGGAAGCCGGGGTCAGCACCTCGGTGGCGAGCATCTTCACGCACTCCATGCCCGTGCCCATCCCGAAGTTGTTCACCTGCCGGGTCGCAGATCCGCTGCCGCGCAACGCCACGTCCACCGCGGACGCCGGCTGGAACCGGAACGGCAGCGCCCGGTCGGCCCGGGAGCCGGGCAGCGCGATCGTGCCGCCACCGGCACTGCTCAGCCGGACCGTGACTGTCGATCGGCAGGTAGGCGGTGTCGGTGACGCCGGTGAAGACGCTCTCCCGGCCGGCCAGCCGGAAGGTCGTCTCGCCGATCGTGACCTCGACGCCGCCGGTCAGCGGAAGCACGATCATCTCGTCGGATCCGGTGTCGAACTCGATCGATCTGGCCGGGCGCCAGCGTCACCACCCGCAGGCTGGAATAGCCCCAGCCGGCGGATTCGGGAGTGATCACCAGGTCGAACGGACCTTGCGCCGTCGTGCCCGCCGGCAGATACAGCCGGGACTGATCGGTGGCGGCCGTGGTTTCGGTCGGCAACGACACCGCCGTCACCGCACCATCGAGACGGCGGTGTCGACCGCTGCAGCGACGTCGTCGTTCGCCGGGTAGAGCAGGGTCCGACCGACCACCAGACCGCGCACCGACGGCAGCGCAAGCGCCGCCCGCCAGGAGGCGAAGGTCTCCTCCGGGCTGGTGTCCGGGTCGCCGCCGAGCAGCAGGGTGGGCAGCGTGGTGGACTCCATCACGCGTTCCATCTCGTCGACGACCGGAAGCTTCATCCAGGTGTAGGCGGAGGTCCGGCCGAGCGCCGAGCACACCCCGACGGACTTGATCACCGCGTCGGCGGACAGGTCGTTGCGGACCTTGCCGTCCACCCTCGACGACCAGAACGGCTCGACCATGGCCATCAGCTTGCGATCGGCCAGTTCGTTGATCGCCTTGGCGGTCGCGGTCATCGTGTTCAGGGTGCCCGGGTCGTCCAGCGCGATCCGGGTGAGCGTCTTGCCGCCGTTGAGCCCCATGTCCGGCAGGCCTGGGCGTCGTAGCCGGTGAACTGGTCGTCCAGTTCGAAGCTCGCGCCCTGCAGGCCACCACGGTTCATCGAGCCGACCGCGACCTTGCCCTCGAGCGCGCCGAGCAGCAGCAGATCCTCCAGGATGTCCGGACTGGCCAGCAGACCGTCGACACCCGGCCTGGCCAGCGCGGCCTCCAGTCGCTCCAGCAGGCTGATCCGGTTGCCCATCGCCAGGGGCTTGTCGCCGACACCGTTGGCGCCGCGAGCGGGGTGGTCGGCGGCGATGATCATCAGCCGGCCGTCCTCACCGGACAGCGCTGCGCTTGGTCCTGGCATCGGCGGCGCGCCGGATCGCCTCCGGGTCGTGGACCCGGATGTCGGTCAGCGCGGCGTACCGCTCCCGATTCGTTGCTCCCGAGATCGCCGGTGCCGCAGGCGATGTCCCGTTCTCGGTGGGCGTGGCAGTGGCAGTGGCCAGATCAGACATGCTCGACCTCTCGCAGCAGCGCCTGGACCTCGTCGGTCGTCGGCATGGCGGTGGAACATTCGCGCCGGGTGGCGACAATCGCACCGGCGGCATTGCCGAAACGCAGGATGGTCTCCAGATCCCAGCCGGAGAGCAGACCGTGGCAGACCGCGCCACCGAAGCTGTCCCCCGCGCCGAGCCCGTTGATCACCGAGACCGGCGTCGGCGGCACCTCGATCACCTGTGTCCTTGGTCATCCCGAGCACGCCCTTGGGGCCCTGCTTGACGATGGCCAGCTCGACACCGGCGTCCAGCAAGGCCTTTCCGGCGCGCATCGGCTCGGTCTCGCCGACCGCGATCTCGCACTCCTCCTTGTTGCCGATCGCGATCGTGACGTGCGGCAGTGCCGCCCGGACCTGGCGTGATGCCTCGGCCGGATCGGACCAGAAGACCTCCCGGTAGTCCAGATCGAGAATGGTCAGCGGGCGCTTCGCCCTGGCCTCGTAGGCGGCGTGCTGCGCCGAGCGACTCGGCTCCTGGGACAGGCCGGTGACCGTGGTCCAGAAGATGTCCGCGTCGGCGATCGCCGCGAGATCGAGTTCCTCAGGCCGGATCACCATGTCCGGGGCGGTCGGCAACCGGTAGAACAGCAGCGGGAAATGGTCCGGCGGATACATCTCGCAGAAGGTCACCGGGGTCAGCAGGTCGGTGACCTCGGTGATGAACCGGTCGTCGACATTCATCTCGCGCAGCGCCTTGTGCACGAACCTGCCGAAGGCATCGGGGCCGGTCCGGGAGATCAGGGCCGCCCGGCGTCCGTGCTTCGCGGCCGCGATGGCGACGTTGCCGGCACTGCCGCCGACGGACTTGCTGAACGTGTCGACGTCCTCCAGCCCGACATTGTCCTGCAGGGGATAGAGGTCGACGCCGACCCTCCCCATGGTCAACACCTCGAAATGTTCTGCCACTGCGGGTCCTTCCGTCTGGTCCACCGGGCCTGCCGACATGTCGTCAGGTCGTGCGGCGCCATCTGGAACCGGTCCGGACGGCGGCGTCGCCGTGACGAGAAGTGACTCTGGCAACTCAGCGAAGATCTGTCAAGACTTTGATAGGACATATGGTCATATTCATGTCGGGCTGACGTGTACTACCATCACCCTCGACGATAGGGCGGGAGGACCGATGACGCAGCTTTTCGTCGACCTCGACCGCTCGAGCCCGGTGCCGCTGTACTTCCAGGTGGCGCAACAGATCGAACATGCCATCAACGAGGGCGAACTGGCCCCCGGTGACCGACTGGACAACGAGATCAGCCTGGCCGAACAGTTCGGCCTCTCCCGGCCCACCATGCGGCGGGCGATCCAGGAACTGGTCGACAAGGGACTGCTGGTCCGCAAGCGCGGCGTCGGCACCCAGGTGGTGCACGGCCAGGTCACCCGGCCGGTCGAATTGACCAGCCTGTTCGACGATCTGGCCAACCATCACCAGACCCCGACCACCGTCGTGCTGACCAACGAGATCGTCACCGCCTTCCGACGAAGTGGCGATGATGCTGGCCGTCGGCACCAGCCACCCGGGTACTGCACCTGCGTCGGTTGCGCTACGCGCACGGCGAGCCGCTGGCCATCATGGAGAACTTCCTGCCCGAGGACCTGATCGGCGATCGGCGCGATGGATCTCGAGGCCCGCGGCCTGTATCAGTTGATGCGCGCGAAGGGCGTCAACATCCGGGTGGCCAAGCAGCGGATCGGCGCGCGGACCGGAACGCCGGAGGAATGCACGCTGCTGGGCGAGAAGCGCGGCAGTCCGGTGTTGACCATGGAACGGGCAGCGCACGACGATTCCGGTCGTCCGGTGGAGTGGGGTCGGCACTGCTACCGGGCCAGCCAGTACTCCTTCGAGGTCACCCTCGTCGACCACTGACCCCATCCCGAACGCATGGCCGTGCGCCGGTGGGTGCAGAGTGTGATCGGACCGACGCTGCCCGGTGCCATCCGGGCTATTGACAGAATGTCCTGACAAAGTAGGCTTTGTTTTCGACGACGTGGGTACGCTGCCCAGTGGCACTGCCCGCCCCGAGTTGACAATCAGCGGGCCCGGTTCGGGCCGAAGAACTGGCCCGGAAACGGGCGCGACGATGGAGGAATCCGTGGCAACGACGCTCACGACACCGGACGCGACCACGCGCGGTCATCCCTGATCAGCCGATGTTGATCGGTGGTGAGTGGGTGCCGGCGCTGGACGGTAGTTGGAGTGACGTGGTCTCCCCTGGTCGTCGCGGCACGGTGCTGGCCAGGGTCCCGGTCGGCGGAGTCGCCGATGCGGATCGCGCGGTCGCCGCCGCGCGGGCCGCCTTCCCGGCCTGGGCGGCGCTGCATTTCAAGGACCGGCAGAAGATCCTGCTGAAGATCGCCGATGCGCTGGAGGAGCGCGCCGAGGAATTGGCGCTGCTGACCGCGGCCGACACCGGAAATGCGCTGCGCACCCAGGCCCGCCCGGAATCGCAGACCCTGGTCAACCTGTTCCGCTACTTCGGTGGCGTCGCCGGTGAATTCAAGGGCACCGTGCTGCCGGCCGGGGACGACCAGTTGCAGTACACCCGCCGCGAACCTCTCGGCGTGGTTGCCGGGATCCTGCCGTGGAACTCACCGTTGATGATCGCCGGGATGAAGACGCCCGCGTCCCTGGCGGCCGGAAACACCCTGGTGCTGAAGACGGCGCAGGAAGCGCCGCTGACCATCCTGAAGATGGCCGAGATCGCGTCGGAGTTCCTGCCGCCGGGGTACTGAATGTGGTCACCGGCAAGGGATCGGTCATCGGCGAGGCGCTGCTGCAGCACCCCGACGTGGACAAGGTCTCGTTCACCGGTTCCACCGGGGTCGGCATGCACGTCGCCGAAGAGGCCGGGAAGCGGTTGGCGCACGTCTCCCTCGAGCTGGGCGGGAAGAGCCCGAACATCGTGTTCCCCGACGCGGCGACCCCGGAGAACATCCAGGCCACCGCCGACGGGGTGCTGACCGCGATGCGGTTCACCCGGCAGGGGCAGTCCTGCACCGCCGGGTCCCGGTTGTTCGTGCACGCCGACGTCTACGACGAGTTCCTGGCCGTGCTGGTGGAGAAGGTCCGCGGCCTGAAGGTCGGTGACCCGCTGGACGAGGACACCGACATGGGCTCGATCATCAACCAGAAGCAGTACGAATCCGTGCTCGGCTACATCAACGACGGCAAGTCCCAGCCCGGCGTGTCCGTCCCGCTGGACGGCACCGAGTTCGCCGGCGAGGGACTGGACGGCTACTACACCGGGCCGACGATCTTCGCCGGGGTGGACAACACCTGGCGGATCGCCCAGGAAGAGATCTTCGGGCCGGTCCTGGTCGCCATCCCCTGGACCGACCGCGACGAGGTCATCAAGATGGCCAACGACTCCCACTACGGCCTCGGCGCCTACATCTGGTCGAACAACCTGACCGACGCACTGGACACCGCGCACCGCATCGAGTCCGGCTGGATCCAGGTCAACCAGGGCGGCGGACAGGTCATCGGCCAGTCCTACGGCGGCTACAAGACCAGCGGCATCGGACGCGAGTTCTCCATCGAAGGCGCCCTGGAATCGTTCACCCAGATCAAGCAGATCAACGTCAAGATCAAGTAGCGGTGCCCGGTCGCCGGTCCGATTCCTGGCCGGCGACCCTCTGACAGATGCCGACCGGCCGCAGCGTCACCGCGGCCGGTCTGCCACGCTGACCTCTGCGCAATGGCTGCGCAGCCGAGAAGCCCCTGGAGGCACCCGTGAACGGCGGACCGCTGGCCGACATCACCGTCGTCGATCTGACCCGAGCGCTTGCCGGGCCGCACGCGGCGATGATGCTCGCCGACCTCGGCGCCCGGGTGATCAAGGTGGAGACTCCCGGTAACGGCGACGACACCCGCGGCTGGGGACCACCTTTCGTCGGACCTCCGTCCGATGAGGCGACGGCCGGTGACTCGGGCGTCGATGCCGGCCAGACGATCTCCACCTATTTCCTGTCCTGCAACCGCAACAAGCAGTCGATCGTGCTCGACCTGAAGAGCGAGGACGGGCGGGACGCGCTGACCGAACTCGTCCGGCGCAGTGACGTGCTGCTGGAGAACTTCCGGCCGGGCGTGCTCGACCGACTCGGCTTCACCATGGCGCGGTTGACCGAACTCAACCCGGCGCTGGTGGTGCTGTCGATCTCCGGCTTCGGCCATGACGGACCGGAGGGTGGCCGCGCCGGCTACGACCAGATCGCGCAGGGTGAGGCCGGACTGATGTCGATGACCGGGCCGGACCCGCAGACCCCGTCCAAGGTCGGCGTGCCGATCTCTGACCTGCTGGCCGGGATGTACGGCGCCTACGGCGTGGTCGCCAAACTGCACGAACGGTCGCGCACCGGCCGCGGTGGCCTGGTCCGGACCTCGCTGCTGGCCAGTGTTGTCGGCGTGCACGCCTACCAGGGCACCCGCTGGACCGTCGCCGGCGAGATCCCGAAGGCCGAGGGACCGCATCATCCGTCGATCTGCCCCTACGGTCTGTTCCATTCCGCCGACGGGATCGTTCAGATCGCGGTCGGGTCCGAGGGTCTGTGGGCCCGGTTCGCGCCGGCCTTCGACATCCCGCTGACAGGGACCGGAATTCTCCACCAACCCCGACCGGGTCCGGAATTCCGCCGTGGTCAGGGCCGCCGTCGAGCAGGCCTTCGCCGACTACTCGACGCCCGACCTGCTCGCGAAGCTGTCCGCGATCGGCGTGCCCAGCGGCGAGGTCAAGAACCTGCAGCAGGTCTACGACTGGGACCAGACCCGCTCGCAGGGACTGCTGATCGACGTCGAGCACCCGGTGCTCGGACCGATCCAGCTGCCCGGCCCGCCGCTGCGCTTCTTCGAATCCGCCGGGCAGGAATGGCACCGCACGCACACCGCTCCCCCGACGCTGGGCCAGCACACCGACGAGGTGTTGAACTGGCTCGCCGAGGCGCCCGCGGCCGACTGACGCGCCGCCGATCTCAGACGTTCTGCTCCGGCAACGATTCTGGCCTTGCCGGGAGGCTCGCTCCGGCTCACCGTCATCGCCGGGGACGACCGCGTTGTCCGCCGTCGCGCGTGTATCTTCTTTGTTAGGACATTCTGACATGCTGACGTCGATGCCCGCGCCAACGCCGCCGAGTGACGGACTCCCGGATCGCCGACTTCGAGGTCGACCTCGACCGGTCGAGCGCCGTCCCGCTCTATCACCAGATGGCCGAGCAGATCCACCGGGCCATCCGCGCCGGCACGCATGGCGCCGGGCACGCATGCTCGGCAACGAGATCGCCCTTGCCGGCAAATTCGGTCTGTCCCGGCCCACCATGCGCCGGGCCATCCAGGAACTGGTCGAGAGAGGGGTTCTGGTCCGCAAACGCGGCGTCGGCACCCAGGTCGTGCAGGGTCCGATCACCCGGTCGGTCCAATTGACCAGCCTGCACGACGACCTGAGCAGAGGCCGACCAGCAACCGCGGACCAGCGTGTTGACGCATCGAGGTGATCCCGGCCGCGGACGACGTTGCCGCAGCGCTCAAACTCCCCCGCCGACAGCCCGTGCTGCACCTGCGACGAGTGCGCTACACCCGCGACAACCCGCTGGCGATTCTGGAGAACTACCTGCCGCACCGACTGGTGGACGTGTCGTCCGTCGACCTCACCCGCAAGGGCCTGTATCAGGTGCTGCGGGACGCCGGGGTGCGGATGAAGGTCGCCAAGCAGCGCATCGGCGCCCGGGACGGGACGGCGGCGGAGTGCAGGCTGCTCGACGAGGCGACCGACAGCCCGCTGCTGACGATGGAGCGGACGACGCATGACGACACCGGACGAGCGGTGGAATTCGGCCGGCATCTCTACCGGCCCAGCCTCTACCAGTTCTCGGTCACCCTGGTCGGCCGCTGACCGTCGGGTGAACCCGCCCGGCGGTGGCCGTTCGGTCGCGATGGGTTTGGGCGAATGCCGGGCGGCACGTAAGATGGAGCGGTTGCCTCGGCGAGGGCGATCCGGGCGGCGCAAGCCGCTGGATCTGCCGTAATCGGCGCGGTGGGTCCTTCTGCCCCCGTGTCGTGCGCCGGGGTGAGCATCCACCCACCGCCCATGCACCAGTACGTCGACACGGCCTGACGTCGTCGACGATCGTTTCGAGGAGTCCGTAGTGTCTGAGGTTCGCTTGCTCGCCGAGATCCGCACCGAGTTCGGTAAGGGCGGTGCCCGTCGTACCCGTCGTGCCGGAAAGATCCCCGCGGTGCTGTACGGCCACGGCACCGATCCGCGTCACCTGTCGCTGCCGGCCCGCGACTTCTCGCACGCCCTCAAGGGCGGCGCCAACACCGTGCTGACCCTGCAGTTCCCGGACGGCGACGAACTCGCCCTGCCGAAGTCTGTCGTCAAGCACCCGCTGCGCGATTACGTCGAGCATGTCGACCTGCTGCTGATCCGTCGCGGCGAGAAGGTCACCGTCGACATCCAGATCGTCATCACCGGTGAAGCCGCCGCCGGCACCCTGGTGCTGACCGATGCCAACACCCTTTCGGTCGAGGTCGAGGCCATGAGCATCCCGGAGAGCCTGACCGTCGACATCGAGGGCGCCGAGGCCGGCACCCAGTTCCTGGCCGGCGACGTGACCTTGCCGGACGGCGCCGTGCTGATCACCGATCCGGAAGCACTTGTCGTTGCCGTGCAGCTCGCCCCGACCGCGGAAGAGGTCGAGGCCGAGACCGAAGCAGGCCGAGGCCGAGGCGGGCGTCGAGCGCGACCAGCAGCACCGAGCAGCCCGAAAGCTGATCATGGCGGCCGAGACGTTCCTCGTCGTCGGTCTGGGCAATCCGGGAAAGCAGTACGCCGGCAACCGGCACAACGTCGGCGCGATGGTGGCCGACGTTCTGGCCGGCCGGGTCAACGGCAGGTTCAAGAACCACAAGGCTGTTGCCGACATCGTCGAGACCCGCTTTGCCGTCGTCGCGGGTGGTGCTGGCCAAACCCCGGTCGTACATGAACCTCTCGGGTGGTGCCGACGGCGACGTTGGCCCGGTTCTTCGGTATCGAACCGGGCAACGTCATCGCCGTGCACGACGAGCTGGACCTGCCGGCCGGCACCATCCGGGTGAAGTCCGGCGGCGGCGAGGGTGGCCACAACGGGCTGCGCTCGATCTCCGGCTCGCTGGGCACCAAGGACTACCTGCGGGTGCGGTTCGGCGTCGGCCGACCGCCCGGCCGGATGGACCCCGCGGACTTCGTGCTGCGAGGACTTCTCGGCGGCCGAGCGCAAGGAGCTCGGCGTCGACCTGGAGCATGCCGCCGACGCGGTCGAGCTGCTGATCGAGTTCGGGCTCGAGGCGACCCAGAACCAGTTGCACGGCGACGCTGATGCTGCGCGGCTGCGACTAGCGGCCGTGCATTCGGGCGGTCAGCCGATCGAGCGCGGCGGCGCCGCGCCGCGCGCTTGAGCTTGCCCGAGGGTGTCTTGGGCAGGCTGCCGACCGGCAGCACGGTGACCACCGCCGGTCGCACGCCGATCGCCGCGGTCACCGCGGAACGGACGTCGGCGGAGATCCGTTCGGCCGCGGCACTGTCGCCCGCCTGCCGGGATTCCACGGCCAGCGCGAACGACTCCCGACCGCCCGGGGTCTGTCCAGCGCACCGCCACCGCATTGCCGGCCCGGACACCCTCGACGGTCTCCGCGACCCGCTCGACGTCGGTCGGATAGATGTTGCGGCCGCCCATGATGATCACGTCCTTGACCCGGCCGCAGATCACCACCTCGCCGTCGACCAGGTAGCCGAGATCGCCGGTGTCCAGCCAGCCGTCCTCGCCCTTGGTCGGCAACGGGTCCGTCGACGGTCAGGTAGCGGTCGGTCACCGCCTGCCGCGCAGGTGCAGCACGCCCACCTGCCGTTCGGCCAACTGCCGCCCACCCTCACCGACGACGGCCACCTCGATCCCGCCCAGCGGCGGACCCAGGATCGGAAAGGTTCTGGTGTCCAACGCTTCCGGGTCGGCGTCTGTCGAATCACCGGTCGACGGTGCCTCGTCGACCGGGACCGCGCGCTGCTCGTGCTCCAGTTCCTTCGCCAGGACGGTGTCCACCTTCAAGCGGCGTGCCCCACCGGTGGAACGACACCGCCAGCGTGGCCTCGGCCATCCCGTAGGCACACACCACCGCGGTACTCGGGCAGACCGAAACGGGCGCCGGCGTCGAGAAATGCCCGCACCGCGGTGACGTCGATCGGCTCGGCACCGTTGAGCGCGAACCGCAGGCTGGACAGGTCGAGATCCGTCGGCGCCGGGACAGCACCCTCGCGGTCAGCGCGTAGGCGAAATTCGGTGCGGCGGTGATGGTTCCGGAATACTTGCTGATCAACGTCGGCCAGAGCAACGGCGCCGACAGGAAATCCGACGGGGTGACGGTGACCAGTTCGATGCCCTGGCACATCGGCTGGGTCAGGAACCCGACCATGCCCATGTCGTGGAACAACGGCAGCCAGGAGACCATCACCTCGCCCGGTTTGATGCTCGCGCTCTCGCACATCGATTCGATGTTCGCCCACAGGTTCCGGTGGGTGATCAACACCGCCTTCGGGGTCGACGTCGAGCCCGAGGTGAGTTGCAACAGCGCGGGTGAGTCCTCGTCGATCTCGATATCCGGTGCCGGGCCACCTGGCTCGTCCACCAACTGGTCGACGGTGAACGCCCGCACCCCGGAGTCGTCGAGCATCTCCACGAAGTCGGTGAACGGATCGCCCAGCACCGCGGCCTTGGCATCGATCAACGACAGCACCGCGGCGGTGTCGGCCGCGTAGGTCGCCAGGTTCGTCCGCGCGGTCGGCTGGTGCAGCATGGTGACCGACGCCCCGGCGAGCCAGGCGGCCTGCGCGACCGGCGCCACCTCGAACGGCTTCGCCGCGAGCACCGCAACCGCGTCACCGGGTCGGACACCGTTGGCGGCCAGCACCCGGGCCCCGGCGCATGCGGCGGCATGCACCTGAGCCCAGGTGGTGCGGACGGGCTCGTGCGGCTCGCCGGTCGTCATTCCGGCATCGCCCTGCGCGGCGCTGCGCAGGGCGTCAGTGAAGGCGCTCATCCCCGACACGCTATCTCGGGTCCGGCCCAGAGCCGCGATCAATCACTCAGCCCCGTTGACGCGCCCCCGCATCAACCCGTGGTGGCCGCTCCCGGAGCGGGCATGCGGCTACGGTGAGATCCAAATGTGCCGCAGCACGTTCACTAGGCCTAGCGTGCTATCGAAGCACTGTGTGGAGGATTTCGGTGGAGACGTCGGTTGGATTCGTCGGCGGATTCCGCCTCCACAGTGAGGCGGATATCCAGCGCATCTGGTGATCCGGAGGATGAAGCCGATCGGCTTCACACTCGAACAGATGCGGCAGGTCATCGATGCGCTCGACGTGCTCCGCTCTGAGAACGCCGATGCCGAGGACCGAGCCGCGGTTCGAGTCTCCCTGGAGGCGTCCGCCTAGCAAACTGTTCACGTACGAGATCGCGTCGATCTTTGGGAGCAACCCCGTCCCACTGAACGTTGACGGCTCGCTCTGGACGTTGATATTGGAGGCGGGCTGCTACTTCGTCCTGGCCTGTCTCGGGCTTGTCGGCCTACTTCGCCAACGCAGGTGGGTCGTGCCGCTCGCCGCATTGATGCTGTGGGGGCTGGCAACCCTCTACGACCTCGGATTCTCGATGGGCATCGGAGACAACACCCTGCGGATGCTGATGCTGTTCCTGATCGGCGCCAGCTTCTACCTCTACGCCCAGCGCGTTCCGATGAAGGCATGGCTCGCGGTGGCCGCCGCCATCGTCTTCGTCGCCAGCGCCATCCTGCTGGCCAATTACCGCTTGGTGGGAGCCGTTCCGCTCGCGTACCTCCTGCTCTACCTGGCCGTCGGGCTACCGACGAACTGGCACCTGAAGATCGACCTTTCCTATGGCCTGTACATCTACCACTACCCGTTGCAGCAGCTGCTGATGCTGACCGTTCTGGCCTCCCTGCCGACGCCCGCCTTCGTCATTGTTAGTTTGGTCGGCGTGATCCCGATCGCGCCCGCCTCCTGGTACGGCATCGAGCGCCGCGCCCTCCAGCGCAAGAACGCCCGCTTCCCCGGTTGGCTACCCGGAGCGCAGGGTCGCCGCCTCCCGGCTCCGGTCGACTCGGCCAACGTGGCTGTGCCCCGGTCCAACACGACAACCCAGCCAGACAGCACTGCGGTCGTTGCAGTCACCGCGACAGATGCTGATACGCATGAGCAGAACGCTCGAGGCGTTGACAGTCTCGCTCCGCGACACAGACCTCCGTCAGTCCGCTGAACGCGAGCCGGCCGCGATGGCTCCCCACGAACTGGGCGGACGGGCGACCGTCCGTCGCCGGCCTCGAGCCGTCCGCGAAGATGAAGACGACAATGCTGACCCGACGCGGCCACAATCTGCTCCAGCTGCTGATCCTGCTCGTCAGCGGCGCTCTTCTCGGCTGTTCCGAGGCTGCGCCGACGCGGCCGCCAGCAGGCGGCTTGCCCGAACTCGGGTTCTCCCTGAACGGTGAGGCACTGTCCGGGCCACTCCAGCAATCCCACTACAACGAGCTGGCCTCACTGACCCCGTACGCCGAATGGGCCCGGCTGGGGTTCAGCAGCGACGGCGATTGGCAGGCAACGTCCCAGCGCTACTTCGACGCTGCCACCGACGCCGGTATGAAAGTTCTCCTGCGGGCGTCGTTTCCGGACAGCCAATACAACGGCTCCGAACCGGTCGACGTCGAGCGCCTACGGTGATTTTGTGGCCGAATTGGCGGCCCGTTACAAGGCGAAAGGTCTTGACGGCACGAACCCCGTCATGGAATTTCCGAACGAAATCAATGGCACCGAGATCACTGGGGCCACTTACGCAGCCGCCGCCTGCAATGCCTACCCCAAACTCAAAGCCGTCGACCCCGATTACAAAATGATTGGAGCCAGCGAGAATGTCTACGACTCCAACTGGAAAAATTGGCTCGAGGACGTCTACAAGGGTGGGTTCGCAAACTGCTCGGATGGAATATCTTTTCATAACTACGACGCGCCGGGAGAAGGGGGCCGCTACGACTTCTTGCGCTCGCTCATGACCGAGCACGATGATCTCGACGCCGAAGTCTGGGTGACCGAGTTTGGTGCCACCACCTGCACGCCCGCGTCCTCGTCGGCCCTCGGCTGTCGCACCGAGCAGCAGCAGGCTGACATTATCGTCGGCAACATCCGGGAAATGCGGGATCGGTATCCGTGGATAACGCATGCCATTTTATATGCCGATGAAGACGTGCCGAGCCGCAAGACCACCGATCCGTTCGAAGCGCATTTCGGAATTTACCGAAACGATGCGAGCGGCAATATTACCGGGGCCAAACCCGCTGTGGCAGCCCTGAAAGCCCTGTATGAACCGGACTAGAAACCGGTCACGGCGGATTCGGAGCCGGTTGGAAGATCTTGCCGGCGGACATCTTTGTTTTCGGCCGCTAAGGCGACGGCACCGCAGCGGACGTCGTCGTCGTTCCGTCCGTCGCAGCTGAGGGCGTCGTCGTCAACTCCTCGGCCGCGGGTGCGGGCGTCGTCGTAGGCTCGTCCACCACCGGTGCTGATGTCGCCGGCTCGTCCGCCGCTGGTGCGACTCTTTGCAGTTGGCCTCCCACGGCCGTGCAGGCAGCGCTCGTGTCGTTGTAGGTCGCCACGAGGGCCAGGTTCGCGCTCACCGTCACAGTGTGCGTCCGCGCGCCACCGTCGTTCCACGAGGCGAACTGCCTCGTCGTTCCGCTCAGGCAAACGGTTGCCGGGACCGAGATCTCGTGATGGAAACCGATCACGGTGTCGATGTCGAACGGCAGATCCTGCGTGACCGCGTCAACGGTCATCGAGATCGACGCATTGCTGGAAATATGGACCTTGGTCTTGCGCGGGTACACCGTGACGACCTTCGTTCCGGTGAGCCCGTCCGCGTCCCTGGCCGTGAGCGTGACCCGGTAGCGCGTGTTGCCGGTGAAGTCGTGACCGGACACGGGGACCGGGTAAGTGATACTCGCGCCGGTGCCACTCGCGGCCGGGTGCGCATGGTCGTCATGCAGGAAGTCGACCGTCCAGCTGAGCGCCGATGCGGGTAGCGCTCCGACGCCCGGGTCGTTTCCGGTCCCGGTGAAGGTCAAGATGTCACCGGCGGAGAATTGCGTGCCATCGGCGGGCGCGGTGATCGTGGCGGTTGGCGGCGCACCGGCGGTGATCGTGATGAGGTTGCTCGAGGTGGTGACACCGTTCGAGGTCGCCAACAGCCTTGCGTGATAGCTGCCGGCCGCGGTGTACGTGTGCGTCGCGGTGGCGGTCGTGGCCGACGTGCCGTCGCCGAATTCCCATCGATACGTCACTGCGGTGCCATCGGGATCGCTGGCTGCTCCGGTGAACGACACCGCTAGCGGAGCGGCCCCACTCGTCGGTTGCGCATTTGCCGTCGAGATCACCGGTGGCCGGTCGGTCGAACCTGAGTAGCTCAGCTTTCGCAACTGCCCGGTGCCGTCGAAGCCGAGGCTGAGCCAGTAGATTGCGCCATCCGGCCCGACACTGAGCCACACGGGCGTGGATATCGGCGTCTCGTGCAGTAAGCCGCTGGCAATGCCGGTTCGGCCGTCGGCGCCGAGTTGCAGCCAGAAGAACTGGTTCGTCGGGTAGTCGGCGTAGAGGTAGTAGCCCGCCAGCGGGAACATCGACGCGCGATACACGTCACCCCCGACGATCGCCTTGTTCACACAACAGCCGGAGCCGGTCGTGTGCGCGTAGGTGTACACGGGGGCCGTTACCCCGCCTGCGCACGTCGGCCCGTTCTTCGGCTGCTCGAGGGGCCCCTCGCACGACGGCCATCCGTAGTTCGCGCCGGCCTGACCGATATTGACCTCTTCGTACGCCTGGGCGGCGACGTTGCCGCCGACGTCACCGATCCAGTACAGACCGGTCGTGCGATCGAACGATGCGCGGTACGGGTTTCGGAAGCCGTAGGCCCAGATCTCGTCCACATTCGGACCGGCTCCGTCGCGCAGCGGGTTGTCGGCAGGCACGGTCCCGTCGGGGTTCATTCGCAGAACTTTCCCGAAGACGTTCGTCCGATCCTGCGAGAGACCCTGGAAGCCGTCACCGATGGAGACGTACAGTTTTCCGTCCGGCCCGAAGTCCATCGAAGCGCCGAGGTGGCCACCGTTCCCAGCTGGTCGTAGCCCCGTCCGGGGTTCGTCCAGATCACCTGCTCAGTGCTCGATCCGGCAGTGAAGTGCGAGATCCGCAGACGGTCCGATCCAGCGACCGCGTAGTAGACGTAGAAGCCGGTTCCCGCCAGATCGGTGACGATGTCGAGCGCACCGGCCTCGCCCTGGCTGTGCACCTTGCTCTGCAGGTCGAGGATCTGCTGCTGGACACCTGTCGCAGGATCGACGTCGAAGACGAGCCCGAGCTGCGTGAGGACCACCATATGGCCGTTGCCGAGCCAGGCGGCGGAGAGTGAGCGAGTCCAGTTGCCGCCGGCGACGAAGGTGTCGGACACCTTGGTCGTGTCGAAGAGTGGACTGCCCTGTGGCACCAGCGAGAACGCCCGCGATCCAGGACTGCTGACAGTGCCATCAGTGCTGTAAGCGGTCGCGTTCACCTGGAACGGTCCGCTGGCGTCCGTCGGGTTGAACGCGTATGACCACCCGGTCGTGGTCGCTCCACGCTGCGCCACGACGGCAGCGAGGTCCACCCTGACCTTCTGCCAGGCCGTCCCGTTCCACCACAATCCGCGCGACTGGTCCTGGATCGCAGCCTGCACGCGATCGACGCCGCCCGTCGCTGATGCGGAGCCGGTGAAGGTGGCCGGACGAACAAGGCTCTGACCGGCGGTCGGCGACGTGATACTGACGTTCGCTACCTTCGTGGCGCCGGTGGCGCGGACGACGATCCCAGAGATGTTGACGATTCCGCCACTACTCGTCAGTGCAATCGTTCCAGCACTGGTGACGGTGACCGGGAACGGGCCGAGAAGCTTCCAGGTGCCCTTGGTGCCGGAGGCGAGGTTGGATGCCACGGTCGCCCCGTTGAGGGCGAGGGAGAAGGTCACGTTGTTGGTGTCCTCCCAGACGTAAACGCTCACCTCGTACGTACCTGCCTGAACGCTCGAGAACGTCACCTGCGCGCCGGTCGGCCCGTAAACCGAGCAGCGGAGCATCGTGGCCTTCGCGGCGTCGACGGCGGGAACGAGCGGGACGCTCTGGTTGCAGAACGACTTCGTGCCCGACGTGAAGTTCGCAGCGTTCGCGGCCCCCTCGAAGTCGATCCCGTCAGCGGTGAGGGCGGCGCCGTTGAGGTTGACGGCGCGATAGAGGATGCCGCCGGTGGACGCATCGGTGACCGTCCAGGTGAAGGTCGTGGTCCCGGACTGCGCGGGTGTGCCGTTGTCGGTGGCGCGGACGGTGACGTTCGAGGTGCCTGCCGTCGTTGGGGTACCGGTGATGGTGCCGGTGGAAGCCGCAATGCCGAGTCCGGCGGGGAGACCCGTGGCCGAATACGTCAGCGTCTGGCCGGCATCAGGGTCGGTCGCGGCGATGGTGAGCGGCGTGATCGCGGTCCCCCGGGTACTGGTCCGGTTGCCGGGGCTTGTCACGGTGGGCGCCTGGTTGCCACCCGCAGCGGCCCGCTCGACGACGAGGCCGGACAGGTTCGTCGAACCGCCCGAGGAGGTGATGGCGAGGGTGCCGTTGGTGATGTTCACGTCGTACGGACCGAGCCGCTTCCAGGTCCCGGCCGGTCCGCTGGTGATGCCGGAGGCCACGGTGGCGCCGTTGAGCGCGATCGAGAAGGTGGCGCTGGCGTTGTCCTCCCACGTGTACAGGCTGACCCGGTACGCGCCGTTCGGGATCGCGGTCATCGTCGCGCGCGCGCCCGGCGAACCCGAACCCCACACCGAGCAGCGGATCATCGTCGCCGTGTCGGTGTCGGTGGCCGGAATGAGGGCGACGTTCTGGTTGCAGAACCGGCTCGGACCGGACGTCAGGTTGGCAGCCGAGGTGCCTGCTTCGAACGGCACTCCGCCGACGGTGATCGCGGCGCCGTTCAGGTTCACCGCCCGGTACACCGTGCCAGTTCCGGCGTCGCTGATGGTCCACGTGAAGGAGGTCGAACCACTCATGGACGGAGTGCCGTTGTCAGCGGCACGGACGGTCACGTTCGACGTGCCGACTGTGGCGGGCGTGCCGCTGATGATGCCGGTGGATGCCGCGATACTGAGCCCGGCGGGGAGGCCGGTGGCCGAGTAGGTCAGGGTCTGCCCGGCATCCGGATCTACCCCGGCGACCGTGAGCGGAGAGATGGCCGTGCCTCGTGAACTGGCCTGGTTGCCGGGACTGCTCACCGTCGGCGCGCGGTTGCCGGTTGTCGTCGTCCTCTCCAGAACGACACCGGACAGGTTGGCACTCCCACCGGCGGTGGTGATCGCGAGACTGCCGTTCGCGATGTCGACGCTGTACGGGCCGAGCAGCTTCCAGCGTACCCGCAGTGCCGGTTGCTATGCCGGAGGCGACCGTCGTGCCGTTGAGGGCGAGGGAGAATGTCGCGCTGGCGTTGTCCTCCCAGTTGTAGACGCTGACCTTATAGGTGCCCGAGGGAATGGCGGTCATCGTCACGCGTGCTCCGGGAGAACCGGAACCCCACACCGAGCAGCGGATCATCGTGGCAGTACCGGCATCCGTGGCCGGGTTGAGGGTGACGTTCTGATTGCAGAACCGGCTGGGACCCGAGGTCAAGTTGGCTGCGGTCGTGCCTGCCTCGAACGGCACGCCGTCGACGGTGACCGCCGCTCCGTTGAGGTTCACCGCCCGGTACACGGCGGCGGGGTCAATGGCCGCGGCCGCGATCAGCGGGCCTGCGGTGCTCGGGACGACCGCCCCGACTGCGGGATGTGCGGGGCCGGCCGCCCCCGCAGGAGTCGCGAAGACGATCGGTACCAGAAGCGCGAGCAGCGCCGCCCAGATGATGGCGTGCAGGCGCCGATCATGACCTGTGAACACATTGACTGGCACCCGGCCCCCTATGGACGCGTGACCCGACGAAAGCGCTCCAGCGCGCCGGGCGAAACAGCTAGTCGGACTGTATGCCTCCGGGCATTACGGTCAAACACCCACATCGGGTCAATACACCCGTTCGGTGAATGGAAGGTTCGGTGGCGGGAACGTCCTGCTGACCGGGTGCGCAGCCTTTGGGACCGCCGAGATCCTGGAACGCCGGCAGTTGCTGTGGCACTCAGGATCCAGATCGCGTGATCACCGACGTCATGGTTCGCAGGATGATTTTCGTATCCAGCCACAGCGACCAGTTCTCGACGTAGTAGTTGTCCAGACGAGCGCGGTCACCGATTGAGGTATCCCCGCGCAGGCCATGAACCTGAGCCCAGCCGGTCAGCCCGCAGGGAACCCGATGTCGAGCGAAGTAGTGCGGATAGGTCTGACGGAACTGCTCGACGAAGTGCGGCCTTTCCGGTCGCGGGCCGACGATGGACATGTCGCCGCGAGAGATGTTGATGAGCTGGGGCAGTTCGTCCAAGGAGGTCTTGCGGATCAGTTTGCCGAACGGCCCCAATCTGCTGTCGTGAGACACGTTCCAAGTCGTCTGCGACTCTTTCTCGTCGACCGGCCGCAACGAGCGGAACTTCAGCAGCTTGAACTGGCGTCCGTCGATTCCGATTCGATCCTGGCGAAAGAGCACCCCGGGTCCGCCCTCGAGGCGTACCGCCAGCGCAATTACTGCCATCAATGGAGAAAGGAGCACCAGCGCAAACGACGAAGCGACGATGTCGACAAGCCTCTTGAGCTTCCATGAGACAGCTCGGTGGGCGCCCCTGCGCAGCCGCGTCAGTGGCATGCCCCAGATGTAGTCCATGTCGTCGCTGACGTGATGCACCTCGAAAAGTCTGGGCACGACGAAGATCTCGCAGTTCATCCGGTCACAGCTACGGATCATGTCGATCATCGTGACTTCGCGCGGAAGCGCGAAGGCAATGATCACCGCACTCACCTGGTTCCGACTGAGGATGTTGGGCAGGTTTGCCTGATCACCAAGGACGGGCAGTTCAGGGTGGGAGACAAGTGGATCGGCGTCGACAAAGCCGATCGGCACCAGCCCGTACTCTCGGTGATCACGAAGCATCTGGGCGACCGCAGAGCCGACCCGACCTGCGCCCACAATCACGGTGCGGTGGGCGACACCGCGTGAACGAAACCGTCGGATGATGCCATACGAGACCGCTCGACTCAGTGTGAGTGCGAACAACACCGACGCAGCTATCCACAGCAGGCCCTTGTCGACCATCAACTCGTCGGCCCGCCGATCCAGCACAGCGGTGAAGGCCAGGGTCAACGGTGTTGCGACGAGGACGGCGGTGGCGATTCGCGGGAAGTCGTCCAACGCCGACATCGACAGGCGCGAGCGGTACAAACCGAACATTGTCAGCAGGACCAAGACCAATGTGCCGAAACAGAGCATCCGCCAGTTCACGGCGCGCAAGGAGACGGCCACGACCGACATCGCGACAATG
>CAVRCD010000015.1:0-135593 GCA_963719475.1 uncultured Actinomycetota bacterium | reverse complement strand
AGCGACGGCGGCCGATGGGCCCGACCCGATCCGGATACCGTCCACGACCTGGCCCGCACCGCCCGCCGCAGTTCGGCAACTCGCCGATCGGCGTGTGGATCGCGGTGACCGGACAGCAGAGCTGTTCGGGACTGCTCGTCAGCCAGCCGCAGCGCGCCCAGTTCCTCGGCAAGGGCCGGGTCGGCGGGCGGGCGGACCACCGGCAACCTGGTGGTCACCGCCCGCGCCCGCTCCAACCACTGCAGGATGGCTGCCGGCGATCCGGTGCCAGTGGCCGTTCGCAGCCCCAATCGGGCCAGCTCCCGGCCGTGGATCGCTGCGGCCGACTGCAGGTCCTGGGATCCGAACCTGGCCTGGAAGTCGGCGAGATCATCGAGCCCGCGGCGGATCTCGGCCAGGCCGGCGGTGCGACGCCCGGTGGCGATGTCGATCCGGCCGGCGACGAGCCGACCATGCAACCGGGACGCCAGCGGCAGCGACCGGCGTTCGGCGTGCACCTGGGCAACCGCGGCAGCTGCGCCGGTCGCATCGCCCGCTTCGAGCAACGCCTCCGCCTGCAATAACCGCGCAGCCACTGCGTCCTCGGACATGTCCGACGCCTGCAGGCGGCGCGCCAGTTCCGCGGCGTTCCGGGCGTCACGCATCGCCCCGGATCGGGAACTGCTGTTGTGCCGATGCCGAGCGGCGGCCCGCTGCTCGAGGACCTCGATGGCGAGTGCTGCGCGATCGTTCCCACGCCGGATGGCAATCCGGGCCGCCCGTCGCGTGTCGGTGCGAGCCGCATCGGAATCGCCGACCAGCACCTCGATCTCGGCCCGCACCGCGAGCGCGTCGGCGAGGTCTGCGGTCGCCCTGGTCTTGGCGAACGACTCCACCGCCTGGTCGGCGAAATCCCGCGCCTCGGCGATCAGCCCGGCCGACAGCAGCACCCGGGCGCGATCGAGCGCGGAGACCCCGGTGGCACCGTCGGGACGAACTTCGCTGGCGGCGGCCATGGTGTTCAACGCACCTGGCAGGTTGCCGGCGAGGAACTGCACGTAACCCATGGTTGTGGGTGGCCATGAACAGCACGACGTCATTGCCCGATTGACGCGCGGCCACGGCTGCCCCGTCGGTGTCGGCCTGAGCCTGACGAAGCCGCCCTGCGGACATGTGCAGTACCCCACGGTTGAGCAGGGTGATCGCCAGTGCCTCCTGGCCGTCGGCAGACCGATCGGCCCGCAGACCGGCGATCGCCATCTCGAAATGGTCGAGGGCATCGGACGGTCGGCTCGCCCTGAGAAATTCGCCGCGGTTCGCCTCCGCACGAATGTGTGCTGCCGGGTCGACCCGCTCCGCCTCGTCCAGCAGCCCCAACGCCTCGGGGAGATCGCCGAGCATCGCCCGCTGGTTGGCGAGAGTGATGAGAATCTTCGCGTGCAGCGCGGTCTCGTCCGGGCAGTCGCGCTGCAGTCGGTGCAGGGCGCGACTCGCCCAGCTCTGCGCAGCGACGGGTCGACCGCGATCGCTCTCCGCGCCCGCACGATGCCAGCAGGGCGCGAACAGCATCGACGGCCGACCCTCGGGAGGCCGCTCGTCTCCTGACGCGGGCGCGACTCACCAGCTCCAGCATCACACTTCGCGCCGACCGATGTGCGGCCGCCTGACCACTTCTCACGCGCGTCCCGCTACTTATCGATCGAGGTTCGACCGAGCCCGATCAGCGACTGTCGGTCCTTGACGGTGCGCGGAACGGCCTTGGCCGCGAGGTTGGCGACGTATCGCCCGGCGAGGACGGGAGCGGCGAAACTGGTGCCGCTCCACGTCGCGAAACCAGCTCACGAACGAATCCGGATCGACGGTGCCGCGCTGGGTCTTTCGCGGTCCGACGAAGGACGTGTCCTGCGGACCAGGCGCCCTGGGCGAGGATCGGCGCAGTCGACACCAGGTTCGCACCAGGCGCCTCGGCGTTGACCCATTCGCCCTCGTTGGAGAACAACGCGACCGTCGAATCAGGGTTCAGTGCGGCGACACTGGCCATCGGCAGGTGGCTGCCGTCGGCGAACGCGGGATCGTCGGCGAACGCGGCCGGATAGCTTCGCCGCAGTGGTGGAGTCGTTGCCCGCAGCACAGAAGATCCCGACCTCAGAGCGCGGCGAGCGCGAGCACCAGTTTGCGGAGGCCGGCGGTGTACTTCGCGTCGTCGCCGGTCTCGGAGTAGTAGCCCAGGGACAGCACCAGCGCATCGATCGACTGTTGCCTTACTGGTCTGCGACAACGCCCAGACCGGTCAGCGCATCGGTCAGGATGAGTTCCGGAACGACCCCGTCACTGTCCATCACCCGGATCGCGGTGATGTCCGCATCCGCACAGGCCTGCCGGATCAGACCCGCGATGAAGGTCCCGTGGCCGGCGTGGACTGTCCAGCAGCCCGGTCATCGAGTCGGGGATGGCGCCGTCGGCCTCCGGATCGGTGCGGATGACAGCCGCATCTGTCGGATCCATGCCCACCCGTATCGGCGGGTTGCCGGATTCGTGGTGTCGGCGTAACTCCAGGCCCACGGTCACCGCTGCGGCATCCAACCACGGGTGCGCACCGACGCCGGTGTCCAGCACGACGACCTGCGGATGCTCGCGCGTTCGCGGACCGCAACGGTGGTGGCAGCACCACCGAGACCGGTCCACGGCCGCCGGAACCGGCCGCAGCGTAGCTCGCGACCCCGCCGGCCATCCCTTTGCTGTATGGATTGCCGCCGATCGTCGGCCATGCCCTTGCGTGTAAGGGTTACCGAAAATGGTCGCCATTCCCTTCGTGTAGGGATTCCCGCTGATGTCCGCGGCGGCCGCACATCAGGTGGTTCAACCCCACCGCTCGGCTCAGCCGCCGCATGTCCTCGTCGTCGAAAGCGGCCTGCCGAATCGCCTGCAGCAGCGGCCACACGTCGACGGCCGGCGCGGGTCCGTCCGACGCTGGCTCGAAACGCACCGGGAAGACCAGCGGCAGCTTGAATTCGGCGGCCAGGGTGAGCAGTCTGGCCCGCCGATCGTGGTCCGGGTCGTCACTGGGCCGGAAGGGATTTCGCTCCACCCACCGCAGCGGCAGCCGGGACAGCTCGAGCGCCTTCCGCAGCAGCTCCAGCAGTTCTTCGGCGTCACCGCGGTCGCTCGCCGTCACCAGCAGCGTGTCGCCGACGTACACGGTCGCCGAAGGCGCCTCACCGTCGGTCAGCCTGACCGCCGTCGACGGATCGAGCACGCGGGCGTCGAACCGGGTCAGCGGGTCCTCGAGGAAGCGCCGACCCTGGTCGCGGGCACCGTCGTTCGGTCCAACGGGGTTCACGGGCTGGTTCACAATGCGCCTCCAGGTGGGAAAAACTCGGTTCGCGACTTTCGACCGACCGGGAGCAGCTCGCGGCGGGCGGAATTACCTGCCGGAAACCCGGCCGAGATCAGGGAATTGAGGTACTGGCCGGCGAGAACCGGTGCAGCGAAGGATGTCCCGCTCCAGGCAGCGAAGCCGCGGAAGTCGTCCGGGTCGACCAGCGATCGCACCCGGCCACCCGGCCCGAGGAAGGCAAGACCCGCTCTCGCGCCGCCGTCGGACAGTCCGGGCGACGCCGAGACCAGGTTGACCCCGGTCGCCTCGCTCGTCACCCACGGGCCGTCGTTGGAGAACGGCGCCACGGAGCCGTCCGGGCCCAGCGCTGCGACCGAGACCAGCGGCAGCACAGCGGGATCGGCGAAATCCGGGTCGATCGCAAAGGCCGCGGGATAGGAGGGTCGACTCGAGGCATCATTGCCGGCGGCCGCGAACACCGCGACGCCGAGCCGACCGAGGTCCAGCAGGATGTCCTTGAGCCCGGAGGTGTACCGGACGTCCTCCCCCGTTTCGGCGTAGTAGCCAAGGGACAACACGATCGCATCGGCCCAGCCGGGGCTCTCCCGCTGACGGGACCGCACCACATCCAGCGCGCGGATCAGTTTGTGCTCCGGAACGATGCCGTTCGCCTGCATCACGGTGAGCGCCACGATGTCCGCATCCGGGCTTGTCTGTCGGATCAGCCCGGCGATGAACGTGCCGTGACCGGTGTGCGTCGGCAGGTTGCCCAGCAGCGGGTCCACCGCGGCGGTGTCGTGATCGTCGGCGGAATGGTCCGGCTGCGGGCGGGCTGCCGGCCACTCGCCACGTCCGGTCCCACCACCCGGCCGTCGTCGAAGGTGATGGTGGTGTCCGGCGGGTCGGCGGCGAACCAGGGATGCTCGCCGACGCCGGTGTCGAGCACCACCACCCGAGGACGTCGCCCGCTCCGCCTGGTTCGGGGCGGCTGCACCGTCAACGTCACCGGTCCGTGTCCGCCCGCCCCGGAGAGCCCGTAACCGTCCAGCCCGATCCGACCGTGGCCGAGCGCGAACGGATTGCCGCCCACCTGTTCCGCCGACGTCATCAGGTGGTTCAGGCTCACCGAGCCCGCGTGGTCGGTGCCCAGCCGCCGCCGCAGTTCCTGCACGACCGACCACGGATCGGGTCCACCGACCCGACCGCTGTCGCTGGTTCCTTCACCCGGCACGATCCGGACTCCGGAGGCCAGCACGCCGGGGACTCGACTCGCGGCCAGGCTTGCTGGGTCGTCGGTCAGCCATGCCGGTCCGTCGGCTTCACAGGAGAAGTCGGCCAGAACGGCCCGCAATGTGGATCCGACTTCACCGGCCGAGGTCGCGTCATGGGCGGCGACGATGAGTCCCTCGGCGTTGTAGGCCGTCGGTACCCGGGCGGAGTCGGACGCTCTGATCGCCGGTGCATCGAGGATCCGACCAGTGAACGCGCGGACCGCAAACCCGGTGCGGGCACTGCCGCGCTCGGCGAGGTCGAACGGAATGGTCATCGATTCAGGGGATGTTCTCGCCGATTGATTCCGCGAGCTACAGGTGCACCGCGGGGGTCACCACGGGCAGGGTCAGCGACGGGTCGGAATCCAGGGTCGGATGCAGCACCAGTTGCGCGGGACCGGCCGGAACGGCGTCGAACACGAATCGGCCGGACTCGTCGCACTCGGCGGTCAACGTCTGGTCGCCCACCCGGAGTTCGGCATGCAACCGGCCGCCTGGCGCCGCCCAACCATCCAGCCGCACCGAGCCGTCGCGCTGCGGGTTGACCACGACCATCACCGTCAGGCTGTCGCTGGCGAAGGTGACGCGTCGAGCGTGTTCGACCGATCGGGTGCCGGACGCGCCGGAGACAGACAGTTCGGACTCCACCAGACGGGCGAACTCGGCGTCCAGGCTCTGCGTGTCCAGCCCGAAGAGCACGAGGTCCGGCAGCATCTCGGGCATCGGATCGACCGTGTCGTAGATGGCCAACAGGTCGCTGAGGATCCGCAGGTCCGCGCGATCCATCTGGCCGGCGTCGGGGTCCAGCTCGTCATCCAGGTCGAACGCCAACCCACCTTCGCCGGTGTTGGACACACCATGACGATCGGGGACGCCATCAGATGCCGTCATGTCCAGTCTCCCCCGTCGAGTCGAGCCCGCAGCTTTGCCAAGCAGCGTCCTCGTGTTGGACCGATGGATCCCACCGGTATGCCCAGATCCACTGCGATAGCGGCGTAATCAGGTCGTGGTGCAAAGGCGATCACCGCCAGCAATCGGCGGCACCGTTCGGACAGTTCGGCAACCATCTCCCACAGTCGCCGCTGCTGATCGGTCAGTACGGCGGTGTGTTCGGCCGAAGGTGCTCTCGGCAGGTCGTCGTCGGTCGGTTCCTCGTTGGATCGCTTGGCGCTGTTGGCCCGCTCGCGCCAGGCCAGCCGGCGCAGGCTCACCGTCAGCCAGCGGACCACGGCCAGCGGATCGCTCACGCTGTCCTTGCTGCGCACCAACGACATGAAGGTCTGCTGGACGACGTCCTCTGACTCGGCCGCCGTCAATCCGCACTGCCGTGCGGTGTGCCAGAGCAACGGGCTCACCAGCCGGACCAGGGTGTCGATGGCGCCCGGCACACCTTGCCGGTACTCGTCGAACGCCGTCCCGGCCCGGACCACCAGATCACCGACATCCTGCCGCCGGCGCCGTGTCTGATCGGGTACGGCCGGTTCGTTCACCGTGACGCCTGACTGCGGGACCGGCTGGCTGGGAACCGCGTCGGCCGGAACGATGGATGACGTGGGCAAGACCGGGTCGGCCGCTGATGACGCAGCCACCGTGCCGGCGACTGTGGTGCCTTGATCGGCCGCGATCACTGTGAAGACCTCCCGTGCCTGGGCAGCGGGTCACCCGCCACGTCCGGGACGGCACGGGCGGTCGAGAAATCGTTCTCGCGCACGGGTCCTCCCGGACATGACGGGTCGTTGTGAGCTGCCTGTGTTCTCCTACCAGCAGCTTAGGGGCGGCACATTCCGCTCGGGAAGGACCTGTACCCCTCAGTCAGGCCTGTCCGAACACCCTCCAAGAGCGACTCGGGTCAAGCCTGATACCGCATCGGGTACCGGGAATCGTTGTCTGGATGTGATCTGGGTCACTCCAGGGCAACCTTGGCCGGAGGTCAGGTGTCGCCGTCGGCCGGTGGCTTCTCCGCGACGTCCGCTTCCGGTTCGGCAGGAGCGTCCGCCCCGGGCTTCGTCAGCAGCTTCCGCCGCCGGTTCGGCAGGAGCTGCGGGGTCGATCAACAGGGCGGCCAGGCCACTGCCGGCGATCCGGCGGAAGGTCCGCCCGGCGAGGGTTCGGTCCAACACGGCAACCTCGAGCTGCGCCGGCAGCAATTCCCGCGGCGCACCGTCACCGGTGGTCCCGAGTGCCGCCACCGCGGCGCGCAGTGCCGTCGGCAGGTCCCAGCCCTGGGTGAAGGAGGCGGTCAGTGCAGTGATCACCGGCTCGGTGACGCCGCCCATCACCACGAACCGCCGCTCGTCGACGATCGATCCGTCGTAGGAGATGCGGTAGAGCTGATCGGCTCCGACCGCGGTGCCGACGCCGCCGGCTCCCGCTCCACTGACCTCCGCGACGCACAGCTCGACCTCGAACGGCTTCTGGTGCTCGGAGAAGATCGAACCGACGGTCTGCGCGTAGGCGTTCGCCAACCAACGGCCGGTCACATCACGGCGGTCGTAGGAGAACCCCCGCACGTCGGCGAGCCGGATCCCCGCCGTCCGCAGGTTCTCGAACTCGTTGTACCGGCCGACCGCGGCGAAGCCGATCCGGTCGTAGATCTCGCTGACCTTGTGCAGCGTCGGCGAATGATTCTCGGCAACGAACAGCACGCCACCGGAGTACGTCGTGACCACCACGCTGCGGCCACGGGCGATGCCCTTGCGGGCGTACTCCGAGCGGTCCCGCATGAACTGCTCGGGTGAGGCGTAGATCGGCATCGTCACGGTGGACGGGCTCCTTGCTGTACGAGGTTGCTGTACGAAGCGGGGTGTTCGGCGCTCTCGATCGACGCCGCCGGGCAGCTACCCGCCGGGCTTGAGCATCCGGCCGGCGACGACGGCCTCGGTCACCACGCCGACCTCGTCGTCGGACCACCGCACCGCGCCGGCGGCGGTCACCGAGACCACGACCGGGAAGATCCGTCTGGTCAGGTCGGGCCCACCGGTGGCGCTGTCGTCGTCGGCCGCGTCGTAGAGCGCCTCGATCGTCGCGCGCACCGTCGTCGCCAGATCCGCGCCGGCCTCGTATCGCTTCTTCAGCGCAGATCGGGCGAACATCGACCCGGAGCCGACGGCGAAGTAGTCGTGCTCCTCGTACTTTCCGCCGGCGATGTCGTAGGAGAAGATCCGCCCCGGTCCGGTGACCACGCTCTCCGGTGTCTGCAGGTCCGCGCCGAACGCGGTCGCGTCCTCCAACCCGGCGAACAGCGGAACGACGGCCAGGCCCTGCATGGCCATCCCCAGGTTGCCGCGGATCATGGTGGCCAGCCGGTTCGCCTTGCCGTCCAACGAGAGCCGGACACCCTCGATCTTCTCGTAGTGCTCCAGCTCCAGCCGGAAGAGCCGGACCATCTCCACCGCCACGCCGGCCGTGCCGGCGATGCCGATGGCCGAATGGGAGTCGGCGATGAAGACCTTCTCGATGTCGCGTTGGGCGATGATGTTGCCCATGGTGGCGCGCCGGTCGCCGGCCATCACCACCCCGTCGGCGCAGGTCGCGGCGACGATGGTGGTGGCATGCGGCAGCGCCGCGACGGCGGCCTCTGGCGCCCGCACACCGGGCAGCAGGTGCGGCGCCGCTTCGGCCAGGAATTCGGTGAACGATCCGTTACCCGGCCGGAGGTACGCGGCCGGAACCGCCGATGCAGGCCATGGCGAAGCCTGCCGGTCGGACGTCACTGGCCGCCCTTCTGCACGTAGGACCGAACGAAGTCCTCCGCGTTGGATTCCAGCACGTCGTCGATCTCATCGAGGATGTCGTCGGTCTCGGCGGCCAGCTTCTCCCGCCGCTCCTGACCGGCCGCACCTGCGGCGTCGGCAGCATCGTCGTCGCCGTCCCCGCCACCCTGTCGAGTGGTCTGTTCCTGGGCCATATTCGTTTCTCCGATCTCTGGATCGCTGCTGCCGACTTTACCCACGGGGACCGACACCGGACGCGGAGCACCCCGGATGGCTGCCGCCGATCGCTACTGCCTGGTGAGGGCATCCACCAGTTCGGTCGCATCGTCGGCGGCGTCCAGCAAGGCGCCGACGTGGGCCTTGGTGCCGCGGGTCGGTTCCATGGTGGGGATCCGGACCAGCGAGTCGCGGCCGATGTCGAAGATCACCGAATCCCAGGAGGCAGCAGCCAACCGGTCCGCGTACTTGGCGACGCACCGGCCCCGGAAGTAGGCCCTGGTGTCCTCCGGCGGGTTGGTCATCGCCTCGAGCACGGCCTCCTCCGTCACCAGCGTCTTCATCGAGCCGCGGAAGACCAGCCGGTTGTACAGGCCCTTGTCCTTCCGGACGTCGGCGTACTGCAGGTCCACCAGCGCCAGCCGGTGCGCACCCCAGGAGAGCCCGTCGCGGCTGCGGAAACCCTCCAGCAGACGCAGTTTCGCCGGCCAGTCGAGTTCGTCCGCCAGATCCAGCGGATCGCCGCCGAGCCGGTCGAGGACGCTGATCCACCGGTCCAGCACGTCAGCCGTCTGCTCGTCGACGTCTGCGCCGTACTCGGCCTCGACGAACTTGGCAGCGGCCTCGTGGTACGCCTTCTGCACGTCGATCCCGGTGAGCCGACGGCCGTCGGTCAACGGCACCGTGACTTTCAACGTCGGGTCGTGGGAGATCTGGTGCACTGCGGCCACCGGGTGCGCCAGCTCCACCGACGGCAACGCCCAGCCGGACTCGATCATCGACAGCACCAGCGCCGCGGTGCCCAGCTTGAGGTAGGTGGCGATCTCGGCGAGGTTCGCGTCGCCGATGATCACGTGCAGCCGCCGGTGCTTGTCGGCGTCGGCGTGCGGCTCGTCGCGGGTGTTGATGATGCCCCGCTTCAGGGTCGTCTCCAGGCCGACCTCCACCTCGATGTAGTCCGACCGCTGACCGAGCTGGAACCCCTCGGTCTGGCCGGACGGGCCGATCCCGACCCGGCCCGCACCCGAGAACACCTGGCGGGAGGCGAAGAACGGGGTCAACCCGGAAATGATGGCCGGGAACGGGGTGTCGCGGCTGCACAGGTAGTTCTCGTGGGTCCCGTAGGACGCGCCCTTGCCGTCGACGTTGTTCTTGTACATCTGGATCGGCTTCGAGGCCGGCAGCGCCGCCGCGAGCCGGGCGGCCGCCTCCATCACCCGCTCGCCGGCCTTGTCGTAGAGCACGCCGTCCAGCGGGTTGGTGACCTCTGGCGCCGAGAACTCCGGGTGCGCATGGTCGACGTAGAGCCGCGCCCCGTTGGACAGGATGACGTTGGCGGCGCCGATGTCGTCGACGTCCGGCTCGGCCGCCCCGAACAGCGCGGACAGGTCGTACCCACGGGCGTCACGCAGCGGCGACTCGACCTCGTAGTCCCATCGCGGCCGGCGGGCCCTGGGCGCCGCCACGGATGCGGCGTAGGCGAGAACGACCTGGGTGGAGGAAATCACCGGGTTGACCCCGGGCTCCCCGGGCACCGAGATGCCGTACTCGACTTCGGTACCCATGATGCGACGCACAGTCATGTTCCGAATCTAGTGCGGCAGGATCAGCTGCATGGACCCCGCACCGCCGACCCTGGCCGAAGAACCCGGCAGGCGCGCCCTGAGCGCCCGCTGGAACTCCTGGCTGCAGGGCATCACCGGGCGCCGCCGGTGGCGCGATCGACCGCTCGGCGAGTTGCTCAACATCGACCGCTCGGTGCTCGTCCAGGCACTGAAGATCGCCCTCTCGGCCGGCCTGTCGTGGGCACTGGCGTCCTGGTGGTTCAGTTCTCCGTCACCGATCTGGGCGCCGATCACCGCCTCGCTGATCGCCCTGCTGACCGTGCAGGCGTCCATCCGGGACGCGGTGGAGAAGATCGTCGCGGTGCTGATCGGGATCGCGGTGGCGATCCTGCTCGGCGGGATCATCGGCCTGCACGCCTGGTCGATCGCCGTCATCGTCGCTGTCGGATTCCTGGTCGGGAAGGTGCTGCGGCTGAACGGCGGCGCGGCGGCGCAGATCCCGATCAACGGGCTGTTCGTGCTGGCTCTGGGCAGCGGGGGCGGGCAGGTCACCGACCGACTGCTGGACACCCTGCTCGGCGCCGGGGTTGCGGTGATCGTGAACTTCGCCGTCATCCCGCCCAACTACGTCTCGTCGGCGACCAGGTCGGTGGCGGCGCTGGCCGACGGTGTCGCCGACGTGCTGGCGTCGATGGCCGAGGGAATCAGCAGTCCCTGGCCGATCGAGCACGCCGCCGGCTGGCTGCGGACCGCACGCGATCACGGCCGATTCGCCACCGTTGCCGAGTCCGATGTCGAACGGGCGGGCCAGTCGTTGCAGATGCATCCGGGTCGGTCGTCGTGGACCGGCTCGCTGGAGCGGCTCAGGCAGACCAATGACACCCTGCAGATCGTCGAGGTCCAGGTGCGGACCCTGGCCCGCACGCTGCGCGACATCGCCACCAAGCTGCCGAGCGGGACCGGTCGACAACCGCCGATGCCGATGGCGTCGGGAATGCTCGCGGCCACCAGCGATGCCATCGAGGCGTTCGCGCACACCCTGCTACGCGCCGAGAAGGACACCAAGGCGGTGGTGGTCGGCAACGCCGCGCGGCGGTCCATCGATCTCGCCAGGGAGCGGATCACCGCCATCAACGCCGACCTCGGCGACATGTTGGCGGCCAACCTGTCTCGCGGGGTGTTCCTCGGGGCGCTGGTGGTGGAAACCGGCCGGATCCTGGACGAGCTGGACGCCGGGCTGACCGCGATGGACGGGTCGGACGCCGAGCCGGATCCGATCGACTGACCTCACGCCACGCCTCACGCCCATGGCAGTGCGGACCTGGCGGCCCAGTACTCCTCCGCCGGCTCCGCCGATCCGCTCAGTTCGGTGAGATCATCGACGGTCAGGTCGAGTCGATCGGCGAGCAGGTTCGCGGTCAGTTGAGCGACCCCGGCAGCACCGAGCAACACCCGATCGGCCCATGGCTGAGCGGCCGCCGCAGCCAGCGCCACCGCATCCGGATCGGCCCCGAGCCGGCCGGCGACCGCCCGCAGCGCCGGTGGCGGATCGGTCACCAATCGACCGTTGGCCAGCGCCTCCTTGACGATCACCGTCACCTCACGACGAGACGCGGTGGCCAACGCGGCGGCGGCACTGGTCTCCAACAGGTTCCAGGTGGCCTGGACCGACGAGAACAAGGCGGCGCCCGCGCGGTCGACGTCCAGCGCCCGCAGGATCGTCTCCCCCTGCGCCGGCCCGGACACCGAGAACCCGACCGCCACACCGGAGTCGCGCAACCTCGCCAACGCGTCCAACAGCTCGACGTCGTCGAACAGCGGCGACTCCGGCGTCAGCGAGTGCACCTGGTAGAGCTGGAACCTCGGCAGGGTTTCTCTGGTCAGCGCGAGCTGACGCTCGAATTGCGCCAGCGTGTGGTTCTTCACTTCGTGCACCGCGGCGGATCGGGTCCCAGTTGCCGACGTACTCGTAGCCCCACTTGCTGGAGATCGTCGGCGAGTGCGCCGGCCAGTCGGGATCGGCATCGGCGCGCCGTCGCCACCACTGCCCGACGAACTCCTCGGCGCGACCGTACGAGCGGGCGGTGTCGATCCAGTCGACACCCGCCGCCGTCGCCGCGTCCAACACGCGGAAGGTGTTGTCCCGGAACGACTCGACGTCGCGGTGCCGGGGCAGCTGATCGCGGCTGCCGGTGTTGATGTACGCGGGACGACCCAGCACGGCGGTACCGAGAGCCCACCGTGCCCGTCGCCGCCGGCGCACCGGACCGACGGTGGGCATGACAAATCGAGGGTCCGTCATCGGACTGTTCACCCGGGCAAGTTACAGGTACTGGCCCGTGTTCGACGCCGTGTCGATGGCCCGCGATCCCTCCGACTGCTTGCCGGACACCAAGGTGCGGATGTAGACGATCCGTTCACCCTTCTTGCCCGAGATCCGTGCCCAGTCATCCGGGTTCGTGGTGTTGGGCAGGTCCTCGTTCTCGGCGAACTCGTCGGTGATCGCCTCGAGCAACTGGGAGACCCGCAGGCCGTTGACCCCGGTCTCGATCCGCGCCTTGATGGCGGACTTCTTGGCCCGGTCGACGATGTTCTGGATCATGGCGCCGGAGTTGAAGTCCTTGAAGTACAGGACCTCCTTGTCACCGTTCGCGTAGGTCACCTCGAGGAACCGGTTCTCGTCCGTCTCGGTGTACATCCGCTCGACGGTGTGCTGGATCATCGCCGCGATGCAGTCCCGTCGGTCGCCGCCGAACTCGGCGAGGTCCTCCGGGTGGATCGGCAGCTCGGGGATCAGGTACTTGGTGAAGATGTCCCTGGCGGCCTCGGCGTCCGGCCGTTCGATCTTGATCTTCACGTCGAGCCGACCGGGTCGCAGGATGGCGGGATCGATCATGTCCTCGCGGTTGGAGGCGCCGATCACGATGACGTTCTCCAACCCCTCCACACCGTCGATCTCACTGAGCAGCTGCGGGACGATGGTGGTCTCCACGTCGGAGGAGACACCGGTGCCACGGGTCCGGAACACCGAGTCCATCTCGTCGAAGAACACGATCACCGGTGTGCCGTCCGAGGCCTTCTCGCGGGCGCGTTGAAAGATCAGCCGGATCGTCCGTTCGGTCTCGCCGACGTACTTGTTGAGCAGCTCCGGACCCTTGATGTTCAGGAAGTAGCTGGTCACCTTCTCCTCGCCGCGCAACAGCGCGACCTGCTTGGCCAACGAGTTGGCCACCGCCTTGGCGATCAGTGTCTTGCCGCAACCGGGCGGACCGTAGAGCAGGACGCCCTTCGGCGGCCGCAACTGGTATTCGGCGAACAGGTCGGCGTGCAGGAACGGCAGTTCGACGGCGTCCCGGATCTGTTCGATCTGCCGGATCAGGCCACCGATGTCGCTGTACTCGACGTCCGGGACCTCCTCCAGCACAAGGTCTTCGACCTCGGACTTCGGCACCCGCTCGTAGGCATAGCCGGCCTTGCTGTCCACCAGCAGCGAATCGCCCGGCTTCAGGGCGATGTCCATCAACGGAGCGGCCAGGTGGACGACCCGCTCCTCGTCGGCGTGTCCGACGACCAGCGCGCGGTCGCCGTCGAGCACCTCACGGAGCGAGCAGACCTCACCGATGACGTCGTAGTGGCCCGCTTCGACCACCGTCAGGGCTTCGTTCAGCCGAATCTGCTGCCCGCGCTTGAGGGTGTCCACCTCGACCGTCGGCGACACGGCCAGCCGCATCCGGCGGCCACCGGTGAAGACCTCCACCGAGCCGTCCGGTCCGGTCGAGAGGAAGACGCCGTAGCCGCTCGGCGGCTGGGCGAGCCGGTCGACTTCCTCCTTGAGCTGCAGCAGCTGGGCGCGGGCATCCCGCAGGGTGACGACCAGTTTTTCGTTCCGCTCGGACAGCGCATTGATCCGATTGGCGGATTCGGTGAGCTGACGCTCCAGGGGGCGGGTGTCACTGGGCAAGATCGCGAGCCGGCGCCGGAGCTGCGCCACCTCGTCGTTCAACACGCGAATCTGGGCGCTCAATTGCGCCGGGGTCTGGCGGTAACCGTCCTCCGGGCCGGAGCCCGAACCTTGTCCGGCACCGTCCGATGAGTCGAAATCGGTCACATTGCCCTCCCCTCGAGTCGGAGCCCTGCAAAGTCAAAGCCTACCCGTGGCAACCGACAGAGCCGGGGAATTTGCGCTCATCTGCACGTGTGTTCGAGATCATGCCGCCGACCCCAAGATCCGCCATCATGGCTCTGAGCAGGCGATTTCGGCGCACCCACCGGGCCGGGCGGAGGTGTCGACCGGGCCGGTGTGACCTGCCGCGCAGTCAGATTGTTACCCGGCCGTCATGCCCGGAAAACCTCGCACCGTCGCCTTGTTCAGCGGCCGCCCGATGTCGGCCGACGCTGGGGCCGCGGCGCGGTGACCCCGGGAGCGAGCCGGCGCGCGGTCAGCAGGAACGCGGTGTGGCCCATCATCCGGTGCTCCGGCCGGACCGCCAGCCCGACCAGATGCCACGGTCGGTGCAGGGACTCCCACGCAGCCGGCTCGGTGAACCCACCGTGGCCCCGCAGGTCCTCGGCGATCCTGGACAGCTGGGTCGTCGTCGGCACGTAGACCGTCAGGACCCCTCCGGGGACCAGCGCGTCGGCCACGGTCTCCAGTACCGACCAGGGTTCGAGCATGTCGAGCACGATCCGGTCCACCTGACCGGTGTGCTCGTTCAGGTCCCCGACGGTCAGTAGCCAGTTCGGCGGGCGCTCCCCGAAGAATCGTTCGACGTTGCGGATCGCGTGGTCGGCGTGATCCTGGCGGATCTCGTAGGAGATCACCCTCCCTTCCGATCCGACTGCCCGCAGCAGCGAGCAGGTCAGTGCACCCGAGCCGGCGCCCGCCTCGAGAACCGTTGCACCCGGGAAGATGTCGCCCCAGTGCACGATCTGCGCCGCGTCCTTCGGGTAGATCACCGCGGCGCCGCGCGGCATCGAGAGCACGTAGTCGGTGAGCAGCGGCCGGAGCGCCAGATACGGCGTGCCGTTGGCCGAATTGACCACGCTGCCCTCGGGTTGACCGATCAGACTGTCGTGCTCGAGGCCGCCACGATGGGTGTGATAGATCGCCCCCGCTTCCAGGACGACGGTGTATTTGCGGCCCTTCGAGTCGGTCAGCTGCACCCGGTCGCCCGGCCGGAAATCGCGGTTCACACACGTCCCTTTCTCGAAATGATCGATCTGACCCTGCAGCGTCGGGTCACGGACGCGACCATTTTCGGGATCGGGAGCTGTTCAACACGGCGGCGATGTCCTCCCGGCGCAGCACGCCAGCCGGTTGGCCGGACTCGTCGACCAGCAGGAAATCGGCGGCATCGACGACCCTGGCGCGTTCGGCGAACTCCGTCGGATCGTCGTCGGTCAGCACGATCGTCTCCGGTCGCCACGGACGGGAGACCAGCGAGGCCGGTGCGCGTGGATCACGCTCGGCCAGCACCCGGGCGGCCGGGACGTCGAGCAACCCGCGCGCCACCCCGTCCGCCTCGGTCAGCACCACATCGCGCGTCGCGGCAGCCTCCAGCGCCAGTGCGACGGGGGTCTCGGTGGGCAGTTGGGCGACCGGACGCGCGACGGAGGCGATGGAAACGTCCGCCGGCCAACCGTTCGAGCGGCCGTGCTGCCGACCCTCGCCGGCCGCACCGACGGCGACGAACAACGCCATGGCCACGGCGATCCCGGCGGGCAGCAGACCGGCGGAACCGGCATCGAGCAGGATCAGGACCGCCCAGCCGACCAGCGCCACCGCGATGACGTAGCCGCCGATCACCGCGACTGTGGTGCCGGCACGCCGATTGCCGGACGCGCTCCACACGCCCGCCCGCAGCACCCGGCCGCCATCGAGCGGCAACGCCGGCAGCAGGTTGAACACCGCGACAACCAGATTGGACAGCGCGAGCAGCATGACCAGCAACCAGCCGACGGTGCCGGGCGTGGTCGCGGCGACGGCGATCCAGAAGGCACCGGCGATGACGGCCGAGACCGCCGGTCCGGCGGCGGCGATGATCGCCTCCTCCCGGGGCGATCGGGGCGCCTTCGCCAGCTCCGAGACCCCGCCGAGAAGGTACAGACGAACGCCGACCACCTGCATGCCGAGCACCCTGGCAGCCCAACAGTGGCCGAGTTCGTGGGCCAGCACGCTGATGCCGAGCAACACGCCGAGGACGATCGACATCGCGATCGCCAGCCCGGTGCCCGTTCCCGGCACCACCTGGGCGATCACCGGCACGCCGAGCGCGACGATCACCGCGACCGAGAGCACCCAGGACGGCGAGACCACCACCGGCACGCCGCCGATCCGACCGATGGCGAACCCGCGCGGGGACTCCCGCGGGCGGGGCGCGGCGGTGCCGGGCGCACTGGACTTCACCAACAAAGGGTAGTGGCAGGTCGGCGTGCCTCGGTGCTCGACTGCGGTGCTCGGCTGCGGTGCTCACCTGCGCGGAAGGTGTGGAGCGTCGTCCTGCCTGTCTGAACCGTGGCTGTCGGACCCTTGACCTACCGTTGACGTATGTCCACTTCGATCGCCGCCGAACCTTCGGAGTCGATCGCGCCCCTGGCCCGGCGTCCGCTGGCGCTGTCGCCTTCCCGGGCCGGTGATTTCAAGACCTGCCCGTTGCTCTACCGGTATCGCGCCGTCGACCGGCTCCCGGAGCCGCCGAGCGCGCCCGCCGCGCGCGGCACCCTGGTGCACAGCGTGCTGGAGCAGATGTTCGGCAGACCGGCCGCCGAGCGGACACCCGAGCTGACGGCCGCCGCGATCGGGCCGGTGTGGGAGCAGATGGCCGAGGAGTATCCGGAGCTGAGCGGGCTGTTGCCGGCCGAGGAACTGCCGGCCTGGTTGTCGTCCGCCCAGGATCTGGTTCGGACCTATTTCACCCTCGAGGATCCGCGGCGTTTCGACCCGGAGGCCTGCGAGTTCGCCGTCGAGATCGAGGTCGCCGACGGGGTTCCGCTCCGGGGATTCATGGACCGACTCGACCTGGCGCCCACCGGACAACTACGGGTGGTCGACTACAAGACCGGTTTCTCACCCGGACCGGATTTCGAGGCCAGGGCGCTCTATCAGTTGAAGTTCTACGCGCTGATGATCTACCGGCTGCGTGGCGTCGTTCCGGCGCAGCTCAAACTGATCTACCTGGCCGACGGGATGTCGTTGCAGTACGCGCCGTCGGAATCCGAGTTGCTCAGTTTCGAGAACGGCGTCGTCGCATTGTGGGCGGCCATCACCAGCGCGTTGGAGACCGGAAACTTCCCCCCTCGGCCCAGCGGCATGTGCCAGTACTGCGCGCACCAGTCGATCTGTCCGGAGTTCGGCGGTACCCCGCCGCCGTACCCCGGGAATCCAGGCGCCGTTGATTCCGCAGCTGCAGATCCCGCTGTTGACGATCTCCCTGTCGCCCGGCCGGTCACCGCGGACGCCGCTTTCGACGTCTGAGCCTGGCGGTCTCGCCGCCGGCGGTGCTTCCGCTCTGGCGCCGTGCTACAGCCGGCAGGACCGGATGTCCGAGGCGAGGATCGCCTTCGCGCCGAGTTCGGCGAGCGCATCCATCACCGGGTTGACCTCGTCGCGACGCACCATGGCCCGGACCGCACGCCAGTTGGGGTCGGCCAGCGGTGCGACGGTGGGCGACTCGAGGCCCGGCGTGATGGTGGTGGCCCGGCCCAAGAGGTCGATGGGGCAGTCATAGTCGAGCATCAGGTACTGCTGAGCGAAGACCACGCCCTGCAGGCGGCTGCTCAGTTGCTTGGCCGCCGCGGAGATCTCGGCATCCATCCGGGTCAGCAAGCACCGCCTCCGACGCGCAGATCACGTCGCCGAACGCGACCAGGCCGTGCTGGCGCAGCGATCGCCCCGAGTCGACGACGTCGGCGATGGCGTCGGCGAGTCCCAACTGCACCGAGATCTCCACCGCCCCGTCCAGCCGGATCACCTGCGCGGCGATGCCGTGCGCGGCCAGGTCGTTGCGGGCCAGGTTCGGGTACGAGGTCGCGATCCGCTTGCCCGCGAGATCGGAGACGTGCCAGTCCTGATCGGCGGGACCGGCGTAGCGGAAGGTGGAATACCCGAAGCCGAGGCTGATCAGCTCCTGCACGGGCGCGCCGGAATCGGCGGCGAGGTCCCGCCCGGTGATGCCCAGGTCCAGCTCGCCGGAGCCGACGTAGACCGCGATGTCCTTGGGCCGCAGGAAGAAGAACTCGACGTCGTTGGCCAGATCGAGCACGGTCAGGTCCCGGGATTCGTGGCGCTGCCGGTATCCCGCTTCCCGCAGCATCTCGGCGGCGGGCTCACTGAGCGTCCCCTTGTTGGGCACGGCCACTTTCAACATCACAGAACTCCTTCTCGGATCGCCCCGGGTCGGGCGGCGCCGGTGTCGACCAGCGGTTGGTGCCAGGTGCGGTGGATCAGTCGCGGCATGCGGCAAGCGGCAAGCGGCATGTGGATCGGCGGCCGGATTGCTCCGGCGTTTCGGCCCAGGCCGCTAGAGATGCCGGTACACCTGCTCGAGACTGATCCCCCGGCCGATCATGATCACCTGGGCCCGGTAGATCAGCTGCGAGATCTCCAGCGCGAGGCTGTCGTCGTCCTCGTGTTCGGCGGCGATCCAGACCTCTCCGGCTTCCTCCAGCAACTTCTTGCCCTGCGCGTGCACCCCGGCATCGAGGGCGGCGACGGTGCCGGACCCGGCCGGCCTGGACTCAGCCCGGTCGGTGAGTTCCGCGAACAGGGACTCGAACGTCTTCACGGGGACAGATTGTCGCAGAGCGGGAGTGCCGCTCCGGACGCACGCGATGTGCGGTCCCGCACCTGCGGTCGTGATCTGGTCCGCGGCCGCTGCCCACGCCGACCGAACCCGACGCCCCGCATGGTCCTGCCCGTCCGGAAACGCTTCCGCGAGACCGACAATTCGGACGTGGCACGACGCACAACGCGGCGGCGGGCACCGAAGTGTTTCCGCGATATCGCCATTCGGAACAAACCGGACACGCCACGCCCGACCTGTCAGCGCTTGCGGGGCAGAACTGGCGCTACTCGGGTGCTGCGAAGGCCCAACAGCGGCAAATCTGCCCCCACAGTGGCCGACCGTCGGGCGTGTCCGCCCCGGCGATGAGGGCGCCGCGTCGAATCCGCCGTTAGGGCCCAACTCCGAACCGGACCATGTACAGCCAGCCGTACCCGTGTCGCCCACGCGCAACTGCCCGCAGAGCCTCCACTTCGGCTGTCGAGCGCCGCGCAGAAATGTTTCCGCGATAGAGACAATCCGGACAGAGTCGGGGTCCGCTCAGCGGGTGAGGGAGACCGATGCCTCGCCGGTGTAGGGCGAGAAGGTGAAGGTCTCCTGCAGATAGAGGTCGACGGTGGTGTCGGAGTGCCGTAGGTAACCGATGCTGACGTCCTGGCCGATGGTCAGCGCGAAGTCGCCGCCACGGGTGGTGAGCAGGTATCCACCCCGCAACGCCGGCGCCCAGACGATGGCATCGGGCACCAGTCGGTTGAGCTGAGCAAGGATCGGATAGCCGTGATCGCGGGTTTCGGACACTGCGGTGTAGGCCTCGGCGTCCAGCACCAGGGCGTACGGCCCCTCGACGCCGGCCAACCGCAGCTCCGACAACGCCTGTGCAACAGCGTCCGGGTAGTTGCGGGGATCCTCGGGAAGCGGGATCGCGGGGTTGCTCGACGAACCGCCGATCCCTTGAATCGACGCCGCCGGGTAGCCCTCGAACACCGCCCGATCCTCGGTGTGCGCGATGATCGTCGCGGCGTCCTTGACCGGCTGCCAATCGGAATCCTGCGATCCCCTGGCGACGTCATCGATGGCCAACCGGTCCAGGGTGAACGGCACCCGGATCTCGACCAGCGGCAGCACGTCGCGGAGCCGGGCACGAACCTCGCCGGTCGGCGCGGCGATCTCGGAGACATGGCCGGTGGTGACCGACGCGTGCCCGTAGCCGTGCGGTCCCTCCACGTCGACCACCCGGCGGGCGGCGAGGTTCCGCTTGATGGTGCGCGATGCTTCTTCGGCGATCTGCTGCCACGCGACGTCGGAGATCGGCGCCAGCGAGCGGTGCAGATTGTTGTCGGAATCGGCCGAACTTGTCACTGTGGTTCTCCCTTGAGACTGCCGATCCGCAGCGACCCGTCGGAGGGTGTTGCGGTGTTGTCCTGGTCGCCGAGCGACTCGAGCAGGTCCAGCGACGGCACGAAGAACAGTGTTCCGGTCACCGCGGTGGACACGTCCAGGATGCGGTCGTAGTTCCCGGCCGGCTTGCCGACGAACATGTTGACCAGCATCTGCTCGGTGACGGCCGGGTCGGCGGCGTACGCGATGTAGTAGGTGCCGTATTCATCGGCGCCCGCGTCGCCGAACACCATGTTGTCCCGGAGAATGTCCTGCTCGACGCCGTTCTCGTCGACGATGGTGTTCAACGAGACGTGCGAGTTGTCCGGGCGGACATCGTCGTCGATCTCGATGTCGTCCAGCTTCGTGCGACCGATGATCCGCTCCTGGGCTTCGGTGCTCAGTTGGCCCCAGGCCTGCAGGTCGTGCAGGTACTTCTGCACGATCACGTAGCTGCCGTTCACGAAATCCGGTTCGGTGGAACCGATCAGGGCAGCGGCGGCGGCACCGCGGCCGGTCGGGTTCTCGGTGCCGTCGACGAAACCGAGCAGATCCCGCGCGTCGAAATAGCGGAAGCCGGTGACGTGATCCTGCACGGTCACCCAGGGGCCGAGCGCCGCCATGATCTGTCGGCTGAGTTCGAACGTGATGTCGGAACGGTCCGCGCGGATGTGCAGCAGCACGTCGCCGGGGGTGGCCGGGGCGTCGTGCACGGCGCCAGTGATCGGACGGAACGGATGCAGGCCAGCGGGTCTCGACTCGGCACCGGGACGAATGCGGTCCCAGTACGACGAGCCGAACCCGACGACACAGGACAACGGCCCGCTGCCCATCGCCTTCGACGACTGGCGGAACCCGACCGCCCGCACCAACGAGTTGATGTCCGAGACGACGTCGAGCAGCCGGTCGGCGGCGCCGGGCCGATCATTCGCGGACACCACCAGGAAGACCGCGGCCTCGCTCAGGGCGTTCAGCACTGCCTGAGGTTCGGGATCGTCGACTGCTGCCACGCGACGAGTATTGCCGACAACCGGACGAACCGGTCCACCGGCCTGACCGGTGGTGAGGCAGAACACTTGACTACGGTTCGGTGATGATGTCGAGGTCCGGGGACGCAGCCGATGGTGGCTGACTCCGGGTCGACGGTCGGTGACCGGGACGGCGGAGTGTCACTGCGGCTCGGTCGCCGGTGCCGGTTGGCCGCCACGATCCTGCTGGCCCTCGGTGCGGCGCTTCTGCTCGCGGTGGCGCTGACGTCGTGGGGTTTGATCTCCGCTGTCGCGACGCTGATCGCCGGTGCGCTCGTGATCGGAGCGGTGTTTCTTGCCCGGCAAGCGGCCCTTTGGACGTCGACCCGGCTCAAGGTGCTGCCTGGTGCGCCCACTCCGTTGCCGGCTGGGTTTGATGCAGCGGAGTCGTTGAACGCAGCGGACGCATCGGTGAACGCAGCGAACGCACCGTTGGATGCAACCTGGTCGGCGAACCCGGCGCCGCTGATGGCGATCGTCGGTCCGCCGCGGCCACTGTCACCCCCCAAGCCTGGGGCGCCGATCAAGCGGCGGCTGGGTGCGGTGGTTGTTCCGGTGCACCTCGACCACAGCGAGCAGCACGCCGATCAGACCTCGGCACCCGGCGACAACTCGGCCCCGGGCGACGTCGACAACCCCTCACCGGACGGTCGTGACAACTCCGCCCCGGGCGGTGGAGCGCTGATCGTGCATGCACGCAGCGACTCGGAGGCACTGCGCGACGGCGACCGGGTGCTGGTGTGGCACCTGGGCCGCCACGGCTTCGATCGAGGAGCAACGGTCGAGGCGGCATCGAGAAGCCCGCCGTCACCGGGCGTTTCGTGCTGCTCCGCGAGTCGGACGGACAAGCGTTCCTGGCGACCACCAGGCTCACCGACACCTGGTGACGCGTCAGATCAGCCCGCCGCGCGCTCAGATCAGCTTTGCCGCCCGTCGCCGGGCCTGCGCCGCCACCGCTGCCCTTGGCTTCCCGTTGGTGCCAGCCGCCGTTGGTGCCACTGCCGTTGGTGCTGGTGCCGTTCACCGTCGCCAGCCGCACCGGGCTGCTGTTGGCGCCGTTCGTGGCGGCACCGGACTTCGTGGCAACCGGTTTCGCGGCAACAGGTTTCGCAGCAACCGGTTTCGCCGCGACCGACTTTGCCTTGGCCGCCGGTCGCTTCGCCGCGGGTTTGCGGACGGTCGCTGCCGTGACGCCGGCGCGGCCGGTCCTGGCCGCCCGCCCGGCGAGGATCGGCGCGAGGAACTGGCCGGTGTAGGAGTCGGGGTTGGCCGCGATCTCCTCCGGCGTGCCCTCGGCGATCACCAGACCGCCACCGGAACCGCCCTCCGGACCCATGTCGATGACGTGGTCGGCGGTCTTGATCACGTCGAGATTGTGCTCGATGACGATCACCGTGTTGCCCTTGTCGACCAGCCCGTTGATCACGCCCAGCAGCTTCTCGACATCGGCGAAATGCAGACCGGTGGTGGGCTCGTCCAGCACGTACACCGTCCGGCCGGTGGACCGCTTCTGCAGTTCGGAGGCCAGCTTCACCCGCTGCGCCTCGCCGCCGGACAGGGTCGGCGCCGGCTGACCCAGCCGGACGTACCCGAGACCGACCTCGACCAGTGTCTTGAGGTGCCGGTGGATCGGCCCGATGGCCTCGAAGAATTCGGCCGCCTCCTCGATCGTGGTGTCCAGCACCTCGGCGATGTTCTTGCCCTTGTAGTGCACCTCGAGGGTCTCCCGGTTGAACCGGGCGCCCTTGCAGACCTCGCAGGGCACGTAGATGTCCGGCAGGAAGTTCATCTCGATCTTCAGCGTGCCGTCACCGGCGCAGGCCTCGCACCGACCGCCCTTGACGTTGAACGAGAACCGGCCCTGCTGGTAGCCGCGCACCTTCGCCTCGGTGGTCGACGCGAACAGCTTCCGGACGTGATCGAACACGCCGGTGTAGGTCGCCGGGTTGGACCGCGGGGTGCGGCCGATCGGCGACTGATCGACGCCGACCACCTTGTCGACCTCGTCCACGCCGGTCACCCTGGTGTGCCGACCGGGCACCATCCGGGCGCCGTTGATCCGGTTGGCCAGCACGGCATGCAGGATGTCGTTGACCAGCGTGGACTTGCCGGATCCCGAAACACCGGTCACCGCAATGAGTGTGCCGAGCGGGAAGTCGACGGTGATGTCCCGCAGGTTGTTCTCCCTGGCACCGACGACGGTCAGCTTGCGCCGCTTGTTCGATCGGCCGCCGGACCATCGGCACGGCGATCTCCCGCCTGCCGGAGATGAACGCACCGGTGATCGATTCGGCCGACGCCTCCAGGTCGGCGACCGTGCCGGACACCACCACCTTGCCGCCGTGCTCGCCGGCGCCCGGCCCGATGTCCACCACCCAGTCGGCGGTCCGGATGGTGTCCTCGTCGTGCTCGACGACGATCAGGGTGTTGCCGAGATCGCGCAGCCTGGTGAGGGTCTGGATCAGCCGGTGGTTGTCCCGCTGGTGCAGCCCGATCGACGGCTCGTCCAGCACGTACAGCACCCCGACCAGCCCGGAGCCGATCTGGGTGGCCAGCCGGATCCGCTGCGCCTCGCCGCCGGACAGGGTGGCCGCCGGCCGGTTCAGCGACAGGTAGTCGAGGCCGACGTCCAGCAGGAACCCGAGCCGGGCGTCGCACCTCCTTGAGCACCCGTTCGGCGATCATCCGGTCCCGCTCGGACAGCACCAGGCCGGGGAAGAACGCGGCCGCGTCCTTGATCGACATCGCGGACAGTTCGGAGATGTTCTGCCGGCCGAGCTCGGCGTGTTCGATGGTGACGGCGAGGATCTCGGGCTTGAGCCGGGTGCCGTGGCATGACGGGGCACGGCACCTCCCGCATGTAGCCCTCGTACTTCTCCCGGGCGAAATCGGAGTCGGTCTGCGCGGCGCGGCGCTCGAGGAACGGGATGACGCCCTCGAACTCGGCGTAGTACGACCGCTGCCGGTTGTACCGGTTGCGGTAGGTGACGTGCACCTGCTCGTCGACCCCGTGCAGCACCGCCTTGCGGACGTGCGGCGGCAGCCTGTCCCACGCGGTGTCCATGGAGAAGCCCATCACCTCGGCCAGCCCCTGCAGCAGCCGGGTGAAGTACTCGCTGGTGGTGCCGGCCGACCACGGGTGGATGGCGCCGCCGCCGAGCGAGGCGGCGCCGTCCGGCACCACCAGCTCGGGATCGACCTCCTTGCGGGTGCCGAGGCCGGTGCACTCCGGGCAGGCGCCGAACGGGGAGTTGAAGGAGAACGACCGCGGCTCGAGCTCGTCCAGCGCCAGCGGGTGGTCGTTCGGGCAGGCCAGCCGCTCGGAGTAGCGGCGTTCGCGCAGCGGGTCGTCCTCCTCCAGGTCGACGAAGTCCAGGATGACCACGCCGTCGGCCAGGCCGAGCCCGACCTCGACGGAGTCGGTGATCCGCTGCTTCGCGGTCGCCCGGATGACCAGCCGGTCGACGACCACCTCGATCGAGTGCTTCTCCTGCTTCTTCAGCTTCGGCGGATCGGTGAGCGGGTAGACGACCCGTCGATCCGCACCCGCGAGTAGCCCTTGGACTGCAGGTCGGTCATCAGGTCGACGTACTCGCCCTTGCGCTCCCGGATCACCGGCGCCAGCACCTGGAACCGGGTGCCTTCCGGCATCTCCAGCACCCGGTCGACGATCTGCTGCGGAGTCTGCTTGGCGATCGGCTCACCGCAGATCGGGCAGTGCGGATGGCCGATCCGGGCGAACAGCAGCCGCAGATAGTCGTAGATCTCGGTGATCGTGCCGACCGTCGACCGCGGGTTGCGGGAGGTCGACTTCTGGTCGATCGACACCGCCGGCGACAGACCCTCGATGAAGTCGACGTCCGGCTTGTCCATCTGGCCGAGGAACTGCCGGGCGTAGGACGACAACGACTCGACGTACCGGCGCTGGCCCTCGGCGAAGATGGTGTCGAACGCCAACGACGACTTGCCCGACCCCGACAGCCCGGTGAAAACCACCAGCGAATCGCGCGGGAGCGTGATGTCGACGTTCCGCAGATTGTGTTCGCGGGCGCCGCGCACGATGAGGTGGTCTATCACGCTGCACATGCTAGGCGTGAGGTCCGACAGGCCCACATTCTGCGACTCGGTCGGCCCAACGCAAGGATGGCCCGATGGGCACTGACCAGGATGCATCGTTTCGTTGGGCGCTTGCCGGGTACGGCGCGGGCGGCCGCACCTTCCATCGACCGCTGATCTCGTCGGCGACCGGGTTGGAGCTGGTCGCGGTGGTCACCGGCTCCCCCGAGCGGCAGGCGCAGGTGCGGGCCGAGCTTCCCGGCGCCACCCCGGTCGGCGAGCTCGCCGACCTGGCCGGCACTGGGCGTCCAGGGCGTGACGATCACCACACCCACCGCCACCCACGCCGCGCTGGCGCACGAGGCGCTGGAGCTGGGCCTGCACGTGGTGGTCGACAAACCGTTCGCGCTGACCGCGGCGGACGCCCGCGAGCTCGTCGACCATGCGGCCGGCGTCGGCCTGGTCATCACCCCGTACCAGAACCGGCGGTGGGACAGCGACCTGCTGACCCTGCGCCGGCTGATCGCCGACGGCGCGCTCGGCGAGGTGCACCGGTTCACCTCCCGGATCGACCGGTTCCGACCGGTCAAGGGCAGCTGGCACGGCGGAACCGTCGCGGAGGGCGGCGGCACCCTGCTCGACCTCGGTCCGCACCTGGTCGACCAGGCGCTGCACCTGTTCGGTCCGGTCACCGCGGTGCACGCCGAACTCCGGACGATCCGGGACGGCGCCGGCGCCGAGGACGAGATCGAGCTGCACCTGACCCACGCCGGTGGAGTGCGGTCGACGCTGGCCGCCGGCATGGCGTCGGCCGCTCCCGGGCCCCGGTTCCAGGTGAACGGCCGGCTCGGCGGGTTCGTCATCGACGGCTTCGACGTGCAGGAGGAGCAGCTCAAGGCCGGCGGGTCGCCGGCGTCCCTGGGCGCGGATGGGGCGTCGAGCCGGAGTCGGCCTGGGGACTGCTCTACACCGAGAGCGGCGCCGAACGGGTCCCGAGCGAGCGCGGCCGCTGGGACACCTACTACCCGGCCGTGGCCCGCGCGATGGCCGGTGACGGGCCGCCACCGGTCGACCCGAAGGACGCCGTGGCCACCGCGACCGTGCTCGACGCCGCGCGGGAGTCCGCGGCCGCCGATGCGGTGGTCCTGCTCAGCTGATCGCGATCGCCCAGACCAGAGCGCCGAAGGCCGCGGTCGACGCCACCGACCTGGCGATGTTGGCCCGGCGCCAACGGGTCTCGAACGCCGCCCGCACCGGGGTCGGGTCGTCCGACCCGGCAGCGTCGAGCGCGTTGTTCAGCGGCACGTTGACCCGCGCCGGTGATCGCCGACGAGATCACCGTCAGCGCGGCGGCGGCCGCCAGCGGCACCCACGGCTGCGGGCCGCCCACCACGAACTGGGCGACACCGGTGGCGACGATCAACACCGGCGACCCGAGGAAGGCGATCAGGAACCAGCCGTTCAGGATCCGCCGGTTGATCGCCCGGAAGACGGTGACGAACGAAGCGTCGTCGACCTGTCGCAGGCCGGGCATGACGGCGCAGGCGAAGCCGTAGAAGAGCCCGGCCACCAGGCCGGTCGAGATCGTCGCGGCGATCAGCAAAGTCAGCGTCATGACTACCAGTGAAGCGCCGATTGCTGAGACTCTCCATGGTCTGGACGCTCGACTTCATGTCCGAGCGTCTAGAGTCGGTCACATGGACGCCGTCACCGGGTTGTTGAGCGGGCCTCGCGCCCAGGGTGCCTTCCTGGTCCGCTCCATCCTGACCGCGCCCTGGTCGATCCGGATCCGGGACGAGGCTCCGCTCACGATCATCGCGATCCTGCAGGGTGGCGGCTGGTTGCTGCCGGACCGTGGCGAACCCGTTGAGCTCCGTCCCGGCGGGGTGGCGATCGTCCGCGGTCCCGAGCACTACACGGTCGCGGACGACCCGTCGACGCCGCCGAGGGTGATCATCCATCCTGGTCAGTTCAGTACCACCATGGACGGTGACGAGCTCTGCGAGGCAATGACTCTCGGACCGCGGACCTGGGGCGACACGGCTTCCGGCTCGGTGACCATGCTGACCGGCACCTACCAGTCCCCCAGCGAGGTCAGCCGGTTGCTGCTCGCCGCTCTGCCGCCGGTCATCGTGGTGACCGAGGACGGCTGGGACGGCCGCTTCCTGTCCCTGCTGAGCGATGAGATGCGCAACGAGGATCCTGGCCAGGAGGTGGTCCTGGACCGGCTGCTCGACCTGGTGCTGGTCGACGCCCTGCGCGCGTGGTCGGCACGCCCCGACGAGAACGCACCCGGTGGTCACCCTTTCCGGGATGACGCCATCGTCAGCGCGGCTCTGCGATTGATCCACGACGATCCGGCGCGATCCTGGACGGTCGCCTCGCTCGCCACCGGTGTCGGCGTCTCCCGGGCGGCACTGGCCCGCCGCTTCACGGCGGTGATGGGCACTCCGCCGATGGCCTATCTGACCCAATGGCGGCTGGCGCTGGCCGCCGACCTGCTCCGTGAGCCGGCCGCGACGATTGCGTCGGTGGCCCGACAGGTCGGCTACAGCAACGCCTTTGCGCTCAGCACCGCCTTCAAGCGGATCCGCGGGGTCAGCCCCCGCGACCACCGACTGACCACCGCGGGCTGACCGGCGCCGGCCGGCCGTCGGGGGTCATCCGGCTTAACGGCGGCGGTTCGTTCAAGATGTTCGCATGGCTACTCCCACAGACTCGGATGTCCCGGCCCGGATCGAGGCCATCGGTGAGGCGACCGCGCGATTGCAGAATGCGATCGACAAGGCCCGGGAACGCAGCGGTGCCACGGCCTTCGCCGCGCCGTCCCGGCTGCCCGACTGGACGGTCGGCCATGTGGCAACGCACCTGGCGCGCAACGCCGACGGTCTGCGTCGGGTGCTCCTGGCCGCACAGGAGGGTCGTCAGGTCACGCCCTACGACTCGCCAGCTGCGCGGGCCCACGACATCGACACCGGGGCCGCCCGCGGCACCGATGCGATCGCCGGCGACCTGCTGGCCGCCGAACAGCGACTCGCCGACACCCTCGCGTCGGTGCCCGAACCGGTGTGGTCGTCGACGGTTGACCTCGGACGCGGCGGCCCGACCACTGCCGATGTGGTGCTGTCCGCCAGGCTGGCCGAGGTGGAACTGCACCATCACGACCTGGGTTTCGACGACGGATTGGCGCTGCTGGACGACGCGCAGGCACACCGGTTGCTGTTGGCCCTGTTGCGGACCTACGTCCGTACCAGGGACGTCCGCGGGATGACCCTGCACCCGGAGAACGCCGATCCGATCACGATCGGCGACGGTGGGGCCGACATCCACGGCAGGGCAGTCGACATCGTCGGCTGGCTGGCCGGTCGCACCGACGGCTCTGCTCTCACCTCCGACCAACCGCTGCCCGAACTGCCGAACTGGTGATGACCGTGACGAACACAGCAAACGACGACTCCTACACCGGCCACGTCGATCCGGGCGGCTCGCCGGCGACCCGGGAGTTGCCCGACATCACCATCACCAAACTGTCGGTCGGTCCGATGGACAACAACGCCTACCTGCTGGTCTGCCGGCACACCGGCGAGGGCGTGCTGATCGATGCCGCCAACGACGCGGACCGGATCCAGGCCCTGCTGGTGGGCGACCCGGCGACGCCGCTGCGCAGCATCATCACCACCCACCAGCACTACGACCATTGGCAGGCGCTGGAGGCCGTGACGGCGGCCACCGGGGCACAGACGTTCGCCGGCGCCGCCGACGCGCCGGACATTCCGGGAACCACCGATGTCGCGCTCGAGCACGGCGACACCGTGCCGCTCGGCACCTGCCAACTCGAGGTGATCTCGCTCCGCGGTCACACCCCTGGCTCGGTCGCCCTGCTGTACCGGGACCCGGATGGTGTCGGGCACTTGTTCACCGGCGACTCGCTGTTCCCGGGCGGACCGGGCAAAACCCGCTCACCGGAAGCCTTCTCGTCGCTGATGGACGATCTGGAGAGCCGGGTCTTCGGCGAACTGCCGGACGATACCTGGGTGTACCCGGGACACGGCGACGACACCACGCTCGGCGCGGAACGGCCGCAGCTCCCCGAGTGGCGCCAGCGGGGCTGGTGAGCCGGTGGTGACGACGAGGTTGCCATCCGGACCCGGTCACGCACCCGTGGACGGCGGCGAACTGGCCTTCGAGGTGCTGGCGGGCAGTACCGCGCCGGTGTTGGCGATCCACGGGATCAGCAGCCAGCGCAAGCTGTGGAACTGGCTGCACCGGGTGTCACCCGACTTCACGCTGATCGCTCCCGACCTGCGCGGCAGGGCCGACAGCGTCGAGGTCACGGGTCCGTCGTCGTTGGGCCGGCACGTGGCCGACCTGATCGCACTGCTCGACCAACTCGAGGTCGACCGGGTCCATGTCTGCGGGATGTCGATGGGCGGCTTCGTCGGGGTGGAACTTGCCTACGCCCATCCCGATCGGGTCGACAGCCTCACCCTCGTCGACGGTGGATTTCCGATGCCGACACCGCCCGGGCTGACCCCGGAGGCGCTGCCGGCGATCTTCGCCGACCGCCTCGCTCGACTCGACCAGCGGTGGGAATCGGTTCAGGAGTACCTGGACTTCTTCGTCACGAACACCACACCGCTGCTCGATCCGGCCGACCCGCTACTGCGCGACTACCTGGCGCACGATCTGCGCGACGGTCTGGTCCAACTCTCCGCGAGCAATCTGCTCGACGACGCTCGGGACGTCTACTTCGGCGACAACCATTGGGAGCAGGTTGCTGTGCCGATCCGCTTCCTGCATGCCGAATGGGGCGCCGGTCCCGGCCGGCCACCCGGATACCCGACCGAGTCGGTGGAGCAGTTCCGCCCGGCCACGGTGCGCACGATGTTCGTCGACGGTGTGGATCACGCGGGCAGCATCATGACCGAGAAGGGCGCGCGGGCAACGGCACAGCTGCTCGCGGAGGCCGTCGGATGACCGCGATCGCGCCGCCGAACCCGGCCCTGCTGGGCGCACTCGGCCGCGAGATTCCCGCCGACCGCATCGTTGTCGACCCGGCGGTGATCGACGGGCTGTCGGCCGATCAGGCGCAGTGGGCGGCCGTCGGCCGGGCCGACGTCGCGGTCAGGGCGCGCAGCGAGACGGAGGTCGCAGCGGCGGTCCGGATCGCTGCCGGCCTGGGCGTGCCGATCGTGACCCGCGGCGCCGGGACCGGCCTGTCAGGTGGGGCGAACGCCGTCGACGGCTGCCTGATCCTCGACCTTTCCCGGATGAACGCCATCGTGGAGATCGACCCGGAGAACCTGATCTGTGTCGTACAGCCGGGTGTCGTGAACAACGACCTCAAGGCCGTTCTCGCCGAGCAGGGTCTGTGGTACCCGCCGGACCCGGCGAGCGCACCGTGGTCGACGATCGGCGGCAATGTCGCCACCAACGCCGGCGGGCTGTGCTGTCTCAAGTACGGGGTGACCAGGGACTACGTCCTGGGATTGCGGGCTGTTGTCGGTGGCCCGGCCGGCTATGGGACGACGGTACGACTGGGCCGCCGCACCACGAAAGGCGTTGCCGGCCTTGACATGGTCGGCTTGATGGTCGGTTCGGAGGGAACCCTCGGGGTGATCACCGAGATCACCTTGCGGGTGCGGCCCGCGTTGACCGGGACACCGCGGACGGTGGTCGGCGCCTTCGGCTCACTGGTGGACGCCGGTCAGGGCGTCGCGCTGATCACCCGGCGCGGGCTGACCCCGTCGGCCCTCGAGTTGCTGGACCGGACCTGCCTGCAGGCGGTCGAGGACTGGAAACACCTCGGCCTCGAGGCCGATGCCGCCGCGTTGTTGCTGGCCAGGGTGGACACCCCGGGCGATGCCGGTGAGGACGAGGCCCGTTTGCTCACCGAGGCTTTCGAGCAGGCCGGCGCATTGTGGGCGACGCGGTCGACCGACGCCATCGAGGCGGAAGCACTGTTCGAGGCCCGCCGGCTCGCCTACCCCGCACTGGAACGGCTCGGTCCGGTGCTCACCGAGGACATCTGCGTCCCCCGATCGAAGGTCCCGGAGATGCTCGCGGCCATCGAGGAGATCGCCGCCCGCAACGACGTTGCGATCGCCACCATCGCGCACGCCGGCGACGGCAATCTGCACCCACTGATGCCGGCACCGGTCGGCGATGATGCGGCCCGCATCCGCGCGCAGCTCGCCTTCGAGCAGATGCTGGACGCGGCAATCGCACTCGGCGGCACCGTGACCGCAGAGCACGGCGTCGGCCTGCTCAAGATGAAGGGCCTGGAGCGCGAACTCGACCCGGCCTCCCTGCTGATGCAGCGTGCAGTGAAGCAGGCCCTCGACCCGCTCGCCGTCTTCAACCCCGGAAAGGTGTTCTGATGCCGGACATGTCGGGGCCGGATGAACCCACCGTCGAAGGCGTGCGGCAGCTGGACCCACTGGTGCTGGGCAACGGACGCCGGATCCAGCTGTGCGAGACGGGCGACCCCGACGGTCAGATCGCGTTGTATCTGCACGGCACCGGGAGCTCCCGACTCGAGGTCGGGCTGTACGGCGCGGCGGCTGCGGCGCACGGCGTCCGACTGGTTGCCTGGGACCGTCCTGGCAGCGGTGGATCGACCCGTCAGCCGGGCCGAACCGTGCTCGACGTGGTTGCCGATACCGCAGCAGTGGCAGCGTATGTCGGGGCCGACCGGCCGGTGGCGTTGGGCCTGTCCGGCGGCGGCAGCCACGTTCTTGTGCTGGCGTCGGCGGCGCCGACGGTGATCCGGGCCGGTGTCGCGCTCAACCCGGGGCCGCCGTCGGACGACGCCGTCCTCGCCCTGCTTCCCCGGCAGAACCGGATGGTGATCACCGTCGCCCGCGACCATCCGCGGGTCTTCCGGCTTCTGGTCAAACCGTTGGAGGGCGATGGCGGGCGGCTCGCCCGGGCGATCCAGCGGCGATCATTCGACCCGACGGACCTCGAGGTGCTGCAGCGGCCCGAAGTCGTTCGGTATGTGGTGCCCGCAACGATCGAGGGGAAACGACAGCCACACGCCTTTGCCGAGGATGCGCTGACCCTGTGGGGGACTTCGTGGAACGTGGACCTGACCACGTTTCAGGTTCCGCTGCACGTGTTCGCCGGCGTCCGCGATCCGTTCTGCGCCTTTGCGGACAGTCTGCGGGCCGCCGGTGCAGAGATCCGGCACAGCTCGGGCGGTCACCTGTCCTTTTGGGTTCCCGACAAGCTCGACGAGGTCATGAAGATCGTCGCCGCGGGCTGAGCGGAATCAGGGTCGCATCGGGCGAAACCCCCACACCGGAGCCGAACTGTCGGTGGCACCGTTGACTCATGACAGCAACCGACGTGACAGCCACCGATATCGCCTTCGGCCTGGTGCTGACCCCGCAGGGCACCGGCAAGGATTGGGCCGACCAGATCCGGGCCGCGGAGCAGCAGGGCTGGACCAGTGTGCTGGTCCCGGACACGCTGTGGACAGTGTCTCCGTTCCCCGCGCTGGCGGCGGCCGCGGCGGTCACCAGTGACATTCGGCTGCGGACCTGGGTGTTGGCCGCGCCGTTGCGCTCTCCGGCCGTCGTCGCCAGGGAAACCGCTGCCCTGCAGGCATTGTCCGACGGGCGCTTCGAGCTCGGCATCGGAACCGGCCGCCCGGACGCGGAACGGGAGGCCGGCCAACTCGGGGTGCCGTGGGGGTCGGCCGCCGATCGCCGCGAACAGGTGATCCGGGTGGCCGAAGAGGTCCGGGCGAAGGTGAATCCGGCGCCTCCGGTGGTCATGGCCGCGGTCGGGCCGCGGATGTTGGAACTCGCCGGCAGCACCGCCGATCGCATCGCGTTGGCCCTCCCACCGCTGGCCGACGGGAGGGAGCTGACCGCGGCCGTCGAGCGGGTGCAGGCGGTCACCACCCGGCCGGTCGGGCTGAGCCAGCAGCTGTCCGGGATGTCCGGGCAGCTGCCGGCGTGGCTGCGCCACAACGGCCCCACTGCCGCCGAGATGATCGAGCACCGCGCGGTGGGCATGCTGATGGGTGACGCCGAGGAGGTGGCGGCCACTTTGCTCCGCCGCCACGCGAACCTCGGCATCGACGAGTACATCGTGCCCGGCGATCTGGCCGAGCTCTTCGCCCCGGTGATCGCTGCGGTTCGCGCGCCACTGACGTGAAAATTAGGTGACCACGGCTGGTGACCGCGCTGGTGGGTCACGTGCCTCAGCGCCACGGAAGCCCTGATGCTGCCGTGGTTCCGCTGTGTTTGTGGCTAGCCGGCCTGCTGGATGGGGTGGATGCTGACGTCGTATCCGAGGGCTTCGAGTAGTTTGACGGCGCGGGCCTTCGTCTTTGCCGGGTCGTGCCGGGTGTAGTAGTCAGGGCCGGGATCGCGGTAGAACTCGCCGTTGCTGAGCATGTTCCATGCGGCGGTGAGCATGGCGTGTTCGACGGCGACGAGGGCCTTCATCGGGTCCGCGGGTGGACGCCAGTCGGCGGTACTTCGCGGAGAAGTACGTCTTCTTCGATTCGGGCCTGGTTCAGTGCGGCGATGCCGAGAGCCCCTTTGAGGTAACGGTTCCCGGGTCTGGTCTTGGTGGACTTGACCCGGCCGGCGGACTCGTTGGAACCGGGGCTGACACCGGCCCAGGACGCCAGTTCCTGCGGGGTGGGAACTGGGTCATGTCCCCACCGGTCTCGGCGATGAAGATCTCAGCGAGGATCTGGGTGAAGCCCGGGATGCTCTCCAGCAGCTCCCGGGCCGGCAGAAAAGGCTTCATCAGCTCGTCGATACGCTCCGACAACGTGGCGATGTCCTTGGTGTGCCCGTCGATCCGGTCCAGGAACAGCTGGGTCATGAACGCGTGATGGGCGGTGAACCGGCCGTTCAACGCCTCGGTCAACACCGGGATCTTGGACCGCATCCGGCGTTTGGCCAGATCGGCCATCACCGCCGGGTCGGCGGTGCCCTGGCTGTCGATCAGCGCCTGCAGCATCAACCGGCCCGACACCCCGGTGATGTCGCTGGCCACCGAGGACAGTTTGATCCCGGCCGCCTCCAACAGCTTCTCCAACCGCTGAATCTCCCGGGTCCGCCCCTGGGTGATGTGGGTCCGCGCCCTGGTCAGGTCCCGCAGTTGCCGGATCGGTTCCGGCGGCACGAACGATGCCCGCAGCAGGCCATGAGCGCCCAGATCAGCAAGCCAGGCAGCGTCGGAAACATCTGTTTTGCGGCCCGGGACGTTCTTCACGTCGCGGGCGTTGACCAGCAGCACCTCGAAGTCGGCCTCCAGGACGTAGTAGAACGGCCGCCAATAATCTGACGTCGATTCCATCACCACCACGGTGACCCGCTGCTCGGCCAGATAGTCCCTCAGCGCCAGGATCTCATTGGTCATCGCACCCCACGTCGTCACCGTCGACGACGTCTGCCGACTACCGCTGCCCTGGATCCGGATGCAGACCTTCGCGTCCTTCTTGGAGACGTCGATACCCGCGCACCGCGGGTGCACGACCTCCATCACCGCACCTCACCTCTCCGCCAGCCGCGTCTGCCGGCACGAACTGGTTCCGGGTGTGTGTTCCGGGGAGGGCGGATGAAAAACAGGATTCTGACACTCGTGCTCAACGGCAACAATCCACGGTTCCCGCGGACAAACGACTGTGCCCTCCACCTCCAAACTAACCCACAGGCTCACGGCACCATAGACGGTTCGGGGTCGACCGGAACACACCCCGAAAGTATGCTCCTACCAGCACAAACAGCATCAAGCGGCCCGATCATGAGCGGCCCGCCGTCGCCTCGTCAACCGACGCCCGAGCATCACATTTTCCGGCCCCACGGCGGCGCGCAGCGCGCCTGAAGAACTGACACGAAGAATCAGGATGTGCGCCGACGGAAGGCGAGCGTCGACAACCCCACCGCGACCACGAAGATGCCGGTGCACCAGACGATCGCCCACCACGGGCTGTCGCCGACCGGAGTGCCGAGCAGCAACCCGCGGACGCTCTCGATCACCGGCGTCACCGGCTGATGCCCGGAGAAGCCCTGCAGCCAGCCCGGCATGGTGCTGATCGGGACGAAAGCACTGCTGGCGTAGGGCAGGAACATCAGGAAGAAGGTGAAACCGTTGGCGGCCTCCGGTGATCTGGCCAGCAGACCGACCAACGCGGCCAGCGCCGAGATGGCGACGATGAACAGCAGCAGGATGCCACCGGCGGCCAGCCAGTCGAGAAGGCCTGCCGCCGAACGGAACCCGATGGCGAACGCCACCCCGAAGACCAGCACGGTGGAGGCGGCGTTCCGCACCACGCTGGCGGCGACGTGGCCGACAGACCACCGCGGCACCGCTGACGTCCAGCGACCGGAACCGGTCCATGATCCCGTTGTGCATGTCCTGACTGACGCTGATCGCCGTGGTGGCGGAGCCGAATCCGGCGCACAGCACCAGAACCCCCGGCACGACGTAGGACACGTATTCGGTCCCGGTGTTGATCGCCCCGCCGAACAGGTAGACGAACAGCAGCATCAGGATGACCGGCAGGATCAGCGAGGTGAGCAACACCTCCACGTTGCGCCGGCTCAGCCGCAGGCTGCGGACGATCATCGTCGCCGAGTCGGCGAGCAGGTTCGGCTGCCGGGTGACCCCGGCGGCCGCCGACGACGGTGCGGTCGGCCACGGCGATGTCAGACATGTGCGGGCTCCTGCTCTGCGGCGGTGGCGCCGGACGGCGCGGGGCATGGCCGGTCAGGGCCAGGAAGACGTCGTCCAGCGTTGCCTGGTGGACGACGAACGAGGCCACCGCCGCACCGACCGGGATCGATCTCGTCGAGCACGCCGCGGATGTGCGGCCCGCTCCCGTCGGTGCCGACGCCGACGGTCAGCTGCACCCGATCGGCGGTGATCACCCTGGCGCCGAGCCGGTCGACGGCGGCGTCCAACGCCGCGGCGTCGGCCAGCGTGATCTCCAGTCGCTGGTCGGCGACCTGCGCCTTGAGCGTCGCCGGGGAGCCCTGCGCCACGATCGACGCCGCCGTTCATCACCGCGATGTGGTCGGCGAGCTGATCGGCCTCCTCCAGGTACTGGGTGGTCAGGAAGACGGTGACCCCGGTGGTCACGAACTCGTCGAGGATCCGCCACATCGCCTGCCGGCTCGGCAGGTCCAGACCCGGTGGTCGGCTCGTCGAGGAAGATCACCGATGGTCGACCGACCAACCCGGCCGCCAGGTCCAACCGGCGACGCATGCCGCCGGAGTACTTCGACGACCGCGCGTCGCCCGGCATCGGACAGGTCGAACTGCGCGAGCAGATCGGTGGCCCGGCGCCGGGAGTCGCCGCGGGTTCAACCCGGAGAGCCGAGCCATCATGCGCAGGTTCTCCTCGCCGGTCTGCAGCTCGTCGATCGCGACGCTCTGCCCGGTCAGGCTGATCCGCCGGCGCACCTCGCCGCGCTCGCGCAGCACGTCGAACCCGGCAACCCGACGCCCGGCCGGCGTCCGGACGCAGCAGCGTGGACAGGATCCGCACCATCGTGGTCTTGCCGGCACCGTTCGGACCGAGCAGCGCGAAGACACTGCCCCGCGGAACCTGCAGGTCGATGCCGTCCAGCACCGTTGATGAGCCGAACGACTTCGTCAGACCGGTGGCCAGGATGGCCGGGTCGTGGTCCATGGGCTTCCTCCGAGGGTTTGGCTGGTCTGCGTACGTTGTACACCTATTCTGCGTACGCCGTAAACCCATCTGACCGCTGTCTCGAGGAAAGCATGACTGGTGGCCGATCATGACCTAGTGCACTAGGATGAAGCCGAGTAGTGCACTGATGTGCGCGATGAGCGCGCCAGCTTCGGACCTTGACCCGGGTGACGTGCTCACTCCGGCATCGACGGGTGGTGCACTAGTACGCACAGGGCAGGCAAGCGGTCAGAGAAAAGTTTGGGAGGAACGATGACATCGCTCGCGGGTCGGTCATCAGCGCGCGGCGCGGTGGACCAGCCACCGTCCGCCCGGATCGTGGCGGAACTCCGCCGCCGGATCGCCACCGGCGAACTGCCGCCGAACGCCCGGGTGCCGTCGACCAGACAGATCACCCAGGAATGGGGGGTGGCGATGGCGACGGCCACCAAGGTGTTGACCGCCCTGCGGCACGAGGGTCTGGTGCGCGCCGTCCCCGGGGTCGGGACTGTCGTCGTCGGGCCGATCGGCACCCGACCGAGCCGACACGGGCGCGATCGACGTCCGATCGGGAGCCGACACCGGGTCTGAGCCGGGAGCGGGTGATCCGCGCCGGCATCGCGGTCGCGGACGTCGAAGGTCTTACCGCGCTGGCGATGCGCCGGATCGCCACCGAACTGGGCACCTCGACCATGGCGTTGTACCGGCACGTCCGCAGCAAGGACGAGTTGCTGTTCCTGATGGCGGACACCGTCTTCCGGGAGTACCCGCTGCCCGCGGCCGGCCCGGACTGGCGGGCCGGGGTGGAGGAACTGTGCCGGCTGCAGTGGACGGTCTACCAGCAGCACCCCTGGCTGGCCCAGTACGTGTCGATGACCAGGCCGCAGTTGATCCGGCCGGCGATGGCGCACACCGAGCTCGTGCTGACGATGCTGGACCGAGCTCGGACTCTCCCCCGCCGAGCAACTGCACGCGGCCGTCGTGCTGGCCAACTTCGTCCGCGGAACCGCGGTGAACATCGAACCCGAGGCGCAGGCGCAGCTGGACAGCGGACTACCAGCGACGAGTGGATGGAGTCCCAGGGCGCGAAGATGGGCGAGATCATGTCGTCCGGCGACTTCCCGATGTTCGCCAAGGTGCTGGCGCCCGAGGACGTCGAGCTGGATCTGGATTCGCTGTTCGAGTTCGGGTTGCACCGGTTGCTCGACGGCCTGCAGATGATGGCCGAAAACAGCGGACCGGGCCGGTAACCCGGTCCGGCCCGCCGCTCAGCCGACCGCAGGATGGCGACTGCTTCAGGATCCGGCGACCGTCACCGGGATCGCTCGCCGCACCGTCGACGCCGACCGTCTCGTCGCTCTCGACGCCGGTGCGATCCGGGCTTCCACTGCCACGCGCCGGCCGCAGCCCGACGAACGCGGCCACCCCGCCCAGCGCGACCAGCCCCGCGGCCAGCAGCAGACCCGCCTGGTAGCCACCGAGGAAGGCATCGGTCGGCGTCTCGCCGGCGGTCAGCAGGGTCGCCTGCCGCGCGGTCAGCACCGCGCCGATGACGGTGATGCCGAGCAGCCCGGACACCTCCCGCGAGGCGTTGAAGATGCCGGACGCGACGCCGGCCTCGGCCCGCGGCATCGCGTCCAGCACGCTGGCGGTCAGCGGAACGGTCAGCCCGCCGCCGATCCCGATCACCGCGAAACTCGGCATCAGCGACGCAGAACCCGGCGTCCGCGCCGAGCAGGCTGACCGACGCGATCCCGCCGGCCATCAGCAGCATCGCCACCGCGACCACCCGGTGCGCGCCGAGCCGATGCGACACCCGCTCGGAGATCACCGCGCCGGCCGCCATCAGCAGCGCCATCGGCACGAACGCGGCGCCGGCCTCGGTCGGCGAGAAGCCCGAGCACGCCCTGCAGGTACAGCGAGGTGAAGAAGTAGATGCCGAACAGGCCGAAGCCCCACATCATCAGCGCGATCAGGCCGCCGGAGAACACCCGCTCGCGGAACAGCGACATCGCGACCATCGGCTCGGCCGCCCGCAGCTCCAGCTGCACGAAGACGATGCCCAGGACGGCGGCGACGCGCGAACGAGGCCAGGATGACCGGCGAGGTCCAGCCCCGGTCGTGGCCCTCGATCAGCGCGAAGGTCAGCGCGAAAAGCGCGACGGCCGAGGTGATCACGCCGGGGACGTCGATCCGGCGCGGCGCCGGAGTCCTCCCGGGATTCGCGGATCGCCACGGCCGCCAGCGCCAGGGTCGCCAGGCCGACCGGCACGTTGATGAAGAAGATCCAGCCCCAGCTCAGGTACTCGCTGAGCAGGCCGCCGAGCAGCGGACCGACCGCGAGGGCGAGCGCGCCGACCGCACTCCAGATGCCGACCGCGGCGGCGCGCTGCCGGCCCTCGGTGAAGGTGGCGGAGATGATCGCCAGCGTGGTCGGCGTGACCAGGGCGGCGCCCAGTCCCTGCACGGCCCGGCTGATCACCAGCACGTCGACGTTCCCGGCGAACCCGGCGACCAGCGAGGCGCCGGTGAAGATCGACAGGCCGATCAGGAACAGCCGCTTGCGCCCCCAGACGTCGGCGAGCCGGCCGCCGGCCAGCAGCAGGCTGGCGAACACCAGGATGTACGAGCTGACCACCCACTCCAGCCCGGAGGTGGTCAGCTGCAGGTCCTGCTGGATCGCCGGGATCGCCACGTTGATGATGTTGTTGTCCAGGTAGGTCATGAAGGTGGCCAGCGCCACCGCCAGCAGGGTCAGACGATGTTCGCTCCACGACGGCTCCTTATACGGTGTACATCTACGCTGTATAGGTAACCCTTTACGGTGTACAGTTGTCAACATGGTTTCGAAATCGCATTCCCGACTGGTCCGACCGATCGCCGGAGACCCGCGCGCCGCTGTCCCGGGAGGCGGTCATCGACCACGCGCTGGCCGTCGCCGACCTCGACGGACTGGCCGCGGTGTCCATCCGGCGGATCGCGCAGGATTTCGGCGTCACCCCGATGGCGCTGTACTGGCACGTCAAGAACAAGGACGAACTGCTCGCCGCGATGGGCGACCGGATCCTCGAGGCGATGACGCTCCCCGACACCGGACCGACCGCGCCTCGAGGAACTGCGCGACCTGCTGACCGTCCCTGGTCGACGCGCTGCGCCGGCACCCGGGTTGCACCGCGCTGGCGATGACCCGGATGCTGCAGTGCGACAGCGGCCAGCTGGCGTCCGAGCGCGCGCTGGACATCCTGCGGGACAACGGCTTCTCGGTTCGGCAGAGCGCCGACCTGGCCCGGGCCGCGCTGCAGACCGCGATCATGCTGGTGTCCGGGCGGCCGGGCGCGGAGACCACCGTCCCGCAGGATGAACGCGACGCCGTGCTGGCCCAGAAGCGCGCTGCGCTGGCATCGCACTGCCGGCGGACCGTTTCCCGCATCTGGTCGAATGCGCCGACGCGCTGACCGATTGCCCCGACGAGGCCGCCTACTACGGCGCCGGTATCGACCTGTACCTGGCCGGGGTCCGCGCTCTGAAGAATCGCCGCCCGGCCCCCGTGAGCTGACCATCGGCCAGGGCCCCGGCGGTGGAAGTAGGCCGCAGCCTCACCATGGACGCCGAAATTCGGACACCGGCACCGTCAAGAGTGGTCTGGTCGGTCGCACCAGCCTGGCCTACTACTTCTGGGGAGATGCGGTCAGCCTGGCCTACCGGGCGCGGTCGGTGACCGGCCGAACCCCGGCATCTACGTGAGCCAGGCGGTGCGGGATCGTATGCAGGACAGCGTCGTCTTCGCCGAGGCCGGCGCGGTCGACGTCGCCGGCACCTCGAAGTCGGCGTGGCGGATCGAGTCCTGATGCAGACACCTTCCGATACCTGGACCGGCTGGGCCATCGCGCTGGCCATTGCGGTGCCAGTGGTCCTGGTCGTGCTGACCGAAATTCTGGGCTCGCTGACTCGGCGCGGTTCCGCCCCGGCCAAACCGGTGCGGCCGCCGCGCAACTGGGAGGTCGGCGCGCAAGCGCGCGGTCACGTCCGCCCGGTGACGGCACTCCCGGCGGACCGGGGCAGCAGGATGTCCTCCACCAACGGGACCAGCAGCAGCAGGGCCAGCAGCACGAACGCCACCCGGTAGGCGGTTGCCGGCGACTCGGTCAGGCCGAGTGCCTGCGAGATCGGGTCACCGAGCCGCACCAGGAGCGCACCGACGGCGATCCCGAGCCCGGCACCCAGCTCCTGCAGGGTCGCGTGCAGGGTGTTCGCGTGGGTCATCTTCTCGGTCGGCACGTCGGAGAAGGCAACGCTGTTGTACGCCGAGAAGCCCACCGAACGGAAGACCCCGCTGACGGTCAACACGATGATCATCACCAGGACCGGTGTGCTCGCCTGCAGCAGGCTCATGCCGACCAGGGCAAGCGCCGACATCGGCAACGCGAGCAACAGCACGTTGCGGATCCCCCAGCTGCGCATCAGCGGGGTGGTGAACGGTTTGATGCACAGGTTGCCCAGGAACAGCGCAACGACGATGCCGCCGGCCTGCGCCGCGGTCCAGCCGAATCCCAGCTGGAAGAACAACGGCAACAGGAACGGGATCGCACTGATCACCAGCCGGAACATGGTTCCGCCGGCCACCGCCGCCCGCAGGCTCCGGATCTTCAGTGTCCGCAGGTCGAGCAGTGGCGTGCGGGCCCGCAACAGGTACCCGACCGCGCACGCCAGGGTGATCGCCGCCAGACCCAAGGCGATCGCCGCGAACGCGAAATCCGGCCGGCCGGTTCCGATCTGCTCCAGGCCGATCACCAGGGCGGCGACCCCGAAGGCCGTCAGCAGGAATCCGCGCCAATCCAGCCGGCGCCGCTCGGTGGCCCGGACGTCCGGAACCAGCTTCCTGGCCAACAGCAGTCCGATGATCCCGAGCGGAACATTGATCAGGAAAATCCAGCGCCACGACGTGTAGGTACTGATCAGCCCGCCCAGCGGCGGGGCCAGCACCGGAGCGACCAGCGCCGGCCAGGTCAGGTACGCGATCGCCTTGATCAGTTCGGATTTCGCGGTGGTGCGCAACACGATCAGCCGACCGACCGGCACCATCATCGCGCCGCCGATCCCCTGGAAGACCCGGGCGACCGTCAACGCCGACAGCGTCGGAGCGATCGCGCAGCCGACGGAGGCGACGGTGAACACCGCGATGGCGAGGGAGAAGATGCCGCGCGCCCCGTACCGATCGCTGAGCCACCCGCTGGCCGGGATCAACACCGCGACCGTGAGCAGGTAGGCGGTCATCGCGACGTTGATCTGCACGGCCTCGACGCCCAGACTCTCGGCGATCGCCGGCGCCGCGGGCGCGATGATCGTGGCGTCGAGGTTCTCCATGAAGTACGCACCGGCGATCAGCACGGCCAGCGCCCGGGAGAAACCGGGTCTGGATCCCTCGCTCGGCGCAGCCGGGCTCGAAGCGGAGCTCGGATCCGTCACTCGCCCACCTGATTTGCTCGTCGCCCTGATCACTGATGGCCTCGACACCACGTCGACGTCGACGTCGCGGTGGTGACCATCCTGGCAACATCGCCCGGCACTGCACCAATCGGGTGGCTGCGCCGAGGACCAATCGAGTGGTCCGCCGGCACAGCCGTACGATAGGTGTTGTCCAGGCAGTGTCCTGGGGGGAAGCAGGAATCATGCCGCTCTCAGAGGGCGAACAACGGCGACTCGACGAGATCGAGCAGGCGCTGAAACTCGACGACCCGAAATTTGCCGCGACCATCACCATCGACGGCCTGCGTCGGCACCGGGCGATCGTCTGCGGGGCGTTGTTCGTGCTCGGAATGGTCGCGCTGGTCGTCGGGCTGGTCCTCACCGACGGCGTCGTCTGGGCCGGGGTGATCATCTCGGTGGCCGGGGCGGCCGCCATGGTCACTGCTGCCCTGCTGTTCTTCCGCGCCGGACGTCGCTGACCAGTTCCGCCAGGGCCGCAGCACGTTTCCTCCTGATGTTGGTTGCGGATGCGTTGCAGGTTTGCGATTTCGGACGATCAACCCGGCTTCCTGGGCACCTTCTGGATCTGTTGGAAAGGAGCTGTCAAGCACTCTTGATCGAATGACGACGCCGCCGATGGGGAAGCGGCCAACGGGTGTCCGCTACCCGGGCCATGGTGGACAGATGACGACTTCCAAGACCCCCAACCTCGATCGAGCCGGATCACGCATCGACCACCTGAACATCGCCGTGCCCGATCTGCCGGCGGCCGTTGCGTTCTACGAGCCGGTGCTCGCTGCCATCGGGATCGCGAAGATGCTCGAGATCCCCGCCGTCCCGGCGAACGACCAGCCCGCGATGACCGGATTCGGCCTTGCCGAGGTCAAGCCCTATTTCTGGCTCATCGACCAGGGAACCGTGGGCACCAACATGCACCTGGCCTTCACGGTCGACACCCGGGACGAGGTGGACGTCTTCTACCGGGCCGCGCTCGACGCCGGCGCCACGTCGCGGGACGCCCCGGCGATGCACCTGGAGTACCACCCCGACTACTACGGCGGTTTCGTCACCGACCCGTACGGCATCAACCTGGAGGCCGTCTGCCACCGGCCGGTCGACTGACCGAGCCACCGTGATAGGTGCAAAGTGGCCCAACACGGACAGATCTGGTGACACACCGACCACTCGGGCTGCGACCGCGGGGCCTGCGCGCCCGCCGGACGCTAAGGTCTGCTGGTTGACCGGCCTGGACGCCGGGATGGGGCACTGACCGGCGTCGGGTCGCGGCGCCGGACACGAGAACTGGGGGACGAGATGAAGCGTTCATCGATGGTCGGCCTGTTGGCCGCCGGGGGTCTGCTGCTGACCGCCTGTAGCTCGGGCAGCACCACGGCCGGCTCGAGCACGGCAGCGCCGGCCGCATCGTCGTCGGCAGCGTCGAGTCCGAGCTCGGCCGCGAGTTCGTCGGCCAAGTCATCGTCGGCCGGCTCGTCCTCGAGTGAGGCGCCGGCCGCGGAACTCGATGCCGCCACCGAGACCTGGTTCACCACGTTCTGCACCAGCCTGGGCGAGATCGGTCAGTACACCTCGCCCGACACGGCGGGGCAATCGCTCGACCAGCAACAGGCGACGGTCGTCGCCGCCTACACCGGCATCGCCGATGCGGCGGGCAAGGCCGCTACCGCGCTGCAGGCGCACTCCGCCGCCCACCATCACCAGCGGCGACGAAATCGCGTCGGCGACCACGACCGGCTTCCAGGACCTGGCCGACGTCTACGGGAGGGGTGCGCAATCCGTTGCCGCGTTGACCCCGAGTAGCGAAACTGATCTGAAGACCGCGATCGATGCGGTGGAAGCCGAAGCCAAAGCCGCTGCGCCGCAGTCGATGGCAGATCTCGACCCCGGCGTCGAGACCGCCGCCAAGCAGCTGCCGGCCTGCGCGAGCGTCATCGGCTCCTAGGCGGTTTCATCAGCGGTCGACGGCGGCGTTCCGGCCGGCCAGGTCGACCTGGCCGGCCAGCCACCGGACGATCTCCTCGCCGGCCAGCACTCCGATCGCCGACGAGATCTCCACATTCGCTGCGCGCCAACCGGTCTCGGCCAGCTCGCCGTGCGGCGGCCGGATCGCCGGGTCGGCCAGTAGCAGGAACCCGGCATCCAGGCGCCGTCGCCGGCGGCCAGCAGATGGTCGGCGCCGGTCCGCTGCATCACCTCGGCGAGCGCGGCCTCCTTGGTCAGGCCGCGGGGCAGTCGCGTAGATCTTGCGGCCCTGCATGGACACCACCCAGCCGCGGTCGGCTGCACCACGCCGTCCAGTCGTCGAGGAATGCCGGCGGCAGTCGTCGCCAGGTCGACGACCAGGTAGCAGAACAGATTGTCGGCGACCTTGCGGTTCAGCACCCAGTCGCCGACCGCCTGCCGGTCCAGGCCGGCGACGATCTCGGCGAGCGCAGCACCCTCCCCGGCGATCCGCCGTTCGACCGCCTGCCGCCACCGCGCGTCCGGCGCGCCGTCGACGACGATGTGCCCACCGTTGCTGATGATCGCGTACCGCGCCGGGCCGCCGGGCAGTTCGCACCCGCTCGTACTGGGCCGGGGTCCGGGTGGTGATCGGCACCAGCACGGCGCTGCGCTCGCGATCGTTCTCGAGCAGCCTCGGCGGCCGCCACCGTCATGTACGACAGCGGTTGCCCGTCAAGCATTTCCACGCACACCAGCGGCGGAATCGAGCCGGCCGGGTGGGTCGCGGTCGATCGCCGCCATCGAGTAGATCAGGGTGCGGTCGAGATCGGTTGCGACGACAACCGGCTGTCACGGTTCAGCCCTCCCCGGTGTCGCTCGGCGACACCCGGCGGACCAGGCCCATGCAGGAGTAGGCCAGATCGGGGACCACCTCGATCGGAACCCCCCGCCGCTCGGCGAGCAACCTCAGGTGCACATGGTCGGGATGGTCGGGCTCGCGGACCAGGATCTTCCACGGCACCCGGCGCAGCAGCACCCTGGTCGCCTCCCCCACCCCCGGCTTGACGAAGTTGACCGATTCGATGCCGTACCGCTGCCGGATCTGCTCGACGGCGGCCCAACCGGCGAAGGTCACCCGCCGGTCGGAGGCCGCCAAGCGCAGCGGTTCCGGCCAGCACGTCGGCGCGCGACCGCGTCGAACTGGTCGCTGACCGCATCCAGCAGGACGGCGGAGACATCGCTCGCCGGCGAGCTCCCGGTAGAACTTCGCGCCGTGGAAGTCCCCGGGCCCCAGGTACTTCGGGTTCAGCACGGTCCGGGAGACCAGACCGGACACCGTGGAGTTCAGGCAGGCGGAGGCGATCAGGAAGTCGTCCCGGGTGCCGAAGGTCCGCACGCTGTGGCCGGGGTCGGCCAGCACCGCCAGATCGTCGGAGAACACCGGCCCGCCGGCGGCCGGCGACGTCGCGCAGCGCCGCGGTCAGTTCCTTGGCGATCGCGCCCTTCCCGGTCCAGCCGTCGACGAACACCACCGATGCCGGATCATGATGCGCGGCAAGGTATTCCAGGGCGACCCGGTCGATCCCCCGGCCCCGGACGATCGACATCGCGTAGTGCGGCAGCTCGATGCCGTGCATGTGCCGGGCCCAGCGGCGCATCAGGATCCCGATCGGTGTGCCGGCCCTGGCCAGCGACACCAGCACGCTGTCCGGACCCGCGCTCGGCCAGCACCAGTTCGGTCACCGCGCCGACCGCGTGCGCCAGCCGGCGCGCGGTTTCCGCCAGCACCTGGTCGAACAGCGCCTGATAGTCCGGATCCGGCTGGTACTCGATCGGCAGCGATTCCGCGTAGTGCGCGACGCCCGGCCTGGATGGCGGCCTCGCGCTCGGCGATGTCGGCCTCCAGGTCGAGGGTCGACAGGTCGGTGAGCAGCCAGGACACCTCGTCGGGTCGGTAGCTGCCGAAGTCCGGGCCGGTCAACGGCGACGGCAGCGGTCTTCATCGATCGACGTCCTCGGTCGGTCCGGCGTTCGGGGTCAGCACCGCGAGCAGCACCGGTGCGCCGGTGGCGGCGGCCAGCGCGTCGGCCACTCCGGTCGGGCCGGGCAGCGCATGGCCGTCGTCGACGACGACGATCAGGTCGGCCTCCTGCGGGCTGCTTGCGGTGGATCCACCTCTCCCGGGCCAGTTGCAGTTGTAGACGTGCCGGGTCTCCCGGCCGGCCGGTTCGCCGTTCGCACCGAGAACGCTGCTCTGGAAGTCGATCCGCCGCCGGATCGGATAGCCGGGCCGGTCGATGGCGTGCACCGGCGACCTGGTGGTCGACTGGAACGCGACCTGCCGACGACGGATCTCGTGGCCAGCGCCAGCGCCAGCCGCAGCGGCAGGTACATCAATTCCTCGGTGCCCAGCACCAGCACCCTGCGCGGCGTCGCCGCAGGCTTCGCGCATCACCGCTGCGGCCGACTCGACGGCGCTGTCGAAGGCGGCCCGGTCGTCGTCGAGGAAGCCGTGCCGGCCGCCGTGCGGAACCTGCGCCGGCCAGGGCAGTTCGACCTGCCGGACGCCGCGCCCGTCCGGCGCTCGGCGGTCGAGACCGGTTCGTGCGCAGCCACTTCCGCGGCCACCCGATCGACAGTCGCCGCCGGCACGACGATCTCGCCGCGTGACCAGGGACACCACGTCGATCCGGCAGCCCAGCCGCCGTGCGACCGCGGCCCGGTTCCCGTCGTCGGCGTGCGGACCGGACGTCGACCAGCCCGGCCAGCACATAGCGCGACCGCGGCGCCAGGGCGTGCAGCGCCTCGATGACGTTCAGCGCGGTCCGGCCGGTGGACAGCTCGTCGTCGACCAGGACCACGGTCCCGGCGCCGAGCAGCAGCTCCGGACGGCTCGGGCCGCAGCAGGTGTCCGGTGGCATGCGAGTGCGGCTCGGTGAATTCCGCGGCGATCGGGATGCCGCCGTCCCGTCGCCGGGTGGAGTGCAGATAGTCCGAGCGCAGCTGGTCGGCGACGAGATGCCCGACGCTGGTGGCGGTTTCGGCGAACCCGAAGGTCAGCAGCGGCAGTCGGCCGGCCGACCGGCGAGCGCGACGGTTCCAGCAGCGTCGAGCAGCGCTGCCGGGATCGGCGCCGGAGACCGCGCCGCCGCGCCGCGCTCATCCACGGCTGCCGGCACGGTCGTCGGAGTCGTCGGCCAACGTTCTTGCGACCAGCGCACCGAGCAGCCGGCCGACGCCCGGCGATCACCCGCGGGTCGGCGGCCAGGTGCTTGCCCAGCACCGTCGAGACCAGCAGCTGCGCCCGGCGTGGGTTTCGCCGCAGACCCACCTGGATCAGCTCGGCCATCGTCAGTCCGACCGGTGAGCCGCGATCGCCCACGGTGATGCCGAATTCGGCGGCCACCAGGGAATCGGACCCGGGCGCCGTCGCGGCGGGTGTCGTCATCCGGCGTCCAGCTGTGCGGTCAGGATGTCGACGTGCGAGATGCCCTGCGCGGCAACACCGAAGACCCGCGCCCGCAGCAGCGGTGCGGTCGGCCCAGATCCGGTGCGGCCGCATCTCGTTCATCTTGTTGCGGTACTCCGACCGCCGAACCCCACCGGCCGCCGACTCCGGGTGCAGCACGTCCAGCGCATCCAGGTACTCCTCGTGCGGCACCACGGCCAGCGCGTGCACCGGCGGCGATGTGCAGCGGGTGGATCACCGACTTCCCGGTCAGCCCGTTGGCCCGGTCCAGCATCGCTTCCCGCATCAGGCCGTCCAGGTCGCTGCTCATCAGCTGACGGCGCAGCCCGCCGGCCTGCCGGTCGTCGAACGGGGTCTGCCGCAGCTGCGGTCGCAGGATCCGCTCGTGATTGGCGAAGTACTCCCAGACCGGCCCGGTGATGGCGAACCCGGTGCCGTCGGTGCGGCCGAGCTGGTTGACCACCTGGGTGATCAGGTCGGCGGCCACCCCGACGTCGTAGATCGACAGGTCGCGGTCCCGCCGGATCCCGAACAGGCCGCACAGGTCGGTCGCGCCGATCCGGATGGTCAGCACCAGCTCGCGGTGCTCGTCCAGCAGCTCCCGGATCCCGACCAGCTCGGCCTCGCGGGATCTCCCGGTACAGCACCTCGGGCGTCTCCAGCACCGGCATCGCGTACAGCGGGTGGCTCGACAGCTCGCCGGCGGCGGCCACCGCCTGCAGGTAGTCCGGGCCGTCGGCGACCGAGAACTTCGGCAGCACGAACCCGCTGACGACGCTCAGCGCGTCGCCCGAGCGCGTCGGCCAGCTGCCGGATGTGGTCCGCCGACCGCACCCGGACGAAGATCAGGCTGTCCGGCGGGTTCTCGTGCAGGTCGCGCAGCGTCTCGTTGGGTGGTGCTGAGCGCCGTATCCACCGAGTCGTCGGCGATGGCGTCCTCGAGGTCGATCACCATCGACCTGGCGCCGGCCGCCGCCTGCCGGCGCACGGCGACGGCCAGATCGTCCTTGGTGGCCGGGACGTACAGCGTCGCGCCCAGCGCGTTGGCCAGCACCTACCGTTCGCTGTCCCGGTCGAACGATTCCGGCGCCAGGTGGAACAGACCATCGCGGACGTCATCGGCCAATTGGTCGAAATGCCGCATTCAGTTCTCCTCGCAGGGCTCGGTCCGGGACACTGGGGAACTCTGCCATCCCGCGGAGAGTTGGCCCAAAGGATGTTCAAAGGTGATGGTTGCGCCTCGATAGGGTTGGCCGGGCAATCTGGGTCCCGACCGGCGGTCGAGGTGCGATCGCCCACCACTTGGACAGTACTGGCGATGGAGCTGACCAGGTTCGGACAACGGAGCCGACCGGTCGACGGTGAAAGGAAGATTGCAGATGGGTGTGAGCCTCTCCAAGGGCGGCAATGTCTCACTGACCAAGGCCGCGCCCGGCCTGAAGGCGGTGTCGGTCGGCCTGGGTTGGGATGTGCGGTCCACCACCGGTACGCGACTTCGACCTGGACGCCAGCGCGTTGGGTCTGGCCGAAACCCACAAGATCCTGTCCGACGAGTACTTCGTCTTCTTCAACAACACCAGCTCACCCGAGGGCGCGATCGTGCACCAGGGCGACAACCTGACCGGCGAGGGCGAGGGCGACGACGAGGTCATCAACGTCGACCTGACCACCGTGCCGGCCACCGTCGGCTCGATCGTCTTCCCGGTCTCGATCTACGAAGGTGACGCCCGCGGCCAGTCCTTCGGACAGGTTCGCAACGCGTTCATCCGGGTCGTCGACCAGTCCACGCGGCACCGAACTGGCCCGCTACGACCTGTCCGAGGACGCCTCGACCGAGACCGCGATGGTCTTCGGCGAGCTGTACCGCAACGGCGCGGAATGGAAGTTCCGGGCCATCGGCCAGGGTTATGCCTCCGGGCTCGCGGGCATCGCCCGCGATTTCGGCGTCAATCTCTGATCTGGCGCCTGACCTCACCGGGCCCGCCGGTCCTGCCCACCCGGGGCAGGGCACCGGCGGGCCCACAGCCTCCCCGGGGAAGGCCCGCTGTGCATCTGAAGATCTTCATGTGGTCCTACATCGTCACCGCGCTGTCGCTGGTGGTGGCCTTCCTCTACGGCAGCTGGGCGGCGGTCGTCCTGTGCATGATCCTCGGCGTCCTGGAGATCTCCCTCTCCTTCGACAACGCCGTGATCAACGCCACCGTCCTGGAACGGATGAGCGACTTCTGGCAGAAGATCTTCCTCACCGTCGGCATCGTCATCGCCGTCTTCGGCATGCGACTGCTGCTCCCGCTGGTCATCGTCTGGGCCGCCGCCGGCCTGCCACCGGTGGAAGCGTTCCAACCTCGCGATGAACCCACCGCCGGATGACGCCGCCTACTTCCCCGACGGCTCACCCAGCTACGAAACCCTGCTCACCGACGCGCACCCGCTGATCGCCTCCTTCGGCGGCATGTTCCTGCTGATGCTGTTCCTGAGCTGGCTGTTCGAGGAACGCGAACACACCTGGCTCAGCTGGCTGGAGAAGCCACTGGCCAAGGCCGGCCGGCTCGACGCCATGGCCGTCCTGGTCGCCTGCATCACCCTGCTGATCGTCTCCGAAACCCTCGCCGAGGACCCGGAGACGGTGCTGTTCTCCGGGCTGCTCGGCCTGGTCGTCTACCTGGCCGTCAACGGCCTCGGCACCCTGTTCGAGAACCCCGAGGGCGAGGGCGAGCCGATCGATTTCGAGCACCCGGACGACGGCACGCCGGCACCGAACAAGAGCGGCGTCACCAAGCTCGCCAGGGCCACCGGCAAGGCCGGGTTCTTCCTGTTCCTCTACCTCGAGGTGCTCGACGCCTCGTTCTCCTTCGACGGCGTCATCGGCGCGTTCGCGATCACCTCCGACCCGATCATCATCGCGCTCGGCCTCGGCCTGATCGGCGCGATGTTCGTCCGGTCGCTGACCGTCTACCTGGTCCGGCAGGGCACCCTGTCCGAGTACGTCTACCTCGAACACGGCGCGCACTGGGCGATCGGCGCCCTCGCCTTCATCCTGATGATCTCCATCGGCGTCCACATCAGCGAGTTCATCACCGGCCTGATCGGCGTCGCCTTCATCGGCGCCTCGTTCTGGACCAGCATCCGACGCAACCGACGACTCGCCGCCAAGGGCGAAGAAGTAGGGACGGTGCACGCCTGATGGCGATCGACTACACCAAACGACCGCGACCCGAGCCGGCCGCCCCGGCCGCTCCCGCTGCCCCGACCTCTCCGGCAGCGGCCGCGGCGCCGAGCGCGCCGCCGGCTCCTGCCGCTCCGACAGTGTCCGGGCCGCCGCGCAAGGTCACGCTGACCAAGGGCGCGCCCAAGGTGTCGCTGACCAAGTCCGGCGGCATCGGCGGTATCGCCAGGGTCAACCTGAACTGGTCGGCGCTGGGCCGACACGCCGCCCCCGCCCACCGGCGGCGGGTTCCTGGCGAAGATGAAGAACGCCGCCGCGGCAGCCTCCCTGTCCAAGGGCATCGACCTGGACCTCGGCTGCCTGTACGAACTGGCCGACGGCCGCAAGGGCGTCATCCAGGCGCTGGGCAACGCCTTCGGTTCGCTGGATGCCCCGCCGTGGATCCTGCTGGACGGTGACGACCGCACCGGCAAGGTCACCGGCGGCGAGAACATGTCGATCAACCTGAGCCAGCCGGGCCGGTTCCGCCGGGTGTTGATCTTCGCGATGATCTACGAAGGCGCGCCGAACTGGGCCGCGGTCGACGGTGTCGTCACCCTCACGCTGGCGAACGGCCAGCCGGTCGAGGTCAAGCTCGACGACGCCGGCGTCGGCTCCCGGATGTGCGCGGTCGCCCAGCTCGTCGACGCCGGCGGCGACCTGATCCTGCAGCGCGAGGTCCAGCTACATCGAGGGCGGCCAGGTCGCCCTGGACAAGGCCTTCGGCTGGGGCATGAACTGGTCCCGCGGCCGCAAGTAGCAGCAGCACGACGAACCGCCGGCGCCGGACGGATTCCGTCCGGCCGGCGTGTCGTCTGCAGGAAGCTGGCTACAGGTCGAACTCCGCGGCGGGAATACCCGACCGCGTTGCAGGCGTCCCGGACGGCAGCGCGCTCCTTGGCGTCGAAGTCGCCGTCGGCGCCGCCGATGATGATGCCGATCTGGATGACGGCCCGGGCCTGATCGGGCTTGGAGCGCAGCTTGCCGATGGTGGCGATCGCCTCGACCTTGCCGAATTCGAAATCGCCGGCCAGTTTGCTGCAGTACCAGTCGAACTTCTGCTGCAGCTCGTCCGGCGGGAAGACCGACAGCACCGAATTGCTGCGGATCAGCGACATGCGTCTTGGCCTGTTCGGCCGCGTCGATCGACCCGTCGGCCGCCGCGATCAGCGCGCACATCGCCATGCTGCCGTTGGCGAATTCCTTGTTCTTGAACTGGCCCGGCCTTGGTGGTCAGCTGGTGTTCATCTCCCGGGTCTTGGCCTTGAGTGAATCCCAGAACGCCATGGTGAACTCCTTGTTGTCGGTGTGCCTCGGTGGGGCTGTGACCGCTGCAGCCACCCAGGTGCAACGAACGCGCGGCGCAAGAGGTTCCTGGCACAACGGGTTTGCCCGCGAAGCCGGGCTATCTCACAGCGACTGCAGCGCCAGCGGGACGAGCTGGTCGGCGGTGCGGGCGTTGCCCGGGAGTGCCGATGGCGGTGAAGGTCCAGCCCGGCGCCGGTCCGGGACAGCCGGGCCATCACCACGGCCGTGTGCGATCCGGAGCCACTGAGCTCGTACCGCACCAGTTCGCGGTCCCGGTCCGCGGAGTCGACGACCCGGGCGGTGGCGTTCTCGATCTGCGATGAAGTTCTGCCCGCTGAACGAGTTGACCACGAAGACGATGTGCGCGACGGCCGGCGGAACACTGGGCAGGTCAACCATGATCGACTCGTCGTCGCCGTCGCCCTTGCCGGTCAGGTTGTCACCGGTGTGCATCAGCGAGTTGTCCTTGGACCGGAGATTGCCGTAGTAGACGATCTCCAGCACCTGCCGCTCGGCGGAGATCAGCAGATCGCGGAGGCATCCAGGTCGACGGAAACCTCCTTCATCCCGCCGAACATGCCCTTCTTCTTCATCGCGTCCCAGCCCAGGCCCATCCGGACCTGACTGAGGCTGCCCCCGTCCTGCTTGACCAGGCTGACGGTCTGGCCCTTGCTCAGATTGACACCCACGATTTTGCCTTTCGATTGCTGATTGACTGAATGCAGCGATGCATCCGTCATTGATCGCGGTCGGTGTCGACTACAGATTGACGCCGTAGTCCTTGGCGATTCCGGCCAGACCGCTGGAATATCCCTGGCCGATCGCCCGGAATTTCCATTCCGCGCCGTGCCGGTAGAGCTCGCCGAAGACCATCGCGGTCTCGACCGAGGCGTCCTCGGTCAGGTCGTAGCGGGCGAGTTCGGTCTGGTCGGCGGCGTTCACCACCCGGATGAACGCGTTGCGGACCTGGCCGAAAGTCACGCCGTTGGTCTCCGCCTCGTAGATGGAGGCCAGGAAGACGACCTTGGCCAGGGCCGCCGGTGCAGCGTTCAGGTCGATGGCGATCACCTCGTCGTCGCCGCCGCCCTCGCCGTCCCGGTTGTCGCCGCGATGCTCGATCGCACCCTCCGGCGAGCGCTTCTGGTTGAAGAAGATGAAGTACTGATCGGACAGCACCCGGCCGTCCTCACCGACCCCGAGCGCACTGGCGTCGAGGTCGAACTTGACCCCGGTGGTGGTCCGCGCGTCCCAGCCCAGCCCCATGGTGATGGCCCCGAGATTGGGTGCGGCCTTGGTGAGCGACAGGTTGCCACCCTTGACCAGACTGATGCTCATCCGCAGCTCCTTCGATGCGTCCATCGTTCACTCGACCCGACGACCCTACTTGCGCGCGGACGTCACGCCCGCGCCGACGGGCGGCTCAGCCGACATTGACCCCGAAGTCCCTGGCGATACCGGCCAGTCCGCTCGCGTAGCCCTGGCCGATGGCCCGGAACTTCCATTCCTGGTTGTACCGGTAGACCTCGCCGAACACCATCGCGGTCTCGACGGACGCGTCCTCGGTGAGGTCGTACCGGGCCAGTTCGACGTCGTTGGCCAGGTTGACCACCCGGATGTAGGCGTTGCGCACCTGACCGAACGACTGCTGGCGGGTCTCGGCGTCGTAGATCGACACCGCGAAGACGATCGACAGCACCTGCGGCGGGACGCTCGACCAGGTTGACGCGTGATGACCTCGTCGTCACCCTCGCCCTCGCCGGTGAGGTTGTCGCCCTGGTGCTCGATCGAGCCGTCCGGCGACTTCAGGTTGTTGAAGAAGACGAAGTAGTCGTCGCCGAGCACCTTGTGGGTCTCGCCGAGCGCCAGCGCGCTGGCGTCCAGGTCGAAGCCGTGACCGGCCGTCGACCGGACGTCCCAGCCCGAGGCCCACCCCGATCGACGTCAGGTTCGGCGCAGCCTTGGTCAGGCTGACGTTGCCACCCTTGCTCAGGCTGACGCCCATTGCGTTGTATCTCCTTCGTCTCGATCCGGCCGACGCGTGTGGCCGATTCCCGCATAACTGGTGCCCACCCTGAGCGGCGTCGGCGCACGTCGGCGCCGGCGCCGCGGCGTCGCGGGCCGGTCAGTCGATCGGGTGCTGCGTCGTCCAGCCAGGTGATCCGGTCGAACCCGTAGCCGCGGCACGCCTCCCGGATCGTGGTGCCGATCAGGTCCATCTCCGACCGCAGCACCAGCTGACCGCGGATGTTGTAGACCGATGGCCAGCACGGCGACCGCGTTGGACGGCGGCGAGATCGATCGGCATCTCGATCCGGTCGCCGCCGAACGTCGTGACGACCAGCGTCCCGCCCCAGCGCAGTTGCTGCCCGTCGCCCGAGAAGGCATACACCACACACCGTTCCAGATCGGTGACCTGACGCAGGTCGATCTCGATCCGCTCGAACTGCTGACGGGCCGCCAGCAGGATCGGCCGCCGGGTCTCCCCGGGCGGGGCGTACCGCCGACCGGCGTGGTGCTGCACCGTCGACGACCGGCCCGACCGCAGCTGGTAGGCGCAGCCGAGCCGCAGATCACCGACCCCGGCGGCGGCAACCGCCTCGAACGGTCAGGGTGCCGACCCCGGACTGCACCCGGGTCAGCGTCACGGTCGGCGCCTGCGGCGTCAGGATCGTCGGCACACCTGGCCTGGTGCGGGGTTCCGTCCAGCCGGACGCTGCGGGGCCGGCAGTGTTGGCCGGCGGTCGTGCTGGTGCGCGCTGACCCGCGGGCGCCGAGGCGCCGCGGCAGGCGAGAGATCCAGCGAGGTCGAGGCGTTCGACGCTGCGGGAGCCCGGGTGCCGGTGGCGCTCGCCGCCGGAGCCCGGCCGGGCACGGTGACGGGGGCAGCGCCGAGGTCGAGCGACGTGGAGCTGCTCGGCGGTGTCCGTTGCGCCGGCTGCTGCGGCGCGGCACCCAGATCCAGCGAGGTGCTGGCGGACCCGGATCGCGCCGGCGGTCGCGCGGTGGCGGCGCCGGACCCGACAGGTCCAGCGAGGTGCTCGACCCGGTCGACCGGCCGCGGAGGCGGCTGAGGTGCGGCGGTGGGCGCCGACAGGTCCAGCGACGTGCTGGCGTCCGAGGACGCCGGCCGCGCCGGAGTCGGCGATGCGGCGGCGCGGGTGCGGGCCCGGACAGATCCAACGACGTGCTCGCCGCGGCGGCCGCCGGCGGCGTCGGCGTGGTCGCTGCCGGCCGCGACGGAACCGGTTGCGGCGCAAACAGATCCAGCGATGAGTCGCTGGTGGAAGGCGGTGCAGCCGGGGCCGGGCGTTGCGACGGAGCCGGCCGTGGCGACGGAGCCGGCCGGGACGGCGACGCGGGCGGCCGGGTGGTCGGTGCGGGCGGCGGGGTGGCTGCCGCGGACGATCGGGCGCCGGCGTGGGCACTGGCCCGGCCCGCGACGAAATCCGCGATGGCGGAGTTGGCCTGCCGCACCGGCCGCGACCGGTGGCGCAGGAAGGTCAGGTCGGGGCGTTGCCTGGCCCCGTCCGGTTGGCGGTAGTCGACCGTCATCGGGGTCTCACAGCCATTCGGACGTCACAGCGGGACGCCGTAGTCGGCGGCGATGCCGCTGATGCCGTTGTCGTACCCCTGCCCGATCACCTTGAACTTCCAGCCGGTGGTGTGCCGGTACAGCTCCCCCAGGCAGATCGCGGTCTCCGAGCGCAGCGCCGGCGCCAGGTTCTCCGACTGCACCAACTCCTGGCCGTTCGACAGGTCGAGCACCCGGATCGCGCACTCCCGCAGCTGACCGAGCGTGCGGCTGGGCACCCGGGCCGTCGTTGATGTACAGCGACGACCACGATCCGGTGGATCTCGGCCGGGACGCCGCCGAGGTCGACCTCGATCTGCTCCCGGTCGTCGCCGAGGGCCTGGCTCAACTGGGCGACCGACATGTCCGGCGAGGTCAGCTGATTGAAGAACACGAAGTACTCGTCCGACGGCGCCCGGCTGTTCGAGTCGCAGAGAATCGTTGCGGCCACGAGGTTGTCGGACAGCGCCTGCTCCGAGCCGGCGTTCCAGCGGACGCCGAGCACCACCCCGGTCAGGGTGGGGATCTCCTGGGTGAGGGCGACGTTCGCGCCGCGCTTCATCGGCGGCGCCATTACAGGTCCAGTTCCGAGCGGGCGAACTTGGTCCGCAGGAAACTGCCCTGCGCGACCAGCGCGTTGGCATCGTCGTTGCGGACGGCGGTGAGCACCTCGGTGGCCGAACCGAGCAGGAAGTCCAGCTGCTCCTCCAGGGCGGCTGTCGGGGTCTTGCCGCCGGTCCGCGGGGTGTTCACGGGTGGCCGGGTCGAGGGCGAGGAAGGTGCGCAGGGTGGTCGGCAGGTAGTCGCGCAGGATCCCGTTCAGCGACACCCGGGCGTGGATGTCCAGGTCCCGGTCCCTGGTGGTGTGCAGCACCGTCGCCGACGGTGTCGGTGATCCGGCGGGACGGCGACGACGCCCTCCCCCGGCAGCTGCCCGGCGGAGGCGTTGATGAACCTGTTCACCCGGAACAGTTCGGCGGCCAGCGCGGCCGGGCTGTCCGGTACCTCCGTCACCGGTGTCGACTGGGCCGTCGGTGGGCGATCCCGCTCGTCCGAGCGCCCGAACAACCAGTTCATCACCACGCTGTCAGCGTCCTCCTGAATTCATCACAATTGGTACCGCACAAGCTGTTCCGAACCCGCGGATCCCGCGCCGGGTCAGGAGCCGGAAGACAGCTCGCCGCGGCGCACCCGCTCCAGGTACGGCTGGGCCCGCTCGATCTGGCCCTGCAGCGCGTTCACCGTCTGCGCCATGCTGTCCACCGCCTGGGCGCGGAAGGTGTCGACCGCGTCCATCGTCTGGAAGACGTTGTCGAACGCGGCCTGCAGCTTCTCCACCGACACCGTGGCGCTGGCCGCCTGCTCGTTGATCTGCGCGCCCTGGATCTTCAGCTGCTCGGACGTCCGCTGGATCAGGTCGCCGGTCGCCGCGTTCAGGCCGGTGATCTGGTCGAGCACCAGCTTCTGCCTGGCCAGCGCCTGGGACACGATCACCGCGGTCCGCAGCGCGGCGATGGTGGTGGTCTGCGCCCGGTCGACGCCGCGCATCAGCTCGAGGTTGTTCTTGCGGACCAGGTCCAGCGCCATGTAGCCCTGCACCGCGACGGCCATCTGGGTCATGATGTCCTGCCGGCGCTGCCGGATCGGGAACAACGCATCGGACTTCAGGGTGTTCGCGTCCTCGGTGCGGCCCTGCGATTCCAGGATGTTGACCTGGTCCTCCACCGCGGCGTCCAGGGCGCTGGCCAGTTCGTTGTACTCGCCGAGCTTGCCCATCAGCGTCCACATGTTGGCCTTCTCGACCTCGATGCTGGCGTTGTCCTTGCCGAGCTCGTCCTTGCCGGAGGCCAGCGCCCGGACGATGGCGTCGAGCTGGCTCTGCGCCGACTGGTACTTGGCGAAGTAGCTGTCGATCTTGTTGCCGCCCGGGATCCACTTCAGCACCTTCTTGATGCCGGTGAGGTCGGCCCGGTTGGGGTCCAGTTCGGTGATCTGGTTCCGCAGTTCGGACAGCGTGCCGGCGACCCGGGTCTGGGCGTCCTTGCCGCCGCTGCGGCCACTGTTCAGCGCCGCCGCCGGCCGCTCCAGCATCCGGCTGGAGACGTTGGCCGATTCCCGCATCTCCCGGTCGCCCAGCGAGGTGATCGACTCGACCTTCTTGGCGAACTCCGGCGACCGGACGTCCATGCGCCGCCAGCTCGATCGCGAACGACGCGGCCCGGCTCTGCAGTTCGGCCTGGCGGGCGTCGGCGACCGGCACGGCGCCGGCGGCCTGCTCGGGAGCGACGACCTGCACCGGCGCCGGCGGGGTCAGCACCAGCGCGCTGCTGGTCGCGGCGGCCGGCGCGCCGGCCCGGTGGGAGTGGCGCCGATCCGAGATCGAGGTCGGTCATCTGTGAACTCCTTCGAAGTGGACGACACCGGGCACCGCCGGACGCTGGCCGTGCGGAGCACCACCCATCGTAGGTCGGGCGTCGACGGGCGACCCGGCGGCTGTCGATGTCGGCTAGGTTTCTAGGCCGCCGCCCGATCGCATCGGCTCCGCGTGACGCCGGGATAGGTCGCCGTGGCCCGCTGCCGATCCGGGCCGCGAGCGACGACGAGGGGGTGACCGATGGCCCGGATCGAGCCCGAAGACCGCCGTCGCAACCGTCTTCGTCGCCGCGATGTTCATCAACATCATCGACGCCACGGTGGTCAACGTCGCGCTGCCGACCATCGCGGCCGAATTCGGGGTGCCGATCGAGCTCACCGCGACGGTGAACATCGGCTTCCTGGTCGCCGTTGCGGTGGCCATCCCGGTGGCCGGCTGGCTGGGTGACCGGTTCGGCGCCCGGGAGGTGTTCCTGCTCGCCGTCGGGCTGTTCACCGTCGCGTCGGCGGCCTGCGGGCTGGCGCAGTCGGTCGAGCAGCTGGTGGTCTTCCGGATCGTGCAGGGCATCGGCGGCGGGCTGATGACGCCGGTCGGGCATGGCCATGCTGTACCGCAGCTTCCCGCCGAACGAGCGGGTCCGGCTGAGCCGGATCATCAACGTCCCGATCGCCCTGGCACCGGCGATCGGCCCGGTGCTCGGCGGGCTGCTGGTGCAGCAGGCCAGCTGGCGGTGGATCTTCGGGATCAACGTGCCGATCGGCGTGGTCGCCATCGTGTTCACCCTGATCGCCGTGCCGACGATGGCGCAGCAAGACCTCCAGCCGGCTCGACGTGCCCGGATTCCTGCTCGCCGCGCGTCGGCTTCGCGTCGCTGATGTTCGCGGTGTCCGAGGGCGCGATCCGCGGCTGGTCGTCGCCGGTGATCTGGATTCCCGGCGCTGCTCGGCGTCGTCCTGCTGACCCTGCTGGTGATCGTCGAGGGCCGGGTGGCGGCGCCGATGCTGCGGCTGAGCTGTTCCGGCTGCGGCTGTTCCGGTCCGCGAACCTGATCACCTTCGCCTCGGCGGCCGGGCTTCCTCGGCGGGCTGTTCGTCTATCCGCTGATGCTGCAGACCGCGTTCGGCTACTCGCCGCTGACCGCGGGTCTGCTGACCTTCCCGGAGGCGATCGGGATCATGGTCGGCACCCAGGTCGCCGCCCGGTTCTACCGGCGGGTCGGGCCGCGGCGGCTGATCGCCGCCGGGCAGGCGACCGGTGGCGATCGCGCTGCTGTGCCTGGCGTTCGTGATGAGCAGCACCATCCCGCCGGTGGTGCCGGTGGCGCTGATGCTGCTGCTGGGCTTCGGGCAGGCGCACACCTTCATGCCCACCCAGGCCTCGGCCTTCGACACCGTCGCGCCGGAGCACACCGGCGCGGCCACCGCGCTGTACAACGCCACCCGGCAGGTCGGGTCGGCGGTCGGGGTGGCGGTGGCGGCCACCGTCATCGCCACCATCGGGTTCGATCGCCGCGCTGGCGGCCGACGAGAGCGCGGCGCTGCTGCCGTTCCGCTGGGCGCTGGTCGGCTGCGCGTTGTTCTCGGTGGCCGGCTCGCTGATCGCCGCCTTCGCCGTGCAAGGACGCCGACGCGGCCCCCAGCCGGGGGCTCGCGCCGGCCATCCGCGCGGTCTCGGCGGACGACCGTGAACCGACAACTCCCGGCTCAGGACAGGCCTGACTGCCGGCTCCGAGTCCGTCAGGCGCCGCACCGACCCGTCAGACGGCCGGGACGGCGGCCACGTCGGCGACGTCGTCCTTGCCTGCGTTGATCAGGATCAGCGACGCGACGATGGCGATCGACGAAGATGATCGCCGACCACATGAACGCCACGCCGAATCCGTGCACGGCCGCCGCGTCTGTCGCCGCCCCGATCGCCTCCGGAGTGGCGCCCAGCGGCGGGTTCGGCGACCAGGAAGGACACGGTGGCGGTGGCCGCGATCGTGTTCAGCAGCGCGGTGCCGATCGAGCCGCCGACCTGCTGGGCGGTCTGCACGACCGCGCTGGCCACGCCGGCGTCGTCGTGGCTGACACCGACCAGGGCAACGTTGGTGGTGGACATGAAGATGAAGCCCATGCCGACCGCGATGATCAGCTGGGCCCAGCAGGATCGTGCCGAAGTAGGTCGTCTCCAGGTTGAGCCTGGACAGCCAGAACATCCCGATCCATGGCCAGCACCAGACCGGCCGGCACCACGAAGCGCGGGCCGAGCCGCAGGGTCAGCTGCGAGCCGATACCCGCGCCGATGACGATGCCGACGCTGAACGGCAGGAAGGCGAAGCCGGCCTGGATCGGGGTGTACTGCAGCACGCCCTGCATGTAGTAGGTCAGGAACAGGAAGACCGCGAACAGGCCGGCGCCGACCAGCAGACCGACCACGTAGGCGCCGGCCCGGTTCCGGTTCTCCACGATCCGCATCGGCAGCAGCGGGCTGCTCGACCGGAGCTCGACCAGCACGAACGCCGGCCAGCAGCATCGACCGAGACGGCCAACCAGCCCAGCGTGTTGATCGAACCCCAGCCGTGTTCGGCCGGCTGGGTGCAGGCCCAGACCAGCGCGCCGAGCCCGGCGGTGGCCAGCACCGCACCCGGGATGTCGTAGTGCGTGCCGCCCTCGACCTTCGATTCCCTGCAGCACCGGGATGGCCGCCGAGCACCGCGATGATCGCGATCGGGATGTTCACGAACAGGCACCACCGCCAGGACGCGTACTCGGTGAGCACCCCGCCCAGCAGCAGACCGATCGCCGCGCCGCCGCCGGAGATCGCGCCGAAGACCGCGAAGGCCTTGGCCCGTTCCTTGGCCGCGTGGAAGGTGACGGTCACCAGCGACAGCGCGGCCGGTGCCAGCATCGCCGCGAAGGCGCCCTGGAAGGCGCGGGCGATGAACAGCTGCCAGCCGACCTGCGCGGCGCCGCCGATCGGCGGACGCGATGGCGAAGCCGGACAGCGCGATGATCAGGATCTTCTTGCGGCCGACGTAGTCGGCGATCCGGCCGCCCAGCAGCAGCAGGGCGCCGAACGGCAGCGCGTAGGCGGTGACCATCCACTGCCGGTCGGCGTCGGAGATGCCCAGCGCCGCCTGCGCCTGGGGCAGGGCGATGTTCACGATGGTCGCGTCGAGGATGACCATCAGCTGCGAGAGCGCGATGACGGCGAGCGCCAACCAGCGCTTCGGGTCGAGGGACAGATCTGACAGGTCGTCGGCGGACCCTTGTCGGGTTCGCCACAGAGTCGGGCGGTGGAGTTGACACGGGATACTCCTGTTACTGGCGGGCGTGACCGATTCCCGGTCGGAATCGGTGTGCGAGTGGTAGACGCCGGTCGGGCGCCCGAACAATCGGTGCGGCGACGCCACTGACGTCGAACCTGTTGGGGAGTATCACCCCGACCACCGACAGTGGGTCAAACGACTTCTGCCGACGGCAGAGCCGGGACGCCTCATCCGCGGCCGGACCTGCCACGATGTGCCGGTCGCGACCGGCGATCGGCGACCCGAGCCCGGCAGATCCGACGCGGATCCGTCGAGGGAGCGAGCGCATGCCCGAACTGGAACCGGTCGTCTTCCTGGTGGTCGGGGTGGTGATCGTCAACGGGATCGCCGGCCGGATCCGGGTGCCGGCGCCGATCCTGCTGGTGGTCGCCGGCGTCGCGGTCGTCGTTCATCCCCGGGGTGCCGGACTATCAGGTCGAACCCGGAGCTCGTGCTGACCGTGCTGCTGCCGCCGCTGCTGTTCGCGGCCGCCGTCGGAGGCATCGGTGATCGCGATCCGCAAGCTGATCCGGTCGATCACCCAGCTCGCCGTCGGCATGGTGTTGGTCACCGCGTTCGCCGTCGCGGTGGTGCTGCACGCTGTTGATCCCGGAGATCCCGTTCGCGGCCGCGCTCGCGCTCGGCGCGATCGTCGCCCCGCCGGATGCGGTGGCCGCGGTCGCGGTCGCCCGGAAGGCCGGCCTGCCGCGGAACGTGGTCACCGTGCTCGAGGGCGAGTCGCTGTTCAACGACGCGACCTCGCTGGTGCTGCTCCGGGTGGCCGTCGTCGGGATCAGCGTCGGCACGCATGTCCTGGGGCGACGGCGCTCGGCGAGTTCGCCTGGGCCAGCGGTCGGCGGCGTGCTGGTCGGGCTCGTCCTCGGCCTGTTGCTGTCCGCGACCCGGCGGTATCACCGGGTCCACCCTGGCCACCACGGCGCTGTCGCTGGTGACGCCGTTCCTGGCCTACCAGCTCGGCGAACTGGTGCTGGCCTCCGGCGTGCTGACGGTGGTGGTCACCGGTCTGGTGCTGGGTTTCCGGTCGCCCTACGACCTGCAGCCGGAGGTCCGGCTCACCCTGCGGCGCGACCTGGAAGGCGATGCAGTACGTGCTCGAGGGCGCGGTCTTCGCCCTGATCGGCCTGCAGCTGTGGGCCATCGTCACCGCGCCCGGACATCGGCCGGGCCCCGGCGCTGCTGATCTCCGCGGTCGTGCTGGCCACCGTGATCCTGATCCGGCCGATCTGGATCTTCCTCGACCGATGCGGTGACCCGGCTGTTCCGGCGGCCGCGACAGCTTCGGGTCCTGGCGGCCGCTGGTCGCCATCTCCTGGGCCGGGATGCGCGGCGTGGTGTCGCTGGCCGCCGCCCAGACCCTGCCGCTGGACACGCCCTACCGCTCGCTGCTGCTGACCTGCACGATCGCGGTGATCCTCGGCACCCTGGTGGTGCAGGGCCTCTCGCTGCCCGCGGTGATCCGGATGCTGCGGCTGCCCGGCGACCCGGAGGCGGACACCCAGCGGGAACGGGCGCATGCCCGGGAGCAGGCGAATCAGGCCATCGCGGCCAGGGTCGAGGAGGTGATCACCACCGACCAGTTGCCCGAGCAGGAGGCGCGCCGGATGCGGGCCTGGGCGGCGAGCCGGGACTGGCGGGGACTCACCGAGCGGCTGCGACACGCCGGCGACGACGCGCAGCGACGGCTCGACCGGATCGTCCGGATTGGCGGCACGAACTGGTCGGCATCGAACGGGATGTGTTCGTCACCATGCGCAACTCCGGCCGGATCTCCGAGGACGTGCTGCGCGAGCTGCAGTACGACCTCGACCTGGAGGAGGCCCTGCTGGACCGGCGGTTGGAGGACGCCACCGGGCACCTCGCCGCCACCACAGCCGCGTTCGACGACAGCGAGGAGGCGACGACCACCGGTGCGCTGCGGTTTCAGCGACCCGACGGCTCGGGCTCCGATTCGACCGGCAGGTAGCGGGCCCACCAGTCCAGGATCGCGTCGAACCGTTGCCGGCGGTGCCGCGGCCGGCCGGATCGGGACAGCTCGTGGCCCTCGCCGGGGAACAGCAGCATCTCCACCTCGGCGCCGCGGCTCTTCAACGCCACGAACAACCGCTGGCCCTGCTCGACCGGGCACCGCCAGTCCTGCTCGGAATGGATGATCAACAACGGCACGGCGATGTCGTCGGCGTAGGCCAGAGGTGATGCGCGCCATTGGCTGTCGCGGTCGGCACCGACGTAGGCGCGCGGCGAAGTAGTAGCCGATGTCGCTGGAGCCGGCGAACGAGTCCCAGGCGTTCACCGCCCGCTCGCTGATCGCGGCGGTGAACCGCCCGGGGGCGTGCGAGCAGAGCCAGGACGTCATGAAGCCGCCGTACGAACCGCCCATCACCCCGACCCTGGACGCATCGCACTCCGGCCGGTCCAGCGCCGCATCGAGCAGGGCCAGCAGGTCGTCGACGTCGACGGTGCCCAAGCCGCCGATCACCGAGCGGCCGTGCTGCTGCCCGTAGCCGGCCGAACCCCGCGGATTGCCCATCACCACGGCGTAACCGGCGCCGGCGTACACCTGGGCCTCGTCGAACAACGCCGGCGTATAGGCGGCGTGCGGACCGCCGTGCACGACCAGCAGCACCGGGTGCGGACCGGCGCCTGCGGGCGCGACCAGCCAGCCGTGCACCGGATAGCCGTCCGGTGCGCTGTCGTGGTCAATTCGACGGCCGGCCGGATCCCGACCTCGGACAGCGACCGACCGAAGTCGGACAGCTGCCGCTCGCCGCTGCCCGATCCGTCCGCCTCGAGATCGACGGTGACGAGTTCGCCGGCCGAGTTCGCCGGACGACACCACCACGGCGACCGATCCGTTCCTGGCGTCGAACGAGCGCACCACCCGCGACCGCCGACCACGACCGGCAGTTCGGCCAGCGCGACGGCCGTCACCGGACACCGGCACCGTCACCAACGTGGTCGCGCCCCGGTCCAGCACGCCGACCAGCACCCGATCGTCCAGCACGATGGGCGGTCCGGCGGCCCGGTCGACGTCGACGGTGTCCGGATCGGTCAGCCGCCGCGGCGACCCGCCGGCCAGCGGCACCGTCCACAGCCCGGTGGTCCGGCCGGCCGCATCGATGCCGGTGAATTCGACGCCGACGTAACAGATCTCGGTGCCGAACACGGTCAGCAGCGCAGCCGTGCCGCGGATCGCGATCACCCGTTGGTCGATCGCTTCCGGGCTTTCCGGGTCGGGGTCGTCGGGCACAGCAGTGACTTCGGGCACGGCAGTGACATCGGGCACGGCGATGACGACGAGCTCGTCGGTCAGTTCGTCCACGCCGGTGGGGCGGCTGTAGACCAGCTCGTCCGGTCCGGCGAAGGCCGGGTCGACGGCGCCGGACGGCTCCTCGGTCAGCTGCACCGGCTTCCGCGGTTCGTCACCCGCGGAAGCACCCGAGAGGTCCAGCACGAAGACCTGTTTCGGCTTGTCCCCGACGAACCCCTCGCCGTCCAGCCGGTAGCGACAATCTGGTGATCCGCCGCGGCGCCTCTGCCTCGGGCTTGATCTCCTCGTCCGTGCCGTACCGGCCGGCCTCGGGAACCGCAGCGCAGTAGGCGATCCGGCCGCCGTCCGGAGAGAACACGGCCCGGCCGGCCCCGAGCCGGTGGTCGGTCAGCTTCCGCGGTTCGCCACCGTCGAGCGGCATCAGGTGCAGTTGCGCCGGTCCGCTCTCCGGGGCCCGCAGGAACACCACCGATCGGCCGTCCGGGCTGACCACCGGCTCGGAGTCCCGCGGACCGAGGGTGAAATCTCTCGTCCCGCCGTCGGCATCCGGAGTCAACCGAAGCAGCGTGCTGCGGTAGAGATCGGCGTCCAGATCGGGGGTCGCCACGGCGAGCACGATCGATCCGTCACCGCCGATCGCCGGTCGGCCGGGAATGCGGAGCAGCGCGAGATCAGCAGGTTTCACAGTCCGGCAGGCTAGTCCGGATCGGCGCCGATCACCGCGGACGCCCGGTGTGCACCCAGCGCGGTACGGCCCGCCTGGGCCTCCCGGGTGCTCGTCAGGGTTCACCCTGACATTCCGCGCCCGGCCGCTCTGGCACCCTGGAGTGATGATCGATCAGGCCGCTCGCGGTCCCCTGCACCTGTGTGCCAGCCCGTGAAGGCCCGCCTGCGACGGATGTTGCGCACCAGAGAACAGAAGATCACCGCGATCGTGCTGGTCGCCGCGCTGGTCGCGGCCGTCGTCTGGATCGCCTGGCCGACCCCGGCAGCCGGCGCCGGTCGCCTCCCGCGACCTGACGATCACCGCTCCCGGCGGCCCCGGGGTCGACGCCCCCGTCGAGCTCGACGCGACCATGTACCTGCCGGCCCAGACCCCGGCACCCGCCGTGATCATGGCGCACGGATTCGGCGGCTCGAAGAAGTCCGTGGCCGCCGACGCCGCAGCAGCTGGCCAGGGACGGCTTCGTCGTGCTGGCCTATTCGGCCCGCGGATTCGGCGAATCCACCGGGCAGATCGCCCTGGATTCGTTGGACTACGAGGTGCCGGACGCCAGAGCGATCGTCGACTGGCTCGCCGAGCAACCCGAGGTGGTGCAGGACGGTGCCGGCGACCCACGGGTCGGCGTCACCGGCGGGTCCTACGGCGGCGCCCTCTCGCTGATGCTGGCCGGCACCGATCCCCGGATCGACGCGGCCGTGCCGCTGATCACCTGGAACGACCTGGAGCAGTCGCTGTTCCCGAACGCGCAGGCCACCCCGGCCGACCTGGAGGCGCCCACGCCGGCGGCCGCCAGCGGTGTCGAGGACGGGGTGTTCAAGAAGTTCTGGGCGTCCACGCTGATGGCCTCGGTCACCACCGGCGCGTCGCTGTCCGCCTCGAGCGTGGCCCAGGGTGACAGCGGGGACAGCGGTTTCGTCCGGCGCGGCGGCACCAGCAGCTCGTCCGCGGCGCCGGCCCCCGACGCGGCCGAGGGCACGGACGGCACTGCGGGGACGTCCGGCATCCCCACCGGCGACGCCGCCGTGGCGGCACTGTCGGCGACCTGCGGCCGGATGATGGTCGAGCTGTGCGCCGGTTACGCGCAGGCCGCCCAGACCGGCCGGATCACCGACACCTTCTCCGCCCTGCTCGATCGGTCCAGCCCGAAGGAGGTCGTCGGCAACATCACCGCGCCGACGTTGATCGTCCAGGGCGAACGGGACACCCTGTTCCCGCTCAGCCAGGCCGATGCCAACGCGCGGGCGATCGCCGCCAACGGCGCCACCGTCGCCATGACCTGGTTCAACGGCGGTCACGACGGCGGCAGCCCGGACGCCGCGACGGAGGCCCGGATCACCGAGTGGTTCCAGCACTACCTGGCCGGCACCGGGCCGGTGCCCGTCCAACGCGTTCCGGTACACCGTCGACGGGCCGATCAGCGACACCGGATCGGCCAGGAGCCGCACCCTGGAGGTCCCGGCCTATCCGGGTCTCGCGGCCGGATCGAGCGCCAACCGGGTGAGCATCCCGCTGACCGGCGACCCGCAGTTCGTGGTGAACCCGCCCGGTGCGTCGCCGGCGTCGATCTCCAGCCTGCCGGGCCTGTCCGGCCTGGCGTCGACGGCGCTGTCGACGTTTGCCGGCGGACTACCCGGCCAGACGGCCAGGTTCTCCTCCGCCCCGTTCGACGCGCTGACCGTGATCACCGGAACCCCGCGCATCGCCGTCACGGTGTCCAAGCTCCCGATTCCGGGCACCGTCGAGAACGCCGGTGGCGCAGCGGTTCCCGATGACGGGGCGGTGCTCTACGGGTCGTTGTCCAAGGTGTCCGAGGGCGGGACGCGGACGCTGGCCGGCGGCGCCGTCGTGCCGATCCGGTTGACGAACATGCCCGCCGACGGCAGCCCGGTCGCGGTGACCATCGACCTGCCGGCGATCGCACTGCAGGTCGAGGCAGGCATCGACCATCGAGGTCAGCCTGGCCACCACCGAGCAGGCCTACGCCGGACCGACAGCGCCGGCCGCCTACCGGATCGCGCTGGCCGACACCGCCGTCCAGGGGGTGGACGCCCCCAGTGCGGTCAGCGCACCGGAGGGCGGCGGCGTCCGGGTCTCGGCGTCGGAGATCCCGGTCGGGCTGCTGGTCGGCCCTGATCGTGCTGGCCGTGATCGCCGCGCTCTGGCTGATCTTCGGTGGCCGGGTCCGCGCCCACCGCTCCGACGTCGATCCGGATCTGGTGGACGTCCCGCTGTCGATCACCGGGCTGGGCAAGTCCTACCCGGGCGGGGTGAAGGCGGTCAAGGACGTCAGCTTCCGGGTCGAGGCCGGTCAGGTCCTCGGCCTGCTGGGCCCGAACGGGGCCGGCAAGACCACCACCCTGCGGATGGTGATGGGCCTGATCTCCCCCACCGAGGGCGAGATCCGGGTGTTCGGGCACAAGATCCGTCCCGGATCGGAGATCCTCTCCCGCATCGGCAGTTTCGTCGAAGGTTCCGGGTTCCTGCCGCACCTGTCCGGCAAGGCCAACCTCGATCTGTACTGGAAGGCCACCGGCCGACCGGACGGCGACGCGCACATGGCGGAGGCCCTGGAGATCGCCGGTCTCGGCACTGCGGTCAACCGCCGGGTCCGGACCTACTCGCAGGGCATGCGGCAACGGCTGGCCATCGCGCAGGCGATGCTCGGCATGCCGGATCTGCTGTTGATGGACGAGCCGACGAACGGGCTCGACCCGCCGCAGATCCACGCCATGCGCGAGGTGCTCCGCCGTTACGCCGCCACCGGCCGGACGGTGCTGGTCTCCAGCCACCTGCTCTCCGAGGTCGAACAGACCTGCAGCCACGTGGTTGTCGTGCATCTCGGCCGGACCATCGCCTCCGGCACGGTGGCCGAGCTGGTGTCCTCGTCCGGCGAGATGGTGTTCGAGGTCAACGACCAGAACGCCGCGGCCGGGGTGCTGCGGACGATGGCCGAGGACGTCGAGCTGACCGAGTCCGGGGTGCAGGCCGACCTGGGCCGGGTTCCCGGGTTCGCAGGCGGTGGCGGCGTTGGTCGCGGCCGGCGTCGAGGTGAATTCCGCGGCGCCCCGCAACCGGCTGGAGGACGTCTTCCTCGCGCTGATCGGCGCCTCCGGTTCCGATCCCACCGCGGTCGGCGCGGACCTCGGTGCGGCAGGCGGCGGTGCCAACGGCAGCAACACCAACGCAGGTGGACCGCTCGACGGTTCGCCGCCGGGAGCCAATGGGGCCCCAGATGATCACCGCACGCCCGTCGGATCCAGTGCACAGCAGGGAGGTTCGGAATGAGCCCCGTCCATCAGGACCACTCGGCGGATGCCGCCGTCGCCGTGATGAGCGGAGTCAGCGGCTCGGTGCCGGTGACGGCCGCCGGCACCCCGGAGGGATTCCGGATCGGCCGAACACTGCCGGTACGGGTGGAGTTGAGCCGTCAGCTGCGCCGCCGGCGGACCCAGCTGGCGTTGGCCTTCATGGCGTTGCTGCCGCTGATCCTGGTGATCTCGTTCGCGTTCGGCACCAATACCGGCGGCCGCGGCGCGGTCTCACTGGTGGATCTGGCGACGTCCGGGGCGATCAACTTCGCCATGGTGTCGCTGTTCTTCTCGGCGAGTTTCCTGCTGATCGTGGTGATCTCGCTGTTCTTCGGGGACACCATCGCGTCGGAGGCGTCGTGGTCGTCGCTGCGCTACCTGCTGGCGATGCCGGTCCCCCGGCTCCGGCTGATCCGGCAGAAAGTCCTTGTGGCCGGCCTGCTCTCGGTGACGGCGCTGATCATCCTGCCGATCACCGCGCTGATCATCGGCGGCTTCGCGTACGGCTGGAACCCGCTGTCGACGCCGGTCGGCGAGCAGTTCACCTTCTGGGAGGGCCTGCTCCGGCTCGGTCTGATCGTCGCGTACGTGGCGATCCAGCTGACCTGGGTGGCCGGCCTTGCGCTGCTGCTCAGCGTGTCCACCGACGCCCCGCTCGGCGCGGTCGGCGGCGCCGTGCTGATCTCGATCCTGTCGCAGATCCTCAACCAGATCGACGCTCTCGGCGAGATCCGGAACTGGTTGCCCACGCACTATTCGTTCGCCTGGACCGGCGCCCTGGTCGACCCGGTGCGCTGGGACGACATGATCCGCGGCGGTTTCGCCAGCCTGGCCTACGCGGTGCTGTTCACCGCGCTGGCCGCTGCTGCGGTTCCGGCGGAAGGACATCACCAGCTGATCGCCGGACGTGGCCACCTGCGGCTCGAGTTGGGTCGCCGGGAGGGAGTGATCGGGGACACAGGGCCCTTGCGTGGTCCCGTGCTTGACACACCAAGCACCGCATGGCAAGCTACGCATATCAACTTCCACACCAACCGAATGGAAATCAACATGACTTCGACTTTCACCGCCAAGGCCGACGAGACCACCGCGATCATCCTGGACACCGTCGCCAAGGTGCAGGACGCGACCCTTGAAGCCGTCAGCACCTTCACCGCCAACCTGCCCGAGGCCCCGAAGGTCCCGGCCTTCGAGATCCCCGGCTTCGAGGTCCCGAACTTCGATCTGCCGAAGATCGACGTGCCGTCCGCCAGCGAGGTTTCCGCTGCGTTCTACGACATCGTCGAGAAGCTCGTCGAGGGCAGCAAGTCCTTCACCGCCAACCTCCCGGAGGCCCCGAAGGTCCCGGCTTTCGAGATCCCGGGCGTCGACGTCCCGTCCTTCGAGCTGCCGGCCGAGCTGCCCACCACCGAAGAGGTCACCGCTGCGTACTACAACTTCGTCGACCAGTTCGTCGCGAGCAGCAAGTCCTTCACCGAGCGTCTGATCGTCGCCGCCACCCCCGGCAACTGAATGCTTCTCAGCGCTTGATCCGGCAGCTGCCGCGATGAAGACCTGAAGCAGCGCTCCACACCGAAAGACCCGGTCTCCCAACAGGAGCCGGGTCTTTCGGCATTCTTGTTCGCGGACCGGCAAGGGTGGGGAACGGCGCACGGGTTCGCACTCCGGCCGGTCGTGAAGGGCGGGTCGAGCCCGGGCACGGCCGCTCAGCGGGCGGCGGCCACCACCCCGGCGGAATCCATGTCCCGGATCTCCTTCTTGAGTTCCTGGATCTCGTCCCGCAGCCGACCCGCCAACTCGAACTGCAGATCCCTTGCGGCCGCCATCATCTGATCGGTCAGTTGCTGCACCAGGTCGGCCAGCTCGTTGCGGGCCATGCCCACCGTGTTGTGCCCGGCGTACACCCCCGAGCTCGAACCGCCCGGTTCGCCGGCGGCCTTCCGACCGCGGGATGAGTTGCGACCCGAACCGCCCGGGCGGATCTTGTGCACCCTCGACGGAGTCCTCGGCCTCGGCGTACACCCGCTCCAGGATGTCGTTGATCTTCTTCCGCAGCGGGGTCGGGTCGATGCCGTTCTCGGTGTTGTACTGCCGCTGCTTCTCCCGACGCCGGGTCGTCTCGTCGATCGCCCTGGCCATCGACGGGGTGATCTTGTCGGCGTACATGTGCACCTGGCCGTTGACGTTACGGGCGGCCCGGCCGATGGTCTGGATCAGCGAGGTCTCCGACCGCAGGAAACCCTCCTTGTCGGCGTCCAGGATCGCCACCAGCGACACCTCGGGCAGGTCGAGCCCCTCCCGGAGCAGGTTGATCCCGACCAACACGTCGAACTCCCCCAGCCGAAGTTCCCGCAGCAGTTCCACCCGGCGCAGCGTGTCGACCTCCGAGTGCAGGTACCGGACCCGGATGCCGAGCTCGAGCAGGTAGTCGGTCAGGTCCTCGGACATCTTCTTGGTCAGCGTGGTCACCAGCACCCGCTCGTTGCGCTCGGTCCGCGCCCGGATCTCGCCGATCAGATCGTCGATCTGTCCCTTGGTCGGCTTGATCACGACCTCCGGGTCCACCAGCCCGGTGGGCCGGATGACCTGCTCGACGAACTCGCCGCCGGCGCGGCCCATCTCGTACGGCCCGGGCGTCGCCGACAGGTACACGGTCTGACCGATCCGTCCGGCGAACTCCTCCCAGGTCAGCGGCCGGTTGTCCAGCGCCGACGGCAACCGGAAGCCGTGATCCACCAGGGTGCGCTTGCGGGAGGCGTCACCCTCGTGCATGGCACCGATCTGCGGGACGGTGACGTGCGACTCGTCGATCACCATCAGGAAATCGTCCGGGAAGTAATCGATCAGCGTCGCCGGGGCCGAACCCTGTGGGCGGCCGTCGATGTGCCGCGAATAGTTCTCGATCCCCGAGCAGAACCCGACCTGCCGCATCATCTCGACGTCATAGCTGGTGCGCATCCGCAGCCGCTGGGCCTCCAGCAGCTTGCCCTGCTTCTCCATCTCGGCCAGCCGCTCGGCGAGCTCCTGCTCGATCGCCGCGATCGCCCGCTCCATCCGCTCCGGCCCCGCCACGTAGTGGGTGGCCGGGAAGATGCGCAGCGACGGCACCTCCCGCACCACGTCACCGGTCAGCGGATGCAGGTAGTAGAGCCGCTCGATCTCGTCACCGAAGAACTCGATCCGAATGGCCAGCTCCTCGTAGGCGGGAATGATCTCCACCGTGTCGCCGCGGGCCCGGAACGAGCCGCGGGTGAAGGAGATGTCGTTGCGGGAGTACTGGATGTCGACCAGCGCCCGCAGCAGGGTGTCCCGATCCATGGTGTCGCCCACGGCAACCGGCAGCGACCGGTCCATGTACGACTGCGGCGTGCCCAGGCCGTAGATGCAGGACACCGAGGCGACCACGATGACGTCCCGCCGGGACAGCAGCGACATGGTGGCCGAGTGTCGCAGCCGTTCCACGTCGGAGTTGATCGACGAATCCTTCTCGATGTAGGTGTCCGTCTGCGGGACGTACGCCTCCGGCTGGTAGTAGTCGTAATACGAGACGAAGTACTCGACGGCGTTGTGCGGGAACAGTTCGCGCAGCTCGTTGGCCAGCTGGGCGGCCAGCGTCTTGTTCGGCGCCATCACCAGGGTCGGTCGTTGCACCTTCTCGATCAGCCAGGCGGTCGTCGCCGACTTGCCGGTGCCGGTGGCACCGAGCAGCACCACGTCCTTCTCGCCCGATTCCAGCCGGCGTTCGAGGTCGGCGATCGCGGTCGGCTGATCGCCGGACGGCTGGTAGTCGCTGACCACCTCGAACCTGCCGGAGGTGCGCGGAATATCGCCGACCGGCCGGTGTTCGGAGACCGCGAGGACGGGGTGTTCGGTTGCGAATGCCACGAGACAAAGGCTACGCGGGGGGTCCGACAGCGCCCCCTTTCCCCAGCTCAGTGCCTTCTTTCTCGGCTAGGCAGGCGTCCACCCGGTGGCTCGTGCCCAGGCCAGGCCGCGGGGATAGGCCTCCGCGATCCACGGTTCCTTGGTGAGCGTGTACCCGTCGGCGCCCGGGTCGCCCGCATGCGCGGCCTCGGCAGCACGCTTCACCGCCAGGTATTCCGCCGCCACCGCCTGCTCGGCGCGACACCAGTCGCGGAACAACAATGCCCAGGTCCAGCCGGGAGAATCCTTCACCCTCACGTGGAGGTTGAGGCTTTGACCAGGATCGGCGTTGCTGTGCAGCCGCTTGCGCCACCGTTCCGGATCGTCGTCCGACGGGATGCGGGGTGTCCTGGTCGATCCCGGTCACCGGCGGAAAACCCGCCGCGGACAACGCCTCGGCCAGCGCGTCCGCGGTGGCCAGGTCGGGCACGGTCAGCTGCAGGTCGATGACGTCCTTGGCCGGCATCGCCGGGATCGCCGTCGACCCGATGTGATCCACCCGGGCGCCTCCGGCGGCCAGTGACGCCCTGGCCGCCAGCCGCACAGCATCGGTCGCCCACCGTGGTTGCGGATCGACCAGCTGCGCACCGCCGGGACGCGGAGCCCGTCGTGCCAGCCGGGTGTTCTCCTCGAAGGGCAGCAACCGGTCGTGCCACAGCGCATCAACGGCCGCCACGACATCGGCGCGCCGGCCGTCGTTGTCGATCAGGACGTCGCACAGCGGTGCGCGTTCGGCGTCGGTCAGTTGGGCGGCCATTCTCGCCCGCGCGTCCGCCTCCCCCAGTCCACGGGAGATCAGCCGGTCGATCCGCCGCTCGGCATCGGCCCGGACCCCGACGACCAGGTGGAAGGCCGCCGCAGCCTCCAGCGTCGTGAGCAGCGGGATGTCGTTGACGACGATCGCGTCGATCGCGGCCGCCTGCTGCACGGCCACAAAACCCTTGCGCACCAAGGGATGGGTGATCTGCTCGAGGGCGATCCGGGAGGCCGGGTCGGCGAACACGACGGCCGCCAGCGCCGCCCGGTCGAGCGCCCCGTCCGCATCCACCATCTCGGCGCCGAAGCGCTCCGCGATGGCCGCCAGGCCCGGCGTGCCGGGTGCGACGACCTCCCGGGCCAGTTGATCGGAATCGACAACGACCGCGCCCCGCTCGCGCAGGGCGGCGCTGACCGTTGATTTCCCCGATCCGATACCGCCCGTCACCGCAACGGTGATCATCGTCTCCCCTTCGGCCGGCGGGTGCGCTGGTCGAGACCGGCGCCCACGAAGCGTTCAGACACGCGCCCGCAGGTGCCGGTCCAGGCACAGCCTGGCACGTAGCGTCATGGACGACGACAGCACGTGCGCGTCGCCGACAAGAACGCCCGAGCGGCGACACCGAGGACCGAAGGGCAGACCATGAGCATCCTGATGACCAGGACCCGGCCCACCGGTCGGCATCGGCTCGGACGTCCGGGCCTGATCCCGGTGACCGCCCTGGTGACGGTGGTGCGACGCGGCTTCTTCGCCGCGTGGTTCCGCCCGGCCAGGCATCGCAGCCCGGTTGCCGCACGCCCAGCGGCCAGCGCGGCCGCCGGGCTGTTCCCGCCGCGGTCTGATTCCGCCGAGCCGCCTCACCCCACCGTGAACGGCCCGGCCGTCAGCCCTTGAGGATCCGGGCCAGCGCCGCTTCCGCCAGTTGCGGCAGACCCGCCACCAGCGTTGCCGGATCGGTGGTTGCCGCCGTCGCGATCGCCAGGGTCCAGTTGTCGTACGCCATCACGATCAGACCGCCGTCGCGGACCGCCACCTGGGCCGGGTAGCCGCTGACCTGCACCGGGGTGATCTGGGCACCCTGATCCGACTCGTTCTGGATGGTCACGTCGACCTGCGCCTGCGCGGCCGCGGCATCGGTGTACTGGGTCAGCGCCAGCGTCACCGCGCCGGACTTCTTGTCCGCGGCCAGTCCGTAGAAGCAGCGCACCCGGCCGGTCTGCCCGACGTCCCCGTTGACCTCGGCGACGTTGACCTTGATCCGATCGTTGGCGATGTCGACGTTCAACGCCTTCTTGACGTCGGCGGCGCTCAGGATGGCCGCACAGTCGGCCTTGAGCGGGTCGACGGACACGATGGGGGCGGCGGACACCGACGAGCTGGTCGGCGACGGTGACGGGCTGGGCGACGCCTCCGCGGACTCGGTGGGTGATGCGCTGGCTTCGCCGCTGGCCGGTGCGCTGGATGCCGCTTCGGAGCCCGAGGCATCCGCCCCGCTCGAGACGGTGACCACCGCGGTGACGGTGCGGCGGGTTCCGGAATCGGTACCGCACGCAGAGACAAGGAGCAGCCCGGCCATCGCCGCGGCGAGCACAAGGTGACGTCGCATGCGTCCACCGTAATGGTCCGGCAGTGCCGTCCCGACCCAGGTGAACGCCGACTTCACCGGCGTGTCAAGCGGATCACACTCGGAGACGCCCAGATCACCGGCGTTTTGGTGATCTACACTAAAACCCGTGTCTGAGCCCACGCAGCCACCGCTCCGGTCCTCGTTGGTGTCGGTCGATGTGCTGGCCCTGCATTTCGACCGCAGCGCCCGGCGGATCGTGCTGGGACTGACCACCCGGACCTGGGAGCCGTTCCGCGGTGAGCCGGCATTGCCGGGGGTGTTGCTCGGTGACGGCGAAAGGTTGCGGGATGCGGCGACCAGGGCGCTGACCGGCAAGCTCGGCGTTGCCGGTTCCGACATCAGCGGCATCGGTCAGGTGGTGACCTTCGACGAACCGAACCGGGACCCGCGCGGGCCGACGCTGTCGATCGCGATGTGGGCCGGCGTGACAACCTGCGGAGTCCGGTGTCTGGGCATCCCTCGACGAATTGCCCGACCTGGCGTTCGACCATCGACGGATCGTCGACGACTGCCGAACGATCCTGGCCGGCGAGTTGTGGCGCGACCCGGCGCTGTCCAGAGCGCTGACCGGACAGCGGTTTCCGACCGCCGACGCTGTCGACATCACCGCGTCGCTGACCGGCCGAGCCCCCGACCGTGGCAATCTCAACCGCACGCTGCGCGGTGTGCCCGGCCTGCACCGCACGGACGAACGGGTTGCCGCCCGGTCGACCGGACGGCCCGCCGTGGTCTGGGAGTGGGACGACTAGATCGTCGACGGGCGCCGGTTCTTGCGATCGGGTCCGTCCGCGGTCAGCAGCACCGGAGCCCCGATGATGCGCGAGACGGCGTTCACCACCGCAGCCGGCTCGCTCGGCAGCGGAGCGAGCGTGACCTCGCTGCCGGCGACCACGTTCGCGAGCCGCTGTTGATGATCCAGGCCCGGCCCGCTGGGCAGTCGGTCGACCCGGTGCCCGGCGTAGCGGTACCCGCTGATGTAGTCGGCTCCGTCGGTCAGGTCCAGGTGGGTCAGCGCGAGACCGTCCACCCCGTGCGAGACCTCGACCGCATACCGCAACGCGACGGGATCGAGCGGGCCGACCCGCCACTGCCCCTGGTACACGCCGGTGTCGTTGTGCCGCTCCGGTCGACGGCTCCGCAGGCTGCCGTCCTCACCGGCCAGAGGCCCGGCGCCGTGCCGCGTCTGGTAGGTCCGCAGCACCCCCAGCACCCCCGCGGTTCGGCCGATCGAGCGGCCGATGGTCCGCGCATGGGTGGGGGTCGTCCTGGTCCAGGTGGTGTACGGATGCAGGCCGCGCAACTCATCGAGCAGCACGCCCTGAGCTCCCTCGAAGACCAGTCGCTGACCGTCCGCAACCGCGGCGAGGTGACGCTCGTCGGCGACCCGGATCGCGCGGGCGAACTCCGTGTAGACCTCGACCAACCGGGCCACCTCGGGGTGCGCATGGACGCCGGTCTCGAGCAGCGGCCGGTAGAACGCGGCCAGCGCGTCCAGCTTGCGGGTGAGCACCCGCTCGTCCAGGCAGTCGCGCACCCGGACGGCGAGATCGGCGGCCGCGCTCGGCGCGACGAAGTTCTCCAGCAGTTGTCCGGCACGCACCCCGGCCCTGGTCGCCAGGTCGTACCAGGTGGTCTCGCCGATGCCCAGACCGCAGGATCCGTGCCGCCCCGCACCCCGGGCGTCCTCCCGGGTGCGGTTCGCCGCGGCATGCACCGGCGTGGTCAGCAACGCGTCCGGGTGCACGGTCAGCAGGGACAGCGGATCGGAAACCCCCAGCCGGGCAAGGTTCTCGGCCTCCTCCGCCAGTCAGGATCGGCTCGACCAGCATGGTCGAGGCCAGATAGGTCGGCGTCCCGGCCAGGGTTCCCGACCCGAACTGACGGAAGGTGTGGTGCACCCCGTCGGCGACCACGTTGTGGGCCGCCTGGGCGCCGCCGTTGAACCGGACCACCGACGCGACATCACCCTGCGCGCAGAGCCAGTCGACGGTCGCGCCCTTACCCTCGTCACCGAACCCCAACCCCACCACGATCACGTCGCGACCCGGGTCCAGCATGCTCGGCGCAGTCATCGCCGGCTCACCTCCCGGCGACCGGCCGGCAGCTCGCGCAGCGTACGACCGCGCCGGGTACCGATCGCCGCCAGCGCCCGGCCGACCGCATTGCCCTGTGCCGAACCGGCGTTCTGCAGGTCGACCAAACCGTCGACCAGATCGATCGCGCCCTCGACCATGCCGATGGTCACCGCGATCAACTCGCACACGGCCGCCGGCTCGTCCAGCAGCAGCATCCGCTCCCCCAGCAACGCCTGCCAGTGCCGGCGGACCTGCTGATCGTCGAAGTAGTGGGACTGCTTGGGCAGGATGAAGTAGGTGTGCCACCGTTCCTGCACCTCGCGATACAACTCACGGACGTCGACATCGTCGTGGGCCGGCTCGCCGAGCACCTGCCGCAGGTGGGCGGCGGTCAGCACCGGTTTGTTCATCTCGTCGCCGACGATGAACAGGTAGCCCTTGCGGCCCCGCTTCTCCCAGGCGTCGGTCGCCGTGTGATGCGCGATGAAATACGTTGCCAGCTCGTAGGATTCACTCTTCTGGCCGCCGCCGTTGCCCTCCAGGAAGATCGTCCTGAGCTGATCGTCCATCCGGTTGTCCGACTCGAACTGCCCGACCTGCAGCGGCACCCGATCGGACTGCGCATCACCGATCCCGCCGAACATGATCTGCGGATCGGTGACGTAGCCGCCGCGCTGCAGCAGGCCGTGCAACTGGCCGAGCTTGGTCTGCATGATCCGTGGCACCCGGCCCATCGATCCGGTCACGTCGAACAGCACGGCGATCGGGGTGCTGTTCGGGTGCTCGGCGCTGTCCCGGCTCTCCCGGACGGGCACTCCGAACGGGTCCATCGTGCGGTCCGCCCGCCACTGGTCGCGCGGCCGGTCGAACAGCTCGGCGCTGTAGCCGAAGTCGTCGAGCCCCCTGGCCCGCCGGAAGGTGGCCGCCGCCCGGTAGGTGTTGTCGTTCCATGCTCCGTTGCCCATCACAGGCTCCTCTCGTTGTCGATGGTTTTAGTCTAACTGACTAGAACTATTCGCACAACTGCGCCAAGTGGAATTTCTTCGGAGCCGGGTTGGAACGGCGAGCTGGGAAGGATCGGTCCGGAAAGGCAGCAGGGCCGCCACCCGGAGGATGACGGCCCTGCTACTGGTGAACTGCGTTGGATCAGCTGCCGGCGAGGCGCTCCCGCAGGGCGGCGAGCTGCTCGTCGTTGACCAACGAACCCGACGGGGTCTCGGGATCGGCCGGTGCTTCACTGCCGGACGAGTAGTTGCTCGGCTCGGCTGCCTCGGCATCGGCGACCGCTGCGGCCGCGATCTGCTTGAGGTGGGACTCGTACACCGTGTGCGCCTCGGAGTACTGCTTCTCCCACGCCTCACGCTGGGTGTCGAAGCCCTCGAGCCACTCGCCACTTTCGACGTCGAAGCCCTCCGGCGGCACGAATGCGCCGGCCTCGTCGTAATGATCGACGACGCCGTACTGCGCGCGGACCTCGTCGAACTCGGTCTCGGTGGTGATGCCCTCGTTGGCCTGCTTGAGCGACAGCGAGATCCGCCGGCGCTCGAGATCGATGTCGATCACCCGGACGAAGATCTCGTCGTCGACTGCGACGACCTGCTCGGGGATCTCCACGTGCCGACCGGCCAGCTCGGAGATGTGCACCAGGCCCTCGATGCCGTCGTAGACGCGGACGAACGCGCCGAACGGAACCAGCTTGGTGACCTTGCCCGGGACGACCTGCCCGATGGCGTGGGTCCGGGCGAAGTGACGCCACGGATCTTCCTGGGTGGCCTTGAGCGACAGCGAGACGCGCTCGCGGTCCATGTCGACGTCGAGGACCTCGACGGTGACCTCCTGGCCGACCTCGACAACCTCGCTCGGGTGGTCGATGTGCTTCCAGGACAGCTCGGAGACGTGCACCAGACCGTCGACGCCGCCGAGATCGACGAACGCACCGAAGTTGACGATCGAGGAGACGACGCCCTTGCGGACCTGGCCCTTGCCCAGCTGGTTGAGGAACTCGCTGCGCACCTCGGACTGGGTCTGCTCGAGCCACTGCCGGCGGGACAGCACCACGTTGTTGCGGTTCTTGTCCAGCTCGATGATCTTGGCGTCCAGCTGGCGGCCGACGTACGGCTGCAGGTCGCGGACGCGGCGCATCTCGACCAGGGAGGCGGGCAGGAAGCCGCGCAGACCGATGTCGAGGATGAGGCCGCCCTTGACGACCTCGATGACGGTGCCGGAGACGACGCCGTCCTCTTCCTTGATCTTCTCGATCGTGCCCCACGCGCGCTCGTACTGAGCCCGCTTCTTGGACAGGATGAGACGGCCTTCCTTGTCCTCCTTCTGGAGGACGAGGGCTTCGACGTGCTCGCCGATCGAGACGACCTCACTGGGGTCGACATCGTGCTTGATGGAGAGTTCGCGGGAGGGGATGACACCCTCGGTCTTGTAACCGATGTCGAGCAGGACCTCGTCGCGGTCGACCTTGACGATCGTGCCCTCGACGATGTCACCATCGTTGAAGTACTTGATGGTCAGGTCGATGGCCGCGAGGAAATCCTCGGCCGACCCGATGTCGTTGATCGCGACCTGCGGGGCGGTGGCGGTAGGGGTGGACATGTGGTGGGGTACTCCGGACATGGGGTGTAGAGAACGAGGTCGACAGCCCGGGCGGGTCGTGCCGGACCAGGTTCGGGTGCGGTCGGCGCGCGGCGGGGCAGATTTCATCCGGGCGACCTGAACGACGCCCTGGGAAAGGCGATGCTTTGGTACGCCGAGCCCACACCGGCGACGACGCAGCATCACGGGAAACGACCCGCTTGCAGCAACCCCACCGACAAGGACCGGACGAGTGCGGCCTGCTCCATTCCGAGACAGCACAGACCCACAGCGCGCGGTCCAGCCTACGGCATGACCACCCGATAGAGTAAACGGCCCGCAAAACCGTTGCCGATTCGACAGCATCGCCGTGCGGCGGTCCGACAGCGATCGCCGTGCGAGGATGTCGGCGTGATCGCGCCCGGGCCTCCCGACGGACCGCCCGCGGACCTCGGTCCGACGGCGGGCGGCACTGGCTCGACTGCGCCGGACGCCGGTTTCTCCGCGGCTGACGGCGGTGCGGCGGCGCCGATCGGACCCACCAGGCCCCGGAAGGTGCCCGCCGACCAGGGCGTGTCTCGGGCGGCGAACAAGCGGTGGTGGGACGCGGACGCCGATGCCTACCACGCCGAGCACGGGGAGTTCCTCGGCGAGGCCGACCTGGTGTGGTGTCCGGAGAACCTGCGGGAATCCGAGGCGCACCTGCTGGGTGACGTGCGCGGCAAGCGGATCCTCGAGGTCGGCTGCGGGTCGGCACCGTGCGCGCGTTACCTGGCCCAGCGGGGCGCCGACGTGGTCGCCTTCGACCTCTCGGCCGGGATGCTGGCGCACGCCAGGGCCGGAGCCGACCGCACCGGCATCCCGGTACCGCTGGTGCAGGCCGACGTCTGCGAGTTGCCGTTCGCGGACGCCTGCTTCGACCTGGCCTTCTCCGCGTTCGGGGCGATCCCGTTCGTCGCCGACTCCGCCGGCGCGATGCGCGAGGTGGCCCGGGTGCTGCGTCCCGGTGGACGGTGGGTGTTCGCTGCGACGCACCCGATGCGGTGGGCCTTCCCGGACGACCCAGGGCCGCTCGGGCTGACCGCGATCCAGTCGTACTTCGACCGGTCGCCGTACGTGGAGGTCGACGAGACGGGCGTGCCGGCCTACGTCGAGCACCACCGCACGATGGGCGACCGGATCCGGGAGATCGTCGCGGCCGGATTCGTGCTCGAGGACGTCATCGAGCCCGAGTGGCCGGAGGACTTCACCGGAACCTGGGGCCAGTGGTCGCCCGAGCGGGGCGAGATGTTCCCCGGCACCGCGATTTTCGTGTGCAGGTTGCCTGGCTGACGGCGCGGACTCAGCTCGGTTGGCCGTAGCCCTGCGGACCCGGGCCCGACTGGCCGCCGCCGCCGCGCTGGATCTGGTTCGCCCAACCCCGGAGTTCGGCCAGTTCGCGCTGGATCGGCCATTCCTTGTAGGCGAAGACCAGGAACATGATCACGTTCACGATCGGCACGAACATGATCAACACCCACCAGCCGGAGTACCCGGCCTTGCTGATGATCTTGACGTAACCGAGCAGGAAGACGATCCAGATCGCGATCGCGATGATGCCGCCGATCACCACCGCCGTGGTGTTCAGTGCGCTCCAGTCGTAGGTGGTGTTGTTCACGTCGATGACCGCCCTGTTTCACTCATCCGGAGCCGGCGGATCACCGGCGAACGGAGCGTAACCGACCCGCATTACTCACGCACCGATCGACACTGTCCGACTCGGATGAATCGCAGACAGCTTCGATCCGCGCACTGCGGAGCGGGAACGCCGTAGGCCAGCCAGGAGTCGGTGTTCTGCGGCGTCGTCCTGCGGCCTCCGGGCCAGGGGTCAGTGTGGCCGCGGCGTCCCAGTTGATCCCGGACCCGACCGACACCTCGAGCGGCACCGACAGCGGGTACGCGCCGGCCATCTCCTCGCGGAGCACCGCGGTCATCGCCTCCTGCTCGTCGGCGACCACCTCGCAGACCAGTTCGTCGTGCACCTGGAGCAGCATCCGGGACTTCAGACCCTCGGTTTCGATCCGGCGCTGCACGCCGAGCATCGCGACCTTGATGATGTCCGCCGCGCTGCCCTGGATCGGCGCGTTCAGCGCCGCCCGTTCGGCCATCTCCCGCTTCTGCCGGTTGTCGCTGGTCAGGTCGGGGACGTACCGCCGCCGGCCGAAGACCGTCTCGGTGTAGCCGTCGGTCCTGGCCTGGGCCACGGTGCGCCGCAGGTAGTCGCGCACCCCACCGAATCGGGTGAAGTAGGCCTCCATCTGCTCTTTCGCGTCGTCGACCGAGATCTTCAGCTGACCGGACAGCCCGAAGGCGGACAGCCCGTAGGCCAGTCCGTAGGACATGGCCTTGATCCGCCGCCGCATCTCGGGCGTCACCTGCTCGGCGGGGAGCCCGAACGCGCGCATGGCGACGAAGGTGTGCAGGTCCTCCCCCGAGTTGAACGCCTCGATCAGGCCCGCGTCCTCGGACAGCGTTGCCATGATCCGCATCTCGATCTGCGAATAGTCCGCGGTCAGCAGCAGGTCCGCCTTCGGCCCGGCGATGAACGCGCGCCGGATCAGCCGTCCCTCGTCGGTGCGGATCGGGATGTTCTGCAGGTTGGGTTCGGTGCTGGACAGCCGGCCGGTCGCCGCGACGGTCTGCTGATAGGTGGTGTGGATCCGCCCGTCGTCGCTGACCGCCTTGCGCAGGCCCTCGACCGTGGTCTTGAGCCTGGTGACGTCCCGGTGGCGCAGCAGGTGGGTGAGGAACGGGTGACCGGTCTGCTCGTGCAGGTTGGCCAACGCGTCCGCGTCTGTCGTGTAGCCGGTTTTCGTCCGCTTGGTCTTGGGCATGTTCAGTTCCTCGAACAGCACCACCTGCAGCTGTTTCGGCGAACCGAGATTGACCTCGCGGCCGATCTCCGCGTAACAGGCCTTGGCCGCGATCTCGGCCTCGGCGGCGAAGGTCGACTGCAGATCGTCGAGATAGTCGGTGTCGACGGCGATCCCGTCCCGCTCCATGATCCCGAGCACGGTCATCACCGGCAGTTCCATGTCGGCGAGCAGCGACCGCTGGCCGAGGGATTCCAGGTGCTCCTCGAGCTTGAACGCCAGGTCGATGATCGCTCTGGCCTTCACCATGTCCCTGGTGTCGGCGTCCCGGGCGTTGTTGTCGTCCTCCTCCGGGATCAGCGAGAGCTGCTGTTCGGAGTTCACCTGGTGATCGGGATCCAGGGTGCGGTGCAGGTAACGCTGCACCAGGTCGTTCAGGTCGAACGTGGCCTGACCGGGCCGGGCCAGGTAAGCGGCCAACGCTGTGTCGCAGGCGACGCCGTCGACCGGCCAACCCCGCACGGTCAGCGCATTGATCGCCGCCTTGAGGTCGTGACCCACCTTCGTCGGCGTCGGGTCGGCGAACCAGGTCGCCAGCGCTGCCTCGTCGTCCGGATCGGCGCCGACCACGTCGACCACCGCCGCGGCGCCGTCCGCCGCGGCCAGCGCCAGGGTGTGCACGTCCCCGCCGTCCGGTGCCCAGGTGCCGCGGACCACCAGCCCGACCCGGTCCGTCGCGTGCTCGGCCAGCCAGGCCCGGACCGTGCCGGGAGCCAGCCTGGCGCCGGCCACCTCGAAGCCCTCGGTGCTGGTCTCGTCCTCCTGCACGAAGGTCTCGAGCAGTCGCTCACGGAGCACCCTGAACTGCAGGTCGTCGAAGATCCGGTGCACGGCCTCGCGGTCGTACGGCATGGCCGGGAAGTCGGTCGCCGGGTCCTGGTCGATGGGCACCTCGCGGACCAGCTCGGTCAGCCGGCGGTTCATCAGCACGTGCGGCAGAGCCTCGCGCAATGCGTCGCCGACCTTGCCCCGCACCTCGTCGACCCGGTCGACCAAGGTTGTCAGGCTGCCGAACTCCCGGATCCACTTCGCCGCGGTCTTCTCCCCCACCCCGGGGATTCCGGGCAGGTTGTCGGAGGGATCGCCGCGAAGGGCGGCGTAGTCCGGGTACTGCAACGGGGTCAGTCCGTACTTGGACTCGACCTCCTCCGGGGTGAACCTGGTCAGCTCCGAGACTCCGCGCCGCGGGTAGAGCACCAGGACCTGATCCGAGACCAGTTGCAGCGCATCACGATCACCGGTGCAGATCTTGACGTTCATGCCCTCGGCAACGGCCCGGGTGCTGAGCGTCGCGATGACGTCATCGGCCTCGTAGTTCTCGGCCGTCACCCACGGGATTCGCAGCGCGCCGAGTACTTCCTTGATCAGCTCGACCTGGCCGTTGAATTCGCTGGGCGAGCTCGATCGGTTGGCCTTGTACTCGACGTACTCCTCCCGACGCCAGGTCTGCCTCGACAGGTCGAACGCCACCGCGACGTGGGTCGGCCGCTCGTCACGCAGCAGGTTGATCAGCATGGAGGTGAACCCGTACACCGCATTGGTGAACTGGCCGGTGGTGGTGGAGAAGTTCTCCGCCGGCAGCGCGTGGAAGGCCCGGTAAGCGAGCGAATGACCGTCCATCAGCAGCAACACCCGCTCTTCGGCGGTGTCGGTGGCTGCGTCGGGCGGTGTGGTTGCGGTGGCAGGCGGAGCTGTCGTCGTTGGACTCACGGCCCCGAGTCTAGGGTCAGGGTCCGACAGTCCCCTCCCACGCTGGTCTGCCGCTGAACGCCCCGAAGGAGCACCCGATGACCGAATACCCAGGACCGGCCGGCATGCGCGCGCTGCAGGCGCTTCCGCAGCCGCCGGACCCCGCTGCGGTGCTGGAGATCGTCCGGACGATGCGCGGCGAGCTGGCCGAATCGATGGGCATCGAGATCACCGAGTTCACCCCGGAGCGGGTCACCGCCACCATGCCCGTCGTCGGCAACCGGCAACCGTTCGGCCTGCTGCACGGCGGTGCCAGCGCAGCGCTGGCCGAGAGCATGGGCTCGTTCCACGGGTCGCTGGTCGGCGGCGGCAAGGCCCCGCTGGGCATCGAGCTGAGCTGCACCCACCACCGCTCCGCCACCGGCGGGCTTGGTCACCGCCGTCTCCACCCCGCTGCACGTCGGCCGGACCATCTGCACCTTCGAGATCGTCGTCAGCGATGAGGCCGGCCGGCGGATCTGCACCTCCCGGCTCACCGTGCTGCTCAGCGACCTCCGCTCGTAGCCCGACCGACCCACCCAATCGGGTGTTGATCATGCAGCACTGCCCGGCAAATCGGGCATATCGACCTGAAAACCGGGCTGGGCCGCATGATCAACGCGAGTGACCACGACGCGCGACGCGCGACCTGACTACAGACTGGAACGAGCACTGACCTCGTCGATCGGTGCACATGCCACCGAACCCTCCCCACTGGCGGCGGGGTCCTGGTGACCCGCTGACTTCCGTCCGACGCTCGTCGGGTGAATCCGGAGACACGTGCGCTGGCAGAGCGGCAGGGAGGTGCTTTCACCGCTCAGCAAGCCAGACAAACCTGCCGCTGGGAGGCCTTGCAACGCTGGGTAGCCCAAGGGCTTGTTGTTCGGGAAAGCGCACAGTGGTACCGATTGGCATCGGCTGATCAAGAGGTGCCCGCACAGGTCATGCGAGCCGAGCTCTTCCTCGGCCGGCCGCTGGTCGCCTGCCTCCACACGGCCGCTCGACTACACGGTTTCGGCGTCGTCCCCGATAGCGACCTGCACCTCACCACCAGCGAAGCAAAATCCCTTCATCCCCCGGCCGGCGTAGTCATCCACCAGAGGATGTTGCGTTCGCCGGCGGCAAGAATGAACGGCATCCTCGCGACCTCACCTGCCGACACCGCGATCGACGTTGCCGCAATTGTGCGCGAGATCGACGTCCTGGCCGTGCTCGATTCGGCTGTCCGGGCCGGTGTCGCCCCGGGCTCGCTGGAGGATGCGCTCCTTCGGGCGGCAAGGCGCCGAGGCATCGTTCAGGTCCGCGATCAACTGCCGCTGGTCAGTGCCGCTGCCGAGTCAGCGATGGAATCTCGAACCAGATTCCGATTGCACGAGGCCGGCCTTCCACGGCCAGAGCTGCAGATCCCCATTCGTACCAGGTCGGGCGTTCGCAGGCTCGACATGGGTTGGCGTGCAGCACGTGTCGGACTCGAATTCGACGGCCAGGACTTTCATTCAGGAGACGGGTCGCTGGACCGTGACCGGGAACGCGGGCGCGAGCTGCTCGAGGCGGGTTGGTCCGTCCTGCATGTCACCGGTCGCGACGTCTACCTGCATCCCGAGCGATTCACCGGGGCACTTCGGGTCTTGCTGCGCGACCGCACGTGATCGCGGCTACGCCGAAAACCCCGAGCTCCCGTGTTGATCATGCGCTGCTGCCCGGCAATTCAGACAAAAGTCTGGCGAAAGCGGGCTGCGCTGCATGATCAACAGCGGATAGCCCCCGCAGGGCAAGACGGCTCAGGCGACGCCGAGGTAGGCCTCTTTGATCGCCGGGTCGGCGAGCAGCTCGGGGCCGGGGCCGGTCTTCACGACTTCGCCGGTCTCCAGGATGTAGGCGCGGTCGGAGCGGGACAGCGCCTGCTGCGCGTTCTGCTCGACCAACAGGATCGTGACGCCAGTGGTCTTGTTGATGTCGGAGATGATCCGGAAGATCTGCTGGATGATCATCGGGGCGAGCCCCATCGACGGCTCGTCGAGCAGCAGTACCCGCGGCCTGGCCATCAGCGCCCGGCCGATGGCGACCATCTGCTGCTCGCCGCCGGACATGGTTCCGCCCATCTGCGTGCGGCGTTCCGCGAGCCGGGGGAACAGTTCGTAGACCCGGTCGAGAGTCGTCTTGTACTCGGCCTTGTTGGGGAAGGTGCGCCCGTAGTGGCCCATGTCCAGGTTTTCCTGGACCGTCATGCCGGGAAAGACACCGCGACCCTCGGGTGCCTGGACGATGCCGGCGATCACCCGCAGGTGGGCCTTCATCTTGGTGATGTCCTGGCCGTCGAAGATGATCGATCCCTTGGTCAGCGGCCGGATCCCGGAGATCGCCCGCATCGTGGTCGTCTTGCCGGCACCGTTGGCGCCGATCAAGGTGACCAACTCGCCTTCCTCGACCGTCAGCGAAATGCCGTGCAGCGCCTCGATCCGGCCGTAAGAAACGGTCATGTCCTTGATCTCAAGCAGTGGCATCGTCCGGCACCCCCAGGTAAGCGGCAACCACCGCAGGATTGTCGCGGATCTCGTTGGGCACGCCCTCGGCGATCTTCTTGCCGAACTCCAACACCACGATCCGGTCGGTCACGCCCATCACCAGACGCATGTCGTGCTCGATCAGCAGCACCGTGTAGCCGTCGGCCCGGATCTTGCGGATCAGGTCCATCAGGGCAACCTTCTCCGCCGGGTTGAAGCCGGCGGCCGGTTCGTCGAGGCAGAGCAGCTTCGGTTCGGTGGCCAGCGCGCGGGCGATCTCCAGCCGCCGCTGGTCACCGTAGGGCAGGTTGCGGGCCTTCTCCGTGGCCCGGCCGCCCACGCCGACGAACTCCAGCAGCGCCATGCCGCGGTCGATGGCGTCCCGTTCCTCGTGGCGGTGCCGCGGGGTGCGGAAGGTGGCACCGGGGACTGAGGTCCGGTGCCGGGCGTCGGTGCCGACGACGACGTTCTCCAGTGCGGTCATCTCGCCGAACAGCCGGACATTCTGGAAGGTGCGGGCGATGCCGAGCCGGGTGATCTGGTTGCGCTTGAGCTTGGCCATCACCTGGTGGTCGAACGTGACGGTTCCGGACGTTGGCCGATAGACGCCGGTCATCGCGTTGAAGCAGGTGGTCTTGCCGGCACCGTTCGGCCCGATGAGTCCGAGGATCTCGCCGCGGTTGATGGTGAAGGTCACCGAGTCCAGAGCGGTGAGGCCACCGAACTTCACCGTCACCTTGTCCAGTTCGACCAGCGGCTCGCCGACCGAGGCCTCGATTTCCCGTGTCGGGGCGACGATCTCGGCGACCACCTCGGGGTCGGCGAGTTCCGGCATCACGTCGGAGACGTCGACCTTCACGGCTTCGTCGAGGATCATCGGGCCGACGGGGCCCTCGCCGTAGGCCTCCTCCGACATGTGCCGGTATTCCTCGCCGACCTCCGCGCCGGCGCCGACCGCTCCCGGGATCGTGCTCGGATTCCGAATCGCGGCTCATTTGGCGACCTCCGCTTCCTCTGCCTTGCTACGCCGCCGGGCCGCGACATACAACTCGCGGCCGTAGGTCAGCAGCTTCTGCCTGACCGGAATCAGGCCCTGCGGACGGAAGATCATCAGCACCATCAGCGCCAGACCGAAGAACAGGTACTTGTATTCGGCGATCTCGCTGCCGTTGACCGGGATGCCGAGGAGCTCCGTTCGACCGAGGAAGAAGTTCGGCAGGTAGACGATGATGAACGCGCCGAGAATGACGCCGAGCTTGTTGCCCTGACCGCCGAGCACCACGGCGCAGAGGAAGAGCACGGAGTTGACGACGTTGAAGTTGGTCGGCACCACGAACTGGACCTGACCGGCATACAGCGCACCGGACATGCCGCCGATCATCGCGCCGATCACGAACGCCCAGAGCTTGAACCTGAAGGTGGGCACGCCCATGATCTCGGCGGCGTCCTCGTCCTCCCGGATCGCGACCCAGGCCCGGCCGACCCGCGACCGCTCCAGGTTTCCGACGAACAGCAGCACGATGATGATCAGGACGATCGACAGCCAGAACCACCAGACACCGGAGTTCAGCGTCTTGCCGACGTTGCCGGCAGAGAACACGCCGAGCGGGAACTCCTCGGTGACCCCGACGCGCGGGTAGGCGACCTGGGAAAGACCGCGACCGCCGCCGGTGATCTCCTCGAGGTTGTCGGCGAGCAGACGGACGATCTCGCCGAACCCGAGGGTGACGATCGCCAGGTAGTCACCACGGAGTCGCAGCGTCGGCGAACCGAGGATCAGGCCGGACAGCGCGGTGATCGCCATCGCGATCGGCAGGCAGGCCAGCCAGGCCCAGCTCGGTCGACAGCCAGCCGTCCGGACCGGTCTGGTTCCACGGACTGTTCGGGCTGGTCAGCAGCGCGACGGTGTAGGCACCGACGGCGTAGAACCCGACGTAGCCGAGGTCCAGCAGGCCGGTCTGGCCGACCACGACGTTCAGGCCGATCGCGATCAGGGCGTACATGCCGAACTGCGCCATCACCGAGCCGAAGTTGGTGCCCTCGGTGGTCAGCAACGGGATGTTCAGCAGCGGCAGCACCGCGATGAACAGGATGAACGGCGCGCCGAAGGCCCATTGGGCGGGCCGGGACAGGGCATTCCACCAACTCACGGAAGGAGTCGCCGACGCCGCCCTTGGCGCGCTGGTCGAAGGAGGGATTGCTCATACCCGCGCCCTCCCCAAGGTCTCACCGAGAATGCCGGTGGGGCGGAACATCAGGATCAGGATCAGCAGCACGAACGCGACGACGTCACGCCATCCGGTGCCGAACAACACCTGCCCGTAGTTCTCCATCACGCCGAGGATCAAGCCGCCGAGCAGGGCGCCGCGCAGGTTGCCGATGCCGCCGAGCACGGCCGCGCAGAAGGCCTTGATGCCGAGGATGAAGCCGCCGGAGTAGATGATCCCGTTGGGGACCCGCAGCGTGTAGAGCAGCGCGGCCGCGCCGGCCAGCATGCCGCCGATCAGGAACGTCAGGATGATGACCCGCTCGCGGGATACACCCATCAGCGTGGCGGTGGTCGGGTCCTGCGCGACGGAGCGGATGCCGCGACCGAACTTGGTGCGATTGACGAAGATGTCGGTGCCGAGCGCCAGGACGAACGCCGAGATCAGGATGATCAGGGTGATGTTGGTGACCGAGGCACCGAAGAGGGTGAACTGCTCCTCCGGCGCGACCAGCCGGATCGGCACCTGCGCGTTGACGCCGCCCAGTTCACCGTCGGTCAGCTGGGGAAGCACGTAGTGCACGAATTCCTGGATGACGAACGACGCACCGATGGCGGTGATCAGGAAGACCAGTGACGGGGCGTTGCGCTTGCGCAGCGGCCGGTAGGCCAGGCGTTCGAGGCCGACCGCAGCGCCACCGGAGACGGCCATGCCGCCGATCAGCGCGATGCCGAGGTACACGATCGTCATCACCGTGCCTTCGTGCGTAGACATTGCCGCTGGGGGTGAATCCCGAGCAGCATCAGCACCGCGTACTGACCGAACATGCCGAGCATGAAGATCTCGGAATGCGCGAAGTTGATCAGTCGCAGGACGCCGTAGACGAGGGTGTAGCCGACGGCGACCAGCGCATAGATCGCGCCGTAGGCCAGTCCGTCGATGGTGAGTTGCCAGAAGAGATTGCCCAGCGCGTCGATGTTGAAGTTGATCGGGGGCGCCGCCAGGGACATAACATCTCCTCGCCCAGGTACCCGTCATCGTGCTCCTTTACCCGACCTCACGCGTGGCCGAATCGCATGGTGGACAGCATGACCCGAGCCCAGCGAGCTGGCGACCGGAGGCCCATCGCGAGGATGGGCCTCCGGTCGCCGGGCTCGACGGTGAGAGCTACTGGACCTTGTAGAGCCAGGGATCAGCGACGGCGAGCTCACCGCTGGAGTCCCACTTGTAGGCCTCGCGACGCCCTGACCGTCGTAGGTCTTGAAGAACTCGATCATGCCGGCGCGGTCGGTGACCTTGCCCTCGGAATCGATGCCGGTCACCATGATCGTGGCCAGGTCGTAGGCATCGACCGAGTAGACACCGGGAGCGATGTTGAACTCGGTCTCGTAGGTGGCGGCGAAGTCATCCGGCGCCGGCCCACACGGGCAGGTCAGGATCGCGTCCTTGGACGCCTCGCCCGCCTGCTCGACGAACTGCGGGTCGTTGGTGCCGTCACCCGAGACGAACTCCGCGGTGACGCCCGCGTCACGCAGCTGCTGCACGAACGGTGCGGCCTCCGCGTAGTAGCCGGCGTAGTAAACGGCCTCCGGCTCCTCACCCTTGATCAGCTGGATACCGCGCGGAGAAGTCCTTGTCGCCGGTCTTCACCTTGACGGCGCAGTTGCCGTCAGCGGCCGCACCGAGCGTCTCGGTGACGACCTCGGCCAGGCCGACGCCGTAGTCGGTGTTGTCCTGGACGACACAGACCTTGGTGTAGCCCTTCTCGCCGGTCAGCCAGTTGGCGGTCGCGCCGCCCTGCGAGTCGTCGTTGCCCAGGCCCCGGAAGAAGTTGGTCCAACCGTTGGTGGTCAGGCCAGGGTTGGTGGCCGACGCGGTCACCGAGAGCAGTCCGGCCTGGTTGAAGATCGGCGCCGGTCGCCTTGGTCTCGCCGGAGAATGCCGGTCCGAGCAGGCCGATGATGGACGCGTCGCCGATGATCTGCGGTGCGACCTGGGTGGCCTTCTGCGGGTCACCCTCGGTATCGAACTGCTTGAGGGTGACCTGGCACCCGGCGTTCGCCTCGTTGAACTGATCGATCGCGAGCTTGGCGCCGTTGAGGATGTTGATGCCGAGCGCGGCGTTCGGACCGGTCAGCGCGCCGGCCATGGCGATGGTCGTTGCCGGAGGCACAGTTGGCGCTGCCGCGATCCGGCCGGGCTCGACCGGTGTCGTCGCTGCGGCGGCGGGAACCTCGGCGCCTTCCGGCGTGATCTGCTTGAGCGGGGTGATCGTGAGGCCGCCGGCCGGTGCAGCCGAACCGCTCCCCGACGCTGCCGCGACGCTGGCCGCCGCTGAACCACTGGCCGCCGGCGCCGCACTGCTGCTCGTACTGTCCGTGGACTTCGATCCACAGGCCGCCAACGTCAGAGTGGCAACGGCCACCAGGACGAGGGCGGATCGCATCGAACGTCGATGCACTGGCCACCTCCGAAGAATCTGTTCACCGGATGTTCTCCGGCCGCGCCGACGACGCCGACACGCGGGGAACTTATCCCACGGATGGCGCATTGGGGCGCACCGGCGTGGCCTCGTAACCAAAATGCGACTCCCGGTTCACATGTCCCCCTCATGAGTTGGACACGCTTCCCGCAGGGATCCGCTGACCTGCGCAGACTCCCCTTCGGTGACTTTCCGTGACCAGTCGTCGGTCACTGTGACCGTAGATCAGGCTGTCTGCGCCGGTTTAGACCGCGAATTCGTCGGCATCCAGTCGTCAAGGGTGTGGTTCTTCCTGACAAGCAGCAGGGCGTGAGGGAGAAATTGCGTTCCCTCACGCCCTGCGACAAGCAAACTTCCATCTATCGGGTGAGCGACCGCGCGCCAATGGCCCGCAGCCTCCGTCACCTCCGGTCAGCTCTTGGCCGACAACCCCTCCAGCACGGCGCCGGCGACGGCCTGCATCGACGTGCGCCGATCCATCGCGGTCCGCTGGATCCACCGGAAGGCCTCCGGTTCGGTCATCTTCTGGTGTGTCATCAGCAGGCCCTTGGCCCGATCGATGATCTTGCGGGCCTCGAGGCGCTGGCTGATGTCGGCGACTTCGATCCGGAGCGCGGCCGTCTCCGCATACCGCGCGACGGCGAGTTCGATCGCCGGCAGCAGGTCCGCCTTCGAGAACGGCTTGACCAGATACGCCATGGCACCCGCATCGCGGGCCCGCTCGATCAATTCGCGCTGCGAGAAGGCCGTCAGGATGACCACCGGTGCGATCTGTTCGGCGACGATCTCACCGGCCGCGTCGATCCCGTCCTTCTTGGGCATCTTGACGTCCATGATGACCAGGTCGGGCCGGAGCTCGGTGGCCATCTCGACGGCCTGTTCGCCGTCGACGGCCTGCCCCACCACCTCGAAACCCTCTTCGGCCAGCATTTCTGCCAGGTCGAGCCTGATCAGCGCCTCATCCTCGGCGATGATCACTCGCTTCGGAGCGGTCATCGGCCACCTCCCCAACGATGCCGATGGCCGCGGATCGGCCATTGGTCCGGGCGCAAGCGTATCGGTGCAATGTGACCAGCACGCTAACCGGAGCGTGTCCCGAATGTGATCTTGATCGAGTAAACGGGACGCAACCGACATCGTTGTCACCGCCGGTGCTCAGAATTCCGTCCAGGGCCGTCTAAGATTGCTTCTGCCCCTCAGGGGCACTGCCCCCGTATCCCAATTGGCAGAGGAAGCGGATTCAAATCCCGCACAGTGTCAGTTCGAGTCTGACCGGGGGCACCAGGCAAGTCCGGTCCGCAGGGCACCCGCGGCTTCGGCGATCGCCTCCCGGCAACGCGGGCTCAGCCCGATCATGTTGACGAACCCGTGCACCAGATCGGTGTGCCGGCGAAGCACCACCGGGACTCCGGCCGCGGCCAGCCGACCGGCATACAGCTCCCCCTCGTCGCGGAGCGGATCGAAACCCGCTGTCGCCAGGTAGGTCGGCGGCATCCCGGACAGGTCGGCGGCCAGCAGGATCGAGGCCCGCGGATCGGCCCGGTCCGCGGGCGGCGGCAGGTAGTGGTCGCAGAACCAGTCGATGTCCGCGTCGGTGAGCAGGAAGTCCGCCGCGAACATCTCGCGCGACGGCGCCCGGTTCACCGCATCGCACGGCGGGTAGAACATCAGCAGGAAGGCCGGCACCGGTTCGCCGTCGGCCACCGCCAGATGAGCGGTGACGGCGGCCAGGTTGCCGCCCGCGCTGTCCCCGCCGACCGCGACAGCGCGAGGGTCGGCCCCGAGTTCGACCGCATGGTCCACCGCGAACCGGTACGCCGTCCTGGCGTCGTCGACGGCGGCGGGAAACGGGTGCTCGGGGGCGAGTCGGTAGGCGGTCGCGAGCACCCGGATCCCCGCATGCACGGCCAGGTAGCGGCAGACCGCCTCGTGGCTGTCCAGGCTGCCGGTCACCCAGCCTCCGCCGTGGTGGTAGACCAACAGCGCCGACCCGGGCGGCAGGCCGTCCGGCGAGTAGAGCCGACCCGCAATCTCCCGGTCATCGCCGGCCGGAATGGTGATCGACCGCGTGCTGATGCCGTCCACCAGTCGCCCACCGACCAGCGCCGACGCCGCATCGAGATGCTCGCGGCGACGGACCAAGGTGGCCGACGGCGTGCCCGAGCTGCTCAACCGCTCGAGCCGCAGCAACAGCTGCAGATCGGGATCGAGGGTCTGGCCGTCGACCCGCACCGGACGTCCGGCCAGCACCCGACGGAGCCCGCCCGGGAACATCCCGTAGACCACCCGGATCACCAGCTCGAGGCCGATGGTGGAACGCAGCCGGGTCACCGGCGAAGCATAGGCCGGGCGATCTGTCCGGTTCAGCCGGCCGAACGGTCAGCGAGTCGTCGACACCACGTCCATGGTGATCGGGCGGTACACATTCGCCGATGACGGCTGCCCGGCCTGGCACGTCAGCCAGGCGGTCGGCGACGACTCCACCTCGACCTGTGACATCGACGATCTCCTCGCCGACCGCCAACCGTACGGAGGTCAACGCGGGCGAAAGACTCGGTTGGCTGTCGATCGGGCGGACCTCGGAGATCCGCAGACCAGGGCGCTGACCATGCGCGAAGACCATGGCGGCCTGGACTTCGGACGGGAAGCCGACCCGGCCCCTCGCGTTGCGCTCCAACACCTCTCCGCTGCTCCGTCGCTCGTGACCAGGGCCTCGGCGTCGGTGATGTCGACCCGGCCGTACAGCAGTCCGGAGGGCAGCACCAACACGTTGGCGGCGAACCGATCTCCGCCGACGTGGCTGCATTCCCAGACCTGGCCGGGACGCAACGTCTCCAGCGCCGCGGCGACCGGACGTCCGTTGATGGCGCAACAGACATCGTGGGTGCCGTGGGCGCACACCGCATAGAGCGGAACGGTGTTCGCTGCCTGCGACGGGGAATCGGTGGCAGCACCGGGCTTGTCGAGCAGTTCCGTGACGTCCAGCTCGAGCAGTTCCGCATCCTGCTCGAAACTGCCCCACCGCACGGCTTCTCGCTCGGGACGGCAGTCGACCGCCGCCCACTTCCGCGGCCCGTCGGCCACCGCCCTTCCCGGCCTACGGATGGCCAGGACCCGAATGCCCTGCCGCGACAATCTCGCGACCAGGCGATGGGCGACTGCCCGATCGAACCTGGAGTCGAGCAGGCCGGCCCTTCCCCAGGGACCTGGCTGCTCGACCAACAGCAGCCGGGAGGCCGGGAAGGCGCTGCCGAGCATGGGGTCTCCGCGCAGACCGGCTTGGACGGCGCAGCGTTCCGATCGCACCAGGCCGCGACCGGTCGTCACCCCGTTCGACGATCCGGCTCGATCGAGCCAACGGGTCCTGTGGTCGCGGGGACCACGATGCCTTCGCGCAGTAGGCGCCGGGCCACCACCAATTGTTCCTCGGGATCCAGGTCGACACAGTCCCTGGGCTGGAACACTTCTCCCGACACTGCGAGCTCCAGCGCCGGGCCGGTCTGGGCCGGCCAGCTGATGGTGCCGCCGTTGACCTCCATCGAGATTCTGTCCCCGGTCGGCCCCAGCATTGGCCGCAAACCGGGCCGGAGCTGCAGCTCGGTCTGTGCATCGAGGTCGCGAAGAGCGGCCAACTGCCGCAACGGGGCCAGCGGTGCGGGCCGGGTCGCGCCGACCTGCTGCCGACCAACGGTTCGGGCGACGGCGGCCAGCTGATCCTGATCCACCCCGTCGACGACCGAGGCCAGGCGCTTGGCGGCGTCCTGCAGATGGGCAGTGACGACGGAGATGTCGGTGACGTCGATACCCAGCGGCAACGAGCGCCGCAAGTCCCGATCCGAGGCAGCGGCGGTGATCAACTCGCGAGCCAGGTCGTAGGCGGTCAACGGGTGGACGCCGACCGTGAGATGGATCGACACCTCCCCCTGCGCCACCGCCGAATGCAGGAACCCTCTTGGCAGATAGAGCGCATCGCCGGGCTGCAGAACGGTGTCGATCAGCGGGGTCTCGGTCGCCCTGGCGGCCACTGCCGACTTCCGCTGATCCCAGGTCTGATCAGGCAGCGGGTCGTCGATCACCGGAGCGTGGATGGTCCAACGTTTGCTGCCCGCGACCTGCAGGACGAACACGTCGTGGGTGTCGTAGTGGGCCGAGAAACCCTGATTCTCCGGCGGCGTGATGTACGCGTTGATCTGGACCGGGTGACCGAGCTCGACGGCGAGTTCGGTGCCGAACCGGATCAGCGGCGGCCAGGTGCGGTGCAGTGCCTGCAGGACAAGAGTGGCGCCGCCGGCCAGCTGGGCCAGCACCTTGTCGTCGGCCACCTGATCGCCGATCGTCGCGCCGACCCCGCCGGAGCGGGTGAAACCGGCGGTGGCGAGCACCGATCCGTTCTTGGCCATCCGCAGGAACGGGGTGCGCAGGCCCCGTTCGGAGATGAGTTCGTCGACGGCGTCGGCCGAGAACAGGTCCGAGAAATCCCTGACCAGCTCGGTCGAGTCGCTGAGCAACGGCGCGGTGGACCAGAACCGGTCCGCGAACTCGCTGGTGGTCACCGAGATGCACCGGAACAGCGCCGGTTGGACCGACGGATCGAGGCGGGAGCGGCCGGCGTAACCGGCCGCTCCCGCGTCATCACGCTCGAGCATCAGTTGCCAGCAGACCCGTCTGCGCCACCATCGGCGCCGCCGTCAGCGCCACCATCGGCACCGCCATCGGCTCCACCGTCCGCACCACCATCAGCGCCGCCGTCGTGGACACCGGGCGTGCCACCGGCACCACCATCGGCCGGACCCTCGGCGCCACTGTCCGCGCCTCCGTCAGCACCGCCATCCGCGCCACCATCGGCACCACCGTCATGGACACCGGGCGTACCACCGGCACCGCCATCGGCCGGACCCTCGGCGCCACTGTCAGCACCGCCATCAGCACCACCGTCATGGACACCGGGCGTACCACCCTCGGCTCCACCGTCCGCCGGTCCCTCGACGGCTGCGCTGCCGCTCTTGATGTCGTCGTCGCTCAGACTCATCGTGGTCTCCTTCGAAGGTCGTACCGCCGGCCGCTGCGGCCCGCGGTGTGCCCAGGTTCTTTACCCACCCGGCGCCACCTCACGCTACTGAGTTGCCACCCGCCCGGCGACCCGAGGCCAGGGAGGTCCTCAAGATCAACACTCCGGAAGGAAAGCCGTCACCAGGCGACACATTTCCTTCCCAAGATGATGATCTTCCGGGCGGTGGTTCGTCCGCACGTCAGCCGACCCACATCACCTCGACGTCATAGGCACGGATTGCGTCGTCCCCCGTCAGCAAGGGGATGTCCTCGGCCAACGCCTGCGCGATCAGCATCCGATCAAATGGATCTCTATGGTGCCTCGGCAGACTTGCAACGGCCAGAGCATGCGAGTGCAGAACCGCAAGACCTTCGATCCCATTACGCTGCATGCGATCTGGGACAAACCGCTCCGGGGGTTCCGGAAGCTCCAGCTTTCCCAGTTCCCACTTCACGGCGATCTCCCAGGAACTGACCGCCGACAACAGCAACGTCGTCTCGGCGTCTTCGAGAATGTTCAGCACGGGCGCGAGCTTTTCCGGCGTCGTTTGGAGCCAGAGAAACGCATGGGTGTCGAGCAGAATTGTCGTCACTCGAAGTCGGCCAGGACATCCGGGGATAGCGGGGCGTTGAAGTCGTCGGGGACCTCGAACTTCCCCCGGTCGTGCCCGAACTGCCGCTTGCCTCGTTGCACGATGGGAACCAGCCGAGCCACGGGGCGACCACCGGAGTGGATCTCGATCTCTTCGCCGGTGGCGACGCGTCGCAGCAGCTGGGAGAAATGCGTCTTCGCCTCATGGACCCCGACAACCGTCATACTTCATGGCACCACCGCCTGCAGACTTAGTCAAGGACTTAGTCCACTGAGTGGCTCCGGGGAACGCCGGCACACACAGGGACCAGCTCCGTCAGCCCGATCTACGGCCCGACGGCGGATCGGATCTGCTCGGCGATGTCCAACAGCAGGGCGTCGTCGTGAACCGGCCCGAGCCGAGGCACATCGGCGAACGAACCGGGATCCAGGTCGACCCAGCTCCTGCACCCGGCGTACTCCGGCAGCAGGGGCACGGTCACCGGAGCGGCCAGCGGTCGGGCGCGGACCACGATGGCGCTCAGCTCGTGCCGCGGCCGGAAGTCGATCCGGTTGCGGCGCACCGATTCCGTGGTCCAGATGTGGAACGGTTCCAGATCGGCGATCCGGTCCGGCCGGCGCACGGCGATGGCCTCGACCACCTCGAGTTCGGCTCGCACCACCAGGGATCCGTCGGATTCGATGACGTCCGCCGAACCCAGCGGCAGCAGGTCGGCATGCTCGGCTCTGGTCGACTCGAGATGGCTGTGCGCCACGGTCGGGAACACCACGAACCTGGAACCCCGCAGGCTGAAACGCTTCTCGTGGATGCCACCCTTGCGCAGCAGCACCGTCTGCCGGCCGTCCAGCAGGGCATGCACGACCGCGGCCCACTCCTTGAGTGCCAGCACGGTGGTCGGCTCCCCCGCTGCTACCTGGAGATCTACAGCAGGGTGGACCTCGCTCATCGCAGCCGGACCAGGCCCTCCTGCACCACGGTGGCCAGCATCCGCCCGTCCTCGGCGAAGAAGTGCCCGGTTCCCAGCCCGCGCGCTCCGGAGGCACTGGGCGAACTGGTGTCGTACAGCACCCACTCGTCGACCCGGAACGGCCGGTGGAACCACATGGCGTGATCGAGCGACGCCATCTGGATGCGGTCGAATTCGGCGGACAACGCATGGGTGGCCAGCACCGAGTACAGCAGCGTCAGGTCCGAGAGGTACGCCAGGATGCACACGTGCAGCAGGTCGTCGTCGGGCAGCACGCCGTCCGCGCGGAACCAGACCTTGTTGTGCACCTCGGTCTGCGGGCCGTTCAGCCGCGACACCCACGGCGGGTCGTCGACGTACCGGACGTCGAACGGCCGCGGGATCTGCCCCCACACGGCCAACCGTTCGCGAATCGGCGCAATCCGCTCGGCGTACGTCGGAAGCGACTCCGGCGGCGGCACATTCGGCATCGGGTCGGCGTGATCGACTCCTGGCTCGTCGACCTGGAAGGACGCCGACATCGTGAAGATCGGCTTGCCGTGCTGGATGGCGACCACCCGGCGGGTGGTGAACGACACCCCGTCCCGGGCGCGGTCGACCTGGAAGACGATCGGCTGCAACGGGTTTCCCGGTCGCAGGAAGTAGGAGTGCAGCGAGTGCACCCGACGCTCGCTGGGCACCGTGCGGCCGGCGGCGATCAAGGCCTGCGCGGCGACCTGACCACCGAACACCCGCACCGGCGACATCTCCGGCGAGATCCCGCGGTACAGGTTGTCCTCGAGTCGTTCCAGATCGAGCAGGTGCACCAGGGCGTCGACGACGCCCTGCCCGCGAGGAACGCCGTCGATGTCCAGTGTTGGCTTGGAACCGTCGCCGACCACGTCAGTCGGAGTGACCCAGCCGGTGCACCCGGATCAGGTTGGTCGATCCGGACGTGTTCGGCGGCGCGCCGGCCACGATCACCACGATGTCGCCGGGTGCGTATCCGGGGATGTCCAGCATGGCCAGATCGACCTGCTCCACCATCGCGTCGGTGGTGTCCACCGCGGGAGTGACGAAGGTCTGCACGCCCCAGGTCAGCGCCAACTGGTTGCGCACCTCCTCGCGCGGGGTGAAGGCCAGCACCGGCAGCGAGGTGTGCAGACGGGCCAGCCGTCGCACCGTGTCGCCGGAATAGGTGAACGCCACCAGCGCCTTTGCCCCGATCCGCTCGCCGATGTCCCTGGCCGCGAACGACAGCACGCCGCCCATGGTCCGCGGGGTGTGGGTGAGCGGCGGGGCGGAGACCGATTCGGCCTCGACGGCCTCGGTGATCTTGGCCATGGTCTTCACGGCGATGATCGGGTACTTGCCGACCGAGGTCTCACCGGACAGCATGACCGCGTCGGCGCCGTCCAGGATCGCGTTGGCGACGTCGGAGGCCTCCGCCCTGGTCGGCCGGGAGTGCTCGATCATCGAGTCGAGCATCTGGGTGGCGACGATCACCGGCCGGGCGTTCTCCCGGGCGATCTGCACGGCCCGCTTCTGCACCAGCGGGACCTGCTCCAGCGGCAGCTCGACACCCAGATCGCCGCGGGCGACCATGATCCCGTCGAACGCGCGGACGATCGCCTCGAGATTGGCGACCGCTTCCGGCTTCTCCAGCTTGGCGATCACCGGGACGGCGGGGTGCACCGACCTCGTCCATGACGTTGCGGACCAGGTCGACGTCGGACGCCGAGCGGACGAACGACAGCGCGACGACGTCGACGCCGAGCGACAACGCGAACTTCAGGTCGGAGATGTCCTTCTCGCTCATCGCCGGGACCGAGACGTTCATCCCCGGCAGCGAGATGCCCTTGTTGTTGGAGACCGGGCCACCCTCGGTGACCGCGCACATCACGTCGTTGCCCTCGACCTTGGTCACCACCAGGCCGACCTTGCCGTCGTCGATCAGCAGCCGGTCGCCGGGCCGGGCGTCCTGCGCCAACCCCTTGTACGTGGTGGAGACGCGATCCTTCGTGCCCTCGCACTCGTCGACGGTGATGGTCACCTGCTCACCCGTCCCCCAGTGATGCGGGCCGTCAGTGAACCGGCCGAGCCGGATCTTCGGGCCCTGCAGGTCGGCGAGGATGGCGAGCGCCTTGTTGGCCGACTTCGCGGCGGCCCGGAGCCTGTCGTAGATCTCCTTGTGATCCGCATAGTCCCCGTGCGAGAAGTTCATCCGGGCGACGTTCATGCCGGCGTCGAGCAGGGCAGCGATGCCCTCCTCGGACGACGTCGCGGGGCCCATGGTGCAAACGATCTTTGCTCGACGAGTCATGCGAGAACCTTAGCGCCTTTCTGAACCGATCATGAAGTGAGGCTCACAGCGTTCAACCGGCGTTCACCATCACCTCGCCTCGGCACTCGTCCCCGCCTTCGGGTGTCGAACATGCCTCGCCCAGCCCCGCCCCAGAGAGTTGATCATGCGGCCCAGCCCCGCGTCCCAGAGAGTTGATCATGCGGCCCAGCCCGGATTTGGCAGTGAAATGTCCGGTTTGCCGGGCAGCGCCGCATGATCAACACAGGTGGCGCACCCGATCAAGCACAGGTGGCGCACCCGATCAACGCACAGGTGGCGCACCCGATCAGCGCAACAGCGGGCGCACCCGGGCCGCGCAAGATCAGCGCAGCGCGACCGCGGTCGGCTCCAGCGGGTCGGGCAGGAACGACGACCCGGCCAGGTACGCATCGACCCCGGCGGCGGCGGACCGGCCCTCGGCGATGGCCCAGACGATCAGCGACTGCCCACGCCCGGCGTCTCCGGCGACGAAAACCCCTGGGACGCTGGTCATGTAGTTCTCGTCCCGGACGATGGTCCCGCGGTTCGAGATCTGCACGCCGAGACCGTCGAGCAGGCCGGGCCTTTCGGGTCCGACGAAGCCGAGGGCGATCAGGATCATGTCGGCGTCGAAGTGCTTCTCGGTGCCCTCGGTCGGGATGAAGCCGCCGGGGATCCGCTTGCCCTCCACCAGATGCAAACCACTCACGCGACCGTCCGTGCCCTCGATCGAGGTGGAGTTGACGCCGAAGACGCGCTCGCCACCCTCCTCGTGCGCGGCCGAGATCCGCAGCATCAACGGGTATGTCGGCCACGGGGTGGACAGATCCCTGGTGGTCGGCGGCATCACGTGGATGTCCAGCTGGGTGACCGACGCCGCGTTCTGCCGCAGCGCGGTGCCGTAGCAGTCGGCGCCGGTGTCGCCGCCGCCGATGATGATCACGTTCTTGCCCTCGGCCGAGACCTCGACGGCTTCCCGGGTGCCTTCCAGCACCTCGTTCTGCTGGGTCAGGTACGGCATCGCCAGGTGCACACCCTCGAGATGCCGCCCGTCGACGGTCAATTCGCGCGGGACGGTGGACCCGGTGGCGATGACGACGGCGTCGAAGTCGTTGTGCAGCTTCTCCACCGAGAGATCGACACCGACAGCGACCGACGCGACGAAGGTCACGCCCTCGGCCTCCATCTGGGCCAGCCGGCGGTCGAGGACGTCCCGGGCCATCTTGAATTCCGGGATGCCGTACCGCATCAGGCCGCCGATCCTGGCGTCCCGCTCGAAGACGGTGACGTCGTGACCGGCCCTGGCCAGCTGCTGGGCGGCGGCCAGCCCGGCCGGACCGGAGCCGATGACGGCGACGGATCGTCCGGTGGACAGTTCCGCCGGCCGTGGGGTCAACCCGAAGCCGGCGTCGATCGCGCGATCCGCGATCTCCTGCTCGACCAGCTTGATCGACACCGGGTCGTCACCGATGCCGAGCACGCAGGCCGCTTCGCACGGCGCCGGGCACAGCCGACCGGTGAACTCGGGAAAGTTGTTGGTGGCGTGCAGCCGATCCGACGCCTCTTCCCATTTCCCGGTGCGGACCAGGTCGTTCCACTCCGGGATGATGTTGCCCAGCGGACAACCCTGATGGCAGAACGGGATTCCGCAGTCCATGCAGCGGGCCGCCTGGGCCCGGGTGTCCTGTTCGGCGAACGGCTCGTAGACCTCGTTCCAGTCCCGCAACCGCAGCGGGATGGGCCTTCGGGCCGGGCCCTGCCGGCTGTGCTTGAGAAAGCCGCTGGGATCAGCCATGACTGGCCTCCATGATCATCTCGTCGGCGTCCACCCCGAGCGACGCGGCCTCGGCGCGGATGGAGAGCACCTTGCGGTAGTCGCGCGGCATCACCCGGGAGAACCGGATCGCGGCCACCGGCCAGTCGGCCAGCAACGCGGCGGCGATCCGGGAGCCGGTGAGCTTGGCGTGCGCGCTGATCTGCTCGCCGAGCCAGAACACCTCGTCGGCGTCCAGCGGTTCCAGATCCACCAGTTCCGGGTTGACCTTCGCCGGTTCCGGATCGAGCAGATAGGCGATGCCGCCGCTCATCCCGGCGCCGACGTTGCGCCCGGTGCGTCCGAGGATCACCACCCGGCCGCCGGTCATGTACTCGCAGGCGTGGTCGCCGGTGCCCTCGACGACCATCAGGGCGCCCGAGTTGCGGACGGCGAACCGCTCGCCGACCCGACCCCGCAGGTAGACCTCACCGGAGGTGGCGCCGTAGCCGATGGTGTTGCCGGCGATCACCTGGGTCTTGACACCGGGTGCCTGGGACGGCGAGTTCTCGTCCGGGCGGACGACGATCCGTCCACCGGAGAGACCCTTGCCGACGTAGTCGTTGGCGTCACCCAGCAAGGTGAGGGACACGCCGCGCGGCAGGAAGGCGCCGAGCGACTGACCGGCGGTCCCGGTCAGGTTCACGTCGATGGTGTGTTCCGGCAGGCCGTCCGGCCCGAAGATCCGGGTCACCTCGGAGCCGAGCATGGTGCCGGCGGTCCGGTCGACGTTGCGGATCGGCAGGTCGATCCGCACTCCCCTGGCGTCCTGCAGCGCGGTCGATGCCAGCTCGATCAGCTTGGCGTCCAACGTCTTCGACAGGTCGTGCTGCGCCGGGTGGGTGCACGAGTAATCGCTGGCCACCTCGGGGATCTCCAGCAACGGCGCGAGGTCGAGGCCGTGCGCCCGGTGGTGCGCGATGGCGGCCGAGACGTCCAGCATCTCGGCGTGCCCGACGGCCTCTTCGATCGACCGGAAGCCAAGGGCCGCAAGGTATTCGCGGACCTGCTCGGCCAGGTAGAGGAAGAACGTCTCGACGAACTCCGGCGTTCCGGTGTAGCGGGCCCGCAGCACCGGGTTCTGGGTGGCGATGCCGACCGGGCAGGTGTCCAGGTGACAGACCCGCATCATCACGCAGCCGGCGACCACCAGCGGAGCGGTGGAGAAGCCGAACTCCTCGGCGCCGAGCAGGGCGGCGACGACCACGTCGCGGGAGGTCTTCAACCCGCCGTCGACCTGCACCCTGACCTGTTCGCGCAACTGGTTGAGCCGCAACGTCTGCTGGGTCTCGGCCAGGCCGAGTTCCCACGGCTGCCCGGTGTGCTTGAGCGAGGTCAACGGCGCAGCACCGGTGCCGCCGTCGTAGCCGGCGACGATCACCTTGTCGGCGTGCGCCTTGGTCACGCCGGCGGCAACGGTGCCGACACCGGGGACCGAGACCAGCTTCACCGACACCGCGGCAGCGGGGTTGGCGTTGCGCAGGTCGTGGATCAGCTGCTTGAGATCCTCGATGGAGTAGATGTCGTGGTGCGGCGGCGGCGAGATCAGCCCGACACCCGCGGTGGCGTGCCGGGTTGCCGCAATCCATGGGTAGACCTTGGAACCGGGCAGCTGCCCGCCCTCGCCGGGCTTGGCACCCTGCGCCATCTTGATCTGGATCTCCGCGGAGTTCACCAGATAGGCGCTGGTCACCCCGAACCGGCCGGACGCGACCTGCTTGATCGCGGAGCGGCGCACCGGGTCGAGCAGCCGATCGATGTCCTCGCCGCCCTCGCCGGTGTTCGACTTCCCGCCGAGCCGGTTCATCGCGATGGCCAGCGTCTGGTGCGCCTCGACCGAGATCGAGCCGTACGACATGGCTCCGGTGACGAACCGCTTCACGATCTCCGACGCGGGCTCGACCTCGTCCAGCTCGACGGCCGGCCGCTCGCCGGTCCGCAGCTCGAAAAGGCCGCGCAGCGTGCCACCTTCGCGGGACAGCTTGTCGACGGCGTCGGTGTACCGGCGAAACACCTTCTCCTGCTTGCTGCGGGTCGAATGTTGCAGCAGGTACACGGTTTCCGGGTTGAACAGGTGGATCTCGCCCTCGCGGCGCCACTGGTACTGGCCGCCGACCTCCAGCTTGCGGTGCTCGAGCGTGCCGGGGTTGGGCACGAAGGCGAGCGCGTGCCGGGCGGCGATGTCGCCGGCGATGGTGGACAGTCCGCTGCCGCCGGTGCGGGTGGTGGTGCCGGTGAAATACTCGTCCAGCACCGGGGTGTCGATGCCGAACACGGCGAAGACCTGCGCGCCGCGGTACGAGCCGACGGTGGAGATCCCCATCTTGCTCATCACCTTGAGCACGCCCTTGCCCAGGGCGTACACGGTGTTCTTCACGGCCTTCTCGGGCGTGACGTCGCCGAGCAGGCCGTGCCGGGACAGGTCCTCGGCGCTCTCCAACACCAGGTACGGGTTGACCGCGCCGGCGCCGTAGCCGAGCAGCAGCGCGATGTGGTGGACCTCGCGGGCATCGCCGGATTCGACGACCAGCGCGACCTTGGTGCGGGTCTTCTGCCGCACCATGTGCTGGTGCACGGCCGAGGTGAGCAGCAGGGAGGGAATCGGCGCCCGGTCGGCGGTGGAGTGCCGGTCGGACAGCATGATCACCCGGGCGCCGGCGGCGATCGCGTCATCGGTCTCCAGCCGACATCGCTCGATCGCGTCGGCCAGCGCCTCGGCGCCGCCCTGCACGTCGTACAGCCCGGAGATGGTGGCGGAGGCGAACCCGGGCAGGTTGCCCTCCGCGTTCATCCCCATCAACTTGGCCAGGTCGTCGTTGTCCAGCACCGGGAACGGCAGCACGACCTGCCGGCACGACCAGGGGCCGGGCTCGAGCAGGTTGGCCTCCGGGCCGATGACGGAGGACAGCGAGGTGACGACCGCCTCCCGGATGGCGTCCAGCGGCGGGTTGGTGACCTGCGCGAACAACTGGCTGAAGTAGTCGAAGATCAACCGGGGACGGGTGGACAGCACCGCTTCCGGGGTGTCGGTACCCATCGAGCCGATGCCCTCGGCGCCGGTGGCGGCCATCGGGGTGATCAGCACCCGCAGCTCTTCCTCGGTGTAGCCGAAGATCTTCTGCCGGGCCAGCACGCTGCGGTGCGAGACGGTGACGTGCTCGCGGTCCGGCAGGTCGGTGAGCCGCATCAAGCCGGCGTGCACCCAGTCGCGGTACGGGTGCTCGGCGGCCAGCGCGCCCTTGACCTCGGCGTCGTTGAGGATCCGGCCCTGGTCGGTGTCGACCAGGAACATCCGGCCCGGCTGCAGCCGACCGCGTTCCAGCACCTTCTCCGGCGGGATCGGCAGCACACCCGCCTCGGAGGCCAGCACGACGGTGTCGTCGGTGGTCAGCCACCAGCGTCCGGGACGCAGACCGTTGCGGTCCAGGACGGCGCCCAGGATGGTGCCGTCGGTGAACGTCACACAGGCCGGCCCGTCCCACGGCTCGATCAGCGAGGCGTGGAACTCGGCGAACCCACGGATCGACGGGTCGAGGGTGGCGTTGTTCTCCCAGGCCTCCGGGATCATCATCAGCACCGCGTGCGGCAGGGTGCGGCCGCCCAGGTGCAGCAGCTCGAGCACCTCGTCGAACGACGCGGAGTCCGATGCTCCCGGGGTACAGATCGGGAACGCCCTGGCCAGGTCGCCCGGGATCAGCTTCGAGGCCAGCATCGCCTCGCGGGCGCGCATCCGGTTGCGGTTGCCGCGCACCGTGTTGATCTCGCCGTTGTGCGCGATGAAGCGGAACGGGTGGGCCAGCGGCCAGGCCGGGAAGGTGTTGGTGGAGAACCGGGAGTGCACGATCGCGATCGCGCTCTCGGTCCGCTCGTCGGTGATGTCGGCGAAGAACGCCGGCAGCTGCTCGGTGGTCAGCATGCCCTTGTAGACGATGGTGCGGCTGGACAGCGAGGCGAAGTAGACCCCGTGCTCGTTGCCGGCGACAGACAGCGGTGTCGTGCTCGATCCGCTTGCGGGCGGCGTAGATCATCCGGTCCAGGTCGACGCCGAACGGGTACACACCGTCGACGGCCGGGGCGGCCAGGAACAGCTGCTCGAAGGCGGGCATCACGTCCAGCGCCATCCGGCCGACACCGGCACCGATCGGGTCGGTGGGCACCTCCCGCCAGCCGAGCAGGGTCAGGCCCTCGTCCGCGACGATGTCGGCGACGATCTTCTTGGCCTCGGCGCGGATCGCCGGGTCGGCGGGCAGGAATCCGGTGCCGACCGCGTAGGCCTGGCCGTGCCGCGGATCGGGGCTCTCCGGCAGCTCGAAGTCGACGACCGCACGGAACAATTCGTCCGGGACCTGGATCAGGATGCCCGCGCCGTCACCGACAGCGGGGTCGGCACCGGCGGCGCCGCGGTGGTCCAGGTTGATCAGCGCCGTGACGCCGTCGTTGACGATCGAGTGGCTGCGGCGGCCCTTGATGTCGGCCACGGCGGCGACACCACAGGCGTCACGTTCGAACTGTGGGTCGTACAGCCCCTGGGGGGCGGGTGTTGCCGAGTACTGCACGGCAGACCTCCCGTCGTCGGCGGCGCGGCCGCCTCGCGGCGGTTTGGCACGGTGGACATGTCACGGCTACGCAGGTAAGGCTCGATACACGGGTGACGCTGGTGGGGCTGGGTACACGGGTACGGCGGTCTCGCGTTACTGCGGTGAGTCCAGTGTCGACCAGGTCGGAGAGCGGCGGCGCGTCCAGACCGGGCGGTGCATCAAGGGCCGTCCGTGGCTGGAGGGTGAGCCACCGGGCCCGAGCGCAGGCACTGGTGCCCTGGGGCGGGGTTGCCGCCCGATCGTCACCGTGTCCCGCGCTCGATGATCGCGGATTCACCGGGACGACGATGGCCCAGCACGCACCAAAGTTACCGCACCGCAGCCGCCGGTCGGTACCAGGAGTAGGCCTGACGCATGCTGTTAACGCAGCGACTCTCGGCCGGCGAGATTGATCATCCGGGGGCCGTAGGAGGTGGCGCCCCGTCCGGTCGCCCGAGCTAGGTCGCCGAGGGTCGCCGGGCGTCCGCGTCGGCCGGCTCGTCCGGATCGGCACCATCCCCTGCCGCAGCGTCCGCCGAGTCGGGAGCGTCAGCGTCAGCCGACTCCGTATCCGGCGCAGCGACCGTGGACTTGCCCTTGCGGTCCGGACCCCACACCACGGCCGGGTCCTCCCGGCCGACGTTCCGGCGGACGACCAGGAAGACGATCGCGCCGAGGAACACCAGCACCGAGGTGTAGACGTTGATCCGGATCCCGAAGAACGTGTTCGCCGGGTCGGTGCGCAGCAGCTCGATCCACACCCGGCCCAGCGTGTAGCCCGCGACGTAGACCGCGAACGCCCGGCCGCCGCCCAGCTGGTACCGCTTGTCGACCAGCACCACGACGAGGGCGACCAGCAGGCACCAGAGCAGCTCGTACAGGAACGTCGGCTGGTACACCCCGCAGAGCACCTCGGGGGCGGCCTTGACGTAGTCGGTCGGGAACTCGCAGTTGCCGTTCAGCGGGACGGCGCCGGCGATGCCGCCGGGCGTCCGGACGAAGACCTCCAGGCCCCACGGCGCCGAGGTCGGTCCGCCGAAGAGCTCCTGGTTGAAGTAGTTGCCGAGCCGCCCGATCGCCTGCGCGACGGCGATGCCCGGGGCCACCGAGTCCGCGTACGACGAGAGCGGCACCTTGTAGTAGCGGCAGCCGATCCAGGCACCGACCGCGCCGAAGGCGATGGCGCCCCAGATGCCCAGCCCGCCGTTCCAGATGGCGAACGCGTTCCACGGGTTGCGGCCCTCGCCGAAGTACAGCTGGTTGTCGGTGATGACGTGATAGATCCGGCCGCCGATGATGCCGAAAGGCACTGCGAACACCGAGATGTCGGTGACCCGGCCGGGTCGGCCACCGCGCGCGACGAACCGCTTGTTGCCCCACCAGACGGCGACGACGATGCCGATGATGATGCAGATCGCGTAGGCCCGCAGCGCCACCGGGCCGACGTACCAGACGCCCTGCGACGGCGACGGGATGGCCGCCAGGTAGCTGGTCATGCCGGGCTCGCCTGACGTGCGCCCGCGGCCTGCCGGATGCCGCCCGCGAGTTCGGCGGCCAGTTCGGCGACGGCGGCCGGTCCCCCGCGTTCGGCGGCGCTGACGAACGCCGACCCGACGATCACCGCGTCGGCGAACCCGGCGATCTCGCCGGCCTGCTCGCCGGTCCGGACCCCGAGCCCGACGCCCAGCGGCAGGTCGGTGATCGCCCGGCAGCGGGCGACCAGCTCAGGAGCCGCCGCGGAGACCTGGTTGCGCGCACCGGTGACGCCCATGGTGGAGGCGACGTAGAGGAAACCGCTGGTGACGCCGGCGGTCAGCGCGATCCGTTCGGCCGACGAGGACGGCGCGACCAGGAAGATCGGATCAAGCCCGCTCGCGGTGGTGGCGGCCAGCCAGGGACCGGCCTCGTCGACGATCAGGTCGGGGGTGATGACGCCGGACCCGCCGGCGGCGGCGAGATCCCGGGCGAACGCGTCGACCCCGTAGGCGAGCACCGGGTTGAAGTAGGTCATGACGACGGCCCGGCCACCGGCCGCGGTGACCGACTCGACGATGCCGAAGGTGTCCCGCACCCGGAACCCGCCGGCCAGCGCGGTCTGCGCGGCGTGCTGGATCACCGGTCCGTCGAGCACCGGGTCGGAGAACGGCAACCCGACCTCGACCAGGTCGCAGCCGCCCTCGATCATCGCGGCGAGCAACTCCTTGGAGCCGTCGATGCTCGGGTACCCGGCCGGCAGGTAGCCGACCAGCGCGGCCCTGCCCTCGGCCCGCAGGTCGGTGAACATGCTCGACAGCGCGCGTCATCGCCCGGCCCCCTTCGCCGCCGGAATGTCATCCACGGAGGTGATGTCGCCGGCGTTCACGTCCACCGGCTGCGGATCACCGGGCGTGACGGCGCCGGTCTCCGTGCTGGGCTCGTCCAGGTGGAACCACTTCATCGCGGTTTCCATGTCCTTGTCGCCGCGCCCGGAGACGTTGATCAGCACGATCCCGTCGGGCCCGATCTCCTTCGCGAGTTGGACGGCGCCGGCCACCGCGTGCGCCGACTCGATGGCCGGGATGATGCCCTCGGTCCTGGTCAGCAGGGCGAACGCGTCCATCGCCTGCGCGTCGGTGATCGAGCGGTACTCGGCCCGGCCGATCTCGGCCAGGTGCGAGTGCTCCGGCCCGACGCCCGGGTAGTCCAGACCCGCCGAGATCGAGTGCGATTCGATGATCTGCCCGTCCTCGTCCTGCAGCAGGAACGACCGGGCGCCGTGCAGGACGCCGATCGAGCCGCCGCTGATCGTCGAGGCATGACGTCCGGTTTCGATCCCGTCGCCGCCGGCCTCCATCCCGACCAGCCGCACGTCGGGGTCGTCCAGGAAGGCGTGGAAGATGCCGATCGCGTTCGAGCCGCCGCCGACGCAGGCGGCCACCGCGTCCGGCAGCCGGCCGGTCAGCGCGAGCACCTGCGCCCGGGCTTCCAGCCCGATGATCCGCTGGAAGTCGCGGACGATCACCGGGAACGGATGCGGGCCGCCGACCGTGCCGAACAGGTAGAAGGTGTGGTCGACGTTGGTGACCCAGTCCCGGAACGCCTCGTTGATGGCGTCCTTGAGCGTCGCAGAGCCGGAGTCGACGGAGACGACCTCCGCGCCGAGCAGCCGCATCCGGGCGACGTTCAGGGCCTGCCGCTCGGTGTCCACCCGACCCATGTAGATCGTGCACTCGAGGCCGAGAAGCGCTGCGGCGGTGGCGGTTGCAACGCCGTGCTGACCGGCTCCGGTCTCGGCGATCACCCGCCGCTTGCCCATCCGCTGCGCCAGCAACGCCTGACCGATCACGTTGTTGATCTTGTGGCTGCCGGTGTGGTTGAGGTCCTCGCGCTTCAGCAGGATCCGGGCGCCGCCGATCTGCGCGGTCAGCCGCTCGGCGTCCGACAGCGGGCTGGGCCGCCCGGCGTACGAGGCGGCCAGGTAGTCCAACCGCTCGAGGAACTCGGGATCCCGGCGGGCCTTGCGGTAGCTGTCGGCGACCTCGTCGAGCGCGCCGACCAACGCCTCCGGCAGCCAGCGTCCGCCGAACGAACCGAAGTAGCCGCGGTCGTCCGGGTCGTGGCTGGTCCCGGCGAGACCCTCGGAGGGGCGGGGCAGGTCGTCACCGGTGATCGGCACGGAGGCAGAACTGACAGACACACGTTCTCCAGACATTCGGCGCGGCTCGGCTCAGCGAGCGGGCCGCGGGCACGACGGGTGAGAGCCCGCGGTGACCAGATCGGCCAGCGCGGCGCGCGGATCACCACTGGTGACCAGGCCCTCGCCCACCAATACTGCATCGGCTCCGGCACCGGCATACGCCAACAGGTCGTTCGGGCCGCGAACACCCGACTCGGCGATCGTGATGATCCCGCTGGGCAACCCGGGTGCGATCCGGGAGAAGACGTCACGATCGATGGTCAGCGTGGTCAGGTCGCGGGCGTTCACGCCGATCACCTTGGCGCCGGCGGACAGCGCGCGATCGGCCTCCGCCTCGGTGTGCACCTCGACCAGCGCGGTCATCCCGAGCGACTCGATCCGCTCGAGCAGGCCGTGCAGCACGTTCTGTTCGAGGGCGGCGACGATCAGCAGCACCAGGTCGGCGCCGTGCGCCCTGGCCTCGTGCACCTGGTACGGGCTGACGATGAAGTCCTTGCGCAGCACCGGGATGTCGACAGCTGCCCGGACGGCGTCCAGATCGGCCAGCGAGCCGCCGAACCTGCGGCCCTCGGTGAGCACCGAGATGGCCCTGGCACCGGCCTCGGCGTAGGTCCTGGCCAGTCCTGCCGGATCGGCGATCTTCGCCAAGGCGCCCTTGGACGGGCTGGCCCGCTTGACCTCGGCGATGACGCCGACACCGGGCTCGAGCAGCGCGTGCAGGACGTCACGGGGGGCAGGTGCCTTGGCGGCCTTGGCTTTCACCTCGGCCAGCGGGACCTGCGCTTCGCGCGCGGCGAGATCCTCTCGAACACCGATGAGGATCCCGTCCAGCACGTTCACCCGATGGTCTCCTGTCCGCGTTCGTACGATCCGCTCGACAACATCAGCCGGGACCCCGACCGGCGTTCTTCTCTGACCAGCAACCCGACTCTCAGGACGGGCGCGATGCGTTGGGGTCATGGTAGCCGTCTCCGGATGTGTGCTCTGACACGGTGGGTGGGTATTCCGCGGGTATGTCGGATGTGCTATCACCCGGCCGGGTATCGGCTTCCCGGACGCCATGTTCCGTGCTGTCGGGAGCTGTGACGTTCTGGGCGGAACTGTCCACGATCGTCGGGTCGGCGCCGGCGTCCAACGCCTTCCACCAGTCAGACGGATCGCTGCTGTCTTCGCTGCGTGTTCCGGCCGCCGCTGTCGGACGGTGCCTGCGGTCCGGTCGTACCGGCTGCTCATCCGTTGCCGGGCGCCGAGTCCGAGGACGACGAGTACGCCGGCGGCGGCCAGCAGCAGACCGCCGACGACGGCCAGCACCGGCCCGAGGGGATGGACCGTGGCCCCGCCGACCCGGTCGGCCGGCCGGGTCAGCTGCTCGACCAGCGCGCCGGGTTCGGTGGCGAACGACATCCCCGAGCGGATCGCGATGGCCAGCCCGCACAACGAGATGACGACACCGACGATCCGGCGGACGACGCCGTGGGTGGCCAGAGCCGCGCCGAACCCGGCGAGCCCGACCAGCGCCAACGGGATCAGCTCGGGGACCGTTGCGCCGCCGGTCGCCTCGATCGTCACAGCGCCGGTCAGCGGGTCGAGGTAGTCGGCCGACCACCAGGTGACGGCGGCGGACACCGCGGCGAGCGCGGCCCCGGCAACCGCCAGGATCGCCACCACACCCAGCTGCCTGCCGCGGCGGCTGCGCTCACTCACGGCCGCTGGAGGCTCGCTGGTCGGCTCAGCCACCGACCGGCCTCAGCGTGGCCGCCGCCCCGACCGCGGCGATCACGGCCGCCGCCTTGCCCTGGCATTCGGCGTCCTCGTTCGCCGGCACCGAATCGGCCACCACCCCGGCGCCTGCCTGCACGAAGGCGGTCCCCCGCGCCACCAGCGCGGTGCGGATGGTGATCGCGGTGTCGGCGTCACCGGCGAAATCGAGATACCCGACGACGCCGCCGTAGATCCCGCGTCGCGACTGCTCGAGTTCGTCGATGATCTGCATCGCCCGCGGCTTCGGCGCTCCGGACAGGGTGCCGGCCGGGAAGCAGGCGGCGAGGGCGTCGAACGCGGTGCGGTCCGGCGCCAACCGGCCGGTCACCGTCGAGACGATGTGCATGACGTGGCTGTACCGCTCGATGGTGAAGAAATCGACCACCTTGACGGTGCCCGCGGCGCAGACCCGGCCCATGTCGTTGCGGCCGAGGTCGACGAGCATGACGTGTTCACTGCGTTCCTTGGCGTCGGCGAGCAGGTCCTTGGCCAGCAGGACGTCGTCCTCCTCGGTGCTCCCCCGCGGCCGGGTGCCGGCGATCGGGTGCATGGTGACCAGCCCTTCGCGCACGGTGACCAGCGCCTCCGGGGAGGAGCCGACCACCGCGATCGGCTCGCCGCTCGGGGTCGGCAGCCGCAGCAGGTACATGTACGGGCTGGGGTTGGTGGCCCGCAGCACCCGGTAGATGTCCAGCGGGTCGGCCTCGGTGGGCACGTCGAATCGCTGGGACAGCACGATCTGGAAGGCGTCCCCGGCCCTGATGTGTTCCTTGGCGATCTCCACCTTGGCCCGGTAGTCGTCCGACGTGGTCCGCCGATGCACCTGCGGCGCCTGGTGGGTGAACACCGCGGCCGGGAGCGAGATCGGTGCGGCCAACCGGGCACTCATCGCGTCGAGCCGGGCGACCGCGTCGGCGTAGGCGTCATCGACCCGGTCGTCGGTGGCGTCCCAGTTCACCGCGTTGGCGATCAGCGTGACCGCACCCTCGTGGTGGTCCAGCGCGGCCAGATCGGTGGCGAACAGCATCACCAGCTCGGGGACGCCGAGCTCGTCGACGGCGCCGGTGGGGTTGCCGTCCGCGTCGACGCCGCCGATCTTCTCCAGCCGGCGGACGATGTCGTACCCGAGATAGCCGACCATCCCGCCGGTCAGCGGCGGCAGTCCGGCCAGTGGTTCGGTGTGCAGCAGCCGCAGCGTTTCGGCGAGCGCGGCCAGCGGGTCGCCGCCCTGCGGGAGTCCGTCCGGTGGGCGGCCGAGCCAGTGCGTCACCCCGTCCCGCTCGGTGAGGGCGGCCGGTGCGGCCACCCCGACGAACGACCACCGCGACCAGGAGCGGCCGTTCTCCGCGGATTCCAACAGGAAGGTGCCGGGCCGGTCGCCGGCCAGCGTTTCGTAGAGCCCGATCGGGGTGATGGCGTCGGCGAGCAGCCGCCGGGTGATCGGGATGAACCGACGATCGACGGCCAGCTCCCGGAACTCCTCCAGGGTCGGGCTGATCTCGCCGAGGGCGGAGAAGGCGCCGCGCGGGGGCGCGACGGAAGGCACGGACATGGCGGTCATTGTGCCGTCCTGCGCCTGCCTGCCCGCGCCACGGTTGTCCGCGAGGGCGGCACCATCGCATCCTTACTCAGAAGTAAGGCAAGGGACGCTGAGGTAAGATAGGCGAATGGCAGAGTCCACGATCAGCAGTAAGGGCCAGATCACGATCCCGGTCGAGGTCAGACGTCGGCTCGGCGTCCAGACGGGCTCCCGCATCCGGTTCGTGCCAACTGATTCCGGCACCTACGAGATCGTGCCGATCCAGCGTTCGGTGCTGGCGTTGAAGGGGATGGTTGCAGCGCCGGCGACGCCGGTCAGTCTTGCGGACATGGAGACGGCAATTGTCGACTCGGCAGTCGGCCAGGACAGCCGGTGATCGGGCTCGACACCAATGTGTTGGTCCGCTACACGGTCCAGGATGACGCCGGGCAGTCGGCGGCAGCCACGTCCATCGTCGAGTCACTCTCCGAGGAATCACCCGGTTTCGTCAGCGTGGTGGTCATCGTCGAACTGACCTGGGTTCTCCGTCGGGCCTACCGAAGCCCCGACAGCGTGATTGCCGCCGTGGTCAGAACTCTGCTCGATGCGACCGAGATCGTCGTCCAGGATTCCGATGCGGTGCGGCGCGCTCTGGATCGCACCGCCGGGGGTCAGGAGTTCCCTGACGCGCTCATCGCCGAACTGGGCTTCCTTGCCGGCTGCTCCCATACGGTGACCTTTGATCGGGCGGCAGCAAAATTGCCGTACCTGCAGCTGATCGATTCGTGACCCTCGAGACCGGGTCGTACGGTGGGCGAATGGATCTCGCGGCACAGACCGATCTGCGGACCGAGGCTGATCTGCGGACGCTGGGTTCCCTGAAATGGACGGCCACCGACCCCGGGGTGATCGGCGCCTGGGTCGCCGAGATGGACCTGCCACTTGCGCCGGCGATCACCGAGGCGTTGCAGTCGGCGGTGACGGCCGGGCTCACCGGTTACCTGCCCGAGTACCTGGACCGGGACGTCGGCACCGCGACCGCCTCCCTGCTGCAGCGGTATGGCTGGCAGCTCGACCCGGCGGACGTGCACCCGGTTTCCTCGGTGGTGAAGGCGCTGGAGCTGGTGCTTGGTCGGCTGTCCGATCCGCACGCCCCGGTGGTGTTGCCCATCCCGGCGTACATGCCGTTCCTCACGGTGCCGGGGCTGGTCGGCCGGGAGCTGATCACGGTGCCGATGGCGCTGGACGGCGACCGGTATTCGCTCGACCTCCCCGCGATCGCCGCCGCCCTCCGGCCGGGCGCGGTGTTCCTGCTGACCAACCCGCACAACCCGACCGGCCGGGTGTTCACCGTTGACGAACTGCTGGCGCTGTCGGAGGTGATCGAGGAGGCGGGGGCGCTGGTGTTCGCCGACGAGATCCACGCCCCGCTGATCTATCCCGGTGGCGTCCACCGTCCCTACGCCGCGCTGTCCGCGGAGACGGCCGCGCACACCGTCACCGCGACGTCCGCGTCCAAGGGCTGGAACATCCCGGGCCTGGCCTGCGCGCAGATCATCCTGTCCTCGGATCCGGCGCGGGAACGCTGGGCCGAGCTCAACCCGTTCCTCTGGTACGGGGCGACACCACTCGGCGCGGTCGCCACCATCGCCGCCTACACCGAGGGACTGGACCACCTGGCGGAGGTGGTCGACTACCTGCGCGTCGGACGGGATCTGTTCGCCGACGCGATCGCGCGCACCTTGCCGGAGGCCCGGATGGCGCCGTTGCAGGGGACCTATCTGGCCTGGCTCGACCTGCGCGACATCGGTTGCGATCCGGCCGATGTCGCCGGTCTCACCGGGCGTTCGCGGGGTGGACGGGCTGCTCTGCGGCACGCCGGGTTTCCTCCGGCTGAACCTGGGCATGCCGCACCATCTGGTGACCGAGATGGCCACCCGGCTGGGCGCCCTCGCCCGATGACGGCGCCGATCGGCATGGTCGAGCTGGAACGGGTCGCGTCGCTCGGCTGGCAGGGCACCAGCACCCAGGTGCTCGGGGAGTGGTTGCTGCGGGCCGGGTCCGGCTTCACCGGTCGGGCGAATTCTGTGCTGCCGTTGGGTTCTCCCGGCTGCCCGCTCGATGACGCGCTGGACGCGGTGTGGGAGTTCTACCGCGGGCACCACCTCACTCCCCTGTTCCAGGTGCCGCTCGGCGCCGAAACCCTCGCTCTGGACGATGATCTCGACCGTCGAGGGTGGACAGCGTTCAACCTGAGCTGGGTGTTGACCGCCGACCTCGACGTCGCTCTTGCTCACTGCCCGTCCCGTCCTGACCTGCCGCCCGCGCGGTTCGAGGACGCGCCGTCGGCGGACTGGCTGGACGGGTATCTCTACCGCGGGACACCGCTGCCCGATACCGCGGTTGCGGTGCTGCGGAACGCCGAGAACGTGGTCTTCGCTTCGGTCTCCGACGAGTCCGGACGGGCCGCCGTGGTCCGCGGCGCCGTCGCCGACGGCTGGTTGGGTGTCACCGCGTTGACGGTCGCGGAGAACCGGCGTCGTAGCGGCGTCGGCCGGCACCTGATGGGAGAACTGCTGCGCTGGGCGGGTTCTCAGGGCGTGGATCGGGTGTACCTGCAGGTCGCGGCGGAGAACACCGCCGCCCTCGGGCTGTATGAGGGGATGGGGTTCGCCCGGCATCATCAATACCACTACCGCCGGCCGGGCTGACCGGGTTCTGTCCGGCGCTCATGCGCGGTGCAGTCGTCGCTCCAACTCCAGTTCGTGCCGGAGCTCGATACCGTCGATCTCCAGGGGTATCTCGGGCTTGAGTGTGGCCCTGGCCAGGGTCACGGCGTCCCGGTGCAACGCCACCAGGTCGAACCCGGCCTGCTGGTAGAAGCGCAGCGCGCCGGTGTTGTCGTTGGTCGTCACCAACCAGATCCGTTGCGCACCCGCGATTTCGGCCAGTTTCTCGATTGCGGTCAGCAGCGCCGATCCGACTCCCACCCGGTGCACCTCGGTGTGGATGCTGACGATCTCCCAGTTGCCATCAACCACCGAGTAGGTCAGCAGTCCGGCAGGATCGCCGTCAACCGATGCCACCAGCGCGGGAAGCGTTGCAGCGTCGATGAGTTCACCCCGTCGAGCGACGAGCGTGCCGTGCCACTCGCGGATCAGCGACTCGCGGGCCCAACCGGTCGCGTGGGGAATCGGGTGCACGGTGACGGTCGGACGGTGCTCCACGGTCCACCTCTCCGATCCGCGACGCCCAGGCCGCACCACACCGATCAGCTGATCAGCCCGTCGTCGAAGCAGGTCCGGGTGCCGGTGTGGCAGGCGACGCCGGTCTGATCGACCAGCACCAGCAGGGTGTCCCCGTCACAGTCCCGGCGGACCTCCACCACCCGCTGGGTGTTGCCGGACGTCGCGCCCTTCACCCAGTACTCCCGACGGGACCGCGAGAAGTACGTCGCCGCACCGGTGTCCAGTGTTCGGCGCAGCGCCTCGGCGTCCATCCAGGCCACCATCAGCACTTCCTTGGTGTCGTACTGCTGCACCACCGCGCACACCAATCCGGCGTCGTTGAACGTCAGCCCCGCGGTCGGGTCGGCGCTCGTCATCGGCCGGCCTCCGTCAAGCGCCTCGCGCACCGGGTAACCGGCCTCCGCCAGTTCCCGTTTCACCTGGTCGATCCGCAGCTGCCCGAAGTGGAACACCGACGCCGCCAACACCGCGTCCGCACCGGCGGCGATGGCCTCCGGGAAGTGGTCCAGTGCCCCGGCGCCGCCGGACGCGATCAGCGGCACCCCGACGGACGCCCGGATCAGCGCCAGCATCTCGGTGTCGAACCCGTCCTTGGTGCCGTCGGCGTCCATCGAGGTCAGCAGGATCTCCCCCGCTCCCGACGTCTCGGCCAGTTCGGCCCATTGCACCGCGTCGATTCCGGTGCCCCGACGCCCGCCGTGGGTGGTGACCTCGAATCCGGACGGGCAGGTCGCGGCGTGCTCGCCGCTCACCCGGCGGGCGTCGATGGCGATCACCACGCACTGCGACCCGAACCGGTTCGCCGCCTCCGACAGGAACTCCGGCCGGGCGACAGCGGCGGAGTTGATCGACACCTTGTCGGCGCCGGCCCGCAGCAAGGCGTCGATGTCGTCGGTGGTGCGGACTCCGCCGCCCACCGTCAGCGGGATGAAGACCTGCTCGGCGGTGCGCCGGATCATCTCGTAGGCGCTGGCCCGGTTGTCGCTGGTGGCGGTGATGTCCAGGAAGGTCAGCTCGTCGGCGCCCTCCTCGTCGTACCGGCGGGCCAGTTCGACCGGGTCGCCGGCGTCCACCAGGTCGACGAAGTTGACCCCCTTGACCACCCGGCCCTCGGAGACGTCGAGGCAGGGGATGACGCGAACGGCGACGGACATGCCACCAGCCTACGAACCAGCGTTGTCATCCTCGTCGGGCACTACCCTGGTGCCCGATGTCCTCCCCACCGTCCTCGCACCCCGACCCGCGGGAAACGCTGCGCCTGCTGAGCCGCGATCCCACGGTCGATCCGGATGACCCCCGAGACGCCCGCCGACCGGTTCTGCCGGCTGGCCTGCCTGGTGTACAGCGAGGTGGACCACCCGGACCGCTGGGCCGCGGCCCGGGCCCTGCTGGCCGAGCATCCGGAGATCGTCACCGACAGCATCGCCGCGGCCGCCGCAGCCGCCGACCCGGAGGCCCTCGCGGCTCATCTGGCCGCCGACCCCGAGGCAGCTGATCGGGAAACCGGGCCGCACCGCTGGGCGCCGCTGCTGTACCTGACGTACTCCCGGGCCGTCCTCGACGATTCCGCCGACCGGTTCCTGCGCTGCGCTCGGCTGTTGCTCGACGCCGGGCGCCGACCCGAACGCCGGCTACCTGTGGCAGGGCCTGCCGTCCCCGTTCACCGCGCTCACCGGGGTGTTCGGCGAGGGCGAGCAGGGCGCCGGGCAAGCAACCCCGGCACCCGCATTCGCTGCAGCTGGCCAGGGTGTTGCTGACCGCCGGAGCGAACCCGAACGACGGACAGTCGTTGTACAACAGGATGTTCCGCCCGGACAACGACCATCTGCTGCTGCTCTTCGAGTTCGGACTGGGCCGGGTCGGCGGAGGCCACTGGGCGGAGCTTCTCGACGGCTTCATCGAGACCCCTGAGCAGATGCTGGCCCGGCAGTTGGGCTGGGCGATCGACCACGGATTCGGCGAGCGGGTCGAGTTGTTGATCGCCAACGTGGTGGACGTCTCCACGCCGCTGGCCGACGGCCGCACGCCTGCCGAGCACGCCCTGCATGCCGGGTACCGCGAGATCATCGTCGCGCTCACCGCGGCCGGCGCCGACCTGCCGGACGTCGCACCCGACCTGCGACTGGTGGGTGCGCTGCTGGCCGGCGACAGGGTCGGCGTCGACGAGCTGTCAGATCGGTTGGCCGATCTCCGCACCGCGGATCCGACGCTGATCCACCGCGCCAGAACCCCGCGGTCGGTGGCGTTGATCGCCGAATCCGGCTTCGATGTCGATGCCCGCCTCGGCGGCCGGACCGCGCTGCACGAGGCGGCCTTCGCCGGTGACGTCGAGCTGATCACGGCGTTGCTCGCCGGCGGCGCGAATCCGGACGCGGTCGACGACCAGTTCGGCACGCCGCCTCTGGTCTGGGCCGGTTACGCGTGTCAGCCCGCGGCCGTCGAGATGCTGGAGCCGGTCACCGGGCGATGAGCACGACCGCCAGCACCAGTGCGGCGGTGGCGGCGATCGCGCGGACCAGGTCCACCCGAACCAGCCTGCGGTAGGCGGACTCGTCCCAGCCCGCGGACAGCCGCCGGTGCATCGGAACCGCCCCCAGCGCGGTGCTGCCCAGGATGATCGCCAACAGCACGACCGCCAGCACCACCGCCCACCACCCGACGGACGGCGGGCGGTCGATCGCCAGCCAGCCCACGCACCCGGTCAGCGCCGCGAACAGTGGTGCCACCACCACGGTGATCCGGCGTTGGTGCTGCCGTTCGTACTCGGCGAACGCCTCGGCCGGGACCGCCGGGAACTGCCGATAGATCACCACCTGCACCGTCCACTGGAACCCCGCATAAGCGGCCGTCGACACCAGGTAGGCGATCAGGACCGGTGGCACACCACCCATCCTCATCCAGATTCGCCGCGGGTGTTTGCCGGCATGCGTGGTCAGGGTCCGGTGGGCCGGCCGGACTCGGTCTGGACTTCGGTCTGGGTGCCGATGAAATGGGTGATCGCGTTGCTCTCCGGGTCCCGCACCGGGGAGATCGCGATCCGGTTCCAGAAGGCCGAACCGTCACGCCGGTGGTTGCGCAGCACAGCGGTGACGCTCTCTCCCGCCGCCAACGCCCGCTTGATCACCGCGAGCTGTGCCGGGTCGGTGTCCGGACCCTGCAGGAATCGGCAGTTCCGGCCGAGGATCTCGTTCGGCGAGAACCCGGTCATCCGCAGGAACGCCTCGTTGGCGTACACCAACGGGTAGTCCGCGGCGTTGGTGGCGATCGTCATGCCCTGCGGTGCGACCGTCGCCGCAACCGCATGCCGCAGCACGTGCGGCAGCATGCCCGCACCGGAGCCCGGTGAGCTTGCTGGGGTCGATTCACCCTGATCCCGCGCCATCACGCGGGCCATCATGCCGCACGGTCGCGGCCCCGGTGATGCCGAAGTCGACGGTGAGGCGCGGTACTCCTGCTGGGCGGGAACGATGATGCCCGTCAGAACGGGACGAACTCCGTCAAGAGCCCCTCTCCCGGCGCCCGGCCCGAGAGAATTCTGCAGAACTCGACGGCGTCCAGCTCGAGTTCCGGACCTGCACTCCCCTGGACGTACATCCCGCCGGCCGGGCCGGTGAGGCGCAACGTGAACGGCTTGCCGTGCCGACCCGCCCATTCGGCGACCACATCGGCGATGATCCGGCCGTCATGATCGGCGGTCAGCGCCATCGGCCGCCCGACCGCACGGGAGATGTCGACCCGGTGCATCCACGGGTCGCGGAGCAGGATGACGTCGAGAAGGTAGGCCAGGTGCCAGGTTTCGACCGTGCCATTCGGCATCGGTTGTTTCAACGGGATGCGGCGCATCAGTTTCCTGCTGGCCCGCCAGCGCGCCGCCGCGGTCCCGGTCGTACCGATGTTGCTGATCAACGTCGTCCTGTCGAGACCGGCGGTCCGCGTCACCTGCAGGGCGGTGAGCGAGTCCATCAAGATTCGGTCACCCTTCGTCCTGGCGGCGGTCGGCATGTAGGAGAGGAATTGCCGCAGGGACGAGAACGTCTGTGCCATACCGAGAATGTGACCGGCGACGGCTCGGACATCCCAGTCGGGGCAGTCGGTCGGACGGGACCAGTCGGCGTCGTCGAGAGCGGTGAGCAGCTCGCCGATCCGGTCGAACTCCTGGAGCGCGAGTTCGGTGCATTCCGGACGCTCGAGGCGGCGAATCGCGCCGACTGCGGTGATGGTGGTGTTCATGTCCTGTGACCTCCCCTTGGCGGCCGGCCCGTCGTCGCCGGCCTGGATGTGACGGACGAACATCAGCGCGGCGTCGTCGACCAACCGTGGTCCACCGGTCGCCGCCTGGTTCGTTGGAGTTCTGTTGTGCTGCAATGCCCGAGCCGATCGCGGTGAACAGGTCGATCACCTCGGGCCGGTCCAGGCCGTGGTCGGCGAACCAGTCGACGGGTGAGCCGCATCGCGTTCTGCGAAATGGCGTACGACTCGGCCGAAGGGATCGAATCCGGGAATGGTGCGCTGGAACAGCAATTGGTACCGCACCGGGTCGGCGACACAGAACTCGACGAAGTACCCCATGATCGCCCGGATCCCGTCCAGCAGGTCATCGGGGATCTGCTGCGGACGTCCGTCGAGGAGTTGCTGGCTGCCCTGGGCGAACAGTGCGTCATAGATCGCGTTCTTCGACTCGAAGTAGGAATACAGCGACGGCGCCTTGAGCCCGATCTGCTGGGCCAATTCGCGGAGGGACAGCGATGCCAGGCCGTTGGCCGCGCAGAGGTCCCGGGCGGCCTGCAGGATCTCAGCGCGAGTCGCCGAGCGCCGTTCGGCTCGTCGATCTCTGTTCGGAACGTCTAACACTGTTCGAGATTAGCGCTGGCTGGTGCGCGCGGTCAAGACAATTCCTGACGATTCGGACATGCCTCTGCACAACCGGCGGGAGCGCGTCGTCGATCTACTTGGGTGGCAGCGACTTGGCGTAGGCGACGCCGCGCTGGATCCACGTCTTCCTCGCTGAGGACGCTCCGACGTTCAGGTGTAGCCAACTGGCCATCGCCTGTCGCTGAACTCGGTCATGCTTACGACTGTTCGAGCAGACTTTCGTCTCGCCTGGAGGTGAATGCGCAACGGATGACAGCGTCCGGATTCCCGCCTGCTGTCGTAAAGTCCGATGCAGCTCTATTTGTCCCATCGGGGGTGACGAGGGATGAATTCCGAACTATCCGGGGTGGGACGCTAGCCAATGAATATTGCAAATGCCAAGATTCGAGCCATCTTGCTGATTGGTGTCGTCGTCTTGAGCGCAGCTGGGTGCGATTCGAACGCACCACAGGCGACGAGCACCTCTTCGCCAGGTGTCGTCGCCACGTCTCGTCGACCGGATCACCGTCCCTCACCCCGGTCAGCATTTCCGAGCAGGCGAAGGCTGACCCGTCGTCCGCTGCTGCTGCGGCAAGCGCGTCGTCAGTTGCGGCGGCTTTGGCATTGTCGGCCGCCGCTCAATCTGCAGCAGATCAAGCCGCAGCGGAACAGGCAGCAGCTGCCGCCGCTGCTGAGTCGGCCGCCGCGCAAGCCGCTGCTGACGCGGCGGCACAGATTCAACGGGAAAGACTTGACGCGGCATACGAAAGAGCCGCCGAGCTACAGGACGCCGCATATACGGCCGGCTGGGAGGGTCCCGTCTGCAGTCCGGACACCAACCTGCATCGCGAGAGCGCCGGACAACAATTGCTGACCGACGAGGAACTGGCGGACCTCTGTGAGTCTGCGATCAGCGAAGCAGAAGCGATGATCGCCGACCACGACGCTGCCATCGAGTCGGCGACCCAAGGCTGGTACACGCCGAACGGGAATTGGGTTTCCCCGGAAACAGCCAAACGAGCCATCGAAGCCGGAATTTCACCCGGAGATACAGTGCCCAACTATCTGCGCTGCGGCACCATCTGCGGTGAGGGCCCAACGTCGGGTGAGGTGCAACAGGCATTTCTCTGCAGAGACGGCCTGGTGCCTGCCGATGAATGTGTCGGCATCGACGTCGATGCGATCATCGCTGCCGATCCGTCAAACCCAGGCGGCTGAGCAACGGCCGCCGAACGCCTAGACTGAGCATAGCCCGTGCGCTGGCTATCAGTATGCTCATCAGTGGATGCTGGTGCCACCGCAGCAGTGTCTGTCGATCGCAGCGAGGGCCATCCTGCGAAGTCGCCGCGCCTGCCTACTTTGGTGGCAGCGACTTGGCGTAGGCGACGCCGCGCTGGATCCACTCCGCCAGTTCTTCCTCGCTGCTGATCCCGTTCGCGTCGAGATTCAACCAGCCGACCATCTCCCGGCCCCGCATCTCGACCGGAGAAGCGTTCGGCAGCTGCAACAGTCGCTCGGTGTCCTTAGGGTCGACCCGCAGCATGACGTCGCCCTTGCTGCCCGCGGCCACCGCCATCCGACCATTGATCAGGAAGGCGAGGCCACCGAACATGCGCTTCTCGGTGAGCCCCTTCTCCTGCTCCACGTGTGCACGGATCCGGTCCGCCAGCTGCTCGTCGTACGCCATGGTGCGCAGTGTTCCTCAGGGGTACGACAGTGCGCCAGCGCCGGTGAGAATTGGACGCTGTCGGTGGCGTCGCTCTGGATTCATGCCGAACCGACGTGGTCGCACCAATCGCAGGTACCGTCCGAACAATGACCGACAACGGGACTGTCGATGGTCGGACGCGTCACTACGGGACCTTCTACGGGCTGGACCCTGCGGATCGTACTGACACCGCGGACGCGGACGGCCTTTCCGACGACCTGCCGGTGCTGCTGGTGTGGGGAAATTGCCAGGCCGAGGCGGTCCGGGTGCTGCTGGCGGCCTCACCGTCGCTGCAGATGCGGGCGGTGCGGATCCCACCGGTCTTCGAGCTCACGGCGTCGGACATCGACCCCTTGCGCCGGCTCGCCGGCCGCGCCAGTGTGCTGCTCGCCCAGCCGGTCAAGGATGGATACCGCGACCTTCCCCTCGGCACCGCAGAGGTGGCCTCCCTGATGCCGAAGGGCGGCACCGTCGTCCGCTGGCCGGTCATCAGATGCTCTGTACTGCAACCGTTTCAAGCGATCATCCGCGACCCGCGCGACCCCACCCGGGAGCCACCCGTGGTTCCCTATCACGATCTGCGCACGCTGGCGTCGGCCCGCACCGGGAAAGACCTGCTGGCGGCCGACATCCCCATCGACGCGTGTGCCAGGGTCGCTGCGGCGTCGTTGGCCGAGCTGCGCCGGCGGGAAAGCCTGCAGTGCGACGTCGTCATTTCGGACGTTCTCGAACAGCCCGAGCTCGGAGACATGTTCACCATCAACCATCCTGGGAACAGAGTCTTGATCGAACTCGCGCGCCGCCTTCAGGTGGCCCTCGACAGCGTCCCTGATGCCACCGACCCTGGACGGGATCTGCTGGGCGAGGTCCGTGCGCCGGTGCCCGCCGTTGCCCTGTCCGCACAGGGTTTGAAAGGGACCGCATCGACCACCTGGGAAGTGCGGGGCGAGCCAATAGCCGAACAGGAGGTCCACCGCGTCCAGTGGCAGTGGTATCGGGACAACCCCTGGCTGGTGGACGCCGGCTACGCACGTCACGCGGAGACACTGAAAGTCCTGCAGCTGGCTTGACTCTCAAGGTCTCTCACCTTGATCAACTTTCCTCGAATCGCTGTGGACAAGTGCGTGATCTTTGCAGTTCGATGCACTATACTCGTACACATGTTCGATACACCCGAACCGAGCTCCGCCGCCGCAGACCTGCCGTCTGCGGTCCTTGCTGGCTGGGTGGAGCGGGTCGGTGTGATCGGCACCGGGAGTCCTGATGCGGAGTTGATCGATCAGATCGCGCAGTTGGAGAGGTTGAAGTCGGCGTGCGCGGCGGCGCAGGCAGCGCTCAGTGTGGCGTTCGTTGCTTCCCGGACCGCTGGGTTGACGGAGAAGGAGATCAAGGACGAGCGGGTGCACCGCAGCATCGCCGCGCAGGTCGCGTTGGCCCGCCGGGATTCCCCGTTCCGCGGTGGCCGGCACGTCGGCCTGGCCAAGGCGTTGGTGCGGGAAATGCCGAACACCTATGCGGCGTTGCGGGCCGGGGAGATCAGCGAGTGGCGGGCGACGCTGCTGGTCCGGGAAACCGCGTGCCTGTCGGTGGCCGACCGGCAGCAGGTCGATGCCGAACTCGCCGGGAAACTCGGCGGGATGGGTGATCGGCAGACCGCGGCGGCGGCGATGCGGATCGCGCAGAAGCTGGACCCGAAGGCCTGGGTCGCGCGGCACCGGAAAGCGGTCAGCGAACGGCGGGTCAGTGTCCGCCCGGCACCCGACCTGATGGGTTACGTCAGCGCGCTGCTACCGGTCGCGAAAGCTGTTGCCGTGTATGCGGCGTTGAACCAGTACGCCAACACCGCCACCGCCGTCGGTGACGACCGGTCCCGCGGCCAACTGATGGCCGACGAATTCGTCCACCGCATCACCAACCCGCAGGCAACGGCGGCGACCACCCCCGCGGCTCCCGGAACACCAGCAGTCCATCAGCGTCCGGCCGCTCCCCCAGCACGCGGACTCCCGCACGCGAACGCCGATGGCGCCGACACCACGACCCACCGGCCGGATGCGGCCTCCGGGCAAACCCCAGGACCCTGACGGCGATCTGGACCCGGAAACCCCTCGACGACGACGACGACGCAGACGACGCAGCCGCCGGTGGTTCGGTCCCGCCCGGGGTGGGCATCGACATCCAACTGATCATGACCGACCGCACCCTGTTCGACGGCGACGACGAACCCGCCATCATCACCGGCTACGGCCCCATCCCCGCCCCGATCGCCAGAGACCTGATCCGCAACGCCAACCCCGACACCAAGACCTGGATCCGCCGGCTCTACACCGACCCCGACACCGGGCACCTGGTCAACGCCGACTCCCGAAGACGCACCTTCCCGCACGCCATGCGGCAATACCTGCTCGCCCGCGACCAATACTGCCGAACACCCTGGTGCGACGCACCCATCCGGCACACCGACCACATCACCGCGCACAGCCGCGGCGGCACCACCACCATCACCAACGGACAAGGAATCTGCGAGAACTGCAACTACGTCAAAGAATCCCCCGGCTGGACCACCACCGCAGAACCCGACGGCTACACCATCACCATCAACACCCCCACCGGCCACACCTTCAGCAGCGAACCACCCCCACCACCACGATCCATCCACTGGATCGAACAAAGCGTCATCGAACAACGCCTCTCCAGTTGGCTTCTCGCGTCATGAGTACAGGAGCGCAGGAGCGCAGTGACGCCCTGATACGCGGAATGCCCCGGCGCACAAGGCTTCGGGGCATTCCATCGGTGTCAGGGCGGTCGCGGTTGGCCTCTCAGCGATTCATCAGGTGCCAGAGGATCAGGTTGTGAATGTGACGCGCCTTCTCATGACCGCGGAACTCGGCGACGTGATTGGTTCCACCCACGTCGATCGCGACCGAAGAGGACGAGAAGAAGCTGCCACCCCAGGACTTGTTCGACACCATGGAAACGGACCGGATCTGGCCGAACGGAACAGAGGTGATGGCAACGTTCTTCCCGTAGAAGCTCTTGTCCTGCAGGATCACTCGGCGGTCGGTGACACCGACGAAGCCGGTGCCCGCGCCGGTGCAGTCGTAGACGGCCTGGACCTGTTCTCCGTCCAGCAGGCCCTCCTGGATCTGCTTCAGCTGTTCGGGCTTGTCGTGTGCAGTGGTGGTCATGTTGAGTCTCCTGAGGTGTTGGCGGGGTTTGTCGGTGGACTTCTGACCGCGATGATTCGCGGCGCTGGCGGACTGGCGAATCAGCAATTGTTGGGCTCGTCGGTCTTCACGACGGAGAGAATTGCCTCCATCTCGCCGACTGATTCACCGGCGGCGGGTGTCTGAGCGACGACGACCCAGTTGCGATCGATCACCTGCGCACGTGCCTGACCCGAGGCGTCATCACTGCGCGAGAAGAACACTCCGGCGCGCTGGATCTCGTCCTGAGCATCCTGCAGGTTCTGGCACATCACATCAGGCATGACGGCGAGAGCGGCAGGCGCCGGATCGACCGCGGCTGCGGTCGGCGAACTGACACTGACCTCCGGTTCGGCAACTGCCGGCGCCGGCGCATTGGCCGGGTCAGGCGCGGCGACGGGATCGGGCGTCGCGGTCACTGTCACCACGGGAGCCGGCGCCACAGCAGCGATCGGCGCCGACGCACCAGTCGCAGCAACGGTTTCACTTGACTTGCTGGCGGCTCCAGCAGCGAACGCGATGATCACCAGCACTGCGCCGACGGCCCATACCCATTTCTTCTTGAAGAATGAGTCCTTGCCAGCCTGCGGGCCCTGTGGGGCTGGAGGCATTCCGTTCATGGGCTGCACTGGTTGATCTCCGATCTCGTCGCCGGCATCTCCGGCATTCGGGATTGAGACCCTCAAAAGAGACATTCATGTCGCGACGAGCGGTGTGCGACCCATCACAGCCCGTGATGTGAGGTGCAAATACTCAGAACCCGCGACCTCAGCGGCTTGCGAAGAAGGCGTTCGCCTTCGGGCTGTACAGGATCAGCAGGATGACCACGCCCCAGAACACCGATGACCATCCGCTGTATCCGGCTCGTCCGGACTGACTGATGGCAACCGACACTCCCCCGACGATCGAGATGATCGACACGATGGCGACGATGAGGCGGGAGCCGTTGTTGCCGTCGGCGAGTCCCTTGGCGACGGCCAAGTAGATCAGCCCGATGACGATGGCGAAGATGCCGCCCCACAGGCCGATGCCGGCCAAACCGTCTCCGTTCTGGAACGTCAGCGACCTACGACCTACCGACGATCGCTGAGGTGTCCCTCGATCTGGAGCCGGAGCCTTTCCGCCGAGGCAGTGACGGGAACCAGGTCCGCAGGTTGTGCGATCTCCCGGGACGCGTCGGCCAGGATCAGGTCGGCCTGCTCGGCGAGTGCCGCCCAGCGGTCGGAGTTCTCGGGCAGCACGGAGGCGCAATCGCCCAGCAGTCGGAACAGCGCGAGCGAGACACTCGGCTCGCTGCAGCCGTAGCGGCGGATCAGTCCGCACATGGTGTCGAGGTAGTCACCGAACCGGCGACCGGGCACGATCACCGCCGCTTCCCCGCCGGGGCCGGTGGCAACGAAGTCACCGAGTGGGCGGACGGCGAGAGAGCAGAAGATCACCGTCAGCCGGTCGATGGCCTGCACCGCGGTGTAGGGATCGTTGACCGCGGGCGACAATGCCTTGCAGGCCATGTCGACCAGTTGCCGAATGCCGAAGGCGGCGTCCTGCTCCATGGTTCGTTCGAAGCCGAGGCGGACTGTCTGTTGCAGTGGATGACGGAACAGAGCCGGATCCGGGGATGCCTCGTCGGCGGTGGCGGTCCACATCCACGCCACCGTCGTTCCGGCCACCAGGTGTTCGCCGACCCGAACCCGCAGCAGCACCTGCACCCGATGTTTGACCGCCACGGCCAGCAATGCCTCGGGCCGCACGGTCTGGACATAGCCGGACTCCGTCGCGATCAACCGGACCGCCCACGTCGGTGGCGTCGGGCGTGACGGATTCCGTCGACCCCAGTCGGTCGTGGACGACATGCAGCGTGTCCCGCTCGACCCGGGCGCCGATCGCGTCGACCTGCAGCGAATGCGCGAGGTGATCGGCGAAGAACACCACCATCGCAAGACTGGCGAACAACAACGCGATCGAGCCGCTGACCGCGAGTCGCGGGAACTCCCCCGCACCTTCGCGATCCGCCTCGCCGACGGTGTAGAGGCCGGCCGCGCAGTAGGCGAACGTGGCGACGAAGACGCTGAGGGCGATCTGGTTCGGACGATCGCGCAGGAAATTGCGAACCAGCCGCGGCGAGAACTGCGTCGACGAGAGTTGCAGCGCAACGACTGTCAAACCGAGAACGAGCGCGATGACGGTGACGACGGTGCTGGTGACGTTGCTCAGCAGGTCCCGCGCGTCGCCGGCGGTGCCCTGGTACGCCAGCGGCGCCAACCACGAACCGGGGCCGACGTTGATCAGCGAGACGGTGTAGCCCACCAGCAGAGCGAGCAGGCCGCTGCCCATGGGCAGCACCCAGAGAGAACCGTTCACGTACTCGCGGATCGCTGCGCGATTGCTCATTGTGAAGACTTTACGAGCGTCAGCATCGATTCTTCGGACAATGCGGAGGCTGCGCCGGGCTCACCGTCAAGTGCCAGAGTGGCCGTCATGACGTCAGTGGTCCAACCGGGAACCAGGATATTGCGCGCCGATGGGCTCGCCGCCGCCCAATTCCGGAAGAGTCCTGCCGCCAAAAGCATCGAGCCGAAGTGGCTGCTGGCGGGGCGACCTCGTGTGGGCGGGCCCGAGCCTCGTCTTAGTCGTGCTTGGTCTGCGGTTCGCCGACGGGCAGCGACGAGGGATGTATCAGACCGCTGACCGACGCCGAAACGGCAGCGAGATGCGCGGCCATCTCCGACTGTGCGCGCTCCAGCGATCCGTCGGCGATCGCGTCCACAATGGCCCGGTGCTCGCGATGGGAATCCTCCCGACGGTGAGCGATGACCGTCAGCGTCTCCGACTGCCTGGCCACCGCGGCCCTGATCTGCGCGAGCACGGACACGAAGAGCTTGTTACCGCTCGCCTGGGCGATCGCCGCATGGAATTCGGCGTCCAGTGAACCGAGCGCTGCTGGTTCCTTTGTCTTTTCCATGACCCCGAGCATTCGTCGGAGTTCCGTGCACTGCTCGTCAGTTCGGCGCTGCGCTGCCAAGCCTGCCGCCGGAACCTCGAAGTACGGGCGGGCTTCGACCAGGTCGCCACTGGAGTAATCGCCCATGGTGAGGTCGCCGGCGACGCGATCTGCCACCACAAAGGTCCCTCGACCCGTGTAGGTCTTGGTGAGTCCCAACGTTTCGCAGGAGCGAAGCGCCTCCCGCACCACGGATCTGCTGACGCCGTAACGACTTGCCATCGCAGCCTCTGACGGCAGTTTGGCACCGACCTCCAGATCGCCCTTTTCGATGGCGGACCGCAAATCGGCCAGGACCGCCTCGGATGCACTCAGCCGGGTGAACTCGGACTGTCCAGCAGTCCAACTGTCAGACAGGCTCATGCTCGAAACAGTAGGTCGTTCTCAGTAACTGGTCAAAGTCGCCCGAAGAGCCGGACGTGACACCCCTCACTGAGTACTTGACGCCCCTCACATCATTCTCTAACGTTCAACCTGTCAGACAGCCGGACAGCAGGACAGGCAGTTGCTCGATCAAGGGTGATCGGTTCCGCCGGGCACCTCCACATTCCGACACGAGAGGGCCCATGACAGCCACCGATCCCACCACCGCCGCCACGACACGCACCGAGCACGACCTGCTCGGCGATCTGGAGGTGCCGCAGGATAGGTACTACGGGGTGCACACCGTTCGGGCGAGCGAGAACTTCCCGATCACCGGCATCACCCTCCAGATGTATCCGATCTTCATCACTGCCCTGGCCGACGTGAAACAAGCAGCAGCCCAGGCGAATCGGGCCATCGGCGCGTTGGAACCCGCCAAGGCTGACGCCATCATTGCTGCGACACAGGACATTCGCGCCGGAGCACTACACGATCAGTTCATCGTGGACATGATCCAGGGCGGCGCAGGAACCTCGACGAACATGAACGTCAATGAGGTGATTGCCAATCGCGGCCTGGAGCACCTGGGGCACCAGCGCGGGGAGTACCAGTACCTGCATCCGCTGCAGGACGTCAACTTGGGGCAGAGCACGAACGACGTCTACCCCACCGCCGTCAACATCGCCCTTGACAGCTACATCGTCAAACTCGATGCGGCACTGGAGATTCTGCACGGCTCGTTCCTCCGCAAGGCCGCCGAGTTCGCCGATGTGATCAAGATGGGTCGCACCCAACTGCAGGACGCGGTGCCCATGACCCTCGGGCAGGAGTTCGCCGCTTACGGGATCACCCTGGCCGAAGACCGGGCCCGGCTGCAGGAGGCCCGGCTGTTGCTGCACGAGCTGAACCTTGGCGGGACCGCGATCGGCACCGAACTCAACGCACATCCCGAGTACCGCGAACAGGCGATTGCGCGGCTCCGGGAGATCACCGGTATCCCGACCCTGGTCTCTGCACTGGATCTTGTCGAGGCAACCTCCGACGTCGGGGTCTTCGTTCAGCTGTCCGGTGTGCTCAAGCGAGTCGCGGTCAAACTGTCCAAGACGTGCAACGACCTGCGGCTGCTGTCATCCGGGCCGCGCGCCGGGTTCAACGAGATCAATCTTCCCGCCCGCCAAGCGGGATCGAGCATCATGCCCGGCAAGGTCAACCCGGTGATTCCCGAGGTCGTCAACCAGGTCGCCTACGAAGTGATCGGCAATGACGTCACCGTGACCATGGCCGCCGAAGGCGGGCAGTTGCAGCTCAACGCCTTCGAACCGATCATCGCCCATTCCTTGTTCGCCAGCCTGGATCACCTGGCGGCTGCCGCGGTGGTACTGGCGGAGCGCTGCATCGACGGCATCACCGCCAACCGGGAGCTGCTCCGCGAACGGGTCGCGAACTCGATCGGTCTGGTGACCGCACTGAGCCCACGCATCGGGTACGAGAATGCCACCGACATCGCCCAGGAGGCCCTGCTCAGCGGGCGGGGAGTAGCCGAGATCGTCGCGGACCGCGGCCTGCTCAGCCGGGCGCAGATCGACGAGTTGATCTCCCCTGCAGCCATTGTCAGTGGTAGTCGAGCATGACGAGGAGCGCTGCCCCTCCGTACCGAACAGGTACGTCCACCAAGTCTTTCGCTGATCAGCTGTCCGAGCTCGGGCCCGTCGAGCTGGTGCGCAGCTATCGATCCGGTATTCACGAGAATTCGTTCTACGGGTCGGTGGTGATACTCGATCGCGATGGAACGGTGGTCCTTGAACGTGGAGATGTCCGCCGCCCGGTGTTCCATCGGTCCTGCGCGAAGCCGTTACAGGCGATCGCGATGCTGGAATTGAACGCACCACTGAGCGGGGCGGATCTGGCGCTGGCGGCGGCGTCCCACACCGGTGAGGCCGTGCACGTTCGCCGCACCCTGGATCTGCTGGCTCGCAACGGTTTCACCGAGCACGATCTGGGATGTCCAGCCGCATTGCCCAGTGATCCGGCGTCCTATCGGGCCGCGATTCGCGGCGACAGCGGACCACGCCGCGCCTACATGAACTGTTCGGGAAAGCACGCCGCGATGTTGGCCACCTGCCGGATTCAGGATTGGTCCCACGAGAACTACCTGGCCGTCGATCATCCGCTCCAGCAACGGATCCGCGACGTGATCGAGATGGCGACCGGCGAGGTGCCCGCCGGCGTCGGAATTGACGGGTGCGGTGCGCCTGTCTACGCCACCTCGTTGGTGGGGTTGGCCCGGGGGTTCGGGACGCTCGCGACAGCTGAAGCCGGATCCGCCGGCAATAGCGTGGCCAACGCAATGCGGGCGTACCCCGAGCTTGTCGGTGGAACGGGTGTTGTCGACAGCAGGTTGATGCGGACGGTGGACGGCCTGCTGGTCAAGGGTGGAGCGGACGGCGTCCACTGCGCCGCACTACCCGACGGACGCAGCGTCGCACTGAAGATCACCGACGGCAGCGATCAGGCGCGGATTCCGGTCCTGATCGGCGCGCTGAACTGGTTGGGCGTTGGCAGCGGTGACAACGCCAGTCGCGAACTGCTGGATGAACTCTCCACCGGCACCGTCCTGGGCGGCGGAAAGCCCGTCGGCTCGCTCGACATCGTCCCAGATCTTTTCTGATCACCCGGGATTCGTGGGCGAAAGCCCGAAACCTTGTCCACAGCAGCGTGCTGTGGTCCGCCTTCCCCTCTAGACAAAGGTGTCCAGATGACCCTGAAACCGAGCATTCCGGCCGGCAACCCGCAGCCGCACCACTACCATCAACCGGCTCCGGAAGAAACCGAATCCCATCTGCAGGAACTGTTCTCGGAGGAGGAACAGGGGTACCACAAGGGCCTCAAGCCTCGGCAGATCCAGATGATCGCCATTGGCGGCGCGATCGGAACCGGGCTGTTCCTCGGAGCGGGCGGCCGCCTGGCCGCGGCCGGCCCGATCCTCGTCTTTGCCTATGCGCTGTGTGGCTTCTTCGCCTTCCTGGTGCTCCGAGCACTCGGCGAGCTGGTGATGCACCGGCCGTCGTCGGGTTCCTTCGTCTCCTACGCTCGGGAGTTCTTCGGCGAGAAGGCGGCCTTCACCGCTGGTTGGCTCTACTGGCTGAACTGGGCCATGACCTCCATCGTCGACGTCACGGCGGTCGCGTTGTACATGAACTTCTTCAAGAAGTACTGGGAGCCCCTGGCCCACGTACCGCAATGGGTCTTCGCACTCGCCGCCCTGGTGCTGGTCCTCGGGCTGAACCTGGTGTCGGTCAAGGTGTTCGGCGAAATGGAGTTCTGGTTCGCGCTGATCAAGGTCGTTGCGCTCGTGTCGTTCCTGCTGCTGGGCACCTACTTCGTCATCTTCGGCACCCCCGTCGAGGGCCAGCAGGTCGGCTTCAGCCTGATCTCCGACAACGGTGGATGGCTTCCCAACGGACTGTTGCCGGCCGTGATCGTCATCCAGGGGGTTGTGTTCGCCTACGCCGGGGTCGAGCTGATCGGTACCACCTCCGGTGAGGCGCAGAATCCGAAGAAGGTGATTCCCAAGGCCATCAACACCGTCGTCGTCCGCATCCTGGTGTTCTATGTCGGGTCGGTGCTGCTGCTCAGCCTGCTACTCCCCTACTCCGCCTATCAGGCCGGGGTCAGCCCGTTCGTGACGTTCTTCGGCTCCATCGGATTCGAGGGCGCCGACGCGATCATGAACATGGTGGTGCTGACGGCGGCCTTGTCCTCGCTGAATGCCGGTCTGTATTCCACCGGTCGCATCCTGCATTCGATGTCCATGGCAGGTTCGGCGCCGCGGTTCGCCGGCCGGATGAACAAGGCGGGCGTCCCCTACGGTGGTATCGCCCTGACCGCCTTCGTCACGCTGCTGGGCGTCGGATTGAACGCCGTTGTTCCCGATGAGGCCTTCGAGATCGTCCTGAACGTGGCCTGTATCGGCATTCTCGGTAGCTGGGCGACGATCGTGCTGTGTCAGCTCAAGCTGCTGTCCTGGTCGAAGCGAGGGTTGCTGCAACGCCCCGCCTTCCGGATGTTCGGCGCACCGTATACGGGCTACCTGGTGTTGGTGTTCCTGGCCGGAGTGCTGGTGCTGGTCGGGTTCGACTACCCGGTCGGGACCTTCACGGTGGGATCGCTCGTCGTCATCATTCCGCTGTTGGTCCTGGGCTGGTTCCTCTGCCGGGCGAGGATCACCGCGATCGCCGAGGAGCGTTCCGGCTACACCGGTCAGTTCCCGGTGATCGCCAGTCGGCCGCTGGCCGACCAGAACCGCCGCGGCCCTGGGCCTGTGGACGGCGACGAGACCCGGCCGAGTGACCCTGGCTTCAACGGTTGGCATGGGTGTGGCCGCTCTCCCCGAAGGGAGAGCGGCCACGGGACACCGTCTCGTCCTTGGCGAACGCAAACATCGGCTCGTGGGTTGTCTTTTACCCGCGCCGCCAACTGGGAAGTCGCCGGTAGCATTTTCCCAATGGAGGCAACGATCGACAGCGTCGGGCGCATCGTTCTGCCCAAGCCGCTTCGTGACGCACTGGGCCTGTTGCCGGGCGCAACCGTGGACGTGAGCTTCTACGGTGCCGGACTGCAGATCCTGCCCAGCGGCCGCACTGCTCGGATCGTCGACGTCGACGGCGCGCTCGTCGCAGATTCTGACACCGCTGTGACGGACGATGTTGTCTTCGGCCTGATCGACAGCCTGCGCCGGTGAACTCGCCGGAAGCCCCGGCAGCGGTCTTGGACACCAGCGCAGCCGTCCCCTACGTCATGCGCGCACATCCGTCCCACCTCGCAATGCGCCAGCACCTCGCGGGCCGCGACACGGCGCTGACGACACACTCACTGGCCGAAACCTATTCCGTTCTGACCCGCCTTCCAGGCGACGCGAGGCTCGCTCCTCGAGATGCAGCAAGACTTCTCACGGCGAACTTCCCGGACGTCGTGGCACCCGAGGTGGCAGTCACCCACCAACTCGCCGAAGTCCTGGCCCCGATGGGGATTGCCGGCGGCGCCGTCTACGACGCCCTCGTCGGTCTCGCCGCCAAGGCCGCCGGACTCGTCCTGGTGACCCGAGACGCGAGAGCACTCGGGACCTATCGCGCACTTGGTGCGCGGATCGAAGTCGTCACCTGAGCGGCTCGCATCGGGGGCCCACCCGGGTCGTGCAACTCACGATGCGCAGTG
>CAVRCD010000014.1:0-433404 GCA_963719475.1 uncultured Actinomycetota bacterium | reverse complement strand
CTACCTCAATGACGTGACGGAGCTTGATCTCGACGCCGAGCAGGTCGCGGCCCTGGAGCAGCGGACCGAAGGCTGGGTCGCGGCACTGCAGCTGGCCGCTCTCTCCATCAGGGGCCGCGAGGACGTCGGCGGATTCATTGCCCGCTTCGCCGGGAACGACCGCTACATCGTCGACTATCTCGTCGAGGAGGTGCTGGCGCAACAATCCGATGAGGTCCGTGAATTCCTTTTGCAGACGGCGGTTCTCGACCGGCTCACCGGGCCGCTGTGCGACTCCGTCACCGGCCGGGAAGACGGCGCTCAGACGCTGACCGACATGGAGCGCGCCAACCTCTTCGTCGTACCGCTGGACGATCGGCGGGAGTGGTGGCGCTACCACCACTTGTTCGGTGATGTGCTGCTGGCGCGGTTGCTCGCCCAACAACCGGACCTGGTTCCGCTACTCCATGAACGCGCCAGCCGGTGGTACGAGCGCCACGACCTGATCGAGGACGCGATCAGGCACGCACTGGCGGCGCGGGATTTTGACCGGGCGGCGCATCTGATGGAGCTCGCCGCACCGATGGTGCGGCGGCACCGACAGGAGCCAATGCTGTTCGGCTGGCTGAAGGCGCTCCCCGACGAAGTGGTCCGGCGCAGCCCGATGCTCAGCGCCTTCTACGGCCACATGCTCATGGTCGGCGGTGATCTCGCCGGGCTGGAGGTGCGACTCGACGACGCAGAACGCGCACTGGCCGCGGGACCCGACACTGAGCGACCCCCTTGGGCCGATACCGAGGAGCAGCGAACGCTCCCCGCCACCATCGAGATCTACCGCGCATCCCTGGCGCAGGCACGTGGCGACGTCGCGGGAACGGCTGTGCACGCCCGGCAAGCACTCGACCTTGCCGGCCCCGACGACCATCTCGCCCGCGGCGGCGCAGCCGGATTCCTCGGTCTCGCCGCGTGGGCGAACGGTGATGTGACGATTGCGCTGGAGACCTTCACGCAGGCGGTGGCGAGCCTGCACGCGGCCGGGAACCTGGTCGACGAGCTCAGCAGCACAGGCGTTCTCGCGGACATGTGGATGGCGGCGGGTCGACCCGCAACGGCACGACGGCTCTACCTGGGTGCGCTGGAAGGTGCCGAGGCGGCGGGGTGGCGGTTTGCTCGGACAACGGCCGACCTGCAGGTGGGGTTGAGCGAGATCGATGTCGAGGCCGGTGATCTCGACAGCGCCAGGAGGCGGCTCGGGATCGCCGCGGCGCTGGCCGACCGTTCGGTGACCAGCGAACGACAATACCGGTGGTACGTCGCGACGGCTCTCCTGGCGCGAGCCGACGGTGAGCCCGAGGAGGCCGTCGCGCTGCTGGGCAAGGCGGAGGAGCTGTTTCGCCCAGGCTTTTTTCCTGACGTTCGGCCAATTCCGGCGATCAGGGCAAGAATCTGGATCGCGCAGGACAAGCTGACCGAGGCTGCTGACTGGGCAACGGGCCGAGGCATCTCCGCCACCGACGACATCACCTATCTGAGCGAGTTCGACCACCTCACGCTCGTGCGGCTGCTACTTGCACGTGATCGGGCACATCCGGACGCCGGAGCGGCCGAGGAGGCCTCCGGACTGTTGCTGCTGTTGCATGATGCGGCCGAGGCATCCGGACGCGCCGGCAGCCTTCTCGAGATCCGCATGCTGCAGGCGCTCGCGCTTGATGCCCAGGGCCATCGGACCCGAGCCGTGGAGTGCCTGACCCGAGCTTGGGAGCTCGCCCCCGAACCAGGTGCGTACGTCCGGTTGTTCCTGGACGAGGGTGCCGCCATGACGAGCTTGCTGGTCCGTGTCGACACCACTGGCGTGAGTGGCCAACACCTGCGACGTCTGCTCACGTCGAGCACGACCGGCGTTGTCGAGACCACCCCAACGCCAGGTCGATTCGCACCGCTGGTGGACCCGCTGAGCGGGCGGGAGCTGCAGGTCCTGGGGCTGCTCGCCGGCGAGCTGAGCGGTCCCCAAATCGCTCGACAACTGTTCGTCTCCGACAACACCCTGCGCACCCACACCAAGCACATCTTCGCCAAACTGGGCGTCACCAGCCGCCGGGCAGCGGTCCGCCGGGCCGATGAGCTCGGCTTGCTCTGACCCTGCCCCGCCCTGTTGAATCACCCCGTCGATCTCAGCCAGCCGATCTCACCCAGCCGATCACATCGTTGGGTGACGCCAGGTCACCAACCCCGGTCCTACCTTGTGGATCAGTCCCGTGGCGCCCGCCGCGGATCACCACGAGGAGCAGGACATGACCATCACCTCTACCACCCTCACCCGCGCTGCCGGTGTCTCCGCAGCTGTCGCCGGATTGCTGTTCATCGGCGTCCAGATCAGCCATCCCACCTTGGACGCAGAGTTCGCGACCACCACCGAGTACACGATCCGCGAGAGCGTGAAGGTATTGATGGCTGTCCTGTCGCTGATCGGCATCACCGGCATGTACCTGCGGCAGGTGACGCAGTCCGGCGTGCTCGGCCTGCTGGGTTACCTCGTTTTCGGCGCCGGCTATCTCGTCCTGATGAGCATCCAGATCATCGGAGTGTTCGTACTGCCGTTCCTCGCTCACAGCTCGCCCGACTACGTCAACGACGTATTCGTCGCAGCCGTTGGCCCCACCAACGGTGACATCGGCCCGATGAAGCTGCTGTTCCAGATCTCCGGAGTCACCTTCCTGGCCGGCGGGTTCCTCTTCGGGATCGCGCTTTTCCGTGCCCGGGTTCTCGCCCGTTGGGCCGCAGCACTTCTCGCCGGTGCCGCCGTCGCAACCGTCGCCACGTCACTGCTCCCGCAGATCAATCCACGACTGTTCGCAATCCCCGTCGGCATTGCGATGATCGGACTCGGCTATTCCCTGTGGCGCAGGTCCGACAACGTGGTCGTTCGGCCCGAGCCCAGCTCTGCCGCCGCCACCCTGTGAGCTACCCGATTGCGGCGGCGGCCACGCGCTCGGTGACGTCGGTCTGGGTGCCGATGAAGTGGGTGATCTGGTTGCTCGGGTTTCGGATGGGGGAAACAGATACTTCGTTCCAGAACTGTGATCCATCGCTGCGGTAGTTGCGCAACACCACACTGGCTTCCCGTCCGGTTCGCAGTGCCCGGCTCAGGATCGCGGTGTTCTGGAGGTCGATGTCAGCACCTTGCAGGAACCGGCAGTTTCGGCCGAGCACATCACCGAGTGGGTATCCGGTCAGCACACTGAAGGCGTGATTCGCATACACCAGCGGCTGGTCCGGGGAGTTGTCCGCGATGGTGATCCCTGGTGACGCGGTGGCGACCGCGCGGGCGGTGAGCTGCGGCAATTCCTCAGCTGGAACCGCAGTGAACTGGGCAGATTCCAGTGCCTGCCTCACGTGCTTCACGGCTACCGGAAGCGGATCGGAGGTTCGTTGTAGGTGGGAGGTCACGTCGGTCAGCAACCGATCGAACCTGAGAAGGGCATCGGCCCTGGTCGAACTGGTGCTCATCAGGGCGGTCAGGTGCGCTGCGATGGCACGGATCTTGACATTCCCGTGCTGCGAATGAAATCGGAGCAGATCGAAGGCTTGATCGGCCGTCAACCCGTAGGTCACCATCAGAGCGCCCTTGGCCTGCTCGATCGCCGGCAGCGAGTCCAGTTTGCCCTGCAGCGCGACGACCTTCGCAAGCAGTTCGGCACGGGTGGCGTCGTCAACGTTCTCGTGCTGATCAGTGGTCATCATCATGATTAGCCTCCCTGCGAGAGCCCGCGCGGACCATCGTAGTGGTGCTAGCACTCCGGCCGAGCACGCAGCACCCCGGCCAGCGGATCCACCGCGCGGGGCCGACGGTGAAGTTGGAATGCAGGGCGCGTTCCCCCGGGGACCGAACCAGCCTTGACAAGGAGACCCAGATGGCTGACAAACCCGCAGTGCTTTTGTCTGCGTGCACAACGCCGGCCGTTCCCAGATGGCCGCCGGCTACCTCGCCGGCCTCGCCCGTGGGCGTCTCGAGGTTCGATCGGCCGGATCGATACCGGGTGACCAGGTCAACCCCGTCGCGGTCCGAGCCATGGCGGAGGAGGGCATCGACATCTCGACCCAGAGCCCGAAGATCCTGACCTGCCGGCAAGGACATCAACGAACTGCTGCTGGCCGGCTGACTAACGCTAGGCCGGCGGCTCGATGGTGAACCATGTTGACTGGAGAGTGATCTTGCCCCCGGCGAACACGAACGTATCGACGCCGTCATCGACTCGGCCGGCGGAGGCTTTGCCGGTCCATCGCACCTGAAGTGCGTCAGCCACCGAACACCTTCGAAACAATGGTGAAGTCAATGTCCGGAAGACCGGCCGAGTGCCTGGGTATAGAAAGCTTCGACGCCCGCCAAGCCTTGAAGCGCGCCCTGCGGGCTGATGACGATGGCATCTTCGGCGAAATCCTGCAAGATCAAGGAAACATCTTTCTTGGTCAATGCCTCGAAATGGTCCGAGAAGATTTCCTCAGGTGTGCGGGTCATTTTCTTTGTCCTCCCGATGACTCGTTGACGTGGACCGATACTGCTCCGGGTCGTTGAAGTCGTCAATCTGTCCGCGAATGTTGAAGGCAGCCTCGCGGTGCACAGATCAAGCCCACCACAGTTCACGTTGTTAGTGAGGGTTGCTTCATGTACCGACCGCAGCGTCAAATACCTGGACTCATTTCTACATCGCGTAGTCGGCAGCTTTTCCGATGTCCATGAAGTTTCACTTTCGGGTGCGGGCGATGTCGGTATAGCCTTTCCGTCTCCGCCCACCACCAGGGAGTCGTCGATGACCCTCCAGACGCTGAGCGCCGTCCACGCCACTCATGACATTCGCCGGGGTCGGCAGATCGTGGTGAAGCACGGCTCGCCCGGGAAAGTGGTCGACGCGCATCCGACGTGGTCTGGCACCACCTACACGGTCGAATTCGAGCCGAAGGGCAAGAAGCACCGCGGTGACACCGTCACCGTGGTCGGCGTGTCCGAGGGCGACCTCGCGGCCGAATAGGTTCCGTCAGCGCGGATCCCACCCGACCATCGGGCAGGTCGACCGGGCTGCGGCCGGCCGGGCGTATCGGCCCACCCATGAGCCGCGCCGCGACATGGCATGCTGGGCGTCCTCGTCGAGGAAGGGAACCCCAGCGCTGATGTCGGGCACCGATGATGTCGTCGCACTCCCGGACGCCCCGGGTCTTGCCGAGGCCCTCGCCTATGGCGACAGTTATCTGGCGTTCCGGCAGCGATACGACCGCATTCCCGGCGTTCAGGCCGCGGTCCTGGCGGACGGCGACATCCTGCTGGACAGTGCGCATGGGCTCGCCGACGTGGCCACCGGAACGCCGTTGACCGGTCAAGCATCTGTTCCGGATCGCCTCCCACTCGAAGACCGTCACGGCGACCCTCGTCCTCCAACTCGTCGAAGACGGTGTCCTGCGGCTCGACGACACCGCAGCACAATTGGTTCCGGAGCTGGCGACCTCGCCCGTTGCCGATCGCACGATCCGGGAATTGTTGTCCCATTCGGCCGGGCTTTTCCGGGACACCCGTTGGATGAGGGTGTTGATGGCGAGGTTCTTAAATCACATGGTGGCTGAGGATGTGCAGGTGTTCTGGGCTGAGCTGCAGCGTGGTGAGTTCATCACCGATGCCGCCGCTGCGGTCGGGACGTATCGGAAGCAGGGCACTCGGTGGGTGATTGCCAACGGTGGTGTGCGTCCGCGGCGGGGGCGCAACTTGACGGGCCGGTACCTGAGTTTCGCCGAGCGGGAGGAGATCGCGCTGGCCCGCGCGGCCGGTGAGTCGATGCGCGGGATCGCCCGTCGTCTCGGGCGCAGCCCGGCCACGATTTCTCGCGAGCTGAGCCGCAATGCCCAAGCGCCGGGCCGGTATCGGGCCACCAGTGCGCACGCGCGGCCTGGGTACGCGCCGCCGTCCTGCCGGCCAATGAGCGATTCTTCTCAAGTATTCGAACATTTGCGGCTAAGTACTCGCCGGAGCAGATCGCCGGCCGGTTGCGAGTGAAGTTCCCTGACGACCCGGAGATGTGGGTGTCGACCGAGACCATTTACCAGTCGCTGTATGTCCAGTCCCGCGGTGCGCTACGGCGGGAGCTGACCAAGTGTCTGCGCACCGGGCGGTCGTTGCGGCATCCCGGCCGGCAGCCGGGGCAGCGCAAGAACCGCATCCCGAACATGGTCAACATCTCCGAACGCCCGGCCGAGGTCGCCGACCGCGCGGTTCCCGGGCACTGGGAGGGTGACCTGATCATCGGCAAGCGCAGCTTCCGCGATCGGCACCCTGGTCGAGCGCAGCACCGGCTACGTGTTGCTGGTGCATCTGCCCGATGGCTACAAACCCGAGCAGGTCGCGCCGGCGCTCGCGGCGAAGATCCAGCAGCTACCGGAAGCGGTGCGCCGGTCGCTGACCTGGGACCAGGGCCCGGAGATGCGGGACTGGGAACAGGTCAAAATCGCCACCGACATCGACATCTTCTTCTGCGACCCGCACAAGCCCTGGCAGCGCGGGACCAATGAGAACACCAACGGGCTACTGCGCCAGTACTTGCCGAAGGGCACCGACCTGGCCGTGCATTCCGAGGCCGATCTGGACCCGGTCGCCGCCGAGCTCAACGACCGCCCCCGGATACGGCTCGGCTTCCGCAAACCGATCGAAGAGATCGGTCACCTGCTGGCCGCCTGACCACGAGATCGACCGATCCCCGATGCCCCCATTTCGGCGAGCAGGTGCATGAGGTGGCGGGCGCGTGCAGGAGGGCAGGGCCACCGCCCCTGCCCGCTTCATCCCTGCCCAGGGACGGAGGGCCCCGCGGGTCAAGAGCCAGCCGCAGGCTGGTCCCGCAGGGACGCCCAGCGCTCTTGACGCGTGGGAGTACCGGCCCGTACCAGCGCCCGCCACCTCGGCCCCCCAACCGGTTTCTGTTCGACCGCAACCGATCTCGTCCGTTTCTTCGCCGCGCACCGCCTCGGGGACACGTCCCTGCTGACCGATTCGTCGAAACGGCGGATGCAGCAGTCGCAGTGGCAGGTGGGATCCGGCGCCGATCGTCGCTACGGGCTGGGTCTCGCCCTGACCAGGATCGGCAAGCGTGAGTTGATCGGCCACGGTGGCGGGTACCCGGGTCACTGCACCTGCACAGTTGTCGACCCGCAGACCGGGCTCGTGGTCAGCGTGCTGACCAATGCGATCGATGGGCCGGCGCAATCGTTGACGCATGCCCTGGTCAAGCTGATCGATCTGGCCGGCGCCGCGGCAAGGCCGGAGCAACCGTCGATCGATCCGGCGCGGTTCACCGGGCGCTACGCCTCGCTCTGGGGTGTTGTCGACATCGCCTCGCTGGGCGGCCGGCTGTTCCGGATACATCCGGCTCAGGCGGACCCGACCGACGGCGTCGCGGAGCTCCGCATCGTCGATCAAGACACACTTCAGGTGGCCGGGGGTGACGGATACGGTTCCTTCGGTGAGCATCTGTCCTTCACCTGGGGCCCCGACGGAGCCGTCGCCGGCGTACGCGGTGAGAGCCGGGTCAGCCTGGTTCCCTGGGAGAAGTTCACTGTCCCCGCAGTTGTCCAGGCTCCCTTTCGAAGCTGACCGGGTGGCGGTGCGTCCACCCGACATATCGCAGCAGTACCGCCTCACTGCGTTGAGGTCAGGGAGTGTCGTGTCTGATTCGTTCCCTATGGCGATATCGCGGAAACAACTTCGGCGAAAGGCACTGCGAAAGTTCCAGGTTGCGACCTGCATCCGGAGGGCGCCACCTGCACGTATCAACGCGACAGGCTGGGTGAACTTGTCCGGAGGCGGACTTGGCGGATGGTGAGGCCCCGGAGGGCGTGGATCTCCCGGGAACGGTCGTCGAAGAAATCGTCCGGAATGCAGTAGCGCGGCCGGCTCTCGCTGATTCGTTGCGTGCCGCGCTCGCCAGGCTCACCGACGCGGACGTGTGCGACACCGCGTCGATCACTGCGTTCGGCACCGATGGCCGACCGGAGTCTGTCGCGTTCTCCGACGACATCGCCTTGAAGGCCGATCAATTGCAGTACGAACTGGACGAAGGACCGTGCTTGGAGGTGCTGCGGACCGATCAAATGTCCCTGGTGCCGGACCTGACCGCGGATTGCCGGTGGCCCCGATGGACGCCGAGCGCGGCCGGGCTTGGTATTGGCGCTTCGCTGTCGATGCACCTGGTCGCCGACACCGGCGCTAGGTGCGCTGAATCTCTACTCGTTGCGCCCGCGAGCCTTTGCAAGTCACGACATCGACGCCGCCGAAGTCGTTGCGGCACAAGCCTCGGTCGTGCTCGCCTATGCCCGATCACAGAAGGAGTTGGAGCGGGCCATCGATTCGCGCCGAGTGATCGGACAGGCCCAGGGCATGCTGATGGCCCGGTACGGGCTGACGCCGGCTCAGGCATTCGCCATGCTGCGTCGCTATTCCCAGGATCGCAACCTCAGGATCTCGGCCTTGGCCCAGGAATTCACCAGCACCGGACAGCTCCCCGGGCTGGACCGCCGGTTTATCCGGTGACGCCCGGTTCAGTCCTGCAGGACCTGTGCCCGGCGTTCCGGCAACCCCAGCGCGCCAGCGGCCGCGACGAGAAACACGGCGCCGAAGATCGCGAACAGTAGGGCGGTGCCGCCCAGGTCGCGGATCTGCGGCACCGCAAGCGGTGCGAGCACCGATGCGATCCGTCCGACACCGGCGGCCCAGCCGGAGCCGGTTGCGCGCAGCGCCGTCGGGTAGATCTCCGGCGTCACCGCGTACAGCGCACCCCAGGCACCCAGGTTGAAGAACGACAACAGACAGCCGCCGACCAGCACCATCGTCTCGGTCGATGCACCGGCGAAAATCGCGGCCGCGACGGCCGAGCCGACCAGGAACGCGGCCAGGGTGCGCCGTCTCCCCCAGACCTCGACCAGCACGGCCGCCGCCGCGTAGCCGGGCAACTGCGCCAGCGTGATCACCAGGGTGAAGCCGAACGAGCGGACGAGTGAGAACCCGTCGGCCACCAGCAGTGTCGGCAACCAGATGAAGGCGCCGTAGTAGGAGAAGTTGACACAGAACCAGACCAGCCAGAGCGCGCCCGTGCGTCGGCGCAGCTGGTCGGACCACAGGGCACCGACCCCGGTGGCCCCCGGGGTGGCCGGCGGGGGCGGTGGCGGCAAGGCCTCTTCCGGAGCGGCCGCGGCGGGCCGGACCTGCTCCGCGGAGAGCTCGAACCGGCGCACCGTTCGCTCCGCCTCGTCGTGTCGGCCCTTGGCCTCCAGGAAGCGAACGGACTCCGGCAACCCCAGCCGCACCACCGCCGCGTACAGGGCAGGAACCGCGCCCAGAGCGAGAGCCCAGCGCCAGCCGTTGTCTCCGGCAGGTACCACGAGATAGCCGATGACGGCGGCCACCGTCCAGCCGACCGCCCAGAACGCCTCCAGCAGCACGATGATCCGGCCACGGATGCGAGGTGGCGCGAATTCGCTGACCAGCGTGGACGCGACCGGCAGTTCGGCGCCGAGGCCAAGTCCTACGACGAATCGGAGCACCAACAGCGACCCCACCGACCACGCCAGCGCCGATGCTCCGGTGGCCACCCCGTAGATCACCAGGGTGAGCGCGAACACCGACCGACGGCCGATCCGGTCGGCCAACAGACCGCCGAGGCTGGCACCGATGGCCATCCCCACGAAACCCGCCGACGCGATCCAGGACAGTTCGCCCGGTGTCGCCGACCAGGTCACCGCCAGCTGCGCGAGGATGAACGAGACGAGCCCGACGTCCATTGCGTCGAGTGCCCACCCGACGCCGGAGCCCAGCAGCAGCCGCCGGTGTTCGGGGGTGAACGGCAGGGCGTCCAGCCGCTGCGTCCGGGTGCGGGCACCGGTGATCCTGTCGCCGGGCACGCGGTCGCCGTGCCGCTCGTTCGGCTGCGGAGCGTCCGTCACGCGCTGCCCCTGTCGTCGTGCTGGCCGCCTGGTGCAGCAATCCTGACACGCGTGGACGAGCACGGCCACGGACCGGCGATGGTCGTCCGGTTTGTCGACTCCTGCTGGCGGTGCCCGGCCGGTCAGCCCGGGAAGTTGACGATCGCCAGCGACAACGGCAGCTCGTCGGTCCGTGGCTCCGGCGTTGCCAACCGGCCGGACGGGAAGGTTCCGGACAGGTAATCGTCCGCCTCCCGGTACTCCGTCAGATCGACTTGACCGGCGTACTCGAAGGCATCGATCTCATAGGGCAATCCGTCGCTGCCCAGGGCCGACGGGCCGTTCATGAGGTGGAAATGCATGTGCGGCACACTGGAATTACCGGTATTGCCGAGCTTGGCGATGACCTGGCCCTTCTTCACCGTGTCGCCCGGCTTGACCAACAGGGACCCCTTTTGCAGGTGCGCGTAGAAGCCGTACTGGCCGTCGCCGATGTCCTGGATGATGAAGTTGCCGTCCACGTTGTTGATGGTCAGCTGAGCTGCCAGCACCGGGTCACGTCGCCGGGAGCACCCCGGGCGTGTTGGGCACGAGTTCGTCGAGCGTCGAGGTGATCGTTCCGTCGGCAACGGCGATGACCTCGGCGCCGTAGTCGACATAGCTCTCGTTCTTCGTCTTGTCACCCTCGAAGAAGGCGCCGGCCTCGTTGATCTGCTTCCAGTCGATGGCGAATCGCTGACTGTTGATCAGCATCCCGTTGAATTGCGCCATTGACCCGCGATGAGCGAACCCCGGCATGCAGCAACCGTTGACGGCGACCCAGCTGTCACCCTTCACCGGCGGCCCGATGACCCGCGGCGTCCCCGCCGAAACGTCGAACGGCGCGGCGAGATAGTCGACGGCGACCGGGGATTGCTTCCATCCTTGGGATTGTCGATGGCGGTGGCGTACAGGTGATGCATGACCGCCTTCGGCAGCTGATCTTCGGAGTCGAAGGCGAGGTCGATGTAGACGATCCGCGACTCCTGGGGCCCGATCTCGGTACTCTTCGTGCGCGAGCGCGGCAGCAGGCGCAGACGGTTGCAATCGTCACCCGGCAGACAGGCCGGGTCGACGAGCCGCAGACCCGAGTACGTGTCGATCACCGTCGTCGGCGAAGCTGCGTCCACGACGTCGATCTTCTCGATCACGGCCGGAGCCGGTGAGGCATTGGTGAGTTCGATGTCGTAGGCGATGTGGTACTTGCCGTCCGAGCCCTTGAACGGGTACGTCGGCGTACTGAGTGAGCGCACCGTGACGGCGGTGAAGGCGTCGGGGACCCTGATGACGTCGATGGACCCGCCACCGTTTGCCGCGGTCGTGGCCGACGCTGTTCCGGCTGCTGCCGTTGACACCTCGGCTGTGGTGGTCCCTGGCGGTGTCGAGGTGCTCGTACCGGAGTCGGAACTGCAGGCAGCGGCGGCCAGCAGCACCGCCGCGGTCGCGAGCACCCCGATCTGCCGAACCGAGCTTCTGTTACGCATATTGCCTCCACCGTCTGGTCCGCCACCGTCGACGGGTCACCCGGTGGTGACATCGAGGACGAATATCGCAAATCAACCTTTTGCCGCCACAGCATCCCTTACCGGCGCTGACACTGCCATCAGAAACTCCGTCGATGCCGTCACCACAGTGCCGACGTCGTGGACGCGGTTGTGCCGACCGAACGCTAGCGTTGCTCGATGGACATCCGTCAGCTTGCCGACGACGAGACCGTGGTGCTGGTGTCCGACCTGCATATCGGGGGTTCGGGCGGCGACGAGATCTTCGCCTCTGCACCGGAATTGACCGAATTCCTGGTCGAGCTGCAGCGCACGCCGGGACCCGTCCAACTCGTCATCGTCGGCGACTTCTTCGACGTGGAGCGGATGGGCGACCCCAGCGCTGCCCGAGAAGGCATCTCGGCACACCCTGTCCCGCGCCGACTATCGAGACCTGTGGGAGGCATTTCGGCAGTTCCGACAGGTCGATGGCCACCGCGTGGTCTATGTGATCGGCAACCATGACGTGGCAATCTGGCGTGACCGGACCCTGCAACAACTGCTCCTGTCGAACGACATCGTCGATGAGATCGCTCTTTCCTATGCAGCGCAGTACCGCTCGCTGCCGGGTCGACTTGTCTATGCCGAGCACGGCAACCAATTCGATGCGTCGAACAGGTTCGCCGACTACGACAATCCGCTGGACAAACCCATCGGTGACTACGTGGTCTCCGACATCGTCAGGCCGATCGGCGGCCGGGCAGTGGTGGGCTCGACCGTCGACCTGGCCCAGATCAATTTCGTCTTTCCACTGCGAGCGGTTCCGGAATGGTTGACCGGGCGGGTGTTCTACCGTTTCCTCACCGACATCGCCTACTGGCTGATCATCCCGGTGCTGGTGATCAATGCTGCGAGCGCGGCGATTTCCTACTTCTTCGCAGGCAACGACGAGTTGACCGCGCTGAGAACCCTTTTCGGTCAGGTTTCCTACGGCGCGCTGCTGCTGATGCTGATGATGGTGGTGGTGTTCGTCATCGCCCGGCGCGTCGCCGAGCGGGCGGTGTCGGTCATGACACCGCGATTCGGCGGCCGCAAGACCGAGCCCGAACTCATCAAGGAGCTGCTGCTCTCGCACGACTCTCCGCCGCAGGGACCGGGAATCGACGCCCGCGACCTTGCGGTGTTCGTCTCGGCGCACACCCACAGCCCTGCGATGGCCGCTCTGGATCGTCCTGACGGTCGGCGCGTGGCGGTCGTCAACACCGGGTGCTGGCTGCGACAGCTGCATTCCGTCCGGGCGCACCTGCACGCGCCGCGGGTGTACGTCCCCGTCTACGTGCAGTCGCACTTGGTGGTGCGTCGGGCAGCGGACGGCCTGACGGTCGAGCTGTGGAATCGCCCGAAACCCGCGGAACGACAGCTGCCCTGGATGGAACGCCTGGCCATCGCGGGCCGGGTGCCGGCGGCAACGACGACAACGGCGCCGACTCTGCTGTCGCAAGAGGCAGTCTGACGCAGTGCGTCAGTGGACCGTCGACGACTCGCTGTGATGGTCGGGCTCGGGCAGGATGAGCGAATGGCCGGCCTGAGCGCTGCAGTGCGTTCGGGTGGGCGGATGGTGATCGCAGCCGTGATCACCGGCGTGCTGGCAGGTCTCGGCGGCCTCGTGCTGACCCTGCTGCTGCATGCGGTGCAGCACGCCGCATTCGGTTACACCGAGGACACCTTTCTGATCGGCGTCCAGCAGGCGCCTGGTGGACGCCGGGTCCTGGCGATGGCGATCGGTGGCCTCGTGGTGGGGCTTGGCTGGTGGGCGTTGTGGCGGTACAGCAAGCGATTTCCCGCTGTCGGCGATGCGATGACCAGCCCGCAGAAGCGACTTCCGCTGCCGACGGTGACCGCGGACGCCGCGCTACAGATCGTCGCGGTCGGGTTCGGTGCCTCACTCGGCCGGGAAGGTGCACCCCGGCAGCTCGGCGCCGCCCTCGCCGGGAAGCTGTCGGAACTGCTCCGGCTCGACGACGGTCAACGGAGGGTCATCATCGCCTGCGGGGCAGGAGCCGGACTGGCCGCCGTCTACAACGTGCCGCTGGGTGGCGCGCTGTTCACCCTCGAGGTGTTGTTGGTCTCGGCGGCCGCCCGCGACGTGATTCCCGCGCTGGTGAGCTGCGCCGTTGCCTCGGCGCTTGTCTGGCCGGTGCTCGGGAATGCGCCGACATACGTTGTCCCCCAGCTGAACGGCGGCAGCACGTTGCTGGTGTGGGCACTTCTGCTCGGACCGCTCGCCGCGCTGGTCGGGCTCGCCTTCCTCCGGCTGACCAGCTGGACCAGACGCATTGCACCGAAATCCGGCTGGCGGCTACCCGTCGCGACCACGGTGATCTTCACGTTGGTCGGCGTGGCTGCGATCTGGTCACCGGCGTTGCTGGGCAACGGAAAGGGCGCGGCGCAACTCGCTCTGGATGGTGCGATGGGTCCGGGCAGCCTGCTGCTGCTGTTGCTGCTCAAGCCGTTGGCCACCGCAGCCTGCCTCGGCAGCGGCGCCCGCGGCGGTTTGCTGACCCCCGCCGTTGCGACGGGCGCCGTGCTGGGCGCGCTCACCGGCGATCTGTGGACGCAGCTGTGGCCGGGGGCACCCACAGGCGCATTCGCGATGATCGGTGCGGCGGCGGTTCTGGCGACCACCCAACGCGCACCCCTGTGCGCGATCGTGCTCATCCTGGAGTTCACCCACACCGGTCTGGACCTGTTGGTGCCCATGCTGATCGCGGTGGCCGGCGCCATGGTGATCAGCCGCTGGATCGGCAGGCCGCAGGAGCCTGAGCAGGACACCACGCACATCACGATGGCGTGACCTCGGGGCCGGCGTCGAGTGGGTTGCCTCGGTCAGGCGCCGTTCAAGGTTGCCCAGGCTTTTGGCGTCAAGCGGGAATTTGCCGTGCGCCGGTACACCTCTGCCGGTCGTCCGAAGTCGGTGCCGGTCTCGCCGGTGCGCTCCAGGTTCGGGGTGACCAGTCGGCGGAAGGTGTCCTTCATCAGGGCCCGTCCGAATACCGCTTGGTACACCTTGCGGAGCTGGTAAACGGTGAAGGTCTCCCCCAGTAGCGTGCCGGGGTCGATCTCCTGCCCGTAGTCCACCCTGAGCTTCTGCACGGCCAACCGGACGATGTCGTTGTGATCGAACAGGAGCCGCCCGGCGGCATCTCCGTCGACGATCGGCATCACCCTGGTGGAGGCCGGGATCCGATCGCTCGACAGGGTGCCGCTGTGTCCCACCGACAGCACCCAGCCACGATCGTCGCGCCCCGGTTGATCCATCACCTGCAACTGGGTGAAGGCCACCCGCTCCAGGCCGGCCTTTTCCTGCAGGGCGCGGGCGGCGGCGTCGGCGAGGATCTCACCCTCGTGCAGGAAGGTCCCCGGCAGCGCGATTTCCCCCGTTCGGTGCTCGACCACGACCACCTGCAGGTGGTCGTCACGAACCGTGAGTACCGCGACGTCGACCGCCACCGACGGCCTCGGGTAGTCCGTGAGTTTCCTGCCCGATGCCCGGGTCGTTGTCGGCATGGCTGGACGATAGCGCACTTCTGCGCGTAGACTTAGCGCAGCAGAGCGCATAGGAGAAGCCGATGAACATCGCATCATCACCGGTCGACGCCGACCACACCCACCGGACACCGGGGTGGCGCGACCGCGCAGCCGGCGTGCTACTCGCGTCTGCGGCCGGCGACGCACTAGGTGCCGGGTACGAGTTCACCTACCCGGACCCGGAGACGTCCATCGCGATGATCGGTGGCGGACCGTTCGGCTTTGCGCCCGGCGAATGGACCGACGACACCTCGATGGCCGTGGCCATTGCCCGGGTCACCGCGACCGGCGCGGACCTGAACACCACTGCCGCTCTCGACGAGGTGGCAGCCGGGTTCCGCCAGTGGTATTCGTCCGGCCCCAAGGACATCGGCAATCAGACCCGGACCGTGCTGTCCGCAAGGGATGTCGACGCAGCAGCGATGACCGCGACTGCCGCGCGGCTCTCTGGACGCAAGGGTGGCAACGGGTCGTTGATGCGAACGGCAGCAGTGGGTATCGCCTACCTGGACGACGCCACCGGGTGTATCGAGGCGGCAGCTCGGGTGAGTTCGCTGACCCACGACGACGAACGGGCGCGGCAGGCCTGCGAGCTGTGGTCGTTCGCGATTCGGCACGCCGTGCTCCACGGCACGTTCGACGGTGTTCGCGACTACCTGAATGTGGCCGGCGCCGACACCGCCGACTTTTGGGGTCCGCTGCTCGACGAGGCCGAAAGCGGCACCCCCCAGCAGTTTCCGAACAACGGCTGGGTGGTCCACGCCCTGCAGACCGCCTGGTGGGCGATCACCCATGCCGACCGGTCCGACGCCGCCCATCTGCCCGCGGCGCTGGAACTGGCGGTGCGCGCCGGCCATGACACCGACACCACCGCCGCGATCGCCGGGGCGTTGCTCGGGGCACGGTGGGGAGCGTCGGCGGTTCCTGCCCGGTGGCAAAGCGTGCTGCACGGCTGGCCCGGCATGACATCTGGCGACCTGATCAGGTTGGCCGTGTTGACGGCGAACGGCGGTCGCGACGACCACGAGGGGCCTCGAGTTCGTCCTTGACGATGCGGCACGCATCGTGAGACTGCGGTCCGAATCAAGACACCGTGACTGTTGCAGTGCGTCGAAAGGAACAGCCGCACCACTGGCCGCCCCGCTCTGTCGGTGGGGGTACCTACTGTGGGGTCATGACTGAGAACAGCGCAACAAACGAGAACTCACCCGAGATGCTGGGCGGCCGACGCCCCGAGGCCGACACCACTGCGAGCAAGGACCCTTCGCAATGGGTCACCGGGGACGAACCGATCACCGGTCCGCAGGCCAGCTATCTCGACACGCTGGCACGTGAGGCAAACGAGGAGATTCCGGCGGACATCACCAAGGCGGAGGCCTCCGAGCAGATCGACCGGCTGCAGGCGAAGACCGGCCGCGGCCAATAGCCCGGGAGCCGACCCGCGGTGAGCACCGTGGGGTCGGCCGGGGGCACGATAGAGCCATGGCCACCTCGGAACGACTTCCGGAACGTGTAGTCCGTCTCAACGGCGGTGTCGACCGCGCCAAGGGGCGTTCGCCCGGTGCAGGCGGGTCCGTCAAGTCGATCGGTTCCGCCGGTTCGATCCTGTCCATCGGATCGGCAGGCTCGATCCTGTCCATCGGGTCCGCGGGTTCGATCCTGTCCATCGGGTCCGCCGGCTCCGTCCTGTCGATCGGCTCGAGTGGATCGTTGCTGTCCATCGGGTCGGCACTCTCCGCCGCGTCGGTGTTGTCGGTCGGTTCCGTGCTCTCGGTGCTCTCGGCCTTCAGGGCGGGTCGTGTCGTCACGCTGACGACACTGGCGGCCACGTCCGCGGCACGGCTGCGGCGGCGTCGCTGACCAGCGTGCTGTTCGTCAACGGGAAGGTCTTCACCGGCCGCGGTGAGAATGACTTCGTCACCTCCTTCCGCATCACCGACGGCGTGTTCAGCTCTGTCGGCGACGACAGCCGGGTCGGCGCCGAGCCGGTGACGGATCTGCACGGTGCGACGGTGGTGCCCGGGTTCCTGGATGTACATACCCACCCGGCATTTCTTTCCACGCTGGTGAACTCGGTGATGTGCTTCCCACCGGAGGTCACATCGTTGGCCGCACTGATCGACAAGCTGCGCTCCCATCCGGAACTCGGCCGAGGCGACGACGTCTGGATCGAAGGTTTCGGCTACGACGAATCGAAGTACCCGGAGGGTCGCGGGCCGACCGCGGACGACCTTGATCAGGTCAGCTCGACCCAGCCGGTGTTCGTCCAGCGTTGCGACGGGCACTCCGCGGTCTGCAACCGACGGGCGCTGGAATTGGCCGGAATCACGCAGGACTCCGCGGATCCACCCGGCGCTCGTTACGGGCGCGACACTGACGGCACGCTCAACGGCCGGCTGATCGAAACCAACGCAACGAACACCGTGGCCGCCGTCATCCCGACACCGGACACCGCGGGCCAGGAAGCCAACTTGGCAGGGCTGGGCGATCACTTCGTCGAACGGGGCATCGTCGGGGTCTGCGACCTGCTCGCCACCATGGTGTCCAGCCCGCTGACCACATTCCGTGCCGCCGAGCGGCAGGGCCTGCAGGTCCAGTGCGCCCTGTATCTCGGTTGGCCCACCCTCGCCGCCGGGTCACTGCCGGATCTCACCGATGACGATCGCACGGGGCGGGTGAAGATCGCCGGCGTGAAGGTCTTCATGGACGGCGCCTACTCCAACCGCACCGCCTGGACGGAGGATGCCTACCCCGACTCCGACGATCACGGCATGCACACGCTCACCGATGACGACCTGCTCGCGGCCGTCGAGTGGGCGCGCCGCAACCGGGTGCAGGTCGCGGTGCACGCCATGGGCGACCGGGCGCTGAATCACGTGTTCGACGTCGTCGGAGCCCAGGAACCGTGGATGGGCGCCTTGCCGTCGATCCGGCTCGACCACGCCACCCTGTTCTCCGCCGCCATGATCGACCGGCTGAACTCCGCCCGGATGTCGTTCGCCGTGGTCAGCCATTCGATCTTCATGTTCGCGGAGTACGACAGCTACGAGCGCAACCTGTCGCCCCGGCAGTTCGACATCGCCTATCCCATCAGGTCGTTCTACGAAAAGGTGCCGCACACCGCGCTCGCTTCGGACACCCCTGCCACCGCCTGGGCCGATGCCGACAATGTCTTCGTCTCGATCAAGGCCGCAGTCGTCCGAAAGGCCTACAACGGCAAAGACATCGGCCGGGCCGAGGCGGTCACCGTGCCACAGGCACTGCTGCTCTACACCGGCCGTGCCCGCCAGGTTGCGCCGCTCGACCGGGTCGGGATGATCGACAACGGCTGATGAGGGAAGCTTTGTCGTCCTGGACCGGGACATCTTCACCATCGATGCCGACGAGATCGACCAGGTGAGGGTCGACGAAACCTGGATCCGTGGCGAGCGGGTCTATCGACGTCGACCCGCATTGACGGGAATGAGCACCGCGGCTGAGAACGGGAGCGTCCAGTGAACGACGAACAGATCACCGCCTACCTTGCGCGGATCGGCTATCGCGGGACACCTGCGGTCGATCTGGCGACACTTCGTGCGCTGCAGCGGAATCACCTGCTGACGGTGCCGTTCGAGAACCTCGACATCCACCTCGGCCGCCTGATCACGCTGGATGTCGACGCCATCGTTGACAAGGTCGTCGACCAGCGGCGGGGCGGATTCTGCTACGAACTGAACGGCGCCTTCGCCGCCCTGCTGGCAGCGCTCGGCTTCGAGGTCACCATGCTGGAGGGGCGGGCCAACACCGACGACTCCCCCGGTGTTCCGTTCGATCACCTGACCCTGCGGGTCACCATCGGCGAGGACAGCTACCTCGCCGATGTCGGGTTCGGCGCGTTCAGCGACGAACCGCTTGACCTTGCCGACCGCGAGGACCAACAGGACACGGCCGGTGTCTTCCGGATCGTCGACCGTCGACGACGGCTGGGTCGACGTGCTGCAGGACGGTGCCAGAACCTTCCGCTTCTCTCCGACATCACATGTGCTGCAGGACTTTCAGCCGGGCTGCACACATCACCAGACGTCTCCGGACTCGCACTTCCCGAAGCGCACCGTGTGTTCGCTGCGGACGGCGCGGGGCCGGGTCACCGTCTCGGAGCTGACCCTCACCGAGACGGACAGACGGCACCAAGACCATCAATGAAGTGCCTGCCGGCGAACTGGGGCAGCTCCTCGACCGACCGATTCGGCGTTGTGCTCGACGCCGCCGCCATCGAGAAACTGGTCCCGGCGGACGCCGCGCTCAGCCGTCCGAGTAACGCATCGCACCGACCACGTTGCCCCCTGGGTCGGCCAGCCACACCAGCTCGCCGACACCCGGAATGGTGGCCGGTTCGGCCAACACCGATCCGCCGTGCTCCACGGCGAGCGCGATGGTCGCGGCGATGTCGTCGACCGCGACGGTGCATTCGAACCCGGTGGTCGGGCCGGTGGGCAACAGGGCGCGGCGTTGTTGAACGGCCACCACTCGTACCTCGTGGACACCCTCCATCCGGAAGAAGCCCGGGAAATACTCGGTGAAGCGCCAACCGAAAACAGCCGAGTAGAAGGACAGCGAGGCGGGGACGTCATCGGCATTGATCGCGACATGACTCAGTGTTCCGGGCATGCCGCAAATCTAGGACGTCAGGCCCCGAGGTGCCCGCAGTTCACCGGGTGCATAGTCTTCTCCGAACCTCGATGAGGGGACTGCTACCGCTGTGGACTTCTTCTATTCGCCCGGCTTCGGCGGTGCCTGCGCGCTGCTGGCCGCCGTCATCGCGTTCATCGCCGCAAGCCTGTCCACCAGGCAACGCCGCCGTGCCGATGAGGCCGCATTGGCCGAGACGGCCCGGCTGCGCGAGGAAGTGCGCCGGTCCGAGGAGATCCAGCGGTGTTGGGACCGCTACGTCTGGGTCGTCGATCATGCCAATGAGATCGGGGTCAGATTGACGGCCGGGTTGCTCAGCAGGATCACCGACACCGCCGCCGCGCTGGGCGACCGCGACCTGGTCGAGTTCTCCCGCCAGTTCACCGTGGAACTGTTCGCGGCAACCACCGGTGAGCTGCTCTCGACGGAACCGCCGACGAACGGTGATAATGAATCAGGAAGCGAGGTGAGCCGGTCATGACAACCGCCGAACTACGGGACAGCGTGAACTCGCTGACCGCCGCCGACCGGGCGATGGCCACCCTCCAGCTGGCGAAACTGATCGCCAAGCAGAGCCGCATCCTGGGCGAGCCCATCCCCGACCGGGTCCAACGAGTGCTTCTTGGCGACCCGGCCGCGCTTCGCCCCGCACACTGAATACTCGATCGTCAGCTGAAATGGGTTCGTGGGCGTTCCAGCTTCCGGCCATCCAGCCAGATGTCCACCTTTTCGTTGTAGTACGCCACCAAACCCGCAATCGGCAGTAGCTGCCTGGTCGGAAAATCGTACGACCAGGCCAGGTCGTGATGAACCTCCGCACCCACCCGCACCGACCAGTACTGGCTGGTCTGTCCCTTGTACGGACACGAGGACACGGAGTCGGATTCGCTCGTGGTGCTCCAGCCGAATCGCGGTGCGATCCAGGTAGTACCGCGGCGGTAACCCGGTCTCGAACACCATCACCGAACACGGCGCCTCGGCCAGGACGACCCCGTCGAGCTCGACCCTGATCGGGCGGTTGGATCGGACGGCGTCCACCCTGGAGTAGGGGTTGCGCGGATGCACGAAGACCTGCTCGTCCTCCTCGAACCAGGCGTCGAGCGCCGCCCAGTCGAACCGGACCGTCTGTCGCAACTGGTCAGGCGCATCGTCGAGGAGGATGCGGGCAGCGCCGGGCCGGGTGATCGCGCCGCTGCGCAGACCCCGGTGGGCTGCGGTGCCGAATGCCGTTTCCTCGCTGGTCTCCTCGTCGACCAGGAGCGAGGAGTCGATGTCGTCGAGCGGGATGTAGTACTGCGGATACGGCGGGAACTCCCAGACGTACAACGCCCGCTCCGTGTCGAAGAGCCAGTTGTCTCCCAGTTGCCCCCGCAACCGCCGCGGTACCGGCGCGATACCGCCGGGCGGGACCATGGGTTCGGGATATGCGCTCATGACGTCATCCTGCACCCGGGGTCGACACCGTCGCGATGCTGGTGATCAGTTCCGTCAGGGTCCGATGAATTCCATCCGCCATGCCGGTCGTGACTGGGAGCCGCAGACCATGCGGCGCATGCTGCGGCACACAACAACGAGGCGAGGGAAGACATATGGCAATCGAAGGTGTGTTGGCGCAGGCCGTGGTGACGGACCTGGATCGCGCGGTCGAGTGGTACACCACCGTGTTCGGTAAGGCACCCGACGACAGGCCGATGGACGGCCTGGTGGAATGGCATTTCGGCCCGTCCTGCGGTGTGCAGGTGTGGCTGGAACCGGAGCGCGCCGGTCGCTCGTCAATGGTGCTCGATGACGGCGATCTGGACGCCATGGCGGCCCGCTTGACGGCCGACGGCGTCACCCACGGCGACATCGAACAGGTGACGTCCTCGCGCATCCTCCGGCTCGCCGATCCGGACGGCAATCGCATCGTCATCGCCGGCCAGTAGATCGTTATTGACAACACGTTGTCGTGATGGCAACATGTTGTCTATGACGACACGGACTGCACACGTTGCTCTGTACGACTCGCTGGCCGACTGGGAGATCGGCTATCTCCTCGTCGAGTTGCGCACCGGTCGGTTCACCGGCGCGCCCTGGAAGATCGTCACCGTTGCCGAGACCGCGGAGCCGATCACCACGATGGGCGGCCTGCGGATCGTGCCGGACATCACGCTGAGCGAGCTGGATCCGGCCGACAGCAATCTGCTGATACTGGCCGGCGCCGACCTGTGGGACAACGGCGGCGGCGATGAGTTCGCCGACGCGGCCGGGCGATTCCTGGACGCGCAGGTGCCGGTGGCGGCGATCTGCGGGGCGACCGCCGGCCTGGCCAGGGCCGGATTGCTCGATCGACGACGGCACACCAGCGCAGCACCGGAGTACCTGGCCGCGACCGGGTACTCGGGCGGCGACCTCTACGTCGACCAGCGCGCGGTCGCCGACGGCGATCTGATCACCGCCGGACCGCAGTCGCCGGTGCAGTTCGCCACCGCGACCCTGCGCCACCTCGGACTGGCGGGCGATGAGGTGACGGAGGCGTACGAGGGCGTGTTCTACCGGGCCGACCCGACCGCCTTTCCGGCCCTGATGGCCGGCCATGCGATGACGATCGAGACGCGCCGCCACCCCGCGACAGCTGGCCCGATCCGCCTGCTCAAACCGAAGCCGGTGAAGTGCTGACCGACCTGATCATCGGCACCTTCCGGCTGAACGCGCGGCTGCTGGACGTCGCCCAGGAACTGGCCGGCGCCGGCGGGTTGACCGCGGCCTGGTGGCAGGTACTCGGCGGGGTGATCGACCGGCCGCGGACGGTGGCGGAGATCGGCCGGAACATGGGGATGACCCGGCAGGGCGTCCAGCGGATCGCCGATCTGCTGGTCGACCGTGGTCTGGCCACCTACCGAACCGAACCCGGCGCATCGCCGAGCGAAGTTGTTGGCGTGCAGCGAGTCCGGCTACTGGGCGATCCGGCAGATCACCATGGTCCAGCATCCCTGGGCCGACGGCGTCGGTGCCGCGATAGGCGTCGACGAGTTGCGGACCGCGCTCCAGACCATGCGTCGCCTGGTCGACGTCCTGGAGGCCGAACCGCCGTCGCCGGGCTGAGGCTGACTGATCCTCGTCCGATCCCTTGAGCGGCTGTGTGGAGTGGCGTTCATGCCGGAACGGGGAAAGAAATTCGGTCCGCAGCCGATTTTGTTTCCCCGGGAGCCGTCATTCCGCCGACGCAGTCCCGCGTCAGGCGGCGAGCGCGGCCACGCCGTCGCCGGAGAGCTGCCGGGCGGCGGCCGGGCGGCCGAGAATGCCCAATGCGACGGCCAATCCGGGCCCGCGGACCTCCGCGCCCTCGCCGTGTGACCAGTCGACGTCATCGGCGACCAACCGCAGATTCCGGACCCGGCCGGCAGGCACGAAGCCCATCCTGGAACGACGGCTGACCAGGAAGTCGAGCACCGGCCGCAGGCGCTCCGGTTCCGCCCAGTCCACCTCACCGTCGCCGAGCACCCAGCGAATGTCGGCGCTGTGTGCGACCACATCGGTCAGGGGTGCGGCCGGCGGCAGGCCGGGTGGCCGAAATCTGGAATCTGCATGCTGCTCCAGGATGTCGACGAGCTCGGTGGCCGGACGTTCGGCGATCTGCCGGGCCTTGAGCGTCCATCGCGGCCGAGATCCCGCCCCGGCGAATCGCGGTCGAGGCCATCGACGTCGGGCTGACCAGGAACGGCGTGACGAGATGCGCCAGGACGTGGCGAACGGCCCATCCCTCGCACATGCTCGGCCGATCGAAATCCTGCCGGTTCAGCGACCGCAAACGCCCCGCCAACCGGAGTCGCTCGTCCCGGATTGCCACTTGTTGATCCACCGCGAAAGCCTACAAACGCCGCAGCATACCGGCAGCAGTCGACCCCGCACAGCCCCCTTCTATGCCATCACTCCGCGCGCAGCGCGGCGGCCAATCCGTACCCGTCGGGAGCCTCGACGGTGATGATCGTGCTCGGCACCTGACGACTGTCCCCATCCGGCGTCCCGCCCGAGAGCACCTGCTGGGCAACGGTGAGCTGGCGGATTGCGATGGCCGAGACGTGATCCGGTTCGTCCCGGGCGAACTCGGCGTAGATCTGTGGGTCGTGCTGGCCGTCATCCCCCACCAGCAGCCATCTGACGTCCGGCAGCTCGATGGCGAGCCTGCGCAGGGCGAGGTGTTTGTGCTCGCGCCCGGAGCGGAACCAGCCGGTGTTCGTCGGTCCCCAGTCCGTCAGCAGCAGCGGACCTTCCGGAAAACCGTTGCGGGACAGGAACCGGGTCAGCGTGGGGGCGACGTTCCAGGCGCCGGTGGACAGGTAGATCACCGGCGCGCCCGGGTTCCGCTCGAGCAGTCCGCGGTAGAACTCGGCCATCCCCGGGACAGCGGCGCGGGCGGACTCCCGCAGGACGAAGGTGTTCCAGGCTGCGATCAACGGCCGTGGGAGCAGGGTGACCATTGCGGTGTCGTCGATGTCGCTGACGATGCCGAGCCGCTGATCGTCACCGGTCACGAAGATCCGGGTCACGGTCGGCCGGCCGTTGCGGGTACGCAGAACGAGTTCGTGCCACCCGGGCGACAGTCGAACGGGCAGCACGGCATCCAGATAGCCGCCCCGGTCGGTGCAGAGCCGGTGCAACTCGCCGTTCACGTCGACGTCCACCTCGACGCCGTCCATCGGCGTGGTGAGAAAGCGCCGCCAACCTCGGGTGTTCTCCTGGCGGGTAGCGGTTGTCGGCGGAACCAGGGCACGCCCCGCAGCGGTGGTGCCAGCAAGCACACGACCCAGGACCCGCACCCAGCTGGTCGAGCCATAGCCGGTGTGCGGCACGATCCTTGGCTGCCAACCACGACGCCGGAAGAACAACCCCTGCAACCGTCTGATGGCGTGATCGACGCGGGCCGCGATGTGTGGCCGGACCGATTGTTCCGAACCGGTGGTGGTCATGACGCCAGCATTCCCTGCACTGCCGCGCCGATCCGATCCCGGGTGTCGTCCCGCAGCTGGGCAATGTCGTCCACGGTCAGCCCGATAGTGCTGATCGGCTCCAGCACCTGCACCTGCGCGGTGGCCCGGCCGAAGCGCCAGCTGTGGGTTCGCAGGGCGGTCGCCGCGCCGTGCACCGCCAGCGGCAGGATCGGGCACCTGCGCCTGGATCGCCAACCGGAAAGCGCCGTCCCGGAACGGCAGCAGGTGCCCGGTCGTCGACCGCTTGCCCTCCGGGAAGATCATCACCGAAACGTGTTGTTCCAGCAGCCGGGCGCACTTCGCCATCGCCGCTGCCCCACTCGCCCGATCCCGGCGGTCGACCGGGATGTCGTTGGCCATCCGCATCAACCAGCCCACCACCGGAAGCCTGAACAGCTCATGCTTGGAGAGCCACTTCATCTCCCAGGGGAGCTGGCTGATCAGCAGGATGTCGACGAACGATTCATGGTTGGCGACAACCACATAGGGCCTGCGCGGGTCGGCGGGGAACACGCCGCCGGTGCGAAAGGTCCACAACGGATTCACCATCAGGTGAACGACGGTGAGTTTGCGGAACAGGAATCCCGTCCAGTACCTCGGCGGGTCGAACGGCGCGGTCACCAGCCAGACGATCGCCATCAGCGGCAGCCACACCACGATGCACACACCCAGCACGAACCAGGACCAGATCGAGCCCAGCGTCAGGGTCAGGTTCTTCATCCTCGACGGCTCAGCCGAGCCGGCCCGCCGGTCGGACAGCGACCATCAGCCGGACTGCACCCACCAGCAGCGCACCGATGAGCCCCATGGTGAGCAGGGCAAGGTAGAGGTCCACCTCGACGAACGCCACGGCCGACATCACCGCCGCACCGACAAAACAGATCCGGTCCAGTCCGGTGGGGCGGACGGTGAGCGCCAGCAGCACGATCGGCATCGCCAGGGCGAGGATCACGAATCCGCAGCCGAGCCGCTGCTCCCAGGTCATCACGGTGATCAGCAGGGCCGTCCCCACGCCGCCACCGATCAGGGTCGCCGCTCTCATCAGTTGCAGCCCAGCGCTGCGCATCCGGTATTGCCGTTCGGTCATCTCGTTCCGATCGCCGTTGATCAGGACCTCCATTGTTGCGCATCCCGCGCCGCCCGCGAGCCGAGCGCCGGGCCCGTGCGGGCCAGGTCGTTGATCCGCCGCAGCGCCAGGGGTGGCTCGTCGACGGCGGATCGAGCCTGTGTGATGGTGGTGTCGGGACGGATGTCCCGCCATGGAGCCGCGAGAGGCAGCAATGATCGAATACAAGACACCCCGACAGATCGAGTCGATCGGTGTCGCCGGGGCGTTGGTCCGTCGCACCCTGGAGGCGGTGCGGGATGCGGCAGCGCCGGGCGTCCGCCCGGTTGATCTCGATGATCTTGCCCACCAGATGATCCGGGACAACGGCGGAGTGTCGGCCTACATCGGCTATCACCCGAATTGGGCTCCGAGCCCCTATCCGCGGGTGTTGTGCGTCAGCGTGAACGAGGTCATCGTGCATGCGATCCCGGACGAGCGACCGCTGGTCGAAGGCGATCTGGTCTCCGCCGACCTGGCGCTGCTGGTTCAGGGTTGGTGCGCCGATGCTGCGATCACTTTCACGGTCGGACCACCCGATCCCGTCGACCGGGACCTGATCGACACCACCGAACGCGCGTTGGCGGCGGGTATCGCGGCCGCCCTGCCCGGCAACAGGCTCGGCGACATCTCGGCGGCGGTCGGCGCGGTCGTCCGGTCGAGCCCGTTCGGACTGCTCGCCGACCACGGCGGACACGGCATCGGCAGCAACATGCATCAGGACCCGGATGTTCCGAACGACGGTCGGCCGCACCGCGGACTGAAACTCAAACCCGGCCTGGTGATTGCCATCGAACCGATGTTGCAGGCCGGCGGCGGAAGCGACTATCGACACTGTGCCGACGGTTGGGGTGTCCGGACCGCCGACGGCAGCCGGGCGGCACACGCCGAGCACACCATCGCCATCACGGCCGACGGTCCCGTCATCCTCACCGGGTGATGCCCGGTTCCTGCCCCTGCTGCAGCGGCCGACCCTACGACGATTGCTGCCGTCCGGCGCACCAGGGTTCGCCGCCCGCACCCACCGCCGAGCGGCTGATGCGCTCGCGCTACTCGGCATTTGCCATGGGTGATCCGGAGTATCTGCTGCGCACCTGGCATCGGTCGACCCGGCCGGCGTCGCTCGACCTCGATCCGACGATCCGCTGGACCGGACTCGAGATCCTCGGCAGGACTGGCGGCAGCCTGCTGGAGAGCAATGGAACGGTCGAGTTCCGGGCGACGTACCGGGCCGGCCGCCGCACCGGGGAGCAGCTGGAGAACAGCCAGTTCGTCAAACAGGACGGCGCCTGGTGCTACGTCGGGCCGGCCGGCACCTAAGGTCCAGTCGTGCTTCGACTCGTCGTGGTGCTCCCGCTGGAGCCGCTCGTTTCAGGGGACGGCTTTCCGTTGCGCGAGTGGCCGCTGCACGTCACCTCCGCGCCGACATTCGTGGTGCGAGTGGAACTGTCGCACGTCGTCGCGGCAATCGAACCGGTGCTCGCCAACCAGGCCGGGCTGTCCGCGGTGACCGGAGATCCCGAGGGATTTGGCCCGTCGCAAACCATCCCGGTCACGGTGGTCGTCCCGAATGCCGAACTGACCCACCTGCACGTTCGACTGGTCGATGCGTTGCGCGAGGTGGACGCGGTGTTCGACGACCCGCAGTACGTCGGCTCCGGCTACCGGGCGCACGTCACCGCCACCAGGTTGGCCGCCGCGGCGCCGGGACAGCGTCTGTGGATGAACCAGGCCGCGATCGTCGACATGCAGCCGCTGGGTGAACGGCGGCTGCGTCGGGTTGTCTGGGCGACCCAGCTCGGCCGGTGGGGATCCGCCGGGTCAGCTGCTGGCGGTTGTTGAGGATGATGCCGTCGGGCTCTCGACCGGCTCACCGTCGACACCGACGACCCACCACATCCCGCCCTGTTGGGTCAGGCCCTGACCGGTGGTCTGGCCGGGCGCGGTGTCCTGCGCGTAGGTGTACAGCGGATGCCCGGCATACAGGACCTGGGTGATGCCATCGGATCTCGTCGACGTCGACAGTTGTTTCGCGTCGACCCCGGTGCCTGCGGTGGGATCGCCGGTGGTGGCCAGCGGTGGCCAGGCGGTTGCGCAGGAGTCGTAGCACCCGGAGGTGCCTTCCGGATCAGCATCGGTCAGGTACAGCGTCCGGCCCTGCCCGTCGACCAGGTACACACCGAGACTGCCGGTGGTGGTGGTCACCTCGGTGCCGACGACGGGTGCACCGTCCGATCCGGTCGGAGTCGGTGTCGACCGCGCGGTGGGCGACGAGCTGTTGCATCCCGCCAGCAGCACCACACCAACAGCGATCGCGCCGACCCACCCGGCGAGCCTGTACCGACCGTTGCGTCTACCGGACATCCTGAGGTTCCTCGCTTCGCTCACCAAGCCCGTGGCCAATCTGCTGTGTGCAGCAGCCTATTCGAGGCAATCGCGAGCGCTGCGACCGCAGTGTCCGAACCGGTCGATCAGCTTGCCGTGAAGTGATCGGCGATGGTCTTGGCTTCGGCGGTGACGGTGTCAGCGCTGACCAGATCGCCGGCCTGCTCCGTCAGCACCGACGTCCAGGTGTCCAGGATCGACTGGGCCTCGCCGCTGGCGTAGAGCTCGGCCCGCAGATCGGTCAGCGCCTGTTCGTACATCGCGTTGAAGTCGGAATTGGCCTTGAACCGCTCCGCCAGGATGTTCCCGCCGCCGGCCACCGCCGGCGCCACCGGGCATCGCCCCAGCGGCCCGCATCGGGCATCGGGCCGGCGGCTCCGTCCGGCATCGCGCCCGTTGGGCGCGCCCCCCGGCCGGGGACCTGCTGCGTCGTTCCGTCGGTCGCAGTTCCGTCGGTGCGCAGTTCCCTGGGTGGTGGCATCGTTCGGTCGGGCGCCCATCTGCCCCGGGCCGCCCATGCCGCCGCCCATTCCGCCGCCCATGCTGCTGAACGACAGATTCTGGTCCCAGGCCACCACGGTGAACAGGCCTGTTCCGGCGTCGTAGCGAAGGTAGGAATTGTTGCCGGGTCCGTCGATGTCGTCGCTGTTGGCGACGAGATCCTGGATGGCCAGGTAGTCGGCGAATGACTGGACGTCGATGTGATTGCCGAGCTCCGCGGCGAACGTCGCGTCGTCGGACTCGTTGAGGAATTTCAACAATGCGATCAGCGGCGTGTAGTCGTCCTCCCCCGACGTCGAGGCCTCGACCGAGAACACGTCTGCGTAGGACGCGGGATCGTCGCCGCGGTAGGAATAGTCGCCACCTGCCTCCGCCTTGTACAGGATGCCCTCGGAGTCGAAGTTGTCGGAATCCCAGTCGTCATCGGGATTCTGGATCACCAGCCGGAGGGTCGCGTCACTGCCGTTCACGGTGAACCGGGCCGGTGTGGCCTCCTCGGTCGGCATTCCGGCGGCACCGATCAGTTCCAGGGCGACCGCCTCGTTCAGGCTGGTCTCGGTGCGCCCACCGCGCACCACGATGTCGGTTTCGCCCTCGAAGTTCTGGCCGTCGACGTACTTGTCCAGGCGGATCCGCCACGGCAGACCCTCCGGCTCGTCGGCGGAGACGTCGCCGCCTGGCCCGCCCGCCTGCTGTCCGGCGCCGGCGTTCTGCCCGTTGTTACCGGTGGCGCGAAGGCCCTGCAGGGTGGAATTGCCCTTCAGTTTGATGCCGACGTTCTCGAAGACGGTGCCGTCGATGGTCACGGTCGCGGTGATCCACTCCTTGTCCCCGCTGGCCACATAGGTGTCGATCATCGCCTGGTAGGCGGCCTCGTCGTAGTCGATGGACACCGCGTGCACGACGGAACTGTCGAACAGGCCGGTCCCGGACGGGACGGTCGACGAGCTCGCAACTGCCGCGGTCGAGGTGGTCGCGGTGGTGCTGCAGGAGGCCAACAGCGTCAGCGCCGTGGCGCCGGCGACCAGTCGGACGAGCAGGGTCCGGCGGCGGTGTCGGTTCGATGAGGTTCGCACGGGTCAACCTTCGGCTGGGGGGTGGGATCGTCGACTGCAGTCGATCACCGCACCCTGGCCCAGGTCTGGGCATCAGCTGTGCGCCAGCTGTCTTGTTCCACCGCCGACGCGACATTGCCCGCTGCCGGTGGGTGTCTGGATTTCCGGCCCTGGGCGATGGAATGCTGCCGGGGTGGAGAAACGAGTTCACTTCATCACGCTGGCCACGGCCGACCTCGACGTCGCCCGCGCTTTCTACTCCGACGGGCTCGGGTGGGAACCCCTGGTCGACGTCCCGGGCGAGATCATCTTCTTCCAGGTCGGACCGGGCCTGGTGCTCGGCTTGTTCGACAAGGTCGGATTCGACGGCGACATCAATGGTGACAACGACGGCGAGTCGAACGGCAATAACTCGAGCGGCAGTGACTCGGGCGGCAGTGAAGACGCCAGGCCCAGGATCGTCACCGATCGGATCTCCGGCATCACGCTGTCGCACAACGTGGACAGCCCGGCGGCGGTGGACGAGGTGGTGTCCACGATGGTCGCGGCCGGCGGCGTCGTGCTGAAGAAGCCGACGCAGGCGGCGTTCGGCGGCTATCACGGTCATGTGCAGGACCCGAACGGCGTCATCTGGGAGATCGCGCACAACCCCGGCTGGCGGGTCGACGACACCGGTCGCGTCTTCCTCGAGTAGCGCGGGCACTCGATCCCCGGCCAGCGACGAGACTTGCAACCCTGTTGCAACGGTTGCAGCCGGATGCTCAGCAGTGGACCGTCATGGTTCCAGCAGCACCCATGGACCCCGGCGTTGAGGTCAGGTGAGGATGTCAGCTCCAGCAGTGGTGCCCCGCGTCGAGCAGACGAACGGTCGTAGGGCGAAACGCCGAGCTGAACAGGCGCAGATCGGCCGTCCCGAGGGCCGCACCTTCGAAGCGGCGGTACCCGCCGGCGAGGACCCGGTCCGGTACGCCCATCTGCTGCGGCAGATCCGGGATGCCGCGCTGTCCGGCGAGCGGGCGCCGGCCGCTCCGCGTTCCATCGTCGACGCGTCCTGGCGTCGCACCATCGGGTTCGGCATGGACCCGGATCGCGGCCGTGAGCTGCCGGATGCGGTCGGCGCCGACGAGGTCGAGCACCGACGGCACAGCGGCAAACTCGCCAAGGTGTTGCCGATGCTCGGCGACGTGCTGCTCCCGGCGGCCGAGGACGCCGGTCATGTGATGGTGGTGGTCGACGCCGGCGGGATGATTCTCTGGCGGGACGGGCCGAAGAAGATCCAGCAGCACGCCGAGCGACTGGGTTTCGCGGTGGGCGCCAACTGGAGCGAGCGCAACGTCGGCACGAACGCGATCGGTACCGCCCTGGTGCTGGCCCGCCCGGTGCAGATCTACTCGGCGGAGCATTTCGTCAAGACCCACCATGCCTGGACCTGTGCGGCAGCGCCCATCCTCGACCCGGTGAACGGTGACCTGCTCGGTGTGGTGGACGTCAGCGGTGCCGCTTCGACGGTCCACCCCAGCACGCTTGGCCCTGGTCGATGCGGCGGCCAGGATGGCCGAGTCGTATCTGCGGGAGGAGCATCACGCGGCGCTCAGCGCGCTGCGCGGGATCGCCGCCCCGATGCTGGCCGGCAGCCGGCAGCCGATGCTGGTGACCGATTCCGAGGGCTGGGTCGCCGCGGCCATCGGCACCGAACCGACCGATCGGATCGCGCTGCCGGACCGCCGGGACACCGACCTGGTCTGGTTGCCGGCCTACGGATCCTGCCGGTTGGAGCCGGTCCCCGGTGGCTGGCTGGTTCGGGTACTGGACAACTCTGTCGCCGAGACACCCGCCACCACCGTCGATCTCGACCTGCGAAATCCCGCCGACCTGCGGGTGGTGATCACCTCGGATTCGGCGAGCTGGTCGCACCGGCTCAGTCCCCGGCATGCGGAGTTGATGCTGCTGCTGGCCAACCGGCCCGACGGCCTGTCCGCTGCGCAGCTGTCCGAGGAGCTGTTCGGCTCGCCGGATCACGTGGTGGCCGTGCGGGCCGAGGCCTCGCGATTGCGCCGTCACCTGGTGGGTTTGTTGCTGCACCGTCCGTACCGGTTCGCCGAATGGGTGGACGTCCGGGTCAGCTACCCGTCGTCCGGGAACTCATTGCTGCCTGCCTCGACCGCGTCGACGGTGCGGGGACTGCGGGTCGATCGACCGGTGGCGCTCGCTCCCGGCTGATCGGGCCGGGCCGGCGGCGCTACGGTGATGCCGGTGACCCCGAGTTCGCCGCGTGCCCGCCGTTCGGCGCCGACCTGGGCCGTCATCGGCATCCTGTCGCTGTGCGGCACCGTCGTCGCCCTGCAGCAGACGATGGTCATCCCGCTGCTGCCCGACTTTCCGGGCATCCTCGGCGTCTCCGCCGACGATGCCGCGTGGCTGGTCACCGCCACGCTGCTGACCAGCGCCGTGGCCACCCCGATCATGTCCCGGCTGGCCGACATGTTCGGCAAGCGGCTGATGATGTTGGCCTGCATGGTCGCGATGACGGTCGGTTGCGTGCTGGCGGCCGCCGTCGGCACCTACCTCGCCGTCATCGTCGGCCGTTCGCTGCAGGGTTTCGCGGCGGCACTGATCCCGATCGGGATCAGCATCATGCGGGACGAACTGCCCAAGGAGAAGGTCGGGTCGGCCGTCGCGTTGATGAGCGCCACTCTGGGCATCGGTGCGGCGCTGGGACTCCCGTTGTCCGGGTTGATCTTCGAGAACCTGGGCTGGCAGGCGATCTTCTGGATCTCGGCCGGCATCGGCGCCGCGCTGATCATCGGCGTGCTCTCGCTGGTCTCGGAATCAACTGTTCGGACCCGCGGCCGCTTCGACTATCTCGGCGCGCTGCTGCTGTCGGTCGCGCTGACCGCGCTGCTGCTGGGCATCTCCAAGGGCGGGTCCTGGGGATGGGGCAGCCAGCGGGTCGTCGGCCTGTTCCTGGCCACTGCCGCGGTGTTGGCGGTGTGGGTGCCGTACGAGCTGAAGATCGGGCATCCGCTTGTCGACCTGCGAACGTCGGCACGCCGGCCGGTGCTGCTGACCAACATCGCCTCGATCCTGGCCGGCTTCGCCATGTTCGCGAACCTGCTGCTCACCACCCAGCAACTGCAGCTGCCGGAATCGACCGGCTACGGGTTCGGCCTGCCGGTGATCACCGCGGGACTGGCCATGGTTCCGTCCGGTCTGGCCATGGTGCTGTTCGCGCCGGTGTCCGGTCGGATGATCAACCGCTACGGCGGCCGGATCACGCTGATCACCGGGGCGGCCATCATGGGCGTCGCGTACATCGGCCGGGTGTACTACTCGTCCACCGTGCTCGCCGTGATCATCGGTTCGACCGCGGTCGGGATCGGCACCGCCATCGCCTACGCCGCGATGCCCACCCTGATCATGGCATCGGTGCCGATCACCGAGACCGCCAGCGCGAACGGACTCAATGCCCTGCTGCGGGCGGTCGGCACGTCCTCCTCCAGTGCCGCGGTCGCGGCCGTGCTCGGGTCGGTGACCATGCAGGTGGGTGCGGTGACACTGCCGTCCCTCACTGCGTTCCAGGACGTCTACTGGATGGCCGGCCTGGGTGCGCTGGCCTGTTGTGCGGTCGCCTGGTACATCCCCGTTGCCCGGCGGGCTCCCGTCGGCGACGCCGTCGACCTGACGACGATGACCGAGCCGGGGCGTCACCCCGGCGGGCGAGAGCCGGGAACTCGTCGTGCACGGGACCGTCCTGCAGTCCGACCGGACGCCGGCCCACCCCGCGGTGGTGACCGTGGTGAAGACCGACGGCACTCCGGTGGACTGGAGTCGCGGGGACAACGACGGCAAGTACTCGGTCGTGCTGCCCGGGCCAGGTCAAGTATCTGGTGCTGGCCAACGCTGCGGGTTGGGTGCCGCGTGCCGAGGTCTTCGAGTTCGTCGACGAGACGTCCCGGCAGCATCTGACCCTGACCGACCGACTGACGCTGTCCGGGACGGTGAGCTGCGCGGGGCAGCCGGTCCCGCGGGCACTGGTGACGGTCAGCGAGGCGAGCGGCGAGGTGTTCGGCTCCGTCCGGGCCGACGATGCGGGGCGGTACTGCATGCCGTTGCCGCCCGTCGGCCGGTACATCGTCACCATGCTGGAGCCGACCACCCTGCAGGCCCACGCCCGCAAGCTGGTGCTCGACGTCCGGTCCGAAGTGGTCGACATCGACGCTCCGGCCCTTGCCGGAACCCCGACCACCGCAACGGATATCGCGAAACCCGCCGGACGGTGACACCGATGCAGACTGCTGATCATCTCGGACACCCACCTGCCGACCCGCGCCCGCGACCTGCCGGACGAGCTGTGGGCACAGGTGCCGCCGGCCGACGTGGTGTTCCACGCGGGTGACTGGGTGAGCGCGGCGTTGCTCGACCAGCTGACCGATCGGGCCCAGCGGGTCGTCGGGGTCTACGGCAACAACGACGGACCCGATCTCCGAGAGCGGCTCCCGGAGATCGCCAGGGTGGACCTGGACGGTCTGCGGATCGCGATGATCCACGAGACCGGCGCGCGCACCGGCCGCGAGCTGCGGGCCGACAGCAACTTTCCGGACACCGATCTGTTGATCTTCGGTCACAGTCATATTCCCTGGGACACCGTCAGTCCCAAGGGGATGAGGCTCCTCAATCCGGGGTCGCCGACCGATCGACGGCGACAGCCGAACGGCACCTACCTGACTGCCGAGATCCACCGCGGGGTGCTCGATGACGTCGTCCTGCACGCACTGCCGGTCCGCCCGGTCAGGTGATCACCTCGAGCGACCGGTCCCCCGTTCGCTCCACCCGCAAACCGGCCCGGCGGGCCACCCTGGCCACCGCGGTGACCGTGTCGATCTCGGCGCGGGAGGTGACGAGCGCCCTGGCCAGAAGACCCTTCGTCGCCTTGTTGAAGTGGCTGACCACAGAGCGCTGCCCGGCCGCGTTCTCGGTCACCACCCGGACCGTGATCGCGTCGGGTAGTGGAGCGAACGCGCCGTAGGCGCCGGAGCGCAGATCCACCAGCGGTCGGTCCAGCGACGCCAGCGGCACGGCCAGTCTTGGTCGCCAGAACGCCGGGATGCCGCCGACACCGGGCAACGCCGACCCGGCCGACAACCGATAGGCCGGCACCGCGTCCCGCCCGGCGATGATGCCGAACAGTGCCGACTGGATCAACAATCGCTCGCCGGCCCGGGCACGGGCGGCCGGCGGCAGGTGTGGGATGTCGAGGGCCTCGTACAGCACGCCGGTATAGCGGAGCATGGCCGGCATCGTCGCGGCGCTCCGCAGACCGGCTGTCGCCACGATCTCACTGTCCTTGGCCGGCGAGACGGCCAGGGCGGCCCTGGCCGTCGGCAGGTCCAGGCACAGATCGGTGACAGCGCTGATCAGCTGTTGCCGCGCGTCGAGCAGCCCGGGGAATCGCAACGACATCAGGTCGAGCGGTGCGCCGGCGCCACCGGTTGCCTTGGTCTCGGATGGTGGCAGCAGCACGAACACGCACGGGACGCTAGCTTGTGCATCGCGAGCGCAAGCAGGAGGCACACGTGAAGGTCGTCGTCTGGATCGCCGAAGGTATCTGGCCCGCCGCCGTCGACGGCGCCCGCAACGTCCTCACCGATGACGCGGAAGTCGTTCTGGTGCATGTCCTTCCGGGTGATGTCGAGGAGGTCGTGCAGGGCGCCTTCGCCGGGCTGCTCGGTCGGCACCGCTCTGCGCCAGGGACCGTCGCGGCAGATGCCGCGTCGTCGGCCGCCGAACTGCTCGACCTGGCAGAGCAACGACTCGGCCGGCCCGCGACCCGCGACGCCCGAACGGGCCGGGTGGAACGGGAAGTCGTCGCGGCCTGCGCCGATGCGGACCTGCTGGTGCTCAGCCGGGACGGCGACCGCAGCCGGCTCGGTCCGCACTCGCTGGGCCCGCCCAGCCGGTTCGTCGTCGATCATGCGCCGTGCGCGGTGCTGCTGGTCTGGCCGGAATCGGCGCCGGGACTCGGTTCGATCCCCCCACCACCGCCGCATCCGCCCGGTCGGTCCGGCCGGCAGCACCCACCGGCGCCACCTGGACCGCCCGCGTCACCTTCGGCCGGCGCCGGGCCCGCTCGCGGCTGATCCGGTCCGAAACCTGCTGTCGCACACCAGGATGCGTGGGGTGGGTATCACCAACCGCCACCGAACCCTCCGAATCGGACAAATGGCACCCGACAACCGAAGGGCAATCGCATGTGCGGAAACAGCGAGCTGGGCGATCGGCAACATGGATGCTGCGGTGATAGCGGGAACGAACCTCCGCTGGTCTTCGACGACAACGGCGAGCTGGTGACCGGTTCCGACACCCTCGGCCAGTTGCGGAGCCCACTGCTCACCGGACCCTGTTCGTTGGCGACGGTCAACGGCTCGTGGCTGCTAACCCTCACCCCGTTGCGCGGAATTTCGGCGTTCAGCTCGGAGATCCGCGGCCCCCTTCGGATCCAGGTGACGGGATCGGCCCTGCGGGCCAGCGGCGACATCTACGTCCGGCGGTTCGGGCTCAACCAGCAGCTCGCACCGGCCCTGCCGAATGACCTACCGCCCGATCTGCCGACCGATGCAGGAGACGCGACCGACGGCCAACTGGCCACCCTGCCGGTCAACGGCGCACCCGGCACCCCGACCTACCCGCAGTTCCCGAAGAATCAGTACTCCTGGTACTTCCGGTCCACCGGCGTCACCTACGGCAACGGCGCGCTCAGTTTCCAGTTGATCCGCCATCTGTGGGACCGCACGTCGCAGGAGTTCGTCTCGCAGGACACCGGACAGATGCAGCTGAACTGCCGACGGTCGCTGCTCACGCCGTTCGGTATCGCGTCGATGACCGGCACGGCAACGATCGGCGGAACGAAGTACTCCGTCACCGCCACCAAGACGTCGAACCTCTACCGGGGATGCCAGGTGGAGGTCGACGTGATGACCGGACGGGTCTTCCCCGCCACCGCGACGATCGGGTCGGGTGCGGTGACCAGTTTCCGGCAGATCTACGCCTCCGGCGGCTGGGACGTCACGGTCCGGCTTGATGAGCTGAACGTGCCCGAGGACGCATCCCTGACGAACGCCGAACTGCAGACCCTGCTCGCAGGGCATCGCGGGCCGGCACCGGCCGGCGACCCCTGGCGATTGTGGCTGCTGGTCGGCTCCAGTCAGGGCACCCTGTTCGGGGTCATGTTCGACGAGGATTCCGTGCCACGGGAGGGTGCTGTCGGGTTTGCCGACGGAACCCTCGGCAACGGCTCGACGATCGACCCATCGGCCAGGAACCGACCATTGGACGAGGTGCCGTCGGCGTTCCTGCGCACCCTGGTGCACGAGGCCGGCCACGCGCTGAACCTGTTCCACCCCAAGCACGATGTGCACGCCCCGCCGATCGGCACCGAGATCATGAACCAGACCGGTGACGTGATCGGATTCGCCACCGTGGCAAATCCCTACCCGCGCAACGCGAGCTTCGCTTTTGCCCAGCACGACCTGGACTCTCTCGTGCACGCACCCGATCCGCAGGTGCGACCCGGCTGGAAACCCTTCGGCTGGGGCCACGGCAGCCTCTCGTCGGGCCTCCCGGTGCCCGTCGACGCCAACGGCCTGGTCAGTGCCGACGACGCGGAGATGCTGCGCCTCGAACTGAATCTGCCGGCCCAGGTGTTCGTCGGCGAGTACGTGGTGGCCGAAACGGTCCTGACGAACACCGGCGACATCCCCCGGCAGGTGAGTACCCGGTTGAATCTGGCCGAGGGCGATCTGCGACTCCTGCACGTGCTACCGGGCGGCGCCGTCGAGCAGACCAGGGATGTCGTGGTGGCTTGCGGGCCGCGGGCCATGACGACGTTGGCACCCGGCGAGCAACTCCGCGGGCGAATGCAGGTGCTCTTCACCAGCGAGGGCGTGACGTTCTCCGAACCTGGGATGCACATCGTCCGCGCCGAGTTCGACGTCGACGGCTTCACCTCCGTCCGTAGTGACCGGGTGACCGTCACGGTGCGGTCGGCGGCGTCCTCGACCGAACGCGACATCGCCCTGGCCACCCTGGATCCGGGTGTAGGGCTGGCGATTGCGCTCGGCGATTTCGGCGCGAACGAGGACGCTCGGCAGCGACTCACGACGGTCGCCGAAGACCATCCTGAGGCCGACACCGGTGCCGCCTGCGCGCTCGTACTGGCCAACTCGTTCGCCCGGGGCCACGTGGACTTCCGCACCGCGGACACCCGGTTGGCCAGCACCGACGATGCCCAGCGGTATCTGGCACTGGCCGCGAAAGGTCGATCCGCCGAACAGCTGCTGACGCTGGCGGCCACGGTTGCCAGCCCGGTGGAGCGGGACGCACCCGTCGTGGCGGACGCGCTCGCACAGGTCAAACGTTCGCGCCGCGGTAAGGCCGATGTCGCCCTCGCAGAAGTGATCGCGGAGGATTTTGTGGAATCCTCGGCCCGGTGACGCATTCGAACGCCGTGCCCGGCATCGAACTCTTCCTGGACGTGCCGGCAGCTGTCCCGCTCGACGAAGTCCTCATCGGAGTCGTCCGGGTGGTGAACAGCGGCCAGGGGACGGTGACCGTCAGCGCGCGGGTCAACCTGATCGAAGGTGACCTCACGGTGGCCGTCACCGGTCCCGACGGCCGCACCGGCAGGGCCGGCTGGCCCTATCCGGTCGACAGCCTGCCGAGGACCATCGAACTCGGGCCGGGCGAGGCGTTGGCGGGCAGCATCCCGCTGCTCGTGGACGACAGTTTGACACCGGTCTTCCCGGCCGCGGGTCGGTACTCGTTGACCGCGCGGTTCCAGGCGGCTCCCGGTGCGGAGCTGACCGGTGCGGCGGTGTCCGTGGAACGACAGGCAGGGCAGGACGACCGGGCGGCGCTGGCGCTACAGGATCGTGACGTGCTGCAGAGCCTGCTGTCGGCGGCCGAGATGGGCCAGGCGGCAGGCAGTTTGGCGGCGATGGCGATCGGCGGCGAGCCAACGGCCAGGTTCCTGTCGGGCCTGGCCATGGGCTCCACCGGACAGGTGCGACAGGCGGCGCACGACCTGGCGTTCGGAGCCGGGGATCAGCCGGCCGACCCGCTGTCGGCGGCCGCGGCACTGAACGCGGTGCTGCCCACCGGTCTGTACACCGGCGACGAGCGCCGCGAAGCGGTCATCGACGCGCTGACCAGCGTCACGGATGCCCGGGTGCGGGCGATGCTCGACGGTCTTCCGCACGCCTGGTGACGCTCGAGCCCGCACCGGGACACCGTCGTCGGGGAATGCTCAGCCCATCGAGTTGATCCGGTCGGGGCGGATGGTGACGATCAGCCGTTGCTGGTCGCGGCCGCCGAACCAGGGGTAGGGCCGGCCGAGGTAGCGCTGCGAAAGCTTCTCGATGTGGTCGACCGCACCGTCAGGCGTCACGCTCAGCACCTGTCCGCGGACCTCGAAGTAGCGGGCGGGCTCGGCCGGATCGAAGACGGTCAGCGCCACTCGCGGGTCAAGGCCGATGTTCTTCACCTTCTGGTGACCGTTCACCGTGTTGATCAGGACGTGGTCCCCGTCGGTGTCGACCCAGGTCTGGGTCAGCTGCGGGGAGCCATCGGGCATCGAGGTGGCCAGATAACACGGGCTGGCCTGACCGAGCAGTGCGATCAGTGCGACGGGCAATTCCACGGCATGGTTGTTCACGGGTTGATTCACGGTTCGGGACTTCCTGTCGGATCGGCGGGCACAGCCTTGCGCCCGTACCCCGTATGCCGCGTGCCGAATCTGCCTGTTCTGATCGACGCCGCCGTTCGTCCTGTCGTCATCGCCGGGCCGGGGAAGTTCGCAAGACATATGATCCGCGCTTTGGAGAGCGTCGCAGGACGCCTCTACTCAACGGAGGCGTCGTGAACGGCTTCTCGCCATTGGTTTTCCGAGGTTGGCGCACCAGTCGCCGTCGTTGGTTCGTCGGCGGGTCGGTCCTGCTCGTCGGAGCGCTCCTGGCTTCGTGCTCGTCGGGCGGATCGTCCACGGCATCCTCGACCCCCGTCGTCTCTGACAGTCCCACCGGGTCAAGCAGTTCCGCGGCGCCATCGACCGCTTCATCCGCATCGTCCGGGAGCCCGGCGTCAATGGGTTCCGGTTCGACGGGTGCGTCGGCAGCAGCCTCAAGCTACGAATCCGCACCCTGCCCGAATCCGGTCTACCCCGCCGCGCCGAGCCTGGGCCTCGGCCCGGAGTTCAGCTGCGGCTACCTCACGGTGCCGCAGGACCGGCAGGATCCTGCTGGAAAGACGATCAAGATCGCGGTCGCGACAGATCAAGGCAACGACACCGAATGCGCCGGCCGATCCGATCGTGTACCTGGCCGGCGGTCCCGGTGGCAGCGGACTGCTCAGCGCGGTGCAGCGGGTATCGACGGGTTGGAACTCCGATCGGGACGTCGTCTTCGTGGATCAGCGGGGCACCTGGAAATCCGATCCGCTGTTGGCTTGTCCGGAGATCGACCAGTTCAACATCGACGCCCTGGCCCTGGTCAGCACCGACCCGGCAACAGCTGAGAAGTCGGGCGCCGCCACCCGCGCCTGCCGGGACCGCATCATCGCCGAAGGTTGGGATCCGGCCGCCTACAACACCACCGAGAACGCTGCCGACATCGCAGACCTGCGCACCGCCATGGGCTACGACGAGTGGAATCTGTACGGCGTCTCCTACGGCACGGACCTGGCACTGCAGACCCTGCGCGACCACCCCGATGGCATCAGATCCGTCGTCCTGGATTCGGTGGTACCGCCGCAGGAGAACATCTTCGACGGCTTCTGGCCGTCGGCCGCCAACGGATTCGACGCCTTGTTCCGGGATTGCGAGGCCGATACCGCCTGCAGCGCTGCGTATCCCACCGTCCGTGCGGATTTCACCACGCAGGTGAACGAGCTCACCGATCAGCCTCGAACGGTCACGATCCCCGACGCCGCCGGAACCGGCACCGTCGATGTGGTGATCGACGGGTACAAGTTGGCCAACCTGGTGTTGAGCTCCAGCCTGGGTCCGGGCTTGATCGCACCGCTCCCCGCGATCATCGACAACCTCGCGCACGGCGACGGAACCCTTGCCGCGCAACGGCTGCTGGTCACGTTGGCCCCGTCCGGCGTCACCGCCTTCGGGCTCGCGCTCGGTGTCTTCTGCAGTGAGCATGCTCAGACGAGCAGTCCCGAGCAGATCATGGCGGCCGGCAAGGCCGTGCTGCCCGACTTCCCGGACGCCGTGCTGAAGCTCGCCCCACAGGCGCCGTGGATCTTCAGCGACTGTGCGCAGTGGGACGTGCCACCCGCCGCTCCCGCCGTCGGTGACGTGGTGAACAGCGACGTACCGGTGCTGATCGTCAGCGGTGAGTTGGACGCCGTCACCGCGCCACCCAACGCCGCAGCGGTCGCTCCCGGTCTGACCTCGTCGCACTCGCTGCTGTTCCCGGATTCCGCGCATGACGTGATGATCTGGTCTCCGGAATGCGGGGTGAGCGTCATGCACAACTTCCTCAACCAGCCGGTCGGATTCGACGACAGCTGCGTCGCCGCCCTGCAGCCCGCGCCGTTCACGGTGAGCTGACGGACCGGCGCCGGCCGGTCAGCGACGCGTCCCTGCGAAAGGCTCGACGGGGCCGCTAGGGTCGCAGCAGGAGCATGTGCCGAGCCTTGGAGGCTCCGAGATGACGAGCGACCTGGTACGTCAGCTGTCCGAGATCGATGCCGGGATGATCGACGATGTGGGCGGGAAGGCCGCCAACCTGGGCGCGCTGATCTCGGCGGGATTCCCGGTGCCGCAAGGGTTCTGCGTGACCACCGCTGCCTACGGACGGATTGCCGGGGCAGCCGACTCCGCGACGGGCCAATTCGACTCGACCGGGATCGCCGAACGCATCCGTCGCACGCCGATCCCGGACGACATCGCCCAGGCGATCATCGGCAGCTACCGGCGACTCGGCGAGCAGGTGCCCGTCGCGGTTCGCTCGTCGGCGACCGCCGAGGATCTGCCGTTCGCCAGCTTCGCCGGCCAGCAGGACACGTTCCTCGGGATCATCGGTGAGCAGGCGGTTCTCGATGCGGTCCGCCGGTGTTGGGCAGTCGCTGTGGTCCGCGCGCGCGATTGCCTATCGCGACACCCAGGGAATCGATCACCGAACGGTCCGATTGGCCGTCGTCATCCAGGTGATGATCGATGCCGAGGTCGCGGGCGTGCTCTTCACGGCCAACGCGGTCACCGGCCGACGCCACGAGGCGGTGATCGACGCCAGCCCCGGTCTCGGTGAGGCAGTGGTGTCCGGCGCCGTCACCCCCGACCACTTCGTGATCGACACCGCCACAGGGCGAGTCCTGCAGCAGCGCACCGGCGACAACGCCGTGCAGATCAGGATGGACCACGCCGCCGGTGGCACCCGCACCATCCGCTCGGCGGCGACCGGAACCCCCTGTCTGGACAGCACGCAGCTGCGCAGCCTGACCGACATCGGCAGCCGGGTGGAGCGACACTTCGGCTCCCCGCAGGACATCGAGTGGGCCTTCGCCGCGGACGGGACGATGTGGTTGACCCAGTCCCGGCCGATCACCACGCTGTTCCCGCTGCCCGACACCTCGCCGGACAAACCCGGATTGCGGGCCTACTTCTGTTTCAGCGTGGCGCAGGGGCTGTACCGACCGCTCACGCCGGCCGGGCTGTCGGCGTTCCGCCTGCTGGGCGCCGGCGCCGCGCAACTCTACGGTCGCCCGGTCGTCGGCGACGTCCGCACGCGGACCACCGGTTTTCGCGGAGGCCGGCCAGCGGATCTTCATCGACATGACCGGACCGCTGCGCAGCCGCGTCGGCCGGGCCTTCCTGCCCCGGGTGTTCGACCTGATGGAGACCAGATCGGCGACCATTCTGCGAGACCTGTTCGACCGCAGCGAGTTCTCGCTGACCCAACGGTCGGTGCGACCGACACTGCGGCGAGTGCTGCGCGCCGCGGTCCGTTACCGCATTCCGGTGTACATCGGCCAGGCGCTTGATCAGTCCGGCAGCAGCGCAACGGCGGGTCGGGCGCATCACCTCCGATCTGCAGCACCGGCTGCGGACGATCTCCGGCGCAGCGCCAGCGGATGTCCGCAGCGCCACCGAACTGCTCGACCGGGTCGAGACGCTGCTGACTCACGAGACGGTGCCGATGGCGCCGCGAATCGTCCCGGGCGCGATCGCCGGGTTGGCGATGTTCGGTCTGGCCCAGCGGCTGCTCGGAGCGCAGGCGGACCCCGGTGAACTGCAGACTGTGCTCCGCGGGCTACCGCACAACCCGACCACCGAGATGGACCTGCAGCTCTGGCGGATCGCGAAACAGATCCGCGCACGACGACGTTGCGGCCCAGTTGCTGCGGACCACGCCCGCGACGGAGTTGGACGAGCGCTACCGGGCCGGGGACCTGCCATCGGCCATCACCGACGGGGTGGCGGGGTTCCTCGAGACGTACGGGCACCGCGCCGTTGCGGAGATCGACCTCGGGGTGCCGAGGTGGTCGGAGGATCCGACGCACATCCTCGGCGTGCTGGCCAACTATCTGCGGTTGGACCGGCCGGAACTCGCGCCGGACGTGGTGTTCGCCCGCGGCGACCGCGAAGCACGGCAGATGATCGAGCAGTTGACGGCCAAGGCCCGCCACCGCGGCCGCTTGCGGTCATCGGCGGTCCGCTTCGCGCTCGGCCGCACCAGGGCCCTGGCCGGGATCCGTGAGGTGCCCAAGAACGACATCGTGCTGGTGCTGGCCGCGGCGAGGCGGGCACTCGGCGCGATCGGAACCTTGCTGGCGTCCCGCGACCTTCTCGAGACTGCCGACGACGTCTACTTTCTCACGCTGACCGAGACCAGAGAAGCGATCGACGGCGAGCTGCCGGACGGCTTGATCGTCGAGCGGCGCGAGGCCTATCAGCGGGAGATGCGCCGACGGCGGGTGCCGCGAGTGCTGCTCTCCGACGGAACCGAGCCGGAAGCCACCACTGAGGTCGACGACCGGCGACGGCGCGCTGATCGGCGTCGCCGCGTCCCCGGGCGAGGCCACCGGGCCGGCGCGGGTCATCCTCGATCCGGTCGGCGCACATCTGGAGCCGGGCGAGATCCTCGTCGCACCGTCCACCGACCCGGGTTGGACGCCACTGTTCCTCACGGCCGGTGGATTGGTGATGGAAATGGGTGGACCCAATTCGCACGGCGCCGTGGTCGCCCGTGAGTACGGCATCCCGGCGGTGGTCGGTGTCCCGCTCGGCCACCGAACGACTCTCGACCGGTCAGCAGCTGGTCGTGAACGGCACCGCCGGCACCGTGGCGGTGAATGCTTCTTGATGTCATGGCTTTACTGATCAAATGTGCAGGTCGGCCTGGTCGGGTACGAGGCCGCAGGGCGGCGTCAGTCAGATCCCAGGTGCTCCTCGAACGCGGCCAGGAACTCCGCGGGCCGCTCGAGGAACGGTGAATGGCCGGCATCGGCGATGGCGACTTCCCGGTAACTGCCGCCGGCCGCCGCGTACCCGTCCAGCGCTCCCCTGGTCTGGGCGACCATCGGCTGTGACGGAGCCGACTCCGCTCCCGGCCAACCCGGGATGACGCCGAGCGAGCCGAGGTAGGCCAGGTCGTACAGCGAGGTGTCGGAGACGATCACGTCGTCGACCCCCCGCACCCACAGAATCGGCGGTTTCGGATCGACACTGCTCAGGTCGTCGATGCGGAAGTACTTGGGCGACAGCGTGTTCAGCACCCCCCGTTCGCCAGGGGCGAAGCCTGGCCAGACGTCGGTGACGGTCGACGTTCCGGGGTAGTGGTCGTCACCGATCCGGGTGGACAGCATGGATTCGACGAACACGTCCAGCATCGGCGGCACGAAACCGGGCTTGACGTAGTGCGCCAACAGCACCTGGCGCGGGGAGACCGCCGAATCGTCGCCCCGGTCGCCGGCCGCCAGCCGCTCGACGAAACCCGGATTGGCGCAGGCGCCGCCGGTACCGGCCGCCGACGGGTCGAGCAGGGTCCCCTCGACTCCACTGGTCGCCGCCGAACCCGTAGGGCGACACCGGGTCCACCAGGGTCAGGGAGGCGAGCTGCTGCGGCGCGTCGAGCAGGTACTGCAGCACCACCCCACCGCCGAGGCTCCAGCCGACCAGATGTACCGGCGCCAGCCGAAGTTCGAAGACGAGGGACGCCACGTCGTCGCTGTAGTCGCGAACGCCTCGGGTGGCATCGACCGGTTCGGGATCTGTATCGCCGAACCCTCGCAGGTCCATGGCGATCGGCCGGAACTGCTCCGGCAGGGCCAGCATCGTCTCCTGCCAGAACAGGCTGGACGAGACGTTGCCGTGCACGAACAGCACCGGAACCCCGTCGCCGCGTCCGTCCAGCTCGAGGATGTTGACCGTCAGTCGATCGGTCTGGATGCGCCGTGAGGTGATACCGCTCAGGAGTGTCTGCACGCGCACATCATGCAACGAGCGCTGTCAGCCGACGTCGGCGACCGCGGAGAGCCGGCGCTGCTCAGGGATCGTGGTCTGGCGGGCGGCGCCGGTCAACTCGCGGGACAGGCTCCTGGTGGCAATGGTCAACGCCCCCAGGATCGGCTGCAGGTTGTTGCCGAGGTCGCGCACGGACAACTCGATCGCCGCAGCCACCTCACCGCCCGGACCGAACACCGGCATCGCCACACCGCACATCCCGGCCTCGAGCTCCCAGCGGGTGACCGCCACCCGGGTCAGCCGGGTCACCCCCAGTGCCCTGCGCAGCCGGTCGGGCGAGGTGATCGTGTGGGCCGTGTAGGGACGAAGGCCGCGGATGATGGTCATCTCGACCGTGCGGGACGGCGCAAAGGCCAGCAACACCCGACCGACGGCCGTGGCGTGCAGCGGCAGCGTGGCAGCGGCGGAGAATGCCGTCGACGGCGCCGGACCGGGCTCTTTCTGGATGTAGGCGACCTGGTGGTCGCGCAGCACCCCGAGGCGGGCCCGGCACTTGGTGGCCGCGGACAGGTCCTCCAGCACGCAGGGCGCACGCTCGGCGATGCTGGGCGGGCAGGCGTCCGTGGTGCCGATCATCCGCAGCGGCAGACCGGCCCGGTAGAGCCCGTCCTCGGTGCGCTCGAGGAGCCGCCAGGAGGCCAGTTCGGTGGTCAAACGGTGGGCGGTCGAGATCGGCAGTCCGGCGAGCCGGGCGATCTCGGTCAGCGAATGCTCGGTGCCCTCGGTGAAGGTGAGCAGGATCGAGGTGATCTTGCTGGTGACGGATCGTCCCGATTCGGTGGAATTCCCGGCCATGACAACACTCCTGGACGTCGTGCAGCCGCGAGTGATCGCTGGAACTGCGTGGTCTGATGACGGTTGATCGGGCGGTGTCAACGCACCCTTCGGGGCGGACACGCGCGGGCAGGGATCAGAGCGGCCGATCGCCGGCGTGCGGAAGTCGCGAGGAATTCCTGGCGCGGTCTGACTCGGTCATCGATCACCTTTGGTCGAGGGACAGGTGGTGAACCGGCGGACTTCGTCGCGCCGTGCTCTTTCTTCGTCACGCGGTGTTCTTCTTCTTCGTCACACTCTGGCAATTGATCGGGCCCGTGACCAGCGGGGTGTACCGCTGAGCGGTACAGCATCTGTGTCGAGCGGATTCTGCTCGGCGGGAACCCCGCTGTCTCGAACTGCTCCGGAGGCGACGGGGTGTCAGTCTTCCCCGGTGGACACCATCGGCCGGCCCGTCCGACCGGGCAGCGTGATTTCCGTCGATCGCGGCGCCGAGCATGGTTTCCGGGACATCACCGAAGACCTGACGCTGCTGGTGATGTTCGCTCCACCAGAGGTGCCCGAAGCCTGATTCACAGCAATTTGTGCCGCCGCTCACAACCTCCGGAGCGGCCGGGCGTCTGAACCTGCATGAGAGGTCGCGAACCGTTCGTCGGAATGCCCCGTATTCCTTTATGACGATCGCCTGCTGACCCACCAGCGTCACCCCACCGGGTGAAAAGCATTCTCCTGCAATGAACATGACGCTGAATTTGCCGACCCCGAAAGGTCGGGATGGAGGTTCTCGATGATGTCCGGAAGTCTTCGACAGCGCGGAATCTCGGTCGCCCAGTGGTTGCGGCTGCCGGGTACCGCGGAGGCGCCGGAATGTGCGGCCATCCGATACTGGGAAGAGCCGACACCGATCCGTCAGCACCTGCCCCGGATCGCATCCCGCCGATCCCCGGTGTTCTTCGTCCACGGGTACGCCGGCACCGAGCACATCTGGGGCCCGCTGCGCGATGCCCTCACCGAAGCCGGTTTCGACCATCTCATCGCACTGCGGTACAACGCCTTTCGGGCTGACATCCATCAGATCGCAGATTGGCTGGTCGGTCAGGTGAACCGTTCGCTGCAGACAACCGGTGCCAGCGGGGTGCACCTGATCGGGCACAGCATGGGCGGGCTGGTCGTGCGGGACGCCGTTCAGAACCGCGGGCTGGCCGATCTGGCGGACACCGCCGTCACCATGGCCACCCCGCACTCCGGCGCCCGCCTCGCCAGGTTCGTCCCAGGGCCGGCTGCCCGGCAGATGCGGCCCGGCTCTGAGTTTCTCGGCTCGCTGGGTGCCTGCCGAAATGGTCAGGGCCGCACCAGGTGGGTCACCGTCCATGGCGGCGCCGACCGGGTCGTCCCGCTGGAATCCGGTGAGTTCGACGGCTCCGACCACCGCGTGCTCACCGTTCGTCAGGACGCGGCAGGTCACGGCTCGATCGCGCGCCATCCGCAGGTGGTGTCCTGCATCGTCAACGAGTTGCTCCGTTCCGAAGTGCAAGGCGCAGCATCGTTCTCGCTGGCCGCCTGATCCGGCCGTCAGGAGCGGCGCAGCCGGTCCCCCAACCCACTTGCCCTGGCCGCCCGGCGTTCGATGGCTGCCCGCAGCTGTTCCGGCGTGCCGATCACGCGAACGAATTCCCTTGCCCTGGTCAGTCCGGTGTAGAGCAATTCCCGGGTGAGCAACGGCGAATCCTCCGGCGGCAACACGAAACTGACCCGGCCGAACTGACTGCCCTGGCTCCGGTGCACCGTCATCGCATGGACGGTCTGCACCTCGGAGAGCCGGCTCGGGGCCCAGCGGACGAAGGAACCGCCCCGGGCGAAGACCGCTCGCGGCGTGCCGTCGTCCTCCCGGATCACCACTCCGGTGTCACCGTTGAACAGCCCGAGCGACTGGTCGTTGGCCGTCACCAACAGCGGCCGGCCGATGTACCACTCGCCCTCGTCCCGGCGGTCGATGACCTCCTGCAACCACCGTTCGATCTGTCGGCTCCACTCCTGCACGCCGAACGGACCGGTTCGGTGGGCACACAACACCCGATGCCGCTGCAGATGGGACAACGCCGCGACGGCGTCGCCGGCCAGTGCTGCGGAGCGGACCGCCGATGCGGCATCGACGACGTCCGCGCGCACCCCGTCAGTGCCGAACCGGACGTCCGGCTGGTTCCCGGAGAGCACCTCGATCGCCCGGTCGGCGTCGCCGTCCCGCACGGCAGCGGCCAGCTCGGCAATTCCACCGTGAAAGCGCCAGATACGGTCCAGCATGGCCACCGCGGTCCGTCGATCCCCGTCGAGGCCCCGCCGGCCGGCCAGGCCGCCGACCAGGTCGGCCAGCACCGCACCTGCCTCGACCGACGCCAACTGATCCGGGTCACCGACCAGCACCAACCTGGCATCCGGGCGGATCGCCTCCAGCAACCTGGCCATCATCGTCAACGACACCATCGAGGTCTCGTCGACGACGATGACGTCGAAGGGCAGCCGGTTGGCGCGGTGGTAGCGGAATCGGCCGCCGGCGCCGGGCAGGGTGCCGAGCAACCGGTGCAGCGTCGACGCTGCCGGTGTTCCCACCCGTTCCCGGTCCGCAGTGTCAAAGCCGAGGACTTCCTGCTGGACCGCCTCCTGCAGTCTGGCGGCCGCCTTGCCGGTCGGTGCTGCGAGCGCCACCCGCAGACGGTGGTCCCGGCTGGTCGAGCAGCAGGGCCAGCACCCTGGCGACGGTCGTCGTCTTCCCGGTGCCGGGACCGCCACCGAGCACGGTTGTCCACCGGGTTGCCGACAGTCCTGCCGCGGTGCGCTGAGCGGGCGCATCCGATGGGAACAGCCGGTCGAGGGCGGCAGCCAACCTGACCCGGTCGACGACCGGTGGCGGTTGGTCCTCCCGGGCCAGCAGGTCGGCGTGCACCTGGTCCTCCTGCCGCCAGTACCGGTCCAGGTAGAGCAGTCCCTGGTCCCAGCGCAACGGCCGGTCGGGACCGACCAGCGGGCTCTTCCCGATCGCGGCGACCCACTCGGACAGCGGCGGCCAGGGCAGGGCCGGGTCACTCTGCCGTGCCTGTTCCAGATCGATGCAGACCGACCCGCCGCGCACGCCGCGAACCGCCATCGCCAACGCCAGCAGCACCCGTTCGTCCGACTCGCCGGACAGCACGCCCAGCCGGGTCGCGACGTGCACGTCGGCGGCGGCGAGCACGCCGGCCAGGTTGGCCTCCCGCAGCAGGCCGGTGGCCCCCACCGCCAGCCGGACGTCCCACGGATCGTCGGAAATCGTCATCGGCCGCAACGATGGTCATCAGAGTCCCCCGGTCCATCAGGTCCGACAGCCCGACCACCAGGTCGGCCGGGGGGCGCCAGCCGAACACCCCGCACGGCTGCCCGTCGACCACCGGATTGTCCGCACCGCACATCCCGCGGACGAAGAGATACAGCACGCCGCCGAGATGCTGCTCGCGGGTCGTAACCGGGCTGCCGCCACCGCAGGAACCGGTGCAGCGCAACGCAATACAGCAGTGCCTGCAGCGGATAGTCCGAGCCCGCCATCGCCTCGTCCAGCGCCTGCGGCCGATAGTGCCACGCCGACAACGGCTCTGTCGCCGTCGGCGACCGAGCCAGTTGGTCTTGTAGTCGGCAACGACATACCGCGGCCCGGGTAGCCGGAAGACGGCGTCCAGGCTGCCGGTGAGATAGCCGCGCAACAGTTGCCCGGACATCCCGGCGGATTCGAGCCGCTCGGCGTACCCGGCGAGCGGGTCGTCGGCGGGCAGCAGCCGACGCAACAACTGGCCGAGATCACCCAGGGTGACCGAGAGGTCGTCGAGGTCGCTCGATGAGATCTCCTCCACCGAGTGGGATCTCGAAGTCGAGCTCGGCCAGCCGGTCACGGACCGGGATCTCCCGCAGCGCCAGGCCGGCGCCGATCGGGCCGAGCGGCGTGGCCAGCGTCGGCAGCAGACCGCCGCCAGCTCGTCGGCACTCATCCCGGCCGGCCGTCTGGCCAACTGCTCCGCGCACCGCAGACGCAACTCGGCCAGCAGATCGGCCGACGTCGGATCGGTGGTCTCCAGCACGGCGTGCACCAGGGTGCCGAACGAGGTGCCGGCCGGCAGCTCGGCCATCGGCGATGCAACCGCGCGGAGTTCGGGATGGTCCTCGGTCGATCTGATGACCTGCTCGAGGTTCTCGTCGTCCCGCTCGCCGTCCTCCGGTTCGCTGCTGACGCCGGCGTGCGGCTCCTGCTCTGCGGCGGCCGAGAGCGCGCTGTAGGACGTCCGGCGCCAGGCCGTGTCCAACTCCCGGTCGAACAGGCCGATCTCGAAGGTCCGGATGGCGTCCGACGTGTCCGGCCGGACGGGAAGCGGTGCCGACCACGGCATCCTCGACCTGCGGCCCGCCACGGGCGGCCAGCGCTGCCACGGTGGCCGCCGCCTGATCGTCGGTGGGGATCTTCGCCCGCTCGGGCACCGTCGTCGCTTCCCGGTTCGCGTCCGAACAGCAACCGGTGCAGTCCCGGAATCCTCGGTGTTCGACGAGGGCGCCCACCAGGTCACCACCTGGGATTGCGCCCTGGTCAGCCCGACGTACAGCAGCCGCAGCGCCTCACCGGCCTGCTCGGTCGCCGCCCGGCGCTGCCGATCGACCCGACCGTTGGACGCCTGCCCGCCGACGTCGAGCACGCGGCGGCCGTTGTCGTCGTGCAGCAGCAGCACGTCCGGCTTGGGGACCCATCGGTCGAACGCGAACGGCAGGTAGACGACCGGGAACTGCAGTCCCTTGCTGGCGTGCAGGGTGACCACCTGGACGGCGGCGGCGTCGCTGTCCAACCGGCGGATGCGGTCGGTTGCCAGGTCGACGGCGGCTTCGTCCCTGCGGCCCCGCAGCCATTCGACCAGCGCCGGCAGTCCGAGACCGTCGGCGGTGGCGACGGCCTGCAGCCCCTGCCCGACGTGCCGCAGATCGGTCAGTCGCCGGGCGCCGCCCTGCTGGGCGAGCAGCCTGGCGGGCAGGTCCTGCTCGATGACCGCCACCTCGAGCAGCGCCGCCACCCCGCGCTCGGCGAGCAACCCGGCCCAGGCCCGCAGGGTGGCGCCGAGCCCGTCGGTGAGCGAGCCCTCGCCGCCGGTGCCGAGTTCGGTGGCGGTCAGACCGAGGAACGGGGTGAGCGCCGCGGCCCGCACCCGTCGCGGAGCGGTGCGGCTGTTCCAGCGCCTCCAGCAGGATCAGCCAGTCGTCACCCGCCGGGGTGGCGTAGACGCTGCCGGCACCGGCGATCACCGACGGACACCCTGGCGTTGTCCAGGGCTTCCCGGACCAGCGCGCTCTGATCGTGGGTGCCGACGAGGACGGCGATGTCGCCGGCGACCAGATCCCGGCCCTCGAACATCGGCTTCGCCGCCAGCAGGTCGGCCATGTCGGCGGCCAGATCGCGGGCCACCAGGGTGCGCACGGTCCGCATGTCGATCTTCGCCTGCGGCCCGACGCCCGACCTGGTCGCGGCGCACCACCCGCAACCGGAGCGGCGCGGACGACGGCGCGCCGGTCAGCCGGGTCGCCTGGTGCACTGCGGTGACCGGACGGACGACGATGTCCGGGTCGCCCAGCTCGGCGCCGCCCATCAACGCCTGCAGCGCCGCGACGAGAGGCGCGTCGCTGCGCCAGTTCTGGGCCAGCGTCGCGGCGGTCTGCGCCGAGTGCCGACGCGGCGAGATAGGTGACGACGTCGCCGCCGCGGAACGCGTAGATCGCCTGCTTGGGGTCGCCGATCAGGACCAGCGTGGCGTGGCCGTCGAAGGCGAGGCGCAGCACGTCCCACTGCACCGGGTCGGTGTCCTGGAATTCGTCGACCAGGACCACCGACCAGCGGGCGCGCATCCGGTCCCGGGCCGCCGCATCGGCCGGCGACAATGTTCCGGCCAACCGGCTCAGCAGGTCGTCATAACCGAGCACCCCGCGGCCGCCGCTTGCGCCGGTCGACCTCAGTCGCGGACGGCCTGGGCGAACCGGCGCCGGACGTCGGACGGACTACCCGGATCGGCGTCGCGGGGCTCGAGTCGGGCCTGCGGGTCGCGGATCGCATCGCGTCCGAGCTGCAGCGCGGTGGTGTGGCTGAAGATCGGCTCATCGGCGCCGGCCACGGCGAACCCGCGCACGTAGAGGTCGTCGATCACCTCGACGACCAACTCGTCGAGGTTCTCCACCAGCGTGCTGCCCGGTTCGCTGTCCCCCGCCACCCCGAGCCCGATCAGCACCTGTTGGCAGAACTGGTGTGTGGTGGCGATGGTGGCCGCGTCGAAATGCGCGAGGGCGGCGGCCAATCGGCGACGGCGCAGCGTGGCATCCGCATCGTCGGTGTCGGCCAGCAGCCGGAGCAGCTCGTCGTCGGAGCCGCGCGCGGACGGCAGGTCGGCCAGCCCGCGTTCGGCCGCCACCAGCTGATCCGCGGACCCGTTCCCGCAGTTCCAGGCTGGCGACCCGGCCGAAGGTGACGACCAGCAGTTGATCCAGCGTCGCGTGTCCCTCGGCGACGTACCGGGTGACCAGAGCGGCGACGGTGTGGGTCTTTCCGGTGCCGGCGCTGGCCTCGAGCACGGTGGTGCCGACCGGTAGCGGGCCGCGGATGTCGAACGGGGTGATCACGGCCGGCCCATCCGTTCGGCGTCCAGCAGCGGCCCCCAGAGCCGCAGGGCGAGCTGCGCCGAATCTGCTCGATTCGCCTTGGACCGCTTGGCTCTTGGTGGCCGGTGTCGAGGTCAGCACGTCCAGGTCGGCCCGCCGACCCCAGATCCAGTTCGTTCGCGGCGTCGGCATCCTCGCCGGGGAAATCGCCGCTGGCCCAGCGCATCCGGGCGCCGCCGGATCGCCTCCGGGACGTCGTTGTCCGCCCGCCGGGCGGCGGCGTAGGCGGCTGATGTCTTCGTTGCCGACTCCAGCGGCGCCCGCAGTCCTTCGTCGTACAGCTCGACGAGGTCGCTCGAGCACCTGCCTGGCGCGCTCCGCGCCGACCGGACCGAGCACCGAGATCTGCGGCCGTCCCGGATCTCCACGACCGATGGTGACCGCCGTCCAGGCGGTTTCCGGATGTCCGGCGGCCAGCGCGACCAGCGTGATCCAGGCCCTCAACCGGTCCCTGGCGCCGAGTTTGCTGTAGGTGACGGTGATCAGGCGGTCGCCGTGCAGACCGGGAACGCTGCCCCGTCAGCTGACGCCCGCCGGCGCAGTTCGATCAGTACGTCGACGGTGCGCCGCGCCGGCGGCCAGCAGCGGGGCCGCGGCGTCCACCAGCGGGCCCACCTCGGCCAGCACCGTGGTCGAGTTGCCGGCCACCCAAAGGACCGGGTGGCAGCATCCCGCGCCGCCATTCGACGTTGCGACAGGTCTGCTCGTCCGACCCCGGCCAACCGGTCCCGCAGGATCCGGTCGCCGAGTTTCCAGCGTCTGCAACGCATCCAGCTCGACGGTCAGGTTGTCGGCCGGATCGTCGGGTTCGAACCGCACCGCGACATCCAGCCGCTGGCGCAGGAAACCGCGGGCCGGGTGGGTCAGCAGAGCGATCAGATCGGCCAGTTCGACGGTGTCCGGCGCGGTGGACGGCAGCACGCGCGGGCAGGAACGGCGGGACCGGCACCGGTGGACGGGCGCGCCGCCTGCGCCCCGGCCAGCGCGGCCGGGTCGAAGCTGAACGGCCCGTCGGTGCCGAGCTCCCCGCTGATCACGTTGCGATTGTCGAAGGGCTGCAACGGATGTCGGACCAGGATCCGGTCACGGACCGGCTCCGCTGTCCCGGTCCTCGCGGTGTCGTCCAGGGCATCGAGCAGTTCACCCAGCGGTACGGCAGGTGGCCGCCGGGCGCCCGTTCGTTCGTCGGCGCCGGTGTAGGTGATGATCAGATGCTCGGTCGCCGCCAGGATCGCATCGAGCATCAGCTGCCGATCCTCGCCGCGCGGATCTCGTTCGCCGACGGCCGGATCACGGGCGATGATGTCGTCGCCGTCGACGCCGCTGCTACGCGGGAACACCCCGTCGTCCAGGCCGAGCAGGCAGACCACCCGGTGCGGCACCGACCGCATCGGGACCATGGTGCAGACGGTCAACGTCCCGGTGCGGAAGTTCGCGCGGGTGGGCCGGCCGCCGAGCCGGCCGCGCAGCAACGCGCGCAGATCGGGCAGCGTCAGCACCGTGCGTTCGGCCCGGCTCCCGGCACCTTCGCGGACGAACGCCATCTCGGTGCGCAGCTGCGCCGACTGCCACTCGTCGCCGGTCGGCACGCTGGTCAGGCTCGTCACCCCGGTGATCAGCGCGTCGAGCCATCCGGTCAGCGGCTGCGCCGACGAGAGCTGTGACAGCGCACGTGGCCAGCCGGTCCACCAGTTCGGCGAAACTGCCGGCCAGCTCGACGTCCGAACTCCCGACGTCGTCGAGCGGCAGGGCGAGATCCAGCCAGTTCTGGTCCTCCTCGCTCATCGTGACGCCGAGCAGCAGCCGGTCGAGGCCGCTGCGCCAGGTGTTCTGGGCGAACCGCTGCAGGCCGAAGCTGCCCCGCCCGCGCGGCATCGACACCCCAGCGGATGCCCGCGTCGGCCACCCAGGCGGTCAGCTGCTCCAGATCGTCGTCGTCGAACCCGAAGCGGCGGCGGACCGGCGGGAAGGCGGCCAGGTCGAGCACCTGGGATGCGGTCACCCGGCTGTCGGCCAGCTCGAGCAGCCGGGCCATCGTGGCCAGCAGCGGGTTGGTCTGGGCCAGCGCGCGATCGGCCAGCCGGACCCGCAGGCCGTGTGCCGGATGACCACCCTCGACCACGTCGACCAGGCCGAACGCCGCCGCGATCAGCGGGGCGTACACCTCGATGTCCGGGCACATCACCAGCACGTCGCGCGGTTCCAGCGTGTCGTCGGCGGCCAGCAGCCCGACCAGCACCTCGCGCAGCACGTCGACCTGTCGCGCGGCACCGTGGCAGGCATGCACCTGCACGCTGTGGTCGCCTGGCGCGAGCAGGAAGCGATTGTCGTCCGCGGCCAGTTGACGGTCGTCCCGGAGACCCTCCTGCAGGGCGCCGAGCAACGTGCCGGACGGACGTTCGACCGCCAGGTGCTCGTCCACCACGCCCGACACGTTCGACAGCACCAGTTGCAATTCCCGGGCGTCCCGGCCCAGCGACGACAGCAGTGCGTGCTCGGCGACGGTTGCCGTCGGGTCGAGTCGGCGGCGGAGCGGCAGCGCCGGCGGGGACTGCGCGATCCGGTTCCACAGCATCGGCGAGGGATGGGTCAGCCACAGGTGCACGTCGCGGCTTTCGGCGAGCGCTTCGAGCACCTCCAGCTGGCTGACCGGCAGCCTGGTGATGCCGAACAGCGAGAGCCGTTGCGGCAGATCGACTCTGTCGGGTTCGGCGGTCAGGTCGGCGAGGGCTGCGGCGCGTCGGGTGACAGGGTCGTCGGTTTTTCGCGGCACTCCTGGGTCGGTGATTCTGGGTCGGCGGTTCCGACCCGCTCCCGGAGGCGGCGCCACAGCTCGCACTGCCAGGCCAGATCTGGCTGGCAGGTCAGGTCCGAACCCGTCACCGGGAACACCTGCCGCCCATGCCGCGAGCATGGCCGGCCGGTGGGTGGCGTATCCGTCGAACAGACCCGCGAGCCGGCGCGCCACGGCATACCGGCGGCCACGGCGATCCTGCTCCTCGGCGGCCGCCATCCCGTGCCCGAGGTGGGCGGACAGGGTGCGGCACCACGGCTCGCCGATCGATTGGTCGATGACCTCGAGCAGCGGCCAGACCAGGCTGTCCGGAGCCCACGGGTCGTCCCGATCGGTGCCCGTCACCGCGGCCACCACCGCGTTCGGATGCGGGAACTGCACGCCGGCGCAGATGCCGTCCGAGTGGCCGTCGCGTCGGCCCAGCCGATGCGACAACTGTTGCGCCAGCCAGCGTTCCGTACCGCGAGCGGGTACGGCGACGACTTCCTGGGCGAAGACGTCGGGCAGCGGGTCGGCCAGCAGTTCGGCCAACCCGAGCACCAGGCGGTCAGCCCGTTCGCTGCGGTGGACGTACAGGGTCACCGGCCGATCGTCCCCCCGAGATCGAGCACCGGATCAGGTGCCGATCTCGTCGAGGTGCGCGACATTGGCCCGGTCCTGCTGGTCGGGAGAGGCAGCGGATTCGAACCAGGCGTCGAGGATCTCGGCGAGCACCGCCTCCGAGGTCGACCCGCAACGACAGCGCCAGCACGTTCGCGTCGTTCCACCGGCGGGCACCGGCCGCTGTCTGCGCGTCGCCGCAGAGCGCGGCCCGGATGCCCGGAACCTTGTTGGCGGCGATGCTCGCGCCGGTGCCGGTCCAGCAGCACACCATCGCCTGGTCTGCTCTGCCGTCCGCCACCTCTCTGGCCGCTGCCTCCGCCGCCCACGCCCAGTCCGGACGGTCACCGGCGGACAGCGCGCCCCGCGGGATCGGCGTGTGACCCCGGGCGCGCAACTGATCAAGGACCGCCCGGGCTACCCCGGTGTCCTCGTCGGCGGAGACGGCGATTCGCATGGCGCCCCACCGTACCCGGCGCGCTCGTGCGTCGAGAACTCTCGGGCGAGCATTGGCCGCGCGGCGGATTCTGTGACGCCCCACACCTGTTGAGTTCGCCGTTCTGCCGGGTGCCTGGTGGTCAGTGCAGTGATGTGCTGGTCGCCTCTGCCGGGCTCTGGTCGGCCGCAGGCGTCCTACCGGTGTCTCCGGCCGACTTGTTGACGTGGGTCGCTGAATTGTTGGTGTCTTGGGCCGCTTTGTTCGTGTCGGTGGCGGCCTTGTTCGTGTCGTAGGTGGTGCGGTGCGCATCGATCTCAGGGTTGTTCTCGACGGCCCAGTTGGCCAGCGCAACCGCATGCGGGATGAGCGTGTTTGCCGTTTCGGTGAGCTCGTACTCGACCCGGGGTGGAACCTCGGCGAACACCGTCCGGGTGACCAGGCCGTCCCGTTCGAGATTTCGCAGCGTCAACGAGAGCATGCGCTGGGAGATGCCCGGGATGTGTCGCTGCAGCTGGGTGAACCGCAGTCGCCCGTCGTGCAGGGTGGCGATGATCAACAGCGTCCACTTGTCCGCGATCCGATCCAGCAACGCGCGGATCGCTCGCCCCTGATCGCCGCGGATCAAGCACACGTCCTCGTATCGCGACACCGGCACCTCCCTGTGCGTTGGTGACACGGATGTGCCTTTTGTACGCGGGTCGATTCTGACGAACAATGCGCATGCTTACAAGTCGTAACCATTGGAGGACTCAATGACCGTCGCCTACTGGATCGTTGCCGGATTGCTCGCGGTGTTCTTCGTGTACGCGGGCGGGATCAAGGTGGTGCAGTCGCCCGAGAAGTTGCGGCCGATGATGGCGTGGGTCGACAGCGTTCCGACTGCGACTGGTGCGCACGATCGGCGTCCTGGAGGTTCTCGGTGCCGCTCGGCCTGATCCTGCCGCCGCTCACCGGTATCGCACCGTGGCTGGCGCTGGCTTCGGTGATCGGGCTCGGGCTGATCCAGATCGGCGGGATCATCTTGCACGTCAGTCGAGGTGAGGCGAAGGTCATCGGGCTCAACATCGGGCTGCTGGCGGCGCTCGGTGTGACGGGTTGGCTCGCGACGGTATGGGTGTAGTGGGCGCATATCTCGCGCCACCACTGGTCCCGTCCAGTTCAATCGGCCTATCAAGGTGGGGCTGACCGACCGCCTTCCGAACGCGACTCAGTGGCCGAGCACCGTTGTGGATAAACCGGTTCGACTGTCGGTGCTCGCTGATAGCGTTCTTGGTATGGACATCAGTTCGATCGCCTCCGCGGAGCAGGCGAAAGCCGTCGCGGACGCGATGATGTCCGGGATGCGGCAACTACGGGACGCGCCGTACTACAAATTCAGCCGCGACGACCTCCTGGAAACCGGGCGGCTGCTGGAATCCCTGAGCCGCGCCCTGTACGCCGCGCAGGTCCGGTGGGTCGGCGAAGTCGAAGACAGCGGCGTCGCCGCCGAACTGTCCTGCTCCTCGACCCGGGTACTGCTACGAGACGTCCTGCGGATCAGTTCGGGTGATGCAGCCGACCGGGTCCGGGCAGCGAAACTGACCGCAGCAGCGGGAACCGATCAGCGGCGGCGAAATCCCCCCGCAACTACCCATCGTCGGCGCCGCCCTCGACGCCGGCGACATCGGTCAGGGCCACGTCGCGGTCATCACCAAAGCATTCACCGGCTGGCCCCGCACCGTCGACCAGCGACACCGCCGACCAAGTCGAACAACTCCTCGTCGACCAGGCCCACGAGATCGACCCCGGGCAACTCAACAAGGTCGCGCAACGACTCGACGACATCATGAACCCCGACGGACACGCACCCGACGAGCGGGACCCCGCATCCAGAACCGAATTCCGGCTCGGCACCCGGAACGCCCACACCGGGCTGACCCCCTTCACCGGCACCTTCACCGACGAAGGCGTGGAGATCTTCCGGCAAGCCACCTTCGCCCTCGCCAAACCGGTCCTCGACGACGAACGGCGTGAAGGACCCGCGGTCACCCGCGAACCGGCTCGCCCAAGCGCACGTCGAGGTGCTCCGCGCCTACCTGGACCAAGGTTCCGGATCCAGCGTCGGCGGGCACGTCCCGCACATCACGATGACCATCAACTTCGACACCATCACCCGGCAACTCAGCGACGCGACCCTGAGCCACGGCGGACCTGTCAGCGTCGGGATGGCCCGCCGGATCCTGTGCGACGCCCGAATCCTGCCCGCCGTCCTCAACGGCGCCTCCACCATCCTGGACGTCGGTCGCAGCCAGCGGCTCTTCCCACCCCACCTCCGGGACGCACTCGTCCTCCGCGACGGGGGCTGCGCCTGGCCCGGCTGCGACCGACCCGCCGGCATGACCCAAGCCCACCACATCATCAGCTGGCTCGACGGCGGACCCACCTCCCTCGCCAACGGTGTCCTGCTATGCCTGTACCACCACCAACAAGCACATTCGACAGAATGGGCGATCCGGATCGGACCCGATGGCCGACCCGAATTCATCCCCCCACCATGGATCGACCCCCACCAACAACCCCGCCGAAACCACCACCACCACCCACTGCAGCAATAAGCCGATCCGCCAGCCAGCTCATCTGTCTGCCGGCTCATCGCCGATCAGGAATGCTCGCGCCTGTTCATGCTCATCAGTGTCGTAGACCCCAGTCACTGCCGTAGCCCCGAGGAATCACCATGCGATTTGCCCGGCAAGCAATGCCTTGGACGTAGTCCCAGGCGAATGTGCCGCCAGTTCTAGCCGACCTGACGCGCAATGGCCTCGACGTGTTTCTTCGCTTCTTTGAGGCTCAATCCGGTGAGTTCATGGACGCGCTTGATTGCGGCGATCTGGTTTCCAGCTTTGACCATTTCGCGGATCTCGGCATCGTGATCCGGACCGATGCCGGCGGCGACGGGATCAGTGCTGCTTTTCGTCAGCGACGGACCTTTTGGCGCCGGCTTGTCGGTGGCGCCGAGTTTGTCGGCGATGCGGATCGCGTCGGCCACCCCCAGTCCGGTCGCCGCGCGCAGATCCTTGACCGCCTGCACCTTGTCGCCCTTGGCGTACAGGGCTCGGACCTTCGCGGCGAGCGCAGGATCGATGCTGACCTGCGTCGGGTCGACCCGCGAGCGGGCACTCCTTCGGCCGACGATGACCAGCGCCACCACTGCCGCAGCGACGATGACCACGACCCAGTACCAGATGTCCACCCGCATATCGTAGGCAGCGTGACCACGAGTTCCGCGATGCCACCGCAGCGGATCGCCATCTCCGCCGACACACCCCAGATCGCCGCCCTGATGCGCGCCTCGGTCCTGTCCCTGTTCCCGCAGTTCTATAACGATCAGCAGACCGCCAGTGCCGCCGTGCACATCGCCCATCTCGATCAGTCGTTGATCGACGACGGCACGTACTTCGTGCACGAGTGGGACGGCGAGGTCGTCGCCTGCGGTGGCTGGAGCAAACGGGATCGGCTGTACGCCGGATCGGGAGATCGTGCCGACGACGACCGATTGCTCGACCCGTCGACCGAGCCGGCCAGGGTGCGGGCGATGTTCGTCCGCGCTGAATGGACCCGACACGGCATCGGCCGGGCCATTCTGCTGTCCTGCGAGCGGGCAGCCGCCGAAGCCGGGTTCCGGACCATGGCCTTGATGGCCACCCTGCCCGGCGTGCCGCTCTACCGGGCGTTCGGGTTCACCGACGTTGAACCGGCGACTGTGACCATGCCTGACGGAGTCAGCATCGACGCCCTGTCGATGACCAGGCCGATCAGCCCGGAATTTCTTGCGCCGCCACCGACATCGCCTGCAGCGCAGGACCTCCGACGACTTGACCATAGCGACGGACGAGGGCATCGCGGACCCGACCGATCAGGATCCGGCCTGACTCGCTCAGGCCGGGATCTCCTCCGCGATCACTGACATCGTCTGCAGCGCAGGACCTCCGGACGACATGACCATGCTCGACGGCGTGTGCATGGACGCTCTGTCGATGACCAGGCCGATCAGGCAGGGATCTCCTCCGCGATCACTGACATCGTCTGCAGCGCAGGACCTCCGAACGACGTGACCATGGCGACGTCGGAGGCGTCGCGGCCGCGACCGATCAGGATCCGGCCCTTACGGCGGACATTGTTCCGGGGGTCGAACGTCCACCACCGGTCCCCCAGGTAGACCTCCATCCATGCCGCGAAATCCATCGGATTGGGGTCGACCGGCACATCCATGTCCGGCAGGTAGCCGAAGACATACCTGGCGGGGATGTTCATCGCGCGGCAGAAGGTGATCGCCAGGTGCGTGAAGTCGCGGCACACCCCGTACCCGGACGCATTGACGTCCACCGCCGTCGAGGTCGGTGAACTGCTCCCGTAGGCGAACTGCAGATGGTCGTTGACGTGCTGACAGATCGCCTGGACCCGGCTGTAGCCCGGCGGCAGCTGGCTGAACCTCGACCAGGCCTCGTTCCCGAGCATGTCCGGCAGGCAGTACCGGCTCGGCATCAGGTAGACCAGTACGTCGTCCGGCAGGGCGTGCGGTCCCAACTCGGGCGCGCTCAGATCGAAATCCTCGGTCGCGTCGGGAACGACGGCGACCGCGTCATAGGTGATCTGCGAACGACCGGTCGGCACCACCAACCGCTGGCATCGGTTGCCGTAGATGTCCCGGTACTCGTGGGACTCCTGCTGCGGCGCGAACGACCACCGCTCTCCGGTGATGTCGACGCCATCGACGCCCAACGGCGTCACCTGGAACACCGCCGGGGTGTCCACCTGCGCCTCGTAGACGAAATCGCAGCCGATTCGAACCTGCCGGGAACCCATATCTCGACCTTCTCCGTCCACGCGTCACTCGGGACGGCGTCTCCGTCCACGACAGACTAGCCACGCCATGTGCCGATCAGGTTTCCGCCGGACGGCCGGTCAAACCCGCCATGCACCGCGGGCCTCTGCCACCCGGGTAGGCTGCAACGGACGAAGTTACCGACGAGTAACAAGGCGGTCGGACCGACTGTGAAGACCACGCTGCACGGTCACGAACTGAGCTACACCGACACCGGCGACGGACCGCCGGTGGTCCTGGTGCACGGCATGATGAGCTCGTCGAGGACCTGGTCAGGCCAGGTGGACCGGCTCGCGGCCGGACATCGGGTCATCGTTCCGGATCTGTTCGGGCACGGGGATTCGGCGAAGCCGGCCGGTGATTACTCCCTTGGCGCCCACGCCGCGAGCCTGCGCGACCTGCTGGATGCGGTGAACGTCACCGGCGCCACCTTCGTCGGTCACTCGCTCGGTGGCGGCATCGCCATGCAGATGGCCTACCTGTTCCCCGACCGGGTCGACGCCGTGGTACTGGTCAGCAGCGGTGGTCTCGGTCGCGAGCTGAACCCGCTGCTGCGGGCAGCGACTCTGCCGGGCAGCGAACTGGTGTTGCCGGTGCTGTCATCCAGCTGGCTGCACGGAATCGGGGACACCGCTCTGCGGCTCTGGGGCAAGGCGGGCTTACCTGCGGTCAGCCCCAGCACCGAGGAAGCGTGGGAGGGCCTGTCGAGCCTCTCCGACGGCGACACCAGGCGTGCGTTCCTCGCCACCAGCCGGTCGGTGATCGACGTGCACGGTCAGACGGTGAGCGCGCAGAACCGGCTCTCCGGCCTCGCCTCCCGACCGACGATGTTGATCTGGGGTGAGCGGGACCGCATCGTGCCGTCGGCCCATGTCGAGGCGGCCAAACGGGAACTGCCGGCGACCAGGGTCGAGATGTTCGCGCGCTCAGGCCATTTCCCGCACCTGGACGAGCCGGACCGCTTCGCCCGGGTGCTCGCCGACTTCATGAGTGAGCACTCCAGCCCAGTTTTCCCGACGACAGAGTCCGTCAGCACAGAGTCCGTCAGCGCAGAGCCCGTCAACGCAGAGCCCGTCAACGCAGAACCCGTCAACTCAAAGCCCTCCAGCTCACAGCCCTTCAGCGAAACGGCTTGAGGCGCAACACTTTTCATTGCAGGCTGTTCGGCGCACTGCAGACTGTTCGGCGCACGGACTTCAAGTTCACAGACGAGCACGACCGAGCGACCGCGGCCGGGCGACGCGGCGACCGCAGCCGAACGCGCAACTCTTTCCACGGCTAGGTCATTCACCGCAAGGTCTTACGGCAGCAACACCGCCTATGGCGAAATCGTCAGCGGCGGCGAACCCCGTCCGACCCGAACCGGCAGGAACAGCGAAAGACCGGCCCCGACAAGGCAAATGACCGCGGTGATCAGGAAGATCTCCCGGTACTCGGTGAGCAGCGCGGCGGACAGTTCGCGTTCATAGTCGGCCAGCGCGGCGGTGAACTGCTGCTCGTCCATCCCGATCGGCAGCGGGGTCGCCAGGTCCGCGGTGAGCACACCGAAGCGGTACAACCCCCACGCCGTCAGAGCCGCGACGCCGATCAGCATCCCGGTCATCCTGGCGACCACGACGGCTGCCGATGCCACCCCGTGCGAGGTCGCCGGGACCACCCGCAACACCGCCCCGGACACCGGCGCGATCACCAGGCCCAGCCCGAACCCGGCGATCGCCAAGTCGGTGCCCAGCACCGGCAGGCCCAGCGGATGGACGGCATCCAGCACATCCACCGACCACCGGGAGATCAACAGGTACCCCGCGGCGGCGACCAGCAGGCCCGCAGCACTCACCCACCGCTCGCCGAACCGGGACGCCAGAAATCCGCCGAGCACCGCACCGACCGGAAGGGCGATCAGGAATCGCACCAGGATCAACGCCGCCTCGCCCGAGTCGAGCCGGAGCAGCGTCTGCGCGAACAGCTCGACATCGACCAACGTCACCATCAGCGCCGCACCGGCAGCCATGCTGACGGCGAGCACGGCCAGGAACCGGCCCATCTGCACCCCGGCAGGATCGAGCAGTCGGACCTTGGCACGGCGCTCCCACCACACGAACACCGCCAGGACGGCCAAGGCCGCTCCGATGACCGGCAGACCCCAGGTCGGCAGCACACCGCGCGCAGGATCGGGGTTGTACAGCCCGACCACCAGCAGCCCCAGCGATAGCGCGAGCAGTCCACCGCCGACCACATCGATGCCGGGCCTGGCACCGTCACGAGGACGGCCGCCGGGCACCGTGCGGGCGACGATCAGCATGGCCAGCGCGGTCAGCGGGAGATTGACCCAGAAGATCCACCGCCAGCTTTCCGGTTCCAGCTCCTCGGTGAACTGCCAGGCATTGAATGCGGTGGCCAGCCCGATCCCGTACAGAGTCCCGAGCACGCTGCCCAGCTCCTGCGCGGCGCCGACCGCACCCAGCGCGGTCGACCGCCGGTCCTCGGCCCAGAGATCGGCCACCAGCGCCAGCGTGATCGGCAGCAGGGCACCGCCGGCCAGCCCTTGCAGCACCCGCCCGGCCACCAGCACCGGCAGCGCTGCCGGCCATCGCGGTGATCGTCGACCCCACCGCGAATGCGAGCAGGGCGAGCAGCAGCACCGGTCGGCGGCCGTACCGGTCCGAGAGTTGGCCGAGCAGCGGCATCCCCGCCACGTACCCGAGCAGGAAGCCGGTGACGATCGGGGTCGCCCGTTCCAGCCGGTTCACCGGGATGCCGAGGTCGCGCACCATGTCGATCAGGACACCGACCACGACATAGGCGTCCAGCGCGGCCAGCAGGACGGCGGTGCCGGCGGCGCCGACCGCGATGCGGCGGCTGCTCAATTCGGTGGGCTGATGCTGACGGGCTCGTTGAAGTCGGACAGTTCCACCTTGACGGTGGCGGGCTTTCCGTCGGCGCCGTCCAGGGTCAGGTCGGCTGATGTCAGCTCGGAGCTGCCCTTGGAAATGGTGAACAGGCCGGTGACGTCGTCGGTGATGCCGGGGACCAACCCGGCGGCGACATCGGCCGGGACGCTGCCGGAGATCAGCCAGGAGTCGCCCTCGGTGCCCGCGATCGTCGGCGCCTGCACCGACGACAGCACCTTGGCCACCCCGCGGTCCGGATCCAGGATCGCGGACGGGTCGTAGACCGATCCGGCCAGCGCGGCCGGAACCTGGGTGAAGCCGCCCGTCACGCCCTTGATGTAGAGCTGACCCCCGGCCAGCACGAACTCCACCTCGACGAGTTGGCCGAACTGGACGATGGCCGCCGAGCCCTGCGCGTCACCATCGGCATTCAGGACGCCCTTCGCGCTCTGCACGGTCACCGACGGCAGCTGACCGTCGACGGTCAGGCTGAAGGCGGCACTCGTGACCTTGGCCATCGCGGCGGCCGATGCGGTCAGGATCTCGCTCGCGGTCGGCGGTGGCGCCGTCGTACTGGCGGCCGTCGGGGTGCCCGATGAGCCCGAACACCCGCTGACGGTCACGAGCAGCACCAGCACAACTCCGGTCAGCGCCCGCCGCAAGATCATCAAAGGATGGTACGACGAAAGGCGCCGACCGCTGGTTGCCCAGTGGTCGGCGCCTTTCGACTGAATCAGTGCGCGTCTTCGGCTCAGCCGAGGCGCAGCACCTGACCCGGGTAGATCAGGTCGGCGTTCGAGATGATGTCCGAGTTCGCCGAGTACAGCGCTTCCCAGCCACCGGTCACACCGTTCGCAGCGGCGATCCCGGAGAGGGTGTCGCCGGAGACGACGGTGTAGCTGCCGTCAGCTGCGCTACCTGCGGAGACCGGAGTGCTCTCCTCGGTCCAGGTGGTGGCCTCTTCGCTGTCGTGGTGCCACGAGCGATCGGCGCGATCGTCCCAGCTGTTGGACTCGTCGTTCGAGCTGCTGTCGTTCCAGCTGCTGTCGGACGAGTCGTTCCAGCTGTCGTCGGACGAGCTCTCCGCCTGCGGGGCGGCCTCTTCCGAGTCGTTGCTGGACTGGACGCTGCGCGAGGTCGAACCCTCGCCACCGCCGGCGCCGGCACAGGCCCATGCGCCCCAGCCCTGGCCGGCAAGCGTCTGCTCGGCGACCGCGATCTGCTCCTCACGGGTGGCCTGATCGGCGCGTGACGCGTACTGCCCGCCGCCGTAGGCCTCCCAGGTGGACTGCGAGAACTGCAGACCGCCGTAGTAGCCGTTGCCGGTGTTGATCGACCAGTTGTTGCCGCTCTCGCAGCCCGCGACGGCATCCCAGGTGGAGTCGGGAGCGGCCGAGGCGGAACCGGCGAAGCCGAGCGCTGCTGCGCCGGCGATGACGCCGACGGTGGCGCCGCGCATTGCAAGGACCTTGACCCGCGAGGCCTCGCGGTGGCGTCCGTTGTGACGACGAATCATGTGTTTCCCCTAGCTTGCGCCTGCGAGGTGAGCTGTCGGGTTCGGGCGCGACTCATCCGCGAAGGTGTGCGAATGGGTGCAGGGGATCGCCCGTCCGGTCCCATCGAAACGTCGGGACCAGGATTCACCCCAAGGAAGCTCGAAGCTTCCAGAGATGGGTTCCCCGCTGCTGTCCGAGCCTTTCTGTTGTTGAGGCCCTGGGTCCGGATCGGACAGCATTAGGCGCATGGCCCAGGGGAGTTCACGGTTGTACCGAGGTGAAACCACGGCTGCAGCAAACGATACGGAGCATGAGCGGGAAGTCCAGAGCACCAATTTGGACATAACGGATTGGTAACGATCATTGGGAATTCACAGGAAGGCGGTGTTTGCGCAGATTGCGCGGGGTGCGGTCAGGCTGATATGGGCTCATTTTGATTGAAGAAACAACTATTGAAAATTCACCCGTTCGGAGTAATGAGGTCCGGCATTTCGGGCCAGACCCGGCGCCCTGGTCTCACAGCCTGTGACTCCGCGACCGTTGCGATCATCGTCCACCGGACCGGCGACCGACCGGCTGACAGCGACCTGGACCGCCATACTCGGCCCATGGCGTGGACGGGCGAGTTCACCGCGGCGGCGATCTCGGCGCAGGTTCGATCCGGCAGGTCCAGCGCGACCGCAGCGGTCGCCGAATCACTGGACCGGATCACCGCCCGTGATCCGGCGATTCGTGCTTTCGTGGTTGTCCGTTCGGCCGCTGCGCTGACGGAGGCGGCACAGGTCGATGCTCGCAGCGACCGGCGCGACCTCCCGTTGGCCGGTGTGCCGGTCGCGATCAAGGACAACGTGGCCGTCGCCGGTGAACCGCTGCGCATCGGTTCGGCGGCGACCCCGGCCGCTCCGAGCCGGATCGATCATCCGGTGGTCGCCCGGCTACGCGCCGCCGGCGCTGTCGTGGTCGGCATCACGGCCGTGCCGGAACTCTGTATCTGGGGCAGCACGGACAGCCCGGGGGTGATCACCCGCAACCCGTGGAACCCCGACCGCACCACCGGTGGCTCGTCGGGGGGCAGCGCCGCGGCCGTGGCCGCCGGAATGGTGCCGATCGCGCACGGCGCCGACGGCATGGGCTCCATCCGGGTGCCGGCCGCCTGCTGCCGGCTGTTCGGGATCAAACCGGGCAGCGGGCTGGTGCCGGCCGAGCTCGGTCATGACTCGTGGTTCGGGGTGGCCGAGAACGGTGTACTGGCAACCACTGTGCAGGATGCTGCCATCGTGCTCTCGGTGCTGGCCGACGGCCGGGTACCGGCCGCGGTGATTCCGCCGACGGCCCTGCGGATCGCCGTGGCGACCCGTTCGCCGTTGGCGCCGCTGCGCACCGATCGGAGTTGGACGGCGGCCACCCGGGAGGTCGCCGACCTGCTGGCCGACCTCGGGCACAGCACCCGGACCGCCGGCTTCCGGTACCCGGTTCTCACGCCGATTGCCCGGTGGACGGCCGGGCCGGCGGTCGACGGCGCCGATCTGGACCGGACGCAGTTGCAACGTCGTAGCCGCACCCACCTGGCGATCGGCCGGACGATGCTGCGACTGAACCTGGTGCGATCGGGCCAGGTGGATCGGCTGCGGGCCAGGATGCTGCGGTTCTTCGCCGACCTCGACGTGGTGATCACGCCCACGCTGGCCCGGCCACCGGCCAGAGCCAGATCCCGCAGCGACCGGTCGTGGCTGGTCAATGCGGCCGGCGACATCGGATTCGCGCCGTACACCGCGCACTGGAACGTCCTGGGCTGGCCGGCAGCGAGCGTGCCCGCCGGCTGGCATCCCGGCACCGGGACACCGCTGGCCGTCCAGCTGGCGGCACCGCCGGGTGGTGAGGAACGGATCCTGTCCCTGGCGGCTCAGATCGAGCAGCACCGGCCCTGGCCACTGGTCGCGCCCACCCGCTGAGGTCGGACGCCGACGCATCGGCCGGTGCCGTCCGCTGAATTCCACCTGGTGATGCCGGGTGACCGGCGCCGTCGGACCCGGCCGCTGGTTGCTCCCTCGACGGGTGCGGACGAGCGCTCGCGCACCGCCCGGGATGGCACTACTGTCCGGCTCAGCGCAGCCGCGAACGTTGCCGCGGTTCTGGTTCGGTGGAAAGTGAGTGTGCAGTTGATCGACGCCGGTCCCTCGCAGGCCCATGTCGTCCTCGCATCCGCGGACAGTGAAGCCTTCACCTCCCTGCGGCGACGGCCGACCGCTCGGGCAGACCGCTACAAGATGGGTCGAGCGCTCCGCCAGCAGGTACCGCGCAGTTCCCTCGGCGACTGGACTCCCCCCGTCGGCCGGCCGGACCCGGTGCTGCAGATCATGGAATCGCACGAGGGCCGCCTGGACTGGCTGATCCCGCTGCGGGTGGGCCGGATGACGGCCAACCCGTACGGCTTCCTCCGCGGGACGGCAGTGGTGATGGCCGAGGACGTCGCGCGGTTGCCGGCGACCGGCATCACCCCGGTCATCAGTGGCGATTCGCACCTGGGCAACTTCGGGTTCTATGCGTCCCCGGAGCGCGACCTGGTGATCGATCTGAACGACTTCGACGAGGCCCATCCCGGTGGTTGGGAATGGGACCTGCGGCGGCTGGTGGCCAGCATCTGGGTGGCCGGCCGGCAGAACGGTGCCACCGAAACGGACTGCGAGTCCGCTGTCCTGCAGTGCGTTGCGGCCTATCGGACCGAGGTGCGGGAACTCTCCCGCACGCCGTTGCTCGCCCGCTCGTACCAACGACTCGACGTCGATCACTTGCAGGAGACCACCTCTCACGAATCATTGCGGGCCGAGATCACCCGCGCGGTGGCCAGGGCGCGGACCAGGACCAGCGACCGCGCGCTCCCCCGGTTCACCCGCGAGCACGAGGGGCAACGCCGGATCGTGCAGGATCCACCGTTGATCACCAGGGTCAGCGACGCCGACGCCGACATGCTGGCGTCCGGGCTGGACGAGTACCTGACCACCCTGGCCCCGCACTGGCGGCGAGCACTGGGCGGTTACACCCTCGTCGACATCGCGCACAAGGTGGTCGGGGTCGGCAGCGTCGGGCTACGTGCCTATGTCGCCCTGCTCGAGGGCAGCAGTCCGGACGACGTGGTGTTCCTGCAGCTGAAGCAGGCGCGACGGTCGGTGCTGGCCAAGTACGTGCACGGCGAATCAGCCTGGCACGCACACCAGGGTCAGCGGGTGGTGGAGTACCAGCAGGCGCTGCAGACGGTCAGCGATCCGTTGCTGGGCTGGACATCCGCCGACGGGCGGCAGTACTACGTGCGGCAGTTCCGGAACATGAAGGGAACCGTGGCACTGGATTCGATCGACGGGTCGGCGCTGGCCGACTATTCCGGCATCGTCGGGCACCTGCTGGCGAAGGGTCACGCGCGGACCAGTGGTGCCTCGATGATCGCCGGGTACGTCGGCTCGTCGGACAAGCTGGATGTCGCTCTCGCCAGGTTCGCCCGGCTCTACGCCGACCAGACCGAGGCCGATCACCAGGCGCTGGTCAGGGCCGCGGACCGCGGGATCATCCCGATCGAACGGGGCCTGTGAGCGGGCAGGACAAACCCCCGGGCTGCTCCGATCGGAGTGAACTCCGATCGGGCCGACTGGACAATGGTCGGCAGCCCGGGGGCCGGTGACTGTCCGGTTGTGCCAGAACGCCGACTCCGGTTCTACCGAAACGGATCTGGTCCAACGGTGGGGAACGGCGGCCTAGCGGCCAGCCACCTCACGTGTCCGATACGTCTTCAACGTGGGACCACCTCCTTCCTCGTGTACCGACGAAAGTACGTCGTCCGAACGGCCGCGCGCAACGAAGTTCCGGGACAAAGAATTACGGCCTCGGCGAACACCCGGCGCGGTCGGCCAACCGGACCACCGCGTCGATCACCTGCGGTCCGCCGACCAGCACCGGATCGTTGTGATCAGCTCCCGGCAACTGGACCAGGTCGACCGGTCCGCCGGCGGCGGCGGCGACCGCGCGGCTCTGCTCGGGGTCGACAACGGAATCCGCGGTTCCGTAGATCACCGTGGTCGGAACCCGGACACCGCCGATGGTGTCGAGCACGGGAAATCTGTCCCGCAGCAACAGTCCGGTGGGCAGGAACGGGTAGTGCTGCTGGGCGACGGCGGCCAGCGCGCTGAACGGCGAGCGCAGGACAAGACCGGCCGGAGGCTGCTCGGCGGCCAGCGAGGTCATCACCGCGGCACCCAGACTCTCGCCGTAGTAGATCAATTCGCTGTCCCGGACGCCCTGCCCGTCGGTCAGGAACCGGTGGGCGGCGCGCAGGTCGGCCGCCAACCCCTCTTCGTCGGGGCTGCCGGGATTGTCGGCGTAGCCGCGGTAGTCGACCAGCAGCACACCGAAACCTGCCTCGACCAACGACTCCCCCAACGGTGCGCGCGACAACCGGTTTCCGGCATTGCCGTTCGCCACGATCACGGTCGGCCGGCAGACGGAGTCAGTAGCCGATCCGGAGCCCGGCGCCGGCACGTACCAGGCGGCAAGCGCCAGGCCGTCCGCCGTCTGCAGCGTGACGTCCCGGCCGCCGGTGAGCACCTGAGCTGCTGGTGGCACCGGCGCGGTGTCGGGCAGGTAGATCAAGCGGCGTTGGAAGAACCAGATCAGGCCGACCAGCAGCGCGACAGCGGCGACCACAACGATCGCCGTCCGCAGCCACCACGGCATCGATCTGGCCGCCGCGTCACCGCCTCAGCGCTGGTCGTACTCGTCGATGACGTGCATGGCCGCTTCCTCGGCGCTGGCCCCGGCACCGTCGATCCCGACATCACCGGCCAGCAGGTCTTTTTCGGAATCGGAGTACCCATCGGTGCCTATTCCGACAAGGCGCCCGGCTCGCGCGCCACCGACTTCTTCGCCGGATTCGTCGAAGATGTTGTCGCTCTCCTGCGCCCAGACGTCAGGAGTCTCGGCCGAGAGCAGTTCGTCCAGACTCTCGCCGCGCTCCTCCTCGGCCTCAGTCGGCACGTGCACCGAAGGTTCCCGGTCGGGCGGCGAGTAGCCCTCGTCCAACACATCGTCGATGCGGGTGTCGAGCAGGGCATCCTCGACCGAGAGCTGCTCGGCGACGCCGTCGTGGCCGTCGGTTTCCGAACCCGGTTCTGTTTCGTCGATCTGATCCATCCACTCACCGTAGCCGCTGGATTTCAGGCCCCGAGCAGGTACAGCAGTCCGGCGATCACCACGGCGCCGCTCAGCACCGCCCCGGTGATCAGACAGGCGATGCCGAGGAACCAGATCCCGCGCAGCCGACCGGGCATCAACGGTGCCAGCTGCGGACGTTCCAGGATCTCCGTGACCACCCCGGTGAGCTGGACACCGCGCCACATTCCACCCAGGATCCGCAGCGGCCGGGACCGCTTCCGAACCACCGCGGTACCGACCTTGGTGACGGACACGTTGCTGACCAACTGATCCCACATGTCCCGGCCGTTGACGACCGACGCGAGCGCGGCCGCCAGGGCATCGGGATCCTGCGCGACGGCGAGCAACTGTCGCCTTCGCAGTCCGAGCCAGCCGGCGACCACCAGCCCGATGACGCCCAGCACGAACCAGAACGGATCGTCGGGACCAGGGCGGAGCAGGGCGACCAGGATCACCGTGACGGCCGGGACAGCGGCGATGGCAACGACGATCAAGGTGGGGATCCGGGTTGCCTTGATCAACGGGACCAGCAGGGCGACAAGCTGATCGATTGTCCGATCGCGAGCTCCTGCGGCTGCCGCCACCACCCGGCGGGTCCGACTGCGCTGCACCGGTTCCGAGGCTTGAAGATCTTGGAGCGCGCCGTGATCGCCCGGCTTGGTCAGGTTGATCGGGCTGATCTCAGGCTCAACTGGAGGTAGAGACTTGTCCGGAATCTGAGGTTCGGTCACGGCGTTCGCAATCCCGGGATGCGACCGTCGCCGCGCTGCTGTCGATTGCCGGGTCGCCCTCGTCAGCGGAGTCGGCCGGTCGGGTCTGGAGTTCTCCAGGGCGGCCGCGCGGCAGTTGTCGGCGGTCAACCGGACGGCGACGGCTTCACCGGCCGCGGCGAGCACCTCGAGCTGTTCCGGCGTGAGCACGTCGATGACGTAGTCGCGGACCGTCCGGACGTGCCCGGGTGCGGCCTCCTCGATGGCCCGGCGTCCCTCGGCCGTGATGGACACCAGCAGCCCGCGGCCGTCGGTGCTGCAATCCAGCCGCTCGACCAGCTGCCGCGCCTGCATCCGCTTGATGTGGTGCGACAGCCGGCTCTTCTCCCACCCGGTCGCCCGGCCCAGTTCGCCGGCCCGCAGTTGCCCACCCTCGGTCTCCGACAACACCACCAGCACCTGGTAATCAGCCGTCGACAAGGCCGAATCCGCCAGCAGCTGACGATTCAACGCAGCTGCCAGCGGCGCACCGAAGGTCTGCAGCGCCCGCCAGGCGCGCGCCTCCGATGGGCTCAGCCATCGTGCGTCGGTCATGCACCAGAGCTTAGGGGCCGCGGGGCGCGCCGGGGTCAGGCGAACCGGTGACGGGGGCCGCTCGGTGTTGTTCCGGTCAGTGTGGTTCGGGTCAGTGTTCTTCCGGTCAGTGTTCTTCCGGTATCTGGTGCTCGAACACCGGCACGTCACCGACGATCGGGTTCGTCCGGCGGGACGGGGCAAGGTACTTGGTCGACAGGTTCACCAGCGTCGCCAACCGGTTCCGGTTGCCGAGCAGCATCACGATGTGCACGAACAGCCAGGCGAGCCAGGCGAGCGTGCCGGTGAGCTTGAGCGTCTTGCCCTTGATCAGCGCGATGTCGGCGATGGCCGCCCGCCGGCCGACCGTGGCCATGGTGCCCTTGTCGTGGTAGTGGAAATCGTGGGTCGGACGCCCGGTGACCAGCGCAGCGATCTGCTTTCCGGCATGCTTACCGCCCTGCAACGCCGGCTGCGCGAGCTGGGGCAACGCCTCCGGGTAGATGGCGACGTCACCCACCGCGAAGATGTTCTTGAACCCGCTGACCCGCAGGTCAGCATCGACCGTGATCCGGCCTCCGCGGCCCTGCGGCAGGCCCCAGGTGCCGACCACCTTGGGCACCGCGACGCCGGTGGCCCAGATGACCACACCGGCCTTGAGGAACTCACCGCCACCGAGCACCACCCCGTCCGGCCGCACCTCGGCGACCGAAGTGTTCAGCCGCAGCTCGACACCGCGCTCCCGCAGCGCCTTGGCGGCGAAGTCGCGCAGCGTCGGCGCGAACGGTGCGAGCACCTTGTCCCCCATCTCGACCAGCACGATGTGCGTACGGCGGGGGTCCAGCTCGGGATAGATCGACGCCATCGCGTCGTTGCGCAGCTCGGCAAGCGCGCCGGCCATCTCCACGCCGGTCGGCCCTGCCCCGACGACCACGATCGCGAGGTCCTCGTTGGTGTTGGAGGCCGCGGCGTGCTCGAGGTTGGTGAAGATCTCGTCCCGCAGCTTGAGCGCCTGAGACCGGGTGTAGATCGCGCGGGAGTTCTCCTCCGCGCCCTTGGTGCCGAAGTAGTTGGTGGTGGCACCGGAGGCGATGACCAGGTAGTCGTACTCCATGGACCCGCCGTCGTGGAAGGTGATCCGCTGCTCGGCGGTATCGATCCCGGTGACCTCGCCCTGCCGGAAGCTGACGTTCTTCTGTGCCATCCGGGTGGCGCGCAGGAAGAACGTCACGTCGCCGGGATTCAGCCCGGCGGTGGCCACCTGGTACAGCAAAGGCTGGAACGCGTTGTACGTGTGTCGGTCGACCAGGGTGATGTCGACATCGGACTTGCCCAGCGCCTTCACCGTGGTCAGGCCGCCGAAACCGCCGCCGAGGACGACGACATGGGGTCGCCGACGGGCGGCCGTGGTGCGGACCGGACTGCTCGGTTGGGTCATCGTGATTCCCTCGCCTGATCGACTTTGCCTGGTGAACTCCTACTACTGACAACGCTATGGCCACCCTCGGCGGTGTCGCCGAGCGGGGTCGGAGCGCTGTCGGTTCCATCACGTGCTCAGCTCGCCGATTGATGTGTTCGAGCGAGAGCGCCTCATTGGATCGCTGACTGTACCGGCGGCACCCGGCCGGCACGACCCGGTGCCGCCTCGACGGTCGTCACGGCGATGGCATAGACCGTCACCAGCAGCATCTCGAGAACGACCAGGGTGCCCTGCCACAAAGCCCATGACCGCGCAGGTCCCAGTCCCGCGCTGTCCAGGCCGGCCGCAGCCAGCAGGACGAGCACACCGACCACCGCCCCCGCCGCGATCAGCACGCATCCCGTCAGCCACCAGCGCCGCGCCGCGTACCGGAGCACAGCTCCGATACCCAGCGGCAGGAAGACCAGCGCGACAACGGCGCCGGCCATGTGCACCATGGCGTGGCCGGACATCTGCACCACACCCTCATCGGTGCGGACCAACGCCATCGTCCAGGTGCCCAGGTAGCCGATGGCCAACAGCCACCGGGCCGGCCCGGGCACCGGCCGGAAGCTCAGCAGCAGCAACGGTCCGGTCGCGAGCAGCACCACCCACAGCGAGAACAGCCAGCCGGCGCCGCCGAGCCCGTACTGGGACAGCGAGATCTCCGGCGGGAACGGGTCGTCGGCGACGACCTGCACGGCGATCCACAGCAACCACCCCGCCGCGGCGCAGCAGCGGCCGGCGATCAACCAGGACGTCCGCGGCGCCGGCACCGCTACCCGGCCAGGTCCGACCAGGAGGGCCAGCGGCCGACCGACGTGGTGGTCGTGGACACCGCCAGCAGCCCGCGGACGATCGCCCTGGTGACGACATCGGCTGCGGCGGCGGTGATCGCGTGGAACCCGATCGCATCCGGGGAACCGGCGGTGGCGGTGGCGAGCCCGAAGACGATGTCGCCGTCGAACATGGTGTGCACCGGGTTGATCGCCCTGGCCATCCCGTTCTGGGCGACCGCGGCCAGCTTGCCGCACTGGGACTTGGTCAGGGCGGCATCGGTGGCCACCACCACCAGGGTGGTGTGGGAGATGCCTGCCGCACCCGCGCCGAAGGTGATGCCCGGTCCGCGCGGCGCCGTCGCCGCCAGCAGGTCCCGCAGAGCGTCGGGACCGGGGACCCCCGGCGGTATCTCGGAATCCAGTGGATGCAGGTGCCGGGCGCCCCAGAGCTCGCCGGTCCGTGGGTTGATCGGCGACCCCGCGGCATTGACCACCGCCAACGCAGCCACCGTCACACCGCTGTCCAGCACCAGCGACGCACCACCCAGCCCTCCCTTGAGTCCGCTGGCCACGGCGCCGGTCCCGGCTCCGACGCTGCCCTGGGCGGCACCCCAACTGGCGCGGTCGGCTGCTGCGGCCGGATCCAGGGCGGCGGCGAGCGCGAGCGCACCGAAGTCCGCCGTCGGGCGGGCCCGGAACCGGCCACCACGGCCGAGGTCGAACAACGCGGCTCCCGGTACCAGCGGGACGATCTCGTCGGCGCCCGGTCCGACCGGGAGCCCGATCCCCCGGTCGGCGAGCGCAGTCATCACGCCGGTGCAGGCGGCCAGACCGTAGGCACTGCCGCCGGTCAGCACGACCGCATGGATCCGTTCCACCGAGGCGGTCGGGTGGAGCATGTCCGTCTCATGGGTGGCCGGTCCGCCGCCCCGCACGTCGACCCCCGCGACCATCCCGGCGGACGGTGCGAGCACCACCGTCGTACCGGTGAGAAAGCCGTCACCGACGGCTGTGTGGTGTCCGATCCGAATACCTTCGACGTCGATCAGCGAGTTGTGCGGTCCCGGCCGACCCGCTCCGGCGGCGGTCATCGCGGCGCCGGGCCGTTCGACTGCGCTGACGGGCCGTTCGACTGCGCTGAAAGGAAGTCCCGGGCGGCCGCGATGTACGCCCTGGTGCAGTCGATGATCTCGTCGACCTCGACGAACTCGTCGGCCTGGTGCGCGATCCATTTGCCGCCGGGTCCGTAGACCACCGTGGCCAACCCGGCGTCCCGGGTGAGGATGGTGCCGTCGGTGGTGCCCGGCACGCCGCCGATCACCGCCGGCACTCCGGTGGCGGCCAGATGTCCGGCCATCATCGACCGGACCACCGGCGCATCGATCGGGGTGTCCACCGGCGGCCGATCGTCCAGCACCGTGACCTGCACGTCGAGATCATGCTCCGCCGCCAGGTTCTCGGCCAGCCGGGTGATCAGCGCGATCAGCTCCGGGTGGTCGATGCCGGGAACGGTCCGCACGTCAAGGGCCAGCACCGCCGTGGCCGGGATGACGTTCATCTGGTCCAGACGGCCGCCGGTCAGCACGGTGGGGGTCAGCGAGAAGTCGCCCAGCAGGGGGTGCGTGCCGACCTCCGTGTGATAGCCGCGCTCCACCTCCGGCAGGGCGATCAGCAGAGAACCCAGTGCAGGCAAGGGATTGCGGCCCATCCGCGGCATCGCGCCGTGGGCCATCAGGCCGGTGAACTGCACGGTGAGCCGGATCGCGCCCTTGGCCACCGGGCAGACCTCGCCGCCCTCCGGCTCGCAGACGATCACCCCGTCGATCGGCCGGTCCACCCCTGGGATTGCGCCGGCCTGCAGGTCAGCGGCGAACCGCTTGGCGCCCAGCATCATTCCCTCCTCGTCGGCGAGCACACCGATCACGATCCGGCCGTCGAAACCGCCGAGCTGGACCGCCCGAGCGGCGTAGATCATCGCCGCCACACCGGATTTCATGTCGGCCGAGCCGCGACCGCGGAGCCGGCCGTCCACCACGTCGCCGGCATAGGGATCGAACGACCACAGGTCCGGGTCGCCCTCGGTGACCACATCGACGTGACCCTCGAACATCAGCGTGCGGCCGGTCACCGACGACCGGCCCTGCACCACGCCGACCACGGACGGCCGGCCCGGCGCCACTTCGGTGACGGTGACGTCCCAGCCGAAGCCGCGCATGGTGGTGGCCACCAGTTCGGCGGCCGGCGTCTCGACAACACTGCTGCCGGCCTCGTTCACGGTGCGGAGCCGCACCAGCGCCGCGGTCAACGCCAGCACGGCTGCCGGATCGAACTCGTCCGGCGGTGTCACCGGGCGAAGGAGCCGCGGAACAGTTCCAGTTCGGCCTCGTCGATGCCGTACCCGTGCTCGACCGCCGGGAACACCCCGCTCCGAACCTCCTTGGCGTACTGCGAGACCCCGTCGGCCATCGCGTCCAGCAGGTCCGCGTACCGCCGGACGAACTTGGCGCCCTTGCCCTCCCGGATGCCCAGCAGGTCGTGGAAAACCAGCACCTGACCGTCGGTGGCCGGGCCGGCGCCGATCCCGATGATCGGCACCGTCATCAGCGGCATCAGTTCCTCGGTCAGGGCCGATGGCACCGCCTCGAAGACGATGCAGAAGCAGCCCGCTTCCTGCAGTCCGACGGCGCCGCGAGCGATCCGCATCGCGGACTGGGCAGAACGGCCCTGCGCCCGGTAGCCGCCGAGCGCGGTGGCGGTCTGCGGGGTGAGGCCGACGTGCCCGACCACCGGAATGCCGGCGCCGACGATGGCCCTGGCTCGGCTGATCGAGCTCTCGTCGCCGCGTTCGAGCTTGACGGCATCGACCCCGGCCTCCTTGACGAACCGGACGGCCGTGGCGATGGCCTGCTCGTCACTGACCTCGTAGGAGCCGAAGGGCAGGTCGGCGACCAGCAGGGCATGGTCGACGCCGCGGCGGGCGGCCTTGGTCAGCACCAGCATCTCGTCGGTGGTGACCGACACGGTGCTGGGATGACCGAGCATCGTCATGGCGCCGGAATCACCGACCAGCACCATGTCGACATCGGCGGCCTCGGCGGCGAGTGCGCTCGGATAGTCGTAGGCGGTCACCATCACGATCGGGGTGGCGGATCGCTTCATGTCCAGCAGGCTGGGGATGGTCACCGGCCGGCGGTCCGCCGGCAGGGATGGGCGAGTTGACATCGGCTGCTCCTTTGCACCAGTACCGATCATCACCGCGAGAACCCGGCTGTGCCCAGTTCTCGCCGCGTGGTGTGACGGACTACACCCGCTCGAGCGGGTCCAGCAGCACGGCTTCGACGAGCACGTTGTCGATCAGCCGGGTGCCGCCCAGGTCGGCGGCGACCGCCAGCACCGCCGGCCCGGCGCCGAGGGTGTCCACCGGCAGGAACGAATCGGCGTCGACCAGCGCCAGGTACTCCGGCTCGATGCCGCTGTCGGTCAAGACCGCACCGGCGGCCGTCAGGACCTTTGCCGCGTCCCGTTCGCCGGCTGCAGCCAACGCCTGGCCGGCGAGCAGCGCCTGCGAGACGGCGACCGCGTGCGCACGGTCGGCCGCCGAGAGCCGGCGGTTCCGGCTGGACATGGCCAGGCCGTCGGATTCGCGGACGGTCGGCACGGTGACGATCTCGGTGTCGATGTTCAGGTCGGCGACCATTGCCCGGACAACTCTGGCCTGTTGCGCGTCCTTCTGCCCGAAGTAGGCCCGGTCCGGCTGCGCCATCCCGAACAGCTTGCCGACCACGGTGGTGACGCCGCGGAAGTGCCCGGCGCCGCGCCTGGCACCCTCCAGGCTCTCCACGATGGGCCCGTGCAGCTCGATGGTCGCGCTGAAACCGGGCGGGTAGACCTCGGCGGCGGAGGGCACGAACAGCACGTCGACCCCGGCGCTCTCGGCAAGTTCGGCGTCGGCCTGCTCGTCGCGCGGGTAGGCGGCCAGGTCCGACGGGTCGTTGAACTGGGTGGGATTGACGAAGATCGACATCACCACGACGTCGTTGTCGGCCTCGGCCCGGCGGGCCAGCTCCAGATGCCCGTCGTGCAGCGCACCCATGGTCGGCACCAGCGCGACCGAGCCGCTCCCGCGGTACGGGCGCAGGGCCGCGCGCAGTTCGCGCACCGTCCGGACGGTGATCATGACGTGGTCGGCTCCGCTTTCATTCTCAGGTGTGCTGCGGGTTCAGAGGTGCTGCGGGTCCAGAGGTCCTGCAGGTCTAGGGGTACTGCGGGTCTAGGGGTACTGCGGGTTCAGGGGTGTTGCGGTCGTGCAGCGGTCCCGGAACCGGTGCTTCCAGGTCCGGGACCCGTGGTGCCGGGCTCGGCGGACCCTATCCCGGTGTCCGGGTTGCTGTCAGCCGCGGCCAACCGTTGGGTGGCGCCGACCAGCGCGTCGAAGAGACCGACCAGGTGGGGCGTCCGCTGCATCACCACCCGCCGGTGCAGTGCGACGGTGCCGGTGTCACCACGCACCACCGGCCCGGTCAGCGCGGCCGGCCCACCGCGCGCCCAGTTCTGCAGTGCGGCCGTCGCCAGCGGCACCAGCACCTCGCGATCCAGGCCGGCCGTCGACATCAGTTCTGCAGCAGCACTTTCCAGCGTGATCAGGAAGTTGGCAGCGATCGCCGCCGCGGCATGGTAGGCGGGCCGGTCTGCATCGTCGACCCGCACCGGACGCAGCCCCAACGTCGCGGCCAGCGACGAGGCAACGGCCAGTGCGGCCGGATCCGATCCAGCGATCGCCGCCCAGACACCGGCGAAATCGGCGCCCTGCCGGGTGACCGTCATCAACGGGTGGACGCTCATCCCGGGCCGGCCGCCGAGCACGTCGAGCCCCGAAGCCCCGGAGCAGTGGCCGATCAACGGACCGGGCAGGATCCGTTCCGCGGCAACGCCGATCGCGTCGTCCGGGACGCACAGCAGGACCACGGCGTCGCCGGCACCGTCATAGCCACGGCCGTGCGGCCCGGTCGCCGGGACACCGGCCGCTCGCAGCGCCGCAACGATCGCCGAACCCAACCGGCCGGCCCCGACGACCGCCAGCGGCTGCGGGAGCGTGGCCGGGCTCAGCGCTGACCCGGCGGCGGGTACTGCTGCCCCGGCGGCTGGTACGGGTAGCCCGGAGGTGGTGGCATGTCCGGCCGCTGCCCGCGGCCCTGTGACGGATCGCCCTGCGACGGGTCACCTTGTGATCGATCACCTTGGGGCCGTTGGTATCCGGGCGGCGGCGGACCGGGCGGATCGTCGCGTCCCGGGTAACCCTGGTTCGGATAGTTGCCCTGCTGCGGAGGCTGCTGACCCTGCGGTCGGTGCTGGCCCGGTTGCACGGCCGGGCGCTCGGGCGCCGCCGGCAACTCGCCGCCGCCGCGGTAGGCGGCCGCCCTGGCGGCGTCCTGCTGCTCGATCGTGACCATCGCCTCTTTCTCGACCGCGCGGACAGCTGCGGCCACCTCGGCGGCCGATGTGCCCTCGAACCAGTCGGCGACGTCGTCGTCGATGTCGCCGGGACGCGGCTTGTCGGCATCGGCCGGGTCATCCTTGGGTGGCTCGTAGCGGAAGACCCCGTCATCACCCTTGGTGCCGAGCATCCGGGCGAAGCCCTCGAGCGACTTGGAGAAATCGCTCGGGATCATCCAGACCTTGTTCGCGTCGCCCTGGGCCATCTGGGGCAGGGTCTGCAGGTACTGGTAGGCGAGCAGCTCTGGCGTCGGCTTGCCGGCCTTGACCGCGGCGAAGACCTTCTCGATGGCCTTGGCCTGGCCCTGGGCCTGCAGGTAGCGGGCCGCCCGTTCGCCCTGCGCGCGCAGGATGCGGGACTGCCGCTCACCCTCGGCCGCCAGGATCGAGGACTGCTTCGCGCCCTCTGCGGTGAGCACGGCGGCCTGCTTCTGACCCTCTGCCGTCTTGATCGACGATTCCCGCAGACCCTCGGAGTTCAGGATCATCGCGCGCTTGTCGCGGTCGGCGCGCATCTGCTTCTCCATCGCCTCCTGGATCGACGGTGGCGGGTCGATGGCCTTGAGCTCGACCCGGGCGACCCTGATCCCCCACTTGCCGGTGGCCTCGTCGAGCACCCCACGCAGCTGTCCGTTGATCGAGTCCCGGCTGGTCAGGGTCTGTTCCAGGTTCATCCCGCCGACGACGTTGCGCAGCGTGGTGGTGGTCAGCTGTTCGACCGCGACGATGTAGTTGGCGATCTCGTAGACGGCCGCGCGCGGGTCGGTGACCTGGAAGTACACGACGGTGTCGATCGACACCGTCAGGTTGTCCTCGGTGATCACCGGTTGCGGCGGGAAGGAGACCACCTGTTCGCGCAGGTCGATGCGGGCGCGGATGCGGTCCAGGAAGGGCACCAGCCAGACCAGACCGGCGCCGCTGGCCTTGTTGAACCGGCCCAGCCGTTCGATCACCGCGGCCTGTGCCTGCGGGATCACCTTCACCGACCGGACGAGCACGACGACGACCAGAACGACGACCACGATGGCGACGATCAGTACCGGATCCATTGCTATGGCCCCCAGATCACGACCGCGGTTGCCCCGCGGACCTCGACGACTGTGACGGACGTGCCCGGCGGCAGGGCCCGGTGACCGTCCAGGATGACGGCCGACCACACCTCGCCGCCGATCTTGACCTGACCCGCCATCGGCATCCACCGTCGACACCACGGTGGCCTTCGAACCGATGATGGCCTCGATCCCGCTGCGGATCTTGGCCGGCTGGTAGTACTTGCGCAGCAGCATCGGCCGCAGGCCCAAGACGAGAGCCACCGACGACAGCGCGAAGACGATCAACTGCAGCCACAACAGCTCGGGGAAGAAGACCGCGAAACCGGCGGTGATCAGCGCACCGCCGCCGAGCATGAGCAGCACGAACTCCGCACCGAGCACTTCGGCGATCGACAGCAGCACCGCGCCGCTGAACCAGATCCATGCGGACATGAATTCATCCTGCCAGAGCACGCATCCCGACCTCCGGCGATTCGAGCAGCGCCGGGTTTTCGTGATCAGGACGTGACGCCCGATCGGCTCCGCCGACCGCGGTCGGGTCGAGGTGCCGGGGAAGATCAGTCCGGATCGGCAGCAGCGACGAAATCGACCAACCGCTCCACGGCGGTGATCAGTGGCGTATCCAGATCCTTGAAGCTGCGGACAGCGCCGTTGACCCGGCCCCACATCTCGCGGGTGTCCGAGATGCCCAGCGCCGCACAGACTCCGGTTTTCCAGTCCACCCCACGCGGCACGTCCGGCCAGGCCCGGATGCCCACCGCCTGCGGGCGGACGGCCTGCCAGATGTCGATGTACGGGTGCCCGGTGATCAGCACGTGCTGCCCGTACTCCGCCGTCACGGCGTCGGCGATCCGGCTCTCCTTGGACCTCGGCACCAGGTGATCCACCAGCACCCCGAGCCGTCGCCGAGCGTCCGGTTCGAACTGCGCGACCAGCGCCGGCAGATTGTCCAACCCGTCGATCGGCTCCACCACGATGCCCTCCACCCGCAGGTCGTGACCCCAGACCCGTTCGACCAAGGCCGCGTCGTGGATGCCCTCCACCCAGATCCGGGCGGCACGGGCGGTGCGCGCCCGGTGATCGGTCACCATCCTGGAACCGGAGGCCGACCTGGCCACCGGAGCCGGGCCGGCGGACCGCGGACGGACCAGGGTGACCTGCTCGCCGTCGACCAGGAATGCGCCGGGCGCCAGCGGGAACATCCGGCGCTTGCCGTTCCGGTCCTCCAGGGTGACCGCGGTCGAGCTGCAGACGACGGCCGCCCCGCAGAAGCCGGACAGCGGGTCCTCCGCGACCACGTCCGGTGTGGCCGGCAGTTCGGGAATGGCCCGCTTGCGGGGTCCGCCGGCCAGCACGTCGCGGCCGTAGGGATCGGGAGCGACGTACCGGTAGCTGACCGGGCCGGCGGCCGGGCTGGAACGGCGGTGGGAGGAAGGCACGGCGGCAGACGCTACGCGGCGGGCGGGGTGCGCCGAGGGTGCCACGCCAGTGTCCTGATCGTGACGTACGGTTGCCCTCATGTCTTCCGCAGGCCCGCTGCGCGCGGCCACCACGCTGGCCCTCTGGGCTGCCGCGTGGCAGGGCGGAGCAAGTCCGGATGACGTGCTGAGCGCGATCGACGATTCCGGCCACCGGGCCGGGGTCCGCGCGGCGACGCCCGAGATCGCCGACGTCACCGGGCTTCCCGGCCCCGGCTGGCCCAGCGCCGGTTCGGCCGCCCTGCTGCCGGTGCTGCGGGAAGGCGGTCCGGCCGAGCTGTTGTTGCCCTATCCCGGTGATCTCCGCGGGCTGCCGCTCGGCGGCGAACTCACGGTCGCCGCCCTGGACACCGGGGCCCTGGTGGTGTTGCCGGGATCGCAGATCGCGCTGGTCCCCTCGGACGGTCAATGGCGGGCCTACCGGTGCCCGACCCATCACCCCGCCCTCGGCCTCGCCGAGGCCCATGAGTTGCTGGATGCCGCTGTCGGCCGGGCGACCCGTTCGCTGACCGCGCTGGATGTCGCCCGCGGCTCGGACCGGGCCCGGGAGCAGGTTCGTCAGGTGATGCTCGACGAGGCGGTGATCTGCCCGCCCGGCACGCCGCCGGCCGCGTCGGCCCTGCTGGCCACGTCGATCTCGCTGCACGCGCTGCTCGCCGTCGCCAATGCCCAGGACACCGCAGCGGTCACCAGCTACGAGATGGCCGCAGTGGACGACGTGCTGCGGCCGTTGGCGATCGCGATCAGGGAGAGTCGCCGGGCGGCGGTGGCCGCCGCGGTGCGGGTGCTCAGCGTGCCCCGGCCGCGGGCCGGCTCGAACGCCCGCCAGGTGACCAGGCTGCGCCGCTCACCGGCCGACCCCGGGCACCACTGACGTCGGCTACCGCTCGGCGGCAGCCGCGATCTCCTCGGTGCCGAAACCCAGGGCGTGGAATCCGCCGTCGACCATCACCATCGAGCCGCTGGTGGCGGGGAACAGATCGGACAGCAGGGCCACCGCAGCCCTGGCCACCGGCGTCGGGTCGGAGGTGTCCCAGCCCAGCGGGGCCCGGCCGCTCCAGCCGTTCTCCAGGTCGCTGAACCCGGGGATGGACTTGGCCGCCATGGTCTTGATCGGGCCCGCGCAGACCAGGTTCACCCTGATCCCCTGCGGACCCAGATCCCTTGCCAGATAACGGGTCACCGACTCGAGCGCGGCCTTGGCGACGCCCATCCAGTTGTAGGCCGGCCAGGCCTGCCTGGCGTCGAAGTCCAACCCGACGATGCTGCCGCCGGAGGTCATCAGCGGCAGTGCCGCGACGGCCAGGGACTTGAGCGAGTAGGCGGAGGTGTGCACCGTGGTGGCCACGTCCTCCCACGGGCAGTCCAGGAAGCTGCCGCCGAGCGCGGTCGCCGGGGCGAACCCGATGGAGTGCAGCACGCCGTCCAGTCGGGGAGTGTGTTCGCCGACCCGATCGGCCAGCGAATCCAGCTGCGACTTGTCGGTGACGTCCAGTTCGACGACCGGCGCCTCTGCGGGCAGTCGCTTCGCGATCCGCTCCACCAGGGACAGTCGCCCGAAGCCGGTGAGCACCACGTTGGCGCCCTGCTCCTGGGCGAACCGGGCGGTGTGGAAGGCCATCGAGGCCTCCGTGATCACCCCGGTGATGAGCAGGTTCTTGCCGGCCAGAAGTCCGGAGCCGAGTTGGTCGGTCATGTGTGCGTCCTCGTCATCATCGGTGGAAGGGGTTCGATGGTTGCTGATCGTGCGGGATGAAAGGTGCTGCGGGCGTTCGGGTTTCAGGTCGATGCGGGGCGGTCAGTGCCCCATGCCGAGCCCGCCGTCGACCGGCAGGACCGCGCCGGAGATGTAGGCGGCACCGTCGGAGGCCAGGAAGACCACTGCTGAGGCGATCTCCTCCGGTGCGGCGTACCGGCGCAGCGGCACCTGGCCGATGATCTCGGTCCGCCGGGCCTCAGGGAGTTCGCGGGTCATGTCGGTGTCGACGAAGCCGGGGGCGATGACGTTCGCGGTGATGTTGCGCGAGCCCAGTTCGCGGGCGATCGACCGGGCCAGACCGACCAGACCGGCCTTGGACGAGGAGTAGTTCGCCTGCCCTGCCCCACCGGACAGGCCGACCACGGACGAGATGAAGATCATTCGTCCCCATCGCTTGCGCAGCATGCCCGATGAGGCCCGCTTGGCCACCCGGTAGGAGCCGGTCAGGTTGGCGTCGATCACCGAGCTGAAGGCGTCCTCGCTCATCCGCAGCAGCAGCTGGTCGTCGGTGATCCCGGCGTTGGACACCAGCACCTCGATCGGCCCCTGGGCCTGCTCCACCTGGGTGAAGGCGGCATCGACGCTGGCGGCGTCGGTGACGTCACAGATCACCCCGGCCAGCCCGGCCGGCGGCTCACCGGAGCGGTGGGTGACGGTCACCCGGTGCCCGGCATCGGCCAACGCCCTGGCGATGGCCAGGCCGATGCCACGGTTGCCGCCGGTGACCAGCACCGAGCGCCCTGCCGCAGGTTCTGGGACGGTCACGTCAATTTCCTCCGACCTCGCGCCGGGCCGGGCGGGGAGCCGGGCCGCAGGCAGCCACGGAAGAGCCGCGCCGCCGGAACGACCCTATCGGCCCGCCGCGGATCCGGCCGGTGACGCGCGGCCGGTGGCCGGCTACGGAATCCGCGCGGTCAGCGCCAACGCCGTCGCCGAGCCGATGATCACCATCACCGTGCCGGCGATCATCCAGGGCCGGGACACGTCCTGTTGCTTGATCTCGTAGCCGATCTGCTCACCGAGTTCGGCGTACACCGACTTGAGCTCCTCGGTGGTCGCCGCCGTGTGGAAGTCGCCGCCGGAGATCTCCGCGATCTGCTGCATCGCCTCGGTGTCGAGCGGGACCGGGATCGTTTCGTCGTTGACCACGATCGAGCCGTTGTCGGTGCCGAACGCGATCACCGACACCGGCACCTTGGCGTCTGCCGCGCGTTGCGCGGCGTCCTGCTCGGTGCGACCGACGGTGCGCTTGCCGTCCGTCATCAGCACGATCCTGGCCGGTGGGGCGGCGAGATCGCTGCCGTCGACCGGTCCGGGAAGCGACTTGGAGAACAGCTCGATGGTCTGCAGGCTGGAGATGATCGCCTCGCCGGTGGCGGTGCGCTCGTCCAGGGTCAACCCGGCGATCGCCTGTTTGGCGATGGACCGGTCGGTGGTCGGGCTGACCAGCACGGTGGCGATGCCGGCGAACGAGACGATCCCCAGGTTGACCCCCGGCGTCAGGTCGTCGACGAACTGGGTCGCGGCCTCCTGCGCCGCGGCCAGCCGGTTCGGCGGCACGTCGGTCGCCTCCATGGACAGCGAGACGTCGATCGCCAGCATCACCGTCGCCCGGTTCCGCGGCTCCTTGGTGTCGGCGGTCGGTCCGGCCAGCGCGACGGTCAGCAGGAACAGCCCGACCAGCACCAGCGCGGTCGGCAGGTGCCGCCACCGTCCGGGACGGCGTGGTGCGACCGACTCCAGCAGTTCCAGATTGGCGAACCGCATGGTGTGCCGTCTGGTGCGGCGCTGCGCGATCAGATAGCCGACGCCGAGCGCGACGACGACGATCCCGATCGGCGAACCAGAAGGGGTGCTCGAAGTTCACCAGGCCTCCCCGGCGCGGGCTCCGGCACCCGGTGAGCCGGCAGCGGCACCGGTCCACCCGCGCTTGCGGGAGATGACGAACCGCATGACGTCGGCCACCCAGTCACCGTCGGTGCGCAGCACCAGATGCGCGGCACCGGCCCGGCGCAGGGCGACGGCGACCTGCTCGCGGTGCCCGGCGGCGGCTCCGGCGAACGCCGAACGCAGTTCCCTGGTGGTCGAAACCTCTTTGGTGCGACCGGTTTCCGGGTCCAGCAGGGTGACGAGACCGACGGCCGGCAGCTCCACGTCGCGGGGATCGATCACCTCGATGGCGAGCAGGTCGTGCCGACCGCCCAGCGCGCGCAGCGACCGTTCCCAGGTGACCGGACCGATGAAGTCACTCGCCACGACGGCCAGACCGCGCCGGCGCGGCGGACGCCGCAGCTGCTCCAGCGCGACGGCCAGGTCCCCCCGCTCGCCGGCGCCGGACCGCGGGGTCGCGGCCAGCGTCCGCAACAGGTGCTGCAGGTGCGGGCGGCCGCCCCTGGCCGGGATCCGGGTGAGCCCGCTGCCGCTGGCCACCACCGCACCGATCCGGTTGCCACCGCCCCTGGTCAGGTGGCCGACGGCGGCGGCCGCCGCGACCACCAGGTCACGCTTCTCGCAGCCCGCCGTGCCGAAATCCAGCGACGCGGAAAGATCCGCCACCAGCCAGGTCTCGAGCTCCCGGTCGGCGACGGTCTGCCGGATGTGCGGCTCGGTGGTGCGGGCCGTCACCGACCAGTCCATCCGCCGGACGTCGTCACCGGGGTGGTACGGGCGGGCGTCGCCCAGTTCGGTGCCGGGGCCCGGGCACCAGGCCGAGGTGGTTGCCCTGCAGCAGGCCGTCCAACCGGCGCCGCACGGTCAGCTCCAGGGTGGCAAGAGCAGCGTCCAGCCGCGCCGGGTCCGAGGTGCTCGGAGGGGCGACCGAACGATGTTCGCCGGCCTGCGCCATCAGGCGGCCCCCGGGTGGGTGTACGGGCTGACCTGCGGCAGCGGGATGGCCTGCAGCAGCCTGCCCAGGATCGCCTCGACCGGGACGCCGTCGGCCAGCGCGTCGTAGGACAGCACCAGCCGGTGCCGCAGCACGTCCGGGGCGACGTCGATGACGTCCTGCGGCACGACGAAATCGCGCCCGCGCACCAGCGCGAGCGCGCGGGCCGCCGCGATGATGCCGAGCGATGCCCGCGGCGATGCCCCGTAGGAGAGCCAGCCCGCGACCTCGGTCAGCCCGTGCTCGGCCGGCGTCCTGGTGGCGAAGACCAACCGGACCACGTAGTCGACCAGCGCGTGGTGCACGAAGACGCCGGCCGCCACCTGCTGCAGCCGGGAGAGTTCGGCGATCGGCAGCACCTGATTCGCCACCGGCGGGACGACGCCCATCCGGTAGACGATCTCGCGCTCCTCGTCGGGCTCCGGGTAGCCGACCAGCAACTTGAACAGGAAGCGGTCGCGCTGCGCCTCCGGCAGTGGGTAGACACCCTCGTTCTCGATCGGGTTCTGGGTGGCCATCACCAGGAACGGGTCCGGCATCGGGAAGGTCTTGCCGCCGATCGAGACGTGCCGCTCGGCCATCACCTCCAGCAATGCCGACTGGACCTTCGCCGGCGCCCGGTTGATCTCGTCGGTGAGCACGAAGTTCGCCACCACCGGGCCGAGCTCGATGTCGAACTGCTCGCGGCCGACCCGGTAGATCCGGGTGCCGAGCAGGTCGGACGGGACCAGGTCGGGGGTGAACTGGATCCGGGAGAAGGTCCCGCCGACCACCCTGGCGAAGGTCTCGACGGCCAGTGTCTTGGCCACCCCGGGCACACCCTCGATCAGCAGGTGTCCCTTGGCGAGCAGGCCGACCAGCATCCGTTCGACCAGTCTGTCCTGACCGACGATCACCCGCTTGACCTCGAACACGGTGCGTTCCAGCAGTGCGGCATCGGCCGCGGGGGTGTGCACCACGGGTGGCCGCCCGCCACCGGGAGCCTGCATTGCCGGGTCCCCCACTGATGACCTCTGAGCTCACCGAGTTCCTCCTGTTTCTCGCCTGCGCACGCTGTCGCTGTCGCGCCGGGTGCCGCCATGAAAGCAACCTGACATGAGAAAACGACCCGAAAGGTGTCCCCCCGTACCAGACTGCCCGATCAAGAGTGCCTCGATACAGCCGGCCGGTGTGCTCACCCCTGCCAGTGACGCCAGTCCTGGGGGGTGTCGACGTCGGCCGTCTCCTGCTCGAGCGCGGCGATCTCCACGGTCCGCAGCGGTTCCAGCAACCGGCGCAGTGGCCGCTCGTGCCAGTCGGCACGGCGGGCGATCGCGGCCTGCAGTCGATCGAGCCGCCAGACCCCGATCAGGTACTGCCGGCGTCCTTCGGCATCGATCAGCACCGCTCCGTCGGCCGCGTCGACCTCCTCGAGCGGCCAGGGCCGCGGTCAACCGACCGATGGTCGCGGCGTCGATCGCCGGCAGATCGGCGGCCAGGACGGCGACCACCGCGCCGGGCGGCAACGCGGGCAGCGCCGCGATCCCGGCCGCGAGCGCGGCCGCCGGACCGCCGCCCACCGGATGCTCCCGGGCCGCGATGACCCCCGCGGGCAACTGCCGGGCCGGGCCGACCACGACGATCGGACAGTCCCGCACCGCGTCCATCGCGATGTCGAGCAGCGATCGGTCGCCGATGTGCAAACCCGGCTTGTCGACGCCGCCCAGCCGGGAGCCCCGGCCACCGGCCAACACCACCGCTGCCGCCGGGACGTCCACCACGGCACGGTAGCCGTGTCGATCCCGCGGTGACGATCCGGCCGAGCCGGCTCAGCCGCCGGGGCGGGCCGCGCCGATGAACCCGTTCCAGTACATGTTCGAGATCTTCACGTAAGAGCCGGAATTCGGGGCCTCGATGATCTGGTTGTTGCCGATCCAGATCGCCACGTGGTGGATCGTCCCGGGATCGGACGTGTTGTAGGCGAAGAAGACCAGGTCGCCCGGCTGCAGATTGTCCCGGGACACCTTGGGCTGCCCGGAGTACTGGTACCCGGAGTAGTGCGGCAGGTAGACGCCGACCTGGGCCCAGGCGTAGAGCGCGAGTCCCGAGCAGTCGAACCCGATCTTGTTGTAATCCCCGTAGCGGTCGGCGACGCCGCCGTCCCGGATCCCGAGGCTGGGTCCGGAGGAGTTGCCGCCGCCCCAGGCGTAGGTCGTTCCGAGGTAGGCCATGGCGGCGTTCACCACGGTCTGCCCGTTGCTGCCACCGGAGCTGTAGGACACGTTGGACACCGCGCTCGACGATGCCGAGGTGCCCTCGCAGGCGATCCCGTTGTCGTTGGGGTCCAGGGCGGAGCGGTAGCCGGACTCACCACGGGCGATCGGGCCACGGCCGGACGCCCGGGCCTCGTCGCAGCTCGAGTAGTACGTCTCGGTCGCCGCCGGGGCAGGGGCCGCGGCCGCTGCCGCAGCAGCAGTGCCCTCGCAGGCGACGCCGTTGTTGTTCGGATCGAGAACCGAGCGGTATCCGGACTCACCACGGGCGATCGGTCCGCGGCCGGCCGCCCGTGCCGCGTCGCAGCTCTCGTAGTAGGGCTCGTTGGCCTGCGCTGCCTGCGCCTCCTGGGCCTGCCGGGCGGCCTGGTTGGCGGCCTCCTGCTCGGCGGCTGCCCGTTCGGCGTCTGCCTCCGCCTGCGCGGCCGCAGCGGCCGCGGCATCGCGCGCGGCCTGATCGGCAGCGGCTTGAGCAGCTGCAGCAGCGGCCTGCCGGGCGGCCTCTTCGGCGGCCGCCGGGCGGCGGCAGCAGCGGCCTGCCGGGCGGCCTCCTCGGCCGCGATCCGAGCTGCCTCGATGGCGGCGAGCCTGGCCGCTTCCTCCTCGGCTGCCTTCGCCGCCAGCCACTGGTTGTACTGGTCGCGCTGGTTCTGCAGGCCGGCCACCGTCGCCAGGGCGGCACCGTAATCGGCCTGCTGCTGTTCGTGCTGCGCCTCCAGCGCGGCGAGCTGGTCCTGACCGCTGCGCAGCGACTCCTGCGCCTGTGCCTGGGCCTCGTCCGCGGCGGTCTTCGCCTCGTCCGCCTTCTGCTGGGCGGCGTTGGCCGCGTCCAGCGATGCCCGGGCCGCCGAATCGAGATTGGCCTTGTGGGTCCGGGTGCTCTCCAGGTTGCCGATGACGTTGAGCTGGGAGCCCGACATCTGGCCGAGCAGTTCCTGGCGCTGCAGGACCTCGGTGGGACTTCCGGCGCCCATGAAGGCACTCATCGAACCCAGCACCGAGCCCTGCCGGAACGAGGCGGCGGCGAACTCCGCGGCCTTGGCCTTCGCGTCCACGATGGCCTGCCCGGCCGCGTCGGCGTCGGCCTGCGCCTGGGTCGACGCCGACAGCGCGGAGGCCGCATCGGACTGCGCGACCTGGAGATCGACGGCGGCCTTGTTGGCCAGTTCGGCCTTGAGTTCCATGTCGTTCTTCAGGCGCTCGATGTCGCCCTCGGTCTTGGTCACCAACCCGGCGAGCCGGCCGACCTCGGCGGCCGAGGACGCCGCCTGCTGCTGGCTGTCCTGGATCTGCTCGTCGGAGGGGTTGGCCGGCGGCGGTGGCACCGCTCCGGCCGGCACGGCGATTCCGATGATCAGGGCGACCGCGAGCAACCCGCTGATCGCGGCGGCGAACGCGGTGGCCAGCAGTCGTGCGAAGCGGGACGGCCGCCGGTCGGGGGTGTGGGCGCGCGGCCGGGCACCGATGGGTGCTGACCGGATGACGCGTCCAGCCGTGGTGTGCGGCCGGCTCTGGTCGGGCACTGGTGGCTCCTCCCCCGCGGGGTTCACGCGGACAGGCTGGGTCGGCAGTCTGCTGCGACAACCGGGCAAATGACCTCGGCGAACATCTGTCAAGACGACACGCCAGGAGAACCATGCCACTTTGTTCCCCCTATTGACCAGGGGTCACGCCAAACACTTCCGTCTCACAACGGACATAACGGACTTATGACCTGATGTTTGCCCCGAAAGATCGTTCCCGTGGGGCCGGCAGCAGACTGAGGTGGTGTCCGAGACGCCCCTGCCCCAGCCGTATTCCGGACCCTCGCGGCGCCGCGTCCTGGTCGTCTGCTGCCTGATCGCCGGTAGCGGTCTTGCCATGGTGATCGCCGGATCGTTCCTCCCCTGGGTGATCTCGGGCGAGGTCCGTCGCTCCAGCTACGCGATCCTCGGCATCGTTGATCGGCTCGGCGTGGCCGGCGACGGGGCGCTCGGAGTGCTGATCGCCCATTGGCCCCTCGTCGGAGTGTTGTGCATGGCCCCGGTCGTCATCGCCTGCCTGCGGTGGTGGCGGACCGCCGGAGTGCTGGCCGTGCTGGTGGCGCTGACCACCGGCCTGCTCTCCTTCGGCATTCTGATCGCGGCCCGCTCGTCCACCGGGTTGATCGTCCGGGTGGACCCGATCGGACCATCGGTCATGGCGGCCGGAGCGGTCCTGCTGTTGGCCGGTGGCCTCAGTTTGGCGCTCGGGGCCGGATCACCCGTCCGGCCCAGGTAAAATCGACCCGTTGCGCACGACAGGGCGGGAAAGTCGGGGGGCCGTGCAACCAAATGACTGAGAGCTACGTCACTACGGAAGATCACCCCGTGACGTACTGATCGGACGGCCGCGCGCTCCTACACCAGCGGCGTCACCCCCAGCGCGCCGCGGCCGAGTCGCATCAGCCGAGCACGAATGCCAGGAACTACCGAAGGGAAACAGGGTCGATGAGTGAACAGGGCGGGCCGTACGGGCCAGGCGGCCAACCGAATCCGGGCGGCCAGGGGTCGCAGGGTTGGCAGCAGGGACCGCCACCGACCGGACCGCAGGGCTGGCAACAGGGACCGCCGCCCACCGGTCCGCAGGGCTGGCAGCAGGCACCGCAGCCCACCGGTCCGCAGGGCTGGCAGCAGGGCCCACCACCCACCGGTCCCCAGGGCTGGCAGCAGGCACCGCAGCCCACCGGGCCGCAGGGCTGGCAGCAGGGCCCACCACCGACCCAGGGATTCCCGGCCGGCCAGGGCCAGCCGTGGACCGGACAGCAGCCGGCGCAGCCGCCGCACCGCCAAGAACCGCAAGCCGATCATCATCACCGCCGATCGCGGTGGTGGTGGCGCTGGTCGGGGCGGCGGCGGTCTACTTCTTCGCCATCCGCGACAGCAACACCGACGTCGCGACCGGATCCAGCTCGCCCCAGCAGTCGGTGGACGCGTTGTTCAAGACGCTCGGAAACTCCGACCCGATCGGGATCGCCGACCAGCTCGATCCGGCTGAGGCAGCACTGTTCACCGATCTCAACTCCGACGTGATCGCCGAACTCAAGCGGCTCGAGGTGCTCAGCCCCGAGGCATCGGCCGACAAGATGACCGGCACCACCATCAAGGTCGACGGCCTGACGATGCAGGACCAGACCGAGACCATCAACGACCACGTGCAGATCGTGAAGCTCACCGGCGGCACCGTCACCGTCGTCCAGCGACCCGAACAGCATCCCGCTGAGTGAGTCGTTCAAGCAGCAGTTCGGCTCCGAGATCGACGCCGCACAGCCCGAGTCGCAGACGGTGAACATCGCCGACGCGGTGGCCGAGAACGACGGCGAGCCGATCCGGGTGGCGACCGTCAAGCGCGGCGACAACTGGTACGTCAGCCTCTTCTACACGATCGCCGACAACGCGGTCCACGCCGAGGGACTGCCCAACCCGACCCAGGCCCAGTTCATCGCGCCCGAGGGTTCGGAAAGCCCGGAGGCCGCGGTGGATGCGCTGATCAAGCGGGGCAGCACGGGCGACCTCAAGGGCGTCATCGCCCTGCTGCCGCCCGACGAGATGGGCGTCATGCACGACTACGGCCAGCTGATCCTGGACCAGACCGATGCCGGCGACCTGACCACCGAGATGTCGGACCTCGGCTTCGAGGTCGGCCCGATCACCTACGACGTCACCGACGTCACCGGCGGCAAGAAGGTGTCGTTCAAGTCGATCGAGCTCACCGCCGACGGCCAGACCGTCAGCATCGAGCGGGATCCCGCGGACAGGTTCGGTCACGCTGACCGCACCGGGCGAGTCGCCGATCACCCTGGACGAGATCCACCATCGACACCTACCTGTCCGACGCGATCGGCTCGGACGAGCTGGACGCCGCAGGGGCTGGACATCATCAAGCGCGAGTTCAAGCAGCTCATCGGGCTCGGCGTCGTGACGGTCAAGGTCGACGGCAGTGGTACGTCAGCCCCGTCCGGTCGTTCTCCGACATCTTCGTGTCGCTGCTGAAGGGCCTGGAGCCGGGAGACGTCGAGTACCTGATCGAGCTGTCCGGCAACTGACAGCGAGCTTCGACCCCGTCCGCGGCCCTGGGCCCGGACCACCCACGGCGGCCCCGGATGAGCAATCGTCCGGGGTCGCCGGCTTTGTCGCTGGTTCGTCCACCGGTTTGCACTCCTAAACAGGACAAGCGTACTGTTTGCGGTGAGGCCCGTTTCGGCGCGGTCGTGACGGGTCGGGTGACCCGGCACCGAACGAGCGCGAAACAATAGCCCGATACGGTCCCCTCGCATCGCCGCCCGAGGACCGCGCCGCCGCGCCGCTTGAATGTCGCCGCCTGATGTAAGGAGAGTTCCGTGCCCGCCGCCAGCAAGGACAGCTTCGCCGCCAAAGACACCCTCACCGTCGGTGAGAACAGCTACGAGATCTACAAGATCCTCGGTGTGGAGGGCCTGGAGAACGCCGAGCAAACTCCCGTTCTCGCTCAAGGTGCTGCTCGAGAACCTGATCCGCACCGAGGACGGCGCGAACATCACCGCCGATCACATCCGGTCGCTGGCCAACTGGGACCCGAGCGCCGACCCGAACATCGAGATCCAGTTCACCCCGGCCCGGGTGATCATGCAGGACTTCACCGGCGTGCCCTGTGTCGTCGACCTGGCCACCATGCGCGAGGCGATGGCCGACCTCGGCGGTGACCCGGACAAGATCAACCCGCTGGCGCCGGCCGAGATGGTCATCGACCACTCCGTCATCGCCGACGTGTTCGGCCGCGCCGATGCCTTCGAGCGCAACGTCGACCTGGAGTACGAGCGCAACCGCGAGCGGTACCAGTTCCTGCGCTGGGGCCAGACCGCCTTCGACGAGTTCAAGGTGGTGCCGCCGGGCACCGGCATCGTGCACCAGGTCAACATCGAGCACCTGGCCCGGGTCGTCATGCGCCGGGACGGGCTCGCCTACCCGGACTCCTGCGTCGGCACCGACTCGCACACCACCATGGTCAACGGCATCGGCGTGCTCGGCTGGGGTGTCGGCGGCATCGAGGCCGAGGCCGCCATGCTCGGCCAGCCGGTGTCCATGCTCATCCCCCGGGTCGTCGGGTTCAAGCTGACCGGCGAGATCCCGGCCGGCACCACCGCCACCGACGTCGTCCTGACGATCACCGAGATGCTGCGCAAGCACGGCGTTGTCGGCAAGTTCGTCGAGTTCTACGGGGCCGGGGTCGGCGCCGTTCCGCTGGCCAACCGGGCCACCATCGGCAACATGAGCCCCGAATTCGGCTCGACCGCCGCGATGTTCCCGATCGACGAGGAGACCACCACCTACCTGCGGCTCACCGGCCGGCCGGCCGAGCAGGTCGACCTGGTCGAGGCCTACGCCAAGGCGCAGGGCCTGTGGCACAACGCCGACCACGAGCCGGTCTACTCCGAGTACCTGGAGCTGGACCTGTCCACGGTTGTCCCGTCGATCGCCGGCCCGAAGCGCCCGCAGGACCGGATCGAGCTGTCCGACGCCAAGGGCATGTTCCGCAAGGCCGTCTACGACTACGTCACCAACGGCAACGCCGCGCCGGAGACCAATGTCGACGAGGCCGTCGAGGAGTCGTTCCCGGCCAGCGACCCGGCAGCCATCTCCTACGTCGACGAGGACGCCGACCGCGAGTTGGTCGGCGCCCTGTTCTCCGCCGCTGACGGCGCGACGGGCCGGCCGTCGAAGCCGACCGAAGGTGGAGACCACCGAGTACGGCAACTTCACCCTGGACCACGGCGCCGTGGTGATCGCCTCGATCACCTCCTGCACCAACACCTCCAACCCGTCGGTGATGCTCGGCGCCGCGCTGCTCGCCCGGAACGCGGTGAACCGCGGCCTGACGGTCAAGCCGTGGGTGAAGACCACCATGGCGCCCGGCTCGCAGGTCGTCACCGACTACTACGAGAAGGCCGGCATGTGGCCGTATCTCGAGAAGCTCGGCTACCACCTGGTCGGTTACGGCTGCACCACCTGTATCGGCAACTCCGGCCCGCTGCCCGACGAGATCTCCGCCGCCGTGCAGGAGGCCGACCTGACCGTCGTCTCGGTGCTGTCCGGCAACCGCAACTTCGAGGGCCGGATCAACCCGGACGTCAAGATGAACTACCTGGCCTCTCCCCCGCTGGTGATCGCCTACGCGCTGGCCGGGACGATGGACTTCGACTTCGAGACCCAGCCGCTCGGGCAGGACACCGACGGCACCGACGTCTTCCTGAAGGACATCTGGCCGACGCCGCAGGAGATCCAGGAGACCATCGCCTCCTCGATCAACAAGGAGATGTTCGCCTCCAGCTACGCCGACGTCTTCGACGGCGGCGAGCGGTGGAAGTCGCTGCCGACCCCGGAGGGCAAGACCTTCGAGTGGGATCCGGAGTCGACCTACGTCCGCAAGCCCCCGTACTTCGACGGCATGCCGGCCGAGCCGGTTCCGGTGACCGACATCGCCGGCGCCCGGGTGCTGGCCAAGCTCGGCGACTCGGTGACCACCGACCACATCTCGCCGGCCGGCGCGATCAAGGCCGGCACCCCGGCGGCGCAGTACCTGACCGAGCACGGCATCAGCCGGAAGGACTTCAACTCCTACGGCTCCCGGCGCGGCAACCACGAGGTGATGATCCGCGGCACCTTCGCCAACATCCGGCTGCGCAACCAGCTGCTGGATGACGTGCAGGGCGGCTACACCCGCGACTTCACCCAGCCGGACGCGCCGCAGGCGTTCATCTACGACGCGGCGCAGAACTACGCGGCGCAGGGCATCCCGCTGGTGGTGTTGGGCGGCAAGGAGTACGGCTCCGGGTCGTCCCGCGACTGGGCGGCCAAGGGCACCGCGCTGCTCGGCGTCCGGGCGGTCATCGTCGAGTCGTTCGAGCGGATCCACCGGTCGAACCTGATCGGCATGGGCGTCATCCCGCTGCAGTTCCCGGAGGGCGAGACGGTCAAGACGCTCGGCCTGGACGGCGACGAGACGTTCGACATCTCCGGCATCACCGAGCTGAACAACGGCGAGCACCCCGCGCACGGTCAAGGTCACCGCCACCAAGCCGGCCGGCGGGGTCGTCGAGTTCGATGCGGTGGTCCGGATCGACACCCCGGGCGAGGCGGACTACTACCGCAACGGCGGCATCATGCAGTACGTGCTGCGGAACCTGCTGGCGGGTGCCGCCTAGAGCGTGGCAGTCGGCCGCCGGGCCCATCGGCAACGGCCGCGCTGCGTGCCGGCACCGTCGGTCCGACGCAGCCGGATGAACGCACCGGAGAGGATCGGCGCTGATGCCAAAAGTCAGCGCCGATCACCTGCAGGCCAGGCGCCGGCAGATCCTCGACGGTGCCCGGTCGTCCTTCGCCCGGCACGGGTACGAGGGCGCCACCGTCCGGGTGCTGGAGGAGGAGATCGGGCTGAGCCGGGGCGCGATCTTCCACCACTTCCCGGACAAGGACGCGCTGTTCCTGGCGCTGGCGGTCGAGGATGCGCGAGGCCATGCTGGACACCGTCGCCGAGCACGGGCTGGTCCAGGTGATGCGGGAGATGGTCGCCGCACCCGATGCCGGACGGCTCGGCACCCAGTTGGAGATCGCCCGCCGGCTGCGCACCGATCCAGCCGTTCCGGATCTGCCTGGGCGCCGCGGCGCCGCGAGCTGGAACAGGCGGTCCGCGCCCGGCTGACGCCGGCAGCGGGATGCCGGCAGCCTGCGATCGGACGTCGACATCGACCAGATCTGGCAGCGTATCTCGAGTTGATCATGGAGGGTCTGGTCGCGCACCTGGCCGCCGGCCAACCCGCCGATCGGCTCGGCGGGGTGCTCGATCTGGTCGAGACATCGGTCCGGGGTCGCTGATCGACGGTCCGGCAGCGCCGACCAGTCGGCCGGGACCTCCGACCATGGGCCGACTATCGACGCGGATCGACATGCACTTTCGGCCCGGGGCCGGCGTTCGCGGGCAGCCGGCCGGCCAGCACGTCGCCGACCTCGTCGAGCCCGACGGTGGCGGCCACCAGCGGCCGCGGGTCCACCTCCCCGGTCCCGAAGCTGTCGATGGCGCCTGCGAGACCCGGTGAGGCGCTGAGGATTCCGACCACCGTGACGTCCTTCAACGCGACGGTTCTGGTGTCGATGCTGCTGGGTGTGCCGGACAGGCCGATGTAGACGACCCGCTTTCCGGGCTCCACCAGTTCCAGTGCGAGCGCCGGAAGTTCCGGGTCGTTGGACGCGTCGATCACCGCATCCCACGTCACCGGTGGAAGTTCGGTTGCCGACCAGACCCCATGGAAACCAAGACTTCTGGCGAACGACAGGGATCGGTCGGTGAGCCCCATCAGGTGCACCTGCGCTCCGAGTGCGACGGCGAACCGGGCGGCCAACAGGCCGATCGTGCCCGGGCCGAGGATGAGCACCCGGTCCCCTGCCGACAGGTTCGCCGCGCGGACCGCGCGCAGGGCGTTGCCGCCGGGCTCGACCAGCGCCCCGGCGGTGTCGTCGATCGTGTCGGGCAGTTCGTACACCGCGGTCACCGGGACCGCGAGCTGCTCGGCCAATGCGCCCGGAAAGCCGCCCCGGATACCGATCTCGAACCGATCGGCGCAGACGTGGTGCCGGCCGTCCAGGCACCGTCGGCACCGGCCGCAGCCCAGCATGGTGTCCCCGGTGACCCGACGGCCCAGCCACACCGGGTCGACTCCAGGCCCGACCGACGACACCGTCCCGCACCATTCGTGTCCGAGTCGCATCGGGTAGCTCGCCTGACCGGAGTGCAGGTACGCCATCTCGCCGGTGAAGAATTCGACGTCCGTCCCGCAGACCCCGACTCGGGAGACGTCCACCACGACCTGGCCCGGTGCGGCCCGCGGCGCCGGCACCTCCAGCACCGCAGAGCGTCGTGGTCCGGTGACGGCGAACGCCCTCACCGGGCCGCGATCACGAGCTGCCGTTGGGTGCCGAGACCGTCGATGGCCAGTTCCATGACGTCGCCGGGCACCAACCAGGGTGGCGGCGACATCCCCAGCGCCACCCCGGGCGGGGTTCCGGTGTTGATCAGATCGCCGGGTTCGAGCACCAGGAACTGACTCAGGTACTGCACCACGAAAGCCGGACTGAAGATCATCGTCGACGTCGACCCGGTCTGCCGACGCCGCCCGTTGACATCCAGCGTCATCGACAGGTCGAGCACGTCCGGCAGTTCATCGGGGGTGGCCAACCAGGGTCCGGCCGGGTTGAAGGTCTCGGCCGATTTGCCCTTGGCCCACTGGCCGGTGCCGTCGAGTTGGAAGGCCCGCTCGCTGACGTCGTTGACCAGGACGTAACCGGCGATGACGGACCGGGCCTCGTCCTCGCTGTCCAGGTAGCTCGCCCGGGTCCCGATGACGATGCCGAGTTCCACCTCCCAGTCCAGCTTCGTCGAGCCGCGGGGCATCCGGACGTCGTCATTCGGCCCGACCAGGGTGTTCGGTGATTTGGTGAACAGGATGGGTTCGGCCGGGACCGGTTGCCCGGATTCCGCAGCGTGATCGGCGTAGTTCAGGCCGATGCACAGGATCTGGTGCGGTCTCGCGATCGGCGCACCGATGCGCTCGCCGGCGAACTCGACGGCGGCGCCGCCGGCGATCCGCTCGTCGACCAGTTCGCGCAGCCGATCGAGACCTCCTGCGCCGAAGAATGTCTCGTTGAAGTCGAAGACCACGTCGGAGACGTCGACATAGGTCCGGTCATCGAGCCGGACGACGGGCTTCTCGGCCCCGGCCGGGCCGATGCGCATGAGGTGCATGCTCTCTCCATTCGCTGGGGCAACTCTTGTTTTCGAGGTCAGGTGCTTTTCGAGGTCAGGTGTTGTCGGGTCAGCGGTCAGGTCGGGCGTGCCGGCTGGTTCGTCACGACGCCGCGCCGCCACCGGTGGGTCGGTTCTGCCACGGGGTCACGGGATGCCCCCGGACACCGACGTCGGCGGTGAACAACCGGCCGCTGTCCGGATCGCCGCCGTCGCGTATCCCTGACTGTCCGCCGTGGTGATCAGCAGCGTGTCCAGCTCCGCACCGATGAAGGCCACGCTGGTGGTGTTCCTGGCCGGCACCCTCACCGTGGCCAGCACCTCACCGGCCGGCGAAAAGCAGCGCACCTGACCGCCGCCCCAGATCGCGATCCACAGATTGCCGGCACTGTCCAGACACATGCCGTCGGGAGAGCCGTCGCCGATCCGCAGGTGCACTTCGCGGTTGCCCACCTGCCCGGAGACCGGGTCGTAGGCGCGGACCCAGACGATGCCCGGGGTGGTGTCGATGCTGTAGAAGAGCGATCCGTCCACCGACCAGGCGAGTCCGTTCGACAGCTCGAGATCGTCGTCCAGCACGGTGACGGATCCGTCGAACTCCCTGCGCCACAGCTCCTCGCGACCGTCACCTGCCTCGTCGGTGGCCAGGCTGCCGACCAGGAACCGACCGGCGGGATCGCATTTGCCGTCGTTCAGCCGCCGGGTCGCGCCGGCCGGGATCAACCGCTCTCCGAGTTGCCGTCGTGCTCCGCTGTCGTCGATGACGACCAGGCGGTCACCGGCGGCGACCAGCAGTTCGCCGTCGGCCGCACTCACCACCGCGCCCACCGTGCCGTCGAACCGGTGGCTTCGGGTCGTGGTGAGCCGACCGTCGGCGTACCGGCCCTCGAAGACCTCGCCGGCGTCGATGTCGACCCACAACACCCGCTCGCGGGGCGCGTCCCACACCGGGCCCTCGGCCAACCGATGGCGACCGTCGGAGACCGGGCGGGCCAGGAACTCGCGCGGCCGGTCAGTGCGATTCACGCGACACCCGATCGCCACTGGAGCCGACCAGGAAGTCCAGGTCGGCGCCGGTGTCGGCCTGCAGCACGGTGTCGACGTACAGCCGTTCCCAGCCCCGCCGGGGTGCCGCGAACGCCGCCACCGCCGCCGCGGCCGGCGACCGGGCGGCCAGTTCTGCTGCGGGGACGTCGATGTCGATCCGGCGGCCGGCCACGTCGAGCACGATGACGTCGCCGGTGCGCACCAGTCCGAGCGGGCCACCGGCCGCCGCCTCCGGTGCGACGTGCAGCACGACGGTGCCGTAGGCGGTGCCACTCATCCGGCCGTCGCAGATCCGGACCATGTCCCGGATCCCGAGCTCGAGCAGCTTCTTGGGCAGTGGCATGTTGGCCACCTCCGGCATCCCGGGGTAGCCGCGCGGACCGCAGCCGCGCAGCACCAGGACGGAATCGGCGTCGACGTCCAGCTCCGGATCGTCGATCCGGGCATGCAGGTCCTCGATGGAGTCGAACACCACCGCCCGGCCGCGGTGCTGCAGCAGCTGCGGCGACGCGGCCGCGGGTTTGATCACCGCCCCGTTCGGCGCGAGAGTGCCGTAGAGCACGGCGATCCCGGCATGCGGCAGAACCGGCTGCGCCCGGACCCGGATCACCTCGGTGTCCCAGATCCGGGCGTCCTGGAGATGATCGACGAGGGGTCTACCCGGTGACGGTGAGCGCGGCTGGGTCCAGCAGGTCGCGGACCTCGCGCAGCACGGCCAACACGCCGCCGGCGCGGTAGAGGTCCTCCATCAGGAACCGCCCGGCTGGTTGCAGGTCGACCAGCAAGGGGACGTCCGCACCCGTGCGGTCGAAGTCGTCCTGGGACAGCTCGACGCCGAGCCGGCCGGCGATCGCCAACAGGTGCACCACGGCGTTGGTCGACCCGCCGACCGCGGCCAGCGCCACGATCGCGTTGAGAAACGATGCCCGGGTGAAGATCCCGCTCGGCCGGCGATCCTGCTCGACCAACTCGACGGCGAGCCGTCCGGTGTCGTGGGCGGCGACCAGCAACCGGCTGTCGGCCGCCGGGGTGCCGGCCACCCCGGGGATGGTGCTGCCCAACGCCTCGGCCACCACGGCCATGGTCGACGCGGTGCCCATGGTGTTGCAGTGGCCGCGACTGCGGATCATCGACGATTCCGAGCGCAGGAACTCCTCGCCGGACAGGGTGCCGGCCCGCACCTCCTCGGACAGTCGCCAGACGTCGGTGCCACAGCCCAACGCCATCCCGCGGAAGGTGCCGGTCAGCATCGGGCCGCCGGGCAGCACCACGGACGGCAGGTCGACCGATGCGGCAGCCATCAGCAGGGCCGGAATCGTCTTGTCGCACCCGCCCAGCAGCACGACCCCGTCGATCGGGTTGGCGCGCAGCATCTCTTCGATCGCCATCGCGGCCATGTTGCGCCACAGCATCGCCGTCGGCCGGACCTGGGTCTCGCCGAGGGAGACCACCGGCAGGTTGAGCGGGATGCCGCCCGCCTCGTACACGCCCTGTTTCACGCTCTCGGCGACCTCGTTGAAATGCGCGTTGCAGGGGGTCAGATCGGACGCGGTGTTGGCGATGGCGATGTGCGGCCGGCCGTCGAATGCGTGCGCCGGCAAGCCGCGGCGCATCCAGGCGCGGTGGATGTAGGAGTTGCGGTCGGTGCCGGCGTACCACTGCGAGCTGCGGTGCAACGCCATCGGTGCCGGCCGCCTTTCGTCAGGAGTGAGGGCGAGGTGCTGGGTATCGGAGCGGGTGTCACGGCGGGTCGTGCGGCGGGACCGGAATCGGGTGTCTGCGCAGACTATGCGGACCCGGCCGGTCAGGCACCCGGATCAGGCACGAGATCAGGCGTCGGACCGACGGGCGATGGTGGCGGTGGCTCGCCGGACCGCCAGGCTCGGCCCCTTCGGCAAGGCGTCGTGCAGGAATTGGTAACTGTGCAGCACCACCGACGCGGCCCGCGAGCCCTCGGCCGCCTGGGCCTCCACCCGGGCCAACCAGTCGGAGAGGTCGCCCCAGCCGGGAGCCGCCAGCGAACCACCCACCTGCTGGACCGACAACGCAGCACAGAGGTTCGAGAACGCCATCCGGGTCCGCAGCGGCCAGCCGCGCAGCGTGCCGACCACGAAGGCGGCCGCGAAGACGTCACCGGCACCGGTCGCATCGACGGCGTTCACCGGCAGCGAGGGCACCCATTCCTCCTCGCCGGTCGTCGAATCGACGCCGATGGCGCCCTGCCCACCACAGGTGATCACCACCACCGGTACCGCATCGGCCAACTGCATCAGCGCGGCCCGGGGATCGTCGGTCCTGGTGTAGGCCATCGCCTCGGCGGAGTTGGGCAGGAACGCATGCAGCTGGGTCAACTGCTCGATGGTGTTCGGTCGACCACTGTTCGGTGGCGTCCCAACCGACGTCGCCGAACAGCAACGTGCCGTGCTCCCTGGCCGCCGGGATCCAGGCCGGGACGTCCTGACCGAGATGGACCACACCGGCTGCGGTGCTGGGCATCCGCGGGATCAGCTGGTCGTCGGTGACCGGTGACGGGTGGCTGTGGGTGATCATCGCGCGGTCCCTGGCCATGGCCAGGGAGACCGTCACCGGCGAGTGCCACTGACTGATCCGCCGGGACAGCGACAGATCGATGCCCTCCTCCTCGCAGGGTCCGGACCAGGAAGTCGCCGTACAGATCGTCGCCGAAGGACGAGGCCAACGAGGTGCGCAGACCCAGCCGGCTGGCCGCGATCGCGAGGTTGGCGATGCCGCCCGGGCACGAGCCCATGCCCTCGGCCGGTATCTCGGTGCCGGCCGACGGCAGCGCGGACAGCCCGGTCAGCACGATGTCCAGGTACACGGTGCCCTGCATCACGACGTCGAAATCGAGTGCCGTGTCCGGTTCCATGACCCGCAGCATGCCACCGACGGCGCCCCGCGTCTGCGGAGATAGCCAGCGGAGATACATTCCCTTTTGCTCGTCAATGGCGGAAATCGAGCGGTGGGGCGGTAGCGGTGCGGCTGACCATCCTGGGCGGCGGTGGATTCCGGGTGCCGTTGATCTACCGGGCGCTGCGCCGCAGGCCGGAGCTGGGCATCGACGAGGTCGTGTTGCAGGACGCCGATCCCGACCGGTTGCGGGTGATCGCCGCAGTGCTGGCCGCGGCCGACGAGGACGGGCCAAGGGTGCGGCTGGAACAGTCGCTGACGAGTGCGCGTCACCGGCGCCGATGTGGTGTTCTCCGCGATCCGGGTCGGCGGACGCGGCCGGCCGGGTGCGGGACGAGCGCCGGGCGTTGGACGCCGGCGTCCTCGGACAGGAGACGGTCGGCGCCGGCGGCCTCCGTTATGCGTTGCGAACCCTGCCGGTGGCACTCGAGTCCGCCAGGGTGATCGCCGATGTGGCGCCGGACTCCTGGTTGATCAACTTCACCAACCCGGCCGGTTTGGTCACCGAGGCGCTGCGCACGGTGCTGGGCGATCGGGTGATCGGCATCTGCGACTCGCCGATCGGACTGGTCCGGCGCGCCCGATTGGCCGCGGGCATCACCGGCGCGCCAGCGGCGAGCGATCGTGGTCCAGCGAGCCGATCATCGACTATGTCGGCATCAACCATCTGGGGTGGTTGCGATCCCTGGACATCGGCGGTGTCGACCGGCTGCCGGGACTGCTGTCCGACGACGCCGCGTTGGCCGGCTTCGAGGAGGGCCGGCTGTTCGGTGGGCCACTGCTCCGGGCGTTGGGCTGCCTGCCCAACGAATATGCCTACTTCTACTACGCGGCGGTCGATCTGGTGCGCGAGCTGACCGGCTCGAGGACCCGCGGCGAGGTGGTGGCCGACGACCAGGCGGCGTTCTACGCCGCAGCGCTCGACGCGCCCGGGGCAGCGGCCGAACTCTGGGCCCGGACCCGTCGCCGGCGGGAGGAGACCTACCTCGCAGAGACCCGGGATCGCGGCGAACATCGGGACGAGGCCGACCTGTCCGGCGGCGGTTACGAGGAGGTTGCCCTCGACCTGATCGGTGCGCTGCTGGTGCGGGCGGCCGGCGACCCTGATCGTGAACGCCCCGAACGGTTCCACCGTCCCGCAGCTACCGGCGGACCTGGTGCTGGAGGTGCCGTGCGCGATCGACGAACGCGGCGCTCGTCCACTGCCGGTGGCGCCGCTGGAGCTGCATCAGCTGGGGCTGATCGCGGCGGTCCGGGCCAGCGAACGCGCGGTGATCGCGGCCGTCATCGAGCGATCGCGAGCAGGAAGCGTTGCGCGCCTTCGCGATTCATCCGCTGATCGGCTCACCGGTGATCGCCGGGAGGTTGCTGGACGACCTGCTGATCGACGAACCGGCCCTGCAGGCATTGCTGCGCTGAACGGTCAGCGGGCCGAGCCGGCCAGTGCCACCAGCAGCGGGATCTGGGCGGCCCGCTCGGCGGCGAACTGTTCGTCGGCCGGGTTGTCGTGGGCGGCGGTGAGCAACGCCTTGATCGCCCGGACGGCCGCGGCCGGCGATTCCACCAGGGCGGCGGCCAGATCGGCGACCGCGGCGTCGAGTTCGGCGAGCGGAACACTGACCAGCGCGAGCCCGATCCGGACGGCCTCCTCGGCGCTGACGTGCCGGCCGGTGGCACAGATCTCCAGCGCCCGTTGATAACCCACCAATCTGACCAGCCGACCGGTACCGCCGAGGTCGGGGACCAATCCGTAACTGACCTCGGCCATCCGGAACTGCGCGTCGTCGGCCACCACGATCAGGTCGCAGGCCAGCGCGAGCTGGAATCCGGCTCCGACGGCGTGGCCGGCCACAGCGGCGATGGAGACGAACCGGGGATCGGAGAGCCAGCTGAACCCGCGTTGGAAACCGGCGATCATCTCGTCGGCGACGGTCGGCGGTGCGGCGGCGATCGTCGCCAGCATCGAATCCGGTGACGGCGCGAACGCCGCGCGGTCCAGGCCCGCCGAGAACGACGAACCCTCACCGCAGACGATCACCACCCGGACGTCGTCGGGCAGCGCAGAACCGATGTGCGCCAGCGCTTCCCACGTCTCGGGCGTCTGCGCGTTGCGGGCCTCGGGCCGATCCAGCGAGACCATGGCCACCGGGCCGTCGACCTCGAGCACCACCCGGCCGCGCCGGAGCAGAGCCTGATCGACCCGGTCGGAGTGCGGGATCGTCGGGTCCGGCGTCACTTCTTCTTGGTTCGGGTGGCGCCCCCGCGTCCGCGCAGCGGCACCTCGGCGTCCAGCAGCAGCCGGTGCACGAACCCGTAGGAACGGCCGGTGCCCTCGGCCAGTGCACGGATGCTCTGGCCCTTCTCGTACTTCTTCCGCAGGTCGGCCGCGAGTTTGTCGCGAGCGGCACCGGTGATCCGGGCGCCCTTCTTGATGGTTGCCGATTCGTCGCCTTCGCAGCAGGCTTGGTATCTGTGGCCACGGCGCCACCCCTTAGTCGGATGTCTCGTCACATCGGCGGTTTGTCAGGTCTTGTTCCCATGATCGAACAGAACCGCCGGGTCCGCCACCGCTGGCGAGCAATCCGGCCACCCCCGGGATCAGGGCGGCGGTCAGGCCAGCTCGACCAGATCGAGGTAGTCGGCGGACCAGTGGTCCTCGGTGCCGTCGGGCAGCAGGATCACCCGTTCCGGATGCAGCGCGGTGACGGCGCCCGGATCGTGGGTGACCAGGACGACCGCGCCCGCATAGCGGCGCAGCGCGTCCAGCACCTGCTCCCGGCTGGCCGGGTCGAGGTTGTTGGTCGGCTCGTCGAGCAGCAGCACGTTTGCTGCCGACGAGACCAGGCCGGCCAGTGCGAGCCTGGTCTTCTCGCCGCCGGACAGCGTGCCGGCCGGCTGTTCGAGCTGCTCGCCGGAGAACATGAACGATCCGAGCAGGTTCCGCAGCTCCTGGGCGCCGGCATCCGGGGCGGCGCTGCGGGTGTTCTCCCACACCGTTCGCTCCGGGATCGATGGTCTCGTGCTCCTGCGCGTAGTAGCCCAGTCGCAGCCCGTGCCCGGCCAGAACCTCACCGGTGTCGGGCTTCTCCGATCCGCCGAGCAGCTTGAGCAGGGTGGTCTTGCCGGCGCCGTTCAGCCCGAGCACCACCACCCGGCTCCCCCGGTCGATGGCCAGGTCGACCCCGGTGAAGATCTCCAGCGAACCGTAGGACTTGGACAGATTGGTCGCGGTGAGCGGGGTGCGCCCGCACGGGGCCGGCTGCGGGAAGCGGATCTTCGCGACCCGGTCGGCCACCCGGACGTCGTCCAGCCCGGCGATCAGCTTCTCCGCGCGACGCACCATCTGGTGGGCTGCCGCGGCCTTGGTGGCCTTGGCTCCGAGCTTGGCCGCCTGGGTCATCAGCACGGACGCCTTCTTCTCGGCGTTGGCCCGCTCCCGCCGGCGGCGCTGCTCATCGGTGGACCTGGCCTCCAGGTACCGCTGCCAGGTCATGTTGTAGACGTCGAGCTCACCGCGGACCGCGTCCAGGAACCAGACCTTGTTCACCACCGCGGCCAGCAGGTCCACATCGTGCGAGATGATCACCACGCCGCCGTTGAAGTGCTTGAGGTAGTCACGCAGCCAGACGATCGAGTCGGCATCCAGATGGTTGGTCGGCTCGTCCAGCAGCAGCATCATCCCGGTCGACGAACCGTCCTCGGCGCGGGCGCCGAACAGGATCCTGGCCAGTTCCACCCGTCGCCGCTGGCCACCGGAGAGCGTGTTCATGGTCTGGGCCAGGACCCGGTCAGGCAATCCGAGGTTGGAACAGATCCGGGCAGCCTCGGATTCGGCGGCGTACCCGCCGAGGCCGGAGAACTGCTCCTCGATCCGCCCGTAGCGCTCGGTGGCCGATTCCAGTTCCCGGGTGTCGGTGAGCTCGGACATCTGGATCTGGACCTTCTCCAGCTGCGCGACCAGCACGTCCAGGCCGCGGGCGGAGAGCACCCGGTCCTTGGCGGTGACGTCCATGTCGCCCTCGCGGGGGTCCTGCGGGAGATAGCCGATCGGCAGCGTCCTGGTGACCGATGCCGCCGTGCGGCTGTCCTTCACCGGCCAGCACCCGCAGCGTGGTCGTCTTCCCGGCGCCGTTCCGGCCGACCAGGCCGACCCGGTCGCCGTGGTGCAGGCGCAGGGAGGTGTCGGCCAGCAGGATCCTCGTCCCGGCCCGGAGTTCCAGACCGGTAGCAGTGATCACGTGGCGTTATCCTACCCGGCCGGGCCGACGGCCCCGGCCGTGCGCAGCCGGCGACCGACAAGATCACTCGACCGCTGTCGGCCCGGACTGCGCTCGGTCGTCGGCGATCAGGCGGACAGCAGACGCGGCCGGGTCAGCTGCCGCGCGGCTGCCCGCAGGGCCTCGAGGACGGACGTTCGTTCGTCCTGGGAACCGGTGGGGTGCACGATCGACACCCCGAGCCCGAACGACGGCTCGCCCGATCCCCGCCCGGGAACCAGTACGGCCAGCCCGAGCACGGTGGAGTGGACCTCCCCTTCGTCCACCGCGTAGCCCTGCTCCCGGGTGCGCTCCAGCTTGATCTGCAGCTGCGCCAGCGTGGTGGTGGTGCGGTCGGTGAAACCCACCAGTTCGCGCGGGTCCCAATACAGCTCGGCCACCCGCTCCGGGCTCAGTTCGGACAGCAGCGCGGTGCCGACCGCGGTCGCGGACGCCGGGTAGCGATCGCCGACGCTGGCCGACAGCGGAAAACGCTCCCGACCCTCGTGGACCGCCAGGTACAACACCCGGGCACCGTCCAACATGGCGATCTGCACCAATTGCCGGCGCAGTACGTCCGAGTCCTCGCAGGCGCGGTAGAACTCCCGGATCTGGTCGAACCCGGACAGGAACGCCCCACCCAGCTCCACGGTTCGCCGGCCCAGCAGATAGCCGGCCCCGGTCCGCCGAACCAGGCCACCCTCCTCCAGCGCCACGCAGAGGTTGGACACCGACGACTTGGCCAGGCCGAGTTCGCGGGCGATCTCGGTGAGCGTGCGGGTCTGGCCCCGCGCGTCGGCGAGCAGATCGAGGATGCGGATGGCCCGGGTGACGGCCGGGGTGTTACCCGGGCTGCGCTCGGGTTCTGTGCTGGTCACTGGTCGTCCTTTGCGCCGCGGTGGTCGTGTTTGGTTTGCTGACTGGCTGTTCGGGTTCGGCTCTTTCGGGTTCCGGGTGGATCAGTAGAACTCGACTGTATCGACCCGATTGATCAGTTCCGCGCCGTCCAGGAACCTTGTTGCGTTGCGGGCGAAAAGCTGCGCGATGAGCCGATCCTCGGCCGAGTTCAGGGCCGCGGTGTGCGGACTGACCAGGACATTCGGATCCCGCCAGAGCGGACTGGTCGGATCCAACGGCTCGGCCGCGAAGACGTCGAGGGCGGCGAATCCGACACGACCGTCAGCGAGGGCCTCGATCATGGCCTGCTCGTCGATGACGGTGCCGCGACCGATGCTGACCACGGTCGCCCCGGGTTTGACCTTGGCGAAGACATCGGAGCCGACCAACCCCTCGGTGGCCGCCGTGCCCGGCAGGCTGACCACGATGCCGTCGACGTCGGAGACCACGTCGGCCAGGTCGTCCGGGTGCACGAGTTCGTCCACATCCGTCACCGCCGTGTTCGAGCGGCTGGTGCCGATGACGGTTGCGCCCAACGCCTTCAGCTTGGTTGCGGTGGCCCGGCCGATGCTGCCCAGACCGACGAGCAGGATGCGTTGCTGGCTGATCAGTCCCATGGCCCAGCGCCCGGACCACTCGATGTCCTGCTGCTGCCGGAGCAGTCGCGGAAGGGTCTTGGCGCCGGCCATCAGCCCGAAGACGGCATATTCGGCCAGCGGCTCGGAATGGACGCCGGCCGAGGTGCTGAACGCCACCCTGGCCAGGTCGGCTTCGGTGAGTCCGGCAGCCTTGACCTGCGCGCCGCCGCCGGCCGGCATGGTGTGCACCCAGCGCAGGCCGGGATTGGCCGCGACGGTGCGCGCCAGCAGGGCCGGCTTCTCGTCCGGTACGCCGTAGAGCACCTCGGCCGAATCGACCAGCGCGTCGAAGGCGGATTGTTCCGCCGCTGTCCGGGTGAATGTCGGGTCGCCGGAGTGATCGCCCGGAAAGCGCTGTGGCGGCAGCAGTTTCTGGTCACGGATGAAGTCGATGCGCGGCTCTGCGCGCACGATCTCGGCGATGAGGTCTTCGGTGATGGGAGTGGAGGCCACCACACGGAGGCGTCCGGTCGATGAGGTCACGGCGTTGTCCTTCCAGGAACTGTAGGACCCTCACTCTACGACATGTTCAGCGTGCTGAACAGAGTACGGCTGGCACTTCCTTCAGAAAGCTCCGAACAAGTTCGCCCAGCGCGCTCACCCGCCTCGTGTTTCCGCAGTTCAATCAGTCTCGAATGCACCTTTCAGGCGCGTCAGGAAGCCTGCGACACCCGGCGACCAGGATGACCCGGGTCACATCACCTGTTCAGCGTATTGAACGTTGTTCAGTACGCCGCTATGTTTCTCCTACACGGCGGGAACACTCCCGCCTTCACCTACTTCGCAGTCATCGTCGATTGCCACTTGCGAACGTGGTTCGATCGACGTGACTGGGAAGCTGTCCCCTAGGAGCGGACCCATGGCTGAGCACGCCCCCCCTTCTCCTGCCGCAGTTCGCGGCAGCGAGGATCCCGAGTACGCGGCCAACCTCAAGCGGGCCACGCTGGCCGCATCGGTCGGAAGTGCGTTGGAGTACTACGACTTCGCGCTGTACTCGCTGGCTTCGGCGCTGATCTTCGGGAAGATCTTCTTCCCGGGTCTGGGCGACGCGGCCGGCACGGTCGCCAGCCTCGGCACCCTGGCCATCGGCTTCCTGGCGCGGCCGATCGGCGGACTGTTCTTCGGCACCCTGGGCGACAAGCTCGGCCGTAAATGGGTTCTGATGATCACCATCGCCCTGATGGGTGGGTCCAGCTTCCTGATCGGCGTCCTGCCGACAGCCGACCAGATCGGTGTCTGGGCCCCGCTTCTGCTGGTTTTCCTGCGGATCTGCCAGGGCTTCGGCGCCGGCGCCGAACAGGCCGGCGCGACGGTGCTGATGGCCGAGTACTCCCCCACCCGGCGACGCGGCTTCTTCTCCGCCCTGCCGTTCGTCGGCATCATGCTCGGCACCCTGCTGGCCTCCCTGGTCTTCGTCGGACTCGGTCAGGTTCCGGAAGAGGCCCTGCTCGGCTGGGTGTGGCGGATCCCGTTCCTGGCGTCCATCCTGTTGATCGGCGTGGCCGTGCTCATCCGCCTGCGGCTGCAGGAGAGCCCGACGTTCGTCAAGCTGGAGAAGCAGGACCAGGTCGCCGAGCACCCGCTGGGCGACGTGTTCCGGAGCTCCGCACCCAGCCTGCTGCGCGGCATCGGCCTGCGGATGGCCGAGAACGGCGGTTCGTACATCTACCAGACGCTGGCGATCACCTATGTCAGCAAGCTCGGCGTGCAGACCTCGATCGGCCCGCTGGCCGTAGCGATCGGCGCCGTTCTCGGCTTCTTCACCATCCCGCTGGCCGGTGCGCTGTCCGACAAGTACGGCCGGATGAAGGTCTACCGGGTCGGCGCGATCGTCCAGCTCCTGCTGGCGCTGGCCGCGTGGCCGCTGCTGTCGCTGGGCAATGCCTTCGTGACCGTCGTCGTCATCGCGATCTCCTACGGCATCGGCGTCAACATCATGCTCGGCGCCCAGTGCGCCGCCCTGCCGGAGTTGTTCGGCTCGCGGCACCGGTACATCGGTGTGGCCATCGCCCGTGAGTTCAGCGCCATCGTCGCCGGTGGAATCGCCCCCTTCGTCGGCGCACTTCTGCTCGGCTGGTTCAGCAACTCCTGGATTCCGCTGGCCATCTACGTGATCTTCCTGACCCTGATCACGCTCTACACCACGTTTGTCACTCCCGACACCCGGGGTCGTGACCTGACCCTGCTGTCCGATGCGGTCGACGACACCGAGCAGCAGATCACCGCAACGGCCGGAGCCGATGGCCGGGTCCTACAAGACCTCCGAACTCCACGCACCGGTCGGCAACTGACCCCGGTCTGCCCCGCCCGTCAGATTCATCTCACTGGAGTTCTTCTCACTCGCCGACTTCTCACACTGGGAGCACCGCTGTGCGTATCGCCCGCATCGTCACCGAATCCGGACCCCGGTCAGTGGTCCAGCAGCAGGATCGGTGGGCCGAGATCGTCGACCCGTTCGCCGAGAACCTGGTCTACACCGGAGTGACCCACCCGGTCGCGACGGCACATCTGCTGGCCCCGGTCGAACCACTGGTGGTGTTGGGAATGGCGCACAACGGTGCTCCTGGAGACCGGGACCTCCCTCGGCAGGCGTTCATCAAGTCGCCCCGAACAGTGATCGGACCCGGCGAGACCATCATGGTGGACGACGATCTCGGCCAGGTCAACATCGAAGGCGAGTTGACCGTGGTGATCCGCCGAACAAGCCGGCACCTCACGGCCGAGCAGGTCCCGGCCGCCATCCTCGGCTACACCATCGGCAACGATGTGACCGCTGTCGACCAGATCGGTCTCGACGAGAAGATGACCCAGTCCAAGAACGGCGACGGCTTCACCCCGATCGGGCCGTGGATCGAAACCGAGCTGGACTCCGGCACGGTACCGATGTCCGTCTCGGTGAACGGCGACGTCGTTGCCGAGGCCAACACCAGTCAACTGGCCTGGAACATCACCGAGCAGCTGGTCTATCTCACCAGCTATCTCACGCTCGGTCCCGGCGACATCGTGCTCACCGGGGCGCCCGGGACCTTCACCCCGGTCAAACCCGGTGATACCGGGCAGATCTCGCTCGGCGGAATCGGCACCCTGACGAACCCCGTCCGCAGTCGATGAGCGACACCGGATCGACCACCTCCCAGACCACCTGGCAGAACAAGGAGCACCACCGATGTCAGCGCTGTTCGACCTGTCCGGGCGCACCGCGCTGATCACCGGTTCGAGCCGGGGCATCGGCCTGGCCATCGCCACCGGCCTGGCCAGGGCCGGGGCGCGGATCGTCCTCAACGGGGTCAATCACGCCCGGCTCGAACGGACCCGATCGCTGCTGGCCGCGCAAGTTCGGCGAGAAATCGGTTCTCGCGCAGGCCTTTGACGTCACCGATCAGGACCAGGTGCGGGAGGGTGTCGATGCCATCGAATCCGGTGTCGGCCCGATCGAGATCCTGGTCAACAACGCCGGTCTGCAGCATCGGCAGCCGCTGCTCGAGGTGAGCCTGGACGACTGGAACCGGGTGCATCACCACCGATCTCACCAGTGCGTTCCTGGTCGGCCGCGAGGTCGCCCGCCACCAACTCGCCCGAGGATCCGGCAAGATCATCAACATCTGTTCCGTGCAAACCGATCTCGCCCGGCCGTCGATCGCGCCCTACACCGCGGCGAAGGGCGGACTGCGCAACCTGACCCGGGCGATGACGGCGGAATGGGCCGCCGGCGGCCTGCAGATCAACGGCGTTGCCCCTGGGTACATCCACACCGAGATGACCCAGGCACTGGTCGACGACCAGGCCTTCAACAGCTGGATTCTCGGCCGCACGCCGGCCGCCCGTTGGGGCACCGTCGAGGACCTCGTCGGCCCGGCGGTGTTCTTCGCCTCACCGGCCTCCGACTACGTCAACGGCCAGGTGCTGTTCATCGACGGCGGGATGACAGCGGTCGTCTGAATCACCCCGCAGCTGTTGGCTTTCAGCAGCTCTCACACTCGAAACGAAGGTAGAAAATCTGTGACCACCACCGAGGAGATCTCCGAGCTCACCACCGCCCATCTTCCCGACGATTGGTCCGACCTGGATCGTCGCTCGGTGGATACCGCCCGGGTGCTGGCGGCGGATGCGGTGCAGAAGGTCGGCAACGGTCATCCCGGCACCGCGATGTCGTTGGCGCCGTTGGCGTACAGCCTGTTTCAAAAGGTGATGCGGCAGGATCCGGCGGATCCGACGTGGGTGGGTCGGGACCGGTTCGTGCTGTCGGCGGGTCATTCGTCGTTGACCCTGTACATCCAGCTGTATCTGGCCGGGTTCGGCCTGGAACTGGACGACCTCGCGGCGCTGCGGACCTGGGGGTCGCTCACCCCCGGCCACCCGGAGGTTCATCACACCAAAGGCGTGGAGATGACCACCGGCCCGTTGGGGCAGGGGCTGTCGTCCGCGGTCGGGATGGCGATGGCCGCCCGCCGGGAACGCGGCCTGTTCGATCCCTCGGCCGCATCGGGTGAGTCGCCGTTCGACCATTTCGTCTACGTGATCGCCTCGGACGGCGACATCGAGGAGGGCATCACCTCCGAGGCCTCCTCGATCGCCGGCCGCCAGCAACTCGGCAACCTTGTCGTGTTCTATGACCACAACAACATCTCGATCGAGGACGACACCGCGATCGCGCTGTCCGAGGACGTCGCCGCCCGCTACCGCGCGTACGGCTGGCATGTGCAGGAGGTCGAGGGCGGCGAAAATGTCACCGGCATCCTGGCCGCGGTCGAGGCGGCCAAGGCTGTCACCGACAGGCCGTCGTTCATCCAGCTGCGGACGGTCATCGCGTACCCGGCGCCGACGAAGCAGAACACCGGTGCTTCGCACGGGTCGGCGTTGGGCGCCGAGGAGATCGCCGCGCTGAAGACCATTCTCGGGTTCGACCCCGCCCGCTCGTTCCAGGTCGACGACGTCGTCATCAAGCACACCCGGCTCGCCCTGGATCGTGGCATTGCCGAGAAGGCCCAGTGGCAGGAAGGTTTCGACGCCTGGGCGGCGGCGAACCCGGACCGCAAGGCGTTGTTCGACCGGTTGCAGGCCCGCGAGCTCCCCGCGGGCTGGACCGAGGCGTTGCCGTCCTGGCCGGTCGATCAGAAGGGGGTGTCGACCCGGGCGGCGTCCGGGGCGGTGCTGAACGCGCTGGCCGACGTGCTGCCCGAGCTGTGGGGCGGATCGGCCGACCTGGCCGAGTCGAACAACACCACGATGAAGGGCGCCGATTCGTTCGGCCCGGACGCGGCGAAGACCACGCATTGGAACGCCACCCCGTACGGCCGGACCCTGCACTTCGGGATCCGGGAACACGCGATGGGCGCGATCCTGTCCGGGATCGTGCTGCACGGCCCGACCCGCGCCTACGGCGGCACGTTCCTGCAGTTCAGCGATTACATGCGCGGCGCGGTCCGGTTGGCCGCGGTGATGGGCGCCCCGGCGATCTACGTGTGGACCCACGACTCCATCGGCCTCGGTGAGGACGGCCCCACCCACCAGCCGGTCGAGCACCTGGCCGCCCTGCGGGCCATTCCCGGGTTGGCGATCGTCCGTCCGGCGGACGGCAACGAGACGGCCTATGCCTGGCAGGCCACGCTGGAGAAGCAGTCGGAGTTCGCCTCCGGCCCGGTCGGTCTGGCGTTGACCCGGCAGAACGTGCCCACTCTGGCCGGCACATCGGCGGACGGCGTTGCCCGCGGGGCCTACGTCCTCGCGGATGCCGATGACACGGTCGGTGATCTGCAGGTGATCCTGATGGCATCCGGGTCCGAGGTGCAGCTCGCCCTCGCAGGCCCGGGACGTGCTGCAGGCCGAGGGCATCGGCACCCGCGTGGTGTCGGTCCCCTGCCTGGACTGGTTCGAGGCGCAGGATGCCGCGTACATCGAGTCCGTGTTGCCCGCGGCGGTCACCGCGCGGGTGTCGGTCGAGGCCGGGGTCGCGCAGCCCTGGTGGCGGTGGCTCGGCACCACGGGCCGTCCGGTCTCGCTCGAGCACTATGGCGCGTCCGCGGACGCCGCGACGCTCTTCCGCGAATTCGGCTTCACCCCCGACCATGTCGTCGCTGCTGGCCCGGGAATCCCTTGCTCGCCACGGACCGTGCTCTGAAGAGTCACACCCTCCCCGCTCCGCACATTCCTATCGAGACTGAGAGTTGATCACTCATGACCACACCGCAGAGCACGTCGAACGCCAACCTGGCTGCCGATCTCTCCGCGGCCGGGGTTTCCCTGTGGCTGGATGATTTGTCCCGGCAGCGGTTGCAGTCCGGGAACCTGAAGGACCTGATCGCGAACTCGCACATCGTCGGGGTCACCACGAACCCGTCGATCTTCCAGGCCGCGCTCAAGGACGGCGCGTCCTACCAGCAGCAGATCGGTGAGCTCGCCGCCCGCGGCGCCGACGTCGACGACACCGTCCGGGAAGTCACCACCGACGACGTGCGCGACGCGTGTGACCTGTTCACCGCGACCTTCGAAGCGTCCGGGCATGCCGATGGTCGGGTGTCGATCGAGGTCGACCCCCGGCTGGCGCACGACACCGCCGCGACGATCGCGCAGGCCCAGGAACTGTCCAAGATCGTGGACCGACCCAACCTGCTGATCAAAATCCCCGCCACCCTGGCCGGGTTGCCGGCGATCACCGCGGTGATCGCCGAGGGGATCAGCGTGAACGTCACCCTGATCTTCTCCCTGGAGCGGTACAAGGCGGTGATGGACGCCTACCTCACCGGCCTGGAGCAGGCCAAGGAAGGCGGCCACGACATCTCCCAGATCCACTCCGTCGCGTCGTTCTTCGTCTCCCGCGTCGACTGTGAGATCGACAAGCGGCTCAAGGCCATCGGCTCCCCGGAAGCCGCCGCGCTGGAGGGTGAGGCGGCGATCGCGAACGCCCGACTGGCGTACCAGGCGTACGAGCAGACCTTCGCCGGTGACCGGTGGGACACGCTCAAGGCCGCGGGCGCGAACGCGCAACGCCCGCTGTGGGCGTCCACCGGGGTCAAGGACCCGAAGTACGACGACACCCGGTACGTCGTGGAACTGGTCGCCCCGAACACGGTGAACACCGCCCCGGAGAAAACCATCGACGCCGTCCGGGACCACGGCGTGATCCGCGGGAACACCATCGACGGCACCTACGCCCAAGCCTCCGCCGTGTTCTCCGGACTGGAAGCCCTCGGCATCGACCTGGACGACGTGTTCGAGGTCCTGGAAACCGAAGGCGTGCAGAAATTCGAACAGGCCTGGAACGAACTCCTCGAATCCGTCAGCGCAGAACTGGCAAAGCGATGACCGGGGAAGGTGGTACTGCCGCTGCGAGGCAACAGCCGGTGCTTGTCCTGATGGGCGTTTCGGGATGCGGAAAGTCCACCGTCGCAGCCGTTCTCGCCGGACAGCTCGGTTGGGACCTGGAAGAGGGCGACGATCTGCATCCTGCGAGCAATGTGGCGAAGATGGCTGCCGGCATACCCTTGACCGATGAGGACCGTTGGCCCTGGCTCGATCTCGTCGCGGGGTGGATCCACAACCACACCGTCGCCGGAATTCCCGGCATCGTGACCTGCTCGGCGCTGAAGAAGGTCTACCGCGATCGGCTGCGTGGTGACAACGTGGTCTTCGTGCACCTAGCCGGTTCGAAAGAGCAGATCGGACAGCGGCTGGCCGCGCGAACCGATCACTTCATGCCGGTTGCGCTGCTGGATTCGCAGGTCGCGACCCTGGAGTCGCTTGGACCCGACGAGAATTCGCTGGTCGTCGATTTCGGGCGCAAGCCTGCAGATGTCGCCGCCGAGATCATCGCCTCACTGAGCCTGGTTCCCGAATCCGGATCCAGCGTGCTCGGGTCCGACCACCCTGGCCGGTCGTCGGCGCCGCCGCTCGCCGACCTGTGGACCGGGGACGCACAGCACCACCAGCCGGCATGAGGGCGCTCAAGGCGTACGGTGCCGGTGATCTCCGGCTCGACGATCTTCCCCAGCCCTCGCCCGTCCCCCGGCCAGATTCTGGTGCGGGCCACTCATGGCGGGATCTGCGGCTCGGACCTGCATTACTACCGGCACGGTGCGGTCGGTGCGTTCACCTTGCGCGAGCCGCTCGTTCTCGGGCACGAGGTCGTCGGTCTGATCGCCGATGACCCGTCCGGGGCATCCGCGGTCGGCACTCCTGTTGCGATTCACCCGGCCAGCCCCTGCGGCACCTGTCCGGAATGCGCCGCCGGCGTCAGGAATGTGTGCCGCAACGCGCGCTACCTCGGATCGGCCGCGAGCGACCCGCACACCCAGGGCGGGTTCGCCGAGCTCATCCTGGTCCGACCCGACCAGGTCCGCCCGCTACCCGACTCGCTGCCGCTCTCCCGCGCCGTGCTCGCCGAACCCTTGGCGGTGGCCCTCCACGCGTTGGGACGGGCCGGCGGAGTCGGCGGCGCAAAGGTTCTCGTCGGCGGATCCGGCCCGATCGGGCTGCTGGTGGCCGGCGCCGCGAAGGCCAACGGTGCCGCCGAGGTGTGGACCACCGACCTGCTGTCGCACCCCCTGTCGATCGCCGAACAAGTCGGCGTCGATCGCACAGTGCAGATCGGCGACCAGACGCTCCCCGATCAATACTTCGACGTGGCCATCGAGGCATCGGGTGCATCCGGCGCGGTCGGGGCGACCCTGACAGCCGTGCGGCGACGTGGGGTGATGGTGCAGTTGGGTATGTTCCCGCCCGGCCCGCGACCAACAGAGCTGTCGGCGATGGTGGCCAAAGAGATCGACTATCGCGGTGCGTTCAGGTTCGACACCGAATTCGACGACGCGATCGCATTGCTCGCCGAATCGGCGGCCTTCGATCCCGTCATCACCCACACCTTTGATCTCTCTGATGCGGTCACCGCCATGGATGTAGCGGCCGATCCGGCGATATCCGGCAAGGTGGTACTTCGGCTGGACGCCGGCTGACCCGAACCGCAGAACGGTTCTGCGACAATAGATGTCGCAGTCTGCTTTTCCGACCATCACTGAAATATGGAGGCTTCGTCAGTGAGTGACACTGCACAATAAGGCCGACATCGGCGTCACAGGTCTTGCCGTGATGGGGTCGAACCTGGCCCGCAATTTCGCCCGCAATGGTTTTGTCACGGCGGTGCACAACCGGTCGTACGCGAAGACGACGGCGTTGATCGATGAGCATGGTGGTGACGGCACGTTCGTGCCGTCGGAGTCGTCGGCGGATTTCGTGGCGTCGTTGGCGGTGCCGCGGAAGATCCTGATCATGGTGAAGGCCGGTGGGCCGACGGACGCGGTGATCGACGAGTTGGCGGCGTTGGTGGAGCCGGGCGACATCATCATCGATGGTGGGAACGCGAAGTTCGAGGACACCAGGCGCCGGCAGGCCGCGTTGCAGGACAAGGGCATCCACTTCGTGGGGTGCGGGGTCTCCGGTGGTGAGGAGGGCGCGCTGAACGGGCCGTCGATCATGCCGGGCGGTTCGGCGAAGTCGTATGAGTCGTTGGGGCCGATCCTGGAGAAGATCTCCGCGCATGTGGACGGGGCGCCGTGTTGCACGCACATCGGCACCGACGGTGCGGGGCATTTCGTGAAGATGGTGCACAACGGCATCGAGTACGCCGACATGCAGTTGATCGCCGAGGCCTACGACCTGCTGCGCCGCGGCGCGGGGTTGTCCCCGGCGGAGATCGGGGAGATCTTCGGGGAGTGGAACAAGGGGGATCTGGATTCGTTCCTGATCGAGATCACCGCGCAGGTGCTGGCCCAGGTGGACGAGGCGACGGGTGGGCCGTTGATCGATGTGATCCTGGATGCGGCGGGGATGAAGGGCACCGGGACGTGGACGGTGCAGACGGCGTTGGATCTGGGGATCCCGGTGTCCGGGATCGCGGAGGCGGTGTTCGCCCGCGGGTTGTCGTCCTCGACGGCGCAGCGGGCGGCGGCGGCCGGGAAGCTGCCGGGTCCGAACGGGGCGTGGGAGGTCAAGGACCAGGCGGGGTTCATCGAGGACGTGCGGATCGCGTTGTACGCGTCGAAGATCGTGGCGTATGCGCAGGGGTTGGATGAGATCTTCGCGGGTGCGGCGGAGTACGGGTGGGACATCAATGTGGGTGCGGTGGCCAGGATCTGGCGGGGTGGCTGCATCATCCGGGCGAAGTTCCTGAACCGGATCACCGAGGCGTATGACGTGTCCGCGGGGGTGGAGATCCCGGCGTCGCTGCTGCTGGCGCCGTACTTCACCGATGCGATCACCACCGCGCAGGATTCGTGGCGGCGGGTGGTGGCGGGGGCGGCGCAGTCCGGGATCCCGACCCCGGGGTTCGCGGCGGCGTTGTCCTACTACGACGGGTTGCGGTCCGAGCGGTTGCCCGCGGCGTTGATCCAGGGTCAGCGGGACTTCTTCGGCGCCCACACGTACAAGCGGATCGACAAGGACGGCACCTTCCACACCCTGTGGTCCGGCGACCGCACCGAAATCCAAACCGCCTGACCCGGCACCGAATGCGAAAAGGGGCTCGGTGGCTGATCTGCCGAGCCCCTGCGGCGGTAGGCTCGGCCCGCCGTGGAAACCCGCCGACAGCCAGCCGCACGGAGGAATCTCGCCTCTGCGCTCGATGACGCCCGGGTATCGGCCTTCGTCGGGCGCGAGCAGGAACTGGCGGCGTTCGAGGCGGCGCTGACCGGCGACGGGACGCATCGAGTGCTGTTCGTCCACGGGCCGGGTGGGATCGGCAAGACCACCCTGTTGCACCGACTGCGGATCATCGCCGAGCGTGCCGTGTGCCCGGTGGTGCATCTCGATGCCCGCGACATCGACTGCAGCCCGGAGAGTTTCCTCGCGGCGTTCGCCGACGGCCGGCTCGCGGCCGAGGTCCGCGCCGACCCGACCGATCCGACGGACCCGGCCCACGTTGCAGATCCCACAGATCCGGCCCTGGTGTTGCTGCTCGACGGCTACGACCGGTTGATCACGCTGGACCACTGGTTCCGCACCGCGTTCCTGCCGTCGCTGCGGTCGGACTCGGTGGTCGTGCTGGTCGGCCGGGAGCCACCCGGGGCTGCCTGGCGGACCGATCCCGGCTGGCGGGCCGTGGCGACCGTGTGCCGACTCGACCCGTTGACCGACGAGCAGAGTCTGGACCTACTGGCCCGCTGCGCGGTGCCTGACGATGGTCGGTCGCGGTTGACCCGACTCGGCGGCGGCCACCCGATGACGCTGGCGCTGCTGGCCGATTCCGCGACCACTGCGCAGCTCCCGGACGACCTGGCGGATGCCCCCGACCTGGTGGCTGCGTTGGCCACGCACCTGGTGGGAGAGGCACCCAGCGAAGCGCATGCACAGGCGCTCGCCCTCTGTGCCGTCTCCTGGCTCACCGGTGAGGATCTGCTCGGAATGGCGATCGGAGCGCAGGCCGCGCAGGTGTGGCCGTGGCTGGAGAGCCGGCCGTTCATCACCCGCGGGGCCGACGGCCTGTACCCGCACGACCTGGTCCGCGAGGTGCTGGAGGCAGACCTGCGTCGCCGGTCCCCCCAGCGCTACCGTCAGGTCGTCGGCATCGTGCACCGGCACGCCATCGAGTCGTTGCGCAGCAACGACTCTGCGACACGCGTGCTCGGCGCCCATCAGAAGCTCTACCTGCACCGGCGGGGACCCCTCTACGGATCGTTCTGGGCGCTGCGCGAGCGTGGCGCCGCTGCTGTGCTCGCCGGCCGGCCGGACGACCATCCGGAGACGATCGAGCTGATCCGGCGGCACGAGGGCGCGGCCAGCGCAGCAATCGCCGCGCGCTGGCTGGAGGCCCAGCCCGAGGGCCTCTCCGTCGTCCGGTCGCCGAACGGGATCGCGGGCTACTTCCTGCAGGTGCTCTATCCGGCTGATCCGGCCCTGGTCGATGCCGACCCGGTACTGGACGCCGCGGTCGGGGTCGCCCAGAGCTCGTCGCCGGCCCGGCCGGGTGAGCAGATCAGCATCGGGCGTTTCCTGGGTGGCCGCACTGCGCGTCATCAACGCGATGCCTACGCCGTCCTGGCGAGCTGCGTCGGGTCGACGATCACCTGGGTCCGGCGACCGCTGGCCTGGTCGTTCGTCACCTCGATCGATGACGAATTCTGGGTACCGAACTTCTCCTACCTGGGCCTGAACCCTTACCGCACGGTGACTTTCGACGGCCGGCAACACACGATCTTCGGTATCGACTGGCGGCGGGTACCGATCGACGGCTGGCTCGATCTGATGGCCGACCGCGAGCTCACCGGTGAGCAAGGTCCGGTTCCGCCGGAGATGCTACGGCCGGAACCGTTGCGCCGTCACGATTTCAACGACGCAGTCCGGGGTGCGCTGCGTGACCTGTCCAGGCCGGATCGGCTGGCCGGCAAGCGCGTTGATCTCGACCCGACTGGTGGGCCCCCCCGATGCCGATCCGACCGGCCGGCTCCGGGCCGGCATGCTCGAGGCCATCGCTGTGGTCGGCGAGCGGGACACCTCGCTGGGCAGAGTGCTGGACCGGACGTTCGTGCACGCCGCAGCCACCCAGGAAGCCGCGGCCACCGTGTTGGACCTGCCGTTCTCCACCTATCGGCGGCACCTGTCCAGAGCGATCGACGAACTCACCGACGTGCTGTGGTCGGTCGAGATCGGCGCGGGCCGCCGCTCCGTTTGATTCCCGCAGAGTCGATACCCGCAGAGTTGATTCCCGCAGAGCCGATTCCCGGAGCGAGCAGTCGCTCCCACCAGGTGAGCAGCGATTGAGCAGTCCATGGACTGGTGGATGAACAGTTCTCCGCCGGATCATCGCCCTCCTCGGATCGACTCGATGAGAGGTGAACCATGGCGGAGATCGTCGTACTGGGCGCCGGAATGATCGGCCTGTCCACCGCACTCCTGCTCGCCGATGACGGGCATCGGGTGACGGTGCTGGAACGGGATCCGGCTCCGCCGCCGAGCCCGGATGCGGCCTGGGACGGCTGGGACCGAACCGGGGTGCACCAGTTCCACCTGCTGCACATCATGCTGTCGCGCTGGCATCTGGAGATGCGCCGTGAGCTACCGCAGGTCGTGGACGACCTGATCGCCGCCGGCGCCCATCGGTTCAACATGCTGCTGTCACTCCCGGAGGCCTGGCGCGGACCGGCGCGACCGGGCGACGAGCGTTTCGAGATGGTCACCGCCCGCCGGCCGATGCTGGAGGCCGTGCTGGCCCGCTCCGCCGGCAGCCACCCGAACATCACCGTTGAACGCGGGGTCGGGGTCACCGGCTTGATCGCTGCCGCGCAACCGACGGCGATCCCCCATGTTGCCGGCGTGATCAGCCAGAACCGTTCCTGGCGATCGGATCTCGTCGTCGATGCGACCGGTCGGCGATCCGCGATGCCGGCCATGGTGGAGGCCATCGGGGCACCGCGCCCGCTGGAGACCAGGGACGACTCCGGTTTCGCCTACTACTCCCGGCACTTTCGCGCCGCCACCAACGCCGACGTCACAGGCACCGAATCCGACACCGCAGCAGGCGGCGAGCGACCGCCGATCACCGCCACCCTGCTGTCGCACTTCGACAGCGTGTCGACATTGACCCTGCCGTGCGACAACGGCACCTGGGGCGTCGGGATCATCTGCGCCGCCGGCGACAAGGAGCTCAGAGCCCTGCGCGATCCGGACACCTGGCACCGGGTGATGGAGCTCTATCCCGAGCAGGCGCCGTGGACCAGGGGCATCCCGATCACCGGGATCCAGGCCTTTTCCGGGATCGAGGATCGGCACCGCAGCTACCTGCCCGACGGCGTGCCCGTCGTCACCGGCATGGTTCCGGTCGGGGATGCCTGGTCATGCACCAACCCGTCGCTGGGCAGGGGCGCGGCAATCGGCCTGTTGCAGGCCATCACCCTGCGAAATGTGCTGCGCGGCAGCTCGTTCGACCGCCGGGCAGCGGCGGAGCTGGCGGCCGAGTTCGATGCCGCCGTCACCCGCGAGGTGGTGCCATATGTCGAGGCAACGACGGCCTTCACCCGGCACCGACTTGCTGAGATCGAGTCAGATATTGCCGGAACGCCCTACCGCACAGAAGATCTCGGCTGGATGCGAAGCAACGCACTCTACGCCGCCGCGCACCGCGACCCGGATGTGTTGCGCGCCTACTGCGACGTCTCACACATGTTGCGGCTCCCGGCCGATGCACTGGCCGCACCAGGGTTGGCGCAAACGGTCGGCGCGCTCGGCGGTGGAATGCCCAGGTACTTCCTGCCGGGGCCCAGTCGCACGGAGCTGCTGGCAGCACTGCAGCGACCGACGGCGACCCGATCGCTTAGGCGACTGCCAGCGCCTTCCCGACCTCTCGTGCCGAGTCACGCGCTCCGGAATGCAACTGTGAGGCCAGATCGGTGAAGGCGTCGAGCGCCGGATTGACTCCGACCAGGGTGAACTCCCGCTCGACGACCGTCAGATCGGCGCCCCAGACGTCGCCGAGGATTCGCGTCAGATACCCCGTGGCATGGTCCCATCCTTCCCGCGGAGTACCCGGACCGTAGGCACCACCTCGGACGGTGACCAGGACCACCTTGCGGCCGGCCAACAGCTGGGCACCGTTCCCCGCCCTCGGGTCGGTCATCACCAGGTCGATCCAGGTCTTGGCGTGCTGGGAGACGCCGAAGTTGTAGAGCGGGATCGCCAGCAGAATCGCGTCGGCTGCCAGCATCTCGTCCACCAGCGTCGCTGCCAGCGTTTGGGCGCGGAGGTGGTCGGCGGTCAGGTCGGCAGATGGAACGGACATCGCACCAACAGCCAGCGGCCAGGAATCGGCGGGCAGCACGTCGATCCCGATGTGCCGGCGGTTGATCGGCTCGCCCGGATGAACGGCACGCCATTCGTCCTCGACGATGTCGGCGATCTCGCGGCTGGCGGATCCTTCGGTGCGGATGCTGGCGTCAAGTCGGAACAGTGTCATGGCTTCTCTTTTCGGCGTTGTCGGGTTCCTGTCTACTTCATGCTTGAAGTTACTCCGATGCGGCCATACTTCATGCTTGAAGTATTGTGAGATGATTCACTTCAACCTTGTAGTCATCGGGTAGACTGGTGTCGTGACGACAGTCGAGGAGACCCGTTGGTTGACCGCCGGCGAACAGGACGCGTGGATCGGTGTGATGGGCCTGGTGCTCAGGCTTCCCGGGCTGCTGGACCATCAGCTGCAGCGGGATGCCGGCATGGGCATGTTCGATTACGTCGTGCTCAGCTCGTTGTCGATGTCGGACGGCCGAATGCTCCGGATGAGCGTCCTGGCCGACCTGGTCCACGGTTCGCTGTCCCGACTGTCGAACGTCGTGAAACGACTCGAGCAGCAGCAGTTGGTGCGGCGCGAGCCGGATCCGGAGGACGGCCGGTTCACCGTGGCGATCCTGACCGATGCCGGGTGGGACAAGGTGGTCGCGTCAGCACCCGGCCACGTGGACGCGGTGCGGCACCTCGTCCTCGATCCCCTGACCGCAGTTCAGGTGCGGCAGTTGGCCGAGATCGGCCGCCGGATCAACGCTCAACTGGTGGCCGGCCTGCCGTCCGAGAACGCCTGTGCGCCAGAACAATCCATCCAGCAATGTTGCGGATCGGCCGACTGAGGCCTTCCGGGTCGGCGGCTCAGTTGCCCAGGCCGGCCCGGCGGAGCGCCTCCGCCATCGCGCCACCCGCGGCCGGAACCGGCTTCTCCCCCGGTTTTTCCCGGCCGACGGCTCGTTTCGCGGGCGGTGGAGTGCCCCCGCTCCCCCGGCCCTGGCGACTGTGGTCCGATCGTCGTTCGCCACGCTGCGCCGCCCGTGCTCCTGGCTCGTCGTCCAGTCGCAGACTGAGCGAGATCCGCTGCCGCGCTTCGTCGACCTCCATCACCTTCACCTTGACCACCTGACCCGAGGTGACCACCTGCCGGGGATCGCTGACGAACGAACGGGACATCGCCGACACGTGGACCAGTCCGTCCTGATGGACCCCGACGTCGACGAACGCCCCGAACGCCGCGACGTTGGTGACCACGCCCTCCAGCACCATCCCCACCTTGAGATCCGCCACCTTCTCGACGCCGTCGGCGAAGGCGGCGGTGGCGAAGGCGGGCCGCGGGTCGCGGCCGGGCTTCTCCAGCTCGCCGAGGATGTCGGTCACGGTCGGCAGCCCGAATGTCTCGTCCACGAAGTCGGCGGGCCGGAGCGACCGGAGCACCGCCGTGTTACCGATCAGCTCGCGGACCCCGCCGCCGGTCCGGGTCGACGATCCGGCGCACCACCGAGTAGGCCTCCGGGTGCACGCTCGAGGCATCCAGCGGATCGCCGCCGTCGGCGATCCGCAGAAACCCGGCGCACTGCTCGTACGCCTTGGGTCCGAGCCGCGCGACGCTCTTGAGCTCGCGGCGATTGCCGAACGGGCCGTTGGTGTCCCGGTGCCGCACGATGTTCTCGGCGAGCGCCGGGGAGATCCCGGACACCCGGGACAACAGTGGCACCGAGGCGGTGTTGACCTCCACCCCGACCGCGTTCACGCAGTCCTCGACCACCGCGTCGACCGATCGGGCGAGCACCGATTCGGCAACGTCGTGCTGGTACTGGCCGACACCGATCGATTTGGGGTCGATCTTGACCAGCTCGGCCAACGGATCCTGCAACCGCCGGGCGATGGAGACGGCGCCGCGGATCGAGACGTCCAGGTCGGGCAGTTCCGCTGAGGCGTAGGCGGAGGCGGAATACACGGACGCACCGGCCTCGGACACCACCACCTTGATCAGGCCGGGGCAGCGCGCGATGAGATCGGCGGCCAGCCGGTCGGTCTCCCGGGAGGCGGTGCCGTTCCCGATCGCGACCAGCTCGACCCCGTTGGCCTTCACCATGCGTTCCAAGGTCGTTAGCGACTGGTCCCACCGGTTGGCCGGCTGATGCGGGTAAATCGTGTCGGTGGCCACCACCCTGCCGGTCCCGTCGACGACGGCGACCTTGACCCCGGTCCGGAACCCTGGGTCGAGCCCCAGGGTGGACCGGCCACCGGCCGGCGCGGCCAGCAGCAGGTCCTTGAGGTTCGCCGCGAACACGGCCGCGGCATCCCGCTCGGCACTCTGCCGCAACCGGGCCCGCAGATCGATGCCCAGCGAGACGAGAATCCTGGTCCGCCAGGCCCACCCGACGGTGTCGAGCAACCAGGAATCGCCCGGCCGACCCCGGTCTGCGATCCGGAACCGGACGGCAATGCGGCGCTCGTAGTCGCCGGGTGACGGATCGGCCGGATCGACGGCGACCGTCAGCACACCTTGCGCCTCACCCCGGTACATCGCGAGGATTCGATGCGAGGGAAGGGTTTTCAGTGGCGCCGAGAAATCGAAGTAGTCGGCGAACTTCGAGGCGTCCTTGGCCTGTGCGTCCCGGACGGTGCTGGTGAGCCGGCCGCGCTGCCAGAGTCGCTCCCGCAGCTCGCCGACCAGATCCGCGTCCTCGCCGAACCGCTCGGTGAGGATCGCCCTGGCGCCCGCCAATGCCTGGGCGGCATCATCGATCCCGCGGTCGGCATCGACGAACCCAACCGCCACGACCATGGGATCCTGCGACGGGTTCCCGATCAGCAGATCGGCCAGCGGTTCCAGTCCCGCCTCCCGGGCGATCTGGGCCTTGGTCCGCCGCTTCGGTTTGAACGGCAGATAGATGTCCTCGAGCCGGGCCTTGGAGTCGGCGGCGGCGATCCGGGCGGCGAGCGCGTCGGTCAGTTTGCCCTGCGCGGCGATCGACTCGAGGATCGCCGTCCGGCGGTCGGCGAGTTCACGCAGATAATCCAGCCGCTCGGTCAGCATTCGCAGTTGCGCATCGTCGAGCGACCCGGTCGCCTCCTTGCGGTAACGGGCGATGAACGGCACCGTCGCGCCGCCGTCCAACAGGGCGACGGCGGCGTCCACCTGCCACCTGGCGGCGGACAGTTCGTCAGCGATGCGGTCACTGATCAGCCGTGCGGTCGGGTCGCTCTGTTGGGTCTGTGCGGTCACCCGGTCAGGATGTCATGTGGCCGCGGTGCTCAGGCCGGCATCGGGGAGATGACGATCTCGACCGACAGGCTGCGGGTCGCGATCTCGTCCAGGACGGCGCGGCGCGGCTCGGCGATGTCACCGAACACCCGACGCGGCAGATCCTCGAGCACGGACAACCGGGAATCGGCGAACACCTCGGCCAGTGCGTGCTTGTCGCCGCCCAGCACCAGCCCGCGCAGTGACGCGGCCGGCGGCACCAGCAGTCGGGCGGCCGTGGTGGAGGCGTTCTCGAAGGACGCGGTGCGCTGGTTCTCCCGCCGGCGGGCGAAACGTTGTTGCGACCAACCGCCGGCTGCCGTCCGGCCCTGCAGGTAGGCGCGGTCGGTGGACGAGCTCAGCACGAGTCCGTCCCGGACCACCCCGACCGAGTGCGCCCCGCCGCGCACCAGCACCACACCGAGTGCCCCCAACCCCGACAGATGGTGCAGCAGCGCCTCTATCGGCTCCCGGTCCCCCACCGTCATCGGCCCGAACGGCACCTGCAGCACCGCCTCGGTGCCATCCCCGCCGGCCACCGAGATCACCGCACCGTCGGTGGAGATCGCGGCGAGTCCGTCGTTGCGGCCGGCGAACCGGTTCACCCAGCCCACCAGGCGATCGGCCGGCACCTCGACGGCGATCCCGCCGCCGGTCACCGTCCGCCGCTTGGTCGGCGGGTTCTTCCTGGCCGGTCGACCCTTGCTCACAGCCCCGATCCCGCGTCCCACAATTGCCCGGTGAACCCGGCAAGGGTGCGCGCTGAAGCGGCCGCCCGGTCGTCGGTGAGCGAGGCGACGTAATCGATGATGCCGCGACCGCGGCCGAGGCGGACGATGTCGTCCCTGGAGGCCGCCGACTCCCCGGTCGGTCCGACCAGCAGCCGGGGCTCCTCGATCGCCACCCGCCGGTACCCCGAGGTGGCGAGCTCGACCAGGTCGATCAGCCTCCGGGGCGCCCGGCCGGCGTCCACCGGGTCGGTCAACCAGGACTCGAGGTTGGCCACCAGCGAGGTGAGCGACTCTGCCTGCCCGCGTTGGAACATCGCCAGATCCGGCCGGTCCAGCACGAATCGCTGGTGGACGAACTTGAGCACCGCCACCTCGTGCCACGCCTGACGACCGAGCACCACATGACCGGCGCGGACCGGCGGATCGGCGACCACCTCCACCGACGCCTCCAGGTGGGCGATCCAGCTCTCGGTGAAGGTGCCGATCGCCCGTTCGGCGGCCATCGACGAGTCGAACGGCACCGCCAGCAATCCGTCCACCAGATCGGTGGCCACCCGGCCGACCGCCACCCCGAAGGTGTCGTCGTCGAAGATCCAGCCGTCCCTGGCCTGCAGCCGGCGACGCAATTGTTCCAGCGCCACCCCGGGCTGCCGATCGGCCACCGACGACCCGAACGCCAGCCCGCCGGTGAACCCCCCGGTGACGGCCGCACCGATGTCCAGCGTTCGTCCCCTGGCGAATTCCGGCCGGCGACGGATCCAGGTGCGGAACTCCGCGGCCACCGCCGCGTGCTGCAGCACCCCCGCCCGGTGGAAATCGTCCAGATCATGCAACGAATAGGCGATGTCGTCGGCGATGTCCATCACCGAGCACTCGACGGTCTGCCGCAGCGGTTCGATCGCCGGGTACGCGGCCAGCACGTCCCGCATCTCCGAGACGTCCAGCACATAGGCCGAGAACTTGGCCGATCCCGAACCCTCCACCCCGCTGCCGCCACCACGCGGCGGCGGTTGCATCCCGGTGGGATGCGGCGTCGGGTAGGCGAGCCGGGCCCAGGGGTACTTCAGCACGGCCGCCCGGACCGCGGCGGTGAGGTTGAGTCCCTCGCCGTGCCGACCGTGCACGTCGAGCTCGGTCATGATCCGGAAGGTCTGGGCGTTGCCCTCGAATCCGTCGGCCAGACCGAACCTCGACCGAGCGATGCGGTCCAGGATGCGTTCGCCGAGGTGCCCGAACGGCGGATGGCCCAGGTCGTGCGCGCTGGCCGCCGCCTGGACCACCACCGGGTCACAGCCACCCAGTTCGGCGGCTCGCGCCGCGTCCTGACCCGACCGGATCGCGGTCGCGATCGCCCTGGCCACCGCCGTCACCTTGATCGTATGGGTCAGCCGGTTGTGCACCACCTGGCCGGCTGCGCCCTGTGAGATGACCTGGGTGACGGCGGCCAGCCGGGAGAAGTACGGGGAAAATCTGATCCGTTCGAGGTCGGCGCGAAACGCTCCCTCGGTGGCCGAATCGATGTTCTCGTCGGCATCCGGTTCGGCGTATCGACGAGCCAGCCGCGGATCCATGACCGGGAACCTACCGGGCGCGGACCGGATCCGGGCGGCTGAGAGGGGCTCGCCGGGCCGGTGGCCCGGCTCGGATCCGCGGGTCCGACTATGCTGAGCCGGGTTCTTCGTCGGGCGTACGTTCGACTTTCTACCCGGCACTGCGCGGCATCGATGCGACGTCGGTAGGCGGTGGTGCTCGGGACGAGGCCCATTCCATCCGTGGTCATCCGGTGCCGGCTGATCGACCGAGAACGGCGTGACGCCGTGACGAAGGGAGTTGCCCGTGCCGGACGCATCGCCCCAGCGGGTGACCCTGATGGACGTCGCCAAGCGGGCGGGTGTCTCCAGGACGACCGCATCGTTCGTGACCACCGGGCGAACCGACATGCGCATCTCCGCCGATGCCCAGGAACGTGTGCTGCGCGCGGCGCGCGAGCTCGGCTACCGCCCCAGCCTGCTGGCCCGCAGCCTGCGGACCAATCGATCACAGACGATCGGCCTGCTGTCGGACGGGGTGGCCGCCGACGCGTTCGCCGGGGACATGATCCGGGGCGCCCTGGCAGCTGCCCTGCTCCGAGAGCACCTGCTGTTCATCGCGGAGACCGGTGGTGACGTGACGCTGGAGAAGCGGCTGATCCAGAACATGGTCGATCGTGGCGTCGGCGGTTTCGTCTACGCCTCCATGTACACCAGGCGGATCCGGGTGTCGGCGGGGATGCGGAGCCAGCCCATGGTGCTGGTGAACTGCACCACCCGCAGCAAGATCTTTCCCGTCGGTCATCCCGGACGAGAACGAGGCCGGACGGTCGGCGGCCCGATTGCTGTTGCGGCACGGCCACGGCGACCGGATCGTGCTGGTCGGCGAGACCCCGCCGTACGTGATGGCCGCGGTCGAACGACTCGCCGGGATCACCGCCGTCCTGCAGGAGAACGGGTTGGAGCCGGCCGGACCGATCGACACCCGGTGGTGGCCGAACCCGGCCTTCGAGGCGGTCGGCGACTACCTCGCGCAGGGGCACCGGCCGAGTGCCTTCATCTGCCTGAACGATCGCGTCGCGCTCGGCGCCTACCAGGCCTGCCAGGCAGCGGGATTGTCTGTGCCCGCAGGACATCTCGATCGTCTCGTTCGACGATTCCGATCTGGCCGGTTGGCTGCAGCCGCAGCTGACCAGCGTGGCCATCCCGCATTTCGAGATGGGCCGGCGAGCGGTGGAGATCCTGCTGTCCGAGGATCTGGTGCCGACCACCCATCTCGTCCCGATGACCCTGCACGAACGGGAATCCGTCGGTCCGCCGTCGGTCCGCCGCCGCAGGCGGGCCGGGACGGTGTCGCCCGACGGGTGATCGGATCACCAGCGGGAAGCCCCGATCGTGGTACATCGGACCGCGCTGGACGGGCCGATGTACCACGATCCGCGAGAAATCGATCTCCTAGGGAATCGTCGCGGTCAGCACCGGCGTCGTCGTTCCGCCGGACCGCACCGAATACAGGTACGGGGTGGCACGGAACAGGCCGATGTCGGTGAAACTCGTCGCGGTGACGGTCGCGATCGGGATCCCCGACCGCAGCACCTGATAGCTGGCGCCGGCCGGGCCGTCCCAGCCGATGGTGACGGTGCTCGGTGTGGTCCCGGTGACCCGCAGATTGCTCGGTGTTCCGGAGACCGGCGGCTGGGTGGTGGGTGGCTGCTGGGTCGTCGTGGTCGGGTTCGCCGTCGGCGAGGATCCCAGGGTGGCGGTCAGCACCGGTGTGGTGACCCCGTTGCCGCGCACGGAGTACAGGTACGGCGTGTTGGGCAGCAGGCCGCGGTCGGTGAAGCTCTGGCCGGTGACATCGGCGATTCGTTGACCGGAGCGCAGGATCTCATAGCTGCCGGTCGCCGCGCCGTCCCAGCTGATCGTGATGCTGTCCCCGGTGGTCGCCGCTGACCCGCAGGTTCGATGGTCCGGTGCCGGTCGGTGGGGTGGTGGGCGGGTCGGTGACCGGTGGGTTGGTGACCGGCGGCGAGGTGACGGGTGGCGAGGTCACCGGCGGGGACGTGACCGGCGGCGTGGTCGGGTCAGTGGGCCCGCCCTGCCCGCCGGCGTACTTGACCTCGACATAGTCGACGACCATCGGTACGCCGGGCTTGGTGGTCGACAGTGGGCCGGCCTGGCCGGGATTGAGCTTGTTCGGGAAGGCGCCGCCCATGGCGACATTCAGGATGATGAAATACCCCGCGTGCTGCGAGAGATCGTTCCAGATCTGCGGTGTCACATCACTTTCGCTGACGTCGAAGGTCTGCACACCGTCCAGGTACCAGCGCATCTGATCGGACGGACCGGTGTTGTCCCACTCGAAACCGTAGGTGTGGAAACCGGCCTGGCAGGTGGTACCCAGGCACGGCGCGCCGTTGTTGTTCGCGTCGCCGTTGTTGATGCCCTCCGGCTCGTTGCACGGCGCCTGCGCCCACACCCCGCAATGCAGCACGTTGTAGGTCCAGTTCAGTCCCTGGACGTTCTCCATGATGTCGAATTCGCCGATGCTCGGCCACGACCACCGGTCGGCCCGGTACGGGCCACCGAGCATCCAGAACGCCGGCCAGTAGCCCCGCGCCTCCAGCCCGGTGACATTCGGCATCTGCAAACGACTTTCGACGTGCATGATGCCGCCGGCCGGTGGCTTGAAGTTCGACCTGACGGACTCCACCCTGGCCGAGGTCCAGGCGCCGGCCGCGTCCCGCTGCGGGGTGATGTAGAGATTCCCGTTGCGCACGTCGACATTGTTGGGATTGTCGGTCATCGTCTGAATTTCGCCGGTACCGAAATTCGCCGGACCACCGGGATAGGACGTCCCGAGGGTGAGCAACCAATTGTTGGAGTTCGGCAAGCCGCTGCCGTTGAAATCGTCGCGGAAGGTGGTCTGCCAACTGGGTGCGGCGGCGACGGAGCCGGACGTTGCGACGCCCAGTCCCATCGCGGTGATCGCTACTCCCAGGACGAGGGCAAGCGGTTTCGATCGTGCGGACATCGGTGTCCTTTCGATGGGGATGAAGGCCGCAAGTGATCCCCCCGCCGACAACCGTCGCTGCCAGCCGTCACTTTCAGTGATCGGACGGTAACACCCGGATACGGGCCTCCGCGCGCCGGAAACGACCAGATCCACCGTTCGGTGGAATCGCTCCCACGGCTGTGGCACAGGCCTACCGTGACCGGCCGGAAATGCGTATCACGTTGGTCGGATCGGGCGATCGGCGAACCGAAGGTGAACGCATTGCGTGACCACCCGCCGGTCGACGACCTGTCGGACCGGGCTAAGCATCCGACCGGCAGCGCTCAGACGTCGAGCCGGTAACCCCGCTTGATGACGGTGGCCACCAGGCCGCGCTGATCGAGGGACTGCCGCAATCGGGCCACCGCCACCTCCAGGGCGTGATCGTCACCGGCATCGGGCAGCACCGCCAGCAGCTTGGATTTGGCAACGACCGCCCCGCCCGCGTCGGCCAGCACCCGCAGCACCGCAACCGAAGTCGGTGACAACGTCGCCCGCCGCCCGTCGATCGTGGCGTTGCGTCCGCGAATCTCCAGTTCGCCGTGCCTGGTCCGGATCCGGCGCACCTGATGCTCGGTCAGGTACTCGCAGAGCACCCGGACCAGGGCACCGAGCCGGTAGCGATCGGGGTGGATCGAATCGATGCCGGCGGCGTGCAGCGGCGCGGCGGTGACCGGCCCGACCGAGAACGGGATGACGTCGCTGCGCAGCGCGGCGACCACCGCCGGCCGCACCCCGCGATCATGGGCGGCGACCAGCAGCGCCTCGGCGGCGGGCGCGCTGGTGAATGTCACCGCATCCAGCGACCGGGCGGCGATGGCATCCAACATCCTGGACACCCGTTGCGGCTCGGCCGGTGTCGTCCACAGGTAGGGAGCGACGGTGATCACCGAGGCCCCGGCGGCGCGCAACCGGTCCAGTTGCTCCTCGTCGACGAATCCGTGCAGTTGCACGGCGACCGTCCGTCCTTGCGCGCCCTCGGCGATCACCTGGTCGACCAGCGACGCCGTGGTCTCCTCGGCGCTCATCCCGGAATCGGACAGGCCACCGGCGCGCAGCGCGCCCCGGGCCTTCGGTCCACGGACCAGGATCCTGGACTCACCCAGGACCTGGACCAGCCGGGCGCCGAGCCCGGCGGCATCTGCGGCCTCGAACCATCCGCGCATGCCGTAGGCGGTGGTGGCCAGCAGGAGATCCGGACCGGCGGCGATGATCCGCTCGGTGTCCTCGACCAGGCGTGCGTCCTTCGCCGCCGGCACGATGCGCAGGGTGGGCGCGTGCAGCACCTCCGCGCCGCGTCGTTCCAGCGCGGCGATCAGATCGCCGGATCGACGGTCCGAGGTCACCCCGATCCGGAAGCCGACCAGCTGTTCGGGTTCGTACCCGATGACCGGGTCTGCGCGTTCGGGATCGGTCACCTGCCTGGCTCCCCGCTCGACGTGCGCTTTGCGGCACCACGTGAGCCTACCGTCGCCGCGACATCGCGGACCTCGCTGCGCAGCACAGACCTCAACAACGACGCGTCGTCAGCACGGGGCCGGCGACAGCGGCGAGCAGGACATGACGCGGAGACTACCGATTCGACATGTCGCAGGGATGAGCCGTCGGTGACCTCGATGTCACCGAACACTCACCGGTCGCTCTCCGGGCTGTGCGTCGAGGTTCGCGGGCGGGCCGTGCTGTCCCGGATGACCAGTTCGGTGGGTAGCAGAACATGCCGGGGCCCTGCCGTTTCGTCGACCGCCGGGTCGCCGGCGGCGGCCAGGATGCGGATCAGCTCGGCCGCCGCCAACCGACCCTTCTCCGCCACGTCCTGCCGGACGGTGGTCAGCGCCGGTCGGAGCCGCACCGCCAGCGGGTTGTCGTCGAACCCGACCACCGAAAGGTCCCGCGGCAGTTCGAGGCCGCGGTCCTGGGCGGCCAACATGATGCCGTGCGCCAGCGTGTCGGAGAAGCACAGCACCGCGGTGATGTCCGGATCGGTGTCGAGCAGCAGCGGCAGCGCCGCGTACCCCTCCTCCTCGGTGGAATACGACTGCTTGATGACCACCGGGGTGAGCCCGGCGGCATCCAGCGCGTCCAGCCATCCCAACATCCGCTGGGTGGTCACGAACGACTGCGGGTCGGGGGTCTCGGTGGTCTGCAGGCCGTGCGGCCCGACCACACCGGCGTTGACGATCCCGATCCGCCGATGCCCCAGGGCGATCAGATGCTCGGCGGCCGCCCGGGCCCCACCGCGATCGTCGACGTTGATGCTCGGCACGTCGTCGGTCGGCTCCTGATCGACGAAGACGATGGGCAACTTGCGGCGCTGCAGCCATTCCAGGGCGGGCGAGCGGGGATCACAGTGATAGACCAGCGTGCCGTCCATCGGGACGTCCCGGGCCGGCATCCGGCCCCCGGTCTCCTCGGTGGACAGCAGGGTCAGCGACAGACCGGTCGGCCCAAGGCCTTCCACGATGGCGCCGAGGAACTGGGTCGCCACCTCGTCGGCGAAGGCGGTGCCGATCACCGAGGTCAGGACGATGCCGACGGCGCCCGTTGTTCCCCTGGCCAACGCCCTGGCCGCCGGGTCGGGACCGACGTAGCCGAGCTCGTCAGCCGCGGCAAGGATCCGGTCGCGGAGTTCTGCGGACAGCTGGTCGGGCCGGGAGAACGCGTTCGACACGGTCATCCGGCTGACGCCGACCTTGTCCGCCACCGTCTGCAGGGTCATCCGGGCCATTGCGCTCCTTCCCTGACCATCGTCCCGCTGGGCCCTTGTCCCGGGGTCCCATCTTCTCTCGGGCGCCGGCTTCCCATCACCGTTCCGTACCAGGCGTGACCCAGCTCACACACATCTAGTCGCGAATTCGCTTGACCGGTAAAGCATCACGGTCGTACTTTAGCGGTACAGAGGTTCTGTAGCGGTACAGAGCCCACCGAAGGGAGACCACCATGTTGTTCGTACCCACCGCCCAGATCATGGCCGCCAACGCCCAGCAGCGGCACTACGCCGGGGTCCGCTACGACACCGCCGTCAGTCACCGTTCCGTCGAGAGGATCGCCGACACCGCTGGTCGTTCGCCGCCCTCTTCCCGCGCGGCCAGTCCCGCGGACGCCGATTGGCTGCTGTTCGCCCCGCATGAAGATCAACCCTCGAGTTGAGGCGAGTTATTGTGCGTTTCTGAGGTCCGAAACGCTCGATAAGTCGTCTCAACTCGGCCAACACGCAAGCTCAGATGTTGAAGCCGAGGGCCCGCATCTGTTCCCGGCCGTCCTCGGTGATCTTCTCCGGACCCCACGGCGGCAGCCAGACCCAGTTGATCCGGAAATCGGTGACCAGGCCGCCGTCGGGGCCGCCGACCAGGGCGGCCGACACCTGCTCCTCGATCATCTCGGTGAGCGGACAGGCGGCGCTGGTCAGGGTCATGTCGATGGTGGCGATGTTGTCGCCGTCCACGTTCAGGTCGTAGACCAGCCCGAGGTCGACGATGTTGATGCCCAGTTCCGGATCGACGACATCCTTGAGGGCCTCCTCGAGGTCCTCGATCAGCTGCGGGTCGGGCGCTGCCGCAGCGGCAGTTGCCGCGGCGGCAGCGTCGCGCGTCCAGATCGGCGGCGGCGCGGCCGGCCCGGTCCGGGGTCGGTGGCAGATGGTCGGAGCTTTCGGCAACGTCGGTCATGACGGTGTCCCTTCTGCGTGGGCAGGCTGCCGGGTGGTGGATCTCAGGCTCTGGGCGGCCGCGTCCTTGAAGGCCATCCAGCCGAGCAGGGCGCATTTCACCCTCGCCGGATACTTCGACACACCGGCGAAGGCGATGCCGTCACCGAGCACGTCCTCGTCGCCGGTGATCTTGCCCCGGCTGGTGACCATCTCGGTGAAGTCGTCCAGGGTGGACATCACCTCGTCGAGCGGCCGGCCGATCGCCAGGTCGGTGAGCACCGAGGTCGACGCCTGGGAGATCGAGCAACCCAGCGATTCGTACGAGATGTCCGCAACCACAACGGATCCGGCCGGGTCGCCGGTGGCATCGCCAGTGACATCCGCCGGGACCAGGTGCACCCGGAGGGTCACCTCGTCACCGCAGGTCGGATTGACGTGGTGCACCTCGGTGTCGAACGGATCGCGCAGACCGAAGTGGTGCGGGGTCCGGTAGTGATCCAGGATGATCTCCTGGTAGAGCTGCTGCATCTGCACGGCTCAGCCCACCTCGAAGAATCGTTGGCTGTCCCGCACCGCACCGACCAACGCGTCCACCTCGGCCGAGGTGTTGTACAGCGCGAACGAGGCCCGCACGGTGGCGGCGATGCCGAACCGGCGGTGCAGCGGCCAGGCGCAGTGGTGCCCGACCCTGACCTGGACCCCGGCGTCGTCGAGGATCTGCCCGACGTCGTGCGCGTGCACGCCGTCCACCACGAACGACACCGCTCCGCCACGGTCCACCGTGCCGGACGGGCCGATGATCCGGATCCCGTCGATGGCCGAGAGTTCCTGCAGCGCATAGCCGGTCAACGCCGCCTCGTGATCGGCGACGACCTTCATCCCGACATGCTGCAGGTAGTCGACAGCCGCGCCGAGGCCGACCGCCTGCGAGGTCATCGGCACCCCGGCCTCGAACCGGGCCGGCGGCGGGGCATAGGTGGCGTGGTCGATGAAGACCTGTTCGATCATCGATCCACCGGTCAGGAACGGCGGCATGGCTTCGAGCAGCTCGTACCGGCCGTACAGCACGCCGACACCGCTCGGCCCCAGCATCTTGTGCCCGGAGAACGCGGCGAAATCAACGCCCAGCGCGGTCACGTCGACCGGCATGTGCGGAACGGACTGGCAGGCGTCGAGCACGGTCAGCGCACCGACCCGCTGCGCCGCGGCCACCAGCACGTCGACCGGGTTGATCGTGCCGAGCACATTGGACTGATGGGTGAACGCGACGACCCTGGTCCGCGGGTTGATCAGCTGATCGATGTCGGTCAGGTCGAGCCGGAAGTCGTCGGTCACCCGGAACCACCGCAGCGTGGCACCCGTCCGGCGGCAGAGTTCCTGCCACGGAATCAGGTTGGCGTGGTGCTCCATCTCGGTGACGACGACCTCGTCGCCCGGACCCAACCGGAAACGTGACGCAGCGGGATCGTCGGAAAAGGTGGCGTTGCCCAGCGAGTACGCGACCAGGTTGATCGCCTCAGTGGCGTTCTTGGTGAAGATGATCTCGTTGCTGGTCGGCGCGTTGATGAAGGCGGCGATCCGCTCGCGAGCCGACTCGTAGAAGTCGGTGGCCTCCTCGGCCAACTGATGCGCACCCCGGTGCACCGCGGCGTTGTGCCCGGTGACGTACTCCTGCTCGGCATCGATGACCGGCACCGGCCTTTGCGAGGTCGCACCGGAATCCAGGTACACCAACGGCTTCCCATCCCGGACGGTGCGTTCCAGGATCGGGAAGTCGGCGCGGATCCGCTCGATGTCGACGTCACTGAGCGATCCGCGGGCGCCGTCGGGCACCGGGATCGGCTCGGTCTCGAGCACCTCCGGCACGTCGCCGGCCTGCGGCCCGCTGGTCGGCGGCGCCGGCGGCACCCAGCTCCAGCTGATCAGTCATCGCTATCCACCGGTTCCATCAGACGGCCGCCGCTGGCACTCCGGTGAACCGGACGTAACCGTTGGTCTCCAACTCGTCGGCCAACTCGGGGCCGCCGGACTCGACGACCCTGCCGCCGGCGAACACGTGCACCCGATCCGGGTGGATGTACCGCAGGATCCGGGTGTAGTGGGTGATCAGCAGCACGCCGACCCCCTCGCCGTCGGCCTCCGAGGTCGGCCTTGTAACGGTTGACGCCCTCGGCCACCACCCGCAGCGCGTCGACGTCCAGACCGGAATCGGTCTCGTCCAGCACGGCGATCTTCGGCTTGAGCAGCGACAGCTGCAGGATCTCGTGACGCTTCTTCTCGCCACCGGAGAAGCCCTCGTTCACCGACCGCTCGGCGAAATCCGGGTCGATCTCCAGATCCTTCATCGCGGTCTTGACCTCTTTGACCCACTTGCGGATCGGCGGGGCCTCGCCGCGGACCGCGGTCGCGGCCGTGCGCAGGAAGTTGGAGGTCGACACGCCCGGCACCTCGACCGGGTACTGCATGGCCAGGAAGAGCCCGGCGCGGGCGCGCGCGTCGACGGTCATCGCCAGCAGGTCCTGCCCGTCGAGGGTGACGCTGCCCTGGGTCACCTTGTACTTCGGGTGTCCGGCCAGCGAGTACGCCAGGGTCGACTTGCCCGATCCGTTCGGGCCCATGATCGCGTGCGTCTGGTTCGACGAGATGGTCAGGTCGACGCCCTTGAGGATCTCCACCGGCCCCTCGTCGGTGGTGACCGAGACGTGCAGGTCGCGAATGTCCAGGGTTGCCATATGTGCTGACTCCAAATGTCTTGGCTCGTGTCTGTGAGCTTGTGCTGGTCGTGCTGCCGCTCTTGTTCTTGGGGGTTCCCGGGGGCGGAGCCCCGAGCGTTCAGATCCCGGCGATCGCCAGTTCCCGCTCGATGATCTCGGCCGCCCGCTCGCGGACCGACGGAATGCCGATGTGCAGCAACACCTCTCCGAAGAAGCCGCGCACCACCAGGCGCTTGGCGACCTCGGACGGAATGCCCCGCGACAGCAGGTAGAACAACTGCTCGTCGTCGAACCGGCCGGTGGCGCTGGCGTGGCCGGCGCCGACGATCTCGCCGGTCTCGATCTCCAGGTTCGGCACCGAATCGGCTCGTGCGCCCGAGGTCAGCACCAGGTTGCGGTTCATCTCGTAGGTGTCGGTGCCCTCGGCGGCCTTGCGGATCAGCACATCGCCGATCCAGACCGTGTGCGCCTTCTGGCCCTGCAGCGCGCCCTTGTAGAGCACCCGCGACTTGCAGTGCGGCACAGCATGATCGACGAACAGCCGGTGCTCGAGGTGTTGCCCGGCGTCGGCGAAGTACAGGCCGGTGAGCTCGGCGTCGCCGCCGGGACCGTCGTAGCTGACCGTGCCGACCACCCGGACCAGATCGCCGCCGAAGGTCAGCGCCGTGTGCTTGACGGTCGCGTCCCGGCCGACCCGCAGGTAGTGGTGCGAGAGATGGACGGCGTCGCCGGCCCACTCCTCCATCGAGGCGAACTCGAGGTGCGATCCGTCGCCGGCGATGATCTCGATGTTGTCGGACAGGGTCGAACTGCCCTCGTGCACCATCGCGATCTGGGCCCGCGAGTGCGCACCGACCCGGACGATGACGTGTCCGGCGGTGGCCTTCTCCGCGGAGGTACCGACGAAGGTGATCACCACCGGTTCGGTCAGCTCGACCTGGGCCGGCACGTCGATGAGCAGCACCGTGCTGCTGGCGGCCCACGCCCTTGCCGACGGGCGGTCGGTCGGGAACTGGCCGGACGCGCCCTTGAGCGCCGCCGCCTCGTCACCGGTGATCCGCCGGACCTGAACCTGATCAGGCGCCTCGATCACCGTGTCGGTGTCCTCACCGATCACGCCCTGGAACGGGGCGTCGACCTCGAGGCCGCGCAACCGGCGCAGCGGCGTGAACCGCCAGTTCTCCTCCCGCCCGGACGGCACCGGGTGATCGGCGAGATCCGCCGAGCCGGAGCCGTGCAGGTGGGAGTCGGGCTGGGCCGGCAGGCTGCGCCCGCCGACATGGGAATGGCGCGGTGAGCCCGTGCTGGGCGCCGCTGGTGGCAACGCCGCGGGTTTGCGGGCCGCCGGTTTCGACAACTGCTGTCACGTCAGGAAATCCTCTGTCTTCTCAGGGGCAGGTGTGCTGGTCGGGAACGGCCGGATCAGCCGACCGCGCCTTCCATCTGCAGTTCGATCAGCCGGTTGAGCTCGAGGGCGTACTCCATCGGGAGCTCCCTGGCGATCGGTTCGACGAAGCCGCGAACGATCATCGCCATCGCCTCGTCCTCGGTCAGCCCGCGACTCATCAGATAGAAGAGCTGCTCCTCCGAGACCCGGGAGACCGTTGCCTCGTGCCCCATCGAGACGTCGTCCTCGCGGACGTCGACGTAGGGGTAGGTGTCGGACCGGGAGATCGTGTCGACCAGCAGGGCGTCACATTTGACCGTCGACGCCGAGTGGTGATTGCCCGGGTTGACCTGCACCAGCCCGCGGTAGGACGTCCGGCCGCCGCCGCGGGAGACCGACTTGGAGATGATCGTCGAGGACGTGTGCGGCGCCAGATGCAGCATCTTCGCGCCGGTGTCCTGGTGCTGACCCTCACCGGCGAACGCGATCGAGAGCACCTCGCCCTTGGCGTGCTCCCCCATCAGCCACACCGACGGGTACTTCATGGTGACCTTCGAGCCGATGTTGCCGTCGACCCACTCCATGGTCGCGCCGGCCTCGGCCTTGGCCCGCTTGGTGACCAGGTTGTAGACGTTGTTCGACCAGTTCTGGATGGTGGTGTAGCGGCAGCGACCACCCTTCTTGACGATGATCTCGACGACCGCGGAGTGCAGCGAGTCCGACTTGTAGATCGGCGCGGTGCAGCCCTCGACGTAGTGCACGTAGGCGTCCTCGTCGACGATGATCAGGGTGCGTTCGAACTGGCCCATGTTCTCGGTGTTGATCCGGAAGTAGGCCTGCAACGGGATGTCGACGTGCACGCCCGGCGGCACGTAGACGAAGGACCCGCCGGACCAGACCGCGGAGTTCAGCGCGGAGAACTTGTTGTCACCGGACGGGATCACCGAGCCGAAGTACTTCTCGAAGATCTCCGGGTGCTCGCGCAGGCCCGAATCGGTGTCCAGGAAGATGACGCCCTGCCGCTCCAGGTCCTCCTGGATCTGGTGGTAGACGACCTCGGATTCGTACTGCGCGGCGACCCCGCCGACCAGCCGCTGCTTCTCCGCCTCCGGGATGCCCAGCTTGTCGTAGGTGTTCTTGATGTCGTCGGGCAGGTCTTCCCAGGTCTGGGCCTGCTTCTCGGTGGACCGGACGAAGTACTTGATGGTGTCGAAATGGATGCCCGAGAGGTCGGCACCCCAGGTCGGCATCGGCTGGCGTTCGAAGAGCTTGAGCGCCTTGAGCCGGCGCTCCAGCATCCACTGCGGCTCGCTCTTCTTGGCCGAGATGTCGCGGACGACGTCCTCGTCCAGCCCGCGACGTGCGGACGCACCGGCCGCGTCACTGTCCGACCAGCCGAACGCGTACCTGCCGAGGGTGTCGATGGTGGCGGCCTGATCGATCAGCGACTGGCTCAGTGGCTCAGCGGGAGTCGGCGGCGCCAGCACGGCGGCCGCGGTCGCGGCCGGGATGACGGTATCGGCGCCTGTCGCTGACGCATGGTCCTGAGTTGTTGTCATGAACGAGGTCCTTCCAGTCGTGCAATCGGACGGGCACTGCGGCGGTCGTGCGGTCCTGCTGTGTCTTGCTGTTCGGGGGGCGCTGCTGTGCTGCGGATGATGCGGCGGTGGAGCTGTCGGGGTGGTGCTAGGTGGTTGCCCGGTGTCTCTCGAACGGGATCGTGCTGATCGGGATGAACGTGGTGCAGACGGCGTCACCGCGGGCGATGGTCGCCAGCCGCTGGGCGTAGGTTCCGAGCTCCCGGGTGAAGACGGCCATCTCCTCCTCGCACAGCTGCGGATACTTGGTGGCGACGTGACCGACCGGGCAGTGGTGCTGGCACATCTGCTGGCCGACCCCGACCTGGTGCAGCGACGCGGAGAAGCCGGATCCGGTCAGCGCTCTGGTCAGGATCTCGGCCCGGGACGCGACGTCGGGTGCCGTATCCAGTTCGGTGCGATAGGGGGCGACCACCGCCTCGGCCCGGCGGCGGGCGAAATCCTCGACGGCACCCGGACCGACCGCATCCGCCAGATAGTCCAACGCCTGCACGGCGAGTTCGTCGTAGGCGTGCGGCAGGCGCGAGCGACCGGCGTCGGTCAACAAATACGAGCGGGCGGGCCGGCCACGGCCGCGCTGGCGCAATGCCGGGGCCTCGCGCGCGGAGACGGCGCCCTCGTCGATCAGCTGGTCGAGATGCCGGCGTACCGCTGCCGGCGAGATCTTCAGCTGCACCGCCAGGTCCGCCGTGGTCAGCGGGCCGTCGGCCAGCAGCAGGTCGACCACCGCCGCCCTGGTGCGTCCCTCGGTACGTTCGGGGTGTCCGGATCCGGTCGGACGGTCCACCTGATCGCGCGGCTGTGCCGCCCGCTCGGAGACCGCCGATGTTTTCACAACACCAGTGTGACCTTTTTCCGCGGAGACTTCAAAGCACCCGGGCCGGAGCAGCTGTGGCGCCCGACACGCAGGTGAGGCTCACCACATCTGCGATCAACGCGACAAATCAGCCCGCAGGGCGACAAAAGGGATCACCGTTGGCTGTCGGCCGAGATCCCTAGACTGCAGCAGTGACGACGGAGGGCACCGCGGCATCGCTGGCAGCGCAGCCGTCGGCCGCGGTCGCCGCGCCGTTGAACAAGCTGGAACGACGGCAGCTGAGCCGGCTGCGGCGGTGGGGAACGGTCGGCGCCCTGCTGTTGATGCTGGGCAGTGCCTCGTCGTACGGCGCGGCGACGCCCATTCCCAACCCGGTGGACGGGCTGCGGATCGTCGGACTGCTCTCCCGCATCGGACCGCCGGCACTGGCCTGCTCCTACGCCGGCATCGGGCTGATCGTGATGTGCTGGGTGCTGATCGGCCGGCTCGCCGCACCTGGTCGGGTACGGCGGCTGTCCCGCAGTCAACTGAGCCACACGCTGGCCATGTGGGCGGTGCCGCTGCTGGTGACGCCGGCGTTGTTCTCCCGCGACGTCTACTCGTACCTGGCCATCGGCTCGATGATGAACAACGGGTTCAATCCGTACGAGGCCGGGCCGTACGACACCCTCGGTGACGCCGATCCGTTCGCCCATCAGGTGGACGTCCGCTGGCAGCACACCGCCAGCCCCTACGGGCCGGTCTACCTGCTGATCGCGCAGGCCGTCGTCCGGGTGACCGGCGAGAACCTCATTGCCGCAACACTTCTGCAACGGCTCGTCGAACTCGTCGGGGTGGCGTTGATCGTCTGGGCGTTGCCCCGGCTGGCCCGGATCTGCGGGTTCGACCCGGTCGCCGCGCTCTGGCTGGGCGCGTTGAACCCCTTGGTCCTCTTCCACCTGATCGGCGGCGGGCACAACGAGGCGTTGATGCTCGGCGCGATGCTGGCCGGGATGGTGATCGCCTGGGAACGTTCGTTGGTCGCGGGCGTCGTGGTGATCACCCTGGGCGTCGGGGTGAAGGCGACGGCCGGGATGGCGCTGGCGTTCCTGGTGATCATGCTGGCGTTGCGGGCCGGCGGACGGTGGCGCGACCTGATCCGGTGCGGCGCGCAGGTCGGCGCCGTCGCCGTTGTCACCTTCGCCGCCTTCACCGCGCTGGCCGGGGTCGGGTTCGGTTGGGTGGCGGCGCTCGGTGCGCCCGGTTCGGTTCGCTCGTTCCTGTCCGGTTCGACCTCGCTGGGCGTCGGCGCGGGCCAGATCGGGATGCTGCTCGGGCTCGGCGATCACACCCAGGCCATCCTGGACGTGATGCAGCCGGTCGGCACGCTGATCGGCTCGGCGATCGCGCTGATCATCATGTGGCAGTGCTGGCAGCGCCGGATCAACCCGATCCTCGGCCTCGGCATGGCGATGGGCGCCTTCGTACTGCTGGCACCCGTCATCCAGCCCTGGTACCTGCTGTGGGCGGCCCTGCCGCTGGCGGCGGCGACCGCGGACCCGCGCTATCGCAAGGCGACCATCTGGCTCACGGTGCTGTTCTCGGTGACGATCATGCCCAACGGCGCGACCATCCCGGTCTACGTCATCGTCCAGGCGGTGGTGGTCGCCGCGGTCGTCGTCGGCGCCACCTACCTGCTGTTGCGCCGGGCAGGACTGCTGCCGCAGACCCAACCGCCGCCGGCAGCCGACGAACCGGACGCCGCCGCGATCGACCCGCTTCCGATCGGCCCGCTTCCGATCGACCCGGCCCCGATCGACGACATCGCATCCATCAGCCCGGCAACGAACGGCCCTGCAACGAACGACCCTGCAACGAACGACACAGCCGACGATGCAGGTTCGACCGGTAGCGCCGCCTATCCTCGGTCGTTGTGACCAGCGCTCCCGGCCCGCGATCGACCGCGAGCGCCACCGACACCGCGCCGGCGCTGGTGATCGAGGGTCTGGTCCGCCGGTTCGGGACGCTGCGGGCCGTTGACGATCTCTCCTTCACCGTGCCGCGCGGTGAGCTGGTGGCCCTGCTCGGACCGAACGGTGCCGGGAAGACCAGCACCCTCGACGTCTGCACCGGGTTCGCCCGGCCGGACGGCGGCCGGGTCAGCGTGCTCGGCCTCGATCCGTGGCGGCAGAGCGCCGCCGTGCGATCCAGGATCGGCGTGATGCTGCAGGCCGGCGGATCGCATGCCGCCGCCCGCGCCGGCGAGATGCTCGAGGTGATCGCACGCTGTTCGGCCAACCCGCTCGACCCGGGTTGGCTGTTGGACGTTCTCGGGCTGGCCGAGGCGGCGCGGACCCCGGTCCGCCGGTTGTCCGGTGGCCAGGTACAGCGGCTGAGCCTGGCGATGGCCCTGGTCGGTCGGCCCGAACTGTTGTTCCTGGACGAGCCGACCGCGGGAATGGACCCGCAGGCCAGACACCTGGTCTGGGATCTGCTGCGGTCGGCCCGCGCGGACGGGGTGACGACCCTGCTGACCACCCACCTGCTGGACGAGGCCGAACTGCTGGCCGACCGGGTGGTGATCATCGATCACGGCCGGGTGGTGGCCGACGGTTCGCCCGCCGAGCTCACCGGAGGCGCGCACGGCCAACTCCGCTTCGCCGCCGCCTCCGGGCTCGACGTCGAGCTGCTCCGGCTGGCCCTGCCCGACGGGTACCAGGTTCGCGAGATGACCCTGGGCCGCTATCTGGTGGAGGGCGAGATCGTGCCGGCGACGGTCGCGACCGTGACCTCCTTCTGCGCGCGGGTCGGTGTGATGCCCGGTGATCTGCAGGTGGGCCGGCGATCACTGGATGACGTCTACCTGGAGCTGACCGGCCGGGAGCTCAGGTCATGACGGGGGCCTCCCGGGAGCGGTCGGCGACCTTCTCCCCCGGCACCTTCCAGCCGGACCCACGACCGGCGCCGGCAGTCAGGCGGATCACCGCGACGGCCGGACTCGAGCTGCGGCTGACGGTGCGCAACGGCGAGCAACTGCTGCTCGCGCTGGTGATCCCGCTGTTGGCGCTGATCGGCGGCACCCTGATCTCGGTCGTCGACCTGCCGGAACCACGGGTGGATGCGGTGATGCCGGGCGTGCTCGTGCTGGCCGTGTTGTCGTCCGGTTTCACCTCGCAGGCCATCACCACCGGCTTCGACCGGCGGTACGGGGTGCTCAAGCGGCTGGCGGCCGCCGGGGTCGGCCGCGGTCAGCTGATCGCCGGCAAGTGCGCGGCGACGCTGGCCGTCATCGCCGGGCAGTTCGTCATCCTGGGTGTTGCGGGCCTGCTGCTGGGGTGGCGTCCGGTCGGCAATCCGCTGTGGGTGCTGGTGATCACCCTGCTGGGCGCTGCGGCGTTCATCGGTCTCGCGCTGCTGCTCGGCGGGACTCTCCGCGCCGAAGCCGTGCTCGCGGTGGCGAACCTGCTCTGGCTGGTGTTCGTGCTGGTGGGTGGGGTGATCGTGCCCCTGGATTCGTCGCCGGCGGCGTTGCGGGTGATCGGCGAGCTGACGCCGCCCGGCGCGATGTCGCAGGCGATGCGAGCGGTGCTGCAGGACGGTCTCGCCCCGCCACCGGTGACGTTGCTGGTGCTGTCGGCCTGGATCGTCGTCGGCTGGGTCGCCACCGTACGGTGGTTTCGATGGCAATGACGACCTCCACCCCCGACACCGCGTCCGCACCCCGGCCGGCGTGGTGGCGGCGTCCGCCGACCCACCGTTGGCAACGCGCCTTCGCCTGGGCGGCAGTGATCACGAACGGGTTGATCGCGGTCACCGGGGCAACCGTCCGGGTCACCGGGTCCGGGCTCGGCTGCCCGACCTGGCCGGAATGCGTTCCCGGGTCAGTGGTTCCGGTCAGCCGCGCCGACCTGTCGGCGTTCCACTCGGCGATCGAGTTCGGCAACCGCACGCTGACCAGCGTCGTGCTGGTCGCCTCCCTCGGCACCTTCCTGCTGATCTGGCTTGCCCGGCCGCGACGCCGGTCGCTGTTGCTGCTGGCAGCCGTGTTGCCGCTCGGGGTGCTGTTCCAGGCGGTCTGGGGCGGCATCATCGTGCTCACCGGGCTGATGTGGTGGACGGTGGCGCCGCACCTGCTGATCTCGCTCGGCCTGATGTACGTGGCCATCGTGGTGCTGGTCCGACTGAACGAGACCGACGACCCCCCACAACGAGTGGTTCCGCGGCCTCTGCAGCTGCTGTCCTGGGCCACCGTCGGGGTGCTGACCGCGCTGTGCGTCGCCGGGACACTCGTCACGGCGGCCGGCCCGCACGGCGGCGACGACGAGACGCCGCGCCTCGATCTCCCGGTGCGAGTGCTGGCTCAGGTGCACGCCGACCTGATGTTCACCTACCTGGGGCTGCTGATCGCCATGGCGGTGGGTTTCCTCGCGGTGCGGGCCCCACGGAAACTACTGGTCCGCGCCGCCGTGCTGATCGCCGTCACCGCCGCCCAGGGGCTGATCGGCCTGGTGCAGTTTGCGACCGGGGTCCCGGAGGCGCTGGTGGTCGCGCACGTGCTGGGAGCGGTGCTGCTGACCGCCGCCGCCGCGAACGTGGTGCTCGCGACCCGCACCCGCGCGCCGCTCGCGTCGGGTGTGGCGGCGTCGTCGGAGGCCGTCCCGCCTCAGGGCTGACCCACTCTGTGGTGGTGGTGAGGCTCACCGCGCGACGCGCAATTCCCGAGGCCGGACCGGTGTTCTTCGGGATGTGCAGATCTTCGACTCGATCGTCATCGGCGCCGGCCAGGCCGGTCTGTCGGCGTCCTATCACCTTTCTCGACTCGGACTCGGCCATGTCGTACTGGATGCCGATGCATCGCCGGGCGGTGCCTGGCAGCATCGTTGGGACTCACTGACCATGCGTGACGTGCACGGTGTCGCCGCCCTGCCCGATTCGCGCTCGCCCGCCGGACCGGACGGGCAGGCCAATGCGGTGGTGCCGGACTATTTCGCCGAGTACGAACGCACGCATCAGCTGCCGGTGCTGCGGCCGGTGCGGGTGGATGCGGTGCGAAACGAGTCATCGGGAGCCGGCGAGCTCCTCGTCACTCGCTCCGGTGATCGCACTTGGCTGAGCCGCACGGTGGTCAACGCGACCGGGACCTGGTCGCGGCCCTTCGTGCCGCACTACCCGGGCATGGAGAACTTCGCCGGCGAGCAGCTGCACACCGTCGACTACCCGGGACCGGAGCATTTCCGCGGCCGGCGAACCGTGGTGGTGGGCGGCGGCGCCTCCGCCATCCAGTTCCTGGGTGAACTGGCCCCGGTCACCGAGACCCTCTGGGTCACCCGGCGGGAACCCGTCTGGCGCAGCACCGACTTCACCCAGGATGCCGGCCGCGCTGCCGTCGCACTCGTCGAAGAGCGGGTCCGCCGCGGCCTACCGCCGGCCAGCGTGGTCAGCGTGACCGGGCTCGCCCTGCGAGAGCAGGAGCGGGAGGCCGAACGACTCGGCGCCTACCGCCGCCGACCGATGTTCAGTTCGGTCGAACCGGCGGGTGTGCGGTTCGACGACGGGAGTGTCGAACCGGCCGACGTCATCCTCTGGGCCACCGGCTTCCGGCCCGCCGTCGCCCATCTCGCACCGTTGCACCTGCGGTCGCCGCTCGGCGGCATTGCGCTCGACGGCACCACCGCGGTGGCCGACCCGCGGATCCAACTCGTCGGTTACGGCCCTTCGGCGAGCACGATCGGGGCCAACCGGGCCGGCCGGACCGCCGCCCGCGGGGTTGCCGATTGGGTTCGCCGGCATGCTGTGGACGGAATCGGCGCGGCCGGCTGAACGCCGTCGGCGGGCTCACAGACCAGCACGCGGGTGCGGTGGTCATGTCGTCCGCAGCACCTGGACGGCGGTCAGCGCGTCGCCCATCGGGCGCAGCACCACACCACCGAGCGGTGACCGAGCCGGCCGAAGGAGCCTGCCGCGGTTGCCCTTTCGCACCCTCAGCCGGAGTCGCAATGCCGTCTCGGGGATCCCGTCCATGTCGCCGCCGTCGGCGGGATCCACCGGGCGGCAGGCCGAGACGTAGACCGTCCGCGTCCGGTGCATCCGCTGCTCGCTGATCCGGCGACCGGTGGTGAACAGCAGCACGGTTGCCCGCCCGGGGACGTCACGGCGGCGCCGAGGTGCCCTCGTCATGGCTGGTCCTTTCACCGGAGCGGATCTGGTCAGGGGGTAGGCCGGGTCGGGTCCGCCGGCGTGGCGGACCCGACCGGGCAGCTCAGACGTGCCCGAGCCCGGGGGCCGGGGAGTTCACCAGGACCTCTTCATAGCGGGCCTGGCGGATGTCGTTGACCAGCGACCTGGCTTCCTCCCGGTCCCGAACCACCTTGGACACGACGACGGTGGCGAACATGGCGCACAGGATGCCCATGCCCAGCGTGTAGCGCTCCTGGACCGAGATGTCCATCACCCAGATGTTGGCCAGGTTCCACACGCCGGTCACCAGCAGGAAGGCGATGGCGGCGCTGAAGAAGGCCGGGGTGTGGTCGTTGACGAGCTTGGGGTTCGACATGGCAGATGACCCTTTCGTGGTCGGTTTGTTCGTGGTCGGTGGTGGGGTTTTCGGGTAGGCGAGCGCCGACGGACATCGCAAGGAACGATGTGCGTCCGGTTGTTCTGGTGTGTTGGGGGGCGCCCCGGTCAGCTCTCCACGGAGCGCCGGCGAGCCTGCCGCACCGGCGCAGCTGCGCGGCGATGTTTGCTACTGACAACAGCTTTCGAGAAGCTGTGCCGCCGTCCGTCCATCTGATGGACGCGAAGAACCTGTTCCAGCTTGGTGTGTCTGATCCGGCTGGCCTGCTTGCTGATGCCTTGCGCCTCCCCGATGTCGCCGTAGCTGGGTTGCGGCAGCGACGATCGCAGGGTGTGCACCGACTGGGCCTCGATGATGTCGAGGACCACCCGGGCCTGGGAGATGAGCCGGATTTTCGCCAGCTCGAACTCGAGCTCGTTGTCCGACTCCACCGGAACCGCCGCGGCATCGGCCAACAAGGTTGCGATGTAGTCGTACATCTCTGTGAGCTCCACGTCACACACACTGCCACGCGACAACCAAAGTTGTCAACGACAATCGATGTTGTCGACCAGGAATTTTCTGCCGAGGCCGGCTTGCTTCCGGGTGCAACGCCGAAATGCCCCGGTGGCACCCCGTTGCCGGAGCGCTACCGGGGCCGCCTTTCGAGGGTGCAGACCGGGATCAGCTCGCCCGCAGGAGTCCCGCCGCGCTCACCAGGTCGCGCCCGAGCGCCATCGACACCGCCGAGCCGAGCAGCGTCGCCGGGTCAGCGGCCATCGATTCGCACCGGCACGCAACATAGCCGTCGGGCCGGATCAGCATGGCCCCCTGCGTGCCCAACCGGTACTGGCGTGCGACGTCGCCGTTCGAATCCTGCAGGTCCCGGCCGATCATGACCGCCCGGATCGGGATCCCCTGCGCCGCAATCTCGCGGACCGCACGATGCCACCCGTCCCCCTCGGGTCCGGTGAGTAGCGTGAGCCCGCCGTCGAACAGGTCCAGGGTCGAGCGGCAGCCGCCGTCGGCCTGCACCCAGGCATGTGGTGCCCGCATTCCCGGGACGACACCCGTTGTCCCGTCGAGTGCTCTCCGCCTCGTGGATCACATCGGAGCGGTAGCGGACGCCGATGTCGCCGGCCAGGCCGGCGTCCGGATCCTGTTCCGGGCCCGGACCCCGACGCAGTGACCGCAGGACGTTCGAGGCGCCGATCGGCCGGCGTTCCTGTTCGTAGCTGTCCAGCAGATCGACTCCGGCCCAGCCGCGCAGCACCCACGCGAGCTTCCACCCGAGGTTGTGCGCGGCGTGGATGGCGGTGTTCATCCCGGTGCCGCCGACCGGCGTGGTCCGGTGTGCGGCGTCGCCGACCAGGAACGTGCGTCCGGCAGCGAAGGTGTCGGCCAGGTGGCCACCCATCACGAACGGTTGCACGGCGAGGATGTCCGGTGACAGGTCGGCGGCGCCCGACGCAGCTCTGATCATCTCGACGCAGTGTTGCGCTGTCCAGCGATCGATCCGTTCGCCGGTCTCGGGATGCCACTGCCGGGCGTAGATCCATCTGTCGTCTCGGCTGGTCGGCACGAAAACACCCTCGGCCCCGGGTATCTCGACGGTGTTGATGGCGGCTGGGAGATCGCCGAGGCGGTGGGTGAGGTGTGCGCGGAAGGTCACCGAGACGAAATCCCCGATGGTGCCGAGGTCCTCGATCCCGATCCCGGCGGCTGCGCGCACGGTGCTGCGCGGTCCGTCGGCGCCGATGACGTACGCCGCCTCGACCCGTTCGACCGCTGCGGTGGTCTCGTCGCGGATGGTCGCCAGTACGGCATCGCCGGTGTCGACGAGATCGACCAGCTCGACACCGAACCTGACCCGGCCGCCGACGCCGTACAGGTGTTGCAGCAGAACGGGTTCGAGATGATCCTGCGCGCAGCAGCACGGCGTGCACGGGCTCTCCGCGAGTGCCTGCTCATCCGTCGGGTAGCCGAAGGGCACGGCGAACGCCGGTTCGTCGAGCAGTGTCCTGGCAAAGGTCATCACCGGTCGGACCCGCATCGACCCGGCCCGGATCTGCTGCTCGATTCCCCAGGAGCGGAAGAGTTCCATCGTCCGGGTGCTGACTCCGGTCGCCTTCGGGAACGGCGAGGTGCCGCGGTGTTTTTCCACCAGCAGCACGTCGATGCCGTACCGGGCCAGGGTGATCGCCGCGGTGAGCCCGGCCGGCCCGGCCCCGACGACGAGCACGTCACACCTGTTGGTTGCACTCTGGTCTCGCGTGATGTCGTGCATGGTTCGCTCCTTCGCTGGATGTGTGATGACACTCAGCGTCGGGCGAACTCGGGCTTTGCGGATCCGTGCCGGATACCTGGTTAACCGCCGTACCCGGCAGGCACTACGTATCGGCGCACCGCCGGGGTTGCACGGCAGTGCCATCTTTCCGGTGGCGCGCTCAACCGGTGGGCCGGCCGGATGCGGCGTCCGGGCCGGACTGCAGGACGCGTCTGGTTCGATCCAGCCAGTCGGGATCGACGATCTCATCGTCGTCACGCACCGACATCGGGTCGAAATTCGGGTTGTAGCAGTTGATCTCGCTCTCCAAGCCATCGGGGTCGACGAAACGCAGGGAGAACATCGGGCCCAGCTGATGAATGTCACCGCTGGAGGCGTCGACAGCGACCAGCCGATCGCGGATCGCCGTCAGGTCCGCCAGATCGACCACCGAGAAGCCCAGATGGTCGAGCCGACCACGCTCGAACATCGCGAGTGAAGCACCGGCGTCGGTGGGTCGATAGTCGGTCACCTCGAACACGTGCAGCATGGCGGTGCCGGCCATCAGGATGGCCTGCCGGCTGTGTCCGGGTCCGGCGTCCGCACCGAACACGATCATGGTCTGCAGACCGATCGTCTGCTCGTAGAAGGCACGGAAACCGTCGAGATCGGCCGTCACGACACCCACGTGACTGATGCCGCACGGTCCGGGTCGGCGGTCACCGGGTTCATCGCCCACACCTGTGACAGCGTTCACCGCAGTGGAACGATTTGTTCCGCTCATCGGATCCGGCGGCCGTTGGCCCCCGCACCTAGCGAAGGGGTTCGTTCCGGACGGTCCAGATCATTCCGTCGACCGGATCGGGGAGGTAGAGGCAGTATCGACCGGTGCGCACGGACTGCTCGAGATGGGCGCCCAGTAGCGGGGCCTGCCGGGCGATCGAGGTGATCGTCCGCCGCAGGCTTCGCGCCACATTGACCCGAGCCCGCTCGGCATCCGATCCGGTGGGTCGATCCCGGCCACCGATGCCCACCGCCCGTTTCAGTTCCCGCAGCAGGGCCTCCCGCTCCACCTGCGCCTGTTCGGCGCGAACGGGGTCGTGCGCCGCCTCGGCGTCGTCGACCTCGGCCTGCAGTTCGTGCATTCGCCGGCGGTACTCACGCTTGGCCCTTGCGTCGATGGCCGGACCGAGATCGCTGCCGACCGGGGCGTGCGAGCGACCCGAGAGCTCGACGGCCGTCAGTTCGGTCCGTGGCGACCGGAGCAGCCGGGCCAACTGCGCGATTCCCGTGCTGTCGGGCAATCGTGCGTTGCCCAACGGCGTGCTGAGGATCCACAGATCTCCGTCCCGGACGATCTCGGCCGAGGCCGCCGGGGGAACTTGCGGCAGGTGCGGCCGGGTCCCGACCCGGTCGCCGGACTCCGATGGCAGCGGCGAGCAGGTCGGCCTCGACGCGCAGCGATGCGGCCTCGTCCGCTGCCCCGACGTCACCGGCAGAAGGGTCGCCGGATCGAGCCGCGGTGACGCCGGTGGCGGGTTCCCGGGCAGCGGCCTGCAGATGATCGGCGAGGTGGTCCAGGCAATGCACCAGCAGCGGCGGGGACGGCATGGCGCGGGCGAGGGCCACGGCGTCGCGGGCATGCCCGACCGCGGCGGCGAGGTCGCCGTCCAGCGCAGCCAGCCGACCGAGCACGTCGTCGACCGGAAGCCCGGCGCTGTGGCCGCCGCCGACGTTCAGCAGCCCTGTGTAGGGCAGCAGCGCACGGTAGGCGGGCCGGGCGTAATCGGCGGCACCGGCCCTGGCGACGGTATCGCCGAAGACCCGCAACAAATGGTCACCGGTCATCGACCGGGACAGCCGGTCGGGTCGGGAGCCGTAGCGGTGCAACACGTCCTGCACGTCGGCCTCGTCACCGAACAGTTGCGCGCCGAAACCCTTCTGCACCTGGAAGACCGGCGACGGCACGTCCTTGAGCATCTGCACGGTGATCCGATGGATTTCCTCCGCCCGCGGGTCGGGGTGGCCGTAGAGGTCGAACAGCATCAGCTGGTGGATCGCCTCGCAGCCGAGCACCACGACCTGTTCGATGTGCCCGGTTCCGACCCGCACCGTCTCGTACATCGACGCGGCTGCGGCCGAGCGGCTGCCGCTCAACGCCAGCAAGGTGGTCCGCTGGACCAGCGTGCTCTGCCGCCAGCCGGGTGACGGAAGCAGCGCCGCCAACACCTCGGCGTGGCCGAGACTCTGGCTGGCGGCGCCGAGGTTGGCGTGGTTGAGGTGGTGTCCGGCGCAGCGTTGATGCCCGTAGAGGGCGAGATCGGAACGGCCGGCGTGCTCGGCCAGGCGAACGACCTCCTCCGCCGCGACGATGTCGGTGTCGAACTCCTCCCGGGTGGTCGGAACCTGGGTCTGGTCGAGCAGCGATTGCGCGATCAGGATCGGATCGCCGGTCGACCTGGCGACGGCGACCGACTCGTCCGCCCATGCCCGGACCCGCTCGGTCGCGTCCACGTCGGCACCGCCGACGATCGTCAGGCGCCCGAGCAATCTGGCTCGAAGATTCAATTCCTGTGGCGGGAGTGCGTCGAGTGCGTCCTCCAGCCGGCGCATCCGCGGCAGGTCGGGGACAAACGCGGTCACCCAGAGATTGGCGCCGACCTCGGCCCTGGCCCTGGTCACCGGGTCCGGGCAACCGCGGGCCAGCTCGGCGGCCTCCTGAAACAGGATCAACGCCGGTTCCAGATCGCCGAGCCAGCTGAGCACCTCGGCGAGATCGAGGGTGACGTTCGCCCGCAGCTCGCGGTCCTCGACGCCATCGGCTGCGGTGTCGCGGGCATGCCGCAACAGACCGGCGGCGCGGGACTGCTGACCGGCGGCCACCAGCTCGGTGGCGACCTCGCGGGCCTGTCGGACGGCGAGGGAACGTGCCGCCCCGCCGACGGCCGCCCGCAGCCGATGCTCCGCTGCCGCGGCGCGGCCGTCGACACCGCCCACCGCGTCCCACGCGGCCGCCAGCCGGTCGTGCTGCTCCCGGGGGTCGGCGAGCCGCTCCGCCGCCTCGGCCAGTAGGGCATGGCGGAACCGCACGCCGTCGGCGGACACCTCGGCGAGCACCCCGCCGCTGTGGGCGGGCTCGAGTCGCCGCGCCAGCTCGTCCGTCGGGCAGGAGCAGGCACTGGCCAGCAGCGACAACGCCGTGCCTGCTCCGGCAGTCGCAGCTGTCGCCAACGCCTGCCGGGTGTCGCCGTCGAACCGGTCGAGTGATCTCCGGAGAACTTCGCCGATCACGCCGCTGCCGTCGGGCGACCGCATCAGCTCCTGGACGAACAGCGGATTCCCGCCCGTCCGCGCGTGCAGATCGACCGCGTCGAAGGGTCCGGTGCGCTGGTGATCTTCGGCGTCGGCGAGTCGGCGGACCGCATCCACATCGAGTCCGCCGAGCGGAATGACCCGGCTCACCCGCCGCAGGCCGTCCAGTCCGGGCATGTCCGGCTCGCGGTCCCGGGTGGTGGCCACCACCACCACCTTGGCATCCCCGAGCGCCCGTGGCAGCCGCTCGAGCACCCAGACGGCGATGGCGTCGGCCCAGTGCAGGTCCTCCAGGAACACCGCGGCAGGAGCGCTGGCCTGCAGCGCGTCGACCAGCGACTCCAGCTGCTCCCACCGGCGTTCCTGGGCCGGTAACGCCGGATCGCTGGTCGGCACCATGCGCAGTGCGCGGAAGACCCCTCGCCACAGCTCCATCGGCCCGCGGGCGGCCGCATCAGCCTCGCCCCGCAGGACCCGCATCCCGCTGTCCCGCGCCAGCACGGCCGCCCGGTCGGCAAGCCGGGTCTTGCCGATGCCGGCCTCGCCCACCAGCAGCACGATCGCCGGCCGGCCGGCCGTTGCCTCGTCGATGGCGGCCTGCAGGTTGACCAGTTCGCGGGCGCGGCCGAAGAGGCCATCGGCGCCGTCCTCCCGCGCCGTGGACGGGTCTCCGACGCCGAATGTCCGGGTGATCGCCCCCTCGGGACGCACAACCATCCTGTGACCCTAAGCCACGCTTACCGCCCATACCAGGTGAAATCGATCAGCCGGAGAGACCGGAAGCAGTGGCGAGCCGTCGCAGCGCGTTGCGATCGGTGACCGCGGTCTTGCTCAATAGGCTCGCCACATGCGCCTCGACCGTTCGCGGTGACAGGAACAACCGCTGGGCGATCTCGGCGTTCGGCAACCCGGCGACCAGCAGTTCCAGCACGTCCATCTCCCGGCTGGTGACGCCCATCGCCCGGAAGGTGGGCGGTACCGCGGCGTTTCCCCGTCCACGGCGGGTCGGTGCGCCGGCCTGCCGCAGCAGGTCACGACAGGTCCTGGCCGCCCGGTCGGCTCCGTCACGTTCGTACACGGCCAGATCGGCGCGCAACTCGGCAACGGGATCGCCCCAGCCATCGCGCACGGCGGCCTCCAGCACGATGGACCGCAGCAACCGGCGCCACCAGTGCTCGACGGCGAGCAGATCGTTACCGGCGGCAAACAATCGGACTGCCGACTCGCGGTCCCCCGCCCGACCGGCAGTGACAGCGTCGGCGAAGGTGATGGCGCCCCGGTTCGTTGACCGGAACCCCGGTGGCGCCGATGCCACGAAGTCGCGCGGGCCGGTGTCCGCGGCAACCGCGACGCGCAACAGTGCCCACAGGCCCCAATAGATCATCGGCGCCGCCGAGGCGTGCTCGGCCAGTCCACGCATCCCGGCGTCGACCCGCTCGTCCGCCACCTGCAGGTCGTGCCGGATCAGGGCGGAGACCCCGGTCACCGCCAGCGCTATCGCGGCCACCTCGGGCGGCGCGTTCGCCCGGCCGTTGGCGGCCGCCAACCGGGCGCGCATTCCGTCCAGGTCACCGGCGTCGTCCAGCGCGGCGGCCTCGAACAGCTCAGCCATCGCCTGCAGATCCGTGAGCCCGAGCTGGCCCGCGCGCTCCGCGGTCGCCACGGACGTCGACGATGCGGCCCGCGGGCCGTCGGTGGCCATCCGCAGCTCGCCGAGGATGACGTCGATCGACAACGCCGGCCGCAGCAGCCCGGCATCCAGCGCCAACTCGCGGGCCTCGATCAGCATCCCGGTTTCTCGGCCGGCCATCAGGTCGGACCGGCCCAGTCCGAACAGTGCCTCGATCCGCCACATCAGCAACCCGTGCTCGGCGGCCAGCTGCGCGGCCCTGCGGAAGGCCGCCGCAGATGCCTCGAGATCGGTCAGCTCGCTGCACCGGCCGGCGACGATCATTGCCGCACACTGGTTGTCGAACGAGCCGGCATCCTCAGCCTGTTGCCGGGCATGCTCGGCGAGCCGGCCGGCCAGTGCCGGGTCGCCCGACCCGAAAGCCACCTCGGCCAGCAGGATCGCCGATCGCGGGTCGTCCGGTCGAGCCGCCCGCTCCACCAGCCGGCCGGCCGTCTCCCACCGCCCGCACAGGACGGCGGCCCTGGCCATCCGCAGGCACAGTTCGGCGTGGGCCGGTCCGGTGGTCGACGACAGTCCCGCGGAGCCGACGTCGAGGGCCGCCACCGACCGGCCGCCCATGGTCAGCAGTGAGACCCGATCGATCGCAACCTGTCCCGGGTCCGCGCCGCGGGCGGCGGCGCGATCCAACAGCTCGGCCGCACTGCGCAGCGCGCCCCGGGACATGTCCCGGCGAGCCAGACCGGCCAGCACCGCACCCGATTCGGCGGACCGTCCGGCCTGGTCGAGCAACTCGGCACGCAGGGCGTCGGACTGGGGGTCATCGCGGTCCACCGCCGCCACCGCCCGATCGGCCAGGTCGGCCAGTTCGGGGGGCAGGGTCGCCGCCAGGACGACCTCCCGGGTCAGCGCGTGACGCCAGGCCAACCGGCCTGCGTCGGCCAAGAGCAGGCCGCCTGCCACCGCCGCATCCAACGACCGGTGCACTGCCGGGTCGTCCAGACCGAGGATTGCCGGCAGCATCCGCCAGTCGGGGTCGGTGCCCAGCACCGCCGCCGCCCGGAGCACCGTCCGAACCTCCGGGTCCATGGCCGCCAGCCGCCGGCGGACCACAGCGGCCAGCGTCGGGGGCAGGCCGGCCGGTGTCCGACCGGATCGGGTTCGGTCCTCGGCGCGCGCTGCGGCCAACAGTTCGTCGATGACGATGGGCAGTCCCTGCGCCCGCTCGATCAATTCGGCGAGGAGATCAGCGCTGATCGACGGGCCGTCATCGTTGCTCGCCGCCATGACCGCGGCCTGCCCGGCGGTCAACCGACCGAGCCTGATGACGGTCACCAAGGGCAGCCGGGCGACGTCGTCGAACGTCAGTCGGTGCGGCTGATCACCGGTGACCGCGGTTTCGTCGTCCCGGGCGGACACCGCGACCAGCACCGTCGAGGTTGTTGCCGCTTCGGCCAGATAGCCGACCAGTGCGATGGTGTCCGGGTCGGCCCAGTGCAGGTCCTCGAGCAGCAACAGACTGCCGGCGCCATCGTCGAGTGCCGGCAACAGCCGCAGCAGTCCCTCCCCGAGCATCACCGTGGGATCCGGTCCGCCCTCGACGGCGGTTCCGCCCGGTTCCGGGTCCGTGCCGGCGTCAGCGGCCCAGCCGGGTGCGATCCTGCGCAGGGCACTGCGGAAGGGCCGCAGCTCGTCCGTCGGAACCGCGACCCCACGACGGAGCGCGGGCCCCAGCGCGGATGAGAAGGCGCGGTAGGTACCGCCGCCCGGAATCGCCCGCCCGGACAGCACCAGCATTCCCGCTTCGTGCGCCTGCGCGGCCAGGGCCGTCAGCAGGCAGGATTTTCCGATGCCGGCCTCGCCCAGGACCAGCAGCAACCCGCCGGCGCCTGCCCGGGCGTCGGCGAGCACCTGCGATGCGGTTGTCAGCTCGTCATCGCGGCCGACCAACCTGATCGGCGGGACGCCCGCGGTCTGCACGCCGATCAGTACAGCGCACCCGCCTCCGCTGCACCAGCGCCGGGAAGCGACCCGATGGAGGTGTCAGCGGCCGGTGCCGGCCATCCTGCGACGGTCCTCCGGGCTCGGTGCGATCTTCGCCGACAGTTCCCGGTTCCAGCCGTCCGCGACGGGGATCCCGGCCTGCTGGCAGATCTGCGCGGCCACCGTCATCCCCGACGCCACCGCATCCCCGAAAGCTCCGTCATCGGCGATCACCACGATCCTGGCGCCGACCCGGCCCAGGTAATTGATCACCGCGATACCACTGCCGCCGTGACCGGCCACGAACTCCGAAAGCCGCTTCACCTGCGCGGCGTCGGACCCGGTCAGCACCGCCGGCTCCACGTCCGGTTCGCTCACCAGGGCCAGCCCAGGACCGGCAGGCCGATCACCGAGTCGACCGCCCAGGCCACCGAGACACCGGTCAGGTACAGGTTCGAGATGTGGAACAGGGTCATCGGTTTGGCCGGTTCGCCGCGCAGCACCCGGGTGTGCAGCAGGTGCGCCATCGCCAGGAACCACAGCCCGAGCGGAACCGCCACCGCGGCGTAGATCCATGAGGACGCCGGAACCAGCAACAGCGAGCAGGCAACCATCGCCCAGCTGTAGAGCACGATCTGCCGGACCACCTCGCGTTCGGTGGCCACCACGGGCAGCATCGGCACCCCGGCCGCCGCGTAGTCCTCCCGGTACCGCATGGCCAGTGCCCAGGTGTGCGGCGGCGTCCAGAAGAAGATCACTCCGAAGAACACCCAGGCCGGCCAGCCGATGGTGCCGGTCACGGCGGACCACCCGATGATCACCGGCATGCACCCGGCCAGGCCACCCCAGACGATGTTCTGCGAGGTGCGGCGCTTGAGCCACATCGAGTACACGAAGACGTAGAACAGGATTGCGACCACCGCGAGTACCGCGGCCTGCCAGGTGGTGGTCAACCACAGCTCGGCCGCGGCTAGTACGCCGAGCACGATCCCGAAGATCAGTGCCGCACGCGGCGTCACGGTGTGTTTCGCCAGCGGGCGGGACCTGGTCCGCCGCATCAGGGCATCGATGTCGGCGTCCACCACGCAGTTCAGCGCATTGGCGCTGCCGGCCGCCAGCGCCCCGCCGACCAGGGTGGCGAGGATCAGCGTCAGCGGCGGGACCTCACGCTGGGCGGCGAACAGGGCCGGCACGGTGGTGATCAGCAGCAGCTCGATGATCCGCGGCTTGGTCAGCGCGACGTAGGCGCCGATCCGTCCGCGCAGCCCCGATCGATCACGCCGGACCCGGCTCGAGGACAGCTCCTGGTCGACCGCATGTCCGGTACTTCCTGCGACACCGGGTTCACCGGAGTCGGTGGAACCGGACCGGGATGCGACCTCCACGGAACTCCTTCTGACCAGATCGTGCGGCGGCGGGCGGACATCGCGACCAAGGCCGGCGATCTCCACGATCATCCTAGGTGGGCTCGTTGCCCGCTGCCGTCCAGGCCCGCCGTGGCCGAACCACTCGACCTCACAGCCAAGACCACCGGCAGTGTTTGGTCCGCCATCTCCCGGTAAACCTTCCCGTACTAGTGTTGTTCTGCGGCTGGAGCACCTTCGCCGGCCGTGTTCGTCAGTCCCGGACCCAGTCCGCCCGCATCACTACACCTGTTCAGACACGTTTCGCGATCCGCCCCGGCGTGGCTGTGGCGATCGCCCTCCCAGGAGGTCGCCAGCTCGTGACCATGTCAGCCGCCACTGCCGATATCGAAACCCTCACCGCCGCGCACGTTCCGGACGACTGGTCGGAGGTGGATTCCCGGGCGGTGGACACGGCGCGGGTGCTGGCCGCCGATGCGGTGCAGAAGGTCGGGAACGGTCATCCCGGGACGGCGATGTCGTTGGCGCCGTTGGCGTACAGCCTGTTCCAGAAGGTGATGCGGCAGGATCCGGCGGATCCGACGTGGGTGGGTCGGGACCGGTTCGTGCTGTCCTGTGGGCACTCGTCGTTGACCCTGTACATCCAGCTGTACCTGGGTGGGTTCGGGTTGGAGTTGGCCGATCTGGAGGCGCTGCGGACCTGGGGGTCGCTGACCCCCGGGCATCCGGAGTTCCATCACACCAAGGGTGTGGAGATGACGACCGGGCCGCTGGGTCAGGGGCTGTCCTCCGCTGTCGGGATGGCGATGGCGTCCCGCCGGGAACGCGGCCTGTTCGACCCGGACGCGGCGCCGGGACAGTCCCCGTTCGATCACTTCATCTATGTGGTGGCCTCTGACGGCGACATCGAGGAAGGCGTGACCAGCGAGGCGTCGTCGATCGCCGGTCGGCAGGAGCTCGGCAATCTGATCGTGTTCTACGACCACAACGAGATCTCGATCGAGGACGACACGAACATCGCGTTGTCCGAGGACGTCGCGGCCCGGTACGAGGCGTACGGGTGGCATGTGCAGAAGGTCGAGGGTGGGGAGAACGTCACCGGGATCCTGGCGGCGATCGAGGCGGCCAAGGCGGTCACCGACAAGCCGTCGTTCATCCAGCTGCGGACGATCATCGCCTACCCGGCGCCGACCAAGATGAACACCGGCGCCGCGCACGGCTCGGCGTTGGGTGCCGAAGAGATCGGCAAGCTGAAGTCGGTGTTGGGGTTCAACCCGGATGAGACCTTCGAGGTCGACGACGTGGTGATCAAGCACACCCGGCTGGCGTTGGACCGCGGGGTCGCGGCGAAGGCGGAGTGGCAGAAGTCGTTCGATGGGTGGGCGGCGGCGAATCCCGAGCAGAAGGCGTTGTTCGATCGGTTGCAGGCCCGCGAGCTCCCGGCGGGCTGGACCGAGGCGTTGCCGTCCTGGCCGGTCGATCCGAAGGGGGTGTCGACCCGGGCGGCGTCCGGGGCGGTGCTGAACGCGCTGGCCGACGTGCTGCCGGAGCTGTGGGGCGGGTCGGCCGACCTGGCCGAGTCGAACAACACCACGATGAAGGGCGCCGACTCGTTCGGCCCGGACGCGGCGAAGACCAGGCATTGGAACGCCACCCCGTACGGCCGGACCCTGCACTTCGGGATCCGGGAACACGCGATGGGCGCGATCCTGTCCGGGATCGTGCTGCACGGCCCGACCCGCGCCTACGGCGGCACGTTCCTGCAGTTCAGCGATTACATGCGCGGCGCGGTGCGGTTGGCCGCGGTGATGGGCGCCCCGGCGATCTACGTGTGGACGCACGACTCCATCGGGCTCGGTGAGGACGGCCCCACCCACCAGCCGGTCGAGCACCTGGCCGCGCTGCGGGCCATTCCCGGGTTGGCGATCGTCCGGCCGGCGGACGGCAACGAGACGGCCTATGCCTGGCAGGCCACCCTGGAGAAGCAGACCGACTTCGCCTCCGGCCCGGTCGGTCTGGCGTTGACCCGGCAGAACGTGCCGACGCTGGAGGGCACGTCTGCCGAGGGTGTGTCGCGCGGCGGCTACGTCCTCGCGGACGCCGACGGTGACCTGCAGGTCATCATCATGGCCACCGGTTCGGAGGTGCAGCTCGCGGTCAAGGCCCGCGAACTGCTGCAGTCCGAGGGCATCGGCACCCGGGTGGTGTCCGTGCCCTGCCTGGACTGGTTCGAGGTGCAGGACGCCGCGTACATCGAGTCCGTGTTGCCCGCGGCGGTCACCGCGCGGGTGTCGGTCGAGGCCGGGGTCGCGCAGCCCTGGTGGCGGTGGCTCGGCTCGGCCGGCAAGCCGGTGTCGCTGGAGCACTACGGCGCCTCGGCCGACGCGGCCACCCTCTTCCGGGAGTTCGGCTTCACCCCCGAGGCCACGGTCGAGGCGGCCAAGGCATCGCTGGCCGCGGCCGGCAAGCCCGCGAGCATCAGCACCGCGCCGAACACCGCGCACATGGAGCACGTCGGCAGCGACACCGGCACGGCGACCGAATCCGGCACGCAGAACGACTGACGCACCACCCAGAGCGGCGGGCGATCAACCCGTCCCCACCGGGCAGGCCCGCACAGAGCCTGTCCCCAGGAATCAAGGAAGTCACATCATGACCACACCGCAGAGCACGAACAATCCCCTTGCCGATCTCTCCGCTGCCGGGGTTTCCCTGTGGCTGGATGATTTGTCCCGGCAGCGGTTGCAGTCCGGGAACCTGAAGGACCTGATCGCCGATCTCGCACATCGTCGGGGTCACCACGAACCCGTCGATCTTCCAGGCCGCGCTCAAGGACGGCGCGTCCTACCAGCAGCAGATCGGTGAACTCGCCGCCCGCGGCGCCGACGTCGACGACACCGTCCGGGAAGTCACCACCGACGACGTCCGCGACGCGTGTGACCTGTTCACCGCGACCTTCGAAGCGTCCGGGCATGCCGATGGTCGGGTATCGATCGAGGTCGACCCCCGGTTGGCGCACGACACCGCCGCGACCATCGCGCAGGCCCAGGAACTGTCCAAGATCGTGGACCGACCCAACCTGCTGATCAAGATCCCCGCCACCCTGGCCGGGTTGCCGGCGATCACCGCGGTGATCGCCGAGGGGATCAGCGTGAACGTCACCCTGATCTTCTCCCTGGACCGGTACAAGGCGGTGATGGACGCCTACCTCACCGGCCTGGAACAGGCCAAGGAAGGCGGCCACGACATCTCCCAGATCCACTCCGTCGCCTCGTTCTTCGTCTCCCGCGTCGACTCGGAGATCGACAAGCGGCTCAAGGCCATCGGCTCCCCCGAAGCCGCCGCGCTGGAGGGTGAGGCGGCGATCGCGAACGCCCGACTGGCGTACCAGGCGTACGAGCAGACCTTCGCCGGTGACCGGTGGGACGCGCTCAAGGCCGCGGGCGCGAACGCGCAACGCCCGCTGTGGGCGTCCACCGGGGTCAAGGACCCGAAGTACGACGACACCCGGTACGTCGTGGAACTGGTCGCCCCGAACACGGTGAACACCGCCCCGGAGAAAACCATCGACGCCGTCCGGGACCACGGCGTGATCCGCGGGAACACCATCGACGGCACCTACGCCCAAGCCTCCGCCGTGTTCTCCGGACTCGAAGCCCTCGGCATCGACCTGGACGACGTGTTCGAGGTCCTGGAAACCGAAGGCGTGCAGAAATTCGAACAGGCCTGGAACGAACTCCTCGAATCCGTCAGCACCGAACTCGCCAAGAAGAAATAGCACGCCGACGAGTCGAATCACCGGTGATTCGGCGGTGCAGCACCGGCCGAGCGAAGGTGTGCGACATTCAACTCGGCCGTTCGGATTCGCGCCCTGACCTCCGGTGAAAGGACATCGACGGAAAATATGGCCTCCAAGGTAGTCAACCCACTGCGGGATCCCCGCGACAAGCGGTTGCCGCGCATCGCGGGTCCGTCCGGAATCGTGATCTTCGGGGTCACCGGCGATCTCGCCCGCAAGAAGCTGATGCCGGCGATCTACGACCTGGCGAACCGGGGGCTGTTGCCGCCGGGCTTCGCCCTCGTCGGGTTCGCCCGGCGGGACTGGGCGAACGAGGATTTCAGCAAGGTCGTCCACGATGCTGTCCGGCAGTACGCGAGAACCCCGTTCTCCGAAGAGGTCTGGCGTCACCTGGCGGAGGGGTTCAGGTTCGTCCAGGGAGCGTTCGACGACGACGACGCCTTCGACACGCTGGCCGCGACGCTGGCCGACCTGGACCGGATCCGCGGCACCGGTGGCAATCACGCGTTCTACTTCTCGATTCCGCCGAGCGCATTCCCGGTGGTGCTCAAGCAGCTGAAGCGGTCGGGGTTGTGCGACCCGCATGCCGAGGAATGGCGTCGGGTGGTGATCGAGAAACCGTTCGGGCACAACCTGAAATCCGCCGTCGAGTTGAATACCCTGGTCAATGACGTCTTTCCGTCGGACAGTGTGTTCCGGATCGATCATTACCTGGGCAAGGAGACGGTGCAGAATCTGTTGGCCCTGCGGTTCGCGAACCAGTTGTACGAACCGATCTGGAACAACAATTACGTCGACCACATCCAGATCACCCAGGCCGAGGACATCGGCGTCGGCGGCCGGGCCGGGTACTACGACGGCATCGGCGCCGCCCGCGACGTCATCCAGAATCACCTGCTGCAGTTGATGGCGCTGACCGCGATGGAAGAACCCGTCGCCTTCGATCCCAAGGAGTTGCGGCGGGAAAAGGTCAAGGTGCTCTCGGCGGTGCAACTGCCCAAGGACCTGTCGGCCGGTTCGGCGCGCGGTCAGTACGCCGGCGGCTGGCAGGGCGGCAGCAAGGTGCGCGGCTACCTCGAGGAGGACGGCATCTCGCAGACCTCCACCACCGAGACCTACGCGGCGATCAAGCTGCTGGTCGAGACCAGGCGGTGGGCCGGGGTTCCGTTCTACCTGCGCACCGGAAAGCGCATGGGCAAACGGGTCTCGGAGATCGCGGTGGTGTTCAAGCGCGCGCCGCACCTTCCGTTCTCGCACAACGACACCGAGGAACTCGGCTCCAACATGCTGGTGATCCGGGTGCAGCCGGACGAGGGCGTGACGATCCGGTTCGGCTCCAAGGTGCCGGGGCCGGCGATGGAGGTCCGCGACGTGTCGATGGACTTCTCCTACGGCCAGTCGTTCACCGAGGCCTCCCCCGAGGCCTACGAGCGACTGATCCTGGACGTGCTGCTGGGCGAACCCTCGCTGTTCCCGCAGGACGAGGAGGTCGAGCTGTCCTGGAAGATCCTGGATCCGGTCGAGAAGCACTGGGCCAGATCGAGCGCCAAGCTCGAGCAGTACGCCTCCGGCTCCTGGGGACCGGCCAGCGCGGACGCCATGATGGCCCGCGACGGTCGCGCCTGGCGGCGGCCATGACCGGCCCCGCCCAGACCATCGACCATCAGCACCGGGAGCAGCCGATGATCATCGACCTGCCGTCGACCGATTCGTCCAAGATCAACAAGGCGCTCGTCGAGATGCGGGAGAAGGGCGGGTCGGTCGCCCTCGGCCGGGTGCTGACCCTGGTCATCGTCACCGAGGACGGCGCCGCGGAGGATCCGATCGCCGCTGCGAACGCCGCATCGTTCGAGCATCCGTGCCGGGTGATCGTGCTGGCGATGGGTTCCAAGCGCGCGTCGGCGCGGCTGGATGCGCAGATCCGGGTCGGCGGCGACGCCGGGGCCAGCGAGGTCGTGGTGCTCCGGCTGTACGGACCGCTCGTCGACCACGGTGCCTCCGTCGTCGTGCCGCTGCTGCTCGCCGACGCGCCGGTCGTCGCCTGGTGGCCGGGCGAGGCGCCGGAGGTGCCGTCCAAGGATCCGATCGGGATGCTCGCCGAGCGTCGCATCACCGACGCCGCGTCGGCCAGGCGACCGAACGCCCAACTCGCCAAGCGCCGCGATTCCTACCAGCCGGGCGACACCGATCTGTCCTGGACCCGGATCACCCGGTGGCGCGGATTGTTGGCCTCGACCCTCGATCAACCGCCGCACGACAAGATCACCTCGGTGACGGTGGCCGGCGCCACCGAATCACCGTCGGCCGATCTGCTGGCGGCCTGGCTCGCGGTGGCACTGAAATGCCCGGTGAAGCGGGTCAAGTCGCCGACGAAGTCCGGGCCGGGCCTGCATTCGGTCGTGCTGACCCGGCGGGCCGGCGACATCTCGCTGGTCCGGCCGCAGACGATCACCGCGGAACTGAAGGTGGCCAACCAACCCGAGCGGCACGTCGCCCTCCCCCGGCGCGGGCTGCGGGACTGCCTGTCCGAGGAACTCCGCCGACTTGGACGCCGACGACGTCTACGCCGAGGTGTTGACCAAGGGCATGGCGCTGGTGGCCAAGCACGCCGAGTCGGCGGCCAAGAGCGCCGTGCCCAAACCGCCGGCGTCGATCAACGGCGATGCGACCGGCTGCGAGCTCCGGCGACGCGTCGACGGCGACCGGCGACGCCCAGCACCGGCGCACCAAGATCGCCGCCGCGGCCGCATCGGTGGACGACCCACCGACCGGCACCGACGACGCATCGCCGACCGGCGTTCCCGCGGAGACCGTCGACCCGGCGCCCGCGGAGGCATCGACCGGTCGGGCCAGGCCGCGCCCGGAAGACGCGGGCCGACGCGACCAGACCGGCCACCCCGCGCCGCCGGGCGGCGAAACCGGCGGACCCGTCATGAGCCAGCCGGAGGTGATCGTGCACGCCACCGCCGACCTGCTGGCCGCGACAACCGCCGCCCGGCTGTTGACCACGCTGGTGGACATCCAGGCCACCGGGCGGATCCCCGCGGTCGCGCTGACCGGCGGTGGGGTCGGCACCAAGGTGCTGGTCGACCTGAACGACTCCTCCGCGCGGGATGCGGTCGACTGGAGCAGGGTCGAGATCTACTGGGGTGACGAACGTTTCGTTCCGGCCGACGATCCGGACCGGAACGAGAAGCAGGCCAGGGACGCGCTGCTCGACCACATCCCGGTCGATCCGGCCCGGGTCCACGCGATGGCGCCATCGGACGGCGAGTTCGGCGACGATGTCGATGCCGCCGCTGCCGCCTACGCCGCGCCTGATCGAGAGCCGGGGATCCGCTGGACCTGGTGATGCTGGGAATGGGCGACGAGGGCCACGTCGCGTCGATCTTCCCCGACTCCCCCGCCGTGTACGACACCCGATCGGTCGTCCCGGTGCGGGACTGCCCGAAGCCGCCGCCGACCCGGGTGTCGCTGACCCTGCCGACGATCCGCCAGGCGTCCCAGGTCTGGATCATCACGGCGGCCGCCAGCAAGGCGGGCGCGGTCGCCGCCGCGCTGGGCGGGGCGCAGGAGGCGGACGTGCCCGCGGCCGGGGCGGTCGGCCGATCACGCACGCTGTGGTTGCTGGACCGGCTATCGGCCTCCGAGCTGCCGGCCGCCGGATCGGCTGGGTCGGACGGGCCCGGCCAATCCTGAGACGATCGCCACAACGGCCCGGTGAGCGCACCTGCGGCGGGAACTGCCTGGTTAGAGTCCGACGTGATGCCGGCCCTAGGTGATGCCACCGGCCGAGGTTCGGCCGGGTCGCTGCTGCGGACCGGCCGGCACCACACCCAGCACCGTCACCGACGGTTCGATGCACCATCTCAAGGAGGAGATCGCAGATGAGTAAGTCGCCGGTCACGGTCACGATCACAGGAGCGGCCGGCCAGATCGGCTACGCCCTGCTGTTCCGCATCGCCTCCGGCGCGATGCTCGGCCCCGACACCCCGGTGCGGCTGAGCCTGCTCGAGATCACTCCGGCGCTGAAGGCCGCCGAGGGCACCGCGATGGAACTGGACGACTGCGCGTTCCCGTTGCTGGCCGGCATCGACATCAGCGACGACCCGCGAAAGGCCTTCGACGGCGCCTCGGTGGCCCTGCTGGTCGGTGCCCGTCCCCGCGGACCGGGCATGGAGCGGGCCGACCTGCTGCAGGCGAACGGCGGCATCTTCAAGCCGCAGGGCGAGGCGATCAACGCGGTCGCCGCGGACGACATCCGGGTGCTGGTCGTCGGCAACCCGGCGAACACCAACGCCCTGATCGCGCGCACCCATGCACCCGACGTCCCGGCGGAGCGGTTCAGCGCGATGATGCGGCTGGATCACAACCGGGCGCTGACCCAGGTGGCCAAGAAGCTCGAGGTCCCGGTCTCCGACGTGCACCACATGACCATCTGGGGCAATCACTCGGCGTCCCAGTACCCGGACCTGTTCCACGCCACGGTCGGCGGCAAGCCGGTCGCCGAGCAGGTCGACGGCGAATGGCTGCGCGGGACGTTCATCCCGACCGTCGCCAAGCGCGGCGCGGCGATCATCGAGGCCCGCGGTGCATCCTCGGCCGCGTCCGCCGCGAACGCCGCGATCGACCACGTCAACTCCTGGGTGCTCGGCACCCCGAAGGACGACTGGGTCAGCGCCGCCATCGTGTCCGACGGCTCCTACGGCGTTCCCGAGGGCCTGATCTCCGGGTTCCCGGTCACCTCGACCGGCGGATCCTGGGAGATCGTGCAGGGTCTGGAGATCGACGACTTCTCCCGCGGCAAGATCGACGCCTCCGTCGCCGAGCTCGCCGACGAGCGGGACGCCGTCAAGGGCCTCGACCTGATCTGACGGGCGCGCTGTCCTGGACGCGTCTGGCCGTGCGCCTGGCGCGGTCGGCCGGGCGCGGCGCGGTCGGGCGCGGCCTGGCGCGGTCCGCGCGGGCGTAGCGTCGGCGGCTGGCGCGGTCGGGCGGGCGCCGGTCGCGGTCGCGGCCGGGCCTGGCGCAGTCGGGCGGGCGGCATCCACTTCATCCCCGCCCAGCTGGTCGACACGCCCGGCCCAGCCCAGGTCATGGGCCACATCTACCGCTGAACGCATGCTGCAGTCGCCCACCAGCGCCAGTTCGACCCCACCAGCAGCGCCGGGGTTGGGCGTGTCGGAGCCGTGGCCTCAGGCTTCTGGCCGCGAGCTGCTCGACGCTGCCGCGCGCCCGCCGATTCCTGACCGCGGCCTACGGCCTGCTGGTCCGGCCGCGCGCTGCCGGCCGCGTTATCGGGTGGTTCCGGTTGCCGACCGGTCGAGGGTTGCGAGGTGCGCGTCGATGATCGCAAGGGGGTCGTAACGATCGATCTCGTCGCGGATCCGTTCCGCACGGTGCCGGTACGCCGGATCGCCCAACACGGTGTAGACGGCGCGTTTGAGCTTGTCGGCGGTCGGACGCTCGGTGCGCAGGTTGATCCCGAGCCCGAGATAGTCGATGTGGGCGTTGTTGTCGTTCTTGCCCTCGCGCATCCCGGCGGCGACGACCGGCACTGCGTGACTCAGACTCAACAGCAGGCTGCCGCTGCCGCCGTTGCAGACGAACACGTCGACGTGCGGCAGGATCGCGTCGAAGTCGATCCAGTCCGTGATCACCACGTTGCGGTGCGGGTACAGCCGCCGGAGCTCAGCGGTTCGGCGACCGCCGGTCGCGACGACGACCAGACAATCGGTGTCGTGCAGCGCGTCCAGCGCCGGAATCATCAGCTTGCCCGGATCGACGTTGTCGATGGTGCCCTGGGAGACCAGCACGGTGCGAGGAAACTGCCCCAGTTGGGCGGGGAGTTGTCCGCTGCGCCCCGCCGGATCACGCCAGGGATGGCAGGCGCCGGCGAAGACCACGGTCGGGTTTTCTCGTTCGCGGGGATAGGCCATCCCCGGCACCCCATTGAGGAAGGACAGGTCCGGCGCGCGCACGGTCTCGTCGAGAACCGACCACTCGATGGGTTCGACGCCGTGGCCGGCGAGCACCTGGTTGTAGGTGGTCTGCAACGGCCGATTGACCATCCGATCGACGCCGACCTTCAGAATTCGGTAGTACGTTCGGCCGATCACCGTCGTGACGGGCTTGCGTCCGAGAAACATCGGCGGCAGGTTGGGTGCGTCTTCCATGGATTCGGGGCCGGCATGCAAAGCGAAGACCGGCTTTCCGAGCTTCTCCTTGATCAATCTCGCCCCATAGAAGGCGCCGTCACAGAACAGAAGGTCGAACGGGAAGTCCTGGTGGATCTGCTTGACGTCCTGGAAGTACGCGTCCACGTTGACGAACATGATCTTCTCGCCGTCGAACCGGATCTGCTTGATACCTCGCAGCTTCGCCCGTTCGGGAAACAAGGTCGGCAGATTCTCGCCGGTGATCTCGGTGGCGCGGCGGAATGGCAGCAACGGGATGCCGAGCTTGCCCAGTTTGGCCGCCATGCTCGCACCGGTGTACCAGCGGACGTCGTGACCGGCGTCCCGAAGGTGCACCGCGATGCCGGTCAGCGGGTTGAAATGCCCCTCGGCCGCCAAGCTGGCGAACAGGATCTTCATCGCCGCACACTCCTCGGATCGACGTGGAAAGAGGCCGCCGGCACTGCCCCGGGGGTGGTCGCGAGCGGAGTCGGCGAGGACGGTGCGTGCGAGCCTGATCGGCCAGACCGGAAATGCCAGGTAGGCGGGCAGGCCGATGACGGCGGCGATCCCGAGCAGCACGTTCTGCGGCACCGACCCGGACGGCACCACCAGCGCCACCCCGGCGATGCCGGTCGCCACCAATGCCGCGACGCCCACCCGCTCGCCGAAGGTCGCCAGCGATGCGGGGAAGACACCCGCCCGCCGGCCCTCACGGTTGACCACCAACAGCCAGCCGAACATCGCCGGCAACGCCACTCCGGCGACGATGAACTGGACGGTCAGGGTCACCACACCCGACAACATCAGCGGCGCAACCACTGTCAACCCGGCCATCCCGAGGACGCCGGCGGCTCCGAACACCGTCAACAGGCGGCTTCGAGGCAGAACCCGGTCGAGGTAGATCACCACCGGGATCAACGCCGCCGTCGACACCGCACCGGTGACGTCGTTTGCCGGACCCAGCCATGCCCAGTGACTGGCAGCGGGCTGCCACGGCCGGGACAGCGCGAAGAAACCCATCAGCGCCAGGTTGGCGACGATCCCGCTGACGCCGCCGATCACCGCACCGGCTGCCGCAACCCGGCGGAAGAGTCGCCGCCTCATGACACCGGCTCCAACACGAACACCGAGCTCGACGTCGGCACCGCCCGAACCTCCCAGGATTCGGCAGCCGATCTCGACCCGCGCCGACGGCTCGCGCAGCAGGTTCGCCGGCCAGCACGAATCACCTTCGCCGACGCCTTCCGACCAGGAATCGGTCCGCCTCCCGGACGAACACCACCGGCATCGTGCATGGTGCTCCGGTGTCTCGGTCGACCGTGGTCAGCAGCAACACCGGCCGGCCGTTGCGGGTGCCGCAAACCCGGCCGCCAGTGGCCCGATAGACCCGGACAACCGCCCGGGTACTCCAACGCTCATCGCTCATCTGCTCCACCGTGACGTTCACCATGCCTCCTGCCCATGCCTGCTCATTCCGGACGGTTGTCGGTGGCGCCGCCGCCCAGCTCGTACGGCGTGCTGACGCCGTCGTAGGTCAGGTGGACGACCATGCCCTGGGTGGCGTGCTCCAGGTTGTGGCAGTGCGCCATCCAGATCCCTGGGTTGTCGGCGCGCAGCAACACCTGCCACACCTCGCCCGGTTGCACGTCGAAGGTGTCCAGCCAGAGCGGGCTCCCGCTCGTCGGCACGCCGTTGCGGGATTCCACCAGCACCCGGTGGCCGTGCGGGTGCATCGGGATGGGTTTCCGATCCCCGGTTCACCACGGTCAGCCGCAGCAGGTCCCCCTCCGCCACCTGAATCGGCGGCACGTACGGGTCGACCTCGCCGTTGATGGTCTGGGCGAGGGTGGGAATCCCGTGCAGGAAACGGAACTGGCGATCCAGCACGAGGGTCGCCTCCCGGGTGACGACGGCGTCCGTCATGCCAGGCACCGGCGCCGCGGTGCCGTAGCCGAGCAGGTCGAGGTCGGCACCGTCGACGAAGACCGGATCCGCGACGCCATCCGGTGACGGCGGTCCGGGTTCGAGTCGCAGCCCCGTCGCGCCGGCCCCCTCGACGGCGAGATCAACCGATTGGTCGGGCATCTCGAACACCACGTCGTACCGCCCGCCGGCCGGGATCCGCAGCACGCTGCCGGCCACCGGGGTCGGCGCGATGAGATCGGTGCCGTCGACGGCCACAACGGTGAACGGCGTGCCGCCGATCGAGACCCGATGCGGCTCGGCGTCGGTGTTGATCAACCGGAGACGCGCGACGGTACCCGGCGCGATCTGCCGGACATCGACGCGGTCGGTGCCGGCCACCGTAGGTATGCCGTCGAAGGTGTGGACCGGGACGACGATGTCGGCGGCGTCGCTCGCGACCGTATCCGCACCGGCCGGTTCGACCACGAACGCTCCGAACAGTCCCCTGCTGACTGCCTCGGACGAGACCTGATGCGCGTGGTACCAATAGGTTCCGACGTCCTTCGCGAAGAAGCCGGTAGGTGAACGACTGCCCGGGGGCGACCGCATCCTGGGTCACCCCGGCCACCCCGTCCTCGCCGTTGGGCACCGGGTAGCCGTGCCAGTGCAGCGTCACCCCGTCCGCGATGTCCCTGTTCTCCAGCGTGACCTCGACCAGATCGCCCTGCTGCACGCGGATCTCCGGCCCGGGCAGCGATCCGAAGGTCCAGGCCTCCACCGTCCGACCCGACGGCAGGACCACCGACTCCTGCCGGGCGACCAGCCGGAAGCTGCGGACCGGCGCCGGCAGATCGGCCGGCGTGCGGAGATCGGCGACCGACACACCGGCGTCTGACCGGGTCGCCCCGACACCGGCGGAAGCCCCGCCCGCCGCCAGATGCCCGTGACCGGAGGCACTGTCGCCCAGCACCACCGGCTGGATGTTCCGGTAGAACGCCAACCCGGCGCCGACCAGCACCGGGACAACGAGCAGCAGTGATCAGCCCCGCCACCCATCCTCGCCGGGAACCCTGACCGGTCACCACGAGCCAGGTCAAGCCCGGAGACCCCGAGGACCAGTGCGATGACGACCAACGCATCAGCGACGGTCACCGGGTATCCGACGACGAACGCGACCAGCAGCCCGGCTCCCGCGCCGTACCCGGCAATCAGCAACGATGCCGCGGCCCGCGGTCGGTCGAGCTCGGGAACCGGGGCCGGTGATCGATCGGAACAGGACCGGAAGTGCCAGCACCACCGCAACTCCCGCGGTCAGCACCGCCAACGGCAGTGCGAGGGAGACCTTCTCACCGGCGAACCACCAGCCGCGTTGCGCCAGAACGACAACAGCCGCCACACGAGCAGCCGTCACGAGGACGGCCAGCACCGCACAGACCAACGCCCCGACGACCAGCGCCCGACCCGACCCGGCCCGCAGCGACAGGGTCAGGCAACCCGCGGCCAGGAACAACGCGCAGCTCAGGACAACCAGCAGCAGGTCCAACGCCAGCAGTTGCTGCGTCGACATGACGAGACGACCTCTCTGACCCTGCGGCGCAGCGGCTGTCGGCTACGGCTGGGGCGCGTCAGCGACCATTCGGGTCGCGGCGTCCCGCGCCGGCGCCGGCTGGTACGTCCCGGCAGCGAACCGACGCGCGCGGAGGAACAGCATGATCGACACCCCGAGGATGCAGAGCCCGTTGACGGCGTGCAGGCCGAGAATGAGCTGCCCGGCGAGGTTCGTCTTCTCCGGCGATGCGCCGGCCAGCCCGGCGATGACGAACAGCACGGTCTGCATGACCAGCAGGCCGAACGGGATCGCGGTGAACCCGATCAGCCGGCCGGGTGCCCTGGCGATCGCGGCGGCCGCGATGCACAGCAGGCACAGCACCGGCAGCACGATCCGGCCGTTCATCTGATGCAGGATGAACTGGGAGTCGTTCTCCGGTGCGGTGAACACCCCGAAGGCGGCGAAGTAGAACTGGATGACCACCGACACCAGCAGCAGTCCGGTCAACACCACGTAGACCTTGCGCATGTCACACCCCTCACGTCGGACCCTGTGTCGATGGTCGGCGCGGGATGTCCCGGGCGTCACGGGACAGGTGTCCCACTGCGGGCGGGAACTTTCAGCGGGCAGGAACTTTGAGCGGCCGGGAATGTGCGCAGCCGGCGACTCCGGAAGGACTGTCCTACAACGTGCCCAGTCCGGCGTCCCGAGCCTTGGCGATCGCCGCGGCGCGGTCCGCGACCTGGAGTTTGGTGAAGATGTTCGAGACCAGGTTGCGGACCGTCTTGGGGCTGACGCCCATCCGCTCGGCGATCGCCGGGTTCCCCAAGCCCCTGGCGATCAGGTCCAGTGCCTGGTTCTCCCGCGGCGTGAGTTGGACGAACGGCCCGCGGTGCTCGTCCATGGTGGCGAACCACTGCGAGAGCCGTTGCGCGAGAGCGGCACCGAAGATCGCCTCGCCCCGGGCGACGGACCGGACGGCGGCCAGGACGGTGTCCGGGTCGGCGGACTTGAGCACGTAGCCGCGGGCGCCGGCCTGGATGGCCTGGAACACCAGGGCATCGTCGTCGTACATGGTCAGGATCAGCACCGCGGTGTGCGGTGCCGTGCCGACGATCTGCCGAGCGGCGTCGACGCCGTTGAGCTCCGGCATGTTCAGGTCGAGAACCACCACGTCCGGGGTGAGCGACGCGGCCAGCTCGACCGCCTCCCGTCCGGTGGCCGCCTGCCCGACCACGACGAGATCCGTCGTCGCACCGAGCAACCCGGCCAGGCCGTCGCGGTAGACGGGATGATCGTCGGCCAGCAGCACGTGCACCGGGTCGGGGCTCATGAATCGGCCCCGATCGGCAGCCGGGCCCGCACCGCGGTGCCGTCCGCCGGACGCCGATCGAACACGCACTCGCCACCCAGTTCGGCGGCACGTTCCCGCATCGACGTGACGCCGACGCCCGCTCGGAAATCGGCGGGCAGCCCCCTGCCGTCGTCGTCGACCTCGATGGTCAACTGCCGGTCCGACCGGACGAGCCGGACCCGACACTTGGTGGCGCCGGCGTGCCGGGAGACGTTCGACAGCGCGCCCAGCACGATCCGGAACGCCGCGACCTCCACCGCCGCCGGCAACTCCTGGCCGGTGTCGACACCTGTTGTCTCGATGCTGATCTCGAGCGGCGCGAAGCCGGTCAGCCGGTCCTGCAGGGCGAGCACCAGGCCGCGATCGTCCAGCGCCGGCGGCCGGAGCTCGTAGGACAGCTCGCGCAGCGCCGCGGCCGCCAGGGAGGCGTCCCGACCGATACCGGTCAGCGTGGCGCTCATCCGGTCGGCCTCTGCGGGCAGGTCGGCCAGCCGCCGCACGGTCTCGGCGCGCAGACCGATGCTGGCGATGGTGGGGCCGATGTCGTCGTGCAGGGTGCGCCGGATCACCCGGCGTTCCTCCTCCCGGGCCAGCACCAGCCGTTCCCGGGACTGCTGCAGTTCGGTCGACAGCTGGATCTCGTGAGCGGCCGCAGCCACCTGCCGGGACAGGTCGGAGAGCAGCCGCCGTTCGGCCGGGGTGAACCGCACACCGCGCCCCCTGGTGCCGACGACGAACCGGCCGACGCTCTCCCCGCGGAACAGCAACGGCAGGTCGTAACAGTCTTCCGGTGCGGGCCGAACCCCGACCTCTGCGACCGCGACCTCGTCGGCGACCTGCCACTGGATCGACACGTACGGCACCCGCAGCGCCCGGCCGACATCCGCGGCCACCGCCGGCAGCACGACCCGCCGTCGCGCGGCAGCGGTCAGTTGTTCGGCCACCCGGCTCAGCGCCTGGTACGGGTCGTCCCGATCGCCGTACAGCAGCCGATTGACCAAGCGCTGCAGCACCACCCGCAGCGGGTTGACCACGATCGCGACCACGACGGCGCCGGCCACCGCCGTCGGAGTGGCCGCCGAACCGGAGAACACCGCCGCGATCAGTCCGACCACGCCCAGGTAGATGACCACCACCAGCAGGGTCAGGGCGGCGTAGACCAGGGTCCGGCCGAGCAGCTTCTCCAGGTCGAACAGTCGGTAACGCAGCAGCGCGACGGTGATGCCCGCGACGAAGATCAGCCCCGGCAGCCCGATGGCGTCCTGCGGCAGCAGCGATGCGCCGGTGACCAGCTGCGGGACCATCCACAACGCCAGCACCAGAAAGGTTGCTGCGGCGCCGGTTCCGCCGACCCACAGCAATTGCTGGCGCTCGATCGAATCGACCTCGGTGCGGCGCAGGTGCACGGCCCGGCCGACCAGGACGGACGCCGCGGCGAGCAGGCTGAGCACGGTGGTGATCGACTGCGTGATGATGGTGCCGTGAATCCAGCCGGGTGAACCGAATCCGCCCGACGACTCTGCGGCAGCCAAACCCACCGCCACCACCGACACGGCTGCCAGCGGCCCGAAGATGATCACGAAACGCAGGCCGGGCCGGGATCGAACGAACTCCGGTTGAGTCGGGAAAACACCGGCCAGGCACAGCAACCCACCCCAGGCGAGCTGGTAGCTGACCACGACGTTGACCAGGAACAGCCACAGCGGCCACCCGCCGAACGCGTTGCCCACCGGCAGACCCGACCACGGTGACAGCGCTGCTGCCGAGCAGGCCGGAGGACAGCACCAGCAGTGCGCCGGCGGCGGGGTCGGCGCGGCGGCGGACGAACGCGTAACAGGCGACGCCGAACAGGCTGAGCGGTGAACAGCATCGTGGACCAGGCGTCCAGGAACCGGCCGGCGACCTGGGCGGGTACCAGCGGCAGCGACACCGTTGCGGCTCTGCCGTCAGCGTTCACGTCACGACGACGTCGGTCGGCTGCCGCTCGGCCGCGGTGACCAGGTCGCCCTCGCGGAGCGGGCATCCCACCGTCACGTCCGGCAACACGCCGGCGTCGGTCCATTGATCGGCCGCCGGGTACAACTGGCGCACTGGCTGGGCGCGGCGGCGCGCCAGGCCAGGAACGACACGGAGAGCGCGATCAGCACGACCGCGATGGCCGTCGCCGCCCGGGCCGGCCAGCGGAGATCGTCGCGACGCTCCATCGGTACAACCTGACAGGTCGCCCGGGTGGTCACAACACGATTGACCGGTTCAGCCGCCGGGGCAGACCGCTTCGCCGGGCGCGAGCTCGGGATGGATCGCCCCGTCCCGCTCGCCGATCGAGGACGCCGCGCCGGCGGCGAGCCGCCCGGACCGGGTGCCGATGATCTCGGCCAGGATCGACACGGCGATCTCCGCGGGCTGGTCGGCGCCGATGTCCAGGCCGATCGGCGCGTGCAACGCCGTCAACGCATCCTCGGTCATCCCGTCGGCGAGCAGCCACTCCCGACGCCGTGTCTGGGTCCGGCGGGATCCCATGGCGCCGATGTAGGCCGTCCCGGCCTCCAGCGCCGATCGGATCGTCGGTCCGTCGACGTCCTCGTGGTGACTGGTGATCACCACCGCGTCGAGCTCGGGTCCGATGGCCGGCGCCGTCGAGGTGACCGACAGCGACCAGCCGAGCGTCGAGACGAAGGAGGTCAGGGCGTCGGTCACCGGACCGTCACCGACGATCAGCACATTCAGGGGATCTGCCATCCGGTCACTATCGCGCGCCGCGGCACCAGTCGTCGATACCAACGGCACTTGGAAGCCGCCGATGAATCACAGCTCGTCGGGCACTCCGGCGGTCGCGCCGGTCAGCGTCATCAGCACCTCGTCCAGCTCGTCGGGCCTGATCAGCACCTCACGGGCCTTGGACCCCTCGGACGGACCGACGATGCCCCGGGTCTCCATCAGGTCCATCAGTCGGCCCGCCTTGGCGAAGCCGACCCGCAGCTTGCGTTGCAGCATCGAGGTCGACCCCAGCTGCGAGGTGACGACCAGGTTGATCGCCTCGATCAGCAGATCGAGGTCGTTGCCGATGTCCGGGTCGACATCCTTGGCCGCATCGGCCTTCGCCGCGGTGACACCCTCGTTGTAGTCGGGCGCCGCCTGCGATTTGGCGTACTCGACGACGGCGGCGATCTCGGCGTCGCTGACGTACGCGCCCTGGATCCGGATCGGCTTGGACTGACCCATCGGCAGGTAGAGACCGTCGCCCATGCCGATCAGCTTCTCCGCACCCGGCTGGTCCAGGATCACCCGGGAGTCGGTCAGCGACGACGTCGCGAACGCCAGCCTGGAGGGCACGTTCGTCTTGATCAGGCCGGTGACGACGTCCACCGACGGCCGCTGGGTGGCGAGCACCAGGTGGATGCCGGCCGCCCGCGCCTTCTGGGTGATCCGGACGATCGCGTCCTCGACGTCCCGCGGTGCGGTCATCATCAGGTCGGCCAGCTCGTCGATGATCCCGAGGATGTAGGGATACGGCCGGTACACCCGCTCCGAGCCCGGCGGGGTGATGATCTCGCCGTTGATCACCTTCTTGTTGAAGTCGTCGACGTGCCGGACGCCGTGCGCCAGCATGTCCTGGTAGCGCGTCTCCATCTCCTCGACCAGCCAGGCCAACGCGGCGGCGGCCTTCTTCGGCTGGGTGATGATCGGCGTGATCAGGTGCGGAATGCCTTCGTACGGCGTCAGTTCCACCATCTTCGGGTCGACCAGGATCATCCGGACCTCGGCCGGCGACGCCCGCTGCAGCAGCGAGACCAGCATCGAGTTGACGAAGCTGGACTTGCCGGAGCCGGTGGCGCCCGCCACCAGCAGGTGCGGGGTCTTGGCGAGATTGGCGGTGACGAAGGAGCCTTCGACGTCCTTGCCCAGGCCGACGACGAGCGGATGGTGATCGGTCCTGGCGTCGGGGGCGGCCAGCACGTCGCCGAGCCGGACCATCTCCCGGTCGGAGTTGGGCACCTCGATGCCGACCGCGGACTTGCCCGGGATGGGCGCCAACAACCGGACGTTGTCGGTCGCCACCGCGTAGGCGATGTTGCGGGTCAGTGCGGTGATCTTCTCGACCTTGACGCCAGGTCCGAGTTCGACCTCGTACCGGGTGACGGTCGGACCGCGGGTGAAGCCGGTGACCGCGGCGTCGACGTTGAACTGCTCCAGCACGCCGGTGATGCGCTCGATCATGTCGTCGTTCGCAGCCGACCGGACCTTCGGCGGGGCGCCCAGTTTCAGCAGCGTCGCGGGCGGCAGCTGGTAGCCGTTTCCGCCGATCTGGTCCAGCCGCAGCTGGGTGGTCGCGGTGGTCGAGGCGTCGGCCGGACGCGGGTCGGGGTCGGGCACCGGTGGCCGGACCGTTCTGGTCCGACCGACCCGGGTGCCGTCGACGGCCGGCGATCCCGGCGCGACCGGCGGCCGGGTCGACCAGCGGACGGGTCGCGGCCGATCGGATCGACGTCCGGATAGCCGTCGGCGTCGACGGCGTGCTCGGTGTCGGCAGCCTGCCGACGCCGCGACGGCCGGCGCAGCCGGGTCGTGGAGAGGTCGGCGTCCGGGTCCAGCTGCACCTCCCCGCCGGTCCGATAGTCGGCCGATCCGTCGTCGTACTCCCCGTTCTCGTCGGTCGGGATGCGCCGCTCGCCCAGCCGTCCGACCGCGTCCCTGATCCGGCCGGGCACCTCGACCAGCGGGATCCCGGAGATCAGCAGCACGCCGAACGCCGCCGAGCAGGACCAGCAGGATGATCGCCGGGATCGCGGTCAGTCCGATGAACAGCGGCTGGCCGATCAGCCAGCCCAGGGTTCCGCCTGCCTCCATCCGGGCGCCGACCGTGTCCTGCGTGCCCTCCGGAAGCCCGTTGACGTGCAACACCTGCAGGATGCCGGTGATCGATCACGATCACCGCGATACCGCCGGCGATCCGGCGCGGACGTTGTTCAGGATCGGGCTCGGTGCGCATCAGGATGACCGCGACCACCACCAGCGCGATCGGGAAGACGACGGCGAGGGCACCGATCCAGACCCGGACCGCGTCGTCGGCGACCGCCCCGACCGGGCCGGCGGCCTGCAACCACGATCCGATCGCACACACCACGGCCAGCGCGATCAGGCCGAAGGCGATGCCGTCACGGCGGTGCACCGGGTCGATGTCCCGGGTCGCGGCGGCACCCCGGCCGATCGCCCGCACCGCGCTGCCGAGCCAGCGCGCGCCCACCAGCCACAGCCGCTTCAGGCCACGGCCGATGCCCTTGATCGCGGTGACGATCGGCGAGGTCTCGTGCGGCGGCTGGCTGGGCGTGCGGGTCGTCGGTCGGCTGTTCGCGGCCTTTGTCGATCCCGACCGGCCGGACGCGGGCTTCTTCGACGCCGTCGACCGGCTACCCGCCGACCGGGCCGACCCCGAGCCGGCGCCGCGGGTCGAGGCACGGCCCGACGCGGCTGCGGGACGGGGCGTCCCGGATCGGGAGCCGGCGCGCGGGGTAGCGGAGGTCTTTCCAGGCATGAGGCCACGCTATCCGCTGCTGTCACACCAACCCCATCCGCCACACCGGCCGGTCCGCCGGGAGCGTGCCGTGGCGTACCGAACCCGAGCACGTCGGCTCAGTGCGCGGCGTCCTGGGTCTGCTGCTTGGCCGGGGTGATCTTCCGCCACACCCAGCTCGCCGGGACGTGCCGGTCGTAGAGCACGTACTGGCTGGCCGAGTCGTCGAACAGCGTGGTGTCCAGCAATCGGCGTTCGGACGATCGGCCGGCGAACAGCACCTCGTCGTCCGGCTGCAGGACGAAGTCGTCGTCCGGCGTCAGCACGCTCTCGGTACCGCGCTGGACCAGCAGCGGAACGATCGCCAGGTGGCTGGACCTGTCGTCCGGGCTGCGCAGCAGATCGCCGATCACGGCCGACCCGTCCGCCAGCCATGGACGCAGCGCCGGGGCCTCGGCGGTGGTGAGCCGGACCTTCCACAGGTCGCTGAGCCGGCGACCGCAGCTCTCGGTGATCCGCTTGAGCAGTTCGGCCGCCCAGTCGTCACCCTTGGCGGGCATCTCCTGCAGGAACCGCCACAGCAGCGGGGTGCTCAGCTGCGCGTAGACCTCGTGCGCCACCACCTCTGTCGGCACCAGCAGCGAATCGATGTGCATCGCCTCGAACAGCGGCGCGCTGGCCTGGTGATTCTGCCGGGCGGCCACGAACAGGTTCGGGTTGATCCGCCGGGCGGCGGCGATCAGCGACAGATTGGTGGTGTCGTTGTCGGTGCCGGCGACGAAACCCGACGGCAGTTTCCAGGTCGACCTTGGCCATCACCTCGGGATCAGATCCGTCGCCGACGACGATGTCCGGGTCCTGGCCGGCCCTGGCGATCGGTTCGATGATGGTCAGCTCGAGCCCCTCGGCCCGGAGATCGGCTGCCATCTCCTTCCCGAACCGCCCGTACCCGCACAGCACCCACCTGCCCTCGGTCGGCGGCCGGCCGCGTTTGGGTCGCGCGGCGCCCGGACCGCTCTCCAGCCAGGTCAGCAGCTGGTAGGACGCCGGGGAGCGCAGCGCCAGCCGCAGGTGGTCGCCGAACCGGTCGAACGGATTGACCACCGACGGCGTGCCGAAGGCATGCATCCGGTCCTCGATCGCCGGGGAGACCGTGCGGGCGATCACCGGCAGTTCCGGTCGCAGCAGCGCCGCCGCCATGGTGACCGCCAGGTTCACCTCGTCGTCGCTGGTCAGCGCGACCACGCCGGAGCAGTACGGGTGGTCGAGACCGGCCACCGCGAGATGGTGCGGATTGCGGACATCGCCGACCAGGCCGGGGATGTCGGCGTGGTAGGCGACCAGATCCAGCGAATCGATGCGGTCGGCGGACTGGTCGATGACGACGAACTGCTGGCCCAGTAGATCGAACGACTTCCCGAGCAGTTCGCCCGGTCTGGCCGTACCCGGCGAACAGCAGGAACGGCTCCCGCAGCCGCCGCACCTTCCGGGAGAAGCGTTGCAGCGCAAGCGCATTGCGGAACGCCCGATCCTGGATCAGGGTCAGCAGCGACCCGATGGCGTAGGCCCAGCCGATCACCGTCAGGTAGATCGAGATGGTCACCCACATCCGCTGGTTGTCGGTGAACGGGAACGGCAGCTCGCCGAAACCGATCGTCGACGCGGTGTAGCTCATGAAGTAGAAGGCGTCGAAGAAGCTCATGTGGTACGGCAGACCGGCCGGGTCCTCGCCCGGGATCAGCACCAGCCCCAGCACGCTGACCGCGAAGATGACGATCAGGATGATCAGCGGGGCACGCATCCGGCGCATGATCACGAAGATGGTCGCTGACGCCTGATCACCGGACCCGAGCCTGGCCCGCCACCGCAGCTGCGGGCGCTTCTCGTCGTCGTCGTCGTCGCCGAAGATCTGCTTCCAGAAGACCTGCAGGACGTTACTCATTGGTGGTCGACTGCCACTACCGCCGGTGGAAGGAGACGGTCTCGATCACCAACAGGACGACCGACACCAGGTTGGCCAGCAACGCGCCGCCGGACAACGACACCACGCTGGCCATCGCGTAGGGGGTGACCCCTTCCGCCGCGACGTGCGCCGCGTATCCCCAGACCAGCGCCGCGCAGACCAGCTGCAGGTCGGCGACCAGGCTGGTGGCCAGGTGGACGGCACCGATCTGCGTCCGATCGCCGAACTTCAGCACGGTCGCGATCAGGCTGACGACCAACGCGCCGAACAACTCGTACTGGTTGTGCAGCTCGACGACCGAGATGTCGCCGATGAAGAATCCGAAGTTCAGGGTCGCCGCGAGCAGGACGAAGAAACCGAAGATGACCTTCTCGAGGTTCACGATCACCCCCCAGCTTCCGGCGGGCCACCGCCCGCGTCGCGACTTCGGCCACCTCCCGGCGGCGCCCTGTCGTAGATCATGATCACTCCTGGCGGGCCATCGCGCTCTCCGGGGTGGTCAGCTCCGTCGCTCGCCGATCGGTGGTAAGCCGGAAGCATGCGAACCGCGACCATCGTGGTGGTCTTCGCGAGCCTGCTGGTGATCCTGACGCTGATCGGGATCATGCTGGTGCACTGGCGGCGGTTCAGCACGGAGACCGATCGCTACCGGGCCTGGCAGGCCGTCTTCGGTCAACGCGGGGCGAAGGTGGCGCTGACGGTCGGGTTCGTCGCGCTGGCGACGCTGGTCGGCGGTCTGCTGGCCTACCAGGCAAACCTGACGCCGTGACGGTGATCGTTCAGGCCGGCACGGCGTCCGGATCATCGGGCCCGGGCATCGGTTCGACCGGCGCGGGCGGCAGGGTCTCCGGGGTGTCCGGCGACAGCTCGCCGGGGTCGTCCGGGACCGGCTCGGACGGATCGATCGGCGGGTAGTTGTCAGGGTCGGGTCCGGGTTGCACCATGCCCTCAGAACTACACGAGCCTGCAGCGCGGCACGAATCGGGGTGCTCCGTCCTTGCTTGCCCGATCGGGCAACCCGCGCTGCCCGGCCGGTCGACCGGCCGTGATGGACGCCTCGGTAGCTCGGTCTTTATCGTCGGCAAATGGCAGCGGATGGGCATCGGCTCCAACAGGCGCGGCCCGCTGCCATTCGGGCCGGACCCCGGTCGAAGGGCCCGATCCCCACATCATCAGCCGCGACCAACTGTCGGGGCGTCTTCCAGCGCGTGCCGGACAAGGCGAGCATCGACCGCGCCGCCGGCCAGGCAGCCGACTCCCAGGAACGGGTGGCCTGGGTCAAGCTCATCCAGGCGCTGGCCTCCGGGCTCGGCATCACCGGGCTGCTGCCCGCCGTCGCTCGAGTTCACCGTGGGGCTGGACAGCCTCGGAACGCCGATCCGCGCCCATCTGGTGCCCGGCCAGATCGACGAGGTGGCGATGGTGGTCGCCGGCGTGCACGGGTCGGAACAGTCCGGCGTCGAGGTCGCGGATCGTCTGCTCGCTCAGCTGCAGGTCGACAAGCCCTTCTTCACCGTGATCATCGTGCCCAGGCTCTTTCCCGACAACGTCGCCGAGCAGGGCCGCCTGGGAGCAGAAGATCGCCGCCGACCAGGGGAAGATCGCGCTGAAGAAGTACCGCGAACTCCGCGCCAAGGACGACGATCCGGGCCGGATCACCGCCGGCAAGAACGCCAAGGATCCGAACCGCCAGTTCCCGGCACTCGGCGCAGACCTGGACGTGGCCAAACCCGTTGACTCCAAGGGTGATCCGGTCGAGCCGGGCAACATCGCGCTGATGGCCCTTATCAAGCAGTTCGCGCCGCGGCGGATCGTGTCGATCCATGCGCAGAAGGATCTGCAGAAGGCGGGGATCTTCGCCGACCCGCATCCCAGTGTCGCTCCCGGCCCGCTTTCGACGGCTGCGGACGACCTGGCGATCGCCGCGGCGAAACGGGCCGCCGCCCTTGGCGTCCGGGTCGGCGGAAACACCCGCGACGGCGGGTTCTCCAGCCTCTATCCCGGACAGAATCCCAAGATCTCCAAGGAGAAGATGAAGCAGGAGAACGCCAAGGGGCAGAGCCTCGGGCAATGGGGACCGTCCAAGGGGATCACGGTTCTCACGGTCGAGGTGAGCGAGCAGTACACCTCGACCGGCGCGGTGAACGACCCGAAACGTGGCGCCGAGCTCGAGGCCGAGGCGACGGCCCTTGCGTGAGGTGGTCCTCGGACCGCCGGCCGCGGCCGTCCCGGCCACCGGCGGTGCACCCTCGGGTCGCCGGATCGACCCCGGCGGTGCCGGGGGGTGCGACACCGGCTCCGGTGCAACGGTTGGTGATGACCCGGGTCGCCGCCGATGCCGGCAATCACGCGGCAGCTGTTGCGGTGCAGCGCATGCGGGCCGCTGCCGCCGCCGGACCGGCACCCTCCAGGATGTCCACCGCGGCCGGCCACAGATCCTGTCCTGCAACGCAGCCCGCCGAAGTCCGGCGCCGTCGGCAGTTTCGCCGATTCCGTCCTCGGCGGACTCTCCGCGATCGCGGGCGCGACGACGCGGGCGGCCTCCGCACTGTCCGGCGGCCTGCGGGACCTCGCGCTGGGCCTTCCCGCAGAGAAGACTCTGCTCAAGCGCATGGTGATGAGCGGGGTCACCGATCCCGACACCCTGGCCGGCGCAGTCTTCGCATTTCGCCATCCGGACTCCATCGGACGCACCCTCAACCCCAAGCTCAAGGCGGACAAAGCGCTGCTGAAGGAAAGGAAGATCATCAGGCGTGAGGTCGTGCTGCCGGCCATCGAGCGCTATCGACCGGAGACCGTTCTGAGCGCAGCAGATCTGGCCAAGAAGGTGCGCCGCGCCGGCACACAGGCGACCTCCGGCGGTGAGGCGACGGCCCGCACCCAGATGGCCGCCGACATCAAGAAGATCACCGGCGCCGACGAAGCCGCGTGGTTCGCCCAGCACGTCCCGAACGCCCGCTTCCTCGGGGTGCCGATCACTGCGAGCCTGGGCAGTGCCGTGGGTGGGGTCCACCAGGAGCTGTTGACCAAGCTGGACGCGGCTGCCGCGACGCTGGCGGCGCATCCGAGCCTGCAGGGGCGGGTCGGGATCGAGATCGCCGACGAGATCGGGATGCACAGCATCGGCGGGCTCCGTCCACCGAAGGCGGCCACCGGCGCGGAGCGACCCAGCCTGCACTGCTACGGGCTGGCCGTCGACATCAACTATCCGACCAACCCGTTCGTCGGACTCGGCGGTGACGCGGTGCCGAACATGGTCGCCCGCGCGACGTTGCTGATGCACGGCAAGGCCTTCCAGATCGACCGGCCACCCCCGAAGGACGGACCGGTGATGGCGCAATGGGCGGCGACCCAACTCGCGTCGACCGACGTCGTCGCCTACCTCAATCTCGATCAGGCCGGCCTGGAGGCGCAGATCCAGGCCATGCTCGCGATCAATCCGTCGGTCAAGGCCGCCGAGCGAACGCTGAGCTGGTGGACGGCCAGGCAGCAGGAAGACCGCGCCTTGAAGGGGAAGGGCGAACTGAAGGGACGGGATCCGCGCGCGACCGGAATCATGGAATTGGATCCACGGCTGGTCGAAGCGCTCGACAAGGCCGGCTTGACCTGGGGCGGAATGTACAACCACGCGAAGGATCTCATGCATTTCGACGACCGCTCGAGGTTCCGGTCGGCGGACAAGTAATACCAGGAGGGTCTAGAACCCCAGCGCGGCAACGTCTCCGATGACGATCACCGCCGGCGACCGCACGCCGGCGACCGCTGCCCGATCGGCGATGTCGGCCACGGTGCCGCCGATGACCCGCTGATCGGCCGACCAGCCGTTCTCGATCACGGCGGCCGGGGTCCCCCTCTCCATCCCGGCGGCGATCAGCCCTTCGGAGATGGTCGGCAGTGCGCCGACACCCATCAGCACGACCAGCGTTCCACCGCCGGCAACCAGTGCGGGCCAGTTGATCTCGGCGTCGTGTCCGTCCAACGCGTCGTGACCGGACAGCACGGTCACCTGCCGGGAGACACCACGATGGGTGACCGGGATACCGGCCGCGGCCGGGACCGAGAACGCACTGGTGACACCCGGCACCACATCGACGGGCACCCCTGCCGCACGGCAGGCGGCAACCTCCTCGCCGCCCCGGCCCAGGACGAACGGGTCACCGCCCTTGAGCCGCACCACCCGGCGACCGGCCTGCGCGTGCTCGACGAGCAGTCGATTGATCTCGTGCTGCGGCACCGGATGTCGGCCGGGCGCCTTGCCGACGTCCAGGATCAGCACGCCGGGCGCGAGTTCGTCCAGGACCGACCTCGGCGCCAGCCGGTCGCTGACCACCACATCGGCCGCTGCCAGTTCCCGGCGTCCACGCAACGTCAGCAGATCGGCATCACCCGGCCCACCGCCGACCAGTACCACCCGCCCGGGTCCCGGCCGGTGCCGGCGCAGTGGCAGCGACCCGGAGTCGATGGCCAGCGCGATGGCGTTGCGGACCGCGACCGTCCGTCGTGGATCCGCCGGAACGCCCGGTGCGGCAACCGAACCCACGCTGATCACCAGATCGTCCCGGCGCAGCACCGCCGGGGTGCGGGCCGACCCCGCCGTGGCGTCGTCGGCCCGCACGCAGAAGATCCGAAGCGCCGTGGCCTGCCGTTCCACTGCCCGGTCGGTGCTCAGGTCCCCGGTCGCCGCGAAGGCCAGCCAGGCACCGTCGAGATCATCGGCGCGAAAGTCCCGTTCCTGCCAGCAGAGCAGCCCCGCTGCGGCGTCGCCGACGATCTGCTCGCAGGCGTAGGGCGCCACCACCAGCACGTCCGCGCCGGCCGTCAGGCAGGCCGCGACCTTGCGCGCCGCCACCGGTCCCCCGCCGACCACCAGCACGCGGCGGCCGGCCAGCGACAGGTGCAACGGCAACACCTCGTCCGGGCCGCGTACGGGCGTGCTGTCGGTGACCATCGCGAAGTCAGACACCTTCGAGCTTGCGCGGGGATTCGCGGATGTAGACGAACCAGGTGACGGCGAAACAGACCGCGTAGAAGGCGATGAAGGCGATGTAGGCGGAGTCCGCGGACTTGGTGGCCAGGAAGGACTGCCGGAACGCCAGGTTGACCAGCACGCCGCCGAAGGCACCGATGGCGCCGGCGATCCCGATCAGCGCGCCGGCGTAGCGCTGCGATTTCGCCAACGACGTCGTCGGATCGGCGCCGTTGATGATCTCGGTGCCGGACTTGGCCTTGAAGATCGCCGGGATCATCTTGTAGACGGACCCGTTGCCCAGACCGCTGAAGGCGAACAGCATCACGAAACCGACCAGGTACAGCGGCAACGACTGCAGCAGCGACGCGGTCAGCACGACGGAGGCACCCAACGCCATCGCCACGAAGTTGACGAACGAGACCTTGGATCCGCCGAAGCGATCCGCCAGGTGTCCGCCGACCGGCCGGATCAGCGAGCCGATCAGCGGCCCGATGAAGGTGAGATAGGCGGCCTTGACCGGCGTGGAGAAGATGTCTGCGAACTGCACCTGCAGCACCTGACCGAAGGCGAAGCTGAAGCCGATGAACGAGCCGAAGGTGCCGATGTAGAGCAGCGAGATGATCCAGGTGTTGCGGTCCTTGCTGACGTCCCGCATCGCGCGCTTGCTGTTCGTCATCTGCGACAGGTTGTTCATGTTCCTGGCCGACAACACGGCGGCGATGATGATCAACGGGATGTAGATCACGACGAGCAGCCGCGGGTAGCCGGCGCCGACGGTGGCCAGGATCAGCAGGCCGATCAACTGCACCACCGGCACACCGAGATTACCGCCACCGGCGTTGATCCCGAGCGCCCAGCCCTTGAGTCGCTGCGGGTAGTAGGCGTTGATGTTCGTCATCGACGATGCGAAGTTGCCGCCACCGACACCGGCGAACGTGGCCACGATCAGCAGTGTCGTGTACGAGACCCCAGGGGTCAGGAAGATCCCGATCAACGTTGTCGGCACGAGCAGCAGCAGGGCGCTGATGATCGTCCAGTTGCGGCCGCCGAAGGTCGCGACGGCGAAGGTGTACGGCAGCCGCAGAGCGGCACCGGCCAGGGTCGGCAGCGCGGTGAGCAGGAACTTGCCGGCCGGGTCGATCCCGTAGTCGGGGCCGAGGAACAGCACGATCACCGACCAGAGGCTCCAGACCGAGAAGCCGATGTGCTCGGAGGTCACCGAGTAGATCAGGTTCTTCTTGGCGATCTTGGCCCCGGTCTTCTCCCAGAAGGTGGGGTCCTCCGGTCGCCAGTCGTCGATCCAGTGCCCACCGCGTCGCGGTCGTTCTTGGACCGCCGGCGAACCGGGCGGGACGAGATCGGACTGGATGGGTGTGATGTCGGATGGTGTGCTGCTCATCGTGACGTCCTTAGCAGGTGGGGCCTTGAGTCCGGGCCGGGCGAGGTGGGGTCAGTCCTTGGGGGCGATCAGGATGTCGCCGGCGGCGTCGATCTCGACCTGCCAGCTGGCCAGCGGCTCCTGCCCCGTCGTCGAGCATCCGGTGGCGAGCTCGAAGGCGTTCATGTGCAACGGGCACAGCACGATCGATCCGTCGATCTGGCCGTCCGCGATCGGACCGCCCTTGTGCGGGCACACGGCCGACACGGCATACACCGCACCGGTACGGAGCCGGAAGACGGCGACCTGCCGGCCGTCGACACCGAAGGCCCGCCCCTCGCCGATCGGGATCTGGTCGAGCGGCCCGAGTCGGTGCCCGACCCCGGCCGAGGTGCCGGCGGTCATCACAACACCTCCAGCGGAAGCGCCGCGCGGACCGGCACCTGCGGGAGAACCTCCAGGGGCAGGGAGGTCCGGAACTGGCCGGGGGTGGCCGGTTCGGCGCCCTCCAACCAGGGATCCCGGTAGGCCTCCACCGATTCCTGCATCCTGAGGTCCAGATCGGCCGCGATGCCCAGGCTGTCCTCGACGATCACCTCGCGGATGTAGTCGATGCCCATCCGTGGGACGAACGCGTAGGTCCGCTCCAACCACTTCGCGTTCTCCCGGTACCACTGCAGGAACCGTCCGGAGAGCGTGACGACGAGGTCGGGGTCGTCGACGGTGGCCAGCAGATCACCCTTGCGGATGTGTGCACCGGCGGCACCGCCGATGTAGATCTCCCACCGGCCGCCGTCGACGGCGACCACACCGACGTCCTTGCAGAGCGATTCGGCACAGTTCCGCGGACAGCCGGTCACCGCCATCTTGATCTTGGCGGGTGATTCCAGACCCTGGAACCGGGACTCGATCTTGATCCCCAGGGCCGTGGAGTCGCCGACGCCGAACCGGCAGAAGTCCGATCCCACACAGGTTTTGACCGTGCGGAAGCTCTTGCCGTAGGCGTACCCGGACGGCATGCCGAGGTCGGCCCAGACACCAGGCAGATCCTCCTTGCGGATGCCGAGCAGGTCGATGCGTTGCCCGCCGGTCAGTTTCACCATCGGCACGTCCCACTTCTCGGCGACGTCGGCGATCTTGCGCAATTGGGCGGGAGTGGTGACGCCGCCCTTCATCTGTGGGACGACGGAGAACGTGCCGTCCTTCTGGATGTTCGCGTGCACCCGGTCGTTGATGAACCGGGCGTCCTTCTCGTCGATGTACTCGTCGGCCCACATCATCTTCAGCAGCGAGGCCAGCCCCATCTTCGATTTCGCGTCCTCCGCGCCCTCCGGCGCGAGCGCTGCGAACACCGACGACACCGACTTCAGCCCCTGCTCGAGGATGGCCCGCATCAGCTCCGGCTTGTCCATCGGAACGCCGGGGACGTACCAGTTCGCGGACGGATCGACGACGACGGCGCCGCCGGCGGCCCACTCGACGATCTGGCAGACCATGGTCTTGCAGGACCCGCACCCCTTGCCGGCCCTGGTCTTGTCCATCACCCCGGCGACGGATTTGACCCCGCTCTCCACGCACGCCACCAGCGCACCCTTGGAGACGCCGTTGCAGTTGCAGACCTGTGTCTCGTCGGCGAGTTCGGCGACGCCGACCTCCTCGGCCGGGGTGCCGAGGTTGAACAGCATCTCGAGCCGTTCCTCGGGCAGCGGCAGCCCGCGATCGAACGCCTGGATCAGGAACGCGACCTTGGACGTATCGCCCAGCATCGTTGCCCCGATGAGCTTCTCGTCCCGGATCACCAGCGACTTGTAGACCCCGCGCCGCGGTTCGGAGAAGACGATGTGCTCATCGGTGTCCCGCTCCGGTCCCTGCACACCCATCGACGCCACGTCGACCCCGGCGACCTTGAGCTTCGTCGCCGTCCGCGAACCGTGGTACGCAGCCCCGAGATCGGTACCGGTGACGTGGTCGGCGAGCACGACGGCCTGCTCCCACAGCGGCGCGACCAACCCGTAGACCTCGCCGCGGTGCTGGACGCATTCGCCGACGGCATAGACGTCCGGATCGTCCATCGTGCGCATCTGGTCGTCGACCACGACCGCCCGCTCGACGGTGAAGCCGCTGGTGACCGCGAGATCGATGTTCGGCCGGATGCCGGCAGCCACGACGACCAGATCGCATTCCAGCAGTGGATGGTCGAGCAGCCAGACGCCGCGGACCTTGTCCTCGCCCATGATCGCCGTGGTGCGCGCCTTGGTGTGCACCTCGATGCCCAGCTCTTCCACACTCTTGCGCAGGATGTCACCGCCGGCCGGGCCGATCTGGGCGTTCATCAGGTGCGGGCCGGCATGGACGACGTCGACCTGCAGTCCGTAGGCCTGCAGGCCGCGGGCCGCCTCGAGACCGAGAAGTCCGCCGCCGATCACCACCGCCCGGCGATGATCGTCGTGCTGGGCGTAGTTGATCATCCCGCGGGTGTCGTCGATGGTGCGGAACGCGAAGACGCCGGGCAGCAGCTCGCCGTCGTCGGTGCGCAGTCCCTCGATGGCCGGCATGAACGACCGGGAACCGGTGGCCATGATCAGCACGTCGTAGGGGGTGACCTGCCCGTCATCGCTGTAGATCAGCTTGGCGAAGCGGTCGACCCGGGTCGCCCGCACCCCGGCGTGCAGGGTGATGTCGTTCTCGAGGTACCAGGGCAGGCTGTTGAGAAAGATGTCCGCGTCGGTCTCCTCACCGGAGAGCACGTGGGAGAGCATGATGCGGTTGTAGTTTCCGTAGGGCTCGTCGCCGAACATGGTGATGGAGAACTGTTCCGCGCCGCCGCGAGCCAGGATCTCCTCCACCGTGCGAGCACCGGCCATGCCGTTGCCGACCACCACCAGCCGGCGGCGGGTGTCGCCGTCACCGGGTTCGAACTCCTCCTCGAACTCCGAGATCGGGTCCCCCTCGCGGTCAGGGTGGTCCGTCACATCCCTTTCGGCGATCGACATCAGACCTCCACGAGGCCGACGTCGATGATCACCGTTCCGGTCAGGCCCTCCGGGGCGGCGATGTACAGCTCGACCGCGGTACCGCCCTCGAGATCCTCGACCACCCGGAGCGGCACGTGCACATCGGATTTCGCGCCCATCGGGAAGTACCGCATGGGAACGCCGTCGCGCATCAGCACCACGGCGACCAGCTCGTCGGAGGTGTTGCCGCCGCGGAAGTACAGCGCCTGGGCGACCGAACCGTCCGGCACCAGGTAGCTCAACTCACCGTCCAGCGGGGCCGGCTTGTCGATCCCGGCCCCGGTGAACTGGTAGATGCCTTGCAGGAAACGGTTCTTCGTGTGCATGCGGGAGTCCCCTCGATTGTGGCGGTTGTGCGGCGGTGGCGTTCCGGTTCTGCGTCGACGTGGCCCGGCGGGTGTGGTGGCTGATTCGCGTGCAGTCGAGAACGGTTGCACGGTCGGTTGTTCCGGAACGGTGGTGAGCAGTTCGACATCGTCCGGGCCGCCGATGCGGGTCAGATTGACCGCGCACACCTTGAATTCGGGCATCTTGGAGTGCGGGTCCAACGCCGGGTCGGTCAACGCGTTCGCATTGGAGGCGCCGCCCCAGTGGAACGGCACGAACAGCACCTCCGGCCGGATGGTGTCGGAGAGCTGCGCCCGGAAGACGGCCGCGCCGCGCCGGGTCCGCAGCTCGACCATGTCGCTGGCCGCGATGCCCAGTCGCCTGGCCAGATCGGGATGGATCTGCACGTGCGGGTCGGGCACCATGGCGCCCTTGAGCCGGCGGGTCTGGGTGCCGCTCTGGTACTGGGTCATCAGCCGGCCGGTGGTCAGCACATAGGGATAGCCGGCATCCGGTGTCTCCGCCGGTGAGCGGTGCAGCACCCGGTGGAACCTGGCCCTGCCATCGGGGGTGGGGAACGCGTCGAGGAACATCCGCGGGGTGCCCGGGTGCTGCTCCGCCGGGCACGGCCAGAAGACGCCCTTTTCCGTCTCGATGCGCTCGTAGGTGATCCCGGCATAGTCGGCGATCCCGCCGGCACTGGCCCGCCGCAACTCGTCGAAGACCACCCGTGGGTCGTCGGAGAAGTACCGGCCGCGGCCGAGCCGACCGGCGAGCGCGGACAACATCTGCAGGTCGTCCAGCACTCCGGACGGCGGTGGCAGCGCCTGCTTGCGACGGATCACCCGACCCTCGACGTTGGTCATCGTGCCGTCCTCCTCCGCCCACTGGGCGGTCGGCAGCACGACGTCGGCGAGCGCCGCTGTCTCGGACAGGAAGATGTCGGACACCACCAGCAGATCCAGTGCCTCCAGTCGGGCGCGGACCCGGTTCGCGTCCGGGGCGGAGACCACGATGTTCGATGCCAGGACCAGGAGGGCCCGCACCCCGCCCGGCGACCCGAGGCGGTCGAGCATCTCGAAGGCCGATCGGCCCGGCACGGGGAGTTCGTCCGGGTCGATCCCCCACACCTTCGCCACGTGGGCCCTGGCAGCCGGATCGTCGAGCCGCCGGTAGCCCGGAAGCTGGTCCGCCTTCTGTCCGTGCTCACGGCCGCCCTGGCCGTTGCCCTGGCCGGTGATCGTGCCGTAGCCAGATGCCCATTTGCCGGGCAGCCCGAGCGCCAGCGCGAGGTTGATGAACGCCTGAGCAGTGTCGGTGCCGTTGCTGTGCTGCTCGGCGCCGCGCGCGGTCAGGATCATCGCCGACGGTGCCGTCGCCAGGATCCGGACCGTCTCCCGCAACTGGTCGACGCCGATGCCGGTGATCCGCTCGACCCAGTCCGGCCAGTAGGACGCGACCGCCGCCCGCACCGCGTCGAATCCGGTGGTCCGTTCGGCGATGTACGACTCGTCGACGAGCCCGTCCCGGATCGCGATGTGCAGCAGGCCGTTGGCCAGGGCGAGATCGGTGCCGGGTAGCGGAGCGAGGTGCATGCTCGCTCCCTCGGCGGTCGAGGTGCGGCGGGGGTCGACCACGATGTGCCGGGCGCCGGCGGCCCGGCCCTGGTCGAAGTACTGCATGGCCGGCGGCATGGTGTCAGCCGGATTGGCGCCCACCAACAAGATGGCCGCGGCATCGGCGATGTCGGACAGTGGGAACGGCAGTCCCCGGTCGACCCCGAACGCCCGGTTCCCGGCCGTCGCGGAGGACGACATGCAGAACCGACCGTTGTAGTCGATTGCCGAGGTCCTCAGCGCAACCCTGGCGAACTTGCCGAGCGTGTAGGCCTTTTCATTGGTCAGCCCACCACCGCCGAAGACTCCGACACCGTCGTTGCCATACCGCTCCTGGGTCGCGGCGATGCCGGACGCCACGCGGTCCAGCGCCTCGTCCCAACCGGCCGGGCGCAGGGCGCTGGTCCGGTCACCGGCGATTTCCCGGACCAATGGGGTCAGCAGCCGGTCCCGATGGTCGAGCAGGTCGGCCGCCGTCCAACCCTTGGAGCACAGCCCACCCCGGTTCGTGGGGAAATCGTCCTGGGGTTGCAGCGTCGCCGGCCGGTCTCCGGCCACCATCAGGATCCCGCACTGCAGGGAGCAGTACGGGCAGTGGGTCGCGGTCGGAACCGGCGCGATCCGCAGCTGACGGGTGGGGGTACTCACCTGGTCAGTGTCAGAGCGTCATGTTTCGTCACGCGACTCCCCGTGTTACGGCGGGATTGTGTTGTCCTCACAACCGCAGGTCACCGATGCGCGCGACCGGACACAGTAGCGACGGATCGGTCGCCCCGGAAAGGGAGTAGTACCCGGACAGTTCTGTTGCCGGCCTGCGCTCATCCACCCACCCGTGGCGCGATCCACCCATTCGGGCGGTATCGAAAAGCAGCCACCTGTCTCCTTCACCGCGACAAGGCGCTGCGAGATCGCCGCCGATGCCCGAGATGTCGGGACGCACAGTCAACCTGGGGGGCCAGTGAAGTTGCACGGTGGATGCGCCGTGCCCGGCGACGACGTCGCGGGGCAGCGCCTCGCGGCTCGGAGCCGATGTCAGCCGGACGAGGGATCAACAATCGTCGCAGAACCGGCTCGGGCATCGGCACTGATGGTGCACGGCGTGGTGATCGTCACAGCCCGCGCCGGTGGGGTCGCCAGAGGGATGACCGCGAGCTCGTTCAGCGTCCTGACACCGGAGCCGCCGATCGTCGCCTTCGCAGTGCGTATCGGCGGTTCGATGCACGAGATTCTCTGTCGGGCAACCGGTTTTGCGGTCTCCGTCTTGGGCGACGACCAGGAGTTCACCGCCCGGTTCTTCGCCGGCCGGCGTCGGCCGACAGACCAGGAGCAGTTCACCCGGATCAGCAGCGGCTCGGGCGAGGTCTCCGGCGCACCCCTGTTGCGCGACGCCCTGGGCTGGCTCGACTGCCGAACGCTGTCCCGAACACCTCTCGACCACCATCACCTGCTCGTGATCGGCGAAGCCCTGCAGGACATCTCGGCGGGCCGCCGCGCTGCGGGCCCATTGCTCCACGGTAACCGGCGATATCACCGCCGTCCGGAGCACACCACGCCTGACCGCCACGACGCCGGAAGGGGGTGACGTCATGAAGAAGATCCAGGTTCGTAAGCCCGGCTCGGTCCGGCTGACCGCGCGTGCCAATTACTGCTACGGGTGCTGCTGCTGCGCCGTCCGCGCGCTGTAACTCCCCGGGCGCCCGGCGGTCGGCGGCCGACTCCGTCAACCGCCGGGCATCACCCCGACACCGCACCCACCCACCCCATCCACGACACCCACTGACAACACTCGCCCCGTACAGAACTCTGGAGGATCGGTGCCGACCGCCGCTGCGCTGACCTCACCGCCGGACGCGGCAGCCGACCACCCGACAGCCCTGCCGGCACCGACGGCGCCGCTGCGCTTCCACCCGCTGTCGTTCCTGGACGAGGGTGACGGCGACGTTCTGATCGGTCGATCCGACATCGATTCCTACGGCGTGTTTCCCGCCGACGGAGCCGCGCTGGTCAAGGAGCTGCAGAGCGGGCGAAGTCCCGGCGACGCCGCCGGCTGGTACCTGGATCGCTACGGTGAATCGGTCGACATGTCCGAATTCATCGACACTCTCGCTGAGCTGGAGCTGCTCCGACCGCCCTCGGTCGATGAGCGAGATCCTGACACCCGCTGTCGCGCAGCCGGTTCGCTGGCAACGCCTGGGACGCGCGGTGTTCTCCCCGGTCGGGCTGGTCGCCTACCTGGCCCTGCTGGTCGGTGCCGTCGTCGCGTCGATGATCGATCCGCGACTGATCCCGGCCCACCAGAACGTCTTCTTCACCGACTACCTGCTGCTGGTCGAGCTGACCGTTGTGGTCGGCCAGGCGCCGCTGATCCTGTTGCACGAGGGTGCGCATGTCCTGGCCGGTCGCCGGCTCGGCCTGCGCACCAGGGTTCGGCTCGGCCAACGGTGGTACTTCCTGGTCTTCGAAACCGTGATGGACGGGCTGGTCTCGGTACCGCGGCGGAAGAGATACCTGCCGATCCTGGCCGGTGTGCTCACCGACATCGGGGTGATCGCCGCGCTGACCCTGATTGCCGCCGCGACCAGGTCATCCGACGGCGGGTTCTCCGTACTCGGCGGGATCTGCCTGGCGCTTGCCTTCACCACGCTCCCCCGGATCGCCTGGCAGTTCTACTTCTTCCTGCAGACCGACGGCTACTACCTGATCAGCACGGTGCTCGGCACCGTCGATCTGCACGGTGCCACCAGGGGGTTGCTGCGCAATCAGCTGAACCGGCTGCGTGGCCGGCCGGAGCTGATGGTGCCGCTGGACACCTGGCACCCGCGCGATCGGAACGCCGCACGCTGGTACGCCCCGTTGATGCTGCTGGGCTACACGCTCTCGTTCGCGGTTCTGGCGGTGGTGGTGCTGCCGTTGGCGTGGTCGTTCTTCAGCACCGCCGCCGGCCGGGTGTTCTCCGGCGAACAGAACGCGTCGGACGCCGGATTCTGGGACGCCGCCCTCATCCTCACGCTCACCATCGGACAGCTGGCGTTGGCCGTGTACCTCGGAATCCGCCGACGCCTCGAATCAAGCACCGCACCAAGACATCTCCGCCGGACCACTCGGGTTCGGCGCCGTCCGTCATTCACCATTCTCAGCACCGCCCAGACAGGGAGACACCATGTTCGCCAACCCGGCCGCGCACATCACCGACACCGCTGACGGCCATCTTTGGATCACCGGATCGTCGAGCGCGGTCCGGTTCGCCACCGCACGCCGGCTCGCCGGGGTCGACGGGGCGCACATCGATGCACACCGGGGTCTGCGCGGCCCGTACACCGCCGCCGGATCGCTGCTGCGCGCCGTCGCCGATGACGCCATCGCGTCCTGTCCCGAGTTGGTGGCCGGGCACGACACCGAGATCCTGACGGTCGCACCGGAACTGCGGCCCAGGATCACCGCGAGCAGGGAGTCGCTGACCTCCGCCGCCGCTCCGGAGGAACGCACCCGCTTCTATCCGGGAGCGCACGCGCAACGGGTCGCCCACGGCCTGGTGGAGTTCCTCGCCGCCTATGCGCGCGAACGTCACCCGGCCGGCTGGACCGTCGTCGTCGACCACGCCGATCAGGCCGACGTCACCGACGCCCAGTTCCTGGCCACCCTGGTTCGACGGGTCGCGCCGGGAGTACTCCGGGTGGTCCTCTGCGGTCAAGAGGGCCGGCTGGCCGACCCGGAATACTCGGCGATGTGCACGCAGTACACGTCGGAGGTCCAGCTGTCAGCGGAAACTGATGATGCGGGCATCGACCTCGTCATCGATGCACCAGCGTTCATCTCCAGCGACGGCACCGCTGACGACCCGCGGTTGCACGCCGCGTACCTGGCCCTGGACAACGACCAGCGCGCCGCGCTGCACGACCGGCGGGCCGCCGAACTGGAGCAGGGCGACGAGTCGTGGTTGCTGGGGGCGGTGCCCTATCACCGGGAGCACGGCAGCGACCCGGCCGGCGCCGGGGTCGACGCACTGTTCACCGCGATCGAGCGGTGCGTCCTGCTGGGCTTCTACGACGCGGTGCTCGACCTCGGCCGCCGGTGTCACGCCCTGCTCGACTGGTCCGACGACCCCCAGCGCTGCTGGTTGGTGACGGCCAAGGTGTGCACCGCGCTGACCGCGATGGGCCGGCCGGACGAGGCTGCCGACGAGTACGACCGGGCCTGCGCCGCCACCACCGATCCGAGCGTCCATCTGCAGGCCGCCTACGGCCGGGCGATGCTCTACACCCGCTTCTACGAGGCCGACAAACGTGATCACCGACTGGCGAAATCCTGGATCAACACGGCGATCTCGATCTCGTCGCTGCTGCCCGACGAAGAGCAGCGGGCCTTCAACGTGACGTTCAACGAGAACGGTCTGGCGCTGATCGAGATGCATCTGGGCGATCTGCGGCAGGCGTTGCAGCTGGTCACCGACGGTCTGCAACGGCTGGAGCGAGAGTTCGGGCCCGACCATCAGACCCTGCATCAGTCGGTGCTGCTCTACAACCGTGCGCAACTGCTGGCGGCCCTGGGGCCGCAGTCCGACGCCCTCGCCGAGTACGGCCGGCTGATCGCTGCCGACCCGCACCATTCGGAGTACCGGTTCGAGCGGGCGGCGATCCACCGGAAGCTGGGTGACGTCGACGCGGCACTCGCGGATTACGCGGAGGCCATGCGGCTGAGCCCGCCGTACCTGGAGCCCTGGTACAACCGGGCCGATCTGCTGCTGGAGCTCGGTGACGTGCAGGCGGCGATCGCCGATCTGGACTACGTCCTCGAGCTCGACCCGACGTACCTGGATGCCTACGTGAACCGGGCCGGCGCGCACGAGGCGCTCGGCGATCTCGAGGCCGCGGCCGCGGATGTCGCTGCCGGCCTTGCCCTGTCACCCGATCAACCGCACCTGCTGTGCCTGCAGGGCGTGATCGCCGCCGACCAGGGCGACGGGGCCACCGCCCGGATCTGCTTCGACCGGGCCCTGCAGGTCGATCCCCGGTCGACGGCGGCGTTGAGCAACCGGGCCGTGCTGTCCTACCAGGAGGCCGACCTCGACGCGGCCATCGCCGACCTGACCGCCGCCCTCGCGATCTACCGGGACCCGGCGCTGTTGGCCAACCGTGCACTGGCCTACCGCGATGCCGGCCGGCTCGCCGAAGCCGCTGCCGACTACGCCGAGGTGGTGCAGCTGGATCCCGACGACGAGGAGGCAGCCGGCGAGCTGGCCCGGCTGATGGCCGCCGCCGACTGACCCGCAAAGAACCCCGAGTGGGGCGCGAGCTTTTCTCGGGGAGGATGTCGAAATCCGCCGGTCGGCTTCGACAGAGCTCTGAGCGTCCCGGCGGAGGGATGCCGGAGCCGAGGAGTGACCGATGACCGAACCGACGATCCTGCTGACCGGAGTCGCGCTGGGTGAATCACCGCGCTGGCACGACGATCGGCTGTGGTTCGCCGACTGGGGCGCGCAGGAACTGATCGCGATGGACGCGTCCGGCCGGGCCGAGGTGATCGCAGCGGTGCCCTCGTTCCCGTTCAGCATCGACTGGCTGCCGGACGGCACCCTGCTGATTGTCTCGGCGGCCGACAATGCCGTGCTCCGGCTCGCCGACGACGGCACCTTGACGACCCACCAGGACCTCTCGTCCCTGGCGACCACGCCGTGGAACGAGATCGTCGTCGACGGGCGCGGGAACACCTACCTGAACAACATCGGGTTCGACTTCCCGGACGGCGAGGTCACCACCGGCATCGTCGGCCTGCTCACCGCGGACGGGATCGCCTCGGTGGTTGCCGACGACGTGTCCTTCCCCAACGGCATGGTGATCACCCCGGACAACTCGACGCTGATCGTCGCCGAGTCGTATGCCAACCGGCTCACCGCTTTCGACATCGCACCCGACGGAAGTCTGGGCAATCGCCGGGTCTGGGCGGACCTGGGAGACGGTGTGCCGGACGGACTGTGCCTGGATGATCAGGGCGCCATCTGGTATGCCGATGTGCCGAACCAGCGCTGTGTCCGGGTCCGCGAGGGCGGCGAGGTGCTGCAGACCGTGCCGGTCGATCGCGGCTGTTTCGCCTGCATGCTCGGCGGATCCGATGGCAGCACGTTGTTCGTGACGGCCGCAAGGTGGCCCGAGGTGATGGACCCGACCGCAGAACGCTCGGGCCAGGTGCTGTCCTGGCCGGCGCCGGCACCCGCTGCCGGACATCCGTAGCCCGCCAACGTCAGCCGTCAACCCGAGTCATTTACAAAGTCACGCGAACCGTCCGCGGACTTCCTCCGTATCGCTGTGCAAGCCGGTCATCTCCGACCGGCGTCGGTGCACATCGAAATGGAGTCACGACGTGGAGCAACAGCACAACAGCAGGTGGCGCAAGGTCGGCGGATTGGTGGCGACCGCGGTGATCAGCGGCGGAGCCATCGTCGGCACCGCGGCACCGGCGAACGCGGCGACGACCGCCGGTTTCGTCGGCGGAATCCTCACCGTGCGCGGGGACAGCGCCGACAACGCGTTCAGCATCAGCCGCAACGCGGCCGGCGACCATCCGGGTGAACGGCGGCGCGGTCGCCATCACCGGCGGCACCCCGACAGTTGCCAATACGACGAGGATCTCGGTCTTCGGGCTGGGCGGCAACGACGTCATCACCATCGACGAAGCCAACGGCGCACTGCCGTTGGCCGAGCTGTCCGGGGGCGAGGGCAATGACGTCCTGACCGGCGGGTCCGCCGCAGATCTGCTGTTCGGGCAGGGCGGCAACGACACCCTGCTCGGCAAGGGTGGCGCCGATCAGCTTTTCGGCGGCGGCGGGAACGACACCATCACCGGCGGCGATGCCGACGACCAGGCCTTCGGCCAGGGCGGCGACGACAGGATGATCTGGAACCCGGGCGACGACACCGATCTCAACGAGGGCGCCGGCGGCACGGACACCGTCGAGGTCAACGGCGGGAACGGTGCCGAGCAGTTCACCGCGACCGCCAACGGGACGCGGGTCCGCTTCGACCGGATCAACCCGGCGCCCTTCTCGATCGACATCGGCACCTCGGAGAACCTGACCCTCAACGCCAACGGCGGTGACGACACCTTCAGCGCCACCGGCAATCTCGCCGCACTGATCAAGATCACCGTGGACGGCGGCACCGGCAACGACACCATCAACGGCTCCAACGGCATCGACACCCTGCTGGGCGGGGACGGGAACGACTTCGTCGACGGCAACCAGGGCAACGATGTCGCCTTCCTGGGCGCCGGCGACGACACATTCGGTTGGGATCCGGGTGACGGCAGCGACACCATCGAGGGCCAGGACGGCGACGACACCATGCTCTTCAACGGGGCCAACATCGCCGAGCGCTTCGAGGTTTCGGCCAACGGTGGTCGGGTGCGGTTCACCCGCGACATCGCGAACATCGTGATGGACTCCAACGACCTGGAGAAGATCGATCTCAACGCCCTCGGCGGCGCCGACGTGCTCACCGTCAACGACCTCAGCGGGACCGACCTCACCCGGATCAACAGCAACCTCGCCGCGTCCGGCGGCGGCGATGATGCGGCGGCCGACAACGTCGTGGTCAACGCCACCAACGGCACCGATGTGGTCGTGCTGAGCGGCGCGACCAGCGAGGCCAGGGTCGATGGCCTGTCCGCCCGGGTGGTGGTCACCGGTGCGTTCGCCGGTACTGACCGGGTGACGGTCAACGCCCTGGCCGGCGACGACGTCATCGACGCGGCAACTGTTCCCGCCGATTCCGCGCAGCTCACGCTGACCGGCGGTCAGGGTGATGACGTGATCATCGGCGGCGCCGGAGCCGACACCCTGCTGGGTAACGCCGGCGACGACGTGCTGCTCGGCGGCCCCGGCACCGACGTGCTGGACGGCGGCGACGGCGACGACGTCGAGATCCAGGGTTCGGACGCCGCTCGGCTCGCGCCGAACTCGGCCGATCAGGACTGGCTGGCCACCCATGCCAGCACCGTCGACGGAAAGACGGTGCTGGATCTGGGATCCCGCACGGTCACCCTGCCGCAGGCGCAACTCGGGCAGCTCTGATCCGACGACCCCGCATCCCCGTCTCGGCATCCGCCGGGGCGGGGATGTGGCCTGTCCCGGCACCACCAGGGCGGGCAGCCGGCCAACGACTCAACCGGAGCGAGGCCACCGCCAGCCGTCGCCGTCGCGGACCAGCTCCTCGACACCGACCACGGCAGACACCGCGACCGGTCCGTAGATGTGCGGGAACAGCTCCTCCCCACCCATCAGGTTCTCCGCCACGACCGGCACCGCCAGCAACTGCGGATCGATCCGCAACAGGCACAGCGGATCGGTCAGATCGGCGTAGAACCGTTGCAGCACACCGGGTACCTGCTCGGCGTAGCTGGCGTGCACGAATCCCTCGTCGGCCAACGTCCGGCCGCGGGAGGAGATGGTGTACTCCCCCGCCGCCTGCGCGTCCTGCCAGTCGGCCACCAGCGAACAGTGGTAGATCGGCCGCTCGCTCGCCTCGCTCATCCCGGTGCCGCCGGTCAGACGGCCAGCACAGTGGGCACGATCATCGGCCGGCGCCGGTAGGTGTCGCCCACCCAGCGGCCGACGATCCGGCGCACCGACTGTGCGACCCGGTGCGGGTCGGTGACCCGATCGGCCTCCAGCCGGGCCAGCTCGGCCTCGACCAGCGGCACCACCGCGTCCAGCGCCTTGGGATCGGCGGAGAAGCCGCGACCCGAGATGGTCGGCGATGCCACCGCGCGCCCGGTGTGCGAATCGATGGCCACGGTGATCGAGATGAAGCCGCCCTCGCCCAGGATGAGCCGGTCGGACAGGGTGTCCTCGCCGACGTCACCGACGGCGTTGCCGTCGACGTAGACCATCCCGACCTCGATGTGCCCGCTGATCCTGGCCTTGCCGTTGATCAGATCGACCACGGTGCCGTTCGGCGCCAGCACCACCCGCTCGGGCGGAACCCCGGTCGCCACCGCGAGTTTCGCCTGCGCCCGCAGGTGCCGCCATTCACCGTGCACCGGGATCACGTTCTTCGGCCGGACGGCGTTGTAGAGGTACAGCAGCTCACCGGCCGAGGCGTGCCCGGACACATGGACCTTGGCCACCCCCTGGTGCACCACGGTGACGCCGACCTTGGCGAGCTCGTTGATCACGGTGAACACGCTGGTCTCGTTGCCCGGGATCATCGAGGACGCCAGGATCACCGTGTCCCCCGAGCGCAGGTTCACCTGCCGGTGCTCCCCGCGGGACATCCGGGACAGCGCCGACAGCGGCTCACCCTGCGAGCCGGTGGAGATCAGCATCACCTGGTCCGGCGGCAGGTCCAGCACCTTGTCCAGCGAACGGACCAGGCCGTCCGGCACGGTCAACAACCCGAGGTCCTGCGCGATCTGCATGTTGCGGACCATCGACCGGCCGACGAACGCGATCTTGCGGCCGTTCCGTTCCGCCGAATCGATCATCTGCTGCACCCGGTGCACGTGCGAGGCGAACGAGGCCACGATCACCCGTTGGGTGGCCTTGGAGATGAAATTGTCCATCACCGGCCCGATCTCGCGTTCGGGCGCGACGAACCCGGGGACCTCGGCGTTCGTCGAGTCGACCAGGAAGAGGTCGACGCCCTCGTCGCCGAGCTTGGAGAACCCGCCGAGGTCGGTCAGCCGGCCGTCCAGCGGCAGCTGGTCGAGCTTGATGTCGCCGGTGTGCAGCACCGTGCCGGCCGGCGTGCGGATACCGACCGCCAGCGCGTCCGGGATGGAGTGATTGACCGCGAAGAACTGCAGGTCGAACGGCCCGACGACACGCCGGTCGCCCTCGGCGACCACCTCGAGCTTCGGGGTGATCCGGTGTTCCCGGCATTTGGCGGCGATCAGGGCCAGCGAGAACCTGGCGCCGATCACCGGCACGTCCTTGCGCAGCCGCAGCAGCCAGGGCAGTGCGCCGATGTGGTCCTCGTGGCCGTGGGTGATCACCACCGCCTCGATGTCGTCGACCCGGTCCTCGACCAGCCGCAGATCGGGCAGGATCAGATCGACCCCGGGCTGACCGTCCTCGGGGAACAGCACGCCGCAGTCGACGACCAGCAGCCGCCCGTCGTACTCGTAGACGGTCATGTTGCGGCCGATCTCGGTGATCCCGCCGAGCGCGACCACCCGCAACGCTCCCTTGGGCAGCCGTGGTGGCGGCGCGAGCTTGGCGGGAAGGGGTACTGCTGCGGCTTGGCCGCCGGCACGGGTCACAAGAGGGGGCCGATCTCGTCGAGGTCCCGGGCGATCTGCTCGGTTTGGTGGTGGGTGGCCGGGATCTGCGGGAGCCGCGGATCCCCGACGCCGAATCCCTGGAGGCGGAGCGCGGCCTTGGCGAAAACCAGGCCGGCGCCGCCACCGCAGCGACCCATCGCCCGATGGGCGGGCAACAGGTCCAGATGCAGCCGGCGGGCCTTGTCGAAGTCGCCGGCCTCCGCCGCGTCGACCATCGCGCGGACGTGCCGGCCGACCACGTGCGAGATGATGCTGACGATGCCGACGCCGCCGACGCTCATCCACGGCAGGGTCAACGGATCGTCACCGGAGTAGTAGGCGAGGTCGGAGCCGGCGATCACCTGGGATCCGGCCAGCAGATCGCCCTTGGCGTCCTTCACCGCGGTGATCCGCGGATGCTCGGCCAGTCGCAGCAGCGTCTCCGGCTCGATCGCGACCACCGACCGCGGCGGGATGTCGTACAGCATCACCGGCAGACCGGAGGCGTCGGCGACCGCGGCGAAGTGCGCCAGCAGGCCTTCCTGCTGCGGCCTGGAGTAGTACGGCGTGACGACCAACGTTCCGTGCGCACCGGCCTTTTCGGCCGCCTTGGCCAGCCGGACCGAGTGCGCGGTGTCGTAGGTGCCGACCCCCGCGACGACGGTGGCGCGGTCGCCGACCGCGTCGACCACCGCCCGGATCACCAGATCCTTTTCCGCATCGGTGGTGGTCGGCGACTCGCCGGTGGTGCCGTTGACCACCAGCCCGTCGTTGCCGGCGTTGACCAACTTCTCGGCCAGCTGTCCGGTCGCCGCGACGTCGAGTTCTCCGGTCGCGGTGAAGGGGGTGACCATGGCCGCGAGAACGGTGCCGAAGGGCCTGCCTGCCCGGCCCGATGGGCCGGCGATGAGCGTCGTCATATCTGGGAAACCTACCGGCCCGCGAGGACACGGTGGGCCATGACCCGGCGGCGGAGGGCCGCCGAAGCGGTCAGAGGCCCCGCTCGGACCCCCGCAGGGTCGCGACAGCCTGTTCGTCGCCGGTCAGTTCGACCTCTGCCGCCGACCTGCCGGCCAGCCACAGGATGATCTCGCCGGCCTCACCGGCGAGGGTGACCGACGGTTCCGCCTCCTTCAGGGTGATGGTCCGGCCCGACGGCAGCTGCGCGACGACACCGACGGCGGACTTGCGCAGCGCGAACTTGGACAGTCCGGAGCCGACCATGTTCTCCAGCGCGGCCGCGGTTTCCGGATCGAACTCCCGTGGCTTCCAGTTCGGTTGCCCCCGGCGGGCGTCCTCGTGATGGATGAACATCTCGCCGCCGTTGCTGAGCTCGTCGAGCTTGCCCCAGCCCATCGGGTTCCAGACCGGCGGGCCCGACCGGTACTCGTCGATCAGCTCGGTCCACGGCTGCTCCGCGTAGCCGGCCGCGACCTTGTCCGTCCATCCCTGCAGCGGCTTCACGAAATTTCCGGCAGCGGCGTCCGGACGTCGCTCCCGGACCAGCAGGTGGACGAGCAGGTCCTTGGTGTCCCAGCCCTCACACAGGGTGGGCTGGTCGGGGCCGAGGGTGACGAAGAGGTCGGCGAGGGCCGCGCGTTCGGATTTGGCCAGGTTCATACCACCACGCTACTTGTCGACGCGAACGAACCGGGTGCCTCCGACCCTCAGCTGGTGATGTCCTTGCCGGCGAACCTCGCCCACGCTGCGGTGAGAAATATCGCCGTGTACACCGCCGCACTGATCAGCCCGGGCACGATCTGATCGGCTGCAATGGGGTCTCGGAGCAGGTCGCCGAAATTCAACCAGTAGTGGGTGGGCAGGTAAGGGCCGATCGCCGCCAACTGCGGAACGTTGTCCAGGATCTGACTGATGATGGCCAGCCCGGCGACGCCGATGGTGGCGCCGACCGGTTGCTCGGTCAGGGTGGAGATGAACAGGCCGATGGCACCGAACGCGGCCAGACAGACGGTCAGGTACCCACAGACCAGTACCAGCCGCCAGATGCCCTCGGCGGTCGACACCTGGGTCCCGGACAGCAGGGTCACCGGCCCGGCGCCGAACAGCACCAGGCCGAGACCGACTCCGACCACGGCGATCAGCAGTACCGCGACGGCAGCGGAAATGACGATCGATGTGTACTTGACTGCGAGTAACCGGGTGCGTTGGACGGGTGTCGCCAAGAGGTAGCGAAGGGTGCCGACGCTCGCCTCGCCGGCGACCGAGTCACCTGAGATGACCCCGACCGCGAGCGGCAGGAACAACGGCAACTCCACCGTCAGCGCAGCGAGCCCGACGAACAGCCCGTTGCTGGTGATCTGGCCGAAAATCCCGCCGTCGCCCTCACCGGTTTCACCGCTGAGCCTGATGGACAGCGCGAGGATGATCGGCACCGCCGCGAGGACGCCGAGTCCGGCGATGTTCCGTCGTCGCCCGAAGATCAGCCTCAGTTCGGACCGCAGGAACCGGCTCGACGGGCGGCGGGTCGCGAGTCGGGTTGTGGGCAGGATCTCAGCCGCTGACACCGAAGCCCTCCCCCGTCAACGTCACGAATACGTCCTCCAGGTTGACCGGCACCAGACCGAACGCCCGCACCCGCACATCGGACCGGACCAGGGCGGCCAGCACATCGGCCGGATCCGACGATCCCAGCTGCGCCGTGACCGAGTCGCCCTCGATCACCACGTCGGTCGCGGCCAACCTGCGCAGGCCGGCCGCCGCGTCGGTCGGATTGTCGGCCTGCACCCTGATCCGCGGGGCGGATTGTGCCCGCAGTTCGGTCAGGCTGGACTGGGCCACCAGCTTCCCGACGTGCATGACGCCGACGTGCGTGCAGACCTGCTCGACCTCGGACAACAGGTGGGTCGACAGCATCACGGTGACGCCGCCGGCGGCGAGGTCGGTGACCAGCGCGCGCACCTCGCGGGTCCCCTGCGGGTCCAGCCCGTTGGTCGGCTCGTCCAGGATCAGCAATTCCCTGGGCTGCAACAGCGCAGCGGCGATGCCCAGCCGCTGCCGCATGCCGAGCGAGTAGTTGCGGTACCGCTTACCGGCCGCGGCCGACAACCCGACCCGGTCCAATGCGGCGGCAATTCGCGCGCCACCGGTGGCCGGGTCGGCGGTGCGGTCGGCCGCGTCCAGCCTGCGCAGGTTGTCCCGGCCGGAGAGGTACAGGTGGAAAGCCGGCCCCTCGACCAGCGCACCCACCCGGGGCAGCACACGCTGCGAGTCCTCCGGGATCCGGCCGCCCAGCAGGGTGCGGCTGCCCTCCGTCGGCCGGACCAGCCCCAGCAGCATCCGGATGGTGGTCGTCTTGCCGGAGCCGTTGGGACCGAGGAACCCGTAGACCGAGCCGACCGGGACCGCGAGATCGATGTGGTCGACCGCGATCTGACCGCCGCGGAACCGCTTGGTCAGGCCGGCGGACGCGACCGCCGTCGGCGGCGGCGGCTCGCTCGCTGTCGTCGGGTTCGCAACCGTCATCGGGTCAGTCTGCAGGGTCACTGCGCGGCTGCCTCGTACAGCAGCTCGGGCGCCACCGCTCCGGCCAGCACCCGGCCGTCATCGGTGATCAACACCGAGAACAACGCGGACTGCAGCAGGTGCCCACTCCCCCATTCGCCGTTCACCGCCGGTAGCGAGCCGACCAGCGACTGCAGGTCCATCCCGCTGCCCGACCGCTCGCCGCGCGGTCCGCCCTCCGGTGCCGATCCGCTCTCCGGAGCCGGTGCGGCCTCGGGTGTCGACCCGGTCGCAGCCTCCTGCGGCAGGGTGGCGACCAGCACCGTCGTCCAGCCGGTACCGACCACCGTCGGTTCGCCGATCGGATCCACGTCGACCCCGGCGGCGTCGAGGTCTGTGACCTCCGGGCCGGCGGGAGCCGGGGCGCCGGGGAGCTCGGCACGATCGCTCTCGTCCAGGGTTGATTCGGTGACGGTGGCACCGGGCGGCGGGGTGAACTGGAACTGCTCGGCACCGGGCGTCTCGAAGCTGACCTGGGTGAAGCCGACCTCGAAGGCGGGCGTGCCGGCACCGGCGGCCCAGACCTGCACCCGCAGCGGGATGTGCTTTTCGGCGTCCACCGCGATCCGGATCTCACCGACCAGCGACCTGCTGTCCCGCGGGGTGAGCACCAACTCGTAGGCGTCCCGGCCGGCAACGGACGGGGTGCCGTCGACGGTGACCGCAGTGCTCGGGTCGATCGCGGCGAGGGCCTGTTCGGCGGCCTGCTGCGGAGTGATCGCCAACGCGCCGGCATCGGGAACGGTGGCGTCCGGCTCCTGCTCGGGCAGCTGGTAGTGGGTCGCGGCGTTGGTCTCACTGGACCAGGTCCACAGGTCGGTGCCGTTCCGGACGATGTCGGATTCGCCGAGGGTTCCCAGCAGGGCGAGTCGCTGCTGGTCCTCGCCGGCGTACCAGACCCGCAGCGTGTGCGACCCGGAGATCAGCGAGGTGAAATCGGAGCTGTCACCGGGGGCGAGCTGCGAGAGGTCCGGCAGACCCAGGTCGGCGTTCTGCACGACGGTGCCGGAAATGCTGGTGAGACTCGCGGTCTGCACGTCGACCAGGAGTTCGGCGGCGCTGCGCGGCGGGAGCGTCGATGTCGCGTCAGCCGAAATCGCGGTGAGCGCCGTAGCGCCGAGCGCAATGGCGACGATCGCGCCGGGGACGGCCCAACGAATCGCGGGGTGGGTGCTGGTCGCAGCCATCGAACACTTCCTCAGAGGTGTGGAAAGGTCGAGAGAACCCGCATCATCGGGTACGTCTCATGGTCGGGGATAAATGGGCAAGGTCGAGCGGAGCCGATCGAAACCCGGGTTCGCCGGGTACGTCCCATGGTCGGGGATGGATGCTGAGAGCACCCTGAGAGACCCGGTACGGCCGGTCGACGCGGGAGGGACCCACCAGTGCGGGTGTTGGTCGTCGAGGACGAGGTCCGGCTGGCCCGCGCCCTGCAGAAAGGGTTGCGGGCAGAGGGTTTCGCCGTCGATCTGGTGCACGACGGGCCTGCCGGCCTGGACTCGGCCCGTCAGGGGAGCTACGACGCGGTGGTGCTGGACATCATGTTGCCGGGGCTGTCCGGCTACGAGGTGGTGCGCACCCTGCGTCGCGAGCAGAACTGGGTACCGGTGCTGCTGTTGTCGGCCAAGGACGGCGAGTACGACCAGGCCGACGGACTGGACGTCGGCGCCGACGACTACCTGACCAAACCGTTCAGCTATGTCGTCCTGGTGGCGCGGTTGCGGGCGCTGCTGCGTCGTGGGGCACCCGAACGGCCCGCCGTGCTCACGGTCGGCGACCTGTTGTTGGACCCGTCGGCCCGGCAGGTCTCCCGCGGCGGAGAGTCGATTGCGCTGACCGCACGGGAGTTCTCGCTGCTGGAGTACCTGATGCGCCATCCCGGCGAGGTGATCAGCCGGCTGGACCTGCTGGACCATGTCTGGGAGTCCTACGGCGCCTCCGAGGCCAACGTGGTCGAGGTCTACATCGGCTACCTGCGCCGGAAGATCGACACCCCGTTCGGCCGCCATGCCGTGACCACGGTCCGGGGCTCCGGGTACCGCCTCGATCCGGACGGCGGTTGACCGGCGATGACGTCACCCGTGCCGCCGCACGACCCCCCGGATCCGCCGGCGCGCCGCCGGGGCTGGAGCCTGCGCACCCGGCTGGTGGTGCTGGCCACGCTCGGCCTCGCCGTGGGGTTGGCGGTCGGCGGCGCCGTGCTGACGATCGTCCTGCAACTGGGCCTGGAGCGGGCGTCCGACGCGGCCGCCCGGCAGACCGGGCAGGACGTCGTGCAGATGATCGAGAGCGACCGGCTCCCGGACCCGGTACCGGCCGGCGGAACCACGCTGGTGCAGGTGATCGACGATCAGGGGCGGGTGCTGGCCGCGTCAGCCGGAACCGATCGGCTGGTTCCCGCCATGACGTCCGATCAGATTGCCGCGGCGCTCGCCGGACCGATCACCGTGCCGGGATCCCAGTTCGGCGTGCTCGGGCCGGTACGGGTGGTGGCCCTGTCCGCGGGACCGGCCACTGCTCCGAACACGGTCGTCGTCGGTTCGCCCGCCGGCGACATCGACGATGCCGTCCGGGTGGTCCGGACCCTGCTGATCGTGGGGTTTCTGCTGTTGCTGGCCCTGCTGGCGGTGGTCATGTGGTTGTTCGTCGGCGCGACGTTGCGACCGGTGGAGACCCTGCGTCGGGGCGCCGAGAAGATCACCGGCGGGAACTCGGCCGGCACTCTTCCGCTCCCCGACTCGGCCGACGAGATCCGCCGGCTCGCCGAGACCCTGAACGACATGCTGGCCCGGCTGGAGACCTCCCGCCGCCGACAGCGCGCCTTCGTCGCCGACGCCGCACACGAACTACGGTCCCCGCTGACCAGCCTGCGGGTGCAGCTGGAGGTGGCTGCCGCGACGGGTGAGGACGCGGACACCGGTGACCTGTTGACCGAGGTGGATCGACTCGGCGGTCTGGTGGAGGACCTGCTGTTGTTGGCCAAGGTGGACGACGGCAGACCACCGCCGAAGATGCTGGTCGATCCCGTCGAACTCGCCACCGAGGTGACGAAACGCTATGCCGGAGCCCGCATCCCGGTCGAGCTCCGGGCGTCGCCGGCCCCGGCCGTCGAGGTCGACCCCGGTGCGCTGCGCCGGGTGCTGGCCAACCTGCTGGACAACGCGGCCCGGTACGCGACGGCGACGGTCACGCTGACGGTCGATGCCGCTGAAGGTGGCGGCGGCACCCGGCTGAGCGTCATCGATGACGGACCGGGGATCGCTCCGACCGACCGCGAGCTGGTTTTCGAACGGTTCACCCGGCTGCAGCACGCCCGCGACCGGGACAGCGGCGGCAGCGGGCTCGGGCTCGCCATCGTCCGGGAATTGATCACCCAGCAGGGCGGATCGGTGACCCTGGACGACACCGTTCCCGGCGGCGATCCGCCCGGACTGACCGTTCGTGTCCTGCTCCCCGGGGCGGCACGCCGCAGTGATCGCCCGGCCTGATCGGGCGCGGGCCGATCAGCGGGTGATGCCGGTGTGCCCGATCGAGTAGCGGCCCGGCTGCGGCATCAGCGCAAGTCCGTGCGGTCCGTTCCCGACCGGGATCTTGGTGATCAGGCTGCCGTCCGCAGTGGAGATGACGTACACCACCGAGTCGTACCGGCCGGAGAGCCACAGCTGGGAGCCGTCGGCGCTGACGTTGCCCATGTCCGGGCTGCCGCCGCCGGGCAGCTGCCACTTGGTGATGATGTCGCCGGTGTAGGCGTCGAGCACGCTGATCGAACCCTCGTGCCGGTTGGTGACGTACAGCTGTTTGGCGTCCCGGCTGAAGTACAAACCGTGCGCACCGTCGCCGGTGGCGATGTGCTTGGTGACGGTCTGCAGATCCTTGTCCAGCACCCACACCCCGTCGGAATCGGAGTCGGCGATGTAGAACTTGGACCCGTCCGGCGCAATCCGCAGGTCCTGCGGGCCCATGGTGTAGTTCCGGGTCGGCATGTCGATCATCCGGATCAGCTGCCTGGTCTGCATGTCGATGACGGCGACTCGGCCGTCGAACTCGCAGCTGAACACGGCGATCTTGCCGTCCGGGGTGAAGTCGCCGTGATCGATGCCCTTGCAGTCCGGGTACCGGACGCGATCGACTTCCTGCCAGGTGGCCGGGTCGTACCAGACCAGGGTGCGGTAGGCCTCGGCGACCGAGATCGCATATTTCCCATCGGGAGTGAAGTACATGTTGTACGGGTCGAACACTCCGATGGTGTCCCCCGCCTTGCCGGTGATCGGGTCGATCCGCCGGACCACGTTGCCGAGGTCGTCGGTGGCGTACATGGCCGTCATGTCCCAGGACGGCACCACGTGCTGCACCTCGATGCCGACCTGGAACTTGTCGACCACCTGGAAGGTCTGGGTGTCGATCACCCACACGTCACCGGACTTGGAGTGCGGGACATAGGCGTACTGCTTGGACTGCTGGGCGGCCGGCCCGAGCATGTTGGCGCCGGCCTCGGAGTAGATGTTGGTCGGGTCGACCACCGGCGGCATCCCGGGCAGCACGTCGACGGCCGCGGCGGCTGGAGCGGCACTCGGCGCGCTCGGACTCGGTGCACTCGGACTCGCTGCCGCGGTGCTGCTCTCGGTGATCGTCGGCGACGCGACGGTCGTTTCGGCCATCGACATGGTGCCGTGGTCCATCGATTCGTGCGGATCGGCCGGCCGGGTATCAGCGGCGACGCTGTCGGCAGCAGCGCTGCCAGAACTGGCGCTGCTCGACGGTGACGCAGTCGTGCCCGCCGTCGACCCGCTCGAACACCCGGCGACCAGCGCAACCGCGCCCAGCGATCAGCGCAAGGGGTCCTCGTGGGCGTCTCATGATCCCCCCGGGGTCGGGTCGGCCAACGGTCAGCGTCAGACATTACCCATCGACCGGAATCACCGATCGACAGCATCACCCGTCGGCAGGACCGAGGTACGCCCGCGCCACCCGCTTCGGGACCACCATCTGCCAGGCGTCCAGCACGATCTCCCGCGCGTGTTCGGCATCGATCCGCTCGAGCCTGACCACGATCCAGTTGTAGCGCAGGTCACCGGGTTTCGGCAGCAGGAAGCGGTCGGGTTCGGCGGCGACCAGGGCGTCCCGTTCGATCTTGGGGAACGCGAATCCCAGCAACGACTCGTCCCTGGAGAACGCCAGGTAGACCAGCTGCCCGACCCGGAACTTGACCCGATCCCGGACCACCACCTCGTAGCTGCGCGGCAGCAGGGACGCCACCGCCCGGACGTCCTCGATGGTTGCCACCGACCCGCCTTCCGTGTCCGAGACCCGGCCCCTGATGACCGCCCGTCTCGCCCGCCGAACCGACCGCGCATGCGACGATGAGCATTCGGCCAGGTTGACGCGGCCGATCGCCGCCCGAGTTCGGAGAACTGGAGTCAGGATGATCAACGCCGGATCCCGCCGCAACCCTCGATCGGCCCTGATCCTGGTCGGTGCGGCGCTCTGCGGTGTGTCGCTGGTGGCCTGCGGGTCCTCGACTCCCAACGCCCCGTCGACCACGGCGCCGCCCGCGGCCAGCTCTGCACTGTCGACGTCGGCCGCACCGTCCACCGCTGGACCCTCTGGTCGCCCGTCAACCGGTGCGACGGCGACCGGCGCATCAGGAGCAACCGGTGGCACCACCACACTCACCGGGACCATCGAGGCCGGCGTGGAATCCGGCTGCTTCGTGCTGGTCGGTCAGGACGGCACCGTGCTGGCCAATCTGATCGGCATCGACACCGTGGCCACCCCGGCCGGGTCGGTGGTCGACGTCACCGGGACGTTCGAGGAAGACATGATGACCACCTGCCAGCAGGGCACGCCGTTCAGCATCACCACCATCGAGGTCGGCTGAAGAGACCAGTGACGGACCTGACCGGCTGACCAGGGCTGCCCGGTCAGCCCTCGCCGACCAGCGGTGACGCGGCCACTGCCGTCCCGTCCGCCAGCGCGCTGACCCGGAAATCGGCAAAGACGTTGGGCGCCAGCGCCTGTAGTTCCAGCAGCAGGGCGACCGCCAGCCCCCGGATGTCGACGTCGGCGGCCTCCGTTGCCCGCATCCCGATGAAGTGCCGCCACGCCCGGTAATTCCCGGTGACCACGATCGCCGTGCTGGTGGCGTTCGGCAGCACGGAGCGCGCCGCCTGCCTGGCCTGTTTGCGGGCGAGCGTGCCGTCCGGCGCCGACGCCGCCCGCTCCTCCAGCGCCGACAGCAGCGCGGCACAGGCCGCCGCCGACTGTTCGACGGCGGCGGCGAAGAGCTCGTGCAGCTCAGGATCGGCCGCGATGATCGCCGGTTCGACAACCTCGGCACCGCCCGGCGGCAGGTAGCGCTGCGAGAGCTGCGAATAGGAGAAATGCCGATGCCGGATCAGTTCGTGGGTCACCGACCGGGAGATGCCGGTGATGTAGAACGTCGCGGAGCTGTGCTCGAGCACCGACAGATGCCCGACCTGCAGGATGTGATCGAGATAGCCGGCATTGGTGGCGGTCGCCGGAACGGGCTTGGACCACGATTGATAGCAGGCCCGGCCGGCGAATTCGGCCAGCGCCTGGCCGCCGTCGGCATCGGTGGTCCATGGCACATCGCCGGGCGGCAGGAACTCGGTGCGGCCGATCAGCCGTACCGACGGTCCGTCGGCGGCAGGTGTACCGGCAATGCCGGTCAGAGTCCGCCTCCGGCCGCGGCCGGTGCGCCGGCGTCGTTGCCGCCGTCCCCGATGCTCTCCCTGGCCAGGTAGGTCTCGACGTCGAACCAGTCGCTGCCGGCCCGCTGGGCGACGTTGAGCAGGGTGCTCATCGAGGCGACCTCCTCGACCTGCTCCTTGAGGAACCAGAGCATGAACTGCTCGCCCAGGTAGTCCTCCTCCGCCCGCGCGGTGGCGAACAACGCCTTGATCTGCTCGGTGACGGTGCGTTCCTGCTCCAGCGCAAGGGCGATGGGTTCGGCGATGGTCTCGAAATCACCGCGGACCTCGTCGACGCCGGGGATGGTGATCTGCAGATCCCGGTCGAGCATCCACTGCACGATCATCAGCGCGTGGTGCCGCTCTTCGGCCGCCTGGCGGTAGAAGTGCGCGGCCAGTTGCGGCAGGTCGTGCGAGTCGTACCAGACCGCGATGGCGATGTACTGCTGGCTTGCGTTGAACTCGTTGCGGACCTGCTTGCGCAGCAGATCGACGTATCGACTCGGACTTTCGGTGCTTGATGCGGTCATGATGCGAAGCTTAGAACTGACGTCAATTCTCCCTTGAAGTGGCGTCAAGGTGGTGTCATAGTGGTGTCATGGACCTCACCCCCTACACCCAGAACCTCCGCGATGACCTCCTTGCCGCCGCCTCGGTCGGCGACGAGGCTGCCCGGCGCGCGGCCGCCCTGCTGGCCGGCGCCCTGGAACCCGCCACCCGCCTCGCCATCATGAATGCGCTGTCCGACCTGGCCGCCGAGGTCACCGGCGCGCTGGAGGACACCACCGTCGAACTCCGGCTGGACGGTCGGGACGTTCGGGTCTCCGTCACCCGGCATTCGGCCCCCGAGCACGCCGATGCCACGGACTACGGCTACCGGGGTGCGTTCACCAAACGCGCTCCGGTCAATGACTCGCAGCCGGCGGACGGCGACGAGCACGCCGCCGACGGCGGTCCGTCCGCCGAGGACCTCAAGCGGGCGATGCAGGATGCCGGCGGCGAACTGTCCAGGACCACCGTTCGGCTGTTCAACGAGCTGAAGTCCCAGGCGGAACGGGCCGCCTCCGACCAGGGCGTGTCGCTCAACACCTATATCTCCCGTGCGGTGTCGGACTCCGTGCGATCCGCGGTCCCGAACAAGGGCGGCCATCGCGGCCGGGGTCCCGGTGGCGGCTCGGGTCGCAACGTCAGCGGCTACCTGCGCGGCTGACCGACCCACTCGAACTCGAGCGCGCCCACCGAACCTCCACCCCGATCAAGTTCCACCCCGAACCAGCGAAGGACCATTACCATGCACACCTTTCTGACCCCGGACCCGATCACCGTCGAGATCCGCAACGCCTCGGGCGAGATCCGGGTCGACCTCGCCGATGTCGCCACCACCACCGTGGATGTCGTGCCCAGCGCGGGGCATCCACTCGGCTTCCTGGACGACGTCTTCCGGGCCGTCGCCGCCAAGGCCCAGTCGGTCGGCGCCGGCCGATCGCGCTCCGAGAGTCCGGCGGCCGACACCTTCGGCGGTGCGGACACCCTCGACGATCCCACCGAGCGGGTCCGGGTCGATCTCCGGGAAGCGCCGGAAGGCCGGCCCGGCTCGGCGACCCTGATCGTCGACACCGACCCCGCGCGGGACGGCTGGAAGTCGGCCTTCACGGTGCACGTCACCGCGCCCGCCGCCTCCGGGGTCCGCATCCAGTCGCAGTCGGCCGACGTCACCATCACCGGCCGCGCGGACCGACTCGAGGCCAGGACGGCATCCGGCGACACCCGGGTCGACGAGGTCATCGGCCGTTCGGTGGTGCAGACCGCCAGCGGCGACATCTTCATCGCCGCCACCGCCGACTGTGACCTGCGGACCGCCTCCGGCTCGATCGAGGTACAGAGCGTGACCGCCGACGCCGTCGTGCACTCCACCTCGGGCGATGTCCGGTTGTCCAGCACCACCGGAAACGTCAACGCCCGCAGCGTCTCCGGTGACGTCCGGGTGCTCGATGCGACCTCCGGCAGGACCGAGGTGGTCACCGTCTCCGGCGATGTCGAGATCGGCATCCACGCCGGCGCGCTGACCGCGGTCGATCTGAGCACTGTCTCCGGGTCCACCGTCACCGATTTCCAGGTCACCGACGACGTGCCCGCTCCGGACGCCGTCGACGGCTCGGAAGATGGCTCCGACAGGCGCTGAGATCAGTTTCGAAAAGGCTGCGCAGGAGGAACCGGTTCTCGATCTCCGGGTCAAGACCACCTCCGGCAACATCCGGCTGCGGCGCGCCGGCGCCGTCTGATTCTGTCGGTAACGGCCCCGTCCCCAGAAATAACGCGGGGCGGGGCCGTTGTCGTGAAATAGGACGCGCCCTCTCATTTCGCCCGCCTGTGGATTTCAGCATCGCAGGCAAACGTGTAACGCAAATGTTTCACTGCGGGATCGGTCCTTGCTTATTCATCGGGTGAGGCGCAGGGTTCGCTCCGAGGTGCACAACGCACATCATTTCTGCGGTCGTTGCCAAGGAGTGTGGTCCTGTGGGCGTTCCACCGGTCGAACTGAAGAAGGGCCTCAGTCAGCGTCATCTCACGATGATCGCGATCGGCGGGGTGATCGGAGCCGGCCTGTTCGTCGGGTCGGGCAAGGTGATCAAGGACGCCGGACCGGCGGCATTTCTGACCTACGCGGTCACCGGCGTCCTGATCATCATGGTGATGCGGATGCTCGGCGAGATGGCCGTGGCGAATCCCTCGACCGGATCCTTCGCGGATTACGCCCGTCGGGCGATGGGTGGCTGGGCGGGATTCTCCGTCGGCTGGCTGTACTGGTATTTCTGGGTCATTGTCGTCGGTTTCGAGGCCGTGGCCGGTGCCGCGATCCTGAATTACTGGTTCGATGCTCCGCTGTGGTTGCTGTCCCTGATCCTGATGGTTCTGATGACGGCCACCAACCTGTTCTCGGTCAGCTCTTTCGGTGAGTTCGAATTCTGGTTCGCCGGCATCAAGGTCGCGGCCATTGTCATCTTCATCGGAATCGGCACCCTCTACGTGCTGGGCATCTGGCCGGACAAAAGTCTGGATTTCTCGAACCTGACCAGCCACGGCGGTTTCTTCCCCAACGGCGTCGGTGCCGTTTTCTCCAGCATCGTGGTGGTGATCTTCTCGATGGTGGGTGCGGAGATCGCCACCATTGCCGCCGCCGAATCGAAGGACCCGGCCCGGGCGATCGCGAAAGCGACGAACTCGGTGATCGTCCGGATCGGCATCTTCTTCGTGGGATCGGTGTTCCTGCTGGCCGTCATCCTGCCGTGGAACTCCCCCGAGCTGACGACGTCACCCTATGTCAGCGCCTTTACCGCGATGGGCATCCCGTACGCCGACCAGATCATGAACGCGGTGGTGCTGACCGCGGTGCTGTCGTGCCTGAACTCGGGGATGTACACCGCGTCGCGGATGTTGTTCGTCCTGGCCGCCCGCCGGGAGGCCCCGGTATCGCTGATCACGGTGAACAAGCGCGGCGTTCCGACCAAAGCCATCCTCGCCTCCAGCGTGGTGGGTTTTCTGTGCGTCATCGCCGCGGCCATCTCCCCGGACACGGTCTTCTCCTTCCTGCTCAATTCCTCCGGCGCGATCATTCTTTTCGTCTACCTGCTGATCGCGATCTCCCAGCTGATCCTGCGCCGGCGGACCTCACCGGAGAAGCTGGCGGTGAAGATGTGGCTGTTCCCCTTCCTGACCATCGCCACGATCGCCGCCATCCTCGCCGTCCTGGTGTTGATGCTGTTCAAGGAAGACACCAGGTCGCAGTTGTTGCTGAGCCTGCTCGCCTGGGCGGTTGTGCTCGTCCTCTACGCGGTGACCAAGTGGCGCGGCGGATCGGTCGGCAAGGAGGAGCTCGACGCCCCGCCCGCATCCGGTGGAACCAGGGTGTTGGTACTCGCCAACGAGACGGTCGGAGCGTCGGAACTGCTCGACGAATTGCGGGCCATCGACGCCGAAGGGGCTGCCCAGTATTTCGTGATGGTGCCGGCCAATCCGGTCGACACCGGTCAGGCCGAGCACACCGGAGCGGTGTGGGTCTGGGAGGAGACCACCAGGGCGGCCCAGGAGCGCCTGGACGCCACCCTGCAGATCCTTCGCGCCGAGGGTCTTCACGCCGAAGGAGCACTCGGCGATCACCGCCCGCTGACCGCTCTGAATGCGGCGGTCGGGGAATTCAAGCCCGACCGGATCGTGATCTCCACCCATCCGGAGGTGCATTCCGCCTGGCTCCGGCACGACGTCGTCGACAAGGCCCGAGCCGAGTACCCGGCAATCCCGGTGCGGCACATCGAGTCCACCATCGACCCGGTCGACGCGGTCGGCTGATCCAGGTCCGCTCAGCCTGACCAGTGCGCTCAGCCGGGACTGACCACCATCGCCGACCCGCCGCCGCGGCGGCTGGTCTCGGCCGCGGCCTCGAACGTGCCGTCCGGCAGCAGACGGATGGCCGTCGCGGCGCCGATCTCCGGTGTCGAGGTCAGGGTGTGGCCGAGGGCTGTGAGCGCGGCGCCGTCCGGGCCGGCAAAGATCGCCGGTTCGGCCTGACTGGAGGTCCCGTTCCTGGAGGACAGTCGCGGCGCCGCGATCGCGTCGACCAGGGGAAGCTTGCGGTCGAGGGTGCCGAGCAGCACCTGGGTCACCGTGGTGATGATCGTCGCGCCGCCCGGCGATCCGACCGCAAGCACCGGACGGCCGTCGTCCAGCACGATGGTCGGGCTCATCGACGAGCGCGGGCGCTTACCCGGCCCTGGCAGGTTCGGATCCGGGACCCCGGCGGTCAACGGGACGAAGTTGAAATCGGTCAGCTCGTTGTTCAGCAGGAACCCGTAGCCGGGGACGGTGATGCCGGATCCGCCGGTGGCCTCGATGGTCAGCGTGTACTCGGCGACGTTGCCCCATTTGTCGGCAACGGTGAGGTTGGTGGTGCCGTGTTCCTCCGGGGTCCGCTGGCCCGCGCCGCCCGGTAGCGTGCAGTCGTCATATCTGCGGTCGGGATCCCCGAACGGGATCGGCCTGGTGGCCGCCTTGGCGGGGTCGAAAAGCTGGCAGGCCCGCTCGTCCGCGAATTCCTGCGACAACAGTTCGCGGGTGGGCACTCTCGTCACGTCACCGATCCAGCGGTTCCGGTCGGCGAAAGCGGTGGCGGTGGCCTCGGCGAAGCGATGCAGGTACTGCACCTGCCCGACATCCGACAGGCCCTGTCCGGTCTTCCGGTCGTAGGCCTCGATCAGGTTGAGCGACTCACCGACGGCGATCCCGCCGGAGGACGGCACCGGCATCCCGTGGATGTCCAGGCCCCGGTACTCCGTGCTGGTCGCTGCGGGAGTGAGTGCGCGGTAGCGGCGCAGATCGATGCTGGTGAGCTGACCCGGGTACACGCTCGCCCCGCCCACGGTGCGTGGCCGGCGGCGGTATCGACCGAGCGCTCGCCCATCTCGCCCTTGTACAACGCGTCGACGCCGTCCTCGCGCAGCATCCGGTACGCCCGGGCCATGTCCGGATTGCGGAAGGTGCTGCCCACCGCTGGCGCCGCTCCGCCCGGCAGGAAGACCCGGGCGGTCTCCGCGAACTTGGCGAAGCGAGTCTTGTTGTCGTTGGTCTGCTGTGCGTAGGTGGCGTCGACGATGAAGCCGTTCTGCGCCAACTGTTCGGCGGGCTTCAGCAGTTCGTCCAAGGACATGGTGCCGAACTGCCGGGCAGCCTTCTCCCACAGCGCCGGGGTTCCCGGGACACCCACGGACAGCCCGGAGTTCTGCACGTCGGCGAACGTCAGCGCCTTGCCTGCACCGTCGGTGTAGGTCTTCTCGGTGAAGCTGGCCGGCGCGGTTTCCCGGCCGTCGATCGTCAACACCTTGCGTCGCTGGGCGTCGTAGTAGACCAGGAACCCGCCGCCGCCGATGCCCGCGGAGAACGGTTCCGTCACGCCGAGCGCTGCTGCCGTGGCGATGGCCGCATCGGCGGCATTGCCGCCTGCCTTGAGGATGTCGATGCCCACCTGGGTGGCGTCGGCATCGACGCTGGCCACTGCCCCGCCGCTGCCGGTCATCACCGGAACCTTCGACACCGCCAACTGGTTTCCCGCCGCGGACGGTAGGGGTTCGGCCGCGGCCGGCGTCGTCACGACCAGCATCACAGCGACCGAGACGGCGAGCGTCGACGCGAATTTTCCAGCGGCATGGCGGACCATGCGTCACCTCCATGCAGGGCCGCCGACGGACCGGCGACGGGTGGGCCGACGGACCGGCGACAGGTTGGGTCGGGCGGGCACGCGGAGCTACAGAGTGACTACCTTCCGCTCATGGCCCGGCGGTCGCCACCGGAACACCCCGATGGCGTTCGGTATCGCCCCCGGTAGGCGATATGCGGTGATTGAAGCTCGTCAAATCCTCGAGACCGCCGCTGCCCCCGCCGCTCTCACTCGCAGTTGATCAACCACCCGGCACCATTCCGCCGCTCTCACTCGCAGTTGATCAACCACCCGGGCACCATTCAGCCCGCTCGGAAGGGTGCCGACGCGGTTGATCAACTGCGGAATCGAGGACGCGGCTACTGTCGAAGAAGCGCATCGAACTCCAGGGGGTTGCCCGTGCGGCGATCATTCACCGCGGTCACGCTCGGCCTGCTGGTCGTCGTGACCGCCGGTTGCTCCGCCGCGACGACCGCCGCTACCGCACCGGGCTCGAGTACGTCCATCACTGCGCCGGTCCCCGCTTCGGTCCGCCAGGTCGACCCGGCCGCGTTCGCCACCGAGATCGACGGCGGGCGGTTCGCGATCAACGTGCACATTCCCGACGAGGGCTCGCTGCCCGGAACCGACCTCACGTTGCCGTACAACGAGATCCAGCAACGCGCGGCCGAACTCCCGCCCGACCACGACACTCCGCTGGCCATCTACTGCATGACCGGTCACATGAGCGCGATCGCCGGGCAGACCCTGACCGGCCTGGGCTACACCGACATCGTCGAGCTCGACGGCGGGATGGAGGCGTGGCAAGTCATGGGCCAACCGTTCATTCCGGCCGGAGGCTGACACCCGCCCGGCCAGCTGGCCGGCACCCACCGGGCGCTGGTGACCGACCGACCTGTCAGCCTCGGAAGAGCGCCATCGGCAGGTCCAGGTCCACCGCCTCGATCTGCGCGCTCCAGCCGTCGCCGGGCCGAGTGCCACCGATTTCCTCGAGCTGAACCAGGATTCCGGTCTGCACGTCCAGTCGCACCCGCTGCGCCTGGGCCACTGGCGCTGCGGCACCGTCATCCCGTTGTTCTCCTGAGCCACCCGCCGCATGCTGTGCTCGCCGACCAGGACCGGGCAGCAGGAGCACCGGGACGCGTAGTTCTCGGTGGCCTCGACGACTGCGGTCCAGACCCGCCGACCGTTCCACTCGACCTCCGTCACCCCACCGTGAATCTCGATGGGCGCCAGATCGGCCGACCAGAGCCCGTCGACCCGGCCGTTCTCGAACGGCGCCCCGTCGGCCAGTTCGTACGGGTTCAGCATGCTGACCCAGCGGTAGCTGCCGAACATCGGATCGTCGAACTGATAGGGGTCGTGCTCGTCCGGCCGCCGGGCCAGCAGCCCATCGGCGCGGAACTCTGCGGCGTTGCCGGCCCAGGCGGGCGTGTGCGGGCGATCCCACACGGCGCTGATCAGGGTTCCGTCCAGCTCCTCCACGCGGATACCTGCCGGGCGGGCGATGAAGGCGCGCACCGGGCGGGGATGCTCCGGGTATTGGCCGACGTACCGCACAACCAGCTGCACGGTCCGCCACCGCCAGGGCGACGAGCGCGCGAGCGCCCGAAAGGCGTCGGCGTCGATGGCAGTCATGACGACCGACCGTACGGACCGCCGGTCCCCACGGCGAGCGAATTGCCGGTCAGGGAGCGAGCCGCAGAGCCAGGCCGCCGCGGCGCGGATCCGCCGCCGGCCCGTCCTTCGCCACCACGGCCACCCCACCGAAGTACGGTCGCTGCTCGGGCCACTGGATGACTTCGTCACCGTTCCCGGTCAGCGCGGCGATCACCTCCGGGCCGAATCCCGGCTCCAGATGAACGGCGTCCGGAGTTGCCGACAACCTCGGTGCGGCAACGGCTTCCGCGGCGCCGTGGCCATCGACCAGCACCCTGGTCAGGACCTGCAGCAGGGCCGGGCGAATCCGGCTGCCGCCGGCCGCCCCACCCGCCAGCAGGAGATTGCCGGCCGGGTCGGTCACCACCAGCGGAACCATCATCGAGGGCATGCGCTGCCCGGGCAGCAGCTCCCCACGGAGCAGCTCACCTTCGCCGAGCATCGAATTGCCGTGCACGCCGCCGGTCCACACCCCCGATCCCAACCCGAGTGAATGCGTTGCGGAGCAGGCGTTTCCCTGCTGATCGACGGCGACGACGGTGGTGGTCTCGGCCCTGACCGCCGGCGAGCGCAAGGCCCGGACCAGACTGCAGGCCCTGGCCGCCGGATCACCCGTCGACAGTTCGGCGTTCAACCGCTCGGCGGTGCGACCGAACGCGTCCAGATCGTTGTCGCGGACACAGATCACGCCGGGCCCGAACTCGACCCGCTCCACCGCCAGTTCCCGGACCCGGTATTCGGCGACGTCGACGTCGGACATCGCGCCACCGTCGGCGCGGACGGCGGCGACGAACGCCTGACCGCGCGGACCGACGGTCAACGCATCCGGGCCGTCGTTGAGGTAGTCGTCGAGCGTGTCGGCAAGTCCTTCGTGATGGAGCATCTCCCCACCGGCCAACGTCCGGCGCCCGCCGCTGCCGTCCGGCCGGGAGTAGACGGCGACGCCGGCGCCGAGCACCATCGCGGCCGCGACGTCGGGCAGCAGTTCGGCATGCTGCAGCGGAAACGGGGTGCCCTCATTGGCCAGATCCCTTGCCGGAGCGACGATGTCGGACCAGGGTAGGCGACCGAACCCGGCATGCAGGGCGGCGACCCCGCGCGGTGTGCCCGGCACCGCGACGCTGGGGCCGCCGACCGCATACGGCACCTCCACGTCGCCGAACGCCACCTTGATCGCCCGCGCCGCGGCCGGCGTGGTGCCGTCCAATCCCGGTACCGCGACGAAGAAGTCCAGGCAGTGCACCTGTTTGCTGGACGCGTCGTACACCGTGGCGAATCCGCCGCCGGCGAGACCGGTGAACAGGGTCTCGGCCACGCATCCGGCCAGGATCATCGCCGCGACCGCGTCGGCGGCCGATCCTCCGCGCGCCAGGATGTCCCGGCCGACAGCAGCCGTCGAAGGATGACCGGCAGCGACCGAGGCGGGCAGAGTTGTCACTCGGGCAGGCTACCCACCGTCATCCCGGGCCGGGACGCCAACGTCCGCCACAGATCGCCGCGGGGCATCACGACGATGTCGTCCAGGCCGAGCCAGCCGGCCATCCGGGTCAACTCGACGGCCGCTGCGTCCGCGGCGGCCGACGGGTCCGCGCCCGTCCTCCGACCAGGACGCCTGAACCAGCAACCGGCCGCCCAGCCGATCGGCCTTCAGGTCGAACCGGCCCACCAGCTGCTCACCGACCAGCAGCGGGAAGACGTAATACCCGTACTGCCGCTTGGGCTGCGGGGTGTAGATCTCGATGCGGTAGTGAAAGCCGAACAACCGCTCGGTCCGGGCCCGCTCCCAGACCAACGGGTCGAACGGGCAGAGCAACGCGGCTCCGGACACCCGCCGCGGGATCCGCGCACTGCGGTGCAGATAGCCGATCTCCGACCAGCCCTGCACCTTGACCGGGATCACCTCGCCCTCCTCGACGAGCTCGGCCAGCGCGATCCGCGCGCTGACATTCTTGATCCGGTAGTAATCGGACAGGTCGGTCATCGTCCCGATGCCGTGGTGCCTGGCAGCCAACGACATCAGTTCCCGCTTCGCGTCCGCCTCGGTCGGCGTCGGCATCGCCGCGACCTCGACCGGCAGCACCCGCTCCATCAGGTCGTAGCGGCGTTCGAAGCCGCGCCGGGTGGCGACGCCGATCGCCCCGATCGCGAACAGGTACTCGCAGGCCGTCTTGGTGACCGACCACTCCCACCAGCCCGACACCCCACGGCCGGGGGCCTCCAGGGCCTTCTCGATGTCACCCGCGGAACTCGGGCCCAGCTCCGCGATGACCTCCAGCACGCCGTCCAGAAACCCCGGGTGCTCGAGCCGCATCCGGTCCACCCGCGGCCACGGTTCGCTGGCGAACTTCTCCCGCCGCCATCGGAGCAGCGGTTCGATGTCGACCGGCACCAGCGACGCCACGTGGGCCCAGGCCTCGATCAGCAGCCGATCACCGGCGCGAGTCGGCCAGGCCGCGCCGTCCAACAGCGACAGTGGATACGGACCCAACCGACTGAAGATGGGCAGCAGGTGCGCGCGGGCCAGCACGTTGACCGAGTCGATCTGCAACAGACCGATCGACTGCAGCAGCCGGTTCAGGTGGCCGCGATTGATCGTCCGTTCCCGGCCATCCGCGACCGGTCGCACCGGCCCGGCGAGCTGCTGCGCGGCGATCGCCACCCGTCGCGCCTGTCCGGCGGTGAGCTCCACGATCGGGCTTCTCGGCGGTGGTGATCGTCACCCTCGGGCATGCTGCCACCCCGCACCGACAGCGACCCTCACCGCCTCTCGGTCAGGACAGCCACGCCGTGGATGGCATGCTCGGAGTGCACTCGACGGACGCCGATTCGCCGGGCCAGACAATCGTGGTGCGACAGGAGGTTTGCGCGATGCCAGCCAGTACCGTCCGGCGGGCCACCGCCGCCGATGCCCGCGCCGTCGCCGAGCTGCAGATCCAGGTCTGGCAACAGGCGTTCGCCGATCTGCTGCCGGCGCAGGTGGTGATGACCGATCCGGTCGGTCACGGCGACAACTGGGAGCTGCGGCTGCGTCAGGGCGGTCCGGTGCTGTTGGCGTTCGAGGGTGCCGAACCGGTGGGGTTTGCCGCCGTGTCCGATGACCTCGACGGACGGAACCTGCTGGCCCCCGTCGGCGAAATCGAGGTGATCTACGTGGTGCCCCGCTGGGGACGACGTGGCCACGGCGGCCGGTTGCTGGCGGCCGCGGCGACCGAATTGCGCCGGCTCGGCGCGACGTCCGCGCGCTGGTGGATCCCGGAGAGCGATCGAGCCACCACCTCGTTCGCCGGTGCCGCCGGGTGGTCGGCCGACGGGGTGCGGCGGGAACTCGACACCGGGGCCGACCCGATCTTCGAGGTGCGGTACTCGGGCACCGTCGACCTGGTGGTCATCTAGACCGGATCAACCGGGCGGCATCGCAGCTAGACGATCCCGCGTCGGGTGAGCTGGGAGAAGACCACCGCGCCGGGCGCCAGCGGCAGCCAGAAGGTGATCAACCGGTACAGGAAGACGGCGGCCAGCGCCTCGGCCGCCGGCACGCCCAGTCCGGTGAGTGCGGTCAGCAGCACGGCTTCGACGGCGCCGACGCCACCCGGGGTCGGCGCCGCGGCGGCCAACGCACCGACCGTCAGGAACACCAGCCCGATCGCGGTGAAGGAGGCGTCACCGTCGAAGGCCAGCATCGAGAAGTAGAGGCAGGTGATGAAACCCAGCGGGACCAGTGCGGAGCCGACGACCAGGCTGATCATCTTCATCGGGCTGGCCGCCACCTGCACCATGGCACTGGCGGCTTCCCGGATCGCCGGAAAGATCTTCTCCCGCAGGAGATTTCGAAGCTTCGGGACGGCCACCAGCACACCGATGACCCCGAGCAGCACGCCGCCGACGAGCAGCAGGGTCTCCCCGGTGGGAAGCACGTCGAATTCGCTGCCGATCGAGTCGGAAGCTCCCGCGGCGAAGGCGAAGACCACGATCAGCAGCAGATGGACCACCACCGAGGCAACCTCCCTGGCGGCGCTGGCCGAGACGCCGACCGAGGTGCTCAGTCCGCGCTTCTGCAGGTAGCGGACGCTCAATCCGACCCGGCCGACGCCACTGGGTGCCATCAGCGCGACGAAGCTGGAGGCCAGGCCGAGCAGCAGGGTCTGACCGAACGGCAACCGGCCCGGGGTGCCACCGATCAGCCCCAGCGCGGCTCCGACATAGGTGGCGATGACCCCGACCACCACCAGCGGTACGAACTGCCAGTTCGCGTCGCCGAGCGCCTCCACCATGTTCGGCAGGCTGGTCAGCTGCGGCAGGATGACGTACACCGCAACGCCCAGCATGATCCCGAGGATCAGCGCGCGGGGTTTGATCCGTTCGACGGCGGCGAATTCCGGCTCACCGGCACCCGTCACCGCCCGGATCTCGCCGATCAGCGGACCCAATCCACCCTCTGTCGACTTCACCGCTGCCCTGGTCGGCGCGGTCATCGCCACCGGGACCAGCCGCACCAGCGCCGCGGTCAGCACTGCCGGGCCGAGCACGGCGTTCGCCGGGTTGACCGCCCGCTCGGCGCCCACCCTGGCGTAGGTGCCGGCGAGCAGTTCGGCGACGTCCCCGTCCAGCGAGCTGTCCGCGGCACCCGGCTCGCCGAACCCGAAGTCCCGGAGCCACACCCGTCCGTCCGGATCGACCAGGAATCGGGCCAGCCGCAGGTCGCGGTGCGCGACCCCGGCCCGCCGCAGTCCGGCGACCTGCTGCCAGGCGTCGGTGAGCAGCTCCGCGGTCAGCTCCTCTTCGTCGAGCATGTCCAGAGCCCGACCATCGACCCGGTCGATGGCGATCACGTACTCCTCGGGTCCGACCGGTTCCAGCGCCCGTACGGTCGGCGTCCGAACGCCGTTGGTCGCCGCCATCAGCGACATCATCGCCTCGACGGCGAGGGCGCGACGGGGCGAGGAGTAGGAGTCGTCGTCACCGACGTCTTTCAATCTGGCCCTTCGATAGGTGCGGTACAGGGAGTCGGATCGGAACTCACGGATGCCGACAGTCCTTGCCAGCAGACGGGTGTCGTCCGCGGCCCGGACCGCCAGCGACCAGTCCGGCCAGACCGGGTCCTGCAGGTCGGTGATCGCCTCGACCCGCACGCCGCCCCGCTCGAGGGCGGTCGCGATCCGGTCCGACGACACCGGAACGATCTTCCGCCCGAAGATGATCATCAGCAGCGACCCGACGGCGCCGCCCAGCCCGATCGCGAAGACCACGTCCAACGGCACCCGGTTCGAGGTGAGAAACCGCAGCAGCACCAGGAATCCGAGGAAGGTCCAGACCATCCGGCTCCATCGGCCGGACAGCTCCGAGTTCGCCACCACCGCCGCGGCCGCGAAGCCGGCCATCACCGCCGACGACGGAAACCCCGGGCCACGGACGGTCGCCGCCGACTGCACAGCCAGCGATGCCGACGGGATGGCCGCGGGCAACAGGTACCTGATCAGCACCATGGCGATCACCGCGACCACGATCGCGATCGCGCCCACCCCGGCGATCCGCTTGCGTCCGCGGATGATCAACACGATCGGCGCGCCGATGGTCAGCCCGAGCAGAACAGCCTGGGAGACCAGCACTATCGGGATGACCAGCACGTTCGGCAGGTCGGACAGCGCGTCCACCAGATCGCCGGCGACGCCGGACAACGTCCGTTGCCCGAAGATCGCCAGCACCAGCCCGATGGCCGCCACCAGCAGGAAGCTCAGCAGCCGCCAGACGTCCACCGCTGACCGCACGACCCGGTAGGGGGCACGCTCGCGGCGCGGCGTTCGGCGGGGCGGAGGTTGCCACCGGTCGACCTCCGCTCGTCCTGGCCTTGGGCGCTCGTTGTTGGCCTGTCTGAGCACCGCGGGGAGCGTATCCCGCCACCCGGTGCATCCACCGGCCCATCCGCTGACCATCCACTGCACCCTCTGCAGGCGGAAACGGGTCTCGGCGGTGGTCAGCGCCTGCTCAGGGTTCAGTCGATCGGTCGGCTGTTCGGCCACCTGCTTCGAGCGCGGTCCGGCGTCAGGCCTTGCCGGCGGCGTTCGCGAGTTCGATCGCGTGCCGCATCGATGATCGGGCACGCTTCCGATCGCCGGAGAGGTCGTAGGCGTGCGCGAGCCGGTACCAGCCGCGCCAGTCCTCCGGCGCCGCTTCGACCTCGGCCCTGATGACCTCGAAATGCGCGTCGGCGGCGTCCCTCTCGACCCGACCCGAGGCACGCCGGGGCAGCTCGGAATCGTCCGGCAGCCGGTTCTCGTCGGCGAGCCGACGGGCCAGCACCTGGGTCTGCCAACCGAACCGCAGCTCCCAGACGACCAGCACCACCCCGATGATCGGCAGTAGCAGCACGCCGATGCCGAGTGCGATACCGGCAGCAGAGCCGGATCCGATCAGCGCGACGGCCCGATCGGCGAGCAGCCAGAAATAGACGACGAGGACAGCCACCAGAACAGCGACGACGATCCTGATCCGGACGCCCTTGTTCATCGGGCCCGACCCATCGCGAACCGATCCAGGGTGAACCGGCAGTGCCGGCAACTCATTGCGACCCGAGTCATTCCAGCCCGAGCAGTTGCTCCAGGCCCTGGGTCAGCCCGGGCCGCTCCGACACCGCGCGGATCGCGGTGAGCACCCCGGGCATGAACGAGGAGCGGTGCAACGAGTCGTGCCGGATGGTCAGGGTCTCCCCCGCGCTGCCCAGGATGACCTCCTGGTGCGCGACCAGACCGGGCAGCCGGACCGAGTGGACCCGGATCCCGTCGACGGTGGCGCCGCGGGCACCGTCGGTCTCCAGCGTGGTGGCGTCCGGCACCGCGGGCAGACCGGCCTCGTTGCGGGCCAGGGACACCGCTCGTGCGGTCGCGACAGCGGTCCCGGACGGGGCGTCGGCTTTGCCCGCGTGGTGCAGTTCGATGATCTCGACGGACTCGAAGAACCGCGCCGCCTCGCGGGCGAACCGGGCCGTCAGCACGGCGCCGATCGCAAAGTTCGGGACCACCATGACGCCCAGTCCGGGCTTCGCGCCGACCCACTGTTCGAGAGTGTCCAGCCGCTCGGTGGTGAATCCGGACGTGCCGGCGATGACGTGGATGTTGTTGTCCAGGCAGAACCTGATGTGCTCCATCACCACATCCGGATGGCTGAAGTCGACCACCACCTGACTGTCGGCGTCCGCCAGGGAGAACAGCCACTCGCGGCCACCGACGGCAGCCACCAGATCCATGTCCTCGGCCTCGACCACGGCCTGGCAGGTCTGGGCACCCATCCGTCCGCGGGCACCGATGACGCCGACGCGCAACAGCTCGTCACTCATCGCTGGACACCCTCGCTCATTGGTCGACTCCCCATCTCGGTTCGATCCGCCCTGGCCACCTCATCGGTGCGGGCCGTCAGCCGACCAGTTCGGTCAGTTCGACGGGCAGATCGTCGGTGGAAGCGTACGGCCCGACGACGGCCGCGGTCATCGGGCGGCTCAGCAGGCGCTTCGCCAGCGCCCCGACGTCGGCCTGACTGACCGCGCGGATGGCCGCCAGCTCGTCCTCGATGGAACGGAATTCCTTGCGCACCAACAGGGTTTTGCCGATCCGGCTCATCCGCGATTCGGTGTCCTCCAGAGCCAACACCAGGGATCCGGCCAGCTGGCCCTTGACCCGGGCCAGCTCGTTCTCGGCCAGCCCGGACTCGGCGACCAGGGCCAGCTCCTGACCGATCAGCTTGGCCACCTCGCCCAGATGGTCCGGCTGGCAGCCGGCGTAGACCGAGAACGATCCGACGTCGCTGTAGGCCGAGGAGGCCGAGTAGCAGGAGTAGGCGAGACCCCGCTCCTCGCGGATGCTGCGGAACAGTCGTGAGCTCATCCCGCCGCCGAGGGCGCTGGTCAGCACGGCCAGCACGGTGCGGTCCGGGTCGTTGCGATCCCCGGACGGCACCCCGACACACAGATGCGCCTGCTCGGTGTCCCGCTCGATCACCGTTGCCCGGCGCAACGGGCTGGTCCGGCCGCGCCGGCCGCGGAAGCCGGCCGGTGTTGCGGTGTCGACCGAGAGTCGTTCGCGGAAGGCCGCTTTCACCCAACGCAGGACGTCGGCGTGATCGACGCCACCGGCCACCGAGATGACCATCTTGTCCGGGGTGTAGCGGCGCCGGTAGTACCCGGCGACCTGGGTGCGGCTCATCCCGGTGATCGTCTCGATCGAGCCGATCACCGGCGATGCCACCGGGTGTCCGGCGAAGACGGCGGCCGCGAACAGGTCCGCCAGCGTGTCCTCCGGGTCGTCGTCGCGCATGGCGATCTCTTCCAGGATGACCATGCGCTCGGTGTCGACATCGGCCGCGGCGACGGTCGCGTCGAGCACCACCTCACAGACCAGGCCGACGGCGAGTTCTGCCTCCTCGGCCAGGATCCGCGCGTAATAGCAGGTGTACTCGTGCGAGGTGAACGCGTTCAGCTCGCCACCGACAGCGTCGACCGCGTCGGCGATCTCGTAGCCGGTGCGGTACTTGGTGCCCTTGAAAAGCAGGTGCTCGAGGTAGTGCGACGCCCCGGCCAGGCGCGGGGTCTCGTCGACAGAGCCGACACCCACCCACACGCCGACCGAGGCGCTGCGCGCACCGGGGACGCTCTCGGTGACCACCCGCAAACCGCCGGGCAGTTCCGAGGACGTCACCGTCGAGCCGTCGACGCCGCGTTCGAGAACCCGCGTCCGCGTCCGCGCGGCCACGTGGGACAGCTTGGTGCGCGCAGCCACCCGATCAGACCTGCGCGGGGACTGCTTCGGCCGCGCCGTTACTGGCCGGCGCATCAGTAGCGGCGACCGGCACCAGGCTGATCTTGCCGCGGGCGTCGATCTCGGCGATCTCGACCTGCAGCTTGTCGCCGACGTTGACCACGTCCTCGACCTTGGCGATCCGCTTGCCGCTACCCAGCTTGGAGATGTGCACCAGGCCGTCACGGCCCGGGAGCAGCGAGACGAACGCGCCGAACGCGGTGGTCTTGACCACGGTGCCCAGGAAGCGCTCGCCGACCTTGGGGAGCTGCGGGTTGGCGATCGAGTTGATGATGTCGATCGCGGCCTGCACGGCGATGCCGTCCGGCCCGGACACGAAGATCGTGCCGTCGTCCTCGATCGCGATGTCCGAGCCGGTCTGCTCGGTGATCGAGTTGATCATCTTGCCCTTCGGCCCGATCACCTCGCCGATCTTGTCGACCGGCACCTTGATGGTGGTGATCCGCGGGGCGTAGTTGCTCATCGGATCCGGCTCGTCGATCGCCTCGTTCATCACCTCGAGGATGGTGAACCGGGCGTCGCGGGCCTGCACCAGCGCGCCGCGCAGAACCTCGGACGGGATGCCGTCGAGCTTGGTGTCCAACTGCAGCGCGGTGACGAACTGCTTGGTCCCGGCGACCTTGAAGTCCATGTCGCCGAACGCGTCCTCGGAGCCGAGGATGTCGGTCAGGGCGACGTACTGGGTGGTCCCGTCGACCGTGTCGGAGACCAGACCCATGGCGATGCCGGCAACCGGCGCCTTCAGCGGGACACCGGCGTTGAGCAGGCTCAGGGTGGAGGCGCAGACCGAGCCCATGGAGGTGGAACCGTTGGAGCCCAACGCCTCCGACACCTGGCGGATCGCGTACGGGAACTCCTCGCGGCTCGGCAGCACCGGAACCAGGGCGCGCTCGGCGAGCGCTCCGTGGCCGATCTCGCGACGCTTCGGCGATCCGACGCGACCGGTCTCACCGGTCGAGTACGGCGGGAAGTTGTAGTTGTGCATGTAGCGCTTGCGGTTCTCCGGCGACAGCGTGTCCAGCTGCTGTTCCATCCGGAGCATGTTCAGGGTGGTGACGCCCAGGATCTGGGTCTCGCCACGCTCGAACAGGGCGCTGCCGTGCACCCGCGGCAGGTAGCCGACCTCGGCACCCAGGGTGCGGATGTCGGTCAGCCCGCGGCCGTCCATCCGGATCTTGTCGCGGAGCACCCGCTGGCGGACCAGGTTCTTGGTGACGCTGCGGAACGCGTTGCCGATCTCCGAGCTGCGGCCCTCGAACTGCTCGGCCAGCTGCTCGTAGACGACGGCCTTGATCTCGTCGGTGCGGTTGTCCCGCTCCTGCTTTCCGGTCAGGGTCAGCGCGTCCGCCAGTCCGGCGGCCTCGGCGGCCGCGGTCACGGCCGCCAGCACGTCGTCCTGGTAGGGCGGGAAGACCGGGAAGTCGGCGACCGGCTTGGCTGCCTTGGTGGCCAGCTCGAGCTGCGCCTCACAGAGCAGCTTGAGGAACGGCTTGGCGGCCTCGAGGCCCTCGGCGACGACCTCCTCGGTGGGCGCGGTGGCGCCGCCCGCGACGAGCTCGATCGTCTTGTCGGTGGCTTCGGCCTCGACCATCATGATCGCGACGTCGTCACCGGCGATCCGGCCGGCGACGACCATGTCGAAAACGGCCTTCTCCAGCTGGGTGTGGGTCGGGAACGCCACCCACTGGGTCGCGCCGGCTCTCGGACGCGATCAGCGCGACCCGGACACCGGCGACCGGCCCGGAGAACGGCAGCCCGGAGATCTGGGTGGACGCGGACGCGGCGTTGATCGCGAGCACGTCGTACAGCTCGTCGGGGTTCAGCGCCATGACGGTGATGACGACCTGGACCTCATTGCGCAGGCCGGCCTTGAAGGTCGGGCGCAGTGGCCGGTCGATCAGCCGACAGGTCAGGATGGCGTCCTCGGAGGGACGGCCCTCACGACGGAAGAACGAACCGGGGATGCGCCCGGCGGCGTACATCCGCTCCTCGACGTCGATCGTGAGCGGGAAGAAGTCGAACTGTTCCTTCGGGTGCTTGCCGGCCGTGGTGGCGCTCAGCAGCATGGTGTCCTCGTCGAGGAACGCTGCGACGGAACCGGCGGCCTGCTGGGCGAGCCGTCCGGTCTCGAAGCGGATGGTGCGGGTGCCGTACGCGCCGTTGTCGATGACGGCTGACGCGCTGGTGGCGGTGGGATCTGACATGTGTCTCCTTGGTCTGCCCGGCCGTGGATCGGCTGGGTCTGGGCCACGGAGGTGCACAGCTGATCGGCGGACCGGGCGGGTGTCGGCGAGCCGGCCTTCGATCGAAGCCAACGGAGCGTCGCGCGCGCATCGCGCTGCGGAGGGTTCCGGTGGCCACTACCGAGGACCGACCGATGTATCGCCGGCGATCTCGACCAGGGCAGTCGATGACTGCTGCGCACTTTCGTGGCACTGGGGTTGTTCAGTTGTGGTTCTGCCGGCTGATGGTCCAACCGGACGCCGGGCGCTCCCTCGATGACCCTGTTCCTGCTGGGTTCGACGGTGGCCCGACACGTCGTCAGGGGAGGCCGCGTCCGGAACGCGACGTGGACACTCCCCCGACGATGGGCACTATCGGCGCAGGCCGAGCCGCTCGATCAACGAGCGGTAGCGGTTGATGTCGACCTGCTGCAGGTAACGCAACAGCCGACGACGCTTGCCGACGAGGCCGAGCAGGCCGCGGCGGGTGTGGTGGTCGTGCTTGTGCTGCTTGAGGTGCTCGGTGAGGTCCGAGATCCGCTTCGTCAGCATCGCGACCTGGGCTTCTGCGGAGCCGGTGTCGGTCTCGTGCAGGCCGTACTCGGTCAGGATTTCTTTCTTCTGCTCAGTGGTCAGCGCCACAGGTAGTGCTCCTCGGGGTGTTCTGTCACGTGCACGTCCCGCTCCGAACGGATTCTGTCGGGGGGATGACGGTACCGGCCGCCACGGACTGCAGCCGGACCCAATAGATCAGTCTACCAGCGACGATGGGTGTGGACGATCACCGTCGTCGAACACGCTGGTCAGCGTCGAGTGTCTCGGTGATCGCCGGCTCCTCGTCGGCGCCGTCGGCCTGCTCTGTCCGTGCCCGCCGGTCGCTGTCGCGACTGAATCTCCACCAGGAGCCCACTCCGAAGAACAGCGCGACGATCAAGGCAATGATCACCCAGACCACCACGGCGACGTCCACCCAGGACCCGGCCGGCGGCGAGCCGGGCAGGAAATTTCGGATCGGGATGGTGGCGAACAGCATCGCCGCAATCCAGGACAGGAAGGCGGGCTCGAACTTTCGCCGACCGCGATAGACGTTGATCACCACCCACAACGCCAGGAACGGCAGCGTGACGAGAACCAGCACGATCGCGATGCCGAACAGTACGACGCCCAGCGAACGCCGCATTTGCACCTCGTAGACCCGGCCGAGCGCGGCGTCCGGCGCATCCGGGTCGGCCTCTTCGGCCGAGACGTGCCAGCCCTGCACCGAGCCACCGAAGGAGACGTCCACCGGCAGCGAGATCTTGCCGTCGGCGGTACTGGCGAGCACGACGATCGATGTCGGGTAACGGTCGAACGGCCAGTCCCGGATGTAGCCGCTGCCCGGTTCGGTCGGGATCCGGACCTGCCGCAGCGTCATCGGTTGGCCTGCCGGGTAGACCAGCGAGGCGCCGTCGGTGGTCGGCGCGACGATCACCGTGAGGGTGTCCTTCGGCGCCACCAGCTGGGCGACCGGCGCGTCCGGGTCCTGCAGCGCAGCATCGAGATCCACGTCGATGGTGGCCATCAGCACCTTGTTCTGCGGATCGATACCGTCGAATTCCATGGTCACCAGGACCCCGCCCGGCGCAGGTTCCTTGTCGGTGTAGCCCTCGAACGCACCGCTGCGGCCGTCGTAGAAATAGGCCGTCAGCAGGACCGCGTACGCGACGGCGAAGATCACGATGCCGGTGACCCAGCGCCAGCGCGGCGTCTGCGGGACGACGCTGGCGAGCCGGGGCACCTTGACCATGGCGATCATTGTCGGGTGCTCGCGGTGGCCGGCCCGACTCGGCCGTCGATCTTGACCGTCCGATCCGTCTGGAGTCGCGTGAGGCTGACCAGCTCGAGCTGAACCTCTGGCATTTGCACCGTCCGGCCGAGCCTGCAACGTTGGCCGGCCCGACTCGGCCGTCGATCTTGACCGTCCCATCCGTCTGGAGTCGCGTGAGGCTGACCAGCTCGAGCTGAACCTCTGGCATTTGCACCGCGCGGTAGAGCCCGCACCGTTGGCCGGCCAGGTTCCGACCTGCAGCAATGACAAGGGTCACCGCCCGAACCGGTGCGATTACTGGCAGGATGAGGCCGTAAGTTACTCATGAGTAGGGAGTTGTGATGGCCAAGCTGGGCTGGCGCGTGCGGTCATTGGGGTGGGTGCTCGCTCACACTCCGGGCGGCTCGGCCGCGGGAATGGGCCCGGACGAGATGCTCAAGGCGCAGGAGCGTCTGGCCGGGCACGCCAAGCTGACGGTCGGCGTCACGGGCGGTCTCGCGAAGGGTGTGCGGACCGACAATCGGGTGATCTCCCAGGACGGTCAGCAAGTTCCGATCCGGATCTATCGCGCAGACGATCATGTTGATGGCGGCCCGGTGATCGTGCATTTCCACGGCGGCGGCTGGTCGCTCGGCGCGCTCGACCAGTCCGACTGGCTGTGCAGTCAGGTGTGTATCGGCGTCGGCGCCGTGGTCGTCTCGGTCGACTATCGGCTTGCCCCTACCTATCGCTTCCCGCTGGCCGTTGTCGACAGCCTGGCGGCGGTGCACTGGGTCGCCGACCACGCGGCGGAGTTGGGTGTCGATGCCGGCCGGATCGGCCTGATGGGTGACAGCGCCGGCGGCAACCTCGCGACCGTCGTGTGCCAGCAGCTGAGGGACATCGGTGGTCCGGCCATCACGCACCAGGCCCTGCTGTATCCGGCCACCGATCTGCGGACGCCGGAGGATTTCGATCCGGCCAACCCGGCGCGCACCGACTGGCCGATCCTGTCGTCGGCGAGCATGGTCTCGTTCCGCGACCACTACCTCGGCCCGGACGGCGACGCCAACGATCCGATGGCATCGCCGATCCTGGCCGACGATCTCTCCGGACTGCCGCCGGCCCTGATCCAGGTTGCCGAGTACGACCCGCTGCGGGACGACGGAATCCGTTATGCCCGAGCTCTTCAGGACGCCGGGACGCCGGCGCGGCTCACCGAGTACGTCGGGATGCCGCACGGGTACTTCAGTTTTCCGAAGGTGATCCGCGGCAGCATCGTGCAGGCACTGGCCGAGCTCTGTGCCGAGCAACGGTATGCGCTGCACGGTGTTCCGCAGCTGGACCGCACCGTTCCGCACCCGCCGGCCAAGCGCGGCGAGGTTCCCGTCGCCACTCCGCCGGATCCCGTTGCGTCCCGACCGGTGCCGCACCACGAGGTCGGGCAGAACCCGGTGCCCCAACACACCGCCGACGTCGCCGCCGACTGACAACGGGCTCTACCGCCCGACCGGAATTGCCCTCGCTTCGAACCTGCGGAGCGTGGATACGGCTGGGAGCTTGGCGGCGATGGCCGTCGGTGAGTTGTCCGTCCAGGGCCGCTCCAACCAGAGCCGACGAGTTGATTCGGCGCGCATCCCGACCTTGAGTCGCACAGGCGACCGAGGCTGAGCTGAATTCGGCGGAGATGGCTCTCGCCGACCCGCTCGCATCTTCATTGGCACACAACTCTTCGATGGCACACAACTCTTCATCGGCACACAACGCAACTGCGCCTCCACGTTCCATGGGCTGAACGTCCAGATCCATCCGCTGCCATCTATGTCCTGCCATCTGACTCCGCCCCTTCCCATCGAAGCACCTTGCTGCTATTATTCGAACATACGTTCGTACCGCTGTCAAGGAGGACTCGTGAGCGACTCAGCTGCTGAGGGGTGCGATCCGTCGTGGACGGATCACGCAGCTGGCCCCGCGAGTCGTGCGTCCCTGACTGCGTTGGCCGGTGTCGACCCGGGCGAGTTGACCGGAGCTCAGCTCGTTGATGCGATCACTGCCAGCGAAAAGGCGCTGTCCTTCCTCAGCGCCATGCAGATGCGACTGCTCGCCGCCTTCGCGCAGCCGTTCGTCGCCGGCGATCCAATGCGACTGGCGACGCGTCTCGCCCGGAAGAACCGGATGCACGGCGATCCCACTGACGAGCAGATCCAGTTTCTGGTGCCCGATGCCGCAATCTCGCTGGCCGCGACCGAAGTGGCTGCCGCCCTGCGGATTTCCCCGGTGACGGCCGGACTTCGGGTCCGAGAGGCCATGACCATGACAACCGCCCTCGCTCCTACTCTGGAGTCGCTGGAACAGGGCAAGCTGGATCGCGGCAAGGCCAGAGTGATTGCCGAACAGTGCGAGCCGCTGGATGTCGAACACGTCGCGGCGGTACAGAAGATCGTGCTGCCGTCGGCGCAGAACGTCAGCACCAGCGAATTGCGCGAGATCACCGGCCAAGCGGTGATCACGGTTGATCCGGATGGTGCCGACGAGCGCCATCAGCAGACCGCGGCCCGTCGAAGCCTTGCCCTCAAAGCGCTTCCGGATGCCATGGCCACCCTGACCGCGTTCCTGCCCGCCGACGGTGCGGTCAAGATCTTTCAGGTCAGTGACCTCCTCGCGACGAGCACGGCCGGCGGCGCCGGCGATCCGCGCGGGATCGGTGCCCGCCGAGTGGATGCTCTGGTTGACATTGCGGATCACCTGCTGACCCACGGCTATCTCGATCTCACCGAGCTTCTCGGCGGCCAGAACGATGCCGAGAACCCAGATGCCCACGAGACCGAAGCTGCCCCACCCGTTGACCACCCGGATCCCGCTGACGAGACCGACGCCGCCCCACCGGTCGACCACCCGGATCCCGCCGACGAGACCGACGCCGCCCCGCCCGTTGACCACCCGGTTCCGGCCGACGAGACCGACGCCGCCCCACCGGCCGACCACCCGGATCCGGCCGACGAGACCGACGCCGCCCCACCCGCTGACCACCCGGATCCGGCCGACGAGACCGACGCCGCCCCGCCCGTTGACCACCCGGATCCGGCCGACGAGAACGCCTCCGCTGACGCCTCTTCCGCCGGGACTGAGGACAAGCAGCCGCAGACCATCGAAAGCCCCACCGTCGAATTCGACCTCGACCCATCAGTAGCCGATCACGCACTCATCCCCGAGGACACCGGCACCGTCGATACCCGCCCCGGCGCAACAGTCGCTGAGAGAGCGCAGGTGGACGACAACACAACAATCTCAAGCGACCTCAACTCGCCGACTGTCGATGAGCCGGCGACCAGTGACGTCGATTCCGCTGATACCCCGACATCCGTTGTGGTGGTGAGGTCCTCGGGTTCCAGCGAGGACACGGATGTCAGCCCGAGCAATCGTCCTTCGAGCCGGTCGACACGTACGCGCACTCCCGCCGATGGCAGTCCTCGTCGTCGCCCTGATCGAGCAGGGCGGACATTCAAACGACAGGGTCGGCGTCCCCATCTGTCCGTGACCATGGGGTGGGAGACCCTCGCGGGATTGAACAATCTGCCTGGAATGCTGGCCGGTTACGGTGCCATCCCGCCAGGTCTTTCCCGCAGCATCGCAGCTTCGGCGGCAACGATCACCACGCAGATCGTCGACGCCGCGAGTGGTGTCGTCACGCATGCGGGCTCGCTGACGTATCGCCCCAGCCAGGAACTTCGCGACCGCATCAGCGCGCTGATGACCACCTGCCAGTTCCCATCGTGCCGACAACCGGTGTGGCGCTGCGACATCGATCACCGGGATCCGTTCGACCGGTCCGATCCGGAGAATGGCGGAGCCACCGATGCGGAGAACACCGGACCACTGTGTCGCCGTCACCATTTGATCAAGCATCACACCGATTGGCAGATGCGGCCCGACCCCGAGCGATTCGTCCTGAGCTTCACGAGTCCGACCGGGCACCGCTACACCAAGCATGGGAGGCAGGCGGCGCCTCCTGCGATGTGGCTCGAGAACGCGGGTTCAGGATTCGCCGATTGCCTCGACACGATCATGATCGGCCGCAAGTCCGAGGACGCGACCGAGGCCGCCAGCGCGGTGGAGGATCGCTTGTCGACGTTGCTCCTGCGCCGTCACTTGAACCCACCGAAAATCGAGTATGTGCCCATCGATTCATTCTGGGGCGAGACGGATCTCGGATCAACGATCACCGGCGGCCCCGACCAGTCATTGGTCGAACCCCGGCGGGGCGAAGATCATCATGCTGGAGGTGATTCGCGCGACGGGGCCAGCGAATCGGGCGACACCACGGGTGAAGCAGGCGACACCGCGAGTGGATCAGGCGACACCTCGGGTAAATCCGGTGAACGGCCCGAAGAGCCCCCTCCGTTCTGAGCAAACGGCACTCGAAGCGGAAACCAGACCTGAATACGGCAAGTGCTTCTGGCCAGCTAGGGCGCTGCATCGACTACACCAACCACTTTTGCCCGCCGGTGCCGCGTCCGCTACTGCAGTACGTCCGCCCGCTCGTCGCCGCTCGCTAGCGCAAGTACTTTCGGCCCACTGGGCGCTGCATCGGCAACTGCAAGTACAAATGCACCCGCTCGTGCGAGCATCGGCAACTACAGGTATTTCGCCCTACTCGGCCCTGCATCGGCTACTGCACGTACTTCTCGCCCGCTCGGCGCTGCATCGGCTACTGCAGTACTTCTCGCCGGGCGTGCTCGCAGCAATACTTCTCGACCGGGCAGGTGCTGCGCCGGCTACTGCAGGTACTTCTCGACCTCATCGACGCTGCGAACTGTTGCGTCGTCGGCGTTCTGGCCGAACTCCCTTTTCGCCCGCCGCTGCCGGAGCAGATCCCAGCACTGGTCCAGCGCGCCTTCCAGTTCGGCGAGTTGTGCGTGCTCCTCCTGAGAGTTCACCTCTCCGCTCTGCACCTTGGTTCGCAATTGATGTTCGCGATCGACCAGAGCGCTGATCTCAGTGAGGATCTGTCGTTCGTCCACGGGCACTCCTGAATCTGTTCGGCCCCGGCACCTGCGCGCCGGCTCGATTCGCACCGTACGCCGACCGACGGAACCCCCACCGTTGGGCACCCCCGCCGAACAAGCAACTCCAGCATCAACCCGGCGCCAACGCCGCCCGCATCGGCCGCATCGGCCACATCGGGATGCAGCGTCCGACCGAGCGCGTGGGCGGACATCTGCACGCGTAGACGGTCGCGCATGGGGCCGGACCAGACACGACGCGCGGTACGAGTGCTCGCGCGGCCGCAGTCGGGGTCTGAAGCGGGCCCGCCCCGGTTCACGTCAGCCGACGCCGAGGACCTCGCGGGTGCGGGCGACGTCCGCGTCGATCTGCGCGATCAGCGCCTCCACAGAGTCGAACTTCTCGGTGTCCCGCAGCCGCTCGATGAAGTCGAACCCGACCCGCCGGCCGTAGAAGTTGCCGCCCTCGTCGATCACGAACGCCTCGACGGTACGAACCCTTCCGGAGAAGGTCGGATTCGTGCCGATCGAGATCGCCGCGGGCGAATGACGGGTCCCCAGTTCGAACCACCCCGCGTAGATCCCATCCGCCGGGATCGCCGCATGCGGCTCCGTGTCCAGGTTGGCCGTCGGATACCCGAGCTGACTCCCGCCGCGCCCCTCTCCGTGCACCACGAAACCCTCGACCCGATGCGGCCGACCGAGCGCCTCCGCAGCGGCGACCACATCGCCGGCCGCAATGCACGACCGCACGTACGTCGAGGTCACGGTGACCGAATCGGGCTCGGTCACCAACCCGATCCCGTTGACCGTGAACCCGAACCTCGGACCCAGCTCACGCAACAGTTCGACCGACCCGGCGCCGCGATGACCGAAGCGGAAGTTCTCCCCCACCACCACATTGGCCGCGTGCAGCCGGTCGACGATGACGTCGTGCACGAATTCCTCCGCCGTCACCTTCGACAGCGCGACCGTGAACGGCAGCACCAGGAAGGCGTCGACGCCGAGTTCGGCGATCAGCTCCGCCCGGCGCCGCAGCGTGGTCAGCTGCGTCGGGTGGCTCCCCGGCCGCACCACCTCCGACGGATGGGGATCGAACGTCATCAACACGGTCGGCAACCCCAGCGCGCGACCGGTGTTCACCGCCTCCCGGATCAACGCCTGGTGCCCGCGGTGGACGCCGTCGAACACTCCGATGGTCAGCACACAGCGACCCCAACTCGCCGGGATCTCGTCGATGCCGCGCCAACGCTCCACGCCGTCCTCCAGTCACTGATCAACTCTCGGCGCGATCGTCCTCCGGCCGCCGAGTCGACGATCAACGCTAGCCGGTCAGCCAGCCGAGCACGGACCTGGCCGTGCTTCCGGTCTCACTGACCAGTGCCACCAACGATCCCGATTCGTCGAGCACCCCGTAGGTCCCGGCGATCCCGGACGCGGGAATGGTCCGGCCATGACGAAGGTGCTCGACCTCTTCGCCGCCGACGGTCCGGGTGGGGAAGGCCAGCTGCACGGCCGACGCTGCCGGGATCACCCGACCGGCGATCTCGTCGGCGAATTCGGTGCTGATCTGAGCGTCAGCTCCGAACACCTCGACCGCGTCCTCGACGGTGAACGGACCGACCCGGGTGCGGCGCAACCGGGTCAGGTGGCCGCCAACGCCAAGGGACGCGCCGAGATCCCGGGCCAGCGAACGGATGTAGGTGCCGGTCGTGCAGTCGACCACCACGTCGAGATCCACCACGGTGACCGGGTCGGCGGCTGTCAGTAAGGCGGTCCGGGGTCGCCGGGCTGTCGGAGTCGCCAGGCGTATCGGGGTCGGCGGGTGTCTGGGAGTCGGCAGGTGTTCGGGGGTCGGCGGGTGTCTGGGAGTCGGCAGGTGTCCGGGGGTCGACGGCACGAACCCCGGCGTCGGCGACAGGCAACAGCGCGACGGGGACCGTCACGACCCGTGGACCAGTCAGGATCTCGAACCGCGACACGGTGACCGGACGGGCGGCCAGCTCCACGGTTTCGCCCGATCGGACCAGGTCGTACGCGCGCCTGCCCTGCACCTTGATCGCCGACACCGAACTCGGCACCTGCATCAAAGGGCCGGTGAGTCCGGCAATGCCCGCCCTGATGTCCGACTCGGTCAGCCCGTCGACGGGCCGGGTCGCCACCACCACGCCGTCGGCGTCATCGGTGTCGGTCTGCTGACCCAGCCGGATCGTCGCGAGATAGGTCTTGTCGGTCAGAGCCAGATGCCCGAGCAACTTGGTCGACCGGTCGACGGCCAGCACCAACAGGCCGGTCGCCATCGGGTCCAGGGTGCCGGCGTGTCCGATCCGACGGGTCCGCAGCACCCGCCGCAGTCGACCCACCACGTCGTGCGACGTGCATCCGGACGGCTTGTCGACCAGCAGCAGCCCACCGCCCGGCGGCAGACACGGGGCCGGTCGGTCGTCGGGCGGAGTACGCGGCCGGCGTTCGGTCATCGGTCAGCTTTCTGCTCGGGCGAGTGCCCAGTGTGCCTCAACGAGATGGCCCGAGATCACCGGTCGCGCCGGGTCATCGCCGGCGTCGGTCTCAACGATCAGCATCCACATCGGGGTCCGGGTTGGGCTTGCGGACGATGGTGAACTCACCGGTGTCCAGCAGATCCCAGCGGTGCGCGACGATCTCCACCGGCACGTCCTCGCCGCGCGCAGCGGCACGGAGCACACCGACCCGGGTCCGCAGCAGCCAGGTGACCATCCGGAAGATCCCGAACGCAGTGAGCAGCGCGATCGCGGCCAGCGCCCAGCGGAACGCGGCCAGCGAGTGGGTCGCCGCGCCGGGCTCGACGAAGTCGAGGATCTGACCGACGGCGAAGACCATCACCACCGCGCCGCAGAACCCGCCCACGTTGACGATCCCGGTGGCCGTCGAGATGCGGTGCCGCGGGTTGTAGTCGCGGGCCAGCATGAAGCCGATGCCCGAAGCCGGGCCGCCGATCGACAGCACTCCGACGATGACCACCACGACCCCGACGGGCGGCTGACCGCCTGGCCACAGGATCAACGTGAGCCACCCGAGCAGGCACAGCGAGGCCACGGCCAGCGCGATCCCGCCGCGAATCTGCGGCCGACGCGACAGCACCGGCCCGAGGATCAGGTTGCCGCACAGGCCGCCGATCACCAGTAGCAACAGCAGGGAGGACGCGAAACCCGGCGCGTAACCGAGCCCCTGGGTCAGGTACGGGTAGCCCCAGAGGACCGCGAACACCGTGGGTCCGGCCATGGTGGACAGGTGGATCCAGAACCCGAGCCGCCCGGCCGGCAACCGCCACGCATGCTTGACCTCCTGCAGCACCCGGCGTCCGCCCATCGGTCCGGTGCTGCTCTCCGCCTCCCGATACGGCGCCGGCCCGGCCGGCCGGATCAACAGCAGCGCGTACGCCAGGGACAGGCCGCCGGCGATCGCGAAGGTCGGACCCCACCCCAGATCGGCCAGCATGATCGTCAACGGCACCGTGGCAACGACGTTCCCGGCCATGCCGACGACGCTGGTCAGCGTCACCATCACCGGATACCGGCGGGCCGGGAACCAGCCGGCGACCAGCCGGAGCACGGAGATGTAGGTCATCGCGTCACCGCAACCCAGCAGTCCCCGGGCGAACAGTGCGAGCGGGTAGCTCTCGACCTGTGAGAAGAGCAGCTGCGCCGACCCCATGATGACGGTCGCGATGAGCAGCATCCGGCGCGGTCCGAACCGGTCCACCAGGATGCCGGTCGGAACCTGCATGGCGGCGTAGACACCGAGCTGGAGCATGACGAAGGTACTGAGTTGCCCCGCGGACAGATCGAGGCGCTCGGCGGCCTGCGGACCGGCGACACCCAGCGACGTGCGGTGGAAGACGGCCAGCAGATAGACCCCGACGCCGACCCCCCAGATCATCAGCGGATGACGGGAGATGCCGGCGCGGGCGGCATCCAGCGCGTTCCGGGGACTCATCGGCTCGCTCCGCGCAGCACCTTGTCGGCGTGCGCCAGGTGATCACGGGTCAACTGCTCGACGAGCTCCACATCCTCCGCGGCAAACGCATCGGCAATCGCCTGATGGTCCAGCACCGTGTTCTGCATGCGTTCCAGGTCGGCGCGACCGTCGGCCGCGAGCAGATTGTGCGCGCCCATCCGCAGCTGACGATCCCGCAGGGAGGCGTACAGCCGGATCAGGATCATGTTGTTCTCGGCGGACACGATGGTGGCGTGGAAGGTGCGGTCGGCGGCCACGTACCGCGGCACATCGCCGGCACCGGCGGCCTCCCGCAGGTCCGCGAGCGGGACGGCGAGCGCTCTGGCCACCGCCGGGCCGCGGCCCGAGGTGATCACCGATCGACTGCAATGCTCTTCGACCAGCAGGCGGGTGTCGAGGACGTCCCGCCATTCCTGCGCGGTGACGGGGAGAACCAGCGCGCCCCGCTTGGGCAGCAGCCGGATCATCCCCTGCGACTCCAGCCGCAGCAGCGCCTCGCGGACCGGCGTCCGGGACACCCCGGTCTCCAGCGCGATCTGGCCTTCGGCCAGCAGGTCGTTGTCGGCGTAGCGGCGGGTCAGGATTCCCTGTCGGACGTGCTCGAAGACCCGATCGGCCGCGGAAACGTGAGCTGTTGCATCCATGATGTATCTATGATGACGGATGGACCACCTGAGGCCAAGCGTGGCGTACCGCCGAGTGGCATGTTTCACGTCGAGTGAACCCGAGCGCTGAAATTGAAGGTCTACCGGGGCGTCGCTGGCCGGCAACGTGCGACGGCGGGACCGGATGTCGCGTCGAGTGCACCGTGTGCAGGGAAATCCTGGCTTTCGAGGTGCGAAATGCCTGCACAGGGTGCAGTGGGCCGCCCGATGAGGACGGTGCGCATGCGGCGCAGGCCAGATGGCCAGGCTCCGGCGTCAGCCTGACCCTAGCGGCGGCCCCGGCGGGTCGCAGGCGTGATGGCCAGCCTCCCGCCGGAGGCGGCCTCGGCGGCCGGGGTTGCCATCGGCACTGGCTCCGGCAGCCTTCCGGCCTCAGCGGTCCAGCACAGCCCGGAGGGCGTCGACGGCCAGCATCGGGTCGCCGTGGTGGGTGAACCCGGCGGCCCGGATGTGCCCGCCCCCACCCAGGGCCGCGGCGGCGGCAGCGACGTTGATCGGCTCGCGGGAACGCAACGACACCTGCCAGCTGTCGGCCGAGGTCTGCTTGAGCACGGCGGCAACGTCCGCCTCCTGCGCCGTCCGCAGGATGTCGATCACCGAGTCGAGCTCCTCCGGACGGAGCCCGGCCCGGACGGCGTCGTCGATGATCGTGTAGACCAGCCCGCGGCCCTGCGCGGCCGAGGTATCCAGCACCGCAGCGCCGAGCACGCTCGAGAGCATGCCGAGCCAGCCGAACGGGTGCGAATCGGTGATCGGCAGCATCACGTCCGGCGGCCGGACGCCGGCATCGATCAGCCGGGCGGCCAGCAGGTGGGCATCCGGGTCGGCGTGCCGGAAATGGCCGGTGTCGGTGGCCAGGCCGGCGTAGAGGTTCTCGCCCATCTCCCGATCGATGGGGATGCCGAGCCGGTCCAGGATGCGCGCGACCATCACGACCGTGGCATCGGCGGTGGCATCGACGTAGTGGAACTGGCCGAACCGCGTGTTCGAGGCGTGGTGGTCGATCACCAGGCTCTGCCGGCAGGTGTCGAACAGCCGGGCCAGCGATCCCAGCCGCTCCACCGAGCCGACGTCCAGGCTGACCAGCAGGTCGGGATGCGGCGGCAGGTCGTCGGGAGCGACCACCAGATGCGCGCCGGGCAGACCACGCAGGGATTCCGGAATGCGGTCGGGTTCGGCGAACGACACCGCCACCGGCTTGCCGCGCCTGGCCAGACCCATCCCCAACGCCAGTGCGCTGCCCAGTGCGTCGGCGTCCGGATGAATGTGCGCAAGCAACACCACATCGCGGGCGTTTGCCAGCAATTCGGTGGCCAGATCCAGCTCGCTGATCGTCGATCCGCCCTCCACCGGCGACACCAGGAGGTCGGTGCGAACCGGCTCGGCGAGCGACGGCGCCGGACGCCGGAGGCGCGCACCGCGGGTGCGGGTGTGCACCGCGCGAGTATCTGTCACGTCGCCTCCCGGTCACGCTCCCGGCGGGTCCGGGCGGTTCTTCATCGCGATGGTGTCACGATCTGATCACGGCGTCGATACCGGGTGGCTGCCCGTCCGTCGCCTTCAACTCGGGTGCCGGCAACCATGCCGACGCATGGTTACCGTACCTGGTGCGCGGCTGTGGTTGACGGTTCATCGAATTCTCCCGCGGCATCGAGATCGTCCGCATCGTCGTCGTCGTCCTCGTCGTCGAGGTCTGACACCACCCTGGGCGCCTTGTACGGATCGGCGTCGCCGGCATAGCTGGCGCCGGCCGCCCGCTCGGCGACCTCGGCGTCGGCCGATCGCGCGGCGGCGAGCAGTTCGTTGATCCGGTAGGCGTTCTCCGGCACGGTGTCCAGCTTGAAGACCAGGGTCGGGGTGAACTTGATCCCGGTCTGCTGTCCGACCGCGGACCTCAACACGCCGGTCGCACTGGTCAGAGCTGCTGCGGTACCGGCGATCTCACCCTCGTCGCCGTACACGGTGTAGAAGACGGTTGCCTCCCGCAGGTCCGGCGTCACCGTTGCGGCGGTCACCGTGACCATGGCCAGCCGCGGGTCCTTGACCTGGTGCTGCAGCTCGGTGGCGACGATGGTCACGATGCGCTTGGCCAGTCGGCGGGCGCGGGCGGTGTCTGCCATGGTCTTTCTCCCTGTTCTCGGGACCGGGGACGACCCAGGTCCGGCCGGAAGCCGCTGCCAGCGACGCTACAGCGGCCCCTCGGGCTCATTCGTCATGCGTGCCGATCACCCGTCGCCGGGTTGCCAGCAGTTCGATCTCCACCTCGTCGACGACCTGGCGTTCGCAGCTGTCCAACACCCGCTGCACCTGGGCGACATCTGACGAAACGGTCGCGATGGCGATCAGCGCCCGGCGGTGCCGATCGGGGTCACCGGACTCGGTGACGGCGACCTCGAGCTTGCGCAACCGGTTCACGATCGGCCGGATGATCGCCCGCTTGTGTTTGAGCGAGTCGACCGCGCCGAGCAGCACGTCGCACTCCAGCACGCCCACGTAGGTCGAGCCGAGGGAATCGCTCACTTTTCGCCCCCTCGCCCGGCAGCCGTGGTGTTGATCATGCGGCCCGGCCCGCGCCACGCCGGCGACTCGCCGACAAGCGCGACCGGGGCCGCATGATCAACTTCCGGGAAGGCTCGGTCAGCTCCGCGGCTTTTCCCGGACGTCGTAGGTCTGGATCTCGTCCTCGATCTCGATGTTGTTCCAGGAGCCAAGTCCGATACCGCATTCGAAGCCCTCGCGGACCTCGGTGGCATCGTCCTTGAACCGGCGCAGCGAATCGATCTGCAGGTTGTCGTTGATGACAACCCCACCTCGCAGCAACCGGGCCTTGGCGTTGCGGCGGATCTCCCCGCTGCGCACGATGCAGCCGGCGATGTTGCCGAACTTGGAAGACCGGAAGATCTCCCGCACCTCGGCGGTACCCGTCTGCACCTCCTCGAACTCCGGCTTGAGCAGACCCTTGAGCGCGTTCTCGACCTCGTCGATGGCCTGGTAGATCACCGTGTAGTACCGGATGTCGACGCCCTCGCGGTCGGCCAGCTCCTGCACACCGCGCACCGGCTTCACGTTGAAGCCGATGACGATCGCCGAGGTGGTGGCCGCCAGGTTGATGTCGTCCTGGGTGATCCCACCGACGCCGCGGTGCACCACCCGCAGGTCGACCTCTTCACCGACGTCGAGCTTCATCAGCGAATCCTCGAGCGCCTCGACGGTGCCGGAGTTGTCGCCCTTGATGATCAGCGTCAGGTTCTCGATCTTGCGCTCGGCCAGGGCAGCGCCCAGGTCCTCCAGCGAGATCCGTCGACGGTTGCCGATCTGCGCCTTGCGGCTACGGGCCTGCCGACGCTCGGCGATCTGCCGGGCGACGCGGTCCTCCTCGACGACCATGAACGAGTCGCCGGCACCGGGCACGGAGGTGAAGCCGAGCACCTGCACCGGACGCGACGGAGTTGCCTCCGCCACCTGCTCGCCGTGATCGCCGAGCATGGCCCTGACCCGGCCGTAGGCATTGCCGGCGACGATGGAGTCGCCGACGTGCAACGTGCCGCGCTGCACCAGGACGGTGGCAACGGCGCCACGGCCGCGGTCCAGGTGTGCCTCGATGGCCACACCCTCGGCGTTCATGTTCGGGTTCGCCCGCAGATCCAGTGCCGCGTCAGCGGTCAGCAGGATGGCCTCGAGCAGGCCCTCGATGTTCGTCCTGGCCCTGGCCGAGATCTCCACGAACATGGTGTCGCCGCCGTACTCCTCGGCGATCAGTCCGTATTCGGTGAGCTGCTGCCGGATCTTGTCCGGATTCGCACCTTCCTTGTCGATCTTGTTGATCGCGACCACGATCGGCACGTCCGCGGCCTTGGCGTGGTTGATCGCCTCGACCGTCTGCGGCATCACGCCGTCGTCCGCCGCGACCACCAGCACCACGATGTCCGTGGACTGCGAACCGCGGGCCCGCATGGCGGTGAACGCCTCGTGACCCGGGGTGTCGATGAAGGTGATCAGCCGCTCGTCGTCGCCCAGGTGGGTCGCCACCTGGTAGGCGCCGATGTGCTGGGTGATGCCGCCCGCTTCCTTGTCCACCACGTGGGTGTTGCGGATGGCGTCGAGCAGCTTGGTCTTGCCGTGGTCGACGTGACCCATGACGGTGACGACCGGCGGCCGGACGACCAGATCGCTCTCGTCGCCCTCGTTCTCGCCGTAGGACAGGTCGAACGAGTCGAGCAGCTCGCGGTCCTCGTCGTCCGGGGAGACGATCTCGACCGTGTAGCCCATCTCGGAGCCGAGCAGCTCCAGGATGTCGTCGGACACCGACTGGGTGGCGGTGACCATCTCGCCGAGATGGAACAACGCCTGCACCATCGAGGCCGGGTTCGCGTCGATCTTGTCGGCGAAGTCGGCCAGCGACGAGCCGCGGGCGAGCCGGATCGTCGACCCGTTGCCGCGCGGCAGCGCGACGCCGCCGATCGACGGGGCCTGCATGTTGTCGAATTCCTGACGGCGCTGCTTCTTGGACTTGCGACCCTTGCGGGCCGGACCGCCCTGGCGCCCGAAGGCACCCGCCGCACCGCCACGGCCACGACCGCCGCCACCGGGACGGGCTCCGCCGCCACCGGGACCACCGGTCGATCCGCCGGGACCGCGGTATCCACCGCCGCCACCGCCGGGCGCACCTGCACCCGCGCCACCGGGACCGCGGTAACCACCGCCGCCACCAGGCGCACCACCGGGACGACCTGCGCCACCGGGAGCCGGACGACCGCCGGGGGTTCCGGGACGCGGAGCACCACCGGGAGCGCCACCCGGACGGGCTGCGCCGCCGGGACCTGGACGGGTACCGGGTGCGCCGGTACCGGGGGCGCCACCGGGGCGACCTGCCGGTGGCCGCGGCACGCCGGGAACGCCACCGGGACGAGCCGGGGCGTTACGCGGCTGCTGGACACCGAACGGGTTGTTGCCCATCCGCGGGGGACGCGGAGCTCCGGGAACACCGCCGGCCGGACGGGCCGGACGGGGTGCCGGGGCCTGGGCAGCCGGTGCCTGGGCACCGTCGGCCGCAGCCGCCGGACGCTCTGTCGGAGCCGCCGCGGCCGCCGGAGCCGCAGCTGCCGGCGCAACGGGTGCCTGGAAACCAGGACCCGCGGAGCCGGTGCTCGGTGCCGTCGGTGCAGCTGCTGCCGGCGCGACCCTGGGCGGTGCGACCGCCGGACGGGCGGCCGGAGCCGGAGCACTGGCGGCCGGGCTGGCCGCCGGAGCCGGTGACGTGGCCGGAGCTGCCGGGGCCGCGGACGCCGCGGAGGCGGCGGCCGGTGCGGATGCTGCCGGCCGCGGGGCGGCCGTGCCGGGACGACCCGGACCGCCGGCCGGGGACGGCGTCGTCCGAGCGGCGGCGACGCCGTTGGAGCCGTTCGTCGAAGGTTCGGTCTTGGCGGCCGGTTTGGTCGCCGGGAACGCGTCGCGCAACTTGCGGACGACGGGAGCCTCGATGGTCGAGGACGGGGATTTGACGAACTCACCCATGTCGGTGAGTTTCGCCATGATCTCTTTGCTGGTCTTGCCGAGCTCTTTCGCAAGCTCGTGTACGCGGGCCTTGCCTGCCACTGCTCTCCTTAGGGATGAGGGCTGGCGGCCGGTCGGAACTGCCCGCTAACCCTCTAGATGTGCCGGGTGCTGCTCATTGCTGCTTCACGGCGTGATCACTTTGGGTCGACCTGCTTTCTTCATTCAGGCGGCTCGGCGACCGGTCGTCGGTGGTGGACCGGTCGATGGGTCCGACGGGGCCCTGAGCTTCCAGGTATCCGCGAACCTCGGTGGTGTCGAGTTGATCGGAGAGCCGCAGGGCCCTGCCGAACGCTCGACGACGCTCTGCCACGTCGAGGCACCCCGGTTGAGGATGCAACCACGCTCCCCGACCGGGGAGGCGACGCCGCGGATCGGGTAGGAGTACCCCATCCACAGCCACGACACGCAGTAATTCGGTGGACCGTTCCCGAGCACGGCAGCCAACACAGGTCCGAGTGGGACTGGCTTTCCGGTTGGCATCCGGGATCGACGAACGGGCCGACATGAGAGTCTACCGCCTTCGTGATCGGTTCGGGCACGCTTGTCGATCATGCCGCCGCAACCGGTGGCAATCGGGAGTGCGACCGGGTCAGGTGTCGCTGCCGGGCGTGTTCGGGGTGGTGCGCCGGCTGCGGCGGTCTCCGGCGCCGCGTCGCTGCGGATGTCGATCCGCCACCCGGTGAGCCGCGCGGCCAGCCGGGCGTTCTGCCCTTCCTTGCCGATCGCCAGCGACAGCTGGAAATCCGGCACGACGACGCGGGCGGCCCTGGCCACCGGATCGACGACGGTGACCGACATCGCCCTGGCCGGGGACAGCGCGTTGCCGACGAAGGTCGCCGGATCGTCGTCGTAGTCGATGATGTCGATCTTCTCGCCGCCGAGTTCGCTCATCACGGCGCGGACCCGCGAGCCCATCGGGCCGATGCAGGCGCCCTTGGCGTTGACCCCGGAGACGGTCGGCCGCACGGAGATCTTCGACCGGTGGCCGGCCTCCCGGGCGACCGCGGTGATCTCCACCGAGCCGTCGGCGATCTCCGGGACCTCGAGCGCGAACAGCTTGCGGACCAGGTTCGGGTGGGTCCGGGACAGGGTGATCTGCGGGCCGCGGGGTCCGCGGGACACCGAGACGACGTAGCAGCGCAGCCGCTGGCCGTGGGTGTAGGTCTCCCCCGGTGACTGCTCGGCGGCCGGGATGATGCCCTCGACGTCGCCCAGGCTGACCACCACGACGCCGCGGGCGTTCACCTTCGCGTCCGCCGAGACGGTGCCGGTGATCAGGTCGTGCTCGCGGCCGGCGAAGTCGCCGAAGGTGCGCTCGTTGTCGACGTCGCGCAGCCGCTGCAGGATGACCTGCCGGGCGGTGGTGGCGGCGATCCGGCCGAAGTCCTCCGGGGTGTCGTCCCACTCCCGGACGACCTCCTCGCTCGGACTCGCTGGTGGTCGGCGGTTTCCTGCGCCCAGACCCGGATCTCGCCGGTCTTCCGGTCGATCTCGACCCTGGCGTGCCCGGCATGGCCCTGGGTGTGCCGGTAGGCGGTGAGCAGCGCGGTCTCCAGGGTGTCGATCAGCGACCCGAGCTCGATGCCCTTTTCTTTCTCCACCGCGCGCAGGGCGGAGATGTCGACGTTCATCGTGCTGCGCCCTGCCTCTCTGCTGTTTCGTCATCGTCGGTGTCGGTATCGTCTGTCGTCAGTTCGTCGTCGTCGTCGTCTTCGTCGCTCGTCGGTCTCGTCGTCGTCTGCGTCATCGATCTCGTCGGACTCGTCCGCATCGGGTTCCGGTGGCGCCGCGACGCCCAGCCGGGCCAGGACGCGCGGCGGACGGCGGGCTGAACTCGACCTCCACCTTGGCCCGGGCGATGTCGGCGAACGGCACCTCGACCTCGGTGAGGCCCTTGCGGCCGGACAGCACCAGCTGCACCGCGTCGTCGGTGACGCCGAGCACGTGCCCGGTGATCGACCGGCCGTCGGTGGTGACCAGGGCCACCAACCTGGTCCGGGCGCGGCGGAAGTGCCGGGGCAGGGTCAGCGGCCGGCCGATGCCGGGGCTGGTGACCTCGAGGGTGTACGGCGCGCTGCCGGTCGGGATCGTCGTCACCGGTGTCGTCGAGCCGCTCGGAGATCGCCCGGCTGATCTCCGCGGCCGCGTCCAGCGTCACCCCGCCGTCGCCGTCGATCACCACCCGGACCACCCGGCGACGACCCGGCCGAGCGCACCGCGAGTTCCTCGAGGTCGTAGCCGGCCTGCGGTCGTCACCTCGGCTGACGACCTCGCGCAGCCGACGTTCGTCGCCCGATCCCATCGCTGCCTCCTCCTGTGCAGCCATACCGACCCAGCGGTCCGCGGTGTGCAGTTGTCCCTGACGTGCGGCATCGGCCCCGATCAGGGCCATCGACCAGTTGAGCAGCCTATCGGTACCGCGACCCCCCGGCGGGCAGACCGCGACCGGCGGCGAGCGTCGCGGAGCGGAGCACCTCGGCCGGGCTGTCATGATGGGCGGGTGGCAAACGCTCCCGGCACGCCGATCTCGCGGCGCGCGCTTCTCCTCGGTGCCGGAGGTTTCGGCGCCGCCGCCCTGCTGACCCTGACCGGTTGCAGCTATTTCGGCTCCGACGAGCCGCGCGGCGCCGACGGTCGTGCTGACCCCGGCCGCGCTGGACCCGATCAACGGGCTGATCGCGACCACCAGGCTGCACCTGCTCCGGCTCGATGCGGCCATCGCCGCGGACCAGGCCGACGCGGCCCGGTTGACCCCGTTGCGGGACGACCGGCAGGCCCAGCTGACGGCGCTGGAGGCCGAGTTCGCCCGGTCGAACCCGCGGCCAGCGCGGCGCCGCGAGCGCCGCCGGCGTCGCACCCACCACCGGCGCCGTCACCCTGCCCGACACACCGGAGGAGATCATCTCGGCGGTCCGCGGCGACGCAGCCACGGCGCAGGTGCAGTTCACCGACGCCACTCCTCGGCCTCCGGTACCGGGCGGCGATGTTCGGCTCGATCGCCGCCGTCGCTGGCCAGCCACCGGGCGGTGCTGGCATGACGAGCCCCACGCCCACCCCCGGTCCGGCCGACGACGCACCCGTCTCCGTCGATCGCGAGTCCGGTGCGCAGCGGAGTCGCAGCGCGCCGGCCAGTCGGTCGCCGCCGCCCCGACCACGCCGCCACCCGGCCCGCTGGCGCCCGACGCGCTCGCCGCGCTGCAGTCCGCGCTGGCCGCCGAGCAGGCCGCGGTCTGGGCCTACGGCCTGGTCGCCGCCTACGCCCGGGATCAGGCCGCGATGATCGCCGAGGCCCGGTCCGGCCATCTGCTGCGCCGGGACGCCACCACCGCCCGGCTCATCCAGGGCGGCGCGACCGCGCCGGAACCTGCTGCGGCCTATCAGGTCTCGGTGCCGGTCACCGACGCCGGCATCGGCCCTGCAGCTGGCCCAGGACATCGAAACGGACGCCGCGGCGGCCTGGCGGGTGGTCATCGGATCGACCGACGACGCCGAACTGCGCGGGTTCGCGCTGACCGGCCTGTCCGATGCGGCGGTCCGGCTGGCCATGTGGAAGCAGGTCGCCGGCGCCTCGCCGACGACCGTCCCGTTCCCCGGGCAGGCCTGAGCAGCCGGTCCGCTCAGGCGCTGCCGGTCCCGAAGCTGCCTGATCCGATCTCACCGCAACGACCTCGCTCGGCGATCTCGGCCAGCGACACCTCCTGCTTGGAGCCGGTGGCCCGGTCCCGGATCTCCACCAGCCCGTCGGCGACGCCGCGGCCGACCACCACGATGGTCGGCACGCCGAGCAGTTCGGCGTCGGTCAGCTTCACCCCGACCGAGGCGTTGCGGTCGTCGAGCATCACCCGGATCCCGGACGGCGTCCAGCGCCGGCGGCGATGATCTCGGCCGTCTCGATGATCTCCTGGGTCTTGCCGGCGATCACCACGTGCACGTCGGCCGGCGCGATCTCCCGCGGCCAGATCAGCCCGCGGTCGTCGTGGGAGTTCTCGGCGATCGCCGCGACCGCCCGGGACACCCCGACGCCGTAGGAGCCCATGGTCACCGTGACCAGCTTGCCGTTGACGTCGAGCACCTTGGCGTCCAGCGCTTCGGCGTACTTGCGGCCGAGCTGGAAGATGTGGCCCATCTCGATGCCGCGGGCGCTGACCAGCGCGTGCCCGCACACCGGGCACTCGTCGCCGTCCCGGATCTCGGCGGCCTGGATGATGCCGTCGCGCGGTGAAGTCGCGGCCGGCGACCAGACCGATGACGTGCCGGCCCGGCTGGTCGGCGCCGGTCACCCAGGCCGAACCGGCGCGCGATGCTGCGGATCGAGCAGGTACCGGATCCTGCTGGCCGCTCGGTCGCCCAGCACGCCGGGACCGATGTAGCCCTTGACCAGCGCGGGGTTCGCCGCGAAGTGCTCCTCGGTGAACGGCTCGACCTCGGCCGGCGCGACCTGCGCCTCCAGCCGCTTGGGGTCGACCTCCCGATCGCCGGGCACGCCGATGGCCAGCGGCTCGGTGCTGCCGTCGGGATGACGCAGCAGCACCAGCACGTTCTTCAGCGTGTCGCCGGCCGCCCAGGGCCGGTCCGTGCGCGGGAAGCGCTCGTTCAGCACCGCCACCAGGGTGTCGATGGTCGGGGTTTCGGGGGTGTCCTCGACGTGCGCGGGCGCCAGCGCCGGACGGCGTCGAGCGGCGGCCGCGGCCGGGACCTGGACGGCCTCGACGTTCGCGGCGTAGTCGCAGTTCGATGCACTTGACGTAGGTGTCCTCGCCGACCTCGGCGTCGGCCAGGAACTCCTCGGACGCCGAGCCGCCCATCGCACCGGACATCGCCGCGACGATCACGTACCGCAGGCCGAGCCGGTCGAAGATCCGGATGTAGGCGTCCCGGTGCCGCTGGTAGGACGCGGCCAGGCCGGCGTCGTCCAGGTCGAAGGAATACGAATCCTTCATCACGAACTCCCGGCCGCGCAGGATGCCGGCGCGGGGCCGGGCCTCGTCGCGGTACTTGGTCTGGATCTGGTAGAGCGCGAGCGGCAGGCTCTTGTAGGACGAGACGATGTCCTTCACCAGCAGGGTGAACATCTCCTCGTGGGTCGGGCCCGAGCAGGTAGTCCGCCGCCCTTGCGGTCCTTGAGCCGGAACAGGTTGTCGCCGTACTCGGTCCAGCGACCGGTCGCCTCGTAGGGCTCGCGGGGCAGCAGCGCGGGAAAGTGCACCTCCTGGGCGCCGATGGCGTCCATCTCCTCGCGGACGATCCGCTCCACGTTGCGCAGCACCGTGTAGCCCAGCGGCAGCCAGCTGTAGATGCCCGGGCGCGGCCCGGCGGACGTAACCGGCGCGGACCAGCAGCCGGTGGCTGGGTACCTCCGCGTCCGCCGGATCCTCCCGCAGGGTGCGCAGGAACAGCGTGGACATCCGTGTGATCACCGCGGGACTCCTCAATGCAGACCTCAAGCCAGACAGGGTGCGGACGCGAACAACCGACGCCGCGCGGGTCAGCCTAACGGGACCGGTGATCGGTCCGGCTCCGATCGCGTCGGCGGGCGCCCGATCGACCGGTGGTTCAGAACTTCTGCCCGACGAGGCTGTCGCGGGCAGTGGTGACGAAGCCGAGCCGCTCGTAGAGCCGGCCGGCCCCGGTCAGCGACTCGGCGTCCACGCCCAGTTCGGCGCATCGGAAGCCGGCCGCGCCGAGCTGCTGCAGGGTGGTGGCGATCAGCGTGCTGGCCACCGACCGGCCGCGCGCCCGGCGCAGGGTGCCGACCCGGGACGAGATAGCCGGATCGATAGCCGCGCAGCTCGGTCTCGGCGTCGTACTCGACGACGAACACGAAACCGACCACCTGGCCGTCGATCACCGCGACGTGGGAGAGCTCGGGACGGAACCAGCTGGCCTCGGTGTACTCGGCCCGCCACCGCTCGATGTCCAGCGGAGTGGAACCCCAGTGGTCGGCGAACGAGGCGTTGGAGACCTCCATGACGGCCAGCTCGTCCGACGCCAGGTAGGGCCGGATCAGCACGCCGTCCGGAATCGTCGGCGCCGGCAGCGGGTCGCTCAGGTCGCGCCGCATCCGCAGGAAGTAACGCCACGTCTCCAGGCCCAACGCTTGCGCCAACGCGGCGGTTCGCGATCGGCCCTCCGGCACCCAGACCCGGAAGAGGCCGGGTGATCCCGGTGCTTCGGAATCCCGGATGGCCCGCGCGTCGGCCTGCAGGATCTCCAGGATCCGCCGGCCGATCCCCCGCCCGACATAGTCCGGGTGCACACCGCCGACCACGGCCACCTTCCACACGTCGGTCGGCACGCTGAACTGCAGGACGCCGAATCCCACCAGCCGGTCGCCGTCGAGCACCCCGATGCTGGCTCGCGGCAGGTCCACATCCGGCGCGCCGAGCTCGTCGCGGACGTCCTGCTCGCTCAGCGCTTCGTCGGTCGGCTCGGCCCGCTCGATGGCCGCAAGGATGTCGGTCACCGCGGGGGCGTCGTCGACCCGCAGGACGCGTTCGGTGCCGAACCGGACAGAAGTGGCCGTCATGGACCGGACCGTAACCCCGGGCGATCACGGGAGGCGACCGGTTTACCGCGTCACAGGTCGATGTCGGCGAAGATCGCGGCGTGGTCGGACGCGGCCCGGACCTCGTCGGTCAGGGTGTCGTAGATCGGCCAGGGATTGCGGGTCCGCGAGCCTCGCCAGACTCCCTTGCGGAAGACGGCGCCACCCGTCGCCCGGTCGAACAGACCCGGCGAGAGCAGCACGTAATCGATCTTGTCCTTTTCGTTCCCGCTACCGAAAGTCCCTTTGCGGGAACCGAAGTCGAAGTTCGGATGGGTGCTGATGTCCCGCAGATCGGTATCGTTGAGCAACGGCTCCAGGGCTGTGCTGGACGGGTCGTCGTTGAGGTCGCCGACCACCGCGACCAGGCCCGCGCCCTCGGCGATCAACCCGCGGTAGATGTCCGCCACCCGGGTGGCCTGCCGACGACGCCGGCCGGCACCCAACCGATCGCCGGGCGTGCTGTAGCCCTTGGACTTGAAGTGGTTGACCAGGACGATCAACTCCGCGCCCTGCGGGGTGCCGAAGTGGTACTCGGCGCAGTCCCGGCTGAACACGACACCGTCCACGTCGGTGTCGAAGACGTGGGTGCGGATCTGCCGCAGCGGGTAGTTGGGCCTTGCCAGTATTCCGACGTCGATTCCGCGGTCGTCATTTCCGTCGACCAGCATGACCTGCTCGTAGGGAATTCCGTCGACCTTGCGCAACAATGCCTCGGAAAACAGCCTGAGAGTCGGCCGGTTGTCGGCCTCCACGACCCCCATGATGTCGGCGCCGACGTCCCGAATGACCATCGCGGTGTGCTGCATCGCCCATTCATCGACCGGTTCGGTCTTGAATTCGATCCACCCGATCCAATCGCCGCGTCCGTCCGCGACCACCTCGACCGGCCCGCTCCGGGGCCGCCGCAACAACTGCCCGCGAATCTTCCGGAGCCGGACGAACTCGCTGTCATCGGCCCGCTCCAGACCCAGAATCACCAGCAGCTCAAGGATTCTCGCCTTGATGTCGGGGGTGTAGACCGGCTCCTCGAAGAGCGGCGTCAATTCCGCCTGGGCCCGCAGCACGACCTTGCCGGCCGCTTGATTCTCCTGGCCGAGCGCCTTGGCCCTGGCGAACAGGTTCTCCACATTGAACGACGCGATTCGCAGCACCCGACTCCCCCTCCGGTGTGACTGGCGCACTGTCATTTCGACAACCGTGACCAATACGACAACCGTGACACACCATCGACGGATCGCACCACGCATTTGCCGGGTGAGCGCGTCACACCCCTCATTTGTCCGGTGTCATTCGTCCGACGAGCCGAGCAGCGCGAGAAAAGCCCGGGCACTGGGGGCGGAGGGTGCCGGGAATCGGTGGACGACGCTGGTCGGATGCCGGGTGGTGATATCGAGCAGCCGCAGCACCGCCACGTCCGTGCGGCCCTCGGTGACCGACAACGGGACGATCGCGGCACCGAAGCCCAGTGCGACGAACCGGGCGACAGACTCGGAGGAACCGAGCTCGAAGGCGATCCGGCGGACAACGCCGACCGCGTCGAACGCGTCGTCGACCTGGCGGCGCAGTCCGGATTCGGCGCGCATCTCGACGAACGCGGTGTCGTCGGCCAACTCCGCCAGCCGGATCCGCGCCGGCCAACGCCAGCGGGTGGTCGACGGCGACGATGCCGACCAACGGCTCGGCCGCCAGCAGCCGGTGCACGAGGTCGGCCGGCACCTGCTCGGCGAACAGGCCGACGAAGGCAAGATCCAGGTCGCCCGCCGCGGACCTGCTCGGCCATCCGGGCGCTGCCGGTGTCGGTGATGGTGATCTCCACCGCGGGATGACGGCGGTGGAACTCGGCCAGCGCGTGCTCGACGGCCGGCGCGGCCTGGGTCGCGCTGCCGATCATGCCGAGCCGTAGCCGACCGCTCACCACCCCGGCCAGCTCCGCGAGTTCGGCCCTGGCCAGATCCAGTTCGGCGAGCACCCGTCGGGCGCGGACCAGCAGCAGTTCCCCGCCGGGGGCCACCCGTACCGAGCGACTGGTGCGCTCGAAGAGCACCACCCCGTTCTCCCGCTCCAGGCGGGCGATCTGATAGCTCAGCGCGGATTGGACCACGTGGCACCGCGCCGCGGCCCTGGTGAAGCTCAGCTCCTCGGCCACCGCGACGAAATACTCGAGCTGTCGTACATCCATCTCGATCCTCGATAGATTCAGTCGAAACAGTGTGTTGGACAGATTGAACAGTAGCGCCGATTCTTGAGCCATGACCGATTCAGCCGCCAGTCCCGCCGCCGCTCCTGCCGACCCAGCCGGGATCGCACCGACACAGTTCCTGGGACGTCGGCTGGTCCTGCTGACCGTGCTGCTGGGCGGCTTCACCGCCTTCGGTCCGCTGTCGATGGACCTGTACCTGCCGGCCTTCCCGCTGCTCGCCGACGACCTCGGGGCGAGCCAGGCGGCGGTGCAGCTGACCCTCACGGCGGACGTGATCGGCATCGTCATCGGTCAGTTGATCCTCGGTCCGATGTCGGATGCCTGGGGCCGGCGACGGCTGCTGATCTCCTCGACCCTGGTCTGCGCGGTTGCCTCGGTGCTCTGCGCCCTTGCGCCGTCGGTCACGCTGCTGATCATCTGGCGGTTCGTCCAGGGCCTGTCCGGTGGCGGCGGGATCGTGCTGGCGCGGGCGATCGCCGCAGATATTGCCAGTGGTGTCGCAGCCGCCAGGTTGTTCTCCCTGTTCATGACGTTGTCCAGCGTGGCGCCGATCGTGGCGCCGGTGATCGGCGGCCTGATGCTGGCCTGGACCGGCAGTTGGCAGCCGATGTTCTACCTGCTCGCCGTGATCAGCCTGATCCTCGCGGCGGTGTCGTACCGCGCCTTGCCGGAGACCCTGCCGGTCGCTCGCCGGCATCGCGGTGGGCTTCGACAAACCGGACGGGCCTTCCTCGGGATTGGCCCGCGATCGGGTCTTCGCGGGCTACGCGCTGACGGTCGCCTTCGCCTACGCGTCACTGTTCGCCTACATCTCGGGCTCGTCCTTCGTCCTGCAGGATCTCTACGGTCTTTCGGCCACCGGGTTCAGCCTGGTCTTCGCGCTCAACGCCGCCGGCATGATCGTGCTCGGTCTGGTCAACGCCAGGCTGGTCAAGTCCGTCCCGGTGCGGAAGCTGCTGATGATCGGGTTGGCCACTTCGAGCGTGGCGGCGGTGGCGCTGGTGGTGGTGACCGGCACCGCGTGGGGTTCCTCGCTCGGCGTCCTCGCCGTGTTGATTCCGTTGTTCCTCGTCGTCGCCACCCGCGGCCTCGTCTCGGCCAATGCCACCGTGCTGGGCGTGGAACGGGCGCCCGCCGCCGGGGCCGCCTCCGCCGTACTCGGTGCGTGCATGTTCGGCGGCGGGATCCTGGTCTCCCCGCTGCTGGCCCTCGGCGGGGAGGGCTCGGCGCTGCCGATGGCGTTGGTGGTCGCCGGAGGCGCGATCGCCGCCCTGCTTGCTACCGCTGCGTTGACCAACCGTCGCTCGGTGTGACCGCGGTCACCGAACTCGATTTAGCTTGTTAACCAATTGTTCAGCTAATCTGCAAATACACGCAGGGCTCGGCACGATGACAGACGGGGATCGTCATGGCCATTCTGAGCGGATCGGCCGGGCCTGTCGCGCCCGACAACACCTTCTCGGTCGCCCAGGCCGAGGACCGGATGCGGCAGCTGCCCTCCCATGGCTGGACCAGCGGTTGGACCGGTCGCCGCGACCGGGCACTGCTCGTGCTCACCGCGATGGCATCACTCGACGATGCCACGATCGCCGGCCTGACGGTCGGCGACATCACCGTCGCGGACGGCGTCGCCACGATTCGGTCGTCAAGTGGCACAAAGATTCTCGACAGCAACGATGACGACCTGATCTGCGCGCCCTGTGCGCTGGCCCGCTGGTTGCGGGCGTTGGACATGACCGTGCTCTATCCGTCCGGCCGGGTGCTGGCCGCCGTGATCGCCCGCTCCGCGCCGCTGACCGCGAACTCGCCCCACCTGTGCCAGGGCACGCTGACCCTGACCCCCGAAGCTCGGAGCCTGCCGGTACTTCCGCAAGGCGACGCAGCCGACTTGCCTCGCCCGATTCGTACGTCGCTGTGGGGTATTCCCACGCAGCGGGCGAATTCGGCCGAGTTGGTCCGCGGATAGCCCGATATCCGCCAGCGCGCAACACATTCCACTCGTTCGTGCGAGGGATTCCGCTCGCCGGAAGGCTGTGACCACCGTCACACTCAGACTGTTAGCCGGTTAGCAAGCCCGAAAGCTAACCTGCTAAGAAGACAAGGTGAACGGTCCCTTACCGGAGCGTGTCTCCTTCGGCTGATGTCACCGCGCCAAGGTGTCCCGGCCGTCATCCAGCGCCACCCGCCGCGCCCACTTCCGGACGCATCCACTGCCCAGTGGTTCACCACTGGAGAACTTGCGGAGGTCCCCCACCATGACTTCAACCGTGATCGTCGCCGGGGCGCGGACACCCATGGGTCGGTTCAACGGTGCGCTGGCCTCGGTCAGCGCCACGGACCTCGGCGGCGTCGCGATCCGCGGCGCGCTGGCGAAGGCCGGCGTCTCCGGCCGGACGACGTCGACTACGTGATCATGGGCCAGGTGCTGCAGGCCGGGGTCGGCCAGATTCCGGCCCGTCAGGCCGCGGTCGCCGGCGGCATCGCCATGGACGTCCCGGCGGTCACCATCAACAAGGTGTGTCTGTCCGGTCTGGACGCCATCGCCCTGGCCGACCAACTGATCCGGGCCGGCGAGTTCGACGTCGTGGTGGCCGGCGGCATGGAGTCGATGACCCGGGCCCCGCACCTGCTGCCCGGATCGCGGGCCGGCTTCAAGTACGGCGACACCACCCTGGTCGACCACCTGTCGCACGACGGCCTGCACGACGTCTTCACCGACGTGCCGATGGGGCAGCTGACCGAGACCACCAACGACCTCGACCCGATCTCCCGGCTCGATCAGGACACCTTCGCCGCCCGCTCGCACCAGCTGCGCCGCCGCGGCCACCGCAGCCGGGATCTTCAAGGCGGAGATCGAGCCGGTCGTCGTGCCCGGGCCGCCGCGGCGACGTCGTCGTCGATACCGACGAGGGCATCCGCGCCGGACACCACCGTCGAGTCGCTGGGCAAGCTGCGGCCCGCCTTCCGCAAGGACGGCACCATCACCGCCGGCACCTCGTCGCAGATCTCCGACGGCGCGGCCGCTGTCGTCGTGATGTCCAAGGACGAGGCCGAGCGTCGCGGGCTGGACTGGATCGCCGAGATCACCGCGCACGGCATGATTGCCGGCCCGGATTCCACCCTGCAGGACAAGCCGGCGCGCGCCATCCGGGCCGCCTGCGCCAAGGCCGGCATCGAGCCCGCCGATCTCGACCTGGTCGAGATCAACGAGGCCTTCGCCGCCGTCGGCATCGCCTCGACCAGATCGCTCGGCATCGACGAGGACATCGTCAACGTCAACGGCGGCGCCATCGCGCTGGGACACCCGATCGGCATGTCCGGCGCCCGCATCGTCCTGCACCTCGCCCTGGAACTGCAGCGTCGCGGCGGCGGCACCGGGGTCGCCACCCTCTGCGGCGGCGGCGGACAGGGTGACGCCCTGCTGATCACCGTGCCCGCAGGCGCGCTGATCGGCCACAGACTCGGCGGTGCCGGTGGAACACCCGCCGGCACCGCTGGCTTGCACATCACCTGCTCGAGCGACGCAAAAGCGGCGGGGACGAATTCGTCCCCGCCGCTTCTTGTTGCGAAATGCCTACTGGGTCAAGCGGTCTCGCAGGGCGTTCAGGTCGACCCCGCCGCTGGATGACGGCCGCCGACGACTTCGCGGCGAACGCGTTCGCCGCGCCGTTCACGCGTCGAGGTGTCGAACGCGAAGGTGATGACGGCCGCGGCCAGGGCATCGGAATTGACGTCGAGCGCGGTCCGGTTGACGTTGCCCGTCAGCCGGTGCCGGTACGAATCGTCGAGTGCGTCGTAGAGCGCCTCGTTCGCTTCGTCCCTGTCGTCACCGGTGAGGTTGTCGCAGGCCTGGTGGTAGCACGGGTCGTACGACTCACCCGGCAGTCCGCCGTACAGGGCAGCCTCGTCGGCGGTCTTGATGTCCTCGGCCCCGGTGAACAACCCGCCGGCCGGGATGCCGACCGCGATGAACGGGCCGTAGTCCGAGCGTCCGGAGAAGTCGGTGTCCTGGTACGGAAGTCCCTGCGAGTCGTAGAACTGCTCGAAGACGTCCTCGATGGCCGCTGAGCCCTCGGGGATGAAGCCGTCGGGCGCCGTTCCGCTGGAGTTGTCGCCGTCGTAGACGCCGTAGAAGTAGTTCGGCGACCCGATCATGTCGAAGTTGAGGTACAGCGCGATGTCGTCCGCTTGCTCCTCGGACAGGTTCGCCACGTAGTACTCCGAGCCGAGCAGTCCTTCCTCCTCGGCGCCCCACCACGCGAACCGCACGGTGTTGGTCGGCTTGACCCGCTGCATCTGGATCGCGGTTTCCAGCAAAGCCGCACTGCCCGTGCCGTTGTCGTTGATGCCCGGGCCCTCCTGCACGCTGTCCAGGTGGGCGCCCGCCATCACGACGTTGCTGTCGTCGCCGGTGCCGGTCTCGGCCAGCACGTTGAAGGCCGTGCGCTCCTCGGCGAAGTAGTCGACCGTCACGGTCACCGTTGCACCTGGGGTCGAGGCCAGGTCTTCGCCGACCGGCGAGGCCACGAAGATCGCCGGAATGGTCAGGCCGGTGGCGTCACCGATCATCCCGACCAGGCCTGCGCCGGCCGTCGTTCGATCACGATCGACCGCCGATGCGCCGGCCGCCTGCGCGTTGAGCGCCTTGATCGGCGAACCCGCACGTTCCGCGCTGCACCAGCGCGACGCCGCCCGCGGGGAAGCCGGCGAAGTCCGCCGGCTCGCACCCGCTGGTGCTGGTTCCGTCGCGCCGGGAACGGCACCACCAGGTCGACCGGGACCAGCGGTCCCGGTGGCGGTGCCTTCTGGGCTGCCGGTGTCGAAGTTGTTCCGCAGGAAATCCTGGCCGTCCACCCAGGTGGTGGCGGGATTCGCCCGGCTGAGCGCGCTGTTCTCTTCGGCATAGGTGAAGGGGAATTCCTGCACCTGCGGGGTGTACCCGGCGTGTTCGAGTTGATCGACGACGTAGTCGACGGAGGCCCCATATCCCGGGAGACCGGCTGCCCGATCGCCGTCATTGTCGTCGGCAATGTGCTGGAGCTTCTTCAGGTGATTCATCACCTGGCTGATCTTCACGGCCTTGGTGAGCTTCGTGACGGTGTCAGCGATGGGCACGGCGGAGGCCGGTGGTGCCAGACCAACCGTTGCCACGAGGACGGAGGCGGCGATGGCCACACCCATCCTGCGGGTCCTGAACGACATGGTTCTCCTCTCGGACACCGGCGACCTCGTTGTCGCCGACAGAAGGACGGTAACGGCCGTTCACGCAGATGGGTAGGCCGCCCTGCCCGGAAAATCGGTTGCGTCGGCTGGCCGCCCGGTCCACCCTGATCAACGGCCGCGACCGCCGGCCCGCACCATCGACAGCAGGCAGGGAGGGGATCGAGATGACCACCGTCTTTGTGCTGTGCACCCCGCAGCCCACCACCCCCCTGCACCCACGGTCACGCTGACCGTTCGCTGACTCGCAGTCCGCTCGGGTGCACTTCCCCTTCAGGAGCCCCGAAGTGCCTCGCTTTCGCATTCAGCAATCTCTCGACGATTCCTACGATTCGTATGACGACATCCACGATTCCTTCGACGACGACAAACCCGTCGGCCGTCGCCGCGCCGCCCGGCCCGATGACGGACCCCGCCTGGTCGTGGAAGGCAAGTCCGGCCGCAACCTGATCGAGGTCGACACGGTCGACGACTCGCCGGCCGACATCGACTTCGTTGCAGACGATGTCGATCTCGGTGACCGGTACCGGGACGCACCGTTCTCCAGCTACGACGTCGCCGGGCACGGTCCCGATCCGGTCCCCGACTGGGTGGTGACCGCGCTGTCGGCCCGGGACACCAGGCTCGGCACGATCAAGTCCGGCAAGGAGGCCGACGTCGGCCTGCTGGACCGGTCACTGCCCGGCGGACCCGGCTGCCTGCTGGCGGTCAAGACGTTCCGCAGCGCCGACCACCGGATGTTCCACCGGGACGCCGGCTACCTGGAGGGTCGGCGGATCCGGCGTTCCCGGGAAACCCGGGCCATGGCCAACCGGACCGCGTTCGGCCGCGAACTGATGGCCGGGCAGTGGGCGACCGCGGAATTCGCTGCGCTGTCTGCGATGTGGAAGGCGGGCGCCCGGGTCCCCTACCCGGTGCAGATCATCGGCTCGGAACTGATGATGGAGTTCATCGGCGACCCGGACGGCACCGCGGCCCCGCGGCTGGCCGCCTTCGACGCCGACACGCCGGTCTTCACCGATCTGTACCACGACCTGGTGTCCTCCCTCGAGGTGCTGGCCGAATCGGGGCTGACCCACGGCGACCTGTCCGCCTACAACGTGCTGGTCGACGAGAGCGGTTGTGTCGTCATCGATCTCCCGCAGGTCGTCGACCTGGTGGCGAACCCGCAGGGCGTGGATTTCCTGCGTCGCGACTGCCGGAACATCGCCGAGTTCTTCGCCCGGCGCGGCGTGCTGGCGGCCAACGCGCGAGAACCTGGCGCTGCACCTGGAGGGACTCGCGCGGCCGTGAGCAGGCGGCACCGGCCGCCGGCCGGTGCCGTCACCGGCGTAGCGTCGGGCAGCGCAGAGCTGCCGACCCGAAAGGATCATCGTGAGCCTGGAACGTCCCGTCGCCCCCGATCCCTACGCACTGCTGCCGACGGTGGGATCGTTCACCGTGACCAGTCCCGACGTCGCCGATGGCGAACCGGTCGACCTCGCCTACGTGTACGGCCCGGACGCGCCCGGTGGCGGGAACCAATCGCCGGCGCTGTCCTGGTCCGGGTTCCCGGAACAGACCCAATCGTTCGCGGTGAGCTGTTTCGACCCGGATGCCCCGACCCCGTCCGGCTTCTGGCACTGGACGGTGGTGGACATCCCCGCCGATGTCACCGAGCTGGCCAGGGGCGCCGGCAACACCGCGCCGGATCTGCCGGGCGGCGCGTTCCAGGTCGCGAACGACTTCGGCACCGTCGGGTACGACGGGCCCGCGCCGCCGCGAGGGCGACCAGGTGCACCGGTACTTCTTCGTGGTGCACGCCGTCGACGTGCCGACCCTGGGCGTCGACGCCGGGACCAGCGCAACCGCGGTGTCGTTCAACCTGGTGTTCCACACCCTGGCCCGGGCCATCCTGGTTCCCGAGTTCTCGTACTGAGCGATCGAGCTCCGGGTCGGCGCCGATCTACCGTCCGGAGGGCCGGGTTAGCCTGGCGAACATGCATTTCGACCTGGTTGTCGTCGGTACCGGCTCGGGCAACACGATCATGGGCCGGGAGTACCAGGACCTGACGATCGCCATCGTCGAGGCCGGCCGGTTCGGCGGCACCTGCCTGAACGTCGGCTGCATCCCGACGAAGATGTACGTCTATCCGGCCGACATCGCCGACAACGCCCGGCGCGCCGGCCCGCTCGGCGTGCACGCGACCATCGACTCGATCGACTGGCCGGCCATGCGGGACCGCATCTTCGGCCGGGTCGACGAGATCTCCGACAGCGGTCAGGAGTACCGCGAAGGCCCGAAATGGCCGAACATCACGGTGTTCTCGGGTACGCGGCCGGTTCACCGGGCACAAGCAGATGGCGGTCGACCTGAACGACGGCGGGACCGCGGAGTTCACCGCCGACCGATTCGTGCTGGCCGCCGGTGGCCGCCCGGTGATCCCCGACATCCCCGGGCTGGACGAGGAACTCATCGGCCGCGGCGCGGTGCACACCTCGGACACCGATCATGCGGATCGACGACCTGCCGGAGCGGCTGATCGTGGTCGGCGGCGGGTACATCGCCGCCGAGTTCGCCCACGTCTTCGACTCGTTCGGCACCAGGGTGACCCAACTCGTCCGCGGGTCCCGGCTGCTCCGGCACCACGACGCCGACATCTCGCGACACCTTCACCGCGCACGCGCAGCGGCGCTACGACCTGCGGCGGGACACCGACGTCTGCGGGGTGAAACCGGCGACCACCGACCGGCGACGGGGTCAGCGTGGTCGTCGAGGGTCCGTACGGCGAGACCACCATCGAGGCCGATCTGCTGCTGCTCGCCACCGGACGCCGGCCCAACTCCGATCTGCTGAACCTCGCCGCGACCGGGGTGACCACCGACGCCCGGCACCTGGTGGTCGTCGACGAGTACCAGGAGACGGTGGTCCCCGGGATCTACGCGCTGGGCGACATCAGTTCCCCGTTACGCCCTCAAGCATGTGGCCAATCACGAGGCCCGGGTCGTCCGGCACAACCTGATGCACCCGGACGACCGGGTGGACGACCGACCACCGGTTCGTCCCGGCCGCGGTGTTCACCGAGCCGCAGATCGCCTCGGTCGGGACTGACCGAGGAACAGGCCCGGCAGCGCGGGATCGAGTTCGTCGTCGGACGCCGCGACTACGGCGGTACCGCGGCCGGCTGGGCCAGGGAGGACACCATCGGGTTCGTCAAGGTGCTGGCCGATCCGGCGACCGGCCTGCTGCTGGGCGCGCACGTCATCGGCCCGGAGGCGGCCACCGTGATCCAGCCGCTGATCCAGGCGATGTCGTTCGGACAACGGGCGCACGACGTGGCGCGCGGGCAGTACTGGATCCATCCGGCGCTGCCCGAAGTGGTGGAGAACGCCCTGCTGGCGCTGCCGAAGCCGACGGGCTCCTGACCGACGGCACGGGTTGTCCCGGACATGCAGAACGCCTCCCCTGGTGGGGAGGCGTTCTGTGTTTGCAGAGTGTTTGTTGCTGGGTGCGTGATCAGTCGTTCCAGGACAGGTCGTTGCCCATGTAGCAGAAGTCGGACGCCTCGTGGTCGGCGTAGCTGTAGTACTGCTCGTAGGTGTTGATGTACTCGCCGGAGTAGTCGTAGTCGAAGCCGTTCCACTGGGCGTAGGAGACGTAGACCATGTAGTAGCCGGGCTCGAAGGTCAGGTCGGCGACGTTGAAGGTGGCGTAGTAGTCGGCCTCGACCCAGACGTCATCGGTGACCCACTCCTCGATGGTGGTGTCGTAGACCCAGATCTGGGCGTAGCTGCCGTCGACCTCGTCGGAGTTGACGGTGAAGAACAGCGAGTCGCCGCCGCACTCGACCGTGGTGCCGAAAACCGAATCCCCGGCGATGGTGTCGGCATGGGCGGTGCCGGCCGAGGCGCCGGCGACGCCGAGACCCAGCAGCATCGCGAAGGCGATGGCGAGCACTGCGGCGATGCGCTTCAGCAGCGACGTGCGTGCGTGGTGGTGGACTGGGTGGTGCCGGACTGGGTGGTGGTGTTGGTGTTCATGGTGTTCCTCCAGGTCTTGGGGCTTTGTCTGTGAGCCGGTGTGGCTGCTGGAACAAAGATGCGCCCCGGCCCTGAAAGGCCTCTGCAATCGCGCTTAAACCTGGAAAGTCGCCGCTTTCAGCACTGTTGGTGCTGGTCAGGCCTCCATCTCGAAGGTCAGGTCGGTGCCGCCGATGCGGATCACGTCACCACTGCGCAGGAAATGGCTGTCCAGCACCCGCTGTTCGCCGACCAGGGTGCCGTTGGTCGAGCGCAGGTCGTTCACCGCGAACCCGCCGCCCATCTCGACCACCACGGCGTGATAGCGACTCACCTTCACGCCCTCGACCACCAGGTCGTTGTCCTCCATCCGGCCGATCCGCAGACCCCGCCCGGGAATCGGCACCGACTGTCCGGTCGGCAGCACCAGCCGCGCGGTACTGAGCACAACGGCGGTCTCGCTGACCGTTCGCTGCATGGCCGGCGACGGGGGCGGTGGGGCAACACCCAGCGATTCCTGCCGCAGGATCTTCTGCTCCAGTCGCCGCAGCGGCGGGCTCGGGTCGATGCCGAGTTCGTCGCCGAGCAACTGCCGGATCCGCCGACTGGCGTCCAGCGCGTCCGCCTGCCGGCCCAACCGGTAGAGGGCGGTGATCAGCTGGATCCAGAACGGCTCCCGCAGCGGGTGCTGGCCGGTGAGTGTGGTCAGCTCGCCGATCACCGCAGAGTCCATGCCGCAGGCCAGATCTGCCTCGATCCGGGACTGCAGGGCGACCAGCCGTTCCTCCTCGACGGCGGCCGCGAAATCGTCGGCGAACCGCAGACCGCGCAGATCAGCCAATGCCGGCCCGGACCACTCCGCCAGCGCGGCGCGATAGCGGGCGGAGGCCTCGGCGAACCGCTCGGCCCGCAGCAACTCGTTCCCGGCAGCCATCCAGCGGGTGAACCGCCCGAGGTCCAGGCAGGCATCGTCGGCGGACAGCTTGTAGCCGGGCGCCTGGGTGGTGATCACGGCCTGACCGTCGGCGCCGGCCGTCCGCAGCGAGCGGCGCAGCGTCGACATGTAGACCTGCAGGATGCCGAGGTAGGACGCGGGGCTGTCGCCGTCCCAGATCGCGTCCGCGATCGCATCGGCGGACACCACCCGGTTGCGGTTGATCAACAGCACCGCCAGCAGCCCTTTGGGTTTGCCGCCGGGCATCGCCTGGCTGGTTCCGTCCACCAGGATGTCCAGCGGCCCGAGGATGCGGAAATCGACCGCCGATCCCCCGCTGTCGCCGCTGTTGCCGGCCGAGCCGCCGCCGTTGTCTCCCCCGCCCGGTGGTCGCGCCGCCATCATCGGCGAAGCGTATCCGGCGACCGCTTCATCAACACCCGGGCGCTCAGGGCAGGGTGAGGACCTCGGCCCCGGTGTCGGTGACCACCAGGGTGTGCTCGAACTGCGCGGTCCAGGACTTGTCCTTGGTGGTGACCGTCCAGTTGTCGTCCCACAGGTCCCAGGTGATGCCGCCGAGGGTGATCATCGGCTCGATGGTGAAGGTCATGCCCTTCTCGATGACGGTGCTGACGCTGGGCTCGTCGTAGTGCAGGATCACCAGGCCGGAGTGGAAGGTGCGGCCGATGCCGTGCCCGGTGTAGTCGCGGACCACGCCGTAGCCGAAACGCTTGGCGTACGACTCGATCACCCGGCCGATGACGTTGAGCTGCCGGCCGGGCGCGACCGCCTTGATCGCCCGGCGCAGCGCCTCCTCGGTCCGCTCGACCAGCAGCCGGTTCTCCTCGGAGACGTTGCCGGCCAGGTAGGTCGCGTTGGTGTCGCCGTGCACGCCGTCGATGTAGGCGGTGACGTCGATGTTGACGATGTCGCCGTCCTCGATCACCGTCGAATCCGGGATGCCGTGGCAGATCACCTCGTTCAACGAGGTGCAGCAGGACTTCGGAAAGTGCTTGTAGCCCAACGTCGACGGGTAGGCGCCGTGATCGCAGATGTACTCGTGCACGATCCGGTCGATCTCGTCGGTGGTGACGCCCGGGTGCGATCGCCTCGGCGCCGGCCGCCATCGCCCTGGCCGCGATCCGGCTGGCGACCCGCATCTTCTCGATGATCTCCGCCGGCTGCACCCAGGGGTCGGTGCTCTTCGCGGGCTTGTCCCGGCCGACGTACTCGGGTCGGGGAATCGAGGCGGGGACGGCACGGATCGGCGTCTGGCGTACCCGGTTTCAGGACGGTGCGCAACATGCCTGCGAGCCTACGACGCCGGTGGCGCACCGCGAGCATCGAGCGTCCGCTCGAGTCTCTACGGCACTGCGGTGGGGCCGGACCCGGACGGGTTCGGGTCAGCGGGCGCCGAGGAACTGCTCGACCACCTGGTTGGTGTACGATCGAGTCCTCGCCGCCGACGATCAGCGCGGCGAACGCCAGGTCGCCGACGTACCCGACCGTCCAGGCGTGGGCGTGGATCGCGCCGTCGTCGCCGGTGAACTCGGCCGTACCGGTCTTGGCGTGCACATCGCCGAACTCCTCCAGCCCCTGGCCGGTGCCCTCGTCGACGACGGCCTTCATGTAGGTCTGGATTCCCTGCTGCACCTGCGGTGAGCGGGCGGGCGCCGGCTTGTCGACGGTGGTCGTCGTGCCCCGGATCAGCACCGGCATCGGCATCGTGCCGTGCTGCGCGGTGGCCGCCATCAACGCCGCCGAGAACGGCGTGATCAGCACCTGACCCTGGCCGAACCCGTTCTCCGCCCGCTGCACCTGCGACGGGGCATCGGGGACGGAACCGGTCAGGGTGGTGGCGCCCTCCATCACGAAGTCCAGCCCGATGCCGTAATCCGTCGCCGCGGCCGGCAGCGCGTCGGCGGGCATCGTGGTCGCCAGGTTGGCGAAGGTGGTGTTGCACGACTTGGCGAAGGCCAGCGTGGAGTCGACGGTGCCGAGGGCGAAGTCGTGCGAATTGCGGATCGCCCGGCCCTCGATCTCGAAGACGCCCGGGCAGTCCACCGGCTGTCCGGGGGCGATCAGCCCGCGCTCCAGTCCGGCGGTCGCGGTGACCACCTTGAACGTCGAACCGGGCGGGTACTGCCCGGTCAGCGCCGGTGCGCCCTGGGCGTTGGCCGCGGCATTCTGCGCCACCGCCAGGATCTCGCCGGTCGACGGCTGCATGACCACCAGGACGGCCGGCTGCGTCACGGCGCCGAGCGCCGCCTCGGCGACCTGCTGGGTGTGGGTGTCCAGGGTCAGCGTGACCCGCTGCCCGGCCACCGCCGGATGATCGGCCAGGGTCTCCAGCGTCCCGCCGGTGGTGTCGACGATGATCACCTTCCAGCCGTCGGTCCCGGCCATCTTCTCGGTGGCGACCGGGGTCACCTGGGCCAGCACCGCCCTGGCGAAGTCCCTGGTCGGCGGCAGGTTGCGCACCTCGGACGGAAAGCTCATCCCGGCGACGCCGTCCAGTTGCGCCTTGACCTTCAGGTAGTCGGCTTCCCGCAGGTTGATCACGGTGTAGCCGATGCTGGCCGGATCGACGGGCGCCGCGGACTGCGGGGATGTCGCCGGCTGCCCGGACGCATCCGGGCTCGCGGAGTCCGACGGCGGCGCGGTCGCTGCCGCCACGGCGGCAGTTGCGCCGGCAACGATGCTGTCGGCCGTGACCGCGGCGTCGAGCGGAGACAGGATCGGCGCCAGTTGCGGCTGCAGTTGCCGCCACGTCGGGCACCTGCGCCGGCAGCAGCACGATCGAGTACACCCGGACCGGCTCGACGATCTGATTGTTGTTCCGGTCGACCATCACCCCTTCCTGCGCGTCGCTGGTCCGGGTCGCCAGGGTCTGCCGCTCACCGAGCTTCGGGTGGATCACCGTCGGCGACCAGTCGAGCAGCCAATCGGCACCGCTCGATGCCCGCTGCCAGGTCCAGGTGGCCGGGTAGGACCACGTCCCCGGCGTCGGGCAGTTCCCAGGTGAAGGTCGCCGTCGTGGTCGCCGAATTCCGCCGACGTGACGACATCGCCGGCGGTGATGGTCAACGAATCGGGATCCAGGTTGGTGGTGACCTCGCTCATCATCAACGCGGCGGCCGCCGGATCGGAGGTCAGATCCGCCGCCTCGTCGGGGTTGAGCTGCTGCCAGGACGCGATGAACGACGGCGATCTGCTGATCGGGACTGGCGGCCGGATCCGGCGGGGGGTCACTGCTGCACGCCGTGACGAGCGCGAGCAGTAGCAGCAGCGCGATCACCGGCCCGGGACGTCGTCGAGCCCGGCCGCTGACGCGCGACTGCTGGCCGAACCGGGAAACCATGTCGTCCAGTATCCCCAGCGGGCCGACAGTCCCCTGCCAGGACATTCGGATCCGGCCGGATTCGCAGCTCAACCGCACCGGATACGCACGGAAGGACTCGCATTTCCCGGCCGGGGCGGTCAACGTCGTTGCCCGTCGAACTTCGCAAGAGGAACGATCTTGACAGCATCGCCGACAATGGCATTCGATCATGGAAATCGTCGGGCCAGGCGTGGGCTGGTCAACGGTCCGGTGATCCGCGTCCGGCACTGTCGGTGCGCGGTGCGACAGTGCACCCAGCACGGATCGTCGATCAGGGGGATGGCATGACCAACGCCGCACCGGGCCCGATTGCCCGGACGACCGCGAAGTCCAAGAACCTGGCGCTGGCGGCCATGCTGTTCGCCGTCTCGATGACGTTCATCGATCAGACCATCGTGGCGATCGCCAGCCCGAACATCCAGACCGAGCTCGACCTGAGCCGCAGCGGTGTGCAGTGGGTGATCAACGGCTACATCCTGGCGCTGGCCGCCGGTTTCGCGCTGGGCGGCCGGCTGGCGGATGTCCTGGGTTCCAAACGGGTGGTGCTGATCGGCATCATCGGCTTCGCCGGCGCTTCCGCACTGTGCGGCTTCACCCCGAAGGGTTCGTTCGCGGAGGCCTGGATCATCGTCTTCCGGATCATCCAGGGGCTGTCGGCGGCGTTGATGATCCCGGCCGCGCTCGCCGTGGTGGTGTCGGCGTTCCCGCTCCGGGAACGCGGCCGGGCGCTGGCCATCTTCTTCGGGGTCAGCGGCGGACTCACCGCGATCGGCCCGATCGCCGGCGGCTACCTGACCCAGTGGACCTGGCGGGCGATCTTCTGGATCAACATCCCGGTCGCCATCCTGGCCGTCGTGCTGACGCTGCTGGCCGGCATCCATTCGGCGCCGCGCCGGGAGAAGATCGACTGGCCGGGCGCCGCCCTGGTCGCGGCCGGTATGGCGCTGAGCGTCCTCGGCTTCGAGCAGGCCTCGAGTTGGGGCTGGGCCGATGTCAAGACCTGGGGCTGCATCATCGGCGGACTGGTCATCCTGGTGGTGTTCGTCCTGTTCGAACTGCGGATACCGGTGCCGCTGATCAAGGTCCGGATCTTCAAGGATCGGGCCTTCTTCGTCGACAACGCGGTGCTGTTCTTCTCGATGGTGGCGTTCGTCCCGGTGTTCTTCTTCGCCAGCGTCTATTCCCAGGTCTCGCTCGGCTACGACGCCAACAACGCCGGCCTGTACCTGCTGGTGTTCTTCGCCGGGTTCGCGCCGGCGGCGCAGGTCGGCGGCCGGATCCTGGACAAGCGCGGCGCCAAAGCCGGCCATCGTCGCGGGCAGTGCGCTCGCCGCGGTCGGGTTCGGGCTGTGGGCCTGGAAACTCACCGACCTGAGCCTGGGTTCGCAATGGTGGGCCATCGTGCTGGCCGGCGCCGGTATCGGACTGCTGCTGGGCCCGGCCAGCACCGACGCCACGAACCGGTCGATCAACGCCTCCTACGGCGAGGTCACCGGCATCACCCAGACCGTCCGGAACTACGGATCGGCGCTCGGCCTTGCCGTTCTCGGCACGGTGCTGGGCAACGTCTTCGCCAACCGGCTGACCGACTCGTTCGCCGGTTTCGGGATCCCCGCCGAGCAGGCCAGCGCCCTGGCCTCCGCGGCGGCCAGCGGTTCGGGCGGCACATCGGAGGGGTCCTCGCAGCTCTCCACCCTGCCGGCTCAGGTGCAGGAACAGATCGGCGCGGCCGTCGCGAACGACTTCGCCGTTGCCACCCAGGCGGTGCTGATCGGCATGGCCATCGTGCTGGCGGTTTCGCTGGTGGTCTCGCTGCTGCATCCCGGCGGGCGGGTCACCGAGGAGAAGGTGGAAGTCGATGGGGCCACGGCGCCGCCGCCGGCACCCGATCCCACCGCACCGACGACGGCGGAGAAGTAGCGGGCGATCGGTTCAGAGCCAGGTGTGCACGCGGACGGTGGTTCCGGCAGCACCCGACCGCACCTGAACCAGGTCGCAGAGTTCGTTCGCCCGACGGAGCACCATCCCGCGGGCGTTCTCCTGGCCGTCGGGCCGTCGGCCGATCAGCGGATCCTGCACATGCGCCGCGTCATGGATCTGGCAGATCAGCGCAGAGCCTTCCTGCCAGAGCTGGAGGACCTCGCTGCGGCCCGGCCGGTGCACGGTGTCCTGGGTGATGTCGCGCATCGCCGAGGCCAGCCGCCGAGCCTTGGCAACGCTCAGCCCGGAGCCCTCCGCCCAGCGTCGCACCCAGTCCGCGACCTGCGGGCCGTCGTTGCCGGAGACCACCAGATTGCGCACCGGACCGACCGGCGCCGACAGCTCCCGACCGAACATCGCGCCGACGTGGTAGGCCCCGCCGTAGACCGTGCTGCCGCGGTAGACGTCGGCGTCGATGAAGGCGGGATGGCTGCGATGGGCCTCTTCCACGACATCGTCCGGCAGCGCATCGGCGTCATACGGGCAGAGCAACCAGAGCGGGGTGTCCGGGGTGACCGCCAGATTGAGCAACGCCTCGTGGAACTGGCTCTCCTCGATCTCGGAGCGGCGTCGTCCGGCCCAGATCGGCTCGCCCACGCCGCGCAGCGGTCCGGAGCTCGATTGAACGAAGTCGTACCAGGCGGGAATGATCCTGGCCGGATTCCTGCCGAGGATCGCCATGTCGACGAAATTCACCTGCTCGGCGACGGCGCCCAGTGCCTCGCGCAGCGCCGTCAACCGCGGTTCGATCACCGCCACCATCACCGGCTGACCGCGCTCGACTCCGTCCCGGACGAACGGGACCACTGCATCGAGGAATCCCTGGGTTCCCCGGTAGATCAATGCCTCGTGCCGATAGCCGCGGTGGGCCTTGGCCACCTGAACATCCATCGTCGCTGTCACGTCTCTGCCCCTCATGCCCACCCACCGCGATGTGCCCGCTTCTTGAGCTCGCCCGTGGGCCGTCACCACCGCGTGATCGCACAATTACCTGGGAGCGCAGCGATGTGTTCACCACCACCGAGATCCCCACGCTCGGTAGTGCATCCGCCACACTACCGCGTCGAGCCGTCAGCAAATGGGGTTTGTGTCCGGTTTCTTTCCAGCTGATGGCACCGATGGCGCCCAGAAGCGCGGCAGGTACGGACGTGGCGCACCGCCGCGACGCAGCAGCCCGATCATCCGTACGAGGTGATGCCGTGCGCGGATCTCGGGTCGATCATCGGAGGCGTCCGATCGAGCCCACCAGCGAGCTCGCCGCCCGAACCGCACCACGAAAGAGCCGTCATGGGACTGTTCCACCGATCGCACGAGCACGACGCGCCGACCGTCCAGCGGTACCAGATGCGCGAGAAGCTGCTGGCCATCGGGGACGACTACTGGATCGAGAACGAATCCGGCGACAAGGTTTTCAAGGTGAACGGCAAGGCCGTCCGGTTCCGCCAGACCTTCATCCTCGAGGATCCGAACGGCGACGAACTCGCCAAGATCCAGGAACGCAAGCTCAGCGTCCGCGACAAGATGCACATCGAGTGCGGGCCGCACCAGCGCCACCGTGCACAAGGCCATGCTGGGCATCCGCGATCGGTACACCATCGACCCGGACAACGGCGAGAACCTGCACGCGCACGGCAATTTCGTCCAGCACGAATACGAGATCGAGCGGGACGGCGAAACCGTTGCCACGATCTCCAAGAAGTGGTTCCGGGTGCGGGACTCCTACGGCGTCGAGATCGGCGCCGCCGAGAACCAGGCATTCCTGCTGGCCATCACGGTGTGTGTCGACGAGATGGCCCGCGGCTGAGCTCGCTGGCAGCCCCAACGGCGTTCTCGGCCCCGGGAATCCACGGCTGCCCGCGGACCCGACGACCGGCGCTGGCTCAGAACAGCACGGAGGCGAAGGTGCCGACCTGGTGGAAGCCGATCCGGTCGTAGGTGCGCCGGGCCGCCCGGTTGTACTGGTTGACGTACAGGCTCGGCACCCGGCGCATGTCGTGCTGGATCGCCCGCACCACCGACGCCATCGCCGGCGCCGCCAGCCCGCGCCCGCGCAGCTGCGGGTGCACCCACACCCCCTGGATCAGCGCCACCGTGTTGGACAGCGATCCGACCTCCGCCTTGAACATCACCGTCTCGCCGTCGAACCGGGCGTACGCCCGCCGCGCGCCGATCAGTTCGGCGATCCGGGCCCGGTAGGCACGGCCGTTGTCCCCCGCCCGGGGATCGACGCCGACCTCCTCGGTGAACATCGCGATCGCCGACGGGAAGTACGACTCCAGCTCCTCGGGACGGACCAGCCGGACCTGGGGTCGAGCGGCCCCAGTGGATCCCCGGGACACGCCATCAGCGGCTGGTCGGCGCGGACGTCCCGGGCCGGACCCCAACGCGGTTCGAGGCGCTCCCACAGCGGCATCACCAGTTCGGCCGGGCCGAGGATGGTCGCGCACTTGCGTCCCCGGCGGGCCGCGACGTGGGCGAACGATCGCATCGCCGAGGAGTCACCGGCCAGCGGCACCATCGAGGCGCCGGCGAACAGCAACCCGTCGCGACCGCCGCCGATCCCCCAGAACTGGCCGCCCATCGCGCCCTCGTTCATCCCGACCTGCTCGAACCGCGCCGCCACCATGCAGGACGAGATCGGGTCCGCGGCCAGCACCCGGGACACCTGCGCGGCGTGCCCGGGCCCGAGAACGCGGGCGAAGCTGGCGGTCAGCACGTCGGTTGCATCCAGCCGCCGGCCGCGTCGGTCAGGCACACCCGCAAGCGGAGACGCCTGCGCGGGGCGGGACGGGACATGACGTGGCTGCCTTCACGAAGACTGTTGCTGCGGACGACGGGTCGCCGGGATCACTGCGCACACAATGCCATGACGATCGCCGCCGCGGCGTGACACCCGGACGAGCGCGTCGAATCCAGGGCCCAACGCGTCGAGACCCGGACTCAGCGCGGAGGAACCGCGGGCCGAGCGCGTCGACCCGACTCAGGACACCGCAACCGAAGGTTCGCCGCTGACCGTCCCGGCATCGCGCATCGCGTCCGCGAGCCGCATCGCCTCTTCGATCAGGGTCTCGACGATCTGCGACTCCGGAACGGTCTTGATGACCTCGCCCTTGACGAAGATCTGGCCCTTGCCGTTGCCGGACGCCACGCCGAGGTCGGCCTCGCGAGCCTCCCCCGGTCCGTTCACCACGCACCCCATGACGGCCACCCGCAGCGGCACGTCCAGGCCCTCGAGGCCGGCGGTCACCTGCTCGGCCAGGGTGTAGACGTCGACCTGGGCCCGCCCGCAGGACGGGCAGGAGACGATCTCCAGGCCGCGTTCCCGCAGGTTCAGCGACTCCAGGATCTGCAGTCCGACCTTGACCTCTTCGACCGGCGGGGCGGACAGCGAGACCCGGATGGTGTCGCCGATGCCCCTGCGACAGCAGCGCACCGAACGCCACGGCCGACTTGATGGTGCCCTGGAACGTCGGCCCGGCCTCGGTGACCCCGAGGTGCAGCGGGTAGTCGCACTGCTGCGGCGAGCAGTTCGTAGGCCCGCACCATGATCACCGGGTCGTTGTGCTTGACCGAGATCTTGATGTCGCGGAAGTCGTGCTCCTCGAACAGCGAGCACTCCCAGAGCGCGGACTCGACCAGCGCCTCCGGGGTGGCCTTGCCGTACTTCGCCAGCAGCCGCTTGTCCAGCGAGCCGGCGTTCACGCCGATCCGGATCGGGGTCCCGGCGGCCGTGGCGGCGCGGGCGATCTCGCCGACCTTGTCGTCGAAGGCCTTGATGTTGCCCGGGTTCACCCGCACCGCCGCGCAGCCGGCGTCGATCGCCGCGAACACGTACTTGGGCTGGAAGTGGATGTCGGCGATCACCGGCAGCTGCGACTTCTTGGCGATGACCGCCAGCGCCTCGGCGTCGTCGTTGGTCGGCACGGCCACCCGGACGATCTGGCAGCCGGACGCGGTCAGCTCGGCGATCTGCTGCAGCGTGGCGTTGATGTCGGCGGTGACGGTCGTCGTCATCGATTGCACGGAGACCGGCGAGTCGCTGCCGACTCCGACGCCGCCGACGTCGAGTTGGCGGGTCCTGCGGCGCGGCGCCAGCACCGGCACGACCCGGTCGGCGGGCATGCTCGGCAGGCCGAGGCCGATGGCGACGGACGAGGTCCCGGGGGACGTACTGACGGACATGTGTGACGGCTTTCTCGATAGGCAGGCTGGAACGGGCACGGCGTCGGCGATCAGCCGAACAGCTTGACCGGGTTGACGATGTCGGCGACGAGGGTCAGCGCGGTCAGGCCCAGGAACAACAATGCCACCACGTACGCCACCGGCATCAGCTTTGGCCACGTCGAACGGGCCCGGGATCCTTCTTGCCACGCAGTTTGGCCCAGCCCTTGCGCACCCATTCGATCATCGCGCCCAGGATGTGCCCGCCGTCCAGCGGCAGCAGCGGCAGCATGTTCAGCAGGAACAGGCTCATGTTGAACCCGGCGACCAGGTTCAGGAACAGCACCCACTTGTCGGTGGTGCTGGTGTTCTCCGAATCCAGGATCTCGCCGCCGATCCGGCCGGCGCCGACGATGCCGACCGGCGAGTTCAGGTCACGTGGCGCGTCGCTGAAGATCGAGTTCCACAGCGCCGGGATCCGGGCCGGGATGGCCACCACCGCCTTGGCGGCCGCGCCGATGAAGTCGCCGGTGCGGCCGATCGCCGCACCGAGGATCTGCTGGACGTACGGAGCGGTCACCGAGATGCCCAGGAAGCCCGGCGGCTGCGACGCCGATCTGCTTGCCCGCGTCGTCCAGCACGGGCGCTGGTTCTGCACGATGGCGACGGCCTTGGTGACCTGCTGGCCGTCGCGGACGTAGTCGAGCTGCACCGTCTGTCCGGCGGAGGCCCGGATCAGGTCGGTGAGCTGATCCCAGCTGGTCACCGCGATCGCCGTCGAAGCCGACGATGGTGTCGCCCGGGCAGCAGCCCGGCGATCGCGGCCGGGGTCGCCGGGTCGGTCGGCGTGCACTCGGTCTGCTGCGCCGTGTCCGGCAGCGGCGGCGGGGATGACGCACTGGCTGACGGTGGCCACCGTCGTGCTCTGGGTCGGAACGCCGATCCCGACCATCAGCACGCCGAAGATCCCGACCGCGAGGATCAGGTTCATCACCGGGCCGGCCATCATCACGACGATCCGCTTGGCCGGATGCAGCTGGTAGAACTGCCGGCCGTCGTCGGCCTCGGTGACCTGGGACCGGTCGCCGGCCCGGGTCTCCTCGACGATGTTGCGGACCATGCCGGCGGCGCCCATGGCGGTGGTGCTGATCTTCTGCCGGCCGTCCGGCGCCGGGCGGCACCATGCCGATCATCCGGATGTACCCGCCGAGCGGGATCGCCTTGAAGCCGTACTCGGTCTCACCGACCTGCTTGGACCAGACGGTCTTGCCGAACCCGATCATGTACTGGGTGGTGCGGACGTTGAACAGCTTGGCGAACGATCAGGTGGCCGAGCTCGTGCCAGGCGATGGAGAACAGCAGGCGCGAGCAGCGAACAGCACGATGCCGATTACGGTCCACATCTAGTTGCCCCCCCCATCCTGCTGTTTGCCGGATCCGCCGCGCCGACCGTCACCGTCGTGCGTGCCGACCGGATGATCTCCCGGGCCCGGGCTCGTGCCCAGTCCTCCGTGGCCCAGACGTCGCTGCACATCCCTCGGGTTGCTCCGGACGTGATCGGCCTCGTCCAGGATGCGGGACAGAACGTCCGAGATACCTGTGAAACGCAGGTGGCCGTGACGGAAGGCGTCGACCGCCTCCTCGTTCGCGGCGTTGAACGCGGCCGGCACGGTGCCGCCGGCCCGTGCCCGCGGCGAACGCCAGGTCCAGCGCGGGGAACGCCGCTCGATCGACGGGTTCGAACGTCCAGCCGGTCGGCAGCGCCGAAATCGCAGGCGGCGGCCACCCGGTCCAGCCGGTGCGGCCAGGCCGAGGGCCAGCGCGATCGGCAGCTTCATGTCCGGCGGGCTGGCCTGGGCCAGGGTCGACCCGTCGACGAAGGTCACCATCGAGTGGATCACCGACTGCGGATGCACCACCACGTCGATCCGGTCGTAGGCGATGTCGAACAGCAGGTGCGCCTCGATCACCTCGAGTCCCTTGTTGACCAGCGTCGCCGAGTTGATGGTGACCACCGGCCCCATCGCCCAGGTGGGGTGGGCGAGCGCCTCGTCGGCGGTGACGTCGGCCATCTGGGCTGCCGTGCGGCCCCGGAACGGGCCGCCGGACGCGGTGACCACCAGCCGGGCGACCTCGCGCGGCGGCACCGCCGCGCAGGCACTGGGCCAGCGCGCTGTGCTCGGAGTCGACCGGCACGATCTGCCCGGGCGCGGCCGCGTTCGTGACCAGCGACCCGCCGGCGACCAGCGATTCCTTGTTGGCCAGCGCCAGGATCCGGCCCGCCCGCAGCGCGGCGAGGGTGGGTTCCAGGCCGATCGACCCGGTGATGCCGTTGAGCACGATGTCGGCGTCGACCGACTCGACCAGTTCGGTGGCCGCCCGGTCGCCGGTGATCACCCGGTCCGGCCGCCCGCGTTCAGCCGGCGATCCGGGTCGGCGGCGACGGCGAGGACGGCGGCCGGGTGGGCGTTGCCCTGGGCGGCGAGCAACTCGGGGTGCGCTCCGCCGGCGGCCAGTCCGACGACCTCGAACTTGTCCGGGTGGGCGGCGATGACGTCGAGCGCCTGGGTGCCGATCGAGCCGGTGGAACCCAGCAGGATGATCCGTCGGCGACCCGGCCACGGGGCGGGTTCGGCGTCCGCGCCTCGACCGGGCGTGGCCGCGCTCTCGGTGGTCACAGCGACCATCTTCCTCCCTCGGCCGGATCCGTCGGCTCCATCGAGCGGATCCGGCGCACCCGACTCGGCCGGTTGCGATGTGAAACCTTCGTCACGGGTCGGCCCGCCGGACGCACATACTGGCGTGATGGCCACCCGCAACACCCTGAGCACCCGGTGGGTGACGTTGATCATGGTGGCCGCGCTGGTCTGCTCGGTGGCGGTGGTGTGGGGTCTGATCCAGATCACCGGGGAGAGCCCTGCCTCGTCGTCGACGGCCCCGGCCAGTGAATCGGCCAGCCAGTCGGTGGTCGACTCCGGCACCGGCGGGACATCCTCCGACAGCACGACATCGACTGCAGCGGAATCCAATTCGCTGCGACCGTCGGCCGGTTCGGCGGTGGCGACGGCCCTGACACCGGCGCCGATCCTGCCCGGGTCAGCGGTCCGGCTGCCCGCCGCCTGGACCGGTACCGCCGAGATGACCATCACGGTGCTCGGCCGCTGCGCGACCACCGGCGGCACCTCGTCGTACACCCGGTCGGCGGAACTGGCCCTGCAGGGTCCGGTGGTCGGCAGCGGTGCGTTCGACGACCCCAACCCGCTGTCGATGACGCTGGGGATCACCCCGGCCGGGATCCCGGGTCTGTCGATCTACTCGGCCTCGACGGACCGCGCCGGCGAGGTGCACCGCACCTGGTGGCTGAGCTCCGGCACTGACCCGTCGGCACCCGAGCCGCACCACCCTGTCCGGGGTGTTGATCGACGACCAGCCGGTGGCCGGCGCGCTGCCGCCGAACCTGTTGGTGGACAACGAGACCGACCTGCAGCCGTGCGAATCCGGCGGCACGGTCCGGGTGCCGAGGACGCTCGCCGCCGGGTCCAGGGTGACCGGCTGGGTGAGCGCGACCGAGGGCCATCTCGACGTCACGGCGACGACCGCCGACGGCGAGCGCGCCGTGACGGCGGTCGTCACCCTGACCCGCCGGCCGGGAGCCTGACCGCACGTCGCGGTTCGATCTTGGCCACGGACCCGCGCCCAACGCGCCCGCAGCGGGCGGCCGCGTGTCGAGATGGACGCAACAAGTCCGCACAGCACGTCGGGAGGACCCGTGGCCGGCACGTCACTCGAGCACCGCTCCGGAGCGAGCGACGACGACGGCACGGCGCCGAGGTCGCCAAGGTGCACCCCGGCGCGCTGGTCCCCTACAACCCCGACGCCCCAGCGAGGAATGGGGCTGGCACGGCTCGCTGGCGGGACATCGCGCCACGCGGCTCGCGGTTCCTGCTGTGGCTGGGCGTCGTCGGGATCGTGCTGCTGGCCCTGTTCGGCAACCACGAATCCCTGGTCGAGGACTACTGGCTGATCGCCATCGCCGTGTTGATGGCGATCTGGCTGGTCGCCGGCGAGATCAAGAGGCGCAAGGACCGCGCGCGCCGGCCCTAGGTAGGGCTCATGCCGCGCCGACGACATTGATCGGCGCCGATACCGCTATTTCTCGGCGGCTGCCAGTTGCCCGCAGGCGGCGGCGATTTCCTGACCGCGGGTGTCCCGCACGGTGCAGGCCACGCCCTGGGCCCGGACCCGCCGGACGAATTCGTCCTGCACCGGCTTCGGTGAGGCGTCCCACTGCGAACCCGGGGTCGGGTTCAGCGGGATCAGGTTGACGTGCACCAGCTGCCCGAGGTGACTCGCGCAGCAGCTGCCCGAGCAGGTCGGCCCGCCACGGCTGGTCGTTGATGTCCCGGATCAGCGCGTACTCGATGGACACCCGTCGGCCGGTGGTGTCGGCGTAGGCTCGCGCGGCCGCGCCAACACCTCGTCGATCTTCCACCGGTCGTTGACCGGGACCAGGGTGTCGCGCAGCTCGTCGTCCGGCGTGTGCAGCGACACCGCCAGCCGCACCTGCAGTTTCTCCGCCGTCAGCCGCTCGATCGCCGGGACGAGGCCGACGGTGGACACGGTGACCGACCGGGCCGAGATGCCCAGACCCGCCGGGCGCCGGAGCGGTGATCATCTTGACCGCGGCCAGCACCCGCTTGTAGTTGGCGAGCGGCTCGCCCATGCCCATGAAGACCACGTTGGAGAGCCGGCCCGGGCGCACCGAGCGCGCCGTCCCGGGCCGCCCGCGCCGCCAGCCGGACCTGCTCGACGATCTCGGCCGTCGACAGGTTGCGCTGCAGCCCGCCCTGCCCGGTGGCGCAGAACGGGCAGGCCATCCCGCAGCCGGCCTGGCTGGACACGCACAGGGTGATCCGGTCCGGGTAGCGCATCAGCACCGACTCGATCAGCGTGCCGTCGTGGGCCCGCCACAGCGTCTTGCGGGTATCTGCCGTCATCGCAGGCCAGCGACCGGACCTCGGTCAGCAGTTCCGGCAGCAGCGCGTCGACGAACTCGCGCCGGCCGGCGGCGGGCAGGTCGGTCATCTCGGCCGGATCCCGGGTCAGGCCGGCGAAGTAGTGCTGGGCCAGCTGGGCGGCCCGGAACGCCGGCTGGCCGGCCTTGCCGCACGGCGTCCCGGCGTTGCGGCGGGGTCGAGGTCGACGAAGTGCACCGGCGGCATGCCGCGGCGGGGGGCGGTGAAGATCAGGGGCAGCGGAGTAGTCATTGCCCGACCAGTCTCCCATGTGCGCAGCAACCACCATTCGCCGCACCAATTCCCACCAGTCACTCTGTTCCCTCGTGTCACAGACGGCGGATGCACTCAGCGGTCCACTAGCGTCCGGCAGGGCCACCGTCGGCAGCCGGTGGGTCGAGAACGGATCCACCCGGAGATCGGAACCCGGCAAACATCGGCGAAGGGGGCAAACCAAGCGCATATCAACATGCGTGGACTGCCCGAGTGGTTCCGAATGTTTCCGAATGTGTTGACATCGGTCGGGGAACTGTCTATAAATGTGTCTGCGGCCACATCGTCGAGTCGCGGATACGAACCGGGACCGCCACGATTTAGCACGCACCCGCACCACCCCGGCACCAGAGGGTTCCCACCCCGACGCGGTTCGAACCACACAGCAGCAGCGAGCAGACAACGGAGTCGACATGTACGCACCTGAGCGGCAGCAGGCCATCCTCGGCCTCGCTCGCGCCGACGGTCGGGTCGATGTCAACTCGCTGGCGGACACCTTCGATGTCACCCCGGAGACCATTCGGCGGGATCTGACCGGTCTGGAGCGGCGCGGCGCGCTGCGCCGGGTGCACGGCGGCGCCATCCCGGTCGAGCGGCTGAGCATGGAACTGCCGGTCGACCAGCGCTTCGGGCACAACGCGGCGCAGAAGGACCGGATCGCCAAGGCCGCGCTCGACCAGCTGCCCGACGGCGGTTCGATCATCATCGACGCCGGCACCACCACCGTCCGGTTCGCCGACATCCTGCCCGTCGACCGCGATCTGACCGTGGTGACGCACGGCCTGCCGATCGCCGGACTGCTGGCCGAGCGGCCGAACATCACCCTGCACCTGATCGGTGGGCAGGTCCGCCCGGGCACCCTGGCTGCCGTCGGCAGCTGGGCCGAACGGGAGTACGCCGGGATCTTCGCCGACGTGGCGTTCGCCGGCACGAACGGGATCAGCACGTCCCGCGGATTGACCACCCCTGATCTGGCCGAGGCCGCGGTCAAGTCGGCCCTGATGCGTGCGGCCCGCCGCACCGTCGTGCTGGCCGACCACAGCAAGTTCGGTCGCGACGAGTTTGCCCAGGTGGCCGACCTCTCCGAGGTCGACACGATCATCACCGACAGCGAGGTGGATGCCGACATGGTCCGAGAGATCGAAGAGGCGGGACCGGAGGTGGTGCGCGCATGACCGCAACGTCGAGTACGCAGGGCGCTCCGGTCGTCACCGTCACGCCCAACCCGAGCCTGGACCACACGGTCGAGGTGGACGTCCTGGAACGCGGCGAGGTGCAGCGCACCAGCCATGCACTGGTGGAGGCCGGCGGCAAAGGCGTGAACGTCGCCAGGGCACTGGCCAAGCACGGCCACCCGACCACCGCCATCCTGCCCGCCGGTGACGACGCCCAACGGATGATCGGGCTGCTCACCCCGCAACAGGTCACCACCGTCGCGGTGCCGATCGACGGTGCCATCCGGACCAACATCGCGGTGGTCGAGCGCGACGGCACCACCACCAAGCTCAACGAGCCGGGTGCCACGCTGTCCGACTCCGACGTCGACGCGCTGCTGGCAGCGGTGGACGAGGCCCTGCGCAGCGGTCCGGCCTGGTTGGTCGCGGCCGGCAGCCTGCCGGCCGGCGCACCGGACGACTTCTACGCCCGGGTGACGAAAGCCGCTGTCGCGGTTGGTGTTCCGGTGGCCATCGACACCTCGGGCCCGGCACTGGCCGCAGCCATCGACGCCGGCGCGACCGTCGTCAAGCCCAATCTCGAGGAACTCGAGGAAGTCCTCGACCGCACCCTGGTCACGGTCGGCGACGTCATCGACGCGGCCGAAGGAACTGCGGTCCCGTGGCTGCAAGGACCTGCTGGTCAGCCTGGGCGGCCACGGCGCCCTGCTGATCACGGCCGAGGGTTCATGGTGGGCCGGCGGCCCACCGCTGGTCCCGCGGAGCACCGTCGGCGCCGGGGACTGCACCCTGTCCGGCTATCTGCACACCGTCGGCACCCCTGCCGAACGACTTGCCGGGGCGGTGGCCTGGGGCCGGGCCGCCTGCCTGCAACCCGGTAGCACCGTTCCCGGCCCCGAAGACACCCGAGCATGCGTCGACGCAGTCCGCGTCGTCGCCGATCCAGATCCCCTCCAAGCAGTAAAGGACGTCGCATCATGACAGACCTGATCACCGAAGAGCTGGTCGTTCTCGACCTGGTCGCCACCGACAAGGCGGACGCCACCCGGCAGCTCGCCCAGAAGCTGCAGGCCGCCGGTCGGGTGACCGACCTGGAGGGCTTCCTCGCCGACGTCGCCGCCCGGGAGGCCCAGATGGCCACCGGGATGCCCGGCGGCATCGGGCTGCCGCACGCCCGCTCCGAGCACGTCACGTCGCCGTCGCTCGGCCTGGCCCGGGTTCCGGCCGGCGTCGACTTCGGCGCGCCGGACGGCCCGGCAACCCTGGTGTTCCTCATCGCCGCCCCCGCCGGTGGCGGCTCGGAGCACCTGACCATCCTGGCGGCGCTGGCTCGCCGGTTGGTCCGGCCTGCCTTCAAGCAGACCATTCTCGATGCCCCCGACGCCGCGTCGGTGGCCTCCTACGTGCAAGGAGAGGTGGCCCCGAAATGAAGTTCGTCGCAGTCACGTCGTGCCCGACGGGCATTGCGCACACCTACATGGCCGCCGAGAATCTCGAGCAGACCGGCAAGGACCAGGGCCACGATGTCCAGGTCGAGACCCAGGGCTCGGCCGGCACCATCCCGCTCTCCGATGAGGTCATCGCCGCGGCGGACGGCGTCATCTTCGCCGCCGACCTCGAGGTCAAGGGCAAGGAGCGATTCGCCGGAAAGCCGTTCGTCGACGTCGGCGTCAAGGCCGCGGTGCACAAGCCGCTCGATGTGATGGCCGCCGCGGTCGCCGCGGTGGAGAACGCCCCCAAGGCGGGAACCCCGGCGGCTGCCGCGGCAGCCGCCGCAGCACCGGCGGCGAGCTTCAGGTCCGTCCGTTCGCAAGGTCGGCGCCGGCACCAAGGCCCGTCAGTGGTTGATGACCGGCGTCTCGTACATGATCCCGTTCGTCGCTGCGGGCGGCCTGCTGATCGCCCTCGGATTCCTGTTCGGCGGCGAGGAGGTCGTCTACAAGCTCTATGGCGGAACCTTCGAGGGTGTCGAGTACAAGGACATCGCCGGCACGCTGCCGGTCGGCTTCTCGAACGGCGGGACCATCCAGATCCTGCTGGAGAACGCCGGATTCGCCGGATTGCTGTTCGTCATCGGCAAGATCGCCTTCTTCATGCTGGTGCCGATCCTGTCCGGCTTCATCGCCTTCGCCATCGCCGATCGGCCGGGCCTGGTGCCCGGCATCGTCGGCGGCCTGATCTGCGGTCCGATCGGTGCCGGCTTCCTCGGCGGTCTGGTCTCCGGTTTCATCGCCGGTGGCCTGGCGTACGGCATGACCAGGCTCAAGGTGCCGAAGGGCGTCCGCGGCATCATGCCGGTTGTGGTCATCCCGCTGGTCACCACGATCCTTATCGGCGTCATCATGTTCCTGGTCCTCGGGCCGCCCATCGCGGCGGTGCAGAGCGGCCTGGAGGACTGGCTGTCGGGCCTGTCCGGTGGCAACGCCATCCTGCTCGGCGCGATCCTGGGCCTGATGATGGCGTTCGACATGGGTGGTCCGCTGAACAAGGCGGCCTACGTGTTCGCCGCCGGCGGTCTGACCATCGCCATCACCGAAGGTGGACCCCGGCCTGCAGATCATGGCGGCCGTGATGGCGGCCGGCATGACCCCGCCGCTGGGCATGGCGGTGGCCACCCTGGTCCGCAAGAAGCTGTGGACCGAGGCCGAGCGCGAGAACGGTCTGGCCTGCTGGCTGCTCGGTGCCTCGTTCATCACCGAGGGTGCGATTCCGTTCGCCGCCGCCCACCCGCTGCGGGTCATCCCGTCGTGCATGGCCGGTTCCGCCGTCACCGGCGCCATGGTGATGGCCTTCGGCAACGAACTGCGGGCACCGCACGGCGGCATCTTCGTGCTGCCGCTGATCAGCAACCCGTTCCTGTACCTGCTGGCCATCGCGGTCGGCACCGTGATCACCGCGGCCCTGGTCATCGTCCTGATGAGCCTGGACAAGAAGAAGACCGAGGAAATCGCGCACACCGAGGACGTCGCCGAGGGCGTCGCCGCCTGATCGGTTTCACTCTGCACACGACGGCCGGGGCTGCGACGATGTTTGTCGCAGCCCCGGCTGTGTGTCGCAGCTCACCCGCTGGATAGTTTGTAGGCACGTCGTCACCGTTCGGTCGCTTGAGACCGAGAGAACAAGGAGCCATTTGATGCCCAGCCGTACCGTCAAGGTCGCGTCCCGCGTCGGCCTGCACGCCCGCCCCGCCTCGCTGTTCGTCCAGGCCGTCACCGCGACCGGGCTGCCGGTGACCATCGCCAAGTCCGGCGGCGACCCGGTCGACGCCAGGAGCATCCTGATGGTGATGGGGCTGGCCGTCGGCAACAACGAAGAGGTCACGCTGACCGCTGAGGGTGACGGCGCCGATGCGGCCCTCGACCAGCTCGCCGAGCTGCTCGAGATCGACCACGACGCGGCCTGATCACCTGCCGAACGCGCTGCCGGTCCGCTCCCCTCAAGCTGCGGGCCGGCGTACGTTCGTGAGTCGGCCCGCAGGCCGGGACAGTTCCGCAGAGCCTGAATTCACCGTTGTCCGGCACCACGTTTCGACCTAGGAGCGCATCCACCATGACGACCACCTCGACCGACCAGACCTCCACCGCCACCGGCAACCTCAGCGGCATCGGCGTCGGCCGCGGTTCGGCCGTCGGGTCCGTGGTGAAGTTGGCGGCGGCGGCGAGGCCACCGGCCGACGAGCCGGCGGCGACGGACAAGACCGCGGCCGAGACGCTCGTCTCGAACTCGTTCAATTACGTCGCCACCAACCTGCGGGTCCGCGCTGCTGCCGCCCAGGCCGCGACCGCGGCCGTGCTGGAGGCCACCTCGCTGATGGCCCAGGACCCCGGCCTGCTGGCCGACGTGGTGCGCCGGATCAACAGCGGCGTCGGCCCGGCCACTGCCGTCGACCAGGCCGTGGAGGGCTTCTGCAAGATCCTCGAGGCCAGCGGGCCGTACCTGGCCGAGCGGGTCACCGACCTGCGCGACGTCCGGGACCGGATCGTCGCCAAGGTGCTCGGCGTCCCCGAGCCCGGCATTCCCCCGCTGTCCAAGCCGACGGTCATCGTGGCCACCGACCTGGCCCCCGCCGACACCGCCACCCTCGACCTGAACCACGTCGTCGGCATCGTCACCGAGCTCGGCGGGCCGACCAGCCACACCGCGATCATCGCCGCGCAGCTGAACCTGCCCTGTCTGGTCCGGGTGCCCGGCGCGATGCAGCTCGCCGACGACGCCACCATCGCCATCGACGCGGCCACCGGCTCGGTCACCCTCGATCCCGATGACGCGATGCGGGAGGCGATCATCGCCAGGGCCAAGGCCCGCGCAGCCCTGAAGACCGCAACCGGCGGAGCCGGTAAGACCAAGGACGGCATCGGCGTCCAGCTGCTGGCCAACATCGGCGCGGTCGAGGACGCCGAGCGGGCCGCCAAGGAAGACGTCGAAGGCGTCGGCCTCTTCCGCACCGAGGTGCTGTTCCTGGACTCCGCGACCGCCCCCACGGTCGCCGACCAGTTCAAGGCCTACAAGACGGTGTTCGAGGCCTTCGGCGACCGCAAGGTCGTCATCCGCACGCTGGACGCCGGCGCCGACAAGCCGCTGGCCTTCGCGCCCAGCGAGGAGGAGGAGAACCCGGCTCTCGGTGTTCGCGGCTACCGGATGGACCGGGTGTTCCCGCAGCTGCTGGACGATCAGCTCGAGGCGATCGCGCAGGCCGCCAAGGCAACCGGTGCGAAGGTCTGGGTGATGGCGCCCATGGTGTCCACCGTGCACGAGGCCCGGGCGTTCACCGACAAGGTGCGTTCCCACGACCTGCCGGTGGCCGGGATGATGGTCGAGGTCCCGGCTGCCGCCCTGCGCGCCCGGCACATGATGGACATCGTCGATTTCGCCAGCATCGGCACCAACGACCTCACCCAGTACGCGATGGCCACCGACCGGATGGCCGGGGCGCTGGCCGAGCTGCTCGATCCCTGGCAGCCCGCCGTCCTGGACCTGATCGCCGCCACCGGCACCGCCGCCAAGGCCGCCGACAAGCCGGCCGGGGTGTGCGGCGAGGCGGCCCGTGACCCGCTGCTCGCCCTGGTGCTGGTCGGGCTCGGCATCAGCAGCCTGTCGATGGCGCCGTCCGGTGTGCCCGCTGTCCGGTTCGCGCTGTCGCGCACCACCATGGCCGAATGCGAGGCGATGGCAGCTGCCGCACGGGACGCCCAGGACGCCGCCGGTGCCCGGGCCGCCGTGGAGAAGCTGGTGGACCCCGAGGTGCTGCTCGCCCTGTAGTTGGGCCTTCTTTCACCGACCGCAGATTTCGGGAGCGTGAAGGAAAATGCTGCTGGTAGCGGCATTTTCCTTCACGCTCTCGTGTTTCCGTCAGGCCTGAATGGTGCCCACCACGGTGACCACATCGCCCACCGCGATGTCGGCCACGCTCGACGCCGGGGCCGATCTGGTAGCTGCCGGCCAGTCCGTCCGGACTAGAGACGGTCAACGAGGTGTCGTCGACGGTGACGACCTCGCCCCATTGCCAGCGCCGCACCTGCTCGGTGCCGTCGGCGTTGATCACCGTGAACTGGCCGTGGTCGGGCCCGTTCGACGGCGTGGCGGCGGCCGTGGCGACCTCCGCCTTCGACGGCTTGCGCAGCGTGCTCGCGCCGGCCGCCTTGGCGTTCGCGACGACCAGCACCGCGACCACCGCGGCCACACCGGCCGCCCGGCGCCACCGCCGGCCCCGGCCCGACCCCACCGTCCCCGCCGCCGCGTCTTCGGGATCACCCTGTCCGGCAACGGTTTCGGACGTGGTCGGCGCCGGTTCGGCGGTGCGGTCGGTCATCGGGAAGCGCGCTCCTCGCGGTGGGTTGTCTGGACTGGGCCTGCCGTCGAGGGTGGCCACCGAGGCTGTCAGTTACCTGTGCGCGCCCGGCGCAGCGCATGTGCGGCGGATGGGTAAAGCCGCGCGGGTACGCAACAGGGGCACACCCGGAAGTCCCGGATGTGCCCCTGTCACCAGCCTTTCAGCAGATCAGCCGCCCGACGTGTCCGGCCACCCAGCGAACCAGAGGTGTCCGGCCCACCCAGCGAGCGGGCCATGCCGCGTTCGATGGCCTCGATCAGGTACGGCCGCAACTGCGCCGCCGGGATGATGGTGTGGACCGACCCGACCTCGCGGGCGCGTTCGATGTTGTGGATCTGTTCGAACTCGGCCGCCACCTCGCCCAGCTTCTCCGACCGGACCTGGGCCCGCACATCGCCGAGGTCGGCCTGCAGTTGGGCCCGCTCCGCCTCGTTCTCGGCGCCGGCGATGTTCGCCTCCAGCTCCTTGAGCCGCTGGTCGTTGGACGTCCGGGTGTTCACGTCCCTGGTGAAGACCACGGCCGCCGCGGGGGCGCCGCCGATCACCGAGGCGAACGAGCCCTCGACGGCGACGACCTCCATGTTGTCGTTCAGCGCTCCGGAGAACACCACGAACGCACCACCGTGGTAGCGGGAGATCACGGTGAAGATGATCGGGCCGTCGAAGTTGACGATGGCCCGGCCGATCTCGGCGCCGTACTCCAGCTGGATGTTGCGCAGCGACTCCGGCGAGCCGTCGAACCCGGACAGGTTCGCCAGCACCACCAGCGGCCGATTGCCGGAGGCGGCGTTGATCGCCCTGGCCGTCTTCTTCGACGACCGGGGGAACAGCGTCCCGGAGGTGAACTGGTCCGGGCCGTCGGCCGGCAGGAAACCGCGCCGCGCGATGTTGCGCGACTCGATGCCGACGATCGTCACCGGGTATCCGCCGAGGTGGGCATCCACCACCACCGAGGTGTCGGCGTCGGCCATCCCGGCCCACCGTTCCAGGGTCTGGTGATCCTGGTCGGCGATCGCGTTGATCACCGTGCGGATGTCGAACGGCTTCTTGCGGTCCTTGTTCGTCTCGACCGAGAAGATCTCGCCGACCGTGGTGAACGGGCTGTCCGGGTGCACGTGCGGGAAGGTCTGCACGTCGCGATCCAGCGGATCGCCGGTCTGTGCCCGCCGCGGGAACCGCTCCCCCGGCGCCACATAGGCGTGGTCGTAGTGCGCGAACAGGATGTCCGCCGCAGCGGTGAGATTCGGCGCCCAGTACTGGGCCTCACCGTTCGGGCCCATCACCCGGTCGTAACCGCCGAGCCCGAAGTTGTCCTCCGCGGAGACGCCGCCGGAGTAGTCCAGCGACATCTTGCCGGTCAGCACCATGGCCGAATCCGGCGTCATGATCAGGATGCCCTTGGTGTGCTGCAGCATCGTGGCCTCGGCGTTCCAGTACGGCTGGGCGCCGACGTTGATCCCGGCCACGACGATGTTCACCTCGCCGCCGCCCTGGGTGAACGTGATGATCCGGCGCAGTGCCCTGGCCACCCCGTCCATGTTCTCCGTGCCGCTGTCCATCGAGATCTTCGCCCCGGACGACAGGGTGAACCACTCGACCGGCACACCCATCTGCTCGGCCAGGTCGATGGCGGCGACCACGATCGCGCATTCGGCAACGGCGACCGTGCCCAACGCCTTCGTCGGGTCGCCGAACAGCGCCACCCTGGTGATGCCCTCCGGGTACCGCTTGGTCGGCGTGGTGACCACCCCGGCGACCACGCCGGCGGTGTTCTGTCCGGCCGGCCGCTCGACCGGCCCGAACGCGCCCGCGGAGTCGAAGTCGTACTCGGTGAACGAGCCCGAGGACCCGGTCAGCAGCGGCACGATCTCGTACGGGTAGGCGGTCCCGCGGGCACCGGCCCGCTGCACCTTCTGGGTGTACTCGTCCAGTGGTTGCAACGCGTCCGTCGGCGGGTCGGTGACCGTCACGGTGACCCCGGCCCCGGCCTGGTAGGCGAATCGCATCGCCGCGTTGCGCAGCGATCCGTCCGGCTGCCGCAGCCGCGCCAGCACGGTGATCTCCGACAGCCCGGTGCCCAGCGTCAGCGGGGTGCTCATCTGGGCGAACGACGACAGGTCGGACAGCGGGACCTCGATCGGCGGCCACACGTGCAGGAACACCCGGTTGTTGTCCAGCCGCTGCTTGCTGGTCCGCTGCGCCTGCACCCGGCGAATGCTCTCCAGGCAGGCGGCCAGCACCCGCTCCGCGGACGGGAAGGCGATGACCTTGCCGTCGGCGTCCCGCAGCGGGGTGACGTCCCTGACCTCGGCCAGCGCTGCCAGTCGCTCGTCGGCCGGGTTGTTCGGGGCGACCAGGTGGAACAGGTAGGTGCCCTCGGCGGAGGGCATCCGGGTGCCGGTGAAGTTCTTCAACCGCCACAGGTCGAGCCGCTGACCGGTCAGCGGATGCATGTTGCGGATCACCTGCTCCTCCGCCAGCCCGCCGTCCCCGGTCGGCCGGAAGGTGAACTGCTGCACCGGGTTGTTGCCCATCCGGCACACCGTGACGGTGATCCGGCGGCCGGCCGCCAGCGCCGGCTGGTGGACGAGTGCGCCGTGCAGGGCGGTCGAGACCAGATCGCCGTCCTCGGGCGCATCCGGCCACGCCAGGTAGAGGTCGGTCACCACGTTGCCCGGCTGCTGCGCCTTGCCGGCCATCTCGTTCAGGTGGAGCAGGGCGTGCGGCAGATCGTCGTAGTCGGTCAGCGCCGAGATGAGCTCCAGCCGGTCACCGCCCAGCTCGAAACTGCCGGTGACGTACGACCTGTCGTCCTCCCGGAACGCCTTGACATTCTCCAGCGCGCGGATCCGGTAGTACCGGCGGGTCATCGCCTCCAGCATGGCGTCCATGCCGGGGCCCTCGGTGGTGAGCTGCTCGGACAGCAGCCTGATCAGCGGTTCCGGACTGTCGACCAACGCCTGGATACCGGCCGCGTACTCGGTCGGATTCGGGTCGTCGCCCAGCCGGGCAAGGGTGGCCCGGACATCGGAGTACACGTGCGACCGGGTGTCCTCGATCAGCGGACGTTCGAAGGCCTCGTAACGGATGCTCCGCGCCAGATCACCGACCACCGGGTACCGCAACCGGGTGGCGACCACCAACCGCTCGACGACCTCGCCGGCCGCCTCCTGGATGTCCGGGGAGAAGCTCGGCACTGCGTTGCGCCACCGCTCCAGCAGGCCGGTGACGATCGGGATCTGGTCGGCGGCCCGTTCCTGCGCCAGGAAGACCCGGTAGACCGCCTCCTCCAGCTCGCGGTTCGGTTCCAGCTCGGTGACGCCGTAGTGCGCCAGCGCCGCGGCCAGCCGGGCACGGAACCCCTCCGGCAGACCTTCCCGATCGATGTCCAGCGAGTGCAGGTAGGAGTGGAAGTACTCGCGCGGGCTGTGCACCCGCTCGTCCCCCGACTCCTCCTCGCCCGCCGGCCGGTTGCGGCTGCAGCTCGCAGAGGTCGGCGAAGGTGGCCAGCACGCCGAGGGAGGCCCGCAGCAGATCCGGGTCGTCGATCGGGGTCTCGCTGCGTACCGAGTTGTAGTGCGCGAGCAGTCCGCGGCCGCGGGTGCCGCTCACGTCGTAACCCATGATCAGTGCCCGCATCGCGGCCAGGTCGGCCAGTGCCTGCGCCTTCGGCTCCGTCACCGGGCTGAGCGGAATCGGAGGTGAACTCCACCGTGGGGGTGGTGCTGGCGGCGGCTCCGTCGTCGACCCGATCGATCCGCAGCAGCGCGCCGCCGCCGTCGACCTGCGAGTTGACCCCGACCAGGATCTCCCTGACCCGGCCGGCGTAGGGGGCCTTGACCGGTGTCTCCATCTTCATCGACTCGAGGATCATCACGGTGTCGCCGGCCTCGACGTCGGTACCGGCGGCCGCGCGGACGGCCACCACCACGGCCGGCGCGGGCGAACGGACGACGCCGCCCTCGTCCCGGCTGACCCGGTGGCTGACGCTGTCCACCTCGACCAGGTACCCGGACGGGGTGGTGGACGCCACCATGTGGTGCCGCCGGTTCCCGACGGTCAGCCTGCTCTCGAACGCGCTGATCCGGTCGATCTCGACCTCGACCACCGTCGGTTCGCCGTCACCGGCGATCTCGATCCGGTACCGGTTCGGGCTGATCTGGCCGACGTTCAGGCTGTAGGTCTGGCCCTGGTAACCCAGCTCCACCTCACGCCCGACCGTGTGGCTGGCCCGCGGCCGGCCACCCCGGGCGGACCGCAGGAACGAGTCGCGTTCCAGTGCCTCCTCCGCCTCGTAGACATCGACGCCGACGTACAGCAGAGCGGCGTCGGCATTGGCCGCCACCCGCGGATTGTCGGTGAGCCCGGCGCGGTCCAGCCAACCGGTGTCCGCGGTGCCGTCGATCACCTCCGGGCGATCCAGCAGCTCCAGCAGGAACGACTTGGTCGTGGTGCCGTTCTTCACCACCACGGTCGTCCCGCGCAGCGCCACCCGCAGCCTGGCCATCGCCTCCGGCCGGTCCCGGCCCCAGGCGATGATCTTGGCGATCATCGAGTCGTAATCCGGCGAGATCTCGTCGCCGGTAGCGATACCGGTATCCACCCGGACACCCGGCCCGGTCGGCAGGGTCAACAGCTCCACCTTGCCCGGCGAAGGAGCGAACCCGTTGTCCGCATCCTCGGCGTTGAGCCGTGCCTCGATCGCGTACCCGAAGTTCGGCGGCGGATCGCCCTCCAACCGGTGCCCGTCGGCCACCATGATCTGCAGCTTCACCAGATCCAGACCGGTGGACAGCTCGGTGATCGAGTGCTCGACCTGCAGCCGGGTGTTCACCTCGAGGAAGGCGAACATCTTCTCCTCGGGCTGGTACAGGAACTCCACCGTGCCGGCGCCGCGGTAACCGGCTTCCTTCACCAGCGCGACCGCGCCCCGGCGCAGCTCGATGTCCTGCTCCCGGGTCAATGCCGGTGAACCGGACTCCTCGATCAGCTTCTGGTTGCGGCGCTGGATCGAGCAGTCCCGGATCCCCGGCGCCCAGGCGTTGCCGTAGTTGTCGGCGATGATCTGGACCTCGATGTGCCGGCCACCGACGACCAGCTTCTCCATGAAGATGACCTGGTCGTTGAATGCCTTGAGCGCCTCCGACTGGGTGCGCTCGATCGCCTCTTCCAGCTCGCTGGGGTCGAACACCATCCGGATGCCGCGCCCGCCGCCACCGCTGCGGGCCTTGAGGATCATCGGATAGCCGATCTGCTTGGCATGCTCCAGCGCAGAGGCCATGTCCTCCACCGGGCCGCCGCTCCACGGCGCCACCGGCACCCCGGTCGCCTCCGCCAGGTACTTGGCCTGCACCTTGTCGCCCAGCTTGCGCATCGCCGCGGCCGGCGGACCGATGAACGTCACGCCGATCCGGTCGCACACCTCGACGAAACCGGCGTCCTCGGAGACGAAGCCCCAGCCCGGCCAGCAGGCGTCGACCTTGCCCGCGATCATCGCGCGTTCCAATTCGGCGTGATCCAGGTACGGGCTGCCCAGATCACCCTTGTCCCGCAGCAACACGCCCTCGTCGGCCGCCCGGACGAACAACGCCCCCCGCTCCGCAGCCGTGTGCAGGGCGATGACCTTGATCCCGTAACCGAACTCCGAGTTCAGCTCCCGGACGGCGCGGATCAACCTGACCGCCGGTTCGCCTCTGTTGATCACCGCGATACGCGAAAACATTCGGGGTCTTCCTCCATCTACGTCGATGTTGCCGTCGTCCTGCGCGCTGGGTCGCCAGCTCGTCGGTGCGCCGTTTCCGGGCACGGTGCCGCCTGGCCAACCCGCCGCTTCATATCCTGGCGTGTGCCGCGCCCGGGCGCTCTCTCAGCCCCACCCTCACGCGTATCTCGATGCGACATCACACGCCTGGCGGCCGTATCCGGCGCCGTGCGAGACGGCGTGCACGAGCAGCGGGTGGAGCTGGTGCAGGCCGATCAGCTCGCGCCAGCTCGGCCGGCAGACCGGCTGCCTCGGCGTAGGCGCTCTGCACCCGGGAAAGGTGCTGCGTGCCGAACAGCGCCAGCATGGCCAGGTCGGTGAGTCCGTGACCGCCGTGCGCGGCTGGGTCGATCAGCACGGCCCGGACCCCGCCTGCCCGTTGCCGGCGTACAGCACGTTCCCGGCCCAGAGGTCGCCGTGGATGCGGGCCGGCGGCCGGTCGTCGTCGAAGTCGCCGTCCACCAGCCGGGTGCAGACGCGCTCGATCAGTCGCACGCCGCCGGGGTCCAGGTTCCCGACCAGCTGCGCCGCTCGCGCGTAGGGCAGCAGCCTGGTGTCGGCGTAGAACTCGCCCCAGGTCGAGAACGTTTGCAGGGCAAGCGGTTGCCGGCCGATGAAGCCGTCACCGGTCCAGCCCGGCGGGCCCACCCCGAAGGCCGCGGCGCCGGCCGAATGGGTCAGCTGCGAGGTCCCTGCCGAACTGCTCAGCGGCGGCCCCGGTCGCCGAGCGCTCGTCGACCCGGTCCAGCGTGATGTGCTGCGCGCCGACGTCCCGAACCTCGACGATGTCCACTCCGCCGGCCACCCGCAGCCAGTCGAGGCCGGCCGCCTCCCAGGCGAAGAACGTCGGCGGCGCATCCGCCCGACGCTTGACCACAACCGCATCGGCGGATTCGGGCATCCGGGAAACTCAAGCCAGGCCGAGAGACTTCATCCGCTCCGTGTGCCCCTGCTGCAGCCGGCGGAACAGCGCAGCGATGCCGGCCAGATCGCCGGACCCGGTGACGATCAGCTCGGCCAGGGTGTCCCGGTCGGCCACCACGTACTGGGCCTGGGTGATCGCCTCGCCGAGCAGCCGGCGACCCCACAACGCCAACGGACCGGTCAACCGCGGGTCGGCCTGGCAGGCCTTGCGCACCTCACGCACCGCGAACGCCGAATGACCGGAATCGCCCAGCACCTCGAACACCAGGTCGCGGGTGATCGGGTCGAGCCACTCGGCGATCTCCCGGTAGAAGTCGGCGGCCAGCCCGTCCCCCACGTGTGCCTTGACCAGCGACTCCAGCCAGGAGTGCGGTGCGGTCGAATCGTGGAAGGCGTCGAACGGGGCGATGAACGGCTTCATCGCGTCCTCGACGGCGACCCCCCGCGCCTCCAGGTGCCGGGCCAGCGCGCCGAAGTGGCCCATCTCCGCGGTCGCCATCCGGGACAGCGCGACCCGGCCGGCCAGGGTGGGCGCCCAGCGCGCATCGGCCGCCATCCGGTCGAAGGCCGACAGTTCGCCGTAGGCGAGCACACCGAGCAGATCGATGACGGCGGGTTCCGGCGGATCCGGCCGGAGCGTCGTCGACCCGGCCGCGCCCGTCGTCAGGTCCGTCTGTGACATCCCGGCGGACATCTCTGCGGTCACCTGTCCCGAGACCTGCGCTGCCTGTTGCGCTTCCGTCATGCCCTCTCCGTTCTCACCGACCTCCGCAGCGGCGGTGTCCAGCGTGGGCCAAGGGGTGCTGGTCCCCCGTTGTCGCCACCGAGCCTAGAGGTCCGGCCCCCGACTTGGGCGCTGATCTTGCACCCCGCCGGGCGGGTGCACCGGAAGGGGGCCGGTGAACAGGTAGAATCGGCCCTGATAGGCGGCGCGACTACTGTGCCGCCGCACTGTGCGCGCGTCGCCCCGCCGGTTGGTCCGCAACTTTGTCGGACGCCGGATGAGGCCCCGTATGGCTGGGGTTCGATCGATTCCTCCTCGCCTGCTGGCGTGAACGCGCGCGGACGCGAGGAAGGCACCACCCCCGATGACCATGACTTCTGCCACCGATGCCCTACCGGACGATCCGGACGGCGTCATCGCCGATGCCGCGATCGACCCCGAGGACGCGGCCCTGTCCCACCCGCTGGCCGCCGACGCACCCGTCGAGCCGCAGGCCCCGACCTTCGGCGAACTGGGCACCGATCCGCGCATCATCGAGGCGCTGGCCGCGGTCGGGATCGAGCGCACCTTCGCCATCCAGGCGCTGACCCTGCCGATCGCGTTGAGCGGGCACGACCTGATCGGTCAGGCGCGCACCGGAATGGGCAAGACGCTCGGCTTCGGCGTGCCGCTCCTGCAGCGTCTCGCCCTGGATCAAACTGTCCAGCCCGACGACAAGGGCAAGTTGCCGGCCGGCCGCGCGCCCCGCGCCCTGGTGATGGTGCCGACCCGTGAGCTGTGTGTGCAGGTGACCCGCGACCTGCACCAGGTCGGCAAGTTCCTCGGGTTGTCGGTGACCTCGGTGTACGGCGGCCGGGCGTACGAACCGCAGATTTCCGCCCTGCACGCCGGGGTCGACCTGGTGGTCGGCACCCCGGGCCGGTTGCTGGACCTGGCCAACGGCGGGCACCTGGTGCTCGGCGGGATCAAGGTGCTGGTGCTGGACGAGGCCGACGAGATGCTCGACCTTGGCTTCCTGCCGGACATGGAACGGGTGCTGGCGATGGTGCCGGACGTCAAGCAGACGATGCTGTTCTCCGCGACGATGCCCGGCCCGATCCTCACCCTGGCCCGCACGTTCATGTCGCAGCCGACCCACATCCGGGCCGAGGTGGCCTCCGAGGGCGCCACCCACACGCTGACCACCCAGTACGTCTACCGCGCGCATGCGCTGGACAAGGTGGAGATGCTCGCCCGGGTGCTGCAGGCGCGGGGACGCGGACTGACCATGGTCTTCACCCGGACCAAGCGCACCGCCGCGAAGGTGGCGGACGAGCTGACCGAGCGCGGTTTCGCCGCCGCGGCCGTGCACGGCGATCTCGGGCAGGGCGCGCGCGAGCAGGCGCTGCGGGCGTTCCGCTCCGGCAAGGTGGATGTGCTGGTGGCGACCGACGTGGCGGCCCGCGGCATCGACGTCGACGACGTCACGCACGTGATCAACTACCAGTGCCCCGAAGAGGACAAGACCTACATCCACCGGATCGGCCGCACCGGTCGGGCCGGCAAGACCGGGATCGCGGTCTCCTTCATCGACTGGGACGACGTCCCGCGGTGGAAGCTGATCAACGAATCGCTCGGGCTCGATTTCGCCGATCCGGCCGAGACCTATTCCACCTCCAAGCATCTGTTCGACGACCTGGACATCCCGGAAGGGGTGACCGGCCGGCTGCCGTCGGCGCAGCGGGTCCGTGAGGGCCTGGGCGCCGAAGAGGTCGAGGATCTCGGTGAGACCGGCGGCAAGCGTCGGAAGGCCGCGGCCCAGACCGGCGGCGGCCGCGGGCACAAGCGGTCCGACGACGGCCGGGATGCCGGACACGGCCGTGCACCGGCGGCCGGTGACAGTGCGGGCGAAAACTTGCCGACGGCGATGCGGGGCCCGCCCGGCGGAACCGCAAGCCGCGCAATCGCACCCGCGGCGGACAGTCGGCGGCAGCGGGCGCGTCGGCGAACGGCGACGCGTCCCATTCGGCCGCATCCGGCCCGAGTGATGGCGACGGCACCGGTCAGGCGACGGCGGGTTCGGACACCGCCGGGCGTCGCCGGCGGTCTCGCCGGCGCACCAGGAGCAGCGCCGGTTCGTCGGCCACCGCCGGTGCAGACAACGGCGCCGAGACCCCGTCGGCCGATTGAGCCGATCGCTGTCACAGCGCGGCCGCACGGAGCATTTACGGCGATTGCGTAGGCTCGCGCGGTGACTCTCAGCGCCGCCCGCCGCAAGCGGATCGATCGGATCGTCGCCGCGGCGATTGCGGTGACGGTCGTCGCGGTCGGCGCGCTGATCTACGCGAACAGCGACATTCGGGCCACCGCATCGGTGGTCGGGCCGAGCGTGGACAGCCCCGGATCCCCGAGTGTCGTGCCGTCGGCACTGACCCAGGCCTGGACGCTGCCGACGGATCCGACACTGGGTGCGGTGGCCTCGCCCTACGGCGTGGTCGTGACCACCGACGCCACCACCGTCACCGGCCACGACGCCGTCACCGGTGCGGTGCGCTGGTCCTACGGCCGGTCGAACGCCCCGCTGTGCGCCGTGGGTTCTGGTGACACCGACGCCTCCGGGGTGGACGTCCGGGGCAAGGTCCGCGGCCTGATGGCGGTCTCCGAGATCAACGGCTTCTGCTCGCAGGTGATGCTGCTCGACCCGGACACCGGCGAGCGTCACCACTACCGGACCAGCCCCAACCAGGTCGGCGGATCACTGGTGTTCGGCGGCCCGTACGCGGGGTGGCTCGGCCCGACCCTGGTCGAGCTGTGGCGCGACGACCTGGTGCGGACCATCCAGTACGGCGATCTGCCCAACCCACCCAAGCCGAACGCGGCGCACACCGGTTGCACCTTCACCGATCTCGCGGTGGCCGACGACCAGTTCGCCACTGTCGAGCATTGCGACGAGCGCGGTCCCAACGCCCAGCTGGTGATCAACTGGGCCACCCCGGATTCGGCGCCGAACAAGCCCGACGGGCAGGACGTGTTCAAGCACGACCCGCGCGCGGAGATCGACACCGGCTCGCCGGCGGCCAGGATCGTCGGGATCACCGCCGACCGGGTCGCCGTGCTGGTGTCGGCGCCCGAACCGGCTGTCGTCGTCTACGACGAGACCGGCGCGGAGACCTCGCGGACCCCGGTGGACATCGCGGCGGACGCCATCGTCACCGCCGACCGGTTGACCGCCGACGGCGGCACGTCACCCACGCCGGCCGTCCGGGACGGCGGCTCCCGCTACTCACTGATCGGCGACCAGCTGCTGGCGGTGAGCAGCCAGAGCATCGAGATCCCGGCGCCGCCCTCCACCCCGGCCACCTCGTCCGTCGTCGATGCCACTGCTCCGACGCCTGGGCTGCTCGCGCCGACCACCACCGCTTCAGCCGTTTCCGCACCGCCGGAAACCGTCGAGGTCAAGGATCTGACGGTGCTGTGGACGAAGAACGACGCGCGGGGTCTGCCGGCCGTCGTCGGCGACCAGTTGTTGATGCCGGTGGACGGCGGCCTCGCGGTCTTCACCGCAGCGAACGGCAACCCGGGGTTCGTGCCGGCCGCCATCCCGGTCGATCGCGGCGGGTACCCCGGACGGGTGGACGCCACCGCCGTCGGCGACATGGTGATCGAGACCAGATCCGACCAGGTCGTCGGGCTGGCGGCGTCGTGACTCTTCGCGAACAGCTCACGCCCGACGTCCGCCGCCCGGGTCATGCTGCCCGGCCCGATCGGCCCGCTGGCCGCGCTGGATGCCGATCCGGCCCGGTCCGGGGAGCCGAGCGCTCGGCACGGTGGTCCTGCTGCCCGGATACACCGGCTCCAAGGAGGACTTCGCCCCGATCCTCGACCCGCTGCAGCACAGTGGGTTTCGCGCCGTGGCGATCGATATGCCCGGCCAGTTCGAATCCATCGGACCCGATGACGAGAGCGCCTACGCGCCACTGTCTCTCGGCCGGGTGTGCGCGGCCGTGCTCGAGACCTTCGCCGCCGATGGCCCGGTGATCCTGCTGGGCCATTCCTTCGGCGGTCTCGTCGCCCGCGGGGCGGTGCTGGCCGGTGCACCGCTGGCCGGTCTGGTGCTGCTGTGCAGCGGACCGGCGGCCTTTCGCTCGGGGCAGCGCTACGACGCGCTGCGGGCCGGCGAACCGATCATCCGGGCCCACGGCAAGGCCGTCGTCTACGACAGCACGGTGGCCACCGGGCGGGCGGCCCGCAAACCGGTGCCCGCCGAGGTCGCCGCACTGCTGCGCCGACGGTTCATCGAATCCAACCAGTCCGGGCTGCTGGGCATGGGCACGGCGCTGCAGCAGGAACCGGACCGGGTCGACGACCTGCACCGGGTGCTGGCCGCCGATGGCATCCCGGTCGCGGTGATCGCCGGCGAGCAGGACGACGCCTGGCCGCTACCGGACCAGCGGGACATGGCGCAGCGCCTCGGGACAGAACTGGTGCTGATCGGCGGCGCGGCCCATTCCCCCGCGGTGGAGAATCCGGACGGGTTGCTGGCCGTCCTGTTGCCGCTGCTGCGGTCCTGGACCTCGGCCGTCACCGATAGTTGAGCTCGGCCAGCTCGGTAGCCAGCCTGGTGCGGAACGCCGGAATTCTGCCGAGCACCGGTAGCGCGATGTTGCGGGCTCCACGGAGCACCGGATTGTGAGTGGTCGCGATCCGGGTCATCCGGTCGGCGAAGGCGACCACCTTCTCGGCGACCGGCCGGCGCCGGGCGTCGTAGTCGTCGAGCCGATCGGTAGCCAGCGCCCGACCCAGCGCAAACCCGTCCTGGATCCCGGTGTTCATTCCCTGCCCGCCCGCCGGGCTGTGCACGTGCGCCGCGTCGCCGGCCAGGAACAGCCGATCCTGCCTGAATCGGTCGGCGACCCGGTGGTGCACCCGGAATCTCGACGACCAGACCAGCCCGGTGACGGTGGCGCGACCGGGCGCGCGCTGGTCCAACAGCCGCTGGACGAACTCCGCATCGGGCGCAGCCGGAGCGTCATCCACCGTGGCGACGATCCGGTAGCGGTCGCCGGGCAGCGGTGCCACCACCGTGAGCCCGGCCGGGGCAAACGTCAGCGACACCTCCTCCGCACCCGGCGACCAGTCCATCGTGACGTCGGCCAGCACGAACGACTCGTCGTAGGCGTTCCCGCCGAACCCGATGCCGGACGCCTGACGGACGACGCTGTGCATCCCGTCGGCACCGACCACATACCCGGCGCGCAGCACCTCGCCGGAGGCCAGGGTGACCGTCACCCCATCGCCGTCCTGGACGATTCCGGCGACCTCGTGCGGTCGACGGACATCGTGACCCAGTGCTCGCAACCGGTCCAACAGCACGGCTTCGGTCACGTTTTGCGGGACCATCAGTGCATACGGGTAACGGGTGGGCAGGCCGTCGAACGGCAACGTGAGCAGTCGGCGGGAACCGTCGCGGACGGTGAACCTGGTGATCGGCTTCCCGCGGGCGATCAGCGACTCGGCGGCGCCGAGTTCGTCCAGCACCTCGAGGGTCCGGGCGTGCACGACCGCGGCCCGGGAGGTGTTGGCTCCCTCCGCCAATCGATCCAGGATGACGAACTCGACATCGGCCGTGGCCAAGGTCACCGCCAGCGCCAGGCCGGTCGGCCCGGCCCCGACGATCACCACTCCGGTGTGGGCGGGAAGGGCTGCTGTCGTCATGCCGTCACTGTCCTTTCGTCATCATCAGTACGCCGCAGCAGCGGGATCGCCACCACGAGGGCCAACACGGCCAGCAGGACCGGAACCACCGCCGCCCAGGCAAGCAGGGCGAACGGCACCGTCCCGGCGACGATCAGCCCCCATCGCGCGCCGCGGGACGTGGTCCATGCCGCTGCTATCAGCGCGATTCCGCCCACCGCTCCCACCACCATCGGGACCGGCGCGGCGCCGGCCGCCATCAGCAGTTCGAACCCACCGAGCGCGCTGAGCAGCACGCGGACCCAATCGGCGGCAACCACTTTCGCCGTGGCCCGCCAGCTGTCGATGGTCAGCAGCCCGGCGCCGACCAACAGGACCGCGGACGGATACCAGAGCCGGCCGACCGTGCTCAGGCACAGCAGGCCCGGCCCGATCATCCCGAACGCGCATCCCGCCCTGGCCCACACCGACAGCCCGGCGCGCCGCTGCCGGACGGCGACCCAGCCGGCCACCGCCGAGAGACCGATCGTCAACAGCCCCAACGGAAGCGGAGCCGCCTTCGCTCCTGTCCACTCCGGGATCCGGGAACCGATCGTCGCCTGCAGGATCCCGGCGAGTACACCCAAGGTCGCCCCGGAAACTCCGAGCCAGGTCACCACCCGGTGCCGGCGATCGGGGGTCGGCATGAGCTGCGCACTCATCGGGTCACCTCGGCGATTCCGCGGCGCGGCGTCGGCCGGCCGTCCCGCACCGGGTGGCCGACCCGGAAGGTCAGCAGTGGGTGGGCGCCCGGCGGCAGGAGTGCGGCAAACCGGGGCGCGAAAGTAGGCGTGGCACCGGTTGTCGCCTCGCGGTCGATGCGCTCGGTGATCTGGTTCATGTGCTGCAGCGCGATGCCCTGGCTGGTCGCGGTGAGATGGATCCGCTGCAACAGGCGACCGGCATCGAGCTGGGTCCGGCGATCGTCGGGCAGTCCGGTGGTGATCACGCCGTAGGCGGCGGCGGTCGCGGTGTGCACCGTCCTGGTCTGCTCGACCCAGAACCGGTCGCCGTCCGTCCTGGAGGACGCCGGCAGCAGTTTGGCCATCCCCAGAACCAGCGGCCCCAGCCCCTGCCCGTCGAGCACCAGGCCGTCCCGGTAGCGCTGGATCTCGTCATTGCTGCTGCGGAACCAGGCGAACCCGTCGCGGGACTGCTGCTCATCGGCGATCAGTGCCTCGGCCGCGTCGATGAGCAACTCACCCAGCTGCGTCATCGGTGCCGGTTCGGCGATCCACTCCACCCCGAGTCCGGGCAGCCCGGTGACATCGACGAGGGCGGAACGGATCTCGGCGGGAACGGGCCGTCCGTCGTACGGACCGCGATTGGTGTGCCGGTCGCCGATCGATTCGTACAGCGGGCTCGTCACCGGTGCACGCTCGGACAGCGCGACGTGCGCGACCCGGGTACCGCCAGGGCCGTCGGGCAACAGGGTGACCGTCGGTTCCAGTCCCCTGGCCCGGCAACCGAGCGCCAGATTCTCCAGCGCACAACCCAGCCCGACGTACTGTTCGCGCCCGAGCGGATCGACCGCGCCGGTGCCGCGCGACGGGTCGACCATGACGTCGATCGAATCGGCGCCGACCCCGAAGATCCACGGCTGGGTGTTGTGCGGGCTCGCGGCCAGGATCGCCGCCGCAATCGCGCCCAGCGGACCGGGGGTGTACCGCCACCCGCTCCACGGTTCGAACGCCACGCCGCTGCCGGGATCGAGCACCGCGGAGTCGAAGACCCGATAGCTCAGCACGCCGGTCCCGGCCACCGCCACGGTGGCCGCGCCCAGGCCCAACGCCCTGAGCACGTTGCGTCGGGACCAGCCGGTCGGCGGCGACTCCCGTTGCGGCGTCGTCGATGTCGGTTCGGTCAGGTTGCGCGTCGTCATGGCTCGCTGCTCCAAGGGATCTCGTGGCCCAGCTCGGGCCGTGGGCCGGGCTTCCACGTTGCGGTGAGCCTGCAACCGAACGGGGTGGCGTCGCAGCACCCTGCCGGGATTTCCACCCGGGGTATGCCCTGGCCGAGAACGTTGACCCTGGGTGTTTCCGGCCCGGGGTGCTGTGCGGACACCCGGGTCGATCGCACGATTGCCGGATCGGCCGGACGTCAGTGAGGCAAGGGATGACGAGCACTTCCGCGGGATGGCGTGGTGGCCGTCGCTGTGAACTGACCGTGACCGGGCCGCTGGCGTGCTCGGTCCTCGAGACGATGCAGAGCCGGTTCGATGCTGTTGCGACCCGGTACCCGGGCCGAACGGTGGTGGTCGCCAGAGCGGTCGATCAGTCCGCGGTCAGGGCGTTGATGATCATGTTGTGGGACTCGGGCCATGCGGTGCAGGCGATGTCGATCACCGACGAGCCGCTGACGGCAGACCCCACGACGTGACGGCTGATCAGATCAAGCCCAGCTCCCGTGCGGCCGCGACCGCGTCCTGCCGGGAGGCGACACCCAGCTTGCGGTACAGGCTCTTGTTGTAGGCCTTGACCGTGTTGACCGACAGGAACATCGCCTGCCCGATCTCCCGTTGGGTGGCGGCACCCGGCAGCACCCGGAGGATCGCGAGCTCGCGGTCGGTCAGTTCCTCGGCCAGGACCCCGGACCGGCGGGCCGTCCGCGACGCGATCCGCCCGATCCGGTTCTCCGCTTCCTGCAGCAGACGCATGGCCATCGGAGTCACCGGTTCGTCGCCGACCTGCTCTCTGGCCCTGGCCAGGGCGGACCGTGCGGCGACCCGGTCCCCGCAGCCGAGTTCGGCGTCGGCGAGGTACACCAGGGCCAGCACATGCGAAGTCGGCAGGGCCGCGAGTTCGGCGAGCGTGACCGCCCGATTCAGCACCGTTTGCGCGCCGACGGCGTCGCCGCGGAGAGACAGCGCTCGACCCTGGACGAGTCGCAGCATGGCAACCACCGGCCCGGCCGCATCGCCCCAGCGGCGTTCCGCCCCGTCGACCAGCGGCAGTGCCTCCCGCAGCAACACCTCGAGATCGCTGACCCGACCCAGTTCGAGCAGGCTCAGCCCGAGGTTCCCACCGATCTGCAGGGTCACCCCCGGCGACCAGGAGAAACTGTCCCGGTCCTGCCAGGTACCGGCCAGGATCTCGGCCGCCTCGGTGAACCGACCGTCCCTGGCCAGCGCGCTGCCCAGTGCTGCAAGCGCGACCGGCCGCCCCTGACCGCCGGCGGCGGTCTCCAGTTCGACCGCCCGGCGGCACAACTCGACCGCGCCGGCGGAATCCTTGTCCGGGGTCCCGATGACGGCCCGCAACATCAGCACGGCCGCGCGGGGATCCTGCCAACCCCGCACCACGGTGTCCGCCGAGGTGCCGGCGTCAGCGAGATCGAGCCAGTGCACCACCCGGTCGAGTCGCCCGCTGGTCGCGCAGGCATAGGCCAGCGAGATCGCCAGGTTGGGCGTGACCTGCGACGGAGGCAACAATTCGCCCAGCACCAGAAAGGTGGCGGCGGCTCCGCGCTCGAAGAACCACGATTCCGCGGACTCCAGCAAGTCGGCGGCGGCCTTCGGGTCATCGGCCCGGAGCAGGTGACGGACCGATTCGTCGCGCCGGTCCTGCAGCTCGAACCAGTCGGCAGCACGGCGCAAGACCTCGCGGCTGTCGGTCTCCGATCGGCCGCCTGGCTCGCGCAGCAGCACCTCGCGGAACAGATGGTGGCACCGGTACCACTCGTGGTCGTCGTCGAGCGCGACCAGGAACAGGTCGGCCCGATCAAGCGCGGCCAGCACCTCCCCGGAACCGGTGACCTGCAGCGCGGCGTCGCACAGCGCACCCGACAGTCGCTCGAGCGGCGCGGCCCGCACCAGCAGGTCCCGCTGATCGGACGTGATGGCGGGCAACACCTCCGCGGCGAAGTAGTCGAGCAGGTGTCGATCGTCCACGCGCAACCGCGGCGTCATCGGCGTCCCGCGTCCGCCCCGCCGGGCCAACCCGGCCAACTGCAGCCCGGCCGCCCAGCCCTCCGTGCGTTCCCACACCGCGGTGGTCTCGTCCGCGCCCAGCTCTGCTCCCGACACGGCAGTCAGCAGCGCCGCCGATTCGGCGCGGGACATCGCCAGTTCGGCCGCGCGCAACTCGGTCAGCTCCCCCTTCGCCCGCATCCGGGCGATCGGCAGCGGTGGGTCGGATCGTCCGGCGATCACCAGCCGCAGCGACGGTGGCAGGTAGCCGACCAGGAACTCGACGCTCTCGTGGATCCGGGGGTCGCGGAGCACGTGGAAGTCGTCGAGCACCAGAACATGCTCGGTGTTGGTCGTCGCCAGTTCGTTGAGCAGCAGCGGCAGCGCCAGGTCGACCGGATCGACACCTGGCACCTGCAGTGCGTCGAGCGGCGCGGTGCCGATCGCGTCGTCGACACCGTTCAGGGCGGTGAACACGTAGCGCCAGAACCGATTCGGCTCGTCGTCATTCTCGTCGAGCGACACCCAGGCGACCCGGACGCCCGCGCCCGGCTCCGTGGCCCAGGCGCTGAGCAGACTGGTCTTCCCCCAGCCGGCCGGCGCGACCACGACCGTGAGACCGGTCCGGGCCGTGCGCAATCGCTGCTCCAGCGCCGGACGCCGGACAGCTCCGGGACGGATCGGCGGGCTGCGGTGCTTGACGGTCAGCAGCGGGCGATCGGGGCGATCTGTGGCCATCACGCTCCCACTCGGCGGCCCGGTACTGCCTTTCGCGAAGAAGTTTGCCAGCCGAGGCAGTGCCGGGCCAGAGCCGCGAATGTTCTGCCTGCCGCGACGCCGGCCCGATCGATGATGACCGCGCGGGGTGCGGCAGCGCCGCACGCTCAGGGCATCCAGGCCCACCAGATCAGCGCCAGGGCAGCCACTGTCACCGCACTGTCGGCGCCGATCCGGACCGGCACCGGCCAACCACGGCGCAACCGCACGACCAGCTCGCCGGCCACCCCGACACCGAGGTGCGCCAGCACCCGATCCCAACCAGGCCCGTCGGCCGGGCCCAGACCGGCAGCGGCCAGCAGGCCGGGGGCGATCAACGCCGACACCAGCAACAACACACCGACCAGCAGGATCCCGGCCGCCAGCAGGCCGGCGAGACCGTCGAGGAACCGGATCCCGAACGCATCACGGACCCGATCGGGCGCCGCCGCGGCCGGCTCGGGATCGGGGAGGCGTCCGGGGGTCACCAGGCGAAGCCGGCCGGACCCACCGGCGGGGTGGCGCCGCTGGTACCGGCCACCAACCTGGCCACAATCTCCGGATCCGTGTGGTCCTGTCCCAGCCGCAGCACCTTGTTGGTGCCGTGGTAGTCCGACGACCCGGTGGTCAGCAGGCCGAGACGTTCGGCGATCGACCGCAGCTCGGCCCGCTCGGCCGCCGAATGGTCCGGGTGGTCGACCTCCAGCCCACCCAGGCCATGATCGGCCAGCTCCTTGATGTACTCGAAGGTCAGCGCCCGATACTCGCCTCTGCCCCTGGGATGCGCGATGACGCTGACCCCGCCGGCCGCGGCGATCATCGCGATGGCGGTGGGCAGGTCCGTGTCGGCCTTGGGGACGTAATAGGGGCCGCGGCCCGAGAGGTACGAGCCGAACGCCTGATCCACCGAGGTGACGACACCGGCCGCGACCAGTGCCTGGCCGATGTGCGGCCGGCCGACCGGCGCGCCGTTCGCGATCGCCATCACCTGGTCGGCGGTGATCGGGATCCCGGCGGCCACCATTTTCGCGACGATGGCCATGCCTCGTTGCAATCGCTCCTCGCGGAGTCGCGCCTGCTCCGTGACGATCGCGGCATGCGCCGGATCGAACAGGTAGCCCAACAGGTGCACGCTCACCGGCCAGGAGTCGGTGCGGGCCAGGGTGGAGAACTCGGCCCCCCGGATCACGGTCAGGCCATCGGGCCGCGCATCAAGGGCCGGCTGCCAGCCGCCGGTGTTGTCGTGATCGGTGATCGCCACGACGTCGAGACCGGCAGCGGCGGCGGCGGCCATCAGCTCGGCCGGAGTGTCGGTCCCGTCGGAGGCCGTTGAGTGGGTGTGCAGGTCGATGAGCATCGGCTCCCATCCTGCCCCGTCAGCGGCAACACCAGCCGCCCGGCTCGCCGTTCACCGCGGCAGCACCTCCTGTTCATCCGCTCGCGGGTACCCTGACCTGTGCTGATGGTGCGGTCGGGCGTCCGTCCCGGAGTTCGGCTTCGCCGTTGAGATCACGGAAGGAGGACCGTCATGGCAGTACTGCCTTCGCTGCCGTCGTTGCCTTCGTTCACCCCGATCTTCCGTCATGCACCCAAGACGCCGGCCCTGCGATCGTCGATCCATCCCGACGCGATCGTCGACTGCGCCGCCTACATCGACGGGAAACGGGTGCCGAGCTGCACCGACCCGATCGCCGCCATCGACTGGGTCCGGACCCATGGCCGGGGGTTCGTCTGGATCGGCCTGCACGAGCCGGACACCGATGAGATGTCTGTTGTCGCGGAGCTTTTCGGCCTGCACGAACTCGCCGTCGAGGACGCCGTGCACGCCTATCAGCGGCCCAAGATGGACCGCTACGACAACTCGCTGTTCCTGGTGCTCAAGACCGTCTGCTACGTCGAGCACACCCGCGGGTCGGCGATCGAGATCGTCCAGAACGGCGAGATCATGATGTTCCTCGGCGCCGATTTCATCGTCACGGTCCGGCACGGCGAGCACTCCCAGTTGAAGGGTGTCCGCGCCGCCCTCGAGTCCGATCCCGAGCAGCTCGCGATCGGGCCGGCCGCCGTGATGCACGCCATCTCGGACCGGATCGTCGATGAATACCTCTCGCGTGGTCGAGGCGGTCGAGGACGACATCGACGAGATGGAGAACGCCGTCTTCACCACCGAGAAATCGGTCGACATCGAGCAGATCTACCTGCTCAAGCGGGAGATCGGCGGGCTGCGCCGGGCGGTCTCGCCGCTGACCCCGGCGCTGCGGTCGCTGTCCGGCTCGTCACTGCCGCAGTCGTTGGTGCCCGCGGAGATCCGCGAGTACTTCCGGGATGTCGAGGATCACCTGTCGGTCGTCGCGGAACGGGTGGCCACTTTCGACGAGATGCTCACCACACTGGTCAGCGCGGCGCTCGCCGAGGTCACCACGCGGCAGAACGAGGACATGCGCAAGATCTCGGCCTGGGCGGCGATCGCCCTGGTGCCCACCGCCATCGCCGGCATCTACGGGATGAATTTCGAGCACATGCCTGAGCTGACCTGGACTTACGGGTATCCCATGGCGCTGGCGTTGATCGCCGGCCTGTGCATCTCGCTGTTCATGTTGCTGCGCAGACGCGGCTGGCTATAACCCACGTCAACCGGACAAATCTGCCCGTCGCATCGCGAACCGGCCAGAGATTTCGCCGGGTTGTGACCAAATTGTGGCCGACGTACGACGCGAACTGTCCGTTGCCGCCTGACGCGTGTGCCACGATCTTGGCGAATCGGGCGTGATGCCTGATTCGCCGGCGTGCCGCATGTGGCGGCCCGCTGGAAACGCCCGGTCGGGCCTCCCGACCGCGAACTGGAGGACGAGTACTGATGGAAAACTTCTGGAGCATCATCTGGATCGTGATTTGGAGCTTCGTCTTCGTCGCCTACCTGTTCGTGCTGTTCTACATCCTGACTGACCTGTTCCGCGATCATCAGCTCAGCGGCTGGTGGAAGGCGTTGTGGATCATCTTCCTGATCTTCATGCCCTATCTGACGGCATTGGTCTACATCATCGCCCGCGGCAAGGGCATGGCCGAGCGGCAGGGCGCGGCGATCCAGCAGGCCCGCACCGCCCAGGACGCCTACATCAAGCAGGTTGCCGGCTCCTCGGGTGGAAAGTCGCCGGCCGACCACATTTCCGAGGCGAAGGCGCTGCTGGACAGCGGCACCATCAACCAGGCCGAGTTCGACACCTTGAAGGCCAAGGCGCTCGCCTGATCTGCGTGAGCCCCGCCTGACCCGATCGGGTGGACGGACGACGAAGGCCCGGCCCCGGGAGATCTCCGGGGCCGGGCCTTCGTCGTTCAGGTCTCGTCGTTCATTCAGGTCTTGGTCGCTCTCCGCGGCCGGTCTGGTCAGCCGCGCTGGCCCAGTTCCATCCGGGACAGCAGATCCCTGGCCTGCTCCGCGGTCCGCGGTTGACACAGCACGTCGTAGCGGCGGGCCACCACCTGGGACGCTGAGGTGAAGTCCCGGCGGCCCTTGGCCACCGAGAAGCCGAGATACCCCATCACCGCGCCGAACGCGGCGCCGATCGCCACCGCGGCCAGGATCAGCCACAGCACGGCACCCTGCACCGGTGCGAAGACGAACATCAGCAGGCCGACGAACAATCCCATCCACGCCCCGGAGGCGGCGGCCGCGGCGGCCAGCTTGCCGGCGGTCATCCGGCCGGTCACGCGTTCGACCATCTGCAGGTCGGAACCGACGATGGTGACGTCCTGGATCGAGAAATTGTGTTTGATCAGGTGCTCGACGGCAGCCTGGGCGCTGGCGTAGGTCGGATAGGCAGCGACCGCGAATCCGGTCGGCGGCGTCGGCAGATTGGGCACCACCGCGTTGCCGCGGAAGCCGATGGGCGAGGTCACAGTGGACCACCTCCTCACTCGTTCACACGTTCCTGGTCGATCGTGCCGGTCGGTCGATCCGGTGATCGAAGTCGGCCGGACCGGGCGAAACCGTCAACTCGCGGTCGACAAATCCCATGCTGACACATGGATGTGTGCGAATCATGGGAGGAACCGGCGAGCCTGCGTGGTCGGCGCGCAGCCGGGCGGTCCGACGTGCAGGCGCGGCCACGTAACCTGGCAGGGACCGGCCAACCGGGCACCGCCTTGACCATCAGCGGCCGGACCAGAGAAATCGCCGCACCTGCAGAGGAAATATGGCTCCCACCGTCCAGGACGTCCGCACCGCGCTGGCCTCCGTGAAGGATCCCGAGATCCGCCGACCGATCACCGACCTGGGCATGGTCGGTGATCTCGCGATCGACGAACAGGGCGTGGTCACGCTGACCGTCCTGCTGACGATCGCCGCGTGCCCGCTCCGCGACACCCTGACCAAGGACGTCACGGCGGCCGTCCGGGCCGTGCCCGGCGTCACCGATCTGCGGCTCACCCTCGGCGTGATGACCGACGAGCAACGCACCGCACTGCGCGACAACCTGCGCGGTGGGGCGACCAAGGACATCCCGTTCGCCCGCGCCGAATCCCGCACCCGGGTGTACGCCGTCGCGTCCGGCAAGGGCGGTGTCGGCAAGTCCACGGTCACCGTCAACCTCGCCGCCGCGCTCGCCGCCAAGGGTCTCGCGGTCGGCGTCCTGGACGCCGATGTCTATGGCTTCTCCATCCCACGGATGCTCGGCGTCACCGGCCGGCCGACCCGGATCGGCGAGATGATCCTGCCGCCCGTCGCGCACGGCGTGAAGGTGATCAGCGTCGGGATGTTCGTCGACGGCAACGTCCCCGTGGTGTGGCGCGGACCGATGCTGCACCGCGCGCTGCAGCAGTTCCTGGCCGACGTGTTCTGGGGCGACCTGGACGTGCTGCTGCTCGACCTGCCGCCGGGCACCGGCGACATCGCCATCTCGACGGCACAGCTCATCCCCACCGCGGAACTCCTGGTGGTGACCACCCCGCAGACCGCGGCCTCCGAGGTCGCCGAGCGGGCGGGCGCGATCGTCACCCAGACCCGGCAGCGCATTGCCGGTGTGGTGGAGAACATGTCGGCGATGACGCTGCCGGACGGCTCCGTACTGGAGCTCTTCGGCTCCGGCGGCGGTGAGGCCGTCGCGGCCTCGCTGAGCCGGCTCACCGGGACAACGGTTCCGCTGCTGGGCACCATCCCGCTGGAGGTCGAACTGCGGACGGCGGGTGACGCGGGGGTGCCGCTGGTGCTGGCCGCCGGGTCCAGCCCGGCCACCGAGGCGTTGCGCGGGGTCGCGGACAATCTTGCCGCTCGGAGCCGCCCGCTGGCCGGGGTCTCGCTCGGGATCGCACCCGCGAGGCGTTAGCTCAGCGGCGACGAGGATCTTGGAACATCGGACCGCGCCGGACGGGCCGATCTTCCAAGATCCGCCGAGAATCAGGTCCCGTCCGGGTCGAACGGCGGACGCTCACCCGGGACGACCGCGGGTCGGGGTGGTGCGGCGCTCCCGACCACCTTGGGAGCGGCCAGCTTCGTCAGCGATTGCTGGGTCGCAGACGGCTGGGTCGTCGGGGGATCGACTGCCGACGACTTGACCATCGACGGTGGCAGGTGGGGCGGGGTCGGCGCAGCGGTGCCGTTCGCGCTCGTCGTGCCGGCCGACTCTGCTGAACCATTCGTGCTCGCTGCGCCGGTGGTGGTCCCCGTGCCGTTGGTGGTCCCTGCGCCGTTGGTACCGGTGAGCGGTTCGTTGAGGCCGAGGAAACCGGTGATCCCGCCGGAGAACTCGTCACCCAGGATGTTCTTGCCGATCAGCCGCTTGGGGTGCAGGTCCCGCAGGTCACGCAGCTCCTGGAGCTCTTTCAGCGACTGCAGGTCGGCCACCTGCCGCCGCAGTTCGTCGATCTCCGGCCCGATCTCCCGCCGTAGTTCCGCCTGCGCCCCCGCCGCCATCGTGCGCAGCTTGCGCAACGAGGTGAGCACCCAGGTCACCGCGGTCGGGATGCGCTCCGGCCCGAGCACGAACACCCCGACCAGCAGGATGATCGCGATCTGACCCCATGAAAGGCCGAACATGTGCCGGCCTCCTTGCGGGTCGCGGTGCTCCGGTCGTCGGTGCCCAGGATAGCCCGGCAGGCCCGGCGTTCCCGGGGTGTCAGGTCGGGCCCGCGGTACTACTCGGCGGCCAGCGTGACGGAGACGGTCATCTCCCGACCGTCCCGCAGCAGCACCACCGGAACGGTGGCGCCGACCGCGTTCTGCCGGACCGCGACGACGAGTTCGTCGGCGTTGCCGACCGAACGGTCCCCCACCTTGGTGATCACGTCGCCCTCGGCGATACCGGCCGCTGCAGCCGGTCCGCCGTCCTGCACGTTCTGCACCTGCGCGCCGTCGGTCACCCCGTCGGTGGCCGACCTGGCGTTGATCCCCATCGTCGAGTGCTGCACCGTGCCGGACCGGATGATCTGCTCGGCGACGTCCTTGGCCATGGTGATCGGTATGGCGAAGCCCAGACCGATGGAACCACTGGATTCACCACCCAGCGTGCGGATGGCGGTGTTGATCCCGACCACGGCGCCGGAGGAGTCGACCAACGGGCCGCCGGAGTTGCCGGGATTGACGGCGGCGTCGGTTTGCACGGCATCGATCACCGCATCGGTGTCGGACCCACCGCCCTGCAGACGGACGGGTCGGTCCTTGGCCGAGACGATGCCGGTGGTCACCGTGCCCGCGAGCCCGAGCGGCGAGCCGATGGCGATCACCGGGTCGCCGACCGCCAGTGCCGCCGAGTCGCCGAGCTGGGCCACCGTCGCCCCGGTCACGTCGACCTTGATCACCGCGAGGTCGGTCAGCGGATCGCGGCCGACCAGGATGCCGGACACCCTGCTGCCGTCGTTGAAGATCACCGTCAGCTCGGCCGACGGGTCGGAGGCCGCGGTCGACACCACATGGTTGTTGGTCAGGACGTAGCCGCTGCCGTCGATCACCACGCCGGAACCGGTCTCCCCGACGTCACCGGTGCGGATCTCCAGGGACACCACCGACGGCAGCACCCGGGCCGCGATGTCCGCGACCGAGCCCGGCTCCCTGGTCACCGACGGCGCCACTGTCGCGAGTTGAAATTGCGGGTCGGTCACCGCGGCCGGAAGCCGGTTCGCGGCGAAAACACCGATCACCGCACCGATTCCGCCGACCAGCAGGGCGGCAATCAGCAATCCGATCACCGCCGACGGACGGAGCCGGCGCTCGAAGAGGGCCTGCCGCAGGCTGAACCGCTCGGCGGGCTTCGGCTCGGTCTGCGCTTCGTGCGGCGCGTCCAGGGCGGGTGGTCCGAGCCGGGCACCGGAGGCGGGATCGCGCCAGGGATCGTCGCCGGATGATGGAGCGGTGTCGGGTTCCGGGCACGGTCGGCGGCCGGGTCAGTCCGTCCGCACCGGCCGGCCGCTCGAACGCCTCCTGCAGATACTCGGGAACCGGCGGCGCACCCAGTCGGACGGGGCCCCGCAGCTGGCGCGGCGCGAAGGCCCCTTCGGTTCCGCGTGGCCGCCCGAACGCACCGGCCTGCATCGGATCGATCGGCGGCTTCCAGAGCGGTCTCGGCGCGAGCTGCGGGTCGGCCGTTCCGCGAGCCCCCGGAGACCTGACCCGATCGCGGTGCCGAATTCGCCGGCGCGGATGCTGCGTCCGCGCCGTGGTGCGGATCGCCATCGGTGGCCGGGCTGCCGGGGACCGAACCGGCGTGGACCGAATTGGCAGGCACGAGGTCGGCGTCCGGGGTCGGTCGGTCCGCACCGTTCGACGAAGGGCCGGAGCCGGCGCCGTTCGGTGACCGATTCTGGTCCGGGCTGTTCATCTCTCGCGGTGACCTCTCGATGGCTGCGAACCGTTTCCACCGTCCGGTGACGGCGGTTGCGTCCGGCAGCTGGGGTGTGCTCGGGAGCAGCGGGTCGAGGTGACCCGATCATCCCCCGGACGCCAGATTACGGGACCGGTCATGACTCCCGGCCGACCCCGATCACGCCGTGGGACGAGCCCAGGCGAGCCTCCGTGCGGATAGGCGCCGAAGCCCGCCGGGGATTGGCTCAGGGGGTTCCCAGATCGGCCGGCAACACGAGCGGACTGGGCACTGCGCTCATCTGCGCGCCCTGCCGGCCGCTCGGCGTGGTGTCGTTGGCTGCCTGGTCGGCTCCGACGACGAGGGCACCGACGGCCAGGCCGGCCACCAGCGCACCGGCACCGAGGAACCGGAAGCGCCAGCCGCGATGATGCGCCGGACCCTTGGCGTCCTCGGACCGGATGACCCGCCCGGAACCGGGGTCGATGGTGACGCCGTCCACCGGCCGGGAGGCCGGTACGGCCACCGGGATCGACCTGAGGCTGTCCAGCAGACTTGTCGGCATCGCCGGCGCACCGGCCGCTCGCAGCCAGGATCGCGCGACGACCTGCTGGTTCACCTCGCTGTCGCACTGCGGGCACCGCGCGACGTGAGCGGCGGCCCGCTGATAAGCGACCAGCGGCATCTCACCATCGGCGAACGCGACGATGGCATCGAGGTTGAGGTGATCGGTTGGTCCCGTCGTCATCGCACCGCCCCCGGTCCGTTGATCTGGTCTGTGTTGCCGGCGATTCGTTCGGCGCGGCGCCGCTCCAACCCGGACCGCAACGCCAACCGGCCGCGGTGGATCCGGGATCGCACCGTGCCGAGCTTGACGCCCAGCGTCGCGCCGATCTCCTCGTAGGTCAGTCCCTCGACATCGCACAACACGACGGCGGCGCGGAACTCGGGCAGCAGATCGTCCAACGCGGCCTGCAGGTCGGGATCGAGATTGGCATCGCTGAAGGCCTGCTCCGGCGACGGTTCCCGACCGGCGATCCGGTCCGTCTCCTCGGGCAGCGCCTCCATCCGGATCCGCTGCCGGCGGCGGACCAGATCGAGGAACACGTTGGTGGTGATCCGGTGCAGCCAACCCTCGAACGAACCGGGCCGGTAATTGTTGAGTGAGCGGAACACCCGGATGAACGTCTCCTGGGTGATGTCCTCCGCGTCATGCGCGTTGCCCGACAAGCGGTACGCCAGGCGGTACACCCGGTCGCCGTGTTCGCGGACGATGTCGTCCCACGCCGGAGGCGTCCACGCCTCCGGGGCAGCGACCGGTGACAAAGGATCGACCAGAGCGCCGTCGGAGGCCATGTCGCCATCCATCGGAATCGGCAAGCTGGACAGCGAAACCACCTCCGTTGTTGCCCGGTCAAACGACCGTGGCCAGGTGATTGTTCCCCGGTCGAGTGTGAGCGGGGTGTGAGCGGGGTGTGCGGCGTGCCGCCCGTCGCACCCGATCGATCGCGGATCGATCCCACGCGGCCCGGCGTCAGCGCGTCTATCGTTCCCGGGCATGAGCGATGACACTGCGCCGCCCATGAACACGTCCGGCCCTACCCGTCCCGAGACCGACACCCGACGGGCCGTCCTGAACACCATCAAAGGGTCCGCCGGAAACCTGGTCGAGTGGTACGACGTCTACATCTACACGGTCTTCGCCGTGTACTTCGAGGCGCAGTTCTTCGACAAGAACGACACCAACTCGACGCTGTACATCTATGCGATCTTCGCCGTCACGTTCATCATGCGGCCGGTCGGATCCTGGTTCTTCGGGCGTTTTGCGGACCGCCGTGGCCGCCGCGCCGCGCTCACCGTGAGCATCACCGTCATGTCGTCCTGCTCGTTCCTGGTGGCGGTGATGCCGACCCGGGAGGTCATCGGCTACTGGGCGGCGGTGATCCTGGTGATCGCCCGGCTGGTGCAGGGGTTCGCCACCGGCGGCGAGTACGGCACGTCGGCGACCTACATGTCGGAAGCGGCCACCGCCCGTCGGCGGGGATTCTTCTCCTCGTTCCAGTACGTCACCCTGGTCGGCGGCCACGTTCTCGCGCAGTTCACCCTGCTGATCTCACTGAGTTTCCTCGGCGTCGATCAGTTGAACGACTGGGGCTGGCGGATCGGCTTCTTCATCGGCGGAGTGGCCGCTCTCGTAGTGCTCTGGATGCGCCGCACGATGGACGAATCGCTGAGCGAAGCGCATCTGACCGCGATCCGCGAGGGCCAGGACAAGGGCGCCGGCTCGATGAAGACGTTGTTCACCACCTACTGGCGTCCGCTGCTGCTGGTCTTCGGAATCACCGCGGGCGGCACGATCGCGTTCTACACCTACAGCGTCAACGCGCCGGCCATCGTCAAATCCACCTTCGGCACCGAGGGCGCCCTGACCGCGACCTGGATCAACCTGCTGGGACTGATCTTCCTGATGCTCCTGCAGCCGGTCGGCGGCATCATCAGCGACCGCGTCGGCCGCAAGCCGCTGCTGGTCTTCTTCGGCATCGGCGGCGTGCTCTACACCTACGTCCTGCTCACCTTCCTGCCCAAGACCACCTCGCCGGTGCTGGCGTTCCTGCTGACCGCCGTCGGATACGTGATCATCACCGGGTACACCTCGGTGAACGCGATCGTGAAGGCGGAGGTCTTCCCCGCCGAGATCCGGGCGCTCGGGGTCGGGCTCGGGTATGCGCTGGCCAACTCGGTGTTCGGCGGCACCGCGCCACTGCTCTTCCAGGCGTCGAAGTCGGCCGATCAGGTCGGCTGGTTCATCTTCTACGTGACGCTGGTGATCGGCGTGAGCCTGCTGGTCTACGTCTTCGCGCTGAAGAACAAGTCGGTCACCGCGCTGGATCGCGAGCAGGGCAGCGCCTGGTCGGTGCCGGAGCAGACCGCGGCGCGCTGACCGCCCGCCGTCCGGATTGGCAGGTACTGCTGATGCTGGTGGGACTGGTGTGACTGACGTGACATCCGCCCGCTCGGTGCTTGGCAGGTGGCCGGTGAGCCTGTTCGGAACCGTCCGACCCGGCCGGTAGGTTCGGCCGGGATCGGGTCCGAACCCGCTCGTCCGGAATTGCGCCGGACGCCGCGGCCGGATTCGTCCCGCATCACCTTGTTCGCAGCTCGCGACACCCCGTCCAGTTCAGGAGGTTTCCGGTGACCACCAGCCGGTCCTACGCCGAGTTCTTCGTCCCCGAGGGCGAGGTCGTGCTGGCCGCAAGGGCACGGGCCGCCGACCTCGGCTGTGTACCGATCGGTTCCGGCGGCGCTGCCGCGCTGACGTTTCTGGCCGCCACCATCGGTGCCCGCTCCGTGGTCGAGATCGGCACCGGTGCCGGAGTCAGCGGGCTGCACCTGATCGCCGGAATGGCACCGGACGGGATCCTGACCTCCATCGATGTCGAGGCCGAACATCACCGGGCCGCGAAGAAGGCGTTCAGCGACGCGGGGGTCGGGCCAACCCGTACCCGGCTGATCAACGGGCGGGCGCTGGACGTGCTGCCCCGACTCACCGACGGCGCCTACGACCTGGTGTTCGTCGACGGCGCCAAGAACGAATACCCGCAGTACGTGGCGGAGGCGTTGCGACTGCTGCGACCCGGCGGCCTGCTGGTGGTGGACGGTGCCCTGGCCGGCGACAAGGTGGCGGACCCGACCCAACGCGACGGCGAGACAGTTGCCGTGCGCGAGGCGGGCCGACTGGTCCGGGACGACGAGACGCTGTCGGCAGTGATGATCCCGCTGGGTGATGGGCTGCTGGCTGCGGTCAAGCGCGCTTGAGCACCCGGCGTCACGGCCGCCGGTCGCTGATCGCGTCGATGCTGGTCGTGGCCGGCGTGCTCGGGGTCGTCGCCGGCTGCGGGGAGTCCGAGGAATCACGGCTGGCCGCCGAGTCGGCATCCTCCGCGGCGCTCGTCGCCTCGTCGTCAGCGGCCGCCGCGTCGTCCTCTGCGGTCGCGCAGTCCTCCGCCGCTGCGGCATCATCGGCTGCCGCCGCGGCTCTTGCCGCCGCCGAGGCCTCCCGTTCGGCCGCGGCCGAGGCAATGGCCTCCGCCGCTGCCTCGTCACGGGAGGCCGACGCCTCCCGGGCCGCGGCCGCCGAGCAACAGGCGCAGGACGCGGCTTCGGCGGCCGCCGGATCAGCCGCCGATGCGGCAGCCGCAGCTGCCGCCGCCGGCGCGGCCGGCGCCGACCCGGACACCCCTGGCGAGGACGGTGGGGCCAGGTGTGAGAACAACCCCCAGTACGCCGACGAGCAGCCGATCGGCATGCGCGCCGACGCCGCCGCCGCCTACGTCGCCGCCGATGCGGCCGCCGCCGCCCAGGGCGTCCTGATGTGCCTGGCCGACGGCAAGCGCAGCCGCGCACAACAGCAGGCGACCTATGACGAGTACGTCGTGCAGTACGGCCAGGGCATGGCCGACCTGTACGTCCTACCGCCCGAGAAGTCCGCCCACGTGCAGGGTCTCGCGGTCGATGTGCAGCCGTACGCCGCCTACACCTGGTTGGAAGCCACCCGCGGCGCGCTGGGTTGGTGTCGCATCTATGACAACGAGGCCTGGCACTTCGAGTACAGCCAGGCCTTCACCACCGCGGGATGCCCGGCCCGGCTGCCCCACCCCGGAGCCTGACCTCAGGCAGACGCGACAGAGCCGCTTCGACGAATCCCGGAGGATTCACGAAGCGGCTCTGTCGATCGAGCGATGGCCGGGTTACTTGCCGATGGTGACACCCTTGCCGACGACGGTGATGCCGCCCGGGCTGACGGTGTACAGATCGCTGTCCAGGTCGACGTCGACGCCGACCTTGGCGCCGTCCGGCACGATCACGTTCTTGTCCAGGATGCTGTGCCGCACTACCGCGTTGCGACCGATCCGCACACCGGGCAGGATCACCGAGCCCTCGATCCGGCTGCCGGTGCCGATCCGCACGTCGTCGGAGACCACCGACCCGGTCACCGTTGCACCCGAGATGATCGTCCCGCTGCCGATCATCGAATCCCGCGCCGTGCCGTTCTCGACGAACTTCGCCGGCGGCAGGGTGGACGGGAAGCTCAGGATCGGCCATTCCCGGTTGTAGAGATTGAAGATCGGTTCCAGTGACACCAGATCCATGTGCGCGTCCATGTACGCGTCCATGGTTCCGACGTCGCGCCAGTAGCCGCGGTCCCGCTCGGTCGCGCCGGGCACGACGTTCCGGTCGAAGTCGTAGACGTGCGCCGAACCCCGGTTCACGAAGTACGGAATGATGTTGCCGCCCATGTCGTGGATCGACGATTCGTCGGCGGCGTCGATCTTCAGCGCCTCGATCAGGGCCTCGGTGGAGAAGACGTAGTTGCCCATCGAGGCGTAGGCGACGTCCGGGTCGTCCGGGACCGCCGGCGGGTCGGCCGGCTTCTCCATGAACTCGGCGATCTTGCTGCCGTCCTCCGCCGCCTTGATGACCCCGAACGCGGTGGCTTCCCGACGCGGCACGCGAATGCCGGCCACGGTCGCCTCTGCTCCGGTTGCAATATGGTCCGCGACCATCTGCGACGGATCCATCCGGTACACGTGATCCGCGCCGAAAACCACCAGGTAGTCGGGCTTCTCGTCGTAGACCAGGTTCAGCGACTGCAGGATCGCGTCGGCGCTGCCGGTGTACCAGCGGGGGCCGAGGCGTTGCTGGGCCGGCACCGGGGTGACGTAGTTGCTGAGCATCTGGCTCATCCGCCACGTCGTGGTGATGTGTCTGTCCAGCGAGTGCGATTTGTACTGGGTCAGCACACAGATCTTGAGATACCCGGCATTCACCAGGTTCGACAACACGAAGTCGATCAATCGAAAGTTTCCGCCGAACGGAACTGCTGGTTTTGCGCGGTCAGCAGTCAACGGCCACAGCCGTTTTCCTTCGCCGCCTGCAAGTACGATCCCGAGGACCTTGGGCTTGGCCATGGCGCTGACGATAGCGGCCGGATGCTGCTTTCGCGCGTGGGACCTGATGCCGCCGTGTCGCGGCGGACCAACTCACTGCAGGCGGCTCCGATGCCGCGCCGTCCACAGCGCGATCGGTCGATGGTGACACCCGGGCCTCCACCCTGCGGGCGAACGGCGGGCTGGATAGATTGCCGTCGTGCATACCGCGATCCTGACCAGAGAATTCCCACCGGACGTCTACGGAGGAGCGGGGGTCCATGTCGAGTATCTGGTTCGTGAGCTCCGGAAACTGATCGACGTCGACGTCCACTGCTTCGGTGACGATCGACCGGGCGCCGTCGGTCACCGGCCGGCCGCCGACCTGGCCGGCGCGAACGCCGCGTTGACCACGCTGTCCGTCGACCTGTCGATGGTGGCCGCGACCGGCAACGTCGAGCTGCTGCACTCGCACACCTGGTACGCCAACATGGCCGGGCACATCGGCAAGCTGCTCTACGGCATCCCGCACGTGATCACCGCGCACTCCCTGGAGCCGCACCGCCCGTGGAAGGCCGAGCAGCTCGGCGGTGGGTACCGGCTGTCGTCCTGGGCGGAGAAGACCGCCTACGAGGGCGCGGACGCGATCGTCTCCGTTTCGACCGGGATGAAGAGCGGCATCCTGGAGAGCTACCCGGCGCTGGACCCGGCCAAGGTGCACGTGATCCGCAACGGCATCGACACCGAGATCTACCAGGCCACCGACAAGCGGAACGTGCTGAAGGACAAGGGCGTCGACCTCGATGCGCCGATCGCTTCGTTCGTCGGTCGGATCACCCGGCAGAAGGGCGTCGGACACCTGGTCGCGGCGACCCACCATTTCGATCCGGGCGTCCAACTGGTGCTGTGCGCCGGCGCGCCGGATACACCGGAGATCGCCGCCGAGACGGCGGCTGCCATCGCCGAGCTGCAGGCGCAGCGTCCCGGCGTCTTCTGGTTCGACGGCATGCTGACCCTGCCGGAGGTCAAGCAGGTGCTGTCCGCGTCGACGGTGTTCGTCTGCCCGTCGGTGTACGAGCCGCTCGGCATCGTGAATCTGGAGGCGATGGCCTGCGGTGCCGCCGTGGTGGCCAGCGATGTGGGCGGTATCCCGGAGGTCGTGAACAACGGCGAGACGGGCCTGCTGGTGCACTACGACAGCAACGACGGACCCGGGTTCGAACGGGCGATCGCCACCGCGGTCAACGACCTGGTCCGTGACCCCGCGCGGGCTGCCGCGTACGGTGCCGCCGGTCGGGCCCGCACCATCGAAGAATTCTCCTGGACGGCGATCGCCGAGCAGACGGTCGACCTCTACCGCTCGGTGCTGGCCGCGCAGTAACCGCGAGAGCCGGAAATCGAAGTGCGCCGGACTCCGGGACGGATTTCCGGACGGATCTTCCGGGACGGATCTTCCGGACGACGGATTTCCGGGTGGAACTCCGGCAGGCACGAAGCCGCCCGGGTGCGGGTCCGAGAACGGATCCGGCGCCCGGGCGGCTGCCGTGCACGAGGACGGTTCGCTATTTGGGAACGACGACGGCCTTCAGCGCATCGCCCAGTGCCGAGGCTTCGTCCGCGGAGATCTCCACCACGAGTCGACCACCACCTTCCAGCGGAACACGCATGACGATCCCGCGGCCCTCCTTGGTCACTTCGAGAGGACCATCCCCGGTGCGGGGCTTCATGGCCGCCATGTGCGACTCCCTCCAGAACTCATATGAATCTGCTCCGCCGGATGGCGGTTCCCGCCCGGCGTTCGGTGCCGCGTGCTGCGCGGACGGTCCATTCTCCCTCATGACGGCGCCATGTCCGAAACCAGGTACTGCGCGAGCAGGTCGGGCGTGTCGGCGCCGGACCTCGCCGCGGTGGAGTCAGGTCCCTCGCCGACCCGGGATGTGCCGCGAATGTGGCCGGGACGATGATGGGACGCGCCGACCGGCGGCACTCCGAAGGTCTGCGGACCAACCTCTTTCGCGATGAAAAGGACACCACCGTGACCGTGACCGAACCATCATCAGAGGCCACCCCGGTCGCTCAAGGGCCGGTGCTGGTCACCGACACCGGCGCCGTGCGGACCCTGACGTTGAACCGGCCGGCCGCCTTCAACTCGTTCAACCTGGAACTGAAGGAGTCGTTGCTGACTGCACTGGCCGACGCCGCAGCGGAGTCAGCGGTCCGCGCGGTGGTCATCACCGGTGCGGGACGGGCCTTCTGCGCCGGCCAGGACCTCAAGGAGCACCTGGGTCTGGTCGCGGCCCGCGATCCGCGGGTCGCGCGGACCGTCGCCGAGTTCTACAACCCGATGGTGCGGGCGGTGGCCGGGATGGCCAAGCCGGTCATCGCGGCGGTGAACGGGGCTGCGGCGGGGGCGGGTGCCGGCCTCGCCTTCGCCTGCGATCTGCGGATCGCGGCCAGATCGGCGACGTTCTCGATGGCGTTCGCCGGGGTCGGGTTGTCCGCGGACAGCGGCGCGTCGTTCCTGCTCCCCCGGCTCGTCGGGTACGGCCGGGCCTCGAAGATGATGCTGCTCGGCGAGAAGGTCGACTCCGACGAGGCGTTGCGGATCGGGATGGTCGACGAAGTGGTCGACGACGCCGATCTGGCGGGCACCGTCGGAGCGCTCGCCGATCGGCTCGCCGCAGGTCCGACCAGGGCCTACGGCTGGATCAAGGCCTCGCTGCAGCACGGCGCACAGGCCGATCTGGAATCCACCCTGGAATTCGAGGACCGGGCGCAGGCCGAGTGCTTCGCCTCGCCCGACCATCTCGAGGCGATCGAGGCCTTCGTGCAGAAGCGGCCGCCGAATTTCACCGGTAGCTGACTCGGCTTCTGTCGTTCGCTCGGACCCGCCGCGGTGCGGTGGTTGCCGTAGCCTTGCCTGGTGGGTCCGATGGGTGAACTGGGTGCGTTGTTCAACCCCGGCATGCGCCACGAGCTCGAGGAACGTCAGGCCAAGGCCGCGCGTCGGGAAGAAGAGGGCAACGCCAGGGACGGCGACCTGCGGATCGACCTCGAATCCGGCGTCGCCGTGATCAACATCCCCGGCGACGAGGATGACCAGACCGTCGAAGCGGACTCGACCGACGGCACCGCTGGCAGCGACGAGGGCTCGAACTCCGCTGCCGACGGCGATCAGTCCGATGGTGACGCTGCGACCGAGCCGGCACCGCCGGCGGCAGTGCGTCCCCGTGGGAAGCGCGGGATGTCGACGTCCTCCCGCTGACAGGGACTTGCGTCGGTCATGCCTGTTCGGCGCGCCAGCATCCCGCAACGTGGTCGTCGACCATGCCGGTGGCCTGCATCAGCGCATAGGCCGTCGTCGGACCGAAGAACCTGAAGCCCCTTCGTTTCAGTTCCTTGGCCATCGCAGTCGACTCGGCGGTGATGGCGACGAAATCGGCGGACCCCTCCGGCCGGGGACGCTGGACGTGCGGAGCGAACGACCACAGCAGTTCGTCCAGACCGACGTCCTGGTCGGTCGCCACCCTTGCGTTGTTGATCGCTGCTTCGATTTTGGCCCGATTCCGCACGATCGAGGCGTCGGCCATCAGTCGATCGACGTCCTTGTCGCCGAAGGCGGCGACCCGATCGATCACGAATCCGTCGAAGGCCCGGCGGAAGGCCGGACGTTTGCGCAGGATCGTCAGCCAACTCAGCCCGGACTGGAAGGCCTCCAGACATAGTCGTTCGTAGAGCGCATCGTCCCCGTGCAGGACACGGCCCCACTCGTCGTCGTGGTACTCGACGTACTCCGGCGCGCTCGAGCCCCACCAGCACCGCGCGAGCCCGTCCGGCCCGACGGCGAGGGCGGGGCGGACCGCGACGTCTTCGGTCGATGACGTCATGACGCCGGCCCCCCACCAACCGGCAATTGCGCCGGGGCCGGACGCAGCGGCAGCGTCCCGGCGACCAACTGCCGGGCCAACCGGCGAAGGGAGGCGCCCAGGGCGAGCTGCGCGATCGGTTTGGCGACCAGCCATCCCGCCCGGCCGACGACACCGAACGGGAGGCGGAGATCGTTTGCCCAGGTGACCCGGCAACCACCGGCCGGGAGGGGATCCACCTGCATGGTGCCGACTCCCCGCAGCAGGTCTCCGTCCTTGTCCATCACCCAGCGATGGGGTGGTTCGTAGGCGGTGACCGTCATCGTGTCCAGGAAACCGATGCTGCCGACACCGGTGAACGCGGCCAGCCGGGCGCCGATGTGCGGCGGCGACACCGGCCCCTCGATCGCGTAGAGCCGGGTCGCGATGATCCATTTCTCCTGCGAAGGCAGGTCGACCATCGCGGCAAACGCGTCGCCGGCCTCGACGGCGACGTCGACCGAGACCTCGATCCGGACGGTCATCGGTCCCCCGCCGGCTCGGAGGTGGGTGGTTCCGGAAGGTGCGGGTCACCGATCGCGGGTTCCGAGGCGCGAGTTGCCACCGCCCGCTCACCCTGCGCGGCGACGGTCGAACCGACGCCGGCCAGGACGGGGGCGTCGGTGTCGCCGCCGGACAACCCGGCCACCTCCGCCCGCAGTCGATCCAACTCGTCGGCCATCTTCTCCAGCGCCCAGTCGACGTCGCTCATCCGATACCCGCGCAACGCCATCGCGAACCGAACCTTGCGGACGTCGTCAGCGGTCAGATCGCGATCCGGGAGTTCGGTCGGCGACGTGCGGGGCGACAGGGCGGCCATCTGCTCCCCCCGCCCGAAGACGAACACCGCGATGCCGAACACCACCAAGCCGATCACGGCGGCGATCACCAGGTACTGCAGAACTGTGGTCACCCGACGATGGTGCCACGAGGCCCCGACAACTCACCCGCACGCCGTCGCCCGGGCCGCGAACAGGTCGAACGGGACAGCGGGACTTGCCGAGTGGGATCGCAGGGCTGGCCGAGCGGAACAGCGGGACTGGCCGAGCGGGACAGCGGGACTGGCCGAGCGTGGACTGATCGGTCGGGACGCCGGACGGGTCAGACCAGCCCCCGGCGGGCTGCCATCGGCGCCCTGGTGCCGGCGACCGCCGCGGCCATCTCCACCACCCGGCGGGTCGCCCTGACCTGGTGCGCGCGAAAGACCGCTGCGCCCTGCCAGGCAGCAATGGCGGTCGCTGCGAGGGTGCCCTCCAACCGTTGGTCGACGGGCAGGTCAAGGGTCTCGCCGACGAAATCCTTGTTGGACAGGGCCATCAGCACCGGCCAGCCGGTGGCCACCAGTTCGCCGGTGCGGTGCACCAGTTCCAGGCCGTGCCAGGTGTTCTTGCCGAAGTCGTGCGTCGGATCGATCAGCACGCCTGCAGCCGGCACCCCGGCGGCCACCATTCTGTTGGCGGCCGTTGTCGTTTCGGCGATCACTGCGGCGACCACGTCGGGATAGGCCACCCGGTGGGGGTTGGTCCGGGGAGCGGCGCCACCGGTGTGCGAGCAGACGATGCCGGCACCAAACCGAGCAGCGACCTCGGCCAGACCCGGGTCGGCACCGGCCCAGGTGTCGTTGATCAGGTCGGCACCGGCCTCGCAGGCAGCGATTGCCACCGGGGAGCGCCAGGTGTCGACGCTGATCACCAGGTCCGGGAAGGCTGCGCGCACTTTCGCGATGAACGGCACCACCCGGCGGGTCTCTTCGGCGATGTCGACCACCGGTCCGACACCGGCCTTCACGCCGCCGATGTCGACGATGTCCGCACCCTCCTCGACGGCACGGTGCACCGCCTCGACGGCGGCCTGCTCGGCGAAGGTGGCGCCCGCGTCGAAGAACGAATCCGGCGTCCGGTTGACGATGGCCATCACGGCGGCCCGATCCGTCGGCAACGGGCGCCCGCGCAGCACGACGGCTCGGGGTGGAACGGGCGGCGGGGTCATCTCGGCCAGCCTACAAACGTGCGGGCAGGGGCCGGCGCCTCTCGGGTCCGCCGGGGCGCTGCGTGTCGCCGGGGGCGTGGCGGGTCTCCCCGGGGGCGGGGACGGGGTGATGGGGGCGGGTGCCTTGGGGGGCGGGGCTACACGGCTTCCTGGGTCCGGTCACCTCCGTTGGTGGCCGCTGCCAGCAGATCGGCGATCCCCTCGGCATCCAGCAGATCGACCGGGGAGACGGTGGTCCCGGTCGGCACGTAGTGAAACGCCGCACGCACCCGGTCCAACGGCAGCCCGCTGAGTTCGGCGACCGCCAGTCGATAGCAGGCGAGCTGTACGCCCAAGGCCGCCCGCCGCGCGGGCGGGGGCGGTGATCCGGTCTTCCAGTCCACCACGGTGAGACCGCCGTCCGGATCGGCGAAGACCGCGTCGACACGACCGCGGACGCCGAGGCCGGCGATCCGGGTTGCGAACGGGACCTCGATCTCGATCGGCACCTTGTTCGCCCACGGGGAGTCCAGGAAGGTCGTGCGCAGCCGATCGAACTCGGCGTCCTCCCCTGCCCACCGGTCGCCGGCGCCCGGCAGATCCCGGACGTCCAGCAACGCCTCCCCCCGGAAGAACCGTTCGAGCCACTGGTGAAATGCGGTGCCCCGACGCAGGTGTGGTGCCGGTTCCACCGGGACCGGTCGGCGAAGTCGGCGGGCCAGGGCCTGCGGATCGTCGGCCAACTCGACCAGTGCGGAGACCGACACCGTGCCCGGCAGTTCCACCTGCACGCTCGAACGATCCAGGCCGGCGCGTTCGGTCAACAGGGTGGTCACGTCGGCCGCCCAGCCGAACGGATCCGGCACAGGTTCGTCATCGTCGATGCCGGGGTCAAGGTCTGGATCGGGGCCGTGTCCGGCGGCCCGGTACACCTCTGCAGGATTCTGCTCGGGCTTCGAGTCCGGCTCGAGGTCGAGGGCCCCGGGATCGTTTGCCGCTGGCCCGGAAGCGGACCCGGCTGGATCGCTTCCGCTGTGCGCGCCCCCGTTGTGATCGCCGCCGTTGTGATCGCCGCGAGCCATCTTCGCCATCGCGCCGAGCACGAGGTCGGCGCCTGCGCGGAGGTCGGCGCGCCGGGCGCCCAGCGGGTCGACGGGCCACCCGGCCACTCGGGGCTGCGCGGTCAACGGATTCGATGCCGTCGGATCGGGAGCCGGTGCCCACTCGTCGGCCGGCGCCCAGTTCTTGGCGAGATCGGCGGCCTCCAGAAGGAAGTCGCTGGGACCTGCGGGTTTCGTGGTACTTGCGCCCCAGTGGTGCCCGGACACCAGCAACGCCTGCTCGGCCCTGGTGAGAGCGACATAGAGCAGCCGGCGTTCCTCGGTGAGTCGTAGTTGACCGAACTCGGCCGCATGTGCGGCCAGCGCATCGGCGACGTCCTTCTGGTTGCCGTCCGGTGGCAGCGACAGCACCGGGAGTTCGTCCCGGTCGCCGCGGATGTCCGGCGGCAGTTGTGCGGCATCTCCGAGCCAGGTGCTCCCCCTGGTGATCGGGAAGACCCCCTCGGTGAGATGGGGCACTGCAACGAGCTCCCACTCGAGGCCCTTGGCCGCATGCACGGTCAGTACCTGGACCCGTCCCGAGGTGGCCGGCACTTCGCCGGGGGTGAGGCCGTCCTCGCGTTCCGCGGCCGCGTCCAGGTAGTCGAGCAGTTCCTTCGGCCCGGCCCCGGTGGCGGCGACCTCGGCGACGACATCGGCGAACGCATCCAGGTGCGCCCGGCCCGCCGGTGATCCGAGTTGGACCTCGATGTCGAGTCCGAGGGCGCGCTCAAGGTCGGCGATCAGGTCGGGCAGCGGCTGACCCATCCTGGACCTGAGTCGTCGCAACTGTGCGGCGCACCGGGCGAGCCGCCGGTGACCTTCCGGCGAATACCGTTGCGCCGGGCCCGGATCGGAGATGGCATCGACCAGGCACCAGGCATCGATGTCCTCGCCGGACAACGCCTGGGCAACCGCTTCGCGGACGCTGTCCCGGCCGCTGCGACCGGGAGCGGGGGCGGGACGGCCCAGCCGGACCAGCTCTCTGGCTCGTTGCGAGAGAGCCTCCAGGTCCGCGATTCCGAGTCGCCAGCGAGCGCCGGTCAGCAGCCGGATCGCCGCCGCCCCGGCCGTGGGATCGACCAGCACCCGCAGGGTGGCGACCAGGTCGCCGATCTCGGGCTCGTCCAACAATCCGCCGAGACCGACGACCTCGACCGGCAATCCGGCCGCCCGCAACGCGTCGGCGGTCGCTGCCATGTCGCTTCGGCGGCGGAGCAGGACCGCCGTGGTCGGCGGCGCCGCGGCGGGTGAGTCCATTGCGGCGCGCCACCGCTCTGCGATCGACCGGGCGAGCCAGGCGTCCTCATCGGCGACCGTCGCGAACAGCCCGTGCCGAACCTCCCCCACCCCCGCACTCGGAGCGGTCCGTAACTCCCCGACCGGAACCGGGGCTGCCGGTCCGCTCCGGATCGAGGCGGAGAGTTCATTGGCCAACGCGAGCACCGACTCCGGGTTCCGGAAGCTGGTCAGCAGCTCTGTCGAGGTCGCCGGCGCGCCGTTGGCCCGTGGGAAGTCGGTGACGAACCGAGGCAGGTTCGATGCGGAGGCCCCGCGCCAGGAGTAGATCGACTGCACCGGGTCGCCGACGGCGGTCACCGGATGGCCGGGAGCCGCATCGACGGCGCCCGCGCCGAACAGCGTGCGCAGGATGACCCGTTGCGCATGCCCGGTGTCCTGGTACTCATCGAGCAGGACGACCCGGTACTTGTCCCGTAAGGCCACGCCGATCCGTGGATGCCGCTGGACGAGTCCGGCTGCGATCTGCATCTGATCGGAGTAGTCGATGACCCCCTGCTCCCGCTTGGCATCGGTGAACGCCTGCACCAGCGGAAGGATCCATTGCCGATCCTGCAGCCGTTTCACCGGGCCGACCAGGGCGCTGTGCAACGCGGATTGCTGACGAGGTGTCGGCGGCGCGGACCGCAGGGTGGCCAGCAACTCCTCGAGGGCGTCGGAGAGCGCGTCGACGTCGGTCAGATGATCGGCAAGTGCGCCCGAGATGGCGAGCAGTCGCTCGGTGACCTGATCGGGTCCGAGGTCGGTGTTCAGGTCGCCATCCCACCGACCGACCACTCGCCGCGCCAACTGCCAGGCACCGGTCGGCGTCAACACCCGCGCGGCCGGTTCGACGCCGGCCAGTGGCCCGAAGTCGGCGATCAGCCGGCCACCGAAGGAGTGGTACGTACCGATGTCCGGGTCGCCGCCGATACCGTCCACCGCCTCGAGCCGGACCAGGTCCGACCCGCCGAGCATTCGCAACCGGCGGCGGACCCGCTGACTCAGCGCGGCGGCGGCCTTGCGGGTGAAGGTCAGGCCCAGCACCTGCTCCGGCCGCACCTGTCCGGTTGCCACCAGGTAGACCACCCTGGCCGCCATCGTCTCCGTCTTGCCCGATCCCGCACCGGCGATCACCAGGCCGGGTGCCAGCGGGCCCTCGATCACTGCGGCCTGCTCGTCCGTCGGCGCCGGGATGCCGAGATCCGCGGCCAGTTCCGCGGCGCTGATCATCGCGTCACCTGCCGACCCTCGGGTTGCAGCGGACAGCATGACCGCACGGGACACCTTTCGCAGTAACGGTTTTCCTGCGCGATGCTGACCGAGGACGCCATCGCCTCTGCGGCGTCACGAACGGTCCGTCGCCAGCCCTGCGCCGATTCCGGATCGAGCGGACCCTGCTGACGGATGTTCGGCGTTCCACTGCGCAGATACACCAACTCCGCTCCGCCGGACCGTTCCCGCCGAACCGGATCCACGTAGGGATCGGCACCGTCATCGGGATCCGCCGACCGGTCCCCGGCCCAGTCGTCCGGCGGCGGCTCCTCCAGGGGTGGTTCGTCTGTTTCTGCGGCGGCGTGCGCGGGGTCATCGGCCGGGCCGGGCGTGATGGTCGCCGCCCAGGTCCCCGGCGCCGAGCCGAGTCCGTCGGCGGCACCCAGCTCGATGGCGAGCTGGTAGACGGCCAGCTGAGCGTTCTCGGCCACGCTGGCCTTCGACGGCACCGTCGCACCGGTCTTGAAGTCGACGACGATCAGCGACCCGTCAGGCGCCCGGTCGAGTCGGTCGGCTCGGCCCTCCAGTCGGACTTCGCGCGGGCCGGCACCGCTGTCGTCGTCCGGCGGCACCGCCACCGACAGCCGCACTTCGGATCCGGCAAGACTCCGATCCGGTCCGAGATCGGCGAGCCAGACCTGAGCGGCATTGAGCATCGCCTCCAGCGCCCGCCTGGTCCTGGCCAGCAGCCACGGCGGCAGCTGGGTCTGCAGGGACAGGAAGCGTTCCATCTCGGCGACGAGGTCCGCCCGATGGACACCCTTGGCCAGGCCGTCGACCAGGGCATGCACGACGATGCCTTCGATCTGCTGCTGACTCGTCGTGCTGCTCGCACCGCGCCGCTCCAGCACGCCGCGCAGGGCGCAGCGGGTCAGGTTTTCGACCGTGGACGGCGAGACGGTGACCGGCCTGTCGTCGGGGATCGCGGGTGCCGAGCTGGACAGGTCGGCCAGGCCATACCAGTCCCGCGGGTGGGCACCCACCACTCCGGCCGACGCCAACCTGGCGAGCTGGGTGGCCGCGGCCGTCGACGTGCGCTCGGGCACCGTCGGATCGGTGACGGCCCGTCGCAGCTCGGCGACGAGATCGGTCAGGTGCAGCCCCCGGCGGGCCGATCCGTCCTGCTCGGTCGGCCAGTCCCCCGGCAGTTCGTCGTCGGTTCCCGCGAGCTCGTGCAGGAACCTGGACGGCACCGTGTCCTGATCGGCCACTGCGGTGGCGACCAGCCGGAGCCTGGCCCTGGTCGCGGCGACGTAGAACAGCCGCCGCTCCTCCTGCAGACCGGCGGAGCTGTCGAGCACCGCGGCCGGCAAACCGGCTGCCGCGTCCAGCACCTCCTCGGTGCCGAGCAGGCTCGGTCGGGTGCGCAGCACCGGCCAACACCCTTCGCTCACCCCGGCCAGGCACACCACGTCCCATTCCAGCCCCTTGGCAGCGTGCGCCGACAACACTGCGACCGCGTCGGCCGAGCGCGCACTGCCGGCCGTCGGATCACCCGGAATACGTTGCCCGTCAACGAGGTCCAGGAAGGCGGCGACACCCGCCAGCGGCATGCGATCGGCGAGGTCGGCCGCCATCGCGAACAACGTCAACACCGCATCCAGGGTGCTGTCCGCCCGCTGGCCGGCCCGGCCACCCCGCAGCGACGCGGCGACCAGCGCGTCCTCCAGGCCCGTGCGTCGCCAGACCTGCCAAAGGCTGGATTCTGCGGCGGAGTCCGATGCTCCGGCGATGGCGGCGTCCAGCATGCCGCGCACCCGGAGCACGGGGTGGCTCAGCTCGGCGGGGAGATCGGCCGGCAGCTCGGCCCCGGCCAGCACAGCCGCCAACAAGTCGGGGGTGGCACCACCGTCCGGGTGCGCGGCACGAACGAGCCGGCGCAGCCGTCGCAACGCCTCGCCGTCCATTCCAACCACGGGTGATGACAACAGATCCAGAGCGACCTGGCCGGTGAGCAGCGACGGTTGCCGGCCGCACCGTAGGACGGTGAGCAGCACCGCGACCACCGGATCCGCGGTCAACGTGGTGTCCTGGCCGGAAACGGTCAGCGGAACCCCGGCCGCCGCGAAAGCCCGGCGCAGCGCAGGCAACGAGGACACCGGAGACCGGACCAGCACTGCCATCCGCGCCCATGGCACCGCTGCCCGCAGGTGCGCCCGCCGCAACTCGTCCGCGATGAAGGCCGCTTCCTTGGCCGCCGTTGGCAGGGTCCGGACCACGACCTCACCCGCCGGGGGCAGCGGCGTGACCCCGGCCCCGGCGGTCTGCGACTCGAGGGACGCTTCGGAGCCCGGTGACCCGGTGGTCAACGCCCGGTGCGGCAGGTGGCCGGGGAGCCGGTCCGACACCCTGCGGGTCGCGGTGAGTATCGCGGGCGCCAGCCGTCTCGAGACGGTCAGGGAAACGGTGCTGTCCACCGAGATATCCCGCAGCGCAGCCGGATCGGACCCACGGAACGCGTAGATGGACTGATCCGGATCGCCGAACACCACCAACTCGTCGGCGCCCGAGGCGAGCAGTTCGATCAGTCTGGCCTGGCTGGGATCGACGTCCTGATACTCGTCGACGAAGATGCGCCGGACCCTCGCCTGTTCGGCGGCCAACACTCGGTCGTCACTGAGCAATCCGAGGGCGGCTCTGGTCAGTTCGGCCTGATCCAGCGCCGCACCCAGGCCGCTGCTGCCCTGCCGCAGGTCCGACACGTCCTGATACTCACGAGCGAAATCGGCGGCGGCCCGCCATTCCGGTCGCTGCCGCCGCCGTCCGAGATCGGCCAGCCGACGCGGGGTGATGCCGCGTTCGGCGGTCCTGAGCATCAGATCGCGAAGTTCCGCGGCGAACGCCGGTGAGTCGAGCGCCGCGCTCACCGTCGCCGGCCAGCCTCCGCGCCCACTCTCCCGTTGCCCGGCCAACAACTCGCGGACCATCTGGTCGGACTCACCGGCACCCAGCAACCGGGGTGATGGTTCACCGGATCGCACCGCCTGCGCCCGGAGCAGTGAGAACGCGTAGCCGTGCAGCGTACGGACGATCGGCTCACGGGTGGTGATCCCGAGGCGCCGGGTGATACCTGCGGTCAATTCTGCCGCAGCGCGACGCGAGAAGGTCAACACCAAAACGCTTTCCGGCGGGCAATCGCGACTCGCGATCCGCTCCGCGACGGCCTCCACCAGGGTGCTGGACTTCCCCGTTCCCGGCCCGGCCAGCACCTTCAACCGGTGACCGGTGAACCCGATCACGGCACGTTGCTGCGCGGTCGGCACGATCCGCACCGACGGCCTGCGGTGGCCGCGGAGCTGGAATTCCGGCCGCACCGCACGGGTGGAGCTGACCGCTGATTCAGTCATGACCAGATCCCATCACGGCCCACCGACAGCAACCCCGCGCGACACCGCGGCAACCGGCTGATCGACGTCGATGTCCGCAGTGAGCCGACCGGATCGGCCCGATCTCGCCGGCCGATTCGGCAGAGCCGGACGGCAGCGTATTTACTCGCGGCATGGACATGGAGCTGGCGCAACGGATGCTCGACGTCGTGGCGCGGATACCCGCCGGTGCGGTCGCCACGTACGGCGATGTGGCGGCCATGGCCGGCTCGCGATCGCCGCGCCTCGCCGGGTTCGTCCTGGCCCAACTCTCCGATGACGACACCCCGTGGCACCGGGTACTGCGGGCGAACGGGACCCCGGCCCCGCACCTGGCGCAGGAACAACTCGGTCGTCTCCGCAGCGAGGGCGTCGTGCCGGTCGACGGGAAGGTCGACCTTCGAAGGTACCGGTGGCACGAGTGAAAGCGGCTGGGACGAAGCTGATCTCGTCGGCCGCATCGTAGTGAGCGGTCCGACATCCAGAGCCGCCGAGACCACTGACCCGGCCTGATTGTTCCTATGGTGGATTGCGCTGCACATCGTCGAGCCGCCCCTCGTTTCCGGATCGTGGCAGCAGCACATTTGGCCGATGACGACGACCGACGACGAGACACCGATCCGGATCAGCGGCCCGGTGGGCCTGCTGGCCACGGTCCCCATGATGCTGGGGTTCCATCCGACGAACAGCCTGGTGATGATGTGCGTGAGCGGCCGGCGGCGCAAGGTTGGCCCGGTCGCGCGGGTCGATCTGCCACCCGGACATGACCGGGCCATGGCGGCCCATCTCGCCAGGCATGCATTGCAGCACGCAGACGAGGTCGTTCTGGTCAGCTACCAGAGCTTCCGGCGGCGGCCACCACTGCTCGACGACGTGCTGCGAGAGATGGCCAGGGTCGGCATGGAGGTGATGGACGCCCTGGTGGTCCGCGGGGGCCGGGCGCGCCCTGCCCTGAACGCGGCCATGGAACGGGCTCACCCGGGGTATCCGCTGCCAGGCGCCGATGATCCCCAGGTCAGGGCCCTCGCCGCGGCCGGTGCCCTGGCCGGTCGGTCGGTGCTGGCCGATCGGGAGGAATTGCGGCGGTCGATCGCCGGACCTACGGGCGCCCGGCTGCGGCGAGCCGAACGCGAGATCACCGAGGCAGCGTGCGGCCGACTGCCATCCTCCGAGCTCTTGCCGGGCCTGACGGCCGCCGATCACATCCTGCTGGGCGAGATGCCGAGCGAGGTCGACGACCTGATCTCGCAGGCGTTCGGCCAGGTGCTGGCCGGTGACGGCGTCGAAGTCGAAGTGGCCGCGGCACTGGTCGTGCTGCTCACCGACCACCTGGTGCGCGATGCCGTGCTCGACAGGGCGGTCATCGAGGTAGACCTGCCCTGGCTTCCGATGCTGATCTCCTGCGCCACCTGGACCCCCGATCCGTTGGCGCCCCCGCTGTGCTCGGTCTTGGCGATGGTCGCCTATCGACACGGTGACGGGGCGCTTGCTCAGATCGCGGTCGATCGATGTCTGCTGGCCGAACCGGAACATCCACTGGCGCACATGATGATCGCAATCATGGCCGCCGGCATTCACCCAGAGGAACTGGAACGGATCACCGGAGAAGGGGTGTCGTGGTCGTTGCGGCCGGTGCCGGCCAGTGACGCGCCATCCTCGCGTGGTTCGGCCCGCGATCGTGATGACCCAAGGCAGGGGCAATCGTGATCAATCCAGGTGGGGCATCAGTCGCTCTGCAGTGGCCAGCAGGATGACCAGATCGGTGGGCGGGGTCCGGGGATGAGCGAGCCCGACCGCGAGCCGGAACAACAGCGCACGACGCAGCAGTTGCGGCCAATGCGGCCAGCGGTCCCACTCGGCCAGCAACTCGATCGGCGCGCCGCCCCCGGCGAGGGCATCGACGGCGACGACCGCAGCGGCCCAGCCCGCCGGGCGCCAATACGGGACCAGGTCGACGACCGCGGGCGGTGCGGAACCGGCGAACAGCACGTTGCCGTAGAGGTCGCCGTGCACCACCTGGTTGTCGACCTCGATCGGCCGGCGTCCGTCCGCGATCGAGGCGAACAGTTGGGCGCCGTGTCCAGTGCCGGTGCGACCGTCATCGTCCTGCACCTCGCCCCAGGAGAGCCGATCGGCCCAGCTGTGCAGATCGGTGCGATCACGGAGGAATCTCGGCTCGCCGACGCCGGCCAAGGCCTCGTGCAGGGCGATGCCGGCCAGCATGATCTCGTCGTGCCGGGGCGCCGGGCTTCCCGAGACGAAACGCTGGGCACTCCAACCGGCGACCACCCACCGACCGTCCGACGACCGCACCGGCCGGGCCAACCGGACGCCGATGACCGGCAGTTGCTCGAGGGTGTTGGCGAGCCAGGACGCCCCCGCCGGATCAGGCGCCGGCTTGATCACGATGTTCCCGCAACGCCAGGTGCGGCCCCGGCCGCTCGAGAGCAACTCCGGCGGCTCCGTCGCGGCGGCCGTCGCGGAGAAAGCCCGCACCACATGCTCGGGCGGCGGTACAGCGATCCCGGACGAGACAGCGCCAACGAGCGGACCCGCGCCGGGTTGATCGACCGGACGAAGACCCGCCGGCCGACTCCCCTCCGGCGGTGGTGCCGCTTGTCCAGGGATCACTCTTGGACGCTACCGCGGCCGTACACGGGATCGCCCCTACCGATCCAGGTGTCGCGCCGCGGACCGACCATCAGCCGTTCCCGGCAGGTCCGACGGGCGTCCGGACAATGCCGAAGGCCCCGTCACGACCCGCCCGCCGGACCCGGCACCCGCGCACCCGGCACGACACCATGACGTCGCCGCCGGTGACGTCCCTGCGGGTGACGTCGACTGACCGGTGAGTCAGTAGGACGGCAGGCTCGGGTCGACCTGCTTGACCCAGGCCAGAACTCCGCCGCCGACATGCACGGCATCGGCGAATCCGGCCTTGTGCAAAACGGCGAGGGCTTCGGCGGAGCGGGCACCGGACTTGCAGTGCAACACCAACGGCTTGTCCATCGGCAACGAGGAGAGCGCCTCGCCGGACAGGATGTCGCCCTTGGGAATCAGCACCGAACCGGGGATGGAGACGATCTCGTACTCGTTCTGCTCCCGGACATCGACCAGCAGAAAGTCCTCGTTCGCGTCCATCTTGTTCTTCAGGTCGCGGGCCGAGATGGTGTGACCGGACGCCGCAGCGGCCGCGTCGTCAGAGATCGAGCCGCAGAACGCGTCGTAGTCGATCAGCCCGGTGATCGGCTCGCCGGCCGGGTCCCGACGGATCTTCACCGTGCGGTAGGTCATGTCCAGCGCGTCGTAGACCATCAACCGGCCGAGCAGGGTCTCACCGATGCCGGTGATCAGCTTGATCGCCTCGGTGACCATGATCGAACCGATGGAGGCACACAGCACACCCAGCACGCCGCCCTCGGCGCACGACGGCACCATGCCGGGAGGTGGGGGCTCCGGGTACAGGTCGCGGTACTGCACACCCTCCTGCGTGCCGCCGCGGGGCTCGGACCAGAACACACTGGCCTGACCCTCGAACCGGTAGATCGATCCCCAGACGTAGGGCTTTCCGAGCAGCACGCAGGCGTCGTTCACCAGGTACCGGGTGGCGAAGTTGTCCGTGCCGTCCAGGATCAGGTCGTACGGCTCGAAGATCTCCAGCGCGTTCCCGGAATCCAGTCGCTCGGTGTGCAGGTTCACCGTGACGTACGGATTGATCTCGGCGATCGACTCCGCCGCCGAGACCGCCTTCGACTTGCCGATATCAGACTGGCCGTGGATCACCTGGCGCTGCAGATTGGACTCGTCCACGGTGTCGAAGTCCAGGATTCCCAGGGTGCCGACGCCGGCCGCGGCCAGGTACAGCAGGGCGGGCGAGCCGAGACCGCCGGCGCCGACGACCAACACCTTCGCGTTCTTCATCCGCTTCTGACCGGTCATTCCGACGTCGGGGATGATCAGGTGCCGCGAATAGCGTTCGACTTCGGCCTTGCTCAGCGATTCGGCCGGTTCCACCAGCGGGGGCAATGTCACGGGGTCTCCTTGGGCGCGGAACTGCACTGCTGCGTCGTACCGACGGTGCCACGCACGATCACGGCGCAGCACAGAACGGAACGATGGAGCGGCAACGCAATTGAACTGAAGCGATTCTGCCTCAGCAGTAACCCGCCGGCCGCCACGGAACTTCCCCGATCGGTGCCGCAGTGACGAACCAGACCGGGAAATCTGCGTCGAACCGCATTCTGCGCCCCCGATCGAGGTCCCGAACGGCACCACGATCCGCCGGGAAGCCGCTATTGCCGGGTTCGCAGGTAGTCGGCGACCACCTCGGCGCCGAGCCCGTCCAGATCCGGCGCCACCACGCGACCGTGACAGCGCCTTGCCAGGGAATCGATGAAATCGGCCAGCCTCGGGTCGTCACCGAGCACGAAGAACGTGATGGCAGCCCGCCTGGCCGACAGTCGATCGAGTTCGGTCACCGTCGCCCGCAGAGTGTCCGGTTGTGTCGGGTAGGCGAACGCCAGCTGACCGTCGGCGTCGACGTGGGCGGTCGGCTCGCCGTCGGTCACCACCAGGATCACCGGCACCGCATCGGGGTGGCGGTGCAGGTGATCGCCGGCCAGCAACAGTGCGTGATGCAGATTGGTGCCCTGGACGTACGCACCCTCCAGCCCGATCAGTTCTGCCAGCTCCACCTTCTCCGCGCCGCGGCCGAAGGTGATCAGCTGCAACGCATCGGTCCGGAACCGGGTGGAGATCAACTGGTGCAGGGCGAGTGCCGTGCGTTTCATCGGAACCCAGCGGCCGTCCTGGACCATCGACCACGAGGTGTCGACGCACAACGCGACCGCGGCCCTTGTCCGGTGCTCGTTCTCGACGACCTCCACATCGGCGACGTCCAGCATCCGGTCGTCGCCGCCGGCCCGGCGCAGCTGTGCGTTCAGCAACGTCCGCGACACGTTCCACGGTTCGGTGTCGCCGAAGGCCCACGGCCGGCTCGCCATGTTCGGTTCGCCCGCCGCCCCGGCGCGGCGGGTCATCCGCTCCCCGCGCCGGGCGCCGATCTTGTCCACCACGTCGCGCAGCACCGATTCGCCGAGGCGACGCAGCGCCTTCGGCGAGAGTCGCAACGATCCGTCGGCCGCTCGTTCGAAGACGCCCTGCTCGCGCAATTCCTTGTCGAGCTCCGCCAGTGCATCCACGTCCGCCCTGGCGCGCTCTCCGAGAACCGCCTCCAGAGCGTCCAGGTCGATGTCGTCCAGTCGGGCACCCGGGTAACGCTGACCCAGCTGGTCGATGAGTTCCTCCAGCCGCCCGAGCTCCTCCATCGCCCTGGTGGCCTCCCCCAGACCCATCGGCGACTCGCCGCGGAACCGGCCGGACCCGGACCAGTCCTCCCCCGGCCGAAGATTCTGCAGTGCGGCGTCGAGTTGCTCGAGCGAGCGACCCAGCTGTGGACTGCCGAACGCCTGTTGGCTGAGTTCGGCGAGTTCGGCTCGCTGTTCCGGGCTGAGCGACTGCATCATCCGCTGCGCCGCAGCCGAGCGCGCGGCCAAGACGTCGATCAGTTCGTCGACAGTGCCGGGATTCTCGGGAAAGAAGCTGCCGTGTTCGGCCATGAAGTCGGTGAACTGCGCGGTGGTGTCCGCTCCGCTCTGGTGCGCTTCGAGCAGTGCGTTCAGGTCGTTCAGCATCCGCTGGATCTGTTCGACATCTTGCGGCGTCGCCTGCTGCAGCGCCTGCTTCATCCCGCTGAATCGCTGGTCGAGCAGCTCGCGACCGAGCAGGGCCTGGATCTCCTGATACGCGGCGCGACCATCGGCGGATTGCCAGTCGTACTCGTTCAGCGCACGGACTGCCCGCGCGGTGTTGTCCGGCAGCGTCGCCAGATCCAGTTCGCGGAACCGTGCGTCCTCGGAATCCTGTCTCGCCAAGGCCTCCTTCTCGGCGGTCAGCGCCCGGTCGAGAAGCTCGCGCACCTCCTGCAGGGTGCCGTCGATCCGGTTGTCGCGCTGCAGCTCTCGACGGCGTTGCCACAGCTGGCGGCTCAGCTCGTCGAGTCCGCGCCGGTCACCGACACCCTGTCTGAGCAGCTCGCGCAATGCCTGCTGTGGTGAGCCGCCCTCCATCACATCGGCGCCGATCCGATCGAGCGCCGCCCGCAGGTCCACCGGAGGGGCGAGCGGATCCGGTCCGTCGAGGTACGGGCCGTACGCGTATCCCCGCCGCCTCGGGTTTCGGCGCCCCGGCCCGTCCTCCGGCAGCGGTTCAGCCATAGCTCACCGTGTCACCATCGTCGCTCGGCGCCTTGGTCAGTTTCCGGGTGAGGAAGAGCAGTTCAAGGGCTAGTTCGGCGGCCGAAGCCATCGGACCAGGGTCCTCGGTGCCGGCTGCGCCGAGTCGCTGGGCGATGGTGGCCAGCACCTCGACCCGCGGCAACGCGGCGACCACATCGGTGGCGGTGACCCGGTCTCCGGTGCGCAGCGGCGATCTGGTGACCGCCTCCACCAACGGAGTCATATTGACCCCCCGCAGATGCCTGCGCGCGGTGTCGGCGGTCGCCCTGCGGAGCAGGTGCTCGAGTACTTCGTCCTCCCGGCCCTCCTGACCGGTGACGAATTCGAGCTTGCCCCGGAGCACCGGGAGCGCCGACTCCAGATCGATCGGCCGGGCCATCGGCAACGCCTCGCCGGTGATCGCCGAGCGTCGAAGTGCTGCCGCTGCAATGGTTTCCGCCGCGGCAACGGAGAACCGCGCGGATACCCCCGACCCCTGGTCGACCGCTGCGGACTCCCGCAGCAGCCGGGTGAACCTGGCAATGATCTCCAGCAAGTGATCCGGAACCGGTGCGACCAGGGCGGCTTCCTGCCGGATCACCGCGATCTCGTCGGCCAGCTCGAGCGGGTAGTGGGTGCGGATCTCGGCGCCGAAGCGATCCTTGAGCGGGGTGATGATCCGGCCGCGGTTCGTGTAGTCCTCCGGGTTCGCCGACGCCACCAGCAGCACGTCCAGCGGCAGTCGCAACGTGTAGCCGCGGACCTGGATGTCCCGCTCCTCCATCACGTTCAGCAGCGCGACCTGGATCCGCTCGGCCAGGTCGGGAAGTTCGTTGATCGCCATGATGCCGCGGTGCGCGCGCGGCACCAGGCCGAAATGAATGGTCTCCGGGTCGCCGAGCGAGCGCCCTTCGGCGACCTTGACCGGGTCGACGTCACCGATCAGGTCGGCGACCGCGGTGTCCGGGGTGGCCAGCTTCTCGGTGTACCGCAGGCTGCGGTGCCGCCAGCTGATCGGCAGCGCGTCACCGAGCTCCTGCGCGCGGCGTTGCCCGCCGACGGTGATCGGGTCGTACGGGTGCTCGCCGATCTCCGACCCCGAGATCACCGGCGTCCACTCGTCGAGCAGCCCGGTCAGCGTGCGCAGCAGCCTGGTCTTGCCCTGACCGCGCTCGCCGAGCACGACGATGTCATGGCCGGCGATGAGCGCCCGTTCGAGCTGAGGGAGCACGGTGGATTCGAAGCCGACGATGCCCGGCCAGGGATCGTTGCCGGCCCCGAGTTCGGCCAGCAGGTTGTCCCGGATCTCATCCTTCACACCGCGCAACCGATGGCCGGAATCTCGTAGTTCGCCCAGCGTGGTGGGCAGCCCGACAGGGGGCGTTGTCCGCATGGACGCCAACGTACGCGCGGCGGTCGGCGTGTCGGTCGGGTCGATCGGCGGTGTTCGCCAGCGGCGAACGAGGTGCCCACCTGACAGTCCAGCGGGAAACGGCGACGCTCAGCCCGCGGCTGCTGTCGGAGCCGGTGTTGCCGGGGCGGCGGTCGGCGCTCCCGGATACGGATACGGATTGGCCACGCAGGTGTTCCCGTCCCGCGGGATCGTCTGCGGGTCGAGCAGGCTCAGATCGTCATCGGAGGTGCTCCACGACTGCTGCATCATCACCGGTGCGGGCGCTCCAGCGGCTGGGCACGCCTCGTGCCGCATGCCCAGTGCATGTCCGACCTCGTGATTGACGGCGTAGGACCGATACGCGTCCAGGTCGCCGTTGTACGACATCGCACCCCGGGTCCACCTGGCGTCGTTGATGTAGACCCGCCCGGCCCACCCGTTGTAGCAGGACGCCTCCAGCGGGATGTCCCAGCCGCACTGGTCCGGCGCCCGGATGGTCATCTGGCTGGTCAGCGAGATCCGGAAGTCCGGATCACCCGAATCGATGCGGGCGAGGCTCACCTGGCCGCCGCCGATCCACGAACGTGGATCGGCGAGGGTGGCATCGACCGCCGCAGCAAACGCCTGGTCAGCCTCGACCGACGGCAGCAGACCGTCCTCGACCTCGATCGTGTAGGTGGAGAACTGTTGCCCCGCGCCGTGAGTCGGCGTCGTCCCGGGCACGATGTGCCAGGTGCCGGCACCAGCGGCGACGAAATCCGCACCGGCCGGCAGGGCGCCGGCGGCGATCGATGCGGCCAGATGTCCGTTGGCATCCGTGTTCGTCAGATCGGGCACCGCACCGGGTAGCGGTGACGGATCCGCGCTCACCGGCGCGCTGGACAGCGGCGGCCTCGCGCTGGGCACCGCATCCTCCGTCGTTGCGGCGGCCGGCCGGCTCGCGGCCGAAGTGACCGGGGTCTGGGCCACCTGCACGGGCTCGGACGGCGGGCGGGTGACCTGATAGATCACCACGATGGTCAGGATCACCAGAAACGGGATCATCACGGCGCGCCAACGGTTTCGGCCGCCGAACCATCCCGGCGGCGGTGGCGGCCGCCGCTTCCCGTCCCGCGGCGGGCGTGGCCCCGCGGGCGCGCGGGCGCCGGTCCGGGCCGACCCGGCGGCCGGCGCCACACCGGATGCGCTGCGGCGCTGACCCTCCCGACCACCAGCTGCCGACCGGGCAGCGGTCGATCCCGTCGATCGCGAACGACTGGAATCAGCGGTGGTCGGTTCGGCCGATCGCGATCGACCCAAATCGGCGGTGGTCGGTTCGGCCGGCCGGTAGTCGGCCTGACGGGACTCGGTGCGGCGTTGTTCACCGGACGGCGGGCGACGGGCGGCGGCCGATCGGGTCGGCGGCGGCACCCTTCGGTCAGCCGCGTGGATGGACGGTGACCCGGCGTCGTCCCACAGGGCAGACGGGCCGACCGGCCGCGCGAATCGACGGCGACCCGATCCACCGACTGCGGGATCTTGCCCCCCTGCCGACCCTCGTCGATGGGGCTCGGCGGGATGCGAAGTCACGATACGAGGTTGCCATAGCGTGCTGATCCCACCGGCGCGGCGCGCCCGGCCTGATCATGGTCGGTCAGCGGGGGCGGCTGCCCGTCCGTCCTCGGCCGGGCCGCCCGTTGCCACAGCGAGAGGATCCCCCGAGCGGTGGCCTCCGGGTCCTCCATCTGGGCAACGTGTCCGCATTCGGGCAGCACCAGCAGCCGCGAGTCGCGATAGCCGGCGGCGGCCCGCTGGGCCAGTCGTACGTCGACCAACCGATCCCGGGTGCCCCAGATGACCAGAGTGGGCGCTTGCACCCCGCTGGCCGCCGCCATGAACGACGTCGACCCCCGTCGCAGGTAGCTCGACATCAGCCCCCGCAGCGTGCCGACCGTTGCCGAGTACACCCACGGCAGGGCCGCGCGCCAGGTGTGTTCGGCGGCAGCGGCCGCGTAGTCCTCGTCGGTGATGACCTCGGGATGACCGAAGCACAGTTCGCCCATCCCCCGCGCGCGGGCCGCAGGCGGGATCGAGGCCAATCGCCCGTACGCGATGCCGGCCGTCCCCGGCACCAGCAGCAGACCGAGCCGCGGGTCCGCTCCCCGATCGCGGGTGATCCGCAGATCCGGGACGGCGGGCGCGATGACCGTGAGCGTGCGCACCAGATCCGGCCGGCGGGCCGCCAGCAGGGTCGTGACAACGCCGCCGTAGGAGTTGCCGACGAGGTGAACCGGCCCGCCGGTGACCTGATCGATCGCCGCCGCCGCCAGATCGGCGTCCTGCAGCGGTGAGTAGCGCCCGCCGGGCGGCGGATCGGACCTTCCGCTGCCGGGCAGGTCGAGGCTGAAGCCAGGCGCGAACGGCGCCAATGCGGTGCTGAGCCTGGTCCAGTCGGTTGATGCCCCACCCAGACCGTGCACGAACCAGACCGGTGTCGAGCCGTCCGTGTCGGGTTCCCGTCGAACGAACACTCCGCGGCCGTCGATCAACTCGGTCCATCCCGGTGCGGGCGTCGCAGCCAGTGCCGGGATCCGGGTGAGATCCGCGTCGGACGATTCCGCCGTCGTCCACGACACGAGTTCGTCGCGGTGCGGTGGGCCCTGGACGGGCCAGGCGGGAGTCGCGGTCACCGGTCCATGGTGCCTGCTGATGCCGTCAATCGCCCCACTGGACCGAGGTGTTGATCCCCATGTCCGAATTCTGTCCACAGATCGAAGGGTGGGACGGATCCGAAGCCCTGCTCCGGGCAGCCTGATGGCCGATCAGGGTGACGGACGAGGGGGCGGCTGCGATGACGCTGGAACTGCTGCAATGACAACCGCTGCGATGACGACTGCTGCGATGACACCGGAACTGAAGGTGGACACGGCGCTGATCCGGCAGGCCGCCGGCGTCCTGCAGGACGCGGCCTCCGCCCTGGACCCGGGCTGCGAACCGGTCTGGGACTGCCCGCTCACCGACGAGAGTCTCGGCCGGTCCGCGGTGGCGAGAGAAGTTGCCGGCGCGGCCGCCCGCAGGGTGCTGCAGGCCTGCGCGGCAACCCGCTCACTCGCCGCACAGGTGAGCGAGACCGCGGCGAGCCTGCGCAACTCGGCACATGCCTTCGACGCGGCCGAGTCCTCGATCATCGCGCCGCCGCGGTGATCGGGTCCGGCTCACCGGCCGCCGTTGCGATCGGGCAGGCGGCGGTCGCCATGGGGCTGCCCAATCCGATGACGGTGGCCGAGGAGATCCTGCAGGTGGAGGTCGATGCCCTGCAGGAATGGTTCGCGGTGGCCGCCCGGATCCGGGTGCTGCTCTGGCAGGGCGCCGAACGGATCGCCGACGCCATTCCGGTGCTGGCGGCCGGCTGGTCACGCCCGGAACCGCAGGTCGCGATCGGTCGACAGCGGGAAGCGGGTCTGGCCGGCCGGGACATCATCTCCCGGCAGGTCGACGCCGCGGATGAGGCCGTGGCCACTCTCCGCCAGTCCCGCGTGCTGGCCGACTCCGAAGTGTCGGCTGCCGAGTCCGCAGCGCTCGGCCTCGGCTGGATCCCTCCGGAGGATCTGCTCGGATGGGCGATCAGCCATCAGGCGCTGGGCCCGGTGGCCGGCATCGTCGGCACCCTGCAGCAGCGGCTGAACGATCTGCTGGCCAGGAACACCGATGCCCTGAACGTGCTGGCGATGACCCTGCGCAGTGATCCGGGCGACCCGATCGAACAGCTCACCGCACCCCGGCCGGCAACCGCGATCGGTTCGATGATCCCGATCGACCCCGCCCCCGGGACCGGAGCCGCGGCTGTCGGGGCCACCGGAATCGACGCGGACAACCTGAGCCGGCTGGCAGCGGACCTGCAGTCCACCGACATCGCCACCCTGGCAATGGCATTGGGCGTCCAGCAGGGTCTGCAGGAGGCCACCGAGCAAGGAGGCGTCGCGCAGCTGCTGGTCTACGAGTCCGCCGATTCCACCAGCCAGGGCCGCGCCGCGATCAGTGTCGGCGACGTCACCACCGCCGACAACGTGGCGGTGTTCGCGCCGGGCGTGTCCAGCGCCCCGGTGACGATCGCGCAGGGCATCAGCGGCGCCGCGCACCTTCGGGACGAGTCCCAGCGGCAGGCGCCCGGCGACCGAACGGCCGTGGTCGCCTGGTACGGCTACGACATACCGCTCTCGGCCATCGGCGGAGTGCCACAGACACCGTTGGCCACCACCAAGAACCTGGCGGCGGCCCTGGACGACGGCGCCGCCCGGGACGGCGGTGCGATGCTGGTGAACGATCTGACCACGTTCCGGCAGTGGGCACCGGACACCGCCCGATTCATCGGGATGGGCTTCTCGATGGGATCGACCACCGTCTCGGCAGCGGCCGCCCAGGGAGCAGAATTCGACGACCTGATCCTGCTCGGGTCACCGGGCGCGAGCACGCAGGTCGAGACGGCCGGTGACTATCCCGGGATGAGCGCCGAGCACGTACACGCACTCTCCTACGACAACGACCCGGTCACCACAGCGGAAACCGATCTGCTGGCGGGTGGGGCCAACATCGTTCCGCGGTTCACGATGAGCGATGAGCCGTTCGGACCCGATCCGGCGAGCCGGGACTTCGGTGCCCAGGTGATCGACACGACCTCCAACAATCCCGACCTGTCGATTTCGGTGAACACCGGTGCCGTGGGCGGGTTCCTGACCGATGCCCTGGCGTCCAAGCTCGCGGGCGACGTCGGCGACCTGATGATCCACCACCAGGAGAGCAACTACCTGTCAGGCCGATCGCTGGAGGCGGTCGCCGCGGTGGTGAACGGTCGATACAGCGAGGTGCCGATCAAACCGGGACGATGACCGCGCGGTTCGACGGCGCCTGGCCGGGAGCAGGTCGGCATCGCGATGTGCGGGTGGGAGCGCGTGCGCCGCGTTAGGGTGAATTCCCGGGCGCACGAGAAAGGACTCCCGTCTTCATGACCGATGCCACCACCAGGGTGACGCCGCGGCTGTCCAGGTCGGCGCGGCGGACTCAACTACTGGCGGCCGCGAAGACGGTATTCGTCACCCAGGGCTACCACTCGGCGGCCATGGACGACATCGCAGTCCGTGCCGGAGTGAGTAAACCTGTTCTGTACCAACATTTCCCATCGAAGCTGGAGCTGTACCTCGACCTGCTCCGGGAGTCCGGGGCGGAGATGGTCCGGCTGGTCAGGGCCGCGTTGACAGCGAGCACCGACAACCACGAACGCGTGGACAACGCTGTTGCCGCGTACTTCACCTTCGTGGCCGACAACGGTCAGGCGTACCGGTTGATCTTCGAATCGGACCTGCGCGGTCAGGCCGAGGTCGAGCGGATCGTCGATCAGGCCACCGACGACTGCATCTCGGCGATCACCGACACCATCACCACCGACACCGGGGTCGACGTCGAACGCGCTCGGCTGCTGGCCTCCGGGATGGTGGGCCTCTCGCAGGTCAGCGCGCGCTACTGGATGCAGCAGTCGCCGCATGTCTCGAGGGCCGAGGCCATCGAGCTGCTCTCGACCTTGATGTGGCGCGGCATTTCCCGGTTTCCCCGCCAGGACCAGCTGCCCTAGCCCGAGTCAGCCGTAGCCCGGGTCACACGAAAACTCGGGTCACGGAAACTCCCGCGACCCGAGTCGTGTTCCCGATCAGATCAGGCGCTGAAACCCACCCGGCGGCCGTCGGCGGGCGCGATCTCCACGTACCCGATCCGCGCAGAGGGCACGATCACCCGCCGACCCTTCTCGTCCACCAGGACCAGGGTGCCCGACGGGTTCTTCAGCGACTCGGTGATCTGCGCCTCGATCTCGTCGGGATTCGATGTCGAGCTGAGCACCAGTTCTCGCCCGGTGTCCGTCACACCGATCTTGACGTCCACGCCAAACCTCCGTCGTCGTTCGCGGCGTCGACTGCATGCCGCGGTGGGATCAAATGAATCTGCAAGTGCCGGAAGCCGAATGCCTCGCCGACCAACACCGCCCAGGCTAGTGCAGCGTGCGGACCGACCCGGCCGGGTGGGGTGCGCCCACGGCGAACAGTTGCAGGCGGGCCCGTCCGCCGGCTTCTCCCCGCAGTCTCCCGTCCACTGCACCCTGTGCAGGCCAAATAGCGCCCGAAGGCCCAGATTTGACTGCAGAGCGTTCAGTCGACAGGTCGGGAGCGGTGCGCGGAATCGAAGATGCTCTAGAAGAGCGTTCCCACCCGATCGATTCCCCGCAACTCGTCGTAGTCCAGAATGACGCACCGGATGCCCCTGTCCTCGGCGAGCGTGCGAGCCTGAGGCGCGATGCTCTGTGCGGCGAGGACGCCGCCGACCGGCGCAAGGAGTGGATCGCGGTTGAGGTACTCGAGGTAGCGGGTCAACTGCTCCACGGCGTCGATGGTGGCCTTGCGTTTGATCTCGACGGCCACGTACTGACCACCGGAAGTGGTCGGTCCGTCCGAGATTGCCGAGTTCACCTCCCCGCTCTCGACGATCTCCACCGTGACGCTGCCACCGGTGGCATCCCGGCACATCAGGTCGACCGGGCCGATCGGGGTCGGGAACTCCCGGCGCACCATCGTCCAACCCTCGCCAAGGGTGGCGACGTGCTCGGCCAGCAACACCTGCAGATGCGCCTCGACGCCGTCCTTCACCAGGCCCGGATCGACACCCAGGTCGTGCTGCGAATCGTGCAGCACCTCGTCCAGGGTGATCACCAACTGTTCGCCGGCCTTGTTCTGCACGATCCACTGACCGGGCTCCTCGACGAGCCAGCACGGCGGCGACATCCAGTTCAGTGGCTTGTACGACCCACCGTCCGAGTGCACCAGCACCGAGCCGTCGGCCTTCACCATCAGCACCCGTATTGCCGGCGCCAGATGCGCGGTCAATCGACCTACGTAATCGACCGAACAGCGGGCCACGACGAGACGCACCCGGTCACCCTAGCCAACGCCGGGGCCACGGCCGTACGGCTGCCGGGCAGCAGCGGGTCAGAACGATTCCTCGCTCTCCCCCACCCGTTCGATCTTGCCCCCGAGTTTCTGCAGGTCCTCCACGAAATGCGGGTAGCCACGGTCGATGTGCATCACCTCGTGCACCTCGGTGACCCCCTCGGCCGCCAGCCCGGCGAGCACCAGGCCGGCGCCGGCCCTGATGTCGGTGGACCACACCGGAGCGCTGGAGAGCTGCTCGCGCCCTCGCAGTGAGGCATGGTGGCCGTCGGTCCGGGCGTCGGCACCCATCCGGATCAGCTCGTCGACGAACCGGAAGCGGGCCTCGAAGACGTTCTCGGTGATCAGCGAGTGGCCGTCGGCGACCGCGGCCAGGGCCAACGCCATCGGTTGCAGGTCGGTCGGAAAACCCGGGTACGGCATGGTGATGAAGTCGACCGCGCGCGGCCGTCCCGGCATGTTCACGGTGACGGCGTCGGGCTCCGCCTCGATCTCTGCTCCAGCCCTGGCCAGCCGCTCGAGCGGGGCCGTCATGAACACCGGGTCGACCCCCTCGACCCGAACCGAGCCACGGGTGATCGCGGCCGCGTAGGCCCAGGTGCCGCCGACCACCCGGTCGCCGACCGTCCGGTGGGTCGTCGGATGCAGTTCCGGCACGCCGTCGATGGTCAGCACGGCGGTGCCGACGCCCTGGATCCGGGCGCCCATCTGGGCCAGCATCTGCGCCAGGTCGATGATCTCCGGCTCCCTGGCGGCATTGTCGATCACCGTGGTGCCCTCGGCCAGCACCGCGGCCATCAGGATGTTCTCGGTGGCGCCGACACTGGGAAAGTCCAGGCCGATGGCCGCGCCGCGCAGCTTCGTCGCGCGGCCGACCACCTTGCCGTGCTCGATGTTCATCGTCGCGCCCAGCGCCCGCAGCCCCGACTGGTGCATGTCCAGCGGCCGGGACCCGATGGCGTCCCCACCGGGCAGTGCCACCTCGGCCTGACGACATCGGCCCATCAGCGGACCGAGCACGCACACCGACGCCCGTAGCCGGCCGACCGCCGGAAAATCGGCGTGGAACGACAGCTCGGCCGGCGTGGTGATCGCCACCGTGTCGGCCTCGAGATCGACGGTGCAGCCCAGTCCGCGCAGCACGTCGGCCATCAGCGGGACGTCGAGGATCTCCGGGCAGTTGGAGATGACGGTCGTCCCCTCCGCCAGCAACGCTGCCGCCATCAGCTTCAGCACGCTGTTCTTGGCACCGGCAACCTGGACGGTGCCAGCGAGCCGGGCCCCGCCGGTGACCAGGAAGCGTTCCACGGTTCGCACTCTAACCGGCCGACCGTGGCCCCACCGGACGCCACGTTCCGACCGACCAGGCGATCGTCCGTAGGGTATGGGCATGGCTGTGCACCTCACCCGCATCTACACCCGGACAGGTGACGACGGGACCACCGGACTCGCGGATTTCAGCCGGGTCGCCAAGACCGACCCGCGATTGGTCGCCTATGCCGACTGCGACGAAACCAATGCCGCTCTCGGGCTGGTGACGGCGCTCGGTACCCCGCCGCCGGCGATGGCCGCCGTTCTCACCAGGGTGCAGAACGAGCTCTTCGATCTCGGCGCGGATCTGGCCACACCCATCGCGCAGACTCCGCCGGAGTATCCGCAACTGCGGGTCACCCAGGACTACATCGACCGTCTCGAAGCCGACTGCGACGCCTTCAACGCCGAGCTGACGCCGTTGACCTCGTTCATCCTGCCCGGGGGCACCGCGGCCGGCTCCCTGTTGCATCTGGCCAGAACGGTGGCCAGGCGGGCCGAGCGGAGTGCCTGGGCGCTGCGGGCGACGGACCCCGACGGCAGCAATCCGCTGGCGGCGACGTATCTGAACCGGCTGTCGGATCTGCTGTTCATCCTGGCCAGGGCGGCGAACCCGGCAGGTGACGTGTTGTGGGTCCCCGGCGGCGAGCGGGGCGAGGTGGCGGATCACAGCGGGGCCGCCGAACAGAGCAAGGCCGGAGAATGACCGCTGCGGCGACGTCAGCAGCGAAAAGGCCGATCAGGGTGTCGATGTCGTGCGGACGGTGGTCAGGTCTTCTTGACGCCCCGGTGGAACAACCTCACCGACCGGGTCGCCGGCGGCAGCGATTCGAGCCAGGACCGTAGTCCGGTCAGCGCCTGTTCACTGAGCGCCAGCTCGATCTGCGTACCGCCGTCGGTACATCGCACGATCACCGCATCGACCGGCAGCAGATCGGGTTCGGTGCCCACCCTGAGCCGGCGATCCCCCAGCTTGAGCGAGCCGCGGTGCAGGGTGCGGGCCGCGCCGGGCCACGGCGAGAACGAGCGGTAGAGCAGGAACTCGTTGTCCCGGAAGCGTCCCTGGCCCAGTACCCAACCGTTGCCGTCGGAGCTGCGGGAGCGTCGCCAACAGATGTCGATCGCCCCGGCCCGGCCGAGCATGGACCTGCGGACCGCGATCATCACGATCGCGAGGACCACCACGACGAGTATCGCCACGCCGAATCCCTGCGCCAGCGACACCATGTCCATCGGGTCCCGAATCCGATCCGCGACAGAATCAGATGTCGTTGCCGGTGGCGAGCAACTGCGCCCTTGCCCGGCGTAGCTCGGCCTCGGAGTCGGCCGAATCGCCGCCGGTCGCCTTGGCCGCCTCATAGGCGGTGCGGGCCTTCGTCACGTCGATCTCGTCCGAGAGCTGCGCGTCCTCGGCGAGGATCGATACTCCGTCCCCGGTGACCGACAGGAAGCCGCCGTGCACCGCGACGCCGAGGACATTGCCGTTGGGCTCGATGATCCTGGCGGCGAAACCCTCACGGAGCTGCGCCAGCAGCGGCGCATGGCCGGACATCACGCCGATGTCGCCGTCCACCGTCCGGGCGACGACCATTTGCGCCTTGCCCGACCAGAGCTCGCGCTCGACGGCAACCAGATTGACCTGGATCTCAGCCACGGGCGACTCCGCCTCTGCTCGATGTTCGGTGGGGCTCTTGTTCGGGAATTGCGTGTTCCGGGACCCGCTGCATCAGCCGGATCACACTCACTTTCACGCTCGGAAGGAGTCTAACCGACCAGTACCCGGCCAACCGGCCCGGTCTGGACAGTTGGCCAATTTTTCGACCGAGCCAGTTGGAGCCCGAATTCGCTCCGACAAACCGCGGCCGCTGACGGGGTGAGGCCGAGGGTCGGCATCCGGTTTCCCCGATACCGACCCTCGCTTCGACTACAGCGTCTTCGCCTTGGCCAGCACGTCGTCGATGCCGCCGACATTCAGGAACGCCTGCTCCGGAATGTTGTCGTACTCGCCCTTGGCAATGGCGTCGAACGATTCGATGGTGTGATCCATCTCGACGTACGAGCCGTCCATGCCGGTGAACTGCTTGGCCACGAAGAAGTTCTGGCCCAGGTACCGCTCCATCCGGCGGGCCCGCCCGACGAGCAGCTTGTCCTCTTCGCCGAGCTCGTCCATGCCGAGGATGGCGATGATGTCCTGCAGTTCCTTGTACTTCTGCAGGATCCGGATGACCTCCTGCGCGACCCGGTAGTGCTCGTCGCCGACGAACTGCGGATCAAGGATCCGGGAGGTCGACGACAGCGGGTTCACCGCCGGGTAGATGCCCTTCTCGGTGATGCCACGGTCGAGCTCGGTGGTGGCGTCGAGGTGGGCGAAGGTGGTCGCCGGCGCCGGGTCGGTGTAGTCGTCGGCGGGCACGTAGATGGCCTGCAGCGAGGTGATCGACCGGCCCTTGGTCGAGGTGATCCGCTCCTGCAGCTCACCCATCTCGTCGGCCAGGGTCGGCTGGTAACCGACCGCGGACGGCATCCGCCCGAGCAGGGTGGAGACCTCCGAACCCGCCTGGGTGAACCGGAAGATGTTGTCGATGAACAGCAGCACGTCCTGGTTCTGCACGTCCCGGAAGTACTCGGCCATGGTCAGTGCCGACAGCGCCACCCGCATGCGGGTGCCCGGCGGCTCGTCCATCTGGCCGAAGACGAGGGCGGTGTCATGAATGACGCCGGACTCGGTCATTTCCGTGAACAGGTCGTTGCCCTCACGGGTGCGCTCGCCGACCCCGGCGAAAACAGAGGTGCCACCGAAGTTCTTGGCGACGCGGGTGATCATCTCCTGGATCAGCACGGTCTTGCCGACACCGGCACCACCGAACAGTCCGATCTTGCCGCCCTGCACGTACGGGGTCAGCAGGTCGATCACCTTGATGCCGGTGACCAGCTGCGTGGTCCGGCCCTCCAGCTGATCGAATGCCGGCGGCTTGCGGTAGATCGGCCAGTGCTCTGCATCCTCGCCGACACCCGGCTCGTCCATGCAGCGGCCGAGCGCATTGAAGACGTGACCCTTGACCACGTCGCCGACCGGCACCGAGATCGGCGCACCGGTGTCGGTGACGGGCGCGCCGCGAACCAGACCGTCGGTCGGCTGCATCGAGATGCTGCGGACGATGTCGTCGCCGAGGTGCAGCGCCACCTCGAGGGTCAGCGTGTGCGCGTCCCCGGCGCCGGACACGTCGACGTGCAGGGCGTTGAACAGCGGCGGAACACCTCCGCGCGGGAACTCGATGTCGACGACGGGTCCGATGACCCGGACGACGCGGCCGGTGGTGGGTGGCGCCTCGGTTGTTGTCATGGTTCAGTCCTCTTCGTTGCCGGATGCGGCGAGAGCGTCAGCGCCGCCGACGATCTCGGTGAGTTCCTGGGTGATCTGCGCCTGCCGGGCCTGGTTGGCCTGCCGACTGAGACTCTTGATGATGTCGTTGGCGTTGTCGGTGGCCGCCTTGCAGGCGGCCCGTCGAGCGGCCGACTCACTGGCCGCGGCGTCGAGCAGCGCGGCGTAGATCCGGGTCTTGAGGTACTTGGGCAGCATCTCGTCGAGCAGCAGATCCGACGACGGCTCGAACTCGTACAGCGGCGGGAACTCGTTGGACGGGTCGTGGTCGACGTACTCGATCTCCATCGGCGCCATCCGCCTTGCCTGCGGCCGCTGGGTGATCATCGAGACGAAATGCGTGGAGACCAGGTGCACCTCGTCGATGCCCGGTTTTCCGTCCTCCGTCGTTCCGGCTGATCCGGCGATGAACGCCGGCAGCAGGGCCTCCGTCGCGCGTTCGGCGTCGGCGTAGGTCGGCCGCTCGGAGAATCCGGTCCACGACTCCACCACCGGACGATTGCGGAAGGTGAAGTAGCCAAGGCCTTTTCGCCCGATGACGTACATCTCCGGTTCCTTGCCCTGCGAGCGCAGCAGCGCACCGAGTTCCTCGGCCGCCTTGATCGCCGCCGAGTTGTACCCGCCGCACAGCCCGCGGTCCGCGGTGATCAACAGAATGCCGGCCCGCTTGGGTTCCTCCCGCTCGTTGAGCAACGGGTGATCCAGCGTCGACGCGGACGCCAGTGCCGTGAGCACATCGGTGATCCCCCGCGAGTACGGTGCCGCCGCGGCAACTTTCGCCTGCGCCTTGGCGATCCGCGAGGTGGCGATCATCTCCTGCGCCTTGGTGATCTTCTGGGTCGACTTCACCGACTTGACGCGTTGGCGCAGCACCCTGACCTGGGCAGCCATCATTCACCTCCGGCGCGGGACGGGACGGACATCATCGTTCTCATCATCCGATCGACAGTTCCGGGAATCACTTCTTGGCCGGCGGCTTACGGACCTGGACCTGGACCTTCTCCTGGCCGACCTCGGCCTCGTCCATCGGCTTGACCGCGGCCTGTCGTCCGAGGATCTGGCCTTCGGAGGTGGTGAAGGTGTCGGAGAATTCCCCGAGGGCTTCCAGCAACGCCTTCTCGGTGTCCTCGGTGAGGACCTTCTTCTCCTTGATCACGTCCAGCGGGCTGCCCGGGGCGTGCCGCAGGTACTGCAGGAACTCCCCCTCGAAACGGCGGATGTCCTGCACCGGGACCCGGTCCATGTGGCCGCGGGTGCCGGCCCAGATGGCCACCACCTGTTCCTGCACCGGGTACGGGCTGAACTGGGCCTGCTTGAGCAGCTCCACCAACCGCGAGCCACGGGCCAGCGCCCGCTTGGACACGTCGTCCAGGTCGGAGCCGAAGGCGGCGAAGGCCTCCAGTTCCCGATAGGCGGACAGGTCGAGGCGGAGCGTGCCGGACACCGACCGCATGGCCTTGATCTGCGCGGCGCCACCGACCCGGGAGACCGAGATGCCGACGTTGACGGCGGGGCGGACACCCGAGTTGAACAGGTCGCCTTCCAGGAAGCACTGGCCGTCGGTGATCGAGATGACGTTGGTCGGGATGTAGGCCGACACGTCACCGGCCTTGGTCTCGATGATCGGCAGGCCGGTCATCGAGCCGGCACCGAGCTCGTCGGAGAGCTTCGCGCAACGCTCCAGCAGGCGGGAGTGCAGGTAGAAGACGTCACCCGGGTAGGCCTCGCGGCCCGGCGGGCGGCGCAGCAGCAGCGAGATGGCGCGGTAGGCCTCTGCCTGCTTGGACAGGTCGTCGAAGATGATCAGGACGTGCTTGCCCTGGTACATCCAGTGCTGGCCGATGGCCGAGCCGGTGTACGGGGCGAGCCACTTGAAGCCGGCCGAGTCGGAGGCCGGGGCGGCGACGATGGTGGTGAACGCCAGTGCGCCGGCGTCCTCCAGCGACTGCCGGACACCGGCGATCGTGGTGCCCTTCTGGCCGATGGCGACGTAGATGCAGCGGACCTGCAGCTTCTCGTCGCCGGTCTCCCAGTTCTCCTTCTGGTTGATGATGGTGTCGACGCAGACCGCGGTCTTGCCGGTCTTGCGGTCACCGATGATCAACTGGCGCTGCCCGCGGCCGATCGGCGTCATGGCGTCGATGGCCTTGATCCCGGTCTGCAGCGGCTCGCTGACGCCCTGCCGCTCGACCACGGACGCGGCCTGCAGCTCGAGCGGGCGGTTGGACTCGGCGACGATCTCGCCGAGCCCGTCGATCGGCTGACCGAGCGGGTTGACCACCCGGCCGAGGAAGTTGTCGCCGACCGGTACCGAGAGCACCTCGCCGGTCCTGGTGACCTCCTGACCCTCCTCGATGGTGTTGGCGTCACCGAGGATGACGGCGCCGATCGAGCGCACGTCCAGGTTGAGCGCGACGCCGAGAACCCCACCGGGGAACGACAGCAACTCGTTGGACATCGCCGACGGCAGGCCTTCGACGGTGGCGATACCGTCGCCACATTCCGCGACGATGCCGACCTCCTCCCGGGTCACCTCGGGCGAGTACTCGGAGACGTAGCTCTCGATCGCGGAGCGGATCTCGTCGGAGGAGATCGTCAACTCGGTCATCGCGTTCCCGTTCTGTGTCATCAAGCCGTGTCATCAAACTATGGGGTCGTGCAGTTTCAGGTCGTGCGCCGGGCAGTGGGCTCCCCGGGTCGTGCTGCGCTATCCGGCCATCCGGCGCTTGAGTGCTTCCAACCGTCCGGCAACGGTGCCGTCGATCACTTCGTCGCCGACCTGCACCCTGATGCCACCCAGCACCGACGGCTCGACCTCGACGTGCACGGACACCTCTCGTCCGTAGATCCGACCGAGCGAACCGACCAACCGGGTCGTCTGCTCATCGGACAGTGGCGCGGCGGTCTTCACCGTCGCGACGACCTTGTTCCGCCGTTGCGCGGCCTGGTCGACCAGCTCGGACATCCCGTGCGTGAACGACCGTCCCGCGGTGTCCCGGGCCAGGGCGTCGACCAACTCGGTCACCAACGGGTGGGCGCGGCCGGACAGCAGCCGGTCGACGAGCGCCGAACGGGCTGCCGGATCAGCGGTGGGATCGTCCAGGATGACCGACAGATCGGGCGAGGAGTCGACGATCCGGGAGAACCGGAACAGCTGGTCCTCGACATCGTCGAGATCGCCACTGAGCTCGGCCCGCCGGAACATCGCGGTGCGACTGACCCGGCGCATGGCTTCCTGCAGGTCGCGCGAGGACGACCACCGTTGCTCGACCGCGAACTTGACGACCGCCAGCGCAGGGTCGCCGATCTTGCCGGACAGCAGCTGGTTCGCGACGCTGGACTTGGTGTCGGACGACAGGGTCGTCTCCGAGAGGGTGCGCCGCAGCGGCACCTCGGTCAGGAACAGGTCGGAGACCTTCTCCAGATCGAAGCCGATGGCGGTCAACGCCTCATCGTCAAGGCCTTCGGCCGTCGACAGCAGGAATTCGTTCGTCGCAATCAGCGACTCGCGACTGGCGATGTGTTGCATCAGCGGTCCAGGTCGGCCAGGAAGCGCTCGACCGTCCGGTTCTGCCGCTCCTGATCCTGGAGCGACTCACCGACGACCTTGCTGGCCAGCTCGACCGACACCCGACCGAGGTCGGCCCGCAGTTCGGCGACGATCTGCGAACGTTGCGCATCCAGCTGCGCGCGGCCGGCCGCGGCGATCCGCTCGCTCTCGGCGTGTGCCTGGGCGAGCATGTCGTCGCGGATGGACTGCGCCTGGGTGCGGGCGTCCTCGCGGATCTTCGCCGCTTCCTCGCGAGCACCGGCCAGTTGCTGGTTGTACCGGTCGAGGGCGGCCTTGGCCTCGTTCTGGGCCTCTTCGGCCTTGGCGATGCCACCCTCGATCGCCTTCGTCCGAGCGGCGAACGCCTTCTCGAACATCGGCCAGACGAACTTGCCCAGCACGACGAGCAGCAGGGCGAAGCCGATGGCTCCGATCAGGACCTCGCCCCAGGGCAGGCCGATCGGGTTGGTGACTTCCTCGGAAGCAATGTTCATGACGATCCTCGACTCTGAGCTGGCGGTGGAGAGGATCAGGTCAAGATGAACGGAACCACGAAGCCCAGCAGGGCCAGCGCCTCGGAGACGGCGAAGCCGAGGAACGCGTAGGTCCGGGTCAGGCCCGCGGATTCGGGCTGGCGGGCGGTCGAGGTGATGTACGCCGCCCAGACGATGCCGACACCGATACCGGGTCCGATCGCGGAGAGGCCGTACCCGAGGGTGCCGACGTTGCCGGTGACTTCGGCGAGCTGGTCTGCCGCTACAAGTGCTGCTGACATGGGGGTGCTTCTCCCTTTCACGAGATCCGTCAGGGCGGATCCTGGTGGTCAATCGCTGGCCGCGCCGGTGCGGGCCAGGTGCTTCTCTGGTCGGTCTGTACTGCTGGAAAGCGTGGTCGGACTGGGTGGATCGGCTAGCGGGTCAGTGCGAATCCGCCAAGGACGATTCCAGGTAGATCGCGGTCAGAAGGACGAACACATAGGCCTGCAGGGAACAGATCAGCAACTCGAAGAACACCAGCCCGAGGCTGCCGACGAAAGGCAGCACACCGAGCAGGTAGTTCAGCAAGCCGCCCTCGCTCCACAGGTAGATGGTGCCGACCGCGGCAATGGTGATCAGCATGTGACCGGCGAACATGTTGGCGAACAACCGGATGGCCAGGGTGAACGGCCGCAGGATGATGTTCGACAGGAATTCGATCGGGATCAACAGGATGTGCATGGCCACCGGAATGCCGGGGATGTAGCACATCAACTTGAAGAAGCCGAAGAAGCCGTGCTTCTGAATGCCGACAATCATGTAGATGAACCAGACCATCACCGCCAGCAGGACCGGGATCGCGAAATGCGATGTCACCGGCAGCTGCGCGAGAGGGACGATGCCCCAAAGGTTCTGAATGAGGATGAAAGCGAACAAAGTGGTCAGGAAGCCGGCCCATTTGCGGCCGTAATGACCACCCAGGATTTCGATGGCGACGCCGTTGCGAACAAATCCGTAGGCCGATTCTCCGGCGAACTGCAACTTGCTCGGCATCATCGACGCCTTGCGGGAGGCGGCCAGGAAGAACGCCATGACCAGGATGACGCCCAGAACCAGGAGCACCATTGCCTTGACCGAGGCGATGACGGAGCCGTCACCGATCTTGTCGAAGAAGAAGGAGTGCTCGACCGTCGGGGCCTCGAATTCACCACCCTCTTCGGCCGCCATGAGGGCCTGTGACAGCAGGCTCAGAGACACTCGGTCTCCCTTCGGGTGTTGGCCGGAGGTGGCCCGTCGGTGGGTGAAGGTGCTTGTCGTGCTTGTGCTGCTCGTGCCCTGTTCGCGGCTTTCGCCGCGCGCAGCGCCATTCCCTTGTCGACCGTGCGTGCCGCGGATGCAGTCTGCTCAACCGGTTCCGGCCGACCGAACTGCATGACCACCGCATAGATACCCAGTGACATCCCGACGATGAGGCCGATCGGTGTCATCAGACGGGTACCCCACCACTGATCCAGCAACCACCCGATTCCACCGAAAACGGCGAACCCGGAGATCAGGGTGCTGAGCACGGCCCAACCCTGATCCACGCCGTTCGAGGACGAGCCCTTCGAGGTGGGACTGGGTTTGACACGAATCTTCATGGCGCCCCGGACACTATCAGTTGACTCACCGTGTCGCCGCACCCGGCCGAGCGCGTCCCGCACACGTTCCGACAGCGTCCGAAAAGGCCCCGGCCAGCACGTTTCGGCTCGTGGGAGCGATTTACCTGATCGACTCGGGATCAGCCGGGGTCGACGTAGTAGAGCTTCAATGTCCAGACATACCTCATATGTGCCGCGAGCCACAGGAACAATCCCAGGCCGATCGCGCCCGCCATCCATTTGACGTTGACCAGACCGTCGATCGGCATCGTCATCAGCACGATGGCCAGGATCAGCACCTTGATCACGTAGGCGAACAGGGCGGCGACCATCACCGTCCCCGGGTTGGTCTTGCCCACCCAGGCGATCACCACCGCCGAGAAGCTGAAGAAGGCGCCGACGATGACGGTGCCGAGCACAACCCCGAGCACCGCGCCGAGGCCCGAGACGAGGGCGGCGATCACGCCGAGGACCACGCCGCCGCCGATCAGCGCCATCAGGCACAGCTTCAGGTGGCCGAGCGACCAGATGCCGGCGGAGCGGCTGCGGTCGGCGATCTGTTGCGCGGCCTTGGCCTGGGCGGTCAGGTCCACCGGCTTTCCGGGCTGCGGCGTGCCGGTCATGGCGCCACCGCCGGCGCGACCTCATCCCGGCGCCGCCGGGACAGCCGCCTGGCGCGGATCCGCGGCCAGGCCGAGAAGGCGATGCCGATGGCGACCAGCACCGAGAACGGCACGATGGCCACCTCCCAACTCACGAACACCAGCGACACCGCGCCGCCGGCCAGCACGAACGCCCAGTAATAGAAGATCAGCACCGCCTGCCGGTGGGTGTGCCCGATCGCCAGCATCCGATGGTGCAGGTGCTGCTTGTCCGCACTGAACGGGTGCCGACCTTCCTTGGTACGCCTGATGACGGCCAACAGGAAATCCAGCACCGGGATGAAGACCACGGCCAGCGCGACGATCAGCGGCGCGAGCAGCGCGATGGTCGACCGTGGGCCGAAGGTCGACGGATCGAGCTTGCCGCCGGCGCTGATGGTGGCCCCGGCCATGGCCAGCCCGATGAACATGGCGCCCGAGTCGCCCATGAAGATCCGGGCCGGCGAGAAGTTGTGCGGCAGGAAACCGATGCAGGCCCCCACCAGTGCCGCCGCGATCAACGGCGGCTGCGAGGCCGAGCTGACGTCACCGGACAGGGCGAGTTGCCGGACCGAGAAGATGAAGATCGCGAACGCCGAGATGGCGGCCACCCCGGCCAGCAGTCCGTCGAGCCCGTCGATGAAGTTCATCGCATTGGTCAGCACCACCGTCAGCAGAACGGTCAGCACGATCCCCTGCGTCTGGTCGAGGCTGACCAGGCTTCCGCCGGTCGGGCCGCTGCCGGGCAGCCAGAGCACCTGCCACTGCACCCCGAACAGCACCAGCACGCCGGCCGCGAGGATCTGCCCGGCGAGTTTCGCGATCGCATCCAGGTCGAACCGGTCATCCAGGACACCGACCAGGCAGATGATGCCGCCGGCGGCCAGCACCCCCACCACCTCGGACGACGACACGAAGGCCCCGCCCAGGGCCGGCAATTGGAGCGCCATCAGCACCGCCGCCGCGAACCCGGCGTAAACGGCCACTCCGCCCATCCGCGGCACCGGGCGGGAGTGCACGTCCCGCTCCCGGATCGGCGTGACCACGCCCATCCGCACGGCCGCCAGCCGGACCACTCCGGTGAGCAGGAAGGTGACCACGACGGCGACGCCGAAGACCAGCGCATACTCGCGCGCCGGGATGGTGAAGTCCGTCACCCGCCCAGGGTAGTCGGGCGGGCCGCACCCACTCGCCGCTGCGGAACATGCCGCCGGCCGCGTCGCCGACGACCGGCCGCGATGTCGCGCGCAGAAGTTTGTCGAAAACCGCGCAACCGCAAGGCAGTTGGTCCGTCTCTTGGATGTAGCTCCGATTCGCACCTCGAGAGGTCGGGCCCGACGCCCGGACCCGTCACCGCCTCCGATGGCGACGAATCAGAACTGAGCCCCAAGCCGGGAGCTGCCCGCAGGCCCGAATCCGACATGCCGTCGGATCGGGCCTTACGGCATTTCGGGGCCGACCGCGTCAGTCCGGTAGTTCCAGGTCGCCGATCACGTCGCGGAGGCGGTCGATGCTCACCGCACCCTGACGCAACACCCGCGGCACCGGCGAGGTCAGGTCGACGACGGTCGAGGCCACCCCGATCGGCGACTCGCCACCCTCCAGATACACCGAGACGTCGTCGCCGAGTTGTGCTGCGGCGGCGGCCGCGGTGGTTGCCGGCGGCTGGCCGCTGCGGTTCGCGCTGGACACGGCCATCGGTCCGACCAGCCGCAACAGGTCGAGGGCCACCGGGTGCAGCGGCATCCGCACCATGACGGTCCCTCTCGCGTCGCCCAGGTCCCAGCTCAGCGACGGTGCGTGCTCGACGACCAGGGACAGTCCACCCGGCCAGAACGCCTCGATCAGCGTCCTGGCGATCGGCGGCACCGCCATCACCAACCCGTCGATGGTGGTCCAGGATCCGACCAGCACCGGCACCGGCATGTCAGGGCCACGACCCTTCGCAGCCAGCAGATCCCGCACCGCCGCCGCGTTGAAGGCGTCGGCGCCGATTCCGTACACCGTGTCGGTCGGCATCACGACCAGGTTGCCGGTCCGGGCGGCGTGCGCGGCAGCCTCCAGCCCGGCCCGACGGGCCACCGGATCCGCGCAGTCGAACGTGGTCACGCGCCTGTTCCTCCTGTTGCCGTTCCAGTCGTTGCGGTCGTCATCCGCACCCTGGTCGCCGTGACGAACCGGGGCCGGCCGGTGAGGTCCGGATGCTCGACCACGTCGGTCAGCACCCGTCGCGCGCGCAGCAGGGCCGGCACCGTCTCGCCGTGCGTGTCGTCATGCTCGATCGCGAGCCGGCCCCCGACCTGCAGCAACCCGGCCGCGATCGAGATCAGCGGCCGGATCACCGCAAGTCCGTCCACGCCGCCGAACACCGCTTCCGGTGGGTCGAACTTGGCGACCTCCGGTTCGACCGGGGTGCCCTCGGGCACGTACGGCGGATTCGCGGTCACCAGGTCGGCGGTGCCGTCGAGATCGGCCAGCAACCGCTGGTCGGCGATGTCCCCGCCGCGAAGCTCGACGAGTCTCCCGCCGCGGCCGACGTGCTCACCGATGTTGCGTCTGGCCCAGGCCAAGGCGGCGGGCGACCGCTCCACCGCGATCACCCGCGCATCGGGTCGCGCCGCCGACAGCGCCAACGCGATCGCGCCGCTGCCCGTGCACAGGTCGATCACCACCGGATTCTCCCGGCCGGCGATCGCGTCCAACGCCCAGACCACCAACGACTCGGTCTCCGGACGCGGGATGAACACCCCCGGACCGACCGCCACGGTGGCCCGCGCCGAACTGCACGGTCCCGAGCAGATACTGCAGCGGAATGCGCTCGGCGCGCTTGGCGACCAGCGCGTTGTACTCCTGCACCCAGGACGATTCGACCAGCGGCGTCATGCCCAATCTGGTCCGGGACACGCCGAGCAGGTGCGCCGCCAGTTCCTCGGCGTCGACGGACGGACTCGGCACGCCCGCGTCGTCGAGGGTGCCGGAGGCCGCCAGGATCGCCGACCGCAGCGCGACCCGGCTCATGCGCGTCCGGCGGTGCCGGTGGCCAGCCGCTCGGCCCGGTCCGCCTGCGCGAGGGCGTCCAGGACCGCGTCCAGGTCGCCGTCCAACACGGCGTCCAGGTTGTACGCCTTGTAACCGACCCGATGGTCGGCGATCCGGTTCTCCGGGAAGTTGTACGTCCGGACCCGTTCGGAACGATCCACCGTTCGGACCTGTGACCTGCGGATATCCGACGCTGCGGCATCTGCGCTCGCCCTGGCGGCCGCCAGCAGCCTGGCCCGCAGGATGCGCAGCGCCTGCTCCTTGTTCTGCAACTGCGACTTCTCGTTCTGGCAGGACACCACGATGCCGGTGGGCAGGTGGGTGATCCGGACCGCGGAGTCGGTGGTGTTCACCGACTGACCGCCCGGACCGGACGAACGGAAGACGTCGATCCGCAGATCGTTGTTGTCGATGGTGACGTCCACGTCCTCGGCCTCCGGCGCGACCAGGACCCCGGCGGCCGACGTGTGGATCCGACCCTGCGACTCGGTCACCGGGACCCGTTGCACCCGATGAACACCGCCCTCGAACTTCAGCCGCGCCCACACCCCGTCGGCGGAGGCGTTCGGCGCCTTGATCGCGACCGTCGCGTCCTTGTAGCCGCCGAGGTCGGACTCGGTGGCGGAGAGCACCTCGGTCTTCCAGCCCCGGCGCTCGGCGTACCGCAGGTACATCCGGAGCAGGTCGCCGGCGAACAATGCCGACTCCTCGCCGCCCTCGCCGGCCTTGACCTCGACCAGCACGTCCTTGCTGTCGTCGGGATCGCGGGGGGTGAGCAGCTCGCTCAGCTGGGTTTCCAGGTCGGCGACCCGCTGCGCGATCGCGTCGGCCTCCTCGGCGAAGCCGGGGTCCTCGGCGGCCAACTCGCGCGCCGCCTCGAGGTCGCCGCGGGCCGCGGAAAGGTCTGTCGACGCGGTGACGATCGGGGTCAGTTCCGCATAGCGCCGGCCGAGGCGGCGGGCGACCGCCTGGTCGCTGTGCACGCCCGGATCGTTCAGCTTGTCCTGCAGTTCCTGGTACTCGGCCAGGATCTGCTCCACCGAGGCGCGCGGCGCATCGGCCGAGGTCGAAGAGGTCATCGGTTCGGCTCCTCTCCGCTCGGGTACCGGCCGCGTGACCGGTTCTCATCGGTGTTGATCATGACGAAAGCTGTCTCGCGATCGGCGTGTCGTCGGCGTGTCGAGCAGCCAACGTCATGATCAACACGACGAAACGTCGACGCCGGTGTGATGCCGTCGAACCTGCGCGAGCACCCGGGACAGCAAACGGCGCCCGCCGACCGTCTCCGGTCCTGCGGGCGCCGTTGATGCGCTAGCGACTGCGCTTGCCGTACCGCGCCTCGAAGCGCGCAACCCGGCCGCCGGTGTCCAGGATCTTCTGCTTGCCCGTGTAGAACGGGTGGCAGTTCGAGCAGACCTCGACGTGGATCTTGCCGCTGGACTCGGTGCTGCGGGTGGTGAAGGTGTTCCCACAGCCACAGGCGACCTCGGTCGTCACGTAAGCAGGGTGAATTCCGGTCTTCATGGTGGTTCCTCTTTCGATAGGCCCTTGAGGGTGACGCCGGGTCGTCCGCGACAGTCGTCGGGGGCGTGAACCGGAGCCGGGCTCGACCGTCCAGTATTCCAGATGGGCCGGTCAGTTTCCTAAACGCGAGGCACCCGGCGGGTATTCCGCGAGACTGTCGGAACCCTTGAGCGCCGCGGGACATCACGGAACGGTGATGCCGATGACGGCCCGGCCCCGGGTGAATCGGGACATCGCTCTTGTCCACCAGCCCATCACCCCGTACTTGGCGGCCAGGGCGTTCAGCACGATCGGTGCCTCGGAATCCGGCATCATCCGGGCGGTCGCGTCGACGGACTCGCCCCGCGGCTCGCCGCGCATCGAGCATGGCGCCACCTGCACCCGGCCGCTGCGCCGGATCCGCTTGACCTTGCCGGAGTCGCGAATGGTCCAGACCCGAAGTTCGTCTCCGACCCGCACGATCCAGACCGGCGTCGGAACGGCGGTGCCGTCCTTCCGGAAGGTCGTGAGCAGCACATAGTGGGCACGGCCGAGCACGTCGAGAGGGGTTGTCACCCTCGCGACGCTACGCGAGGCTCAGTACCCGGCCGCTCAGTCGTTGCCGGGTGTGGTCTTGGCCACCTGCATCAGGAATTCGATGTTGTTCCGCGTCTTGCGGAGCCGGTCCAGCACCAGTTCCAGTGCCTGCTGGGTGTCCAGTGCGGACAGCACCCGCCGGAGCTTCACCACGATCGCCAGTTCGTCCGGCGACAGCAGCAGGTCCTCCTTACGGGTCGACGACTGATCGACGTCGATGGCCGGGAAGATCCGCTTGTCGGCGAGCCTGCGGTCGAGCTTGAGCTCGGCGTTGCCGGTGCCCTTGAACTCCTCGAAGATCACCGTGTCACCGGCGGACCCGGTCTCGACCAGCGCCGAGGCGAAGATCGTCAGCGACCCACCGTTCTCGATGTTGCGGGCCGCACCCAGGAACCGCTTCGGCGGGAACAACGCCGTCGAATCCACGCCACCGGACAGGATCCGGCCGGACGCCGGCGCCGCCAGGTTGTACGCGCGACCCAGTCGGGTGATCGAGTCGAGCAGCACGACCACGTCGCGGCCCATCTCGACCAGGCGCTTGGCCCGCTCGATGGCCAGCTCGGCCACCAGGGTGTGATCGCTCGGCGGGCGGTCGAAGGTGGAGGCGATGACCTCACCCTTCACCGATCGCTGCATGTCGGTGACCTCTTCCGGACGCTCGTCGACGAGCACCACCATCAGGTGGCATTCCGGGTTGTTGGTGGTGATCGCGTTGGCGATCGCCTGCATCACCATGGTCTTGCCGGCCTTGGGCGGCGAGACGATCAACGCGCGCTGACCCTTGCCGACCGGCATCACCAGATCGATGACGCGGGTGGTCAGCAGATGCGACTCGGTCTCCAGGCGGAGCCGGTCATTCGGGTACAGCGGGGTGAGCTTGGTGAACTCCGGACGATTCCGGGCCTGCTCCGGCTCGAGACCGTTGACCGAGTCCAGCCGGACCAGCGCGTTGAACTTCTGCCGCGCGGCCTCACCCTCACGCTGCGCGCGGACCGCGCCGGTGACGGCATCGCCGCGGCGGAGCCCGTTCTTGCGCACCTGGGAGAGCGAGACGTAGACGTCGTTCGGGCCGGTCAGGTACCCGGAGGTGCGGATGAACGCGTAGGAATCGAGGACGTCGAGGATGCCGGCGACCGGCACCAAGCACGTCGTCGTCGCGAACCTCGGGCTCGGCCGGGCCGTCCGGGGCGAAGCGATCCCGGCTGGTCCGACGGTTGCGATCCCGGTAGCGGCGACCGCGGCGACCGCGGCCATCGCCCTCGTCGTCGTCGTCACGCCGGTTGTCGTTCTGCCGGTTGTCGTTCTGCCGGTTGCCACCCTGCCGGTTCTGGTTGTCCGCGGTTGTCCCGACCTGGTTGTCACGGCCCTGGTTGTCACGGCCCTGCTGGCCGTCGCGGGTCTGCTGGCCGCCCTCGCGGTTCTGCTGACCATCCCGGTTCTGGTCCCGGGTCTGCTGGCCACCCTCGCGGGTCTGCTGACCATCGCGGTTCTGCTGACCGTCCCGGTTCTGCTGACCGCCCTCGCGGGTTTGTTCGCGGACCTGCCCGTTGCGGCCCTGCTCACCGGCGGGCGCCGCTGCGCGCCGTTGTCGGCGAAGTCGCGGCCGTCGCGGCGGCCCCGACGGTTGCGCCGGTTGCCACGCTGGCCGTCGTCACCCTCGCCGGCCGAGTCATCGGCGCCGCGGCTGTCGCCGCGCTGTTCGCGCGCCGGACGCCGCCGTGTCGGTGCCACCCTGCTCGCCGGAGCTCGCCGGCTGACGATCCGGTTCCGGCCGGCTGTCCTGGGCGGGGGTGGTGCTGGGTGCAAGATCACCGAGCGGCAGCACCGGATCTCCGGTGTGGCCGTTGGTGGTGGTCGATGCGGTGTCCGGCTCGGCGGTGCGCGCGGCCCGGCCATTGGTGGCGCGGGTGGCGGTCTGCTTGACCGGGGACGTCGCCGTCGACGATGCGCCGGCGCCGCTCTGGCGGGCCGCGATCGCGGCCACCAGGTCGCCCTTGCGCATACCTGAGGTGCCCTTGATCCCGAGAGTGCCCGCGAGGGCCTTGAGATCGGTCAACACCATGCCCGACAGTCCCTCACCCTTGCGGGTCCGGCCCTTGGCCGGTGCGGCAGCGTCGGTGTTACCCGCGGTGCCGGTGGAGGTGTCGAGCGACTCCGTGGTTTCAGTCACGAAGATCCTTCCTGTCCGGCCCGATGTGCTCGGCCGGTTATTGAGCGCGCCGATTGGCGGCTGCCGTTCCGCACCCAGGATGGATGCGGCGGAGTCTGTGATCACCTCACCTGAAGCCCACGCCTCGGCTCGGCGAGTCGGGCCTGGAGCGATCCGGCGCCTGGCAGTACATGCCGGCTTGAGGAATCCTTCAGGGTGGGAGCGATGAGGGCTTGTGCAGTCCCCCACCGTCGATATCCGGCTCGCAGACCATTCTTCGCAGCGGGCACAGCCGGTGATCGCCTTCAACAGTAACCGCACATCATCGGCCTGAGCAACTGTCGGTGAGCGTGTCGCCGTCCGGTTGCTCCGATGGGGGCCGTCGGCGACCCCGTCGAGGTCCTGGACCGCCGGCGACGATCGGCCGAACCTCAGTGCAGCGTCACCCGGGCACCGGTGGTGCAGACCGCGATCTCGTCGATCTCGAACCCGGGACGACGCCACCGCTCCACCTCGAATGGCCCGGTGACCAGCGCGATCACCGACGGACCGGCACCCGAGATCACCGCGGCCACGCCCGCTGCGCGCAGGTCACCGACCAACTCGGCGGACGCCGGCATGGCCGGGGCGCGGTAGTCCTGGTGCAGCCGGTCGCGGGTGGCCGGCAACAGGTGGGCCGGGTCGGTGGTCAGCGCGTGGACCAGCAACCCGGCGGCCGCCGCGTTCGCGGCAGCGTCTCCATGCGGCACGGTCGCGGGCAGCAGGCCGCGGGTGTGATGGGTCGAGCTGGCCTGGTGCGCACTGAACACGACGACCCTGATGTCGGGATGCACCTCGCGCCGGATGGCGACCGGTCGATCGTCACCGTCCAGATAGGCCAGGGTGAAGCCGCCGAGCAACGCAGGGGCAACGTTGTCGGGATGGCCCTCCATCTCGTTCGCCAGCCCGAGCAGTTCGTCATCGGACAGCCTGCGGTCGCCGCCGGTGACCAGCAGTTCCCGGCCCAGCAACAGACCGGCGACGATCGCCGCGGCGGACGAGCCGAGTCCCCCGCCGTGCGGGATGCAGTTGACGCACCGCAGGTGCAGTCCCGGAAGTGGCGCCCCGGCGTGCTCGAACGCCCGGGCAATGGCCCGGACGACGAGATGCTCGGCGGTCAGCGGCACCTCGTCGGCGCCGACGCCCGCCACCTCGACCAGCAGGCCGCCGTCGGTGCGGCTGACCGAGACCTCGTCGTAGCGGGCGAGTGCCAGGCCGAAGCTGTCGAAACCGGGGCCGAGATTGGCCGATGTCGCCGGCACCAGCACGGTGATCGTCGGGCCTGCCTCGATAGTGGTCGACGCTGCGGTCGTCGGCCCGCCGGGGACCGACGCTCCGTCGATCGCCTGCTGATTCGACAACGAGGCCGGCTCCCGGGTCGGTCCGGTCATCCGGTCAGGCCGAGGGCGTCGGTGACGGCCTCCGCCGCGACCGGCAACACCACCGGCTCGGTCATGAACGTCATGGCCGTGTCGGGATCCTTCAGACCGTTCCCGGTCACCGTGCAGACCACCAGCGAGCCGGCAGGCAACCTGCCGTCGGCGGCGGTGGCCAGCAGACCGGCCACCGAGGCGGCGGATGCCGGCTCCACGAACACCCCTTCGGTCGAGGCAAGCAGCCGGTAGGCGTCCAGAATCTGTTCGTCGGTGACCATGTCGATCAGCCCGTGCGACGAGTCGCGGGCGTCGATCGCCCCGGTCCAGGACGCGGGAGCGCCGATTCGGATGGCGGTGGCGATGGTGTCCGGGTGCAACACCGGGTGCCCCAGCACCAGCGGCGCCGCGCCGGCCGCCTGGAATCCGAACATCCTGGGCAGCGAGTCGACGACACCGTCGTTGAAGTACTCGCGGTAGCCCTTCCAGTAGGCGGTGATGTTGCCGGCATTGCCGACCGGCAGGTAGTGGATGTCCGGCGCCCGGCCCAACGTGTCGCAGATTTCGAAGGCCGCCGTCTTCTGCCCCTCGATCCGGACCGGGTTCACCGAGTTGACCAGCGCGATCTCCTCGTGGGACGCAGCGGTCTTGCGGGCCAGTTCGAGGCAGTCGTCGAAGTTGCCGGCGATCTGCAGGATCCGGGCGCCGTAGGCAACGGCCTGGGCCAGTTTGCCGGCGGCGATCTTGCCCTGCGGCACCAGCACCGCGCTGGTCAGCCCGGCCCTGGCCGCATAGGCCGCGGCGGACGCCGAGGTGTTGCCGGTGGACGCGCAGATCACCGCCCGGGCACCGGAGGCCAGCGCGTGGGTGACCGCGACCGTCATCCCCCGGTCCTTGAACGAGCCGGTCGGGTTGGCACCCTCGACCTTCAGGTAGACCTGGACCCCCAGCCGGTCGGACAGCGTCTCGGCCGGCACCAGCGGGGTGCCGCCCTCCAGCAGGGTGACGATCTTGGCGCCGGCCGGTACCGCGACCCGATCCGGGTACGCGGCAATCAATCCGGGCCAGCCGACGGCCGCGGCGGTTGTGGTCATCGCAGATCTCCCATCACGCGCATCACGGAGGTGACCTGGTGCACCGAGTCCAGTTCCGCCAGTTTGTCGACGGTGCCGGCCAGCGCGGCATCGGGTGCGCTGTGGGTCACCACGACCAGGCTCGCGCCGCCGTCGCCGGCCGTTCCTCCGCCCTGACCTTCCTGCCGCACCGTGGAAATGGACACCCCGGCATCGGCGAAAGCCGAGGCGACAGCAGCCAAGACGCCGGCCCTGTCGTCCACGTCCAGGCTGATGTGATACCTGCTCAACACCTGCCCCATCGGCTGGATCGGCAGTGCGGCATAAGCGGATTCGCGCGGACCGATGCCGCCGGCCACCCGGTTGCGGGCCACCGCCACCAGGTCGCCCAGCACGGCCGACGCCGTCGGCGCGCCACCGGCACCAGGGCCGTAGAACATCAGCCGACCGGCCGCCTCGGCCTCGACGTACACGGCGTTGAACGCCCCGTCCACGCTGGCCAGCGGATGACTGGTGGGCAGCATCACCGGGTGCACCCTGGCCGAGACGCCCTCACCGCCGGCCCGCCCGTCAACACCCTTCGCGGTCGAACCGTCGACCGAGCCGACCCGCTCGCAGATCGCGAGAAGCTTGACCGTGCAACCGATTTGACGGGCAGCTGCGATGTCGGCGGCGGACACCTCGGCGATCCCCTCGCGGTGCACGTCGGCGGCCCCGACGCGGGTGTGGAAGCCGATGGACGCCAGGATGGCGGCCTTGGCGGCCGCGTCGAAGCCGTCGACGTCCGCGGTGGGATCGGCCTCGGCGTAGCCCAGCCTGGTGGCCTCGGCCAGCGCCTCGTGGTAGCCCATTCCGGTGTCGACCATCGCCGACAGGATGTAGTTCGTCGTCCCGTTGACGATCCCCATGATCCGCGAGATGCGGTCTCCGGCAAGGGATTCACGCAGCGGACGAATGAGCGGGATGGCCCCGGCGACGGCCGCCTCGAAGTACAGGTCGGCGCCCGCCGCGTCGGCGGCCTCGTACAGCTCGGGGCCGTGTTCGGCGAGCAGCGCCTTGTTCGCGGTGACCACGCCGGCGCCCCGGCGCAGCGCGGTCAGCAGCAGCTCCTTGGTCGGCTCGATTCCACCGATCACCTCGACGATGACATCGATGTCGTCCCGGGCGACGAGCACCGGCGGCGTCGGTGGTCAGAATGTCCGCCGGGATCTCCGGATGACGGCCGGGCCGGCGAACCGCGACCGCGACCAGGTCCAGCTTGGCGCCCACCCTGGCAGCCAGCTCGTCGGCCTGCTCGGTCAACAATCGCACCACCTGGGAGCCGACCACGCCGGCGCCGAGCACACCGACCCGCACCGCGCGGGCGCCGGTCATCGAGACCCGCCGGGCTTGGTGACGTCCCGGAACGCCTTGAACGCGTACAGCAGCAGGGCGATCACCACGATCACCGCGAGCACCGCGATGGTCACCGTCAACCAGCGCGGGAAGTCCGGCTTGAGCAGGGTGATCACGATCAGCACGGCGGCCAGGACAAGCAACACCACCCCGGGTACCAGGGACGGCGGCTTCGGCGGCTGCGCCCGTTCGGGGTGGGTGTCAGGTGTGGTCACCGGGTCTCCAGGAGCATCAGATCGTCGTCGGTCTCGCGGCGCAGCAACAGCCTGGGCGTCGACTGCGTCACCGCCACCACTGCGGGCCTGGTGACCCGGTTGTAGTTGCTGGACATGGCATAGCAGTAGGCGCCGGTGGCAGCGACCGCCAACAGGTCACCGATCGCCAGGTCAGCGGGCAGGTAGCAGTCCCGGACCACGATGTCACCACTCTCGCAGTGCTTGCCCACCACCCGGCACAGCACGGCGTGCGCGTCGGACGATCGGGAGGCCAGGGTGACGGTGTAGTCGGCGTCGTAGAGCGCCGTGCGGATGTTGTCGCTCATCCCGCCGTCGACCGAGACGTACCGGCGGACCAGCCCGCCGTCCAGCGCGACGTCCTTGATGGTGCCGACCTCGTAGACCGTGACGGTGCCCGGCCCGGCGATCGCCCGGCCCGGCTCGACCACCACGGTCGGCACGGCGAGCCCGGCGATCTGGCATTCCCGGGTGACGATCTCCAGCAGCGACTTGGCCATCTGGTCGGGAGCGGGCGGGTCGTCGGTCGAGGTGTAGGCGATGCCGAGCCCACCGCCGAGGTCCAGCGCGACGATGCTCTCGGCCAGTTGCGGGTGATCGGCGACGATCTGCCGGAGCAGGGCGACCACCCGGTGAGCGGCCACCTCGAAGCCGGACGGGTCGAAGATCTGCGAGCCGATGTGCGAATGCAGGCCGATCAGCCGCAGCCCCGACAGCGCGACGATCCTTCGGACCGCTTCGGCGGCATCTCCACCGGCCAGCGAGAAGCCGAACTTCTGGTCCTCGTGCGCGGTGGCGATGAACTCGTGGGTGTGCGCCTCCACGCCGACGGTCACCCGGACCATCACCGGGATCGCCTCCTCGGCCGGCCGATGCTCGGCCAACCCGGCGAGCCGGGCGATCTCGTCGAACGAGTCGATGACGATGGCCCCGATCTCTGCCTCGACGGCCATGCTCAGCTCGGCCGCGGACTTGTTGGAGCCGTGCAGCGCGATCCGCCGTGCCGGGAATCCGGCCCGCAGCGCGAGCCGCAGCTCCCCCGCCGTGCAGACGTCCAGCGCCAGCCCCTCGTCGTGCAACCAGTGCACGATCTCGGTGCACAGGAACGCCTTTCCGGCGTAGTGCACACCGGTGGAGCCGCCGAAGGCGTTCGCGAAATCCTGGCACCGGCTGCGGAAGTCGGCCTCGTCGATGGCCATCAGCGGCGTCTGGTACTGCTCGGCGAGGTCGCGGACGTCGACTCCGGCCAGGCTCAGCGCGCCGGCCTCGTTGCGGGACGCGCCGCGCGGCCAGACCGCCGGATCGAGCCGGTTCAGATCCGCCGGTGCGCCCTGCGCGGGCAGATCGGTGTGCAGCTCGCCGGATCGGGGTCCGGCCGGATGCGCCCTCACATCCGCTCCGGGGCGTCGACGCCGAGCACGGCCAGCCCGTTGGCCAGCACCTGCCGGGTGGCCGCGCACAGCCACAACCTGGCAACGGTGGCATCCGTCGCGGGCTCGTCGCCCATCGGCAGCACCCGGACCGAGTCGTAGAACTTGTGGTAGCCGGACGCCAGATCCTCCAGGTACCGGACGACCCGGTGCGGTTCGCGCAGTTCGGCCGAGGTGGCCAGCACCCCGGGGTAGGCGGCCAGGGTGGCGATCAACTCCGACTCCCGCTCGGTGTCCAGCAGTGACGCGTCGTAGCCCTCGCCCAGGGTGATCCCGAGGTCGGCCGCGTTGCGGGCCAGCGAGGCGAGCCGGGCGTGCGCGTACTGCACGTAGAAGACCGGATTGTCGCTGGTCTGCCGGGTCCACAGATCCAGGTCCAGATCCAGGGTGGTGTCGACGGAGAACCTGATCAGGGCGTACCGCGCGGCGTCCACCCCGAGGGCGTCGATCAGGTCGTCCAGGCTGATCACGGTGCCGGCCCGCTTGCTCATCCGCAGCGGCACGCCGTCCCGGACCAGATTGACCATCTGACCGATCAGCACCTCGACGACGTCGGGATCGTCACCCAGGGCGGCGGCCGCCGCCTTGAGCCGGGCCACGTAGCCGTGGTGATCGGCCCCCAGCATGTAGATGCAGAGGTCGAAGCCGCGGGACCGCTTGTCCAGGAAGTACGCCAGGTCCCCGGCGATGTAGGCGGGATCGCCGTCGGACTTGATCACCACCCGGTCCTTGTCGTCGCCGTAGGCCGTGGATTCCAGCCACCAGGCGCCGTCCTTGAACGTCAGGTGACCCGAGTTCTTGAGCCGCTCGACGACGGCCGTCACCGCCCCGCTCTCGTGCAGCGAGTTCTCGTGGAAGTAGACGTCGAAATCGGTCCGGAACAGGTGCAGCGTCGCCTTGATCTCCTCGAACATCAGCTCGGTGCCCTCGTGCTGGTACAGCGGCACCGCCTGCTCGTCGGGCAGCGCCGGTGCGCTCCGGGTGCGCGGCGGTGACCCTGGCGGCGATCTCGGTGATGTAGTCGCCGCCGTAGCCGTCCTCGGGCACCGGCAGCCCGCGGGCGGCGGCCAGCAGCGACCGGGCGAACCGCTCCACCTGGGCGCCTGCGTCGTTGAAGTAGTACTCCCGCACCACGGTCGCGCCCTGGGTGCTCAGCACCCGGCCCAAGCGCGTCGCCGACGGCGGCCCAGCGGGCTCCGCCGATGTGGATCGGGCCGGTCGGGTTGGCGGAGACGAACTCGAGGTTCACCGAACGGCCGGCCATCGCGTCACCGTCGCCGTACGACTCGCCGGCCGCCACGATCTGGCCGACCAGCGCGGCCGCGGCCGCGGTGTCCAGGGTGATGTTCAGAAAGCCCGGCCCGGCGATGTCGACGGCGGCGATACCGGCCGTTCCCGTCAGGTGCTTGCTGATCACGCCGGCGATCTCCCGCGGCGGCCGGCCGGCGATCTTGGCCAGCTTCAAGGCGACCGGCGTGGCGTAGTCACCGTGCTCGCGGGAGCGCGGGCGGTCGAGCGGGATGTCGGTGGGGACCTCGACGGTCAGCTCACCGGCTTGCACCGCCGCCGCGAGGGCATGACGGATGGCATCGACCAACTGCGCGGGATTCACCCGGCCATTCTAGGAAGACCGGGCAACCACTATTGACCAGCGTCGGGCTTCTGCTCACACGGACGCCACGAATCGGGCCCGTACACTCCGGGGCGGCTCCGTCGCAGGCGACAGCACCGTCGCGCGCGACGGGGTCTGCGCGTGCAGTCGGCGCAACGGGACACCGCAGGACCGCACCGCAACTGCACCACCTCCAACCGCGACGCACAAGGACTGTTTCTTCATGATGGCCAGTGGTAAGAGCGCCAAGAAAAGCCGCACGCCGGCACCTGTGATCAGCCGTCGCCAGGGTTTGCCCTGGCTGACGATCGGCGCCGTCGTCGTGGTGGTGGCGTTGATCGCCGGCATCTTCTGGGTCGTGCTCAGCAAGACCAGGGAGAACAACGCCGCGACGGACGCGCTCGCGCCGTGGACGCCGTCCGAGTCGAATCAGGATCCGTCGACCGCGATCCCCGGCATCTACGTCGGCGCCTCCACGCCGGCCACCGCCGAGAGCCCCGCGACGTACGTGGACTACAAGGCGGCCATCCACATCACCGCAGATCAGCGGGTCGCCTACAACCGGTTCCCACCGGTCGGCGGACCGCACGACGGCACCTGGGCCAACTGCAACGGCATCGTCTACGCCACCGCCGTCCGCAACGAGAACATGGTGCACACCCTCGAGCACGGCGCGGTGTGGATCACCTACAACCCCGACACGATCAGCTCGGCCGACCTGGCCACGCTGACCGCGCTGGTGCAGGACAAGCCGTTCACCACGCTGTCGCCGTACCCGGGACTGGACTCGACCGTCTCCCTGCAGGCATGGGGGCATCAGCTCAAGGTCGACTCGGCCACGGATGAGCGGGTCGTGCAGTTCATCACCGCGCTCCGGCAGAACCGCTGGACGTACCCGGAGACCGGCGCGACCTGCCAGCAGCCGACCTTCGACGTCGAAAACCCGCCGGCGTTCGACCCGACTCCGCCCGGAGCAGACGCGATCCCGATGTCCGGGACCGGCGGCACAGCGGCGAGCTCCGAGATGGCCGTCGCGTCCAGTGACCAGTCCGTCGACGCCACCGCGACCGCGCCGGTGTCGAACGCCGAAGCCCCGACCAGCCCCGAGGTCTCGGCCGAGCCCACCGTGACCACCGGGTCCTGACGGCAGATGATCACCGGGGGGTTCAGATGAGCACGGTTTCGCCGGGGGGCGAACCAGGGACGGCGGCTCTGCCGAACTCGGGGAGAGCCTCGACGCCCCAGCGGGTGTCGTCACCGGCGACCCTGCGCACGGAGACCAGCCGACGGGCAGATCTCGGGGGATGACCATCCTGCTGGTCGCTGCCGGCGCGGTGGTGTTGCTGCTGGTGGGCGCGACGCTCGGCCTCGCGCTGAGCGGCAAGTTCGCCGGGTCGGACTCGGCGACGCCCGACAACGCCTCGGTCGACGCCGGTTTCGCGCGGGACATGATCGTCCACCACGACCAGGGCGTGCTGATGGCGCACTACGCCGAGGAGAACACCACCGACCAGGAGATCTCCGTCATGGCGTACGACATCGGTTACACCCAAACCGATCAGATCGGCCAGATGCAGGGCTGGTTGTCGCTGTGGGATCTGCCGGAATCCGGTGACGGCACCTACATGGGCTGGATGGCCGGCTCCGACGCCGCACATGGCGGGATGGCCATGGGCACCACTGCCATGAGTTCGGCGGTTTCTCCGGCGTCCGGTGCGGCGGCCAGCGGTTCGGCGGCGCCCGCTGCAAGGGCTCCGCTGATGCCCGGGATGGCCACCTCCGACGAGATCGCGAAGCTGAAGAGCCTGCGCGGGGCGGAATCCGACACCTACTTCCTGCAGCTGATGGTGCGTCACCACCAGGGCGGGGCGCCGATGATGCAGTACGCGGCGGAGAACGCCACCAATCCCGTGGTCCGCAACTTCGCGTCCAAGATGGCGCAGGCTCAGGAATCCGAGATCTCGGTGATGACGCAGATGCTCGCCGAGCGCGGCGCCGAGCCGTTGCCGCCCAACTGGTAACCCTGTCCTGGCTGAAGATCAACGTCTGGGAAGAAAAGGCGTCGCCTGGTGACACAAATCCTTCCCAGCAATTGATCATCCGGTCGGCACTCAGAGCCCGAGGTGCCGAAGGTACCGCTCGGCCGATCTGACTACGGCGCCCTTGGCGTCCTTCGACACCACCTTGTCCCACCAGGCCCCGTAGATGACGTCGAAGGTCAGCGGTTCGACCAGCTCGACGGCCCGCCTGATGGTGTCCGGATGCTCGGGAATGAGGTTCGGGTAGCTGTACATGAAGCTGACCCAGCGCCGGTCCTCCACCACCTGGAAGATGTCGCCGGTGCACAGTGCGCCCCGGCCGTCCACCCCGTCCGGCCAGTGCAGGATGGTCCCCCCGGCGAAGTGGATACCCGCCCGGTACAGCGTCCGGCCGGGCAGGATCTCGACCGAGTCACCGTCCCAGAAGCGGACCTCGCCCCGCCGCTGCACCCACTGCTCGTCGCGTCGATGGATGTGGATGGGCACCCCGCCGAAGGCCTCGCTCCACTGCACCATCGTGCCGTAGTAATGCGGATGGGAGATCGCGATGGCGCTGATCCCACCGAGCGCGTTCACTGCTTCGACCGTCGCGTCGTCGAGATAGGTGATGCAGTCCCACAACACGTTTCCGCCCTCGCCGGGCACCAGCAGGGCGCGTTGCCCGATGCCGAACCGCGGGTCGGTCCCGATCGCCGGCAGGCCGTACAGCTCGTCCCGATGAACGGTGCGATGTCCCTCGTCGCGGAGCTCGGCCAAGGTGGTCCACCGCTGACCGTCCGGCGGGATGTACTGCCGCTCGTCCTCGCAGATCGGACAGTGGGCCAGGTCGTGGTCCTGCTCGTACTGGACGCCGCAGGCCCGGCAGATCGGGTGGGTCGAGTCCATCGCGCTGCTCCTTGCTCGTCACGGAGACCATCGGTGACCGACACGGTAGGTCGATCGGCGCCGGATGGCAGGGTGGGATCTGACCGGGCCGGCGTCCTGCCCGGCACCGCGCGAGGTGTTTGTCGCTCCGCCCGGTGCGGTAGAGTTTTGCCTCGCGCCCCCGTAGCTCAGGGGATAGAGCACCGCCCTCCGGAGGCGGGTGCGCAGGTTCGAATCCTGCCGGGGGCACTCTGTGATGTCGCAAGACATCGGAGACAGCCGGACCTACGTTTCGTGGGTTCGGCTGTTGTTGTTTGTGGGGTCGGGTGGTTTGCCGGTGGGTTGGTATTCGCGTCTGGGGTCGATGGTTAGTTCGCGGATGAGTTCGCCGGTGGCGGCGTGGACGACGCGGACGTGTAGGTCCTGGATGAGCAGGATGACGGGGGTTCGGGCGTGAGTTCGGCCGATCCCGATGTGGTTCAGGCGGCCGTTGACGCGGGGACATCGCCGCCTGTCCCGGCTCAGGTTCCGATGGTGAATTGCGGCACGGTGGCGGTGGCGACACACGATTCGTCGACTTCGCTCAAGCGGTCGAAGAAGCTGAAGATCAACGTGTGGGCGCAGGGGTAACCGAGTGACACCACGTGTCCGGCGCCGGGGATGATTTCGTGGATCCCGTTGGTCATGGTTGTGGCGATCCGCGCCGCGTCTGCCGGCGGCGTCTGCGTGTCGAAGCTGCCGGAGAGTAGGAGGGTGGGGACGTCGCTGGGCACATCGATGAGTTCGTCCTGACCGATCGGCGGCACGTTCCATGTGCTGCACTCGTCGAACGGCGTACCCAGATTGGGCACGAGCGTCGCCAACGCGGCTGGAATCTGTGGAAAAGCCTGATAGGCCGCCGCAGTGACCGCTTCGCGGCTGGTATGCGCGACGAACTCGCGGCAGACGACGCCGTACAACAGCCCGTAGCCGTTGAACCCGGGCGGCAGCCCGAAGCCGGCGGCGAGCTGCGCTGCTGCCGCCTGTCCCCCTCCGGTTGCGAGCTCGTGGATCATCGACGGCACCGAGGTGAATCCGCCCGGCTGCGAGGCCGCCGACGTCAGCAGGCTCAGCAGCGCATATCCGTCGATGGTGACGGTGATCGCGGGGCCACCGGTCTGGTCGGTGACCTGGATCGAGCGAGGCTGGGTGGTCAGGTCGACCAGCAGGCGATCGAACTCTTGCTGCAGCTCCGGGTAGGCCGATGCGCAGGCGGGTTGGGCGCGGCAGGCTTCGAACACCGCACCCGACGCCGACTTCATCGCTGCCCAGCGATCTTCGACAAGGTTGACAGACGGCGGCAGCACCGAATCGAGCACCACCGACCGAATCCCATCCGGGGCCAGTCGGAGCACCTGAAGGGCGAGGTCGGTGCCGTAGGACGAGCCCACGACGTTCCATTCGGCGATGCCCAGCGCCACTCGTAGATCGCCGACATCCTGCGCATTGGCGATCGTGTTGTAAGCCGCGAGGTCCTGTCCCGCCAACGCCTGGTGACAGGCCGAGACAGCCGCGAGCCGTTGCCTGGCTACCGCCGGGTCGGTCAACGCGACACTGACCGCTGAGGCGGAGTACTCGTCCAGCGACGGGCAGACCGAGGCCGGTGTGGTGAAGCTGGTGCCCCGCTGATTGAGGACGATCACGTCTCGATCGGTGTTCCAGCCCTCGGCGACCAGAGCGGGGCCGATCAACATGGCGGGCCCTCCCGGCCCGCCGACCAAATAGATGATCGGGTCGGGTTGTGGATGTGTTGATGTTGCTTTCGCGATTCCCACCATGAGGTCGATCGTCGGTCCATCGGCAACTGAGCGGTCCAGTGGCACGGTGAGCGCTCCGCAGACGAAACCATCCAACCGGACATCAGCGACGCCCGGGACAAGCGGATCGGGGCAATCGGCAGCCCGGTAGGACGCACGGGTACCGGCCGAGGTGGCAACCGCGGAGCCCGCGTCAGCAGATTTCGCGCCCGATGGCGCCGAGCCATTTCCGAGCGCAGACGAAGCGCCCGATGCCGGCGCGGACGAGGTGCCCATGTCGGAGGTCGCAGTGCAAGCTGCCACGAGCATGACCACCAGCACGAGCAGCGCAACGGGACGCAGGCGGGCACCAATCACCATTCGACGCTCCTGACGATCACTCGAGTGAGACCGTTCGCACCGTAGTCCGCTGGGAAGTTGTCAAACGTTCCCGGGGAACGTCAGCGCCCGTTGATCAGCGGCAGTTCGTTGGTCTGCACCCAGCAAGCCTCAGCCGGTTGGCGGCGTGAGTGCAGCAGCACCGATGGCGGCAAGACCGCCGAGTTCGTCGGCCACCATCACGATCTCGCTGATCAGGTCGTCCTCGATGGTCAGGATGTCGATCACCCGCAGCGCGATCACCTTCCCGGTCGGCGGCAGCACACCGACGGAGGTGTTCAGCGGACCGACGTGGCGCCCGGTCAACCGGAACGCGACCGCGACGCTGCCCTCCCCCTCGGTCAACCCCAGGATCTCCCGCTGCGGATGCTCGAAACTCCCCTGCAGCGCCCTTGCCCTGGTCACCATCTCCGCCACCGACAGGGACGTCCCGTTGACCGTCACCGGGTCGGTGTAGACCTCGCGGAACGCGTCCTCGGCCGCCGCGCCCTCGGGCAGCGGGTCGGTCCATAGATTCAGCAAACGCTCGACATCGAAAGCCATCGCAACATGATGCACCGGCGTCCCCCCACTCGCAGTTGATCAACCGCGCACGCACCCTTGAAACCGCCGACGCCCAGTTGATCAACCGGGTCGGCACCCTTCCGCCCGGGTTCAAGGGTGCCAACCCGGTTGATCAACTGCGCTGTGGGTCGGGTGCGGTGATGCCTGGCGGTCATGCGCGGAGCGCGTCCTGGCGTCGCAAGTGGCGTTCCGGTCAGCCAGATGACGAGTCGGACTGCACTCAGACGACCGGGTCAGCGCGACTACGGGAATGGGCCGGCCGGCCTGCGCCTCGTGATCGGCGAAGAACGGGTACCCGTCCTTGATCCGTGCCCACGAGCGGTCGTAGTCCGCCCCCTGCAGCGGGCTGGCGATCGCCTCGTACTTCTCGTCGCCCACCTCGACGGTGACCCGCGGGTCGGCCTGCAGGTTGAGGTACCAGTCCGGGACCTTTGGTGCCCCCATGTTCGAGGCGATCACCAGGATCCGCTCGCCATCGGGCACGAACATCATCGGAGCGGTGTGGGTTGCGTGCGACTTTGCGCCAGTCGTGGTGAGCAGCAGTAGTCGCTCGCGGTGCATCCCGTCGATCTCACCGCCCGCGCGGAACTGTTCGATCGTCCGGCGGTTGATCTCTTTCATGTCCATGCAGACCTCAATTCTCGCGCGGCGCTCCTGAGCCCAAGCCTTTCATCAACGTGTCGATCGGGCCGCTCCGCCAGCAGGTCGAGTCCCAGCAGATCGCTGTTGATCAACCATGCTGGCACCCTTCCCGGGTCGGGAAGGGTGCCAGAGGGGTTGATCAACAACGGTTTTCGTGGGATCCGCGCCGCGCAGGGGTCAGGTGGTGCGGAAGAAGGTACGCAGGTCGTCGGCCAGCAGGTCGGGTACCTCGATCGACGCGTAGTGCCCACCCCGCGGGATCTCGGTCCAGTGCACGATGTTGGTGTTGTCCCGTTCGGCGAACGGCCGGATCGACTGGAAGTCGTCGGCGAACACCGCGACCCCGATCCGGCCCTCGTTCACCCGGGCCTCCACGGCCTTCTCGGTGTAGTGGTAGCGCGCCGCTCCGGCGGAGGTGTTGGTCAGCCAGTACAGCGACACCTGGGTCAGCACCTGGTCCTTGGTCATCAGGGCGGTCCCGTTGCCGAAGTTCTCGAACAACTCGTTGTAGGCGAGCTGACCGACCGGCGAGTCGGACAACGCCGCCGCGATCGTCTGCGGCCGGGAGGCGTTCATCAGCGCGAAGCCGTTGACGGTCTGGAACCAGCCGGCGAACTCCAGCGCCGCGTAGTCGGCCGGCGTCATCTTCTCGAACTCGCTCGGATCGCCGGACGGGAACGAGAACAGCTGCAGCACATGGGCTCCGAGAAAGCCCTCCGGGTCGAGGATGGCGAGCTCGCGGGAGACCATCGCACCGCCGTCGCTGCCGTGCGCGCCGTACGACGGGTAACCGAGTCCGCGCATCAGGGTGTCGAAGACCTCCGCGACCCGGCCCATCGTCCAGTCCCCCACCATCGGCGTGCTGAAGCCGAAGCCCGGCATCGACGGGACGACGACGTGGAAGGCATCGTCGGCGCTGCCACCGTGCGCCTCCGGGTCGGTCAGCGGGCCGATCAGGTCGAGGAAATCGACGAACGATCCCGGGTAGGTGTGGGTCAGCAGCAGTGGGGTGGCGTTCTCGTGACGGGACCGAACATGCAGGAAATGGATTCGCTGGCCGTCGATCTCGGTGACGAACTGACCGAACTCATTCATCCGGGCCTCCTGGGCGCGCCAGTCGAACCCGGTGCGCCAGTAATCGACCATCTCCCGCAGGTACGACACCGGAGTGCCGTAGACCCAGTCGTCGCCGGGTGCCGGGGTGGGATAGCGGGTGAGGGCGAGGCGGGCCTGTAGATCGTCGAGATCGGCCTGCGGGATCTCGACCCGGAACGGCTGGACGGTGAACTCCTGGTGTGTGGTCATGGGACTAACGTAGGAAGCATTCCGGCACACTTCGTTCCGGAATTATTCGGGTTTCTGGAATTTTTCTCGCACCTGGCCGACGGAGCAGGTCGAGCGTCGAAAGTGAGGTCCGAGTTGCTGGAGACGTCGGCGCGCCTGCTCGCGCTGCTGGGACTGATGCAGTCCGCGCGCCCAGTGGTCCGGTGCCGAGTTGGCCACCCGACTGGACGTCGGCGAGCGCACCGTGCGCAAGGACATGGAGCGACTCAGGGAGCTCGGCTACCCCATCGATGCCGCCCGCGGTCCGGCCGGTGGTTACCAGCTGGGCGACAACGGGAGGTTGCCACCGCTGCTGCTCGACGACGACGAGGCCGTCGCCATCGCCGTCGGCCTTGGTGCGGTGACCGGTGTGCGCGGGATCGAAGAAGCCAGCGCGCTCGCGCTGACCAAGCTGGAGCATGTGCTGCCGGCGCGATTGCGCCGCCGGGTGTCAGCCCTGCACGACAGCACCTCGACCGGTCCGGCCAACACCGGGAGCAATGTCGCCGACCCGGTGGTGGATGCCGGGCTGCTCACCGACCTGGCCGCGGCGATCCGCGATCACGAGGCGATCCGGTTCAGCTACCGGCCGCCGTCCACAGCGGAGGAGAACGTCACCGCCGAGCCCTATCGCCTGGTGAACTGGCAACACCGCTGGTACGTGGTCGCGAGGGTGCGCGGGTCAGACGGCAGTGGCTCCAACGCGGCAGCGCCGCGGCCGAGGGATCCGACCAACCGAAAGTCCCTGCCGTGGCGGGTGTTCCGCCTCGACTGGATGACTCTTCGGATACCGGGCGGCGGACGTTTCGACCCCGATCCACTCGACGGCGAGGACTACACCGGGTTCGTCCTGCGGGAGGTGGCGTTCTCGGGGTGGGCGGTACACACCCGGATCGTCGTCGATGCGCCGGCCTCGGACGTGCTGGCCCGGATCAATCCCACGGTCGGCGTGGTCGAGACGGTGGACGAGCAGCACTGCGTTCTGGTGACCGGCGGCGACAGCCTGGAGATCATCGCGGTGTGGATCGGCATGCTGGGATTGGACTTTCACGTCACCGAACCGCAAGGGCTGGTCGATCACGTCCACGACCTTGCGGAGAGGTACCGACGTGCGCTGCCTTCCCGCGAAGGGCTCGGATCCGGGTCCATGACGTCGGCGAATCCGACCGGGATCAAGGCGCCGACTGTTGACCGGCGGAGGCGCCTGGTGCGATCTCAGGGGACGACAGGATCGGCGACGAGCACCAGATTGCTGTCGTAGGAACGCAATTCGGGATGCCACTGCCCCGAGCAGGTGATCATCACGAGGCGGTGTGGACCCCGCTGGTCGAGCGCATCACTGTCCGAGGCCAGCGCTTCCTTCTGCACCAGCGACGTCGAGACCACCTGATAGGTCAGCGTATTCCCGTCCGATCGAAGCATGATCAGGTCGCCCACCTGAACCATGAGCAACTGGGCGAAGAAGCCGAGACCCTGCTGCCTGGAATCGATGTGTCCGGCAAGCACGGTTGAGCCGAAAGGATCGCCGGCATACGAGCTGCCGTCCCACCATCCGACGTGCTGGACGTCGGTGGGCACCTCGAGCACGCCGTTCACGGTGTGGGCCGGTTCGATCACGGCGCTGTCGCCGCTGGGCAACTCGATGCTGGTGGGTAGGAACCGGACTCGAGCACTCGGCGCGGTCGTTCCCTGGCGCACCGGCGACGGCGCGATCGTTGACGCAGTCGCGGCGCTGATATCAGCGGCCGGCGACGATGGTGAGATACGGCCAGTCGATGGCCCGGCCGTCGATGTTGCGGCTGGATCGACCGCCGCTGCCGTGGTCGTCAGGGCGGAACCCGTCAGAGCAGTGGTCGTCACACCGGAGCTTGTCACTGCAGCGGGGGCGGCAGAACACGCCGTCGCCAGCGACATCAGCATGACCGCAGCGATGGGCGACATCCGAGCGGTGGCGCGAACAGTGCGACTCAACCGCGCCACACGTGCAACAGACGCGCGAGCACCTGCAGGACGACGGCGCTGCCGCCGGTACCGGTGTTGATCATGGTCGGTTGCGCAGACCCGCTGTCGGACAGCGCGATGACGTGTACCGCGACGTTCATCGTCTTCGCCGACGGGTCGCCGACGGCATAGACGCGGTTCAGCGAGCCGCCCTGGACAGCGAGGTTGACCGGTCCGAACACCACCGGCGAACTGGCCCCGGTGGGCACGATGTCGACGCTGTAGCTGCCCGCCGGCACGACAAGGTTGAGCGATTCGCCGTTCGCGACGTTGGCGAACAACACCTTCCCGTCGACCCGAATGTCGGCCGGCGGCACCGCCGCGGTGTGCGCGACGGTCACCGACGCCTTGTCGCTCGGGACCCCGGTCAGATCGTTGTCGAACTGAGTGACGACCGGCGGGTCGCCCGCAGCCGTCGGCAGATGGAGAACGAGATCGGAGCTGGCGCCGGCCGTGGCGGCGAGGGTGTTCTCCGCCAGGACCTTGCCGTTCGTCGTCGGTGAACGTGATGGTCCTGGTGCCCGCGCCGACGGCGATCGGGCCGATGACGGTGGTCGTCGGCACGTCCTGCGCCACGCTCTTGCCGTCGACGGCCATGTCGACGGCCGTCCCGGGGACACCCTGCACGAGGTACACCGTCGCGGTGTCCTCGAGTGCCGCCGCGGCGCCGGCGGCGGCCGCCGTGCCGTTGGCGACGCCGCCGAGCACAGTGACGACGAACGCCGCGGTGACCACCAGCACGCGCTGTGGTGTGTACATGACACTCCCCTAAATGGGTTGGCCTTCACTCATTAAGTGGAATTCTCTAGGCTCAGCACCCTATAACTGGCTACGGTCAGTGAGTCAACAGTTCCGAAGCTTTCCGTGAATTTTGATCGCATTTCGCCGGGGGTCGGCAGATGGCCAAACACGCACGCGTTGGTCTGGCGGACACGGTTGCCGAACGGCCGCCGATCGATGGTCACCGCCCAGCAGGACCGACGACCGCTGCCAGACACGCCGCGACCGCGCGACTGACCGGACCGCGGGTTGTCGGCATCGCTGCGGCGGTGGTGATCTGCCTGGCGGTGGGTGTCTTCATGATCGTCAGCGGGGTGAATCTCTCGGCCGCTGATCCGGCAGCGGCCCAGGCGCCGGCCACGCTCACCAGCGGGACGTCCGCGGCGACCACCGCTGCCCCCCGGGCACCGACGATGGCGGCACAGCTGGCGGTAGCTCCAGCACCGTCACCCACTGGCCCGTCTGCACCTGCGACACCCACCGACCCGCCCCCGATCTCCATCCCGATCCCGATGCCGGAATCGGGTCCGGGGATTACTCAGCCGGGCATTTTCCTTCTCGCCTGGCCGGCGGCGGATGGCTCCTTCGAGGTGATCGAACGAGTCAGGCCGGTCGGCACCGTGAGCACGGTGACGCTGAGACCGGCGTCGGTCGATCCCGCCGGCCAGCAGTTTGCTGCGGCCTCGGCGGCGGCGACGCAGGTCCGGCTCAGCGCCGGTGGGCAGGACGTCCCCGTTCCCGGCGCCGAGGTCGGAGCAACCACGGCCGTCGCCGTCGGACAGGTCGACCGGTTCGACCTGCACTATCGGCTCACCGACATCGCTGTCGTCAGCACTCCGTCGAAGTCAGGCCGCGCGTTGGCCGCGCTCGCGCCGTTGACCGGCGGGATGAACCAGGACCTCCCGGTACTGATCGTCGCCGCCGGGGATTCCGTCCTCGGGCTCAGCTGTCCGCTGCTGCCACTGCCAGAGCAGTCCTGCGGGAGCCGGCTGGACAACGGTCCTGGGTTCCAGCGCGAGCTTCCATCGCGGCTCGCTCTCACCACGGTGCAGTTCAACGTGCCATCGGCCTGACCGGGCGACACCACGTCACCGCTACGCTGCCGCCACGGGAGGTCAGCCCAGCAGCCGGGTCAGCCGGGCCGGCGCGGTCAGCCGCCACGCCTCGGTGATCAACTCCGTGACCTCGTCATGACGGGTGCGGGCCAGCACGACGTCGATCCACCCGAACCGGCCGGCTCCCCACGACGCGAGAAACGTCGCCGGGTCCTGCGCCATCCAGGCGGCCTGCTCGTCCCGGGTCGACTTGACCTGCAGCCGGTCACCCTCCGGTCCGAGATAGCCGAAACCCTTGCCGGACACCCGCAATGCCGTGTGCTCGCCACTTGCCTGCCGCTGCACCCCCGGCAGGGAGAGCGCAATCTCCAGCACCTGATCTGCCGTCACACCGATCCCGTCTGTGGTCGTGTCTGCCTCTGCCGCCATGTCAGTGGTGTATCACCCAGCACCGACATCGACGACGAAGCGACAACTCCGTGCGGCAACCCCCGTCACCCCGCCTGTCTGCGAACCATAGACCGTCGATCGCCCGGAAGCCCGCAGCGCGCCGTGCCGGACGTCGTTCACCCCCGGCCACCCCCGCAGAGCTCAGCCGAACGGCAGGCTGACCGATGAACTGCTTGCCACCGTCGGGCTTGCACCCGGACCGGACAGCGCACTCCAGATTTCGACCTGCACGGTGCCTCCGTCCAGATCGCCCCACGATCCGGTGACCGATGCCAGACCTGTTTGCTGGGTGTAGTTCTCGGCTCCCGGCACCGGGTCGGTCGCAAAGTAGCGGAAGGTCTCCACCCGATCCCAGCTGCCGTTGCCGGTGAGGTCGTAGGACAGCCGGATCTGTACGGCGTTGCCGACACCCGTGCCGGAATCCACCGCCAGCGCAAACGCGGTCGATCCGCCCGTGTATCGACCGTTCAGTCCGCGCGCGACGAAAACTGATGCCTGGTAGGGCGTTCCGTCGCGGTTGGCGGAACCGCTGGGCGACAGGGACATTTCGCGACCGTCGGTCGCCCGCCCGGACAGGATGCCGCCGTCGGCGAGGAAGCGCGACCGCCGGGCTCGGCGCGATGGCCGGTGCGGTCGGCGGTGCAGTCGTCGACGGTGCCGGTGTCGACGGTGCTGGTGTCGACGGTGGGGTTGGCGATGCTGTTGGCGGAGGCGAGTGATCGGTGGTGAGGAGGTCGCGCTGGAGGTCGAGGTACCAGAAGCGCGTCCTGCACCCCCGGACCAGGTCGATGCCCCCGTCGTGCCGGTCTCGCCCGGGGCCACGGTCAGCCGGACCCCGGTGGAGAAGGTCACCGTCAGCGATGAATCGCCGACGTTGGCGGCCACATAGGTGCGATTCCCGTTGCGCACGAACGTCATCGCCAGCGGGCTGTCCGCCGTCACCGAGGTGTCGACGGTGCCGAGCGCGGCGAGATTACGAATCCAGTGGAAGGTGTGTGCCCGGCTCTCCCCCTCCTCGCTGACAAAGGACTCGCTGACAAACGAGTTGGCGGCTCGATAGTGGGCCAGCGCCGCGTCAGGATCACCGGTCGCCAGGAACTCCCAGATCACGTCCTGCCACACCCGCGGCGCACCACCGCCCCCGGCGACGATCTCCTGATAGTTCTTCCTGACGTACTCCGGTCGATACCCGAGATACAGGTGGCCGCCGGTGATCGGCAGCATGTTGATGCCCTGGATCTTCTCCGGTTCGGCACTGAACCAGGTGGCATACGATCCGCCGTCACCCCAGACCATCCCGACCGCAGTGTGTTTCCAGCCGGCCGGGAAGGTCGACCCGTCGACGTCGAACCAGTACTGTCCGATCGCGGCCGCCTGCGTCGTGTAGATGAAGATCCCGGCATCACGGACCGCCGTGTTCCCGGTGACCTGGCCCCACCGGACGGGTGATGGGATCGCTCTCATGCCGTCCTTCGTTGCCGAGCCACCAAGCGTCCACCGTCGGCAAGCGGCCCCGGACTACTCTTGCGTGCCGCACGCCACACCCGGATTACTCTTGGCAGGCTGGTTGTTGTATCAACAGCGTCCGATCGAGCCGCAGCAGTCGGCGAGGTACCGACGTGCTGGGTGAATGCGCTGCATCGCAGAAGGAGCAGATCATGTTCGACGACGAAGACGTCGAGATCAGTGAGACGAGGCTGCCCGGGATCGGGATGCGTCACGACTTCCTGATCGGTGCGGGTCGCCGGGTCGGCGTGGTCAGCCATCGCAACGGCCAGCGCGACCTGGTGGTCTTCAGCAAGGACGACCCCGATTCGTGCAGCCAGGTGCTGCAGATGTCGGCGACAGAGGCCGATGCGCTGGCCCAGTTCCTGGGTAGCGGCCGGATCGTGGAGAAGCTGGCCAGCCTGAGCGAGCAGATCAGCAGCCTGGCCACCGGCAAGGTGCGGATCGCCCATGGGTCGCGGTACGACGGCCTGACGCTGGGCGCCACCAAGGCGCGCACCCGGACGAGTTCGTCGATCGTTGCGCTGATGCGCGACAAGGAGGTCATCCCCTCGCCGGGGCCGGAGACGCCGCTGCACGGCGGCGACACCCTGGTCGTGGTCGGCACTCCCGAGGGCATCGACCAGCTCAAGGACATCGTCGCCGAGTAAGTCGGCAGCCGCTGCCTCCACTGCGCTGCAGGCGATGAACAATCATCGCGTGGCAGATCCCGATATGCCGGACCGAGCCGCCCGCGGAATGAACCTCCCCGCGGTGCTCCGACGCTGACAGCAGGAAACGGAGCCGACGGATGGAATCGAGCCTGCTGCTCATCGAGCTCGGCGCGGTCGTCCTCGCGCTCGGCCTGCTCGGGCGGCTCGCGGGCCGGATCGGCCTTTCCCCGATCCCGTTCTATCTCCTGGCTGGGCTCGTCGTCGGACAGGGCGGGCTGATCCCGCTCGACGCCAGCGAGGAGTTCATCGGCATCGGCGCCGAGATCGGGGTCGTTCTGCTGCTGCTGCTGTTGGGCCTGGAGTACTCCGCATCGGAATTGACGACGAACCTGCGTCAACAGGCACCGGCCGGCGTGGTCAACATCATCGCCAATGCCACCCCCGGAGCCGTGGTCGGCGTGCTGCTCGGCTGGCCACTGCCCGCGGTGGTCGCCATGGCCGGGGTGACCTACGCGACCAGCTCCGGCATCACCGCCAAAGTGCTGACCGACCTGGGGCGGCTCGGCAACCGGGAGACCCCGGTCGTGCTGTCGCTGCTGGTGCTCGAGGACCTCTCGATGGCCCTGTACCTGCCGGTGCTGACCGCCATGCTGGCCGGTGTCAGCTTCGCGGCCGGCGCCACCTCGGTGGCCATCGCCCTGCTCGCCATCAGCCTGGCGCTGTGGGTGGCGCTGCGCTTCGGCCGCGCGCTCGGGCGGTTCGTCTTCTCCGAGAACCGGGAAGTGCTGCTGCTCATCGTCTTCGGCCTCGCGCTGCTGGTCGCCGGCATCGCCCAGAGCCTGCAGGTCTCCGAGGCGGTCGGCGCGTTCCTGGTCGGTATCGCGCTGTCCGGACGGGTCGCGGAAAGCGCCCGATCGGTGCTGTCGCCGCTGCGCGACCTCTTCGCCGCGGTCTTCTTCGTCTTCTTCGGGCTCCGCACCGATCCGTCGGAGATCCCGTCGATGCTGCTGCCCGCGCTGGCCCTTGCGGTGATCACGGCGCTCACCAAGATCGGCGTCGGCATCTGGGCCGCCCGGAGAGCAAAGGTCGCCGTCGCCGGTCAGATCAGGGCGGGCACCGCCATCGTCTCCCGCGGGGAGTTCAACATCGTCATCGCCGGGCTGGCGACCGGGTCGGGCATCATCGCCCCCGGATTCGCCGCGCTGGCGGCCGCGTACGTGCTGATCCTGGCCATCACCGGCCCGTTGATCGCGAGGGCCGGTGACCCGCTCGGTCGCCGCATCGCCCGCTGGAGCATCCAGCGCCGGGAACGCAAGGAGCAGGCGAAGCGGGATCAGACGGCCGGCGACGCGAATGGCGCGGTGACCGAGAACGCCTGACCCGGCGTCCGTGCGGGCACCGGGTGAGGATGGGCGGATGGTCGGAGAACGCACTGTCCCGCTGCTCCCCTGCCCCTCGATCGACGAGATCGCCGAGTTCTACGAATGCCTCGGCTTCACCCGCACCTACCGGCAGCTGCGGCCGAACCCGCACGTGGTCCTCGAACGCGAGGACATCGGACTGCACTTCTTCGGCATGCCCGACTTCGATCCGGCCACGTCGTACGGCAGCTGCCTGGTGGTGGTCCCGGACATCGGGGCGCTGCATGCCGCGTTCGCCGCCGGCATGCGGGAGCGGTACGGCAAGGTGCTCGATCGCCGGCATCCCCAGGATGACCAGGCCACGGCACCGCAAGAACGCCGACGGACTGACCGGCTTCGCCGTCATCGACCCCGGCGGGAACTGGATCAGGTTCACCGCAATCCCGAGCGACACACCACCGTCGACAACCCCTCAGCCCGCCGGGAAGCTCGCCGAGGCCCTGGCCAACGCGGTCGTCCTCGGCGACTCGAAAGGCGACACCGCACAGGCCATCAAGATGCTGACCGGGGCGATCCGCCGGCACGAGGTCGGCGCACCGGCCGCGGATCTGGTGCCCGCGCTGGCCTACCTGGCCGAACTGAGTGTTCGGGCAGGCGACACCGATCAGGCCACAGTGCTGGCCGCCCGCGCTCGATCCATCGAACTGTCCGCGGCCGAGCGCGACGACCTCGCCGACGAACTGCAGGCGCTCGCCGATCTCGAACCCCGGCAGTAGCCAGGAACCCCGGCATAGACAGGAAAAGGTGGGCGCGGACGGTTTCGAACCGCCGACCGCCCGGGTGTAAACCGGGTGCTCTCCCGCTGAGCTACGCGCCCTGCGCGGGAAACCGATGGTCACCCGCCGCAGGCGAGTATCTCACCCGCGGGACCCGGCCCCGGACGTCATCAGCCCAGGACGTGGGAGTTCAGGACGAATGCGCCGGCAGCGCGGCCACCGCACGCTTCCAGGCCGCCTGGTCGCGGGCCTCGCCGGGCCCGTTGGCCTCCGCGAACCGGATCACCCCGTCGACGTCCACCAGAAAGGTGCCGCGCAGCGCCATCCCGGCCTTGTCGAAGAACACGTCGTAAGCCTTGGCGACCTCGCCGTGCGGCCAGAAGTCGCTGAGCAGGGGGAAGGTGTATCCCTGCGCCAGCGACCATGCCTTCAGCGACTGCGCCGTGTCGGTCGAGATGGCCAGCACCTGCACGTCCTCGTTCTCGAAACTGCCGAGATCGTCACGGATCTGGCACAGCTCGGTGGTGCAGGTGCCGGAGAACGCGAACGGATAGAAGACCAGCAGCACCGCCTGCTTGCCGCGGAACGACGACAGGCTGACGGGGGTCTTGTTCGCGTCCGGCAGAGTGAAGTCCGGTGCCTGCGATCCGATCGACAATGCCATCAGCGACGTACCTTTCCTGATTTCGGCCGGGCGAGCCGGGCGATCATCCAGCGTGGTCCACCCGCCACACTCGTGGTCTGGGAGAGTCCGGCGGTCCGGGTTGCCTCGGCGATCTCACTGGGCTCGACATAGCCGTCACGGCCGGTTTTCGGCGTCAACAACCAGATGACGCCGTCGTCGGCGAGCAACGTGATCACGTTGATCAGGGCGTCGGTGAGGTCACCGTCCCCTTCCCGCCACCACAGCAGCACCGCGTCCAGGACCTCGTCGGCGTCCTCGTCGAGCAGATCGGAATCGATCAGGTCGGCGATCGCGTCTCGCAGGTCGTGGTCGACGTCGTCGTCGTATCCGGACTCCCCCACCGTGTTGCCGGCACTCAGGCCGAGCCGGGCAGCGGTTGTAGCCGACTGCCCTGCGACGTCACTCACCTGTATCGCTCCCCTTCGAGTTCTTGGGCCGAGCCACCGGAGGGTTGGTTGGCCCGACTCCCTGGGCGCATACCTTATTCGGGCCGATGGGGTTCCTGTACAGCGGCACCACCGAAGATCACGCGAACACCTCGTCCCGACGAGCGACGGGCCCGGTGGATGCGGGAGGATGGCTGGGCGTCGTTCGCTTCCTGCGGGGCGGCCAACCCGTCACCACGACGCATCGACCATTGGGCCATCCGCCCACTGTCATGAGGAGTTGCCTTGACCGCGTCAGTCAACGACCAGTCCGCGCCACGTATGCGCCTGATCAAGGACGGCATCGCCGCCCAGCTCACCGACCTGGATCCGGAGGAGACCGACGAATGGCTCGGTTCCTTCGACGCGATGGTCGAGGCCGGCGGCGTCCAGCGCGCGCGGTACCTGATGCTGCGCCTGCTGGAGCGGGCGAAACAGCAGCACGTGTCGCTGCCGGCACTGGTCACCACCGACTACATCAACACCATCCCGACCGAGTCGGAGCCGTTTTTCCCGGGCGATGAGGAAATCGAACGCCGGTACCGTGGCTGGATCCGGTGGAATGCCGCGATCATGGTGCATCGCGCGCAACGTCCCGGAATCGGTGTGGGCGGCCACATCTCGACCTACGCGTCGTCAGCCAGCCTGTACGAGGTGGGCTTCAACCACTTCTGGCGCGGCAAGGACCACCCGGGCGGCGGCGACCAGGTGTTCTTCCAGGGCCACGCCTCCCCCGGCATGTACGCCAGGGCGTTCCTGGAGGGCCGGCTGTCCGAGCACGACCTGGACGGCTTCCGGCAGGAGAAGTCCCACCCCGGCGGCGGTATCCCGTCCTACCCGCACCCGCGGTTGATGCCCGATTTCTGGGAATTCCCGACGGTGTCGATGGGCCTCGGCCCGATGAACGCCATCCAGCAGGCCAGGGTCAACCGCTACCTGCACCACCGCGGCATCAAGGACACCTCGGACCAGCACGTCTGGGCGTTCCTCGGTGACGGCGAACTGGACGAGGTCGAATCCCGCGGGCTGATCCACATCGCCGCGATCGACGGTCTGGACAACCTGACCTACGTCATCAACTGCAACCTGCAGCGGCTCGACGGCCCGGTCCGCGGCAACGGCAAGATCATCCAGGAGCTGGAGGCCTTCTTCCGCGGCGCCGGCTGGAACGTGATCAAGGTGGTCTGGGGCCGCGACTGGGACAAGCTCCTGCAGCAGGACAAGGACGGCGCCCTGGTCAACCTGATGAACACCACGGCGGACGGTGACTTCCAGACCTACCGGGCCAACGACGGTGCCTACATCCGCGAGCATTTCTTCGGCCGTGACCCGCGGACCAAGCAGATGGTCATGGACTACTCGGACGAGGAGATCTGGCGTCTGCGCCGCGGTGGGCACGACTACAAGAAGGTGCACGCGGCGTATCTGGCCGCGACCCAGCACAAGGGTCAGCCGACGGTGGTGCTGGTGAAGACGATCAAGGGCTTCGGCCTCGGGCCGTCGTTCCAGGGCCGCAACGCAACGCACCAGATGAAGAAGATGACCATGCAGAACCTGAAGGAATTCAGGGACAGCCTGCACCTGGACATCCCCGACTCCGCGATCGAAGCCGATCTCTATCAGCCGCCGTACTACAACCCGGGCCCGGAGTCAGCGGAAATCAAGTACCTCAAGGATCGGCGGACTCGTCTGGGCGGCTACGTGCCAGAGCGTCGAGTGGTCCCCAAGCCACTGGTGCTGCCGGGCGACAAGGTCTACGACGTGCTCACCCGCGGCTCCGGCAAGCAGGAGATCGCCACCACCATGGCCTTCGTCCGGCTGGTCCGTGACCTGTTCAAGGACCCGGAGATCGGCAAGCGCGTCGTGCCGATCATCCCCGACGAGGCCCGCACGTTCGGCATGGACTCGTTCTTCCCGAGCGCCAAGATCTACAACCCGTCCGGGCAGCTCTACACCGCGGTCGATGCCAATCTCATGTTGGCCTACAAGGAGTCCGAGCAGGGCGTCATCCTGCACGAGGGCATCGACGAGGCCGGTTCGATCGCCACCCTGACCGCGGTGTCGACCGCCTACGCCACGCACGGCGAGCCGATGATCCCGATGTACATCTTCTATTCGATGTTCGGGTTCCAGCGGACCGGCGACGGCATGTGGGCGATCGGTGACCAGATGGGCCGCGGCTTCGTCCTCGGCGCCACCGCCGGCCGGACCAGCCTGACCGGTGAGGGTCTGCAGCACGCCGACGGGCACTCCCACCTGCTGTCCTCGACCCAGCCGCATTTCGTCTCGTACGACCCGGCGTACGGCTACGAGATCGCGCACATCGTCAAGGACGGTCTGCGGCGGATGTACGGCGGCAGCGAGGAATGGCCGCACGGCGAGAACATCATGTACTACATCACCCTGTACAACGAGCCCTACCAGCAGCCGAAGCAGCCGGAGGACCTTGACGTCGCCGGCCTGCTCAAGGGGATGTACAAGCTGTCGCCGGCCGGCGACAGCGAGGGCAAGGCGCACGCCCAACTGCTGGCCTCCGGGGTCGGCGTGCGGTGGGCGCTGGAAGCCCAGCAGCTCCTCGCGCAGGACTGGGATGTCGCCGCCGACGTCTGGTCCGTGACCAGCTGGTCGGAGCTGAGCCGGGACGCCGAGGCGATCGAACGGGCCAGGCTGCTCGATCCCGGCGCGGACGTCGGCACGCCCTACGTGGCGCAGGCGCTGGCCGACTCACCCGGTCCGGTCATCGCCACCAGCGATTGGCAGCGTTCCGTGCAGAATCTGATCGCGCCCTGGGTTCCCGGTGACTTCGTGGCCCTGGGTGCCGATGGTTTCGGGTTCTCCGATACCAGGGCAGCGGCCCGCCGGCATTTCCTCATCGACGGCCCGTCAATGGTCGTCGCGACCCTGTCGGCATTGGAACGGCGGGGTGAATACCGCGCCGGTGCGGCGGCGGAAGCGGCGGCGAAGTACGAACTGCACGATGTACGGGCCGGCACCTCCGGCAACGCCGGTGGGGACTCCTGAGCAGGCAATCTGTCCGCAACCACTGATCACCACCGGGCGATGGGCACCCCCTGCCCCGCCCGGTGGGGTGGTTGCACGCCCCGTCCGGCACCCCATGTCGCCGCATGCACCGATTGATCGGAATTGATCGGTCATTCGTCGGGCATTCATCAGCGGATGAATGGTTTCGACCTCCGCGATCTGCTGGCGATCTGAATGCCCGAAGCGGTACTGTTCGCTCGTTGTTGCTCTTCTCCTGGTGTCCGCACGGCATCAAACGGGGTAAAGCGCATCCCCCCGGCCGGAACGGACGGCCGGGGTGTTCCACCCCGCGGGCCCCCCGCGGACAACGCTCGAGGAGAGCAAGCATGGCGCAGGGAACTGTGAAGTGGTTCAACGCGGAGAAGGGCTACGGCTTCATCTCCCCGGATGACGGCTCTGGCGACGTCTTCGTCCACTACTCCGCGATCAGTGGCACGGGCTACAAGTCACTCGAAGAGGGCCAGCGGGTCAACTTCGAGGTCGAGCAGTCCCCCAAGGGGCCGCAGGCCACCGGCGTCAGCGCCGCCTGACACCGATCTACCGCACCACGATTCGGGGTCGACACCGCAGCTGGTGTCGGCCCCGGTTCGGTTTCCGGCGCCTGGCGCCCTGGCGCGTGCGCGGCAGGTCGCCGGCACGGTCGACGCCGGGCCGAGGGGTCGGCGCCGACACGCGTCGAAGCCGGGCCGAGGCGTTGCTCAGCGCCCGCGCCAAGGCACCGAGCACCATCCGGTGTCACCTCACAACGGCCCGGGACGTTGTGCAGTAGCACCGCGTCATGCTCAGACACAGCGACGCGTGCCGGGGTGTTGCTCAGAGCCCGCACCGGGGCCAACTCGGGCCGTCAATCGGCGCGGACCCGACCGCGGCGGTGGGACGCTGAGCGGATGGCCGAGACTGTCCCCATGGCCACCACAGGCACCGCGACCGAGTCGGTTCCGCCTGAGCCGGCTGCGTCCGCGTCAGACCCGCCCGAGCCGACCTGGGTCCGCGTCCGACCTTCCCGAGCCAACCGGGTCCGCGTCAGACCTGTACGAGCCCACTGCGTCCAGCCCCGGCACAGGCCCAAAGCCCGGCACCCCCAACGAGCCATCGAGCGACCCACGGTCCGGCCTCCCGAATAACCCGCCGAATGACCCGTCGAACGACTCCCCTGCCGAGTCGCCGCGGGAGTCGGCGCGGTTCACCGGTCCGACTCCGTCGTCCATGCTCCGGGCAGTGACCTCGTCACTCGGCGCGAACACCTCCTGGGCGCCCGGCGTCAGCGCGGAGACCCTGGACCGGGTGGAACGCGCGGGCGGCAGTCTCGCGACCAGATCCGTGGGGTTGATGGACGAGCGGCTGCCGTGGTTCCGCTCGCTGCCGGCCCAGCAACGCTCCTGGGTGACCCTGGTCGCTCAGGCCGGCATCTCCGGTTACGTGGTGTGGGCCCGTTCACCGGGTACCGAGTACCGGATCACCGGCGAGGTGTTCGGCACCGCGCCCCGCGACCTGGTGCGGGCAGTCTCGTTGCGGCGCACCGTCGAACTCGTCCGGATCGCCATCCTGGTCGCCGAGGAGGACCTCCCGGCGCTGGCCGCCGACGGGGCGGAACAGATCGCACTGCGGGATTCCCTGCTGCGCTACAGCCGGGAGGTGGCCTTCGCTGCGGCGTCGGTCTACGCCGCAGCCGCTGAGACCCGCGGCGCCTGGGACGCCAGGGTCGAGGCCGCGGTGGTGGACGGGATCGTCCGCGGCGAGGACTTCGGCTCGCTGTCGTCCCGCGCCGCCGCGCTGGACTGGGATCCCACCGCCGACACCCTGGTGATCGCCGGCCTGGCGCCGGCCGGTGACCGCGCGGACACGGTCGCCGCGGTCGCCGAATGGGCGGCCTCCGCCGGACGGGCGGCGATGGCCGGCGTGCACGGAGACCGACTGGTGATCGTGCTGGCCGGCAGTGCGGCGCCCGGCGAGGAGATCGCCGAGCTTTTCGGCGACGGGACGGTGGTCCGCGGACGGCCGGGCTCGGGCTTGCGGGAGGCGGTGGTGTCGGCGGCCGACGCATTGGCCGGGCTCGACGTCGCCGCCGCCTGGCCGGCGGCGCCGCGCACCATCGACGCCGACGATCTGCTGGCCGAACGGGTGCTGGGTGGTGACCAACGGGCGGCGGCCCGGCTACGCGCGGCGGTCTATGCCCCGCTGGCGGCCGCGCCGTCACCGCTGTTGGCCACCATGGAGGCCTACCTGGCCACCGGCGGGGCATTGGAACCGACGGCCCGGAATCTGTTCGTGCACCCCAACACCGTTCGTTACCGGTTGCACCGGATCGCCGACCTCACCGGGCGCGACCCGTGGAACCCGCGCGATCTGCTCGTCCTGCAGACCGCCGTCATCCTGGGCAGACTTGCCCAATCACCATGATCTTTTGGTGAATCCCGCCTTGGTTGTTAGAGGCTTCTTACAAAACATTCCACAGGACTTGGTGCCGACCGACACCAGCGATCACCCCACGATCGTGTTTGGCTAAGTGAGTGCTGGCCATCGTCGCTCCCGGACAGGGATCCCAGAAGCCCGGAATGCTGAGCAGTTGGCTCGAGCTGGACGGCGTCGGCGACGCTGCCGCCGCCATGTCGGACCGGGCCCACCTCGACCTCGTCCGGTTGGGAACCACCGCCGAGGCGGACGAGATCAAGGACACCGCGGTGACCCAGCCGCTGGTGGTCGCCGCCGCCCTGCTGGCCGCCCAGCATCTGGACATCCCCGCCGGTGCCGTCATCGCCGGGCACTCGGTCGGCGAACTGGCGGCCGCTTCGCTGGCCGGCGTGTTGCCCGCGTTGGACGCCGTCGACCTCGCCGCGGTTCGCGGGACCGCGATGAGCGCCGCGTGCGCGTTGACCCCCACCGGGATGTCCGCACTGATGGGCGGCGACACCGACACCGTCCTGGCCACTCTCGCCGAGCTGGACCTGGTCGGCGCCAACGTCAACGGCGGCGGGCAGATCGTCGCGGCCGGACCGCTGGACGCCCTTGCGCAGCTGGCCGCGAACCCGCCGAGCGGGGTCCGGGTCATCCCGCTGCCGGTCGCCGGCGCGTTCCACACCTCCTTCATGGGCAGCGCCGAGTCGGCCTTCCAGGCCCACCTGGCCGGGATCACCCCCACCGATCCCACCCACCCGTTGCTCACCAATTCCGACGGCACGGTCGTCGGTTCCGGGCAGGCCTACCTCGGGCTGCTCGCCGCCCAGATCACCCGGCCGGTCCGGTGGGATCTGTGCATGCAAACCCTGCGCGCGTCGGGCGTCACCGGCGTGCTGGAACTGCCTCCTGCTGGGACGCTGGTCGGACTCGTCAAACGCGACCTGAAGGGAGTGGCCACCATGGCACTCAAGTCTCCGGCAGACCTGGACAACGCGGCGGCATTCGCCGCCGAGCACGCGGGAGTACGGGCATGAGCACGCCCGATCCGTCCCGCCCGCGCGTCCGGATCACCCCCCGCGTGGGCTCGCCCGGCTCCCGGATCACCGGGCTCGGCCATTTCCGCCCGGACCGGGTGGTGGACAACGCCGAACTCTCGCTGATCATGGACACCAACGACGAGTGGATTCGCAGCCGGGTCGGCATCGCCGAGCGTCGGTTCGCCGGCGAGGACGACACCGTCGTGTCGATGGGTGCCAGGGCGAGCGCGAAGGCACTGGCCGAGTCCGGCCTGCAGCCGGCGGACATCGACACCGTCATCGTGGCCACCTGCAGCCTGGATTCGCCGGTACCGCATGCCGCCACCCAGATCGCCGGGGCGCTGGGCATTCCTGCACCCGGCACCTTCGACATCAACGCCGCGTGTGCGGGTTTCTGCTACGCACTGGCCTCCGCCGATCAGGCGATCCGGGTCGGATCGTCGACCAACGTGCTGGTCGTCGGCTCGGAGAAGCTCACCGCCTGGACCAAGCCGGACGACCGCGCCACCGCGATCATCTTCGCCGACGGGGCGGGCGCCGCCGTGGTCAGCCCGTCCGTCGAGCCGGGTGTCGGTCCGGTGGTCTGGGGCAGTGACGAGAAGAACCTCGACGCCATCCGGATCGAGGGCCGCAACGGCCACTTCATCCAGGAGGGCCAGACCGTCTTCCGCTGGGCCACCACCAAGATCGCCCCGGTTGCCATCCGCGCGGCGGAGGCCGCCGGGATCTCGCTCGCCGACATCGATGTGCTGGTCACCCACCAGGCGAACCTGCGGATCATCGAGGCCATCGCCAAGAAGATCATCCAAGCCGGTGCGCCGCCGGATCTGCGGATCGGCAAGGACATCGTCACCTCCGGCAACACCTCGTCGGCCTCGGTGCCGTTGGCGCTGGACCGGATGCGGGCGGCGGGCGACGCGGTGTCCGGCGACGTGGTGCTGTCGGTCGCGTTCGGTGCCGGGCTGACCTACGCGAGCCAGGTGTTCATATGCCCCTAGTCATCACCGATCCGACGGCCGCACCGCCGACAACTCGGGCATCACCCACCACTGGGTGGATACCCGAGCAATCCATCCGCGTGTGAGCCCGCGCTGCGCCCGCCAACCCCGGGTCGATGCGGCACAATTCGCGCGGATACCAGAGTCGCCTCCGATCCGGAGAACGGCCAGTCACCCCCGAAAGGAACCACCGTGAGCAACGAGGACACCCTCGCCGGTCTTGGCGAGATCGTCGAAGAGGTCGCCGGCGTCAGCGCTGCCGATGTCACTGCCGAGAAGTCCTTCACCGACGACCTTGACATCGACTCACTCTCGATGGTCGAGATCGCGGTGCAGGCCGAGGACAAGTTCGGCGTGAAGATTCCGGACGACGAACTGGCCAACCTCAAGACCGTCGGCGACGCCGTCGCGTACATCGAGGCCAACAAGGCGTGATTGCGCTCCCCTTCCGGGGGCACGCCGGCGCGTGAGCGCCAACCGAACAAGCTGCACGTCCGGCGGAAAGGCACATCAGGCTATGAGCTTCAAGGCAAAGAGCTTCAAGGCAAAGAGCTTCGCAGCAGCGAGCTTCCAAGGAATGAGTATCACCGTATGAGTACCGACCACGACGTCGTCGTCACCGGGATCGGCGCCACTACGCCGATCGGTGGCACCGCGCCGGAGACCTGGCAGGCCATGCTGGACGGGACGATCGGCGTCAAGCCGCTGACCGAACCGTGGGCCGACAAGTACGAACTGCCGGTGCGGATCTACGCACCGCTGGCCGTCGATCCACTCGACGTGCTTCCCCGCGTGGAGGCCCGTCGACTGGACCGGTGCCAGCAGGTCGCCCTGATCGCCGCCCGGGAGGCCTGGGCGGACGCCGGGGCCCCCGAGCTCGATCCGGAGCGGCTCGGCGTCGTGGTCGGCACCGGCATCGGTGGCGCCCTGACCCTGCTGGGTCAGGACGACATCCTCGAGCAACAGGGCGTTCGCAAGGTGGCGGTGCTCACCGTGCCGATGCTGATGCCGAACGGGCCGGCGGCCGCCGTCGGTCTGTGGGCCAAGGCCAGGGGCGGCGTGCACGCCCCCGTGTCGGCCTGCGCATCCGGCGCCGAGGCGATCGCCTGGGCCTTCCGGATGATCAAGTCCGGGGAACTGGACATCGCCATCGCCGGCGGCGCGGAGGCCTGTGTGCACCCGCTGCCGATGGCCGGCTTCGCCCAGATGCGGGCGATGAGCACCCGCAACGACGACCCGCTGGGCGCCTCCCGACCCTTCGACATCGAACGGGACGGCTTCGTCCTGGGCGAGGGCGCCGGGATCATGGTGCTGGAGCGGGCCGATCACGCGAAGGCGCGCGGCGCGAAGATCTACGGCCGGTTGGCCGGCATCGGGATGTCGAACGACGCGTACCACATCACCGCCCCCGAGCCGGAGGGCGAGGGTTCGGCACGGGCGATCGCCAAGGCACTCAAGTCGGCCGATCTGACCGCGGCCGACGTCGGTCACGTCAACGCGCACGCCACCTCGACCCCGGTCGGCGACATCGCCGAGTCGAACACCATCCTGCGGGCCATCGGCGACCACCCGGTGGTCACCGCCACCAAATCGATGACCGGGCACATGCTCGGCGCCGCCGGTGCCGTCGAGGGCATTGCGACCGTGCTGGCGATCAAGGAGGGTGTCGTCCCCGGCACCCGCAATCTCAACAAACTCGACCCGGAGATCAAGGTCGATGTGGCCGCCGACAACCGGAAGGTCACCCTGACCGCGGCGCTGAACGATTCGTTCGGCTTCGGCGGTCACAACGTCGCCCTGGTGTTCACCGGGGCCTGAACGCGGTCACCCGGTTCGGCAACCGTCCGGATCAGGTGAGTTGGTCGCACGGCCGGTACCACCCGTACCGCAACGCCTGCGAGAGCACCCATCGCCCATCGTGGTGTTCGGGCTGCGCGCAGCACGCGTTCCCGCACCCGGGAGCGCACCGACGCAGGGCGCCCTTCAGGGCGCGTCAGGAGTACGACCGTGACAGCTGTCGTCCATCATCTCGGCACCGCCATCGATCCGGCGTCCCCTGAGCTTGCCGCCGGCGGTCCGGCCCCGACGGTGCCGACGCAGGCGAAGGGCCAGGCCGGGCAGACTCCGTCCCGGGCCGCCCACCCCCGGGTCATCGACCCACGGGAGCCGGAGGTGCGGCTCGCCGCACTGCTGGACGATGGCACCGCCGCGGCCCTGCACGCCTCCGACACCTCGGGCGTGCTGGCGATGCGAGGCCGGATCGACGGGTCGAAGGTGATCGCGTTCTGCACCGACGGCACCCGGATGGGCGGCGCCATGGGCCACGAGGGTTGCCGGCACATCGTCGACGCGATCGACATGGCGGTCCGGGAACGCGTCCCGGTGATCGGGTTGTGGCATTCCGGCGGCGCCCGGCTGGCCGAGGGTGTCGAGGCGCTCGACGGCGTCGGTTCGGTGTTCGCCGCGATCGTCCGGGCCTCCGGCCGGGTCCCGCAGATCTCCGTCGTGCTCGGCGCTGCCGCCGGCGGTGCCGCTTATGGTCCGGCGCTGACCGACGTCGTCATCATGTCGCCGGACGGCCGGGTCTTCGTCACCGGACCCGACGTGGTCAAGTCCGTCACCGGTGAGCAGGTCGACATGGAGGCCCTCGGTGGCCCGTCGGCCCATGGCCGGAAATCCGGGGTCGTGCACATCGTTGCCGATTCCGAGGCCGACGCATTGCTGCGCGCACGAAAGGTCGCCTCCCTGTTCTCCCGGCCCGGCATCGCCGGGTTCGAGGGCATGACCGACGATCCGGAGCTGGCCAAGAAGCTGCCCGAGCATCGCGCCCGCGCCTACAACGTCAAGCCCGTCATCGACGGCATCCTCGACGAGCCGATGGAGGAGCTGCAGGCGAAGTGGGCACCGAACATCGTGATCGGCCTCGGCCGGCTCGGTGGGCGTTCGGTCGGCGTGGTCGCCAACAACCCGCTGCGCCTCGGCGGCTGCCTGGACTCCACCTCTGCCGAGAAGGCCTCGCGGTTCGTCCGGATGTGCGACGCGTTCGGCATTCCGCTGCTCGTGGTGGTTGACGTGCCCGGCTACCTGCCGGGCGTCGGCCAGGAATGGGACGGCGTCGTCCGGCGCGGCGCGAAGTTGCTGCACGCCTTCGCCGAAGCCGTTGTGCCGCGGGTGACGCTGGTGACCCGCAAGGCCTACGGCGGCGCGTACATCGCGATGAACTCCAAGGCCCTGGGCGCAACTGCCGTCTTTGCCTGGCCGGACGCCGAAATCGCGGTGATGGGGTCCAAGGCGGCCGTCGGCATCCTGCACCGGCGCAAACTTGCGGCCGCTCCCGACGACGAGCGCGATGCCCTGCACGCCGCGCTGGCGCAGGAGCACGAAAAGGTGGCCGGCGGGGTGGCAAGGGCGATCGAGCTGGGGGTGGTGGACGAGGTGATCACCCCCGCACAGACCCGCAGGCGGGTGGCCGAAGCACTCGCCTCTGCGCCCGCCGGACGCGGCGGGCACAGCAACATCCCGCTCTGATCACTGCGGTTTGACCTGCTTGACCGCGCAGCCCGGGTTCGAGACCGCGCTGCATCAGCGCAGCGGAACCTCTTCGTCGGCGCGGTAGGCGGTCACGCTCACGGCGCCCGCCGATTCCCGGGCATGCCACACCTGGCCGCGGCCGCGGACGACCGCAGCGTCGGGACCGATGATCAGCACGGTGTTCTCGTCGATGCCGACGCCGCTCCCGCCCGGTGACTCCCGGACCGCCGCGATCAACCTCGGCAGCGTGCCCCACTGCGCGCAGTGCACGTCCACCGGGAACGGGACCAGCCCGAACCCGGGGGCCAGAGTCAGTTCCTCGAGATCCTCCGCGGCGTCATCGGGACAGATCGGCACTCCGCCGCTGAGCCAGCCACCGACGATGGCGGAGGCGGCGGCGACCGACGATCCGGCGGAGAAGCCGGCGTAAGGACGACCGCCCAGCAGCAACCAGTCGAGGATGTCCGCAACGGCCGGGGCGATGGCGGACGCATACCCCGGCGTCAGCCCACCGCACACCAGCAGGCCGTCGGAGTTGCCGAGCGCACTGATGTGCAGTGGGGCGTCCTGGCCGATCAGGACCGGGACCGGCTCACAGTTCCCGACGGTGCGCAGCACGGCGTCCCAGCGGCCGAACTGCTCGCGCCCGTCACCCTCGTCCAGCACCACGCAGGCGATGATCGGCTTGCCCGGCCGGCCGGCGCCGGACGCGGCCACCGCTGCCTCTACGAGAAACTGGCCGTAGACGGCCGCCGCGAAGTCCGGCTCCCAGCCGCCACCGATGAGATGTACCGACGTCATCAGCAGATTCTCGACGACTGCCGGCGCGGTGCGGCGGGCAGGGTCATCGGAGTCCGCGGAACCCGGAGCTCGAGCAAAGCCCGGCCGATCAGCCCTGGCTGCGGGCGTTCGCGGCGATCGCCTCGTGCGCGTCGGATCCGACCACGTCCAGGCCCGGATGCGGGCTGCGCGCCAACGCGAGTCGCAACGCGTACACCTTGGTCGCTGCGTCCTGGAGCCTGGTGGCGGCCAGCGACCCGTCGCCGACGGCGGCGACGATGCCGGCCACCGCGGCGTCCGGATCCTGCGGCATCAACACGATGTCCAGCCCTGCCGCCAGCCCACGCCAAGCCGCCTCGGCGGGACCGTAAGCATCCAGCACCGGCGCCATCACGAACGAGTCCGACACCGCTACCCCGTGGAAGTTCAGACCGGTGCAGCCACCCACGCCGCTGCCCTTCAGCAGATCGGTGACCACTGCACTGGACAGCGCCGACGACTTGTCCGTGACCCCGACGGCGGGCATCATCACGTGCCCGGTCATCACCAGGGCGGTACCGGCATCCACGCCCGCGCGCATCGGCACCGATTCCTGGGAATTCCATTCCTCGCAACCGATGTCCAATGACGGCAGGGCCGTGTGGGTGTCGGTGGCCAGCCGGCCGATCCCCGGGAAGTGCTTCACCGTCGCGGCCAGTCCTGCGCTCTGATAGCCCTTCACCGCGGCCGCCACCAGCGTGCCGACCCGCTCGGGGTCGGAGCCGAAGGTGCGACCGGCGACGCCGGATGCAGCGCCGGAAGACGGCAGGATGTCGGCGTCGGGTGCGAAGTCGACGTTGATCCCGACCGCCAGCATCTCGGCCGCAGCGGCCGCCGTCACCTCCTGGGTCGCGGTGGCCGCCGCCGCCGTGTCGGAGATGCCGGACAGCTCGTCGGCGCCGGGGAACTCGGTGAAACCGTTGACCAGCCTGGTGACGATTCCGTACTCCTGATCACTGCCGATGAGCAGCGGAACACCGGCCTGGTCGGCCGGGACGCTGGGCCTGCAGCGCGTCGGTGACGGCCTTGACCTCGGCCGGCGTCCCGCCCTCCGTCCCGTTGACGATGCCCTTGGCGCCCAACAGGTTGACCCCGGCCAGGTGCAGCCTGTTGATCGCATCCGTGCCGACGGCGTCGGCCGAGTTCGCCATGATCACCGAGCCCGCCTGAACCGGAACGCTCATCGCGGCCACCGCGGCGGCGGCCTGCGTCATGTCGGCGTCCGTGACCAGGCCACCCGGTGGCAGCGGAACGGCCGGTGCGGGTGCAGCCGTGGGCGGCGCGACGACGGCGCTGCTGGGCGGCGCGGTCAGCGGAGTCACCGCCGCGACCGACGTGGTCGGTGCTGCCGGCCGCGGCTGGGCGGCCAGGGAACTCGAGGCCGGTGACGGCTGCGCGGAGGGGACGGTGGAGGCCAGCATCCCGCCGCTGGACATCGGTGCCGCCTGGTCCGTCGTTCCGCAGGCTGCCAGCAGCACCGCGCCGACGGCCAGGCAGGCCGACACCCGGATCGACCGGGAGACCCTCACGCGCACGCAGTCATCGACTGGGCGGACGGATCGATCCCGGAGAGCACCAGTCGCCCGTCCTGCTCGGCGAGCAGGTAGGTGACATCCCAATTGATACAGGTGACGGGCAGCGAAGCAGGAGCAAGTTCGGCAGCCTGCATCGAGGTGAACATCAGCCGGGTCCGCAGCGGCTCGTCCGCGACGGTCACCACGGTGAGATTCGAATCAACGGTGGTGGCGTAGTCCCGAGTCCAATTCTCTTCGGTCTGGGGCGCCGACTGCTCGTGCGCAACAGCACCCATCCACGCGTCATAGTCCCGATTGTTGATCGAGTCGAAGTAATGCTGCAACAGGACCTGGACCTGCTCCGCCCGGGGATGACCCTGTGCGTCAGCGGACAGCACGACGGTCCGGTCGTCGGTGGGGCCGGAATGATAGGCGGCGACGGAGGCCGGCGTCTCGATGCGATGCCGCCCGAACGACCAGGCTGCGGTGGCCCCGGCGATCAGCACGACGACAAAAAGGGTCGACAAGACCACGGTCAGTCGTCGGCCACTCAGCCGCATGCAGAAATGCCTTCCGTCGTCGAAGCCCTGAGAGAATCGACGTGTCGGCGGCGTTCGGGTTGCCCGGGACGCTCAGGCGTGGCACAGCGCACGCCCGCCGCGAGCGGCTCAGCCGACCTGATGCAGCCAGGTGACGGCCGTGCCCTCGCCCGCGCGGCGATAGGGCTCGAGGTCGGCGTCGATGTGCGCACCCAGCAGGTCACCGAGCCGGTGGTGCACCGCCTCCAGATTGCTGGCGGTGCTCAGCAGCGCTCGCAGCTGGTCCTCGCCGAGTACGACATCGCCGTTGGCCGAGATGGCCGCGCGCCAGATCCCGCGTCCCGGGACATGACAGATCCGCTCGCCGTCGACGCCGGCGCTCGCTTCCTCGGTCACCTCGAAGCGCAGCATCGGCCAGGCCTTCAGGGCACCCGCGATGCGCGCGCCGGTACCCGGGCGGCCGGACCAGCTGGCGTCGGCGCGCAGCGAACCCGGAGCGGCCGGCTGCTCCGTCCAGGACAGCGACACCCGCGCCCCGGTCACTCCCGAGATCGCCCACTCGACATGCGGGCAGATCGCCGCGGGTGCCGAGTGCACAAAAACCACACCTCGTGTCACTTCCATCCACCTCCGCTCGCACTCCAACGTTCTTCCCCAACGTGGATGCGGCTTCGAGTGGACCTGACACTTCGCGGTGCTGACTCTTGATCACGCAGCGGGCGCCGACAAGCAGCACGCGCTGTGACCATTGTGCACTGTGGGACCGGAGAAACGCCAGTGCCTACCACAATCAACGCCCGAAGGCCGCCCGAACCTCGGATTCGGGCGGCCGTGTCGGCTGAGATCGGGTGGCAGATCCCGGCGCCCGCGGGCGGTTCAACGGGCGGCTCTGATGCCCGCGTCCGACCACAGAGGTTGGTTCGGTTCGGTGTCTGCCCACCCCCTCGACGTACGGGTGTCGGCGCCGAACCACGGTCCGGCGACGGCGAGGAGGAGCAGGAGCGAGAGGATCAGGATGGCTGTCATGGATCAAGAATCGACCCAAAAATATCCCACGTCCATCTGTTTATTCTTCCGGGAATGCGTAAGCTGAACTGCATGATCGACGTCCGAAAACTGGAAATCCTCCGCGAGCTCGACCGTTGCGGGACCATCGCGGCCACCGCAGCGGCCGTGCATCTGACCCCGTCGGCGGTGTCCCAGCAGTTGGCCACCCTCTCCCGCGAGGCCGGCACCCCGATGCTGGAGCCGGACGGCCGCCGGGTCCGGCTGACCGAGGCCGCACAACTGCTGCTCAGTCACGCCCACCAGATCTTCACCCATCTCGAACATGCCGAGTCCGACCTCGCCGCCTTCCGCCGCGGTGACGCCGGAACCGTCCGGCTGGGCACTTTCAGTTCCGCGGTCAAGGCGATTGCAGTGCCGGTGATCTCGGATCTGGCCACCAGGACCAAACTGCGGGTCGAGATCAGGGAGGTTGAACCGGAGGACGCGCTGGATGCCCTGTTGTCCCGAACCGTCGATGTCTCGCTGACCCTGGCGAGTTCGGAACTGCTGCCCGGCCAGGACGATCAGCGGCTGTACACCGAGCACCTGCTGGACGACGTCGAGGACGTCGCCCTGCCTTTCGATCACCCGTTGGCCGATCGGGAAGAAATCGAGCTCGCCGATCTGGCGGACGCCGACTGGATCCTGGCCCGCCCGGGCGTGCCGTGTTGGCACCTGGCGCGGGAGGCCTGCGAGCGGGCCGGTTTCGTGCCGCGGGCACGGCACTATGCGGACGAATTCATCGGCGTCGTCGGACTTGTCGCGGCCGGGCACGGCGTCAGTCTGCTGCCCCGGCTGGCGCAGGCGGACTTCGCCAATGAGCCGATCGTGCTGCGCCCGGTCGCAGGGGTGAGCCCGGTTCGCCGGATCGGTGCCCAGATCAGGTCGGGCACCGCCGATCAGCCGCACATCGCGCCGGTGCTGGAATCGTTGCGGCGGATCAGCTCGGCCGTCGCCCAGGGGCCGGTGGAATGCCGGGCGGGCCGGACCGCCGGGGTGCTGAGCCCGGCTGACCTGGCGTTGGCCGCGCCGCATGGCCACTGATGGCGACGCTCATCCTGCTGGTCAGGGGCATCAATGTCGGTACCGGCAATCGGGTTCCGATGGCGAAGCTACGGGACCTGTTGACCGGCCTGGGGTATGAGGATGTCAGGACCCATCTCAACAGCGGCAATGCCATCGTGCGCACCGGGGACTCCAGGGCGAAGGTCGTCGATGCCGTTGAGAGCGGGTTGGCCAAGGACCTCGGTGTTCCGGCAGCGGTGGTGGTTCGCAGCCGCGAGCAGGTGATCGCCGCGATGGACCGAGATCCCTTCGACTCGATCGCCGACGAGGGTTCGAAGCACTTTCTCGGCTTCTTCGCCGACAAGCCGACCCGCGCGAAGATCGATGCCGTGGAAGAGCTTTCGGAGAACGCCGATACCGCGCCCGATCTGGCCCGGGTGGTCGGTGATCACCTGTACCTGTGGTGTCCGAACGGGATCTCGAAGGCCACCTTCAGCAAGGTCAATTGGGACCGGAAGCTTGGCACGGCGGTCACCGTCCGGAATTGGAACACCGTGACCACGCTGGTGGAGCTGAGCGCCGACTGAGAGCATGCCCGCCGTTGGCCAGGAGGCACCTGGCCGTTGGCTCAGCGGTACAGTGCCGCGTCCAGCAACGGCGCTTGCAGTCGCGCCCAGGGTGACAGCCCGCTGTCCGGGTCGGCCGCCGCGTCGAGAAACCTGTCCCAGCTCCACCATTGGGTCAGACCGACCTCGTCGGGTCGCGGTGTCGGCTCACCGCTGACGATGCAGGTGAGCACGGGGCAGAACTCGTTCTCCTCGATCCGGCCATCGGATGGCCCGGTAGCTGAAATCCGGTAGCACCATGCGCATGTCGGTGACCTGGAGGCCGAGCTCGAAGTCCAGTCGACGCGTCGCCGCGTCGGCAGGCGACTCACCCGGCGCCGGATGCCCACAGCAGGTGTTGGTCCACACGCCGGGAAACGTCGACTTGTCATCGGCCCGACGGGTGACCAGCAGTCGGCCCGCCCGGTCGAACCCGTAGCAGGAGAACGCAAGGTGCCGCGGAGTCCGTGCGGCGTGCACGGTTGCCTTATCGGCCACCCCGATCGGTTCCCCGCAGTCGTCGACGAGCACGACCTGTTCGACCGCGGCCGCCGTCGATTCGGCTGTGCCTTCGCCCGGCGAATCATGCTGCGGCGCGACCCCGGTGCCCTCGAGCAAGGCCTCGCGGCGCGCGGGGTGCGTGGGATCGAACAGCGGATGGCGGATGGTCGGCACCACGTGAGCCTACCGATCGCCCCGTCGGGGCAGCGTCTGGAAGGGAATGGGCCTGAAAGGGAATGGGGCCGGAATGCGATGGGCCGAGCGCCGGGTCCGGTCGGGGGCGGGACCCGGCGCTCAGTTCGTGGGACTCAGGCCTCGATGGGTGCGTCCTCCTCCTCGATCTCGGCCTGGGCCGGCTCGCCGCGCCGGTAGAAGGCGAAGGCGACGAGCACGATTCCGAGCATCGCGTACCCGAGGGACACCTCGGGCTGCGCGGCCCACTCGACCTGGCTGGCATGGATCAGGCCGATCCAGCTGAGCACGGCGCCGACCCCGGCGGCGATGGCAGACGCGTAGAACTTGCGCATCAACATGAACGCCACGATGGATCCCAGCACCATGCCGGCCAGCACAGCGCCCTCACCGAAGATCTTCAGGCCGTTGTAGACCAGGCCGGCATTGCCGAGGGCCTCCGGACCGACCTCCGCCGCGCTGGTACCCGCGGCGGCCAGGGCATTGTCGATCAGGCCGGTCCCCCAGGAGGCCAGATTGGGCAGGATGGCGGCCACCACCGCGGCGGCCTGGATCCTGGGCACCGATTGGAACGCCTGGGCCCCGATCAACAGCCCGATGTAGAGCAGGATCGGCACGATCGCCGGAATGGGTAGCACGGTGTTCAACACACCGAACAGGCCGAGGAAGCACAACAGGGCGATGAAGATGCCGCTGGCCATCGAATAGCTGCCGCGACCGCCCGCTGCCTTCCAGCCGGGGTGACCGATGTACACGGCGGGCGGGAACGGCGAGCCGAGCGCCGAACCGATGATGGCACCGCCGCCGTCGGCCAGCAGCACGCTGCGCAGGTTGTAGCTGTCCCCCGCCGCTGCCGCGCTCTCCACGTTGCTCATCGCCTCGGCGAAGTTGTAGACCCCGAGCGGGATGGCCGTGGCCAGCAGGGGTGCCAGGTTGGTCAGCCCGTTGATCAGCAGGTCGAAGTGCAGGGTCGGGATCGCCACCGCGATGTTGCCGACCGCTTCCTGGACGTCGGGCACCGACATGTAGCCACCGATCCAGCCGATGGCGGTGCCGACGAGCAGGGCCGCCAGACCGACCGGGATGCCGCCGGGCAGCCGGATGTTGGTGAAGAAGCCGACCAGGATGATGCCCAGCACGGGCAGCCCGATCCAGGCCGCCTCCCAGATCTGTGCGGCCGGCCGCATGGAGATGAAGGTGATCGAGATGCCGGCCAGCGTGCCGAGCATCGCGGCGCGGGGGGTGATCTTCCGGATGAACGGTCCGATGAACGCGCCGATCAGCACGATCACGCCGATCACGAACGCCCAGGCCAGACCGGCTTCCCAGGCGCGCATCGGGTCGCCGGTGGCCAGGAAGATCGGCAGCATGATGACGAACACCACGATGAACATGTGCGGCACGCTGGGGCCGTACGGCAACGCCGTGACGTCGGTGCGGTTCTCCTTGCGGGCCAACCGCCTGGCCAGGAACGTGTAGTAGATGTTGCCGGCCAACATCGCGATTCCCAGGGCGGGCAACACGGTTCCGAGCACATCGCCGGCGGGCAGCTGGACCACGAACAGCAGCAATGAGGTCAGCGTCAGGACGTTGACCAGGATGTTGAAGCCGAGACCGAAGAAGGCGTTGGTCTCGCCCTTGGTCCAGTACGGAAGTTTGAGGGCACCCTCGGACGATCCCGAGGACTTGAAGCCGGTCAGGTTCATGGGTTCTCCCAGAGACGAAGTGCGGTGCTGCCGGTCCCGGCAACGGGGTGAGACCGCCGCGGGCGGAATCGATGTCGAAAGCTGGCGAACGTGCTTCCCGCAGACTCAGACGGCGACGGCGGGCTGCGGGAGCGCGGCGAGCAGCGCCTTGGAATCGGCCACCCAGCCGAAGATCCCGCCCTGCGCGGCGATCATCTCCAGGCCGATCCGCTGGAATTCCGGGAAGTAGGAGCCCACACAATCGGAGAGCACGAGCGCTTCGTATCCCCGGTCGTTGGCCTCGCGGACGGTGGTGTGCACGCAGACCTCGGTGGTCACGCCGGTGACGATCAGTCGGCTGACCCCGGCGGTCTCCAGCACGGTCTGCAGTTCGGTGGCGTAGAACGCGCCCTTACCCGGCTTGTCGATGACGATCTCGCCGTCGATCGGCGCGAGTTCGTCGATGATGTCGTGCCCGTACTCGCCGCGGATCAGAATGCGGCCGTTCGCCCCCTCGTCCCCGATGCGCATGGATGGCTTGCCGCGCTGCAGCTTTGCCGGCGGACAGTCGGAGAGATCGGGCAGGTGGCCCTCTCTGGTGTGGATGATCAGCATGCCGGCCGCCCTCGCGGCGGCGAGCACCTCGGCGAGCGGGGGGACCACCTGCTGCAGCAAGGACACGTCGTTGCCCAGGGTCTCGCCGAAGCCTCCGGGCAGCAGGAAGTCCCGCTGCATGTCGATCAGGACGAGCGCCGTGCTGCCGACGTCCAGGGTGAACGGCCCTGGCACGGCATCGACGGTCACGGCTGGCGGGTCGTCGTTCGGGGTGGGTGTGTCGGACATGTGCGGCTCCCGATGGTGTGAGCAGGACAGGAAGAACCTGGATCGGTCCGTGGTGGGTCAGTGACTGAGGACGGCGTTGTCCTGGGCGGCGAGATAACCTCGCCAGCCCCCGAACTCGGTGATGTCGATGGATTCACGGTGGGACAGCGCCGAGGTGTCGGCGACGAACCCGATTTCGGTGCTGCCGTCGGCCAGGGTGACCCGGCCCAGGCAGACCGACCTCGACGAGGCCGCGAGGATCTCCGGCAAGGCCTGCGACGGGACGTCCCAGGTCTCCACCTCGACCGCGGCTCCGCCGGACGGGACCGAGACCAGCACCGGCACCGGGGATTCCGTACCGACCCGCAGCAGCCGGTAGGTGGGCGCGGTCTCGGTCAGGGCAGCCAGTGTCCCGCCCCGATCGGAGAGATCGACGTTGCGGGGCTGACCGGAAAGATGATGACCCACCACGACCAGGGTGGTCGTCGACGGCGACATGCTGATCACCTCGGCGTGAGTGGGTTCGGTCGCAGGTAGCCACTCCTGTTGACCGTCAGCACCTTCGGTGGTGGAGAGCAGGTTCGCCACGGCCAGCACCCGGTCGTCGGACAACGCCGGTCCGAGAACCATCAGACCGGCGGGGCGGCCGTCGGCCGTCAACCCGGCGGGCACCACGACGGCACACAGATCGAGCAGGTTGCCGAAGTGGGTGTAGTGGCCGAGCTTGGTGTTCGCCCCGATCGGATCGGCCAGCACTTCGTCGACGGTGAAGGTGGTGCCGATCGCCGGTAGGACAAGGACGTCCATCTCCTGCCAGAGCTCGGCGACCTGCGCGCGCAACTCGCCGAGTCGATGTTCCGCCGAGAACACATCCACCGCCGAATATGTCGCGCCGCCCTGCAGGATGGTCCGGATCACCGGCAGCACCGATTCGGGGTTCTCGGCCAGGAAGTCGCCGAATTCGGCCAGCCGCTCGGCGACCCACGGCCCTTGGTACAGCAACTCACCGGCGGCCAGGAACGGTCCGAACGGAGCAGTGACCGTGTTGCCGAACAGTCTCTCCACCTGCTCCCGGGAACGCACGTGGGCATCCCGCATCTGGCCGTCGCCGAAGAACTCCAGTTCGCCCATCTCCGGCAGCCCGACCCGGAACATGCTGGGATCACGCCGATCCCGCTGACGGACGCGGCTGTAGGGATCCCGGATGTCGAATCCGGCCACCACCTCGAAGACGGCAGCAAGATCCGGCACGGTGCGGCCGATCAGGCTGATGCAGTCCAACGACCGGCAGGCCGGTACCAGCCCGACGGTGCTGATCAGACCGCGGGACGGCTTGAAGCCCGAGATCCCGTTCAGCGCGGGGGGTACCCGTCCCGATCCGGCCGTGTCGGTGGCCACCGTGAACGGGACCTCGCCGGTGGCAACCGCCAGGGCGGATCCCGAACTCGACCCGCCGGAGATCAGATTGCCGCCGTACACACTGCGCGGCAGGGGGTACGGGGTTCTGGTTCCGTTCAGGCCGGTGGCGAACTGGTCCAGATTGGTTTTCCCGACATAGATCGCTCCCGCGTCGATCAGCCTGGACACCACCGGTGCCGTCGCCGTGGCCTGGTAGGCGTAGTCGGGGCAGGCCAGCGTGGTCGGGACGCCGGCCACATCGATGCTGTCCTTGACCCCGAACGGGATCCCGAACAGCGGCAGGGCAGTCGGATCACCATGCTGCTCAAGGTCTTTCGCCCGGAGCATCAGGTCGGACCGGTCGACGACGGAGATCCAGGTACCGTCGGCGCCGCGTTCGGCGATGCGGTCGAGCATCCGGTCGACCACGTCGGACGGGCTCGTCGCACCCTGCTGGAAAGATCGGATCAACGAGTTGATCGTCGGGCCTGCGAGTGGTCCTGGGATGACGCTTTCGGGCATGCCGTCGATTGTCGACAATCCCTGTATCGCGGAGGGAACTGCCGTGTTAACAGTGGAATACGGGGCTTGACCGGACGGGACTCGTCCGAACGGGACTTGACCCAGGCCCGGCACGACGGCCCGCGAGACGCGGGCCTCGCTCAGAGGCGCAGGATCCTGGCAGCGGTCCCGGCATAGCCGAGCAGCGCAACCGCCTGCGCCACCGTCACCCGACGGGTCACCAGCAATCCGACCGTCTGCAGTTGGTACAGCGACAGCACGAACCGGGCCTCGCTCTTCCGCCCTGCCTCGGCCAGTACGCCGGCCGCCATCACGAATGTCCGCAACGATCGGGCCGCCGGCGCGGAGACGCCGAACTGCGTCACCACCGCATCGAACGCGGCCAACGCCTGCTGGGACAACGAGGCCGACAGGTCGACCGCGACCACCTGGGCGAGCCGGACCATCGCTTCATGCGCGCGTCCCGACATCAGCTCGTGCTCCGCGTCCGCCATCAGCGACGACGAGGCCGGCGGCAGGGTCGGTGAACCGGCCACCACTGATTGTTGAGCCAGATCCCGCGCCACCGACACGACGGCGTCGGCGGCCGCGACTGTCTTCCGTTCACCGCCGGTCAGCGCTGATGCGGCCGCGTCCAAGAGTCGGAAGGCAGCGGGGACGTCACTCACGGCGCCTGCCGACCAGACCGGCGCATCGAGCACCGCCTGGATCGCCGCCTTCCCGGCGCCGGAATCCAGCGAGTTCGCAGCAGCCTGCAGCCGATCCCGCTGCGGGTCGGTGCGCAGGCCCCAGCCGTAGGAGAACTGGGGCGCATAGGCGGCGTCGCCGACGTTCACCGGGACCTGTTCGGCGGCCGCCGGCCAGGTCACCGGCAGCCGGCCGGTGAACGGGACCTGGCCGAACAGCGTGTCCGCGACCCCGGTGCCCTCGGTACCGGGCAGCCAGGACGCGACCAGCCCATCGATCTCGGCGATGCCGGGAACGACCAACGGCCGACCGGACACCACCAGCACGACGCACTTGTCGGCCTGCTGGCAGTCGGAGATCGCCTGCTGATCCTCGGTGCTCAACTCCAGCGTGAAGCCGTTGTTCCCGACGTCGCCCTGGCCCTCGGCGTACGGCCGCTCGCCGACCACCGCCACCCCGATCGCGCCGGGCGTCGGCTCGGTGACGACCTTGTCGGCGCCGACCACCGCGGCGATCGCCTGCCCGATGGTGGTGCCGGTCGTCGTCGGGCCCGCGCCGCCCTGCCAGGAGATCGACCAACCACCCAGCTGACGACCGAGATCATCGGCCGTGGAGCCGGTCAGGTACACGGTCGCATCCTGCGCCAGCGGCAGCACACCATCGTTCTTCAACAGCACCTGCGACTCCGCGGCAGCACGTCGGGCAACCGTGCGATGCTCGTCGCTGCCGACGTTCTCGGTGTTCGTCCGCAGCGCGAACGGTTCCTCGAACAATCCCGCCGCGAACTTCTCGGTCAGGATCCGGCGCACTGCATCGTCCACCCTTGACTGGGTGACCGTGTTCGCGCCGACCGCGGCGGTGACGGCGGCGATGAACGCCTCGAAGTTGTACGGCGCCATCGCCATATCGAGCCCGGAATTCACCGACCGGACGGCCTTTTCGGCGTAGGTGCCGCCGGGCAACTTGTCGATGCCCTCCCAGTCGCTGATCAGGAAGCCGCCGAAGCCCAGCTCGTTCTTGAGCAGATCGGTGTTCAGCGCGGTGTTCTCGTGCATCCGGACAACCTCGCCGGAACCGATCTGCACGGCCGAGTACGACGGCATGATCGAGCCGACGCCGGCCTGGATGGCGGGCACGTACGGGTCGACGAACAGCCGGCGGAACTCGTTCATGTCGGCGGCGTGGGTGATCCCCTGGTCGATCGGATACCCGTTGCCCGGCTGATAGCTGGTACCGCCGTCGCCGACCCAGTGCTTGGCGGTGGCCAGCACCTTGCTGTCCCCCGAGAGGTCCGCCGGGTCGGTGCCCTGCAATCCGGTGACCGCGACCGACGAAAGTGCGGTGACCAGCGCTGGATCCTCGCCGAACGATTCGTAGCTGCGGCCCCACCTTTCGTCGCGGGTGACGCACAGGCACGGGGAGAAGGTCCAGGGGATACCGGTGGCGCGCACCTCCTCGGCCGTGACCTGGCCGGCCTGCTCGACCAACTCGGGGTCGCGGGTGGCGCCGAGGCCGATGTTGTGCGGGAAGAGGGTCGCGCCGATGACGTTGTTGTGACCGTGCACGGCATCCACCCCGTACAGCAGCGGGACCTGCAGCGGCGTGGACAGCGCCTCCCGCTGGTAGCCGTCGACCATGTCCGCCCAGCCCGCCGGGGTGTTGTCGGCCGGAACCGACCCGCCGCCGGACAGCACCGAACCGAGTCGCAACCGCGAGATGTCGCTGGTGGCCTTGAGTCCCAGCCGTTCGGCCTGGGTCATCTGGCCGATCTTCTCCGCCAGCGACATCCGGCCGAGCAGATCGTCGACCCTGCTCGCCGTCGGCAGGTCCGGATTCAGGTAGGGCAGGCCGTGTGCGTTGACCACGATCTTGGCGGGCTCGCCGCCGTAGGTTCCGCCGGTCGTGGTGACCTGCGCGGTGAGGTAGGTCGACCCGGCACCGTTCGGATCGTCGTCGGGAATTGCTCGGACCGGTATCGCGTGGGTGCTGCCGGAGTCCGAACCGGCGGCGAAGGTGAAGGTGTCGCCAAAGGTCTCGATCTGATCCCCGATGGTGGCCGTCCCCGATCCCGGGGCGACCGTGACAGCGACGTCGTCGGGCAGCGGTGCACCGCTGGGGGTATCGACCCGGAGCACCAGTTCGGCGCTGTCGCCGGGATCGAGCAGCACCACCGGCGGGTCGGCCGTCACGGTTGCGGTGATCGCTGCCGGCGGGCTGCCGGCAATCATCACATCGTCGATGGCGTAAGGAATTCGGGTCGGGGTCGCGGTCGGCAGGGTGATCGCGAAGCCCCAGGCGGAGGTCAGTGAGAGATCACCGTCCAGCGTGGCGCCGCTGCCAGGTTGGAAGTCCGTCCGCAGCTCGAATGCACTGAACGGCAACGACACCAGCTTCCAGCGGCTGCCGTCCTCGGACCAGTTGTCCTTGAACCGGGCCTGCCACAATTCGGAGTGCTCGGCATCGGGACCGCCGTCCTTCAGCTCGACGGTGATATCCGCCCCGGCGGTCGGTGAGGCGGGTCGGTTGTCCTGCGACGCGTACCACCAGAAGGTGAGCCGCCCGTAGCTGCTCCAGTCCTGGGCGTTCGCCAGGTTGTCGCTGAACCCGCCCCAGCCACCGGCCGGTGTCTGGTAGTCGCCGGACAACACCTTGTTCTCCGCATTGCCGGCTCGCTCCAGCGTGCTCACTGCGACGGAGACGTTGCCGTCCTGGTTGCCCCAGGCGAAGAAGCCCAGCGGGTTCCCGGTCCCGCCGAGCGGCACGTCGGCTTCGAAGTCCTCCAGCAGGAACTGCCGTTGGTACACCGCGAAGTCGTCGAACTGCCAGTCGCCTGCCCCGAGATCGGACAGGGTGACGGCGAAACCATGAGCGGCCGTCGGATCGAAGCGCTCGGTGGAGGTCGGTGCGCCCTTCTCCCGAAGGTCGGCGAAAGCAACCGTGATCTGCCGCCAGCCCGCCACGTCGTCGACGACCGAGCGCTCGAACAGGGTGCTGGAGCCGGCGTCCGCCCCGCCGCTCTTGAGTTCGTAGCGCAGCGTCTTCATGCTGCCGGTGCCCAGGAACCAGAAGCTGAAGCCGTCGTAGGCCGACCAGTCCGCCGCGGCGTTGATGTCGTTGCTGAATCCGCCCCAGCCGCCCGCCGGTATGCCGGCCACCACGGCGGACAGTGCCCGGTTCGACGGCGACGATCCGGGGATCGCGCTGCCGTCGACCACCGACAGCACCGGCGTTGCCGCCGAGTCCGACCCCCAGCCGAACAGTGGAGCGGTGGCGCCGTTCTCGAAGTCCAGGATGGCGAGTGACGACCCGACGCTGCCGGTGTCACCGTGCGGGGTGAGGGTCAGCAGGCTGGACACGGCCCCGCTGAGCAGCAGTTCATCGCTGGGCTCCGACAGGCTCAGCTGCACCGTGGTGGCGGGCGCCAACGGCCCGTGGTCGGTGGAGACGACCGTGACCGACGCCGTCGTCGCGCCGGCCGGGAAACTCACCCGCTGGTCGACCGCCTGGTAGTCGGTGCCGGCGACGGCCGTGCCGCCGGTCGATCGCACCCGGACGGATTCCTCCTGCGCGGCAGGCTGATTCAACCGCAACTGGACGACGGCGTCCTGTCCGGCCGGAGTGGACTGCGCGGCGACGGCGAATCCGACCGAGGTCGCCGCCGCGACCCCGTTGATCTCCAGCGAGTACAGCGAGTACCCGTACCAGTGGCTGCCCCACGGCCAGTTCGAGAACCTCTCGAGCATCGTCACCCGCAGGTACCTGGCGGTGACCGGTGCGGCCGGCACGATCTCGTCCAGGCCGCCGTCACCGGCGTCGACGGCGCTGATCGTGGTCCAGCTCTCGTCGTTCTGCGGGTTCTCCTGCGCGACCTGCACGGTGTACTTCACCGCGTAGGCGGCCTCCCACAGCAGGCCGACCCGGTCCACCTGCGCCGAAGTGCCGAGGTCGACCTGCAACCAGGCGGTGAACACCGACGTCGCGTCGTCCGGGCCGTTGCCGCTGGCCCACCGCGTCGACGGGTCGCCGTCGATCACATTGCCGGCCGGGAAGGTGCCGTCCTGATCGTTCTGCGATGCGGACGCGGTGACGGTGCCGAACGGCGCCAGATCCGGGCTCTGCGCCGCCGTCGCGGGCGCTGCGGCCAGCACCTGGAGCAGGCCGGCCAGCAGCGCCACGACGGTGAACGAGCTGATCGTCCGAACCCGACGACGGAAACCGAAACCGCCTGCTGTGGAAGAGAAGCGGGTACGACCCAACCGTTGCGACGTCATCGTCGACTCCTCGAGCTCCGGCACCTGACACGCTGGCCCAGCGCATCGCGCCGAGGATCCGTCGTGCCCGTCCGGTCATCCTCGGACGTCCGGACGGGGCCTCGGCGACTCCCGGAATCCGGTCACGGGTGAGTGCTCATTAGACGCGCGACTAAGGATGCCGTCAAGACGATCTGACGCTCATCTGCTCGGCATTCAGGTACCGCTGGGAGCGATTCCAAGCACCCAGAGTGACGGGGCCGCAGTTGCACAGTGGACACCGCCCGACGGTCAGGTCCGGGCCGCCGCCACCCCATCGCGGCGGTACTGCAGGTACCGCTGGCCACCGTGATCGCACAATGCTTCGAGAACGACGTCCAGGTCATTGGTCTCGAGCGCGGTCAACAGCTCCTCGTGACGACGGAGCCCTTCGCCCGGTCCCACCAGGCTGGCCTCGAGCCGGAGGTTGATCGCCATCGGCCGCTGGAGTTTCACCAGGATCGGCTCCATCGCCAGGTCGAGTTGGCGATTGCCGGCCAGCGCGACGATCGCCGCATGGAAGGCGCGGTGCGCGTCGTCCCTGGCCAATTCGTCGGCCGCCGATTCGGCGATCCGCATCTGTTCGAGCTTGGCCCGGACGTCCGCGAGCCGGTCGACACCATCTTCGATGGTCATCGGCAACGCGGTGGTCATGGCATGGCGTTCGAGCACCGCACGAATTTCGAACAGTTGCCGAATGTCCTCGTCCGACCAAACGGTGACACGGGCCCCTCGCCGCGGCAGATGCTCGACCAGACCCTGCTGGACCAGCAGTCGCAGCGATTCGCGCAGCGGTGCCCTGCTGATCGAGAACCGTTGACAGATCTGCTCTTCGATCAATCTGGTGCCGGGCTCGAGGGTGCCGCTGAGGATCTCGTCGCGCAGCCGGCGGGTGGTCGCCTCGACCAGGCTCGGGGCGAAAAGATCGCCCGGCGCAGAGAGGTCGGCGGTCATCGACGCCACCCCCTCATGAACTGTCGCGGTCCTCGTCCCGCGGCTGTCGTCGCCGCGTCTGTCAGCACAGTGTAGGAGGCATGCTCGATCGGAACGGACTCGCGATCGTGGGCCGGCCGGATCCGCCGCCGGCACCAGCACTTGCCGTCCGACGCGCCGCCGCACCGCATGACGAGCGGCCCGGAACAGCAAGAACCCCCGGCCCACCGGATTGGTCCGATGAGCCGGGGTCGCTGGTGCCGGGTTCAGTCCCGGGTGTTTCGAGTGATTTGGTTCGCCGTGCCCCACGTTGCTCGGGGCGCAGCCGGCTCAGGCGGTGGTCTTCACCAGGGTGCAGTTCGCGTCGATGGCGTACCACTTGCCGCCGACTCCCTGGCCGTTCGCCTCGCCCGGAGCGCCGTCGCCGGAGTAGTAGTACAGCGCCCACTTGCCCATCACCAGTTGCTTGCTGCCGTCCGGACGATCGATGGTCGACACACCGGAGGCCTGCAGTTCGTCGGAGATGGTGAATCCGTCCTCGACGGTCAGCGGCGGCCACGCCTGGGCGCAGGCATCGAAGCAGGTGGTCTCCCCCGCCGGGTCGTTGGTGAACGCGTACAGGGTGTGGCCGTTGGCGCCGACCATCACCGCACCGAGGTTGCCGACCTCGGCCAGTCCCACCGCGGGGGCGGCCGGGTCAGCCGCCGGCGCCTCGGCCGTGGCCGGTTCTGGCGCAGGTGCAGGTGCCGGCGCTGCGGCCGGAGCCTCCGGCGCCGCGGCGGCGGTGTCGCCCTTGATCAGGGTGGCGTCGGCTGCCTGAGCGAACCAGACCCCGCCGACGCCCTGCCCGTTGGTCTCCCCGGGCGCGCCGTCACCGGCGTAGTAGTAGAGCGGCCACTTGCCGATCTTCAGTTGCTTGGTGCCGTCCGGCCGGTCGACGGAGGTGACCAGTGCCGGGTCGATTCCGTCCGGAACGCCGAATCCCTCGGTCACGGTGACCGCGGGCCAGGCCGCGGCGCAGGCGTCGAAGCAGGTGCTGACGCCGTCGACGTCCTTGGTGAAGGCGTACAGGGTGTGGCCGTTCGAACCGACCACCACCTTGCCGAGCGCGCCGGCCTCGGCGACCCCGGCAGGTGCCTGGGCAACCGCCTTCACCGGGGCGCTGGTGACGGGCGGAGCGACAGCAGAGGACTGGGAGGCAACTGGGCTGAGAGGGATGGCCGCGGCGGCCGAGATGGTCGCCGTGCCGGAGACCTGGCTGGCCTGACCGCAGGCGGAGAGGAACAGTCCGGCCGCCACCAGGGCGATCGGGGCGGTGATGATGGTGCGCAGCTTCATGACGAAACCCTTTCGAGGATGGGAGTTTTCGAAGATCGAGGCCGGGCGACCCGTCGATCGCCCGGCACCATGGAGTACGGGGGCATCAGCGGATCGGTTCTCGACGACTGCCGGTTCACCCGATCGGCGCAGCTGCGGCGCTGTGGCCTCGGAGGACGGTGGTGCACCGCACACGAACCGTCCGCGCCTCGCGCACGTACCCAGGGTCATGAGAACAAGTCGCCTGCGGCATCCCGGGCCAGGCGCAATTGACCCGACCCCGCGGGCCGGGCTGAACTACCCTTACCCGGGTGCTGACCGAGGACGAACTGCGGCGCTTTCGCGCCGGGGAGTCCGACGCGGTGCGCGCGGTGTACCGGGAGTACGGGCGGCTTGTCTATGCCGTGTGCCGCAACCAGTTGGGATCACCCCAACTTGCCGAAGAGGCAGCGCAGCAGACGTTCCTCAAGGCCTGGCGATCGGCGTCCACTGTCGAACCCGGCCGGGACCTCGCACCATGGCTGGCCACCATCGCCCGTCGAACCTCGATCGATGTGTTCCGGCAGGAATCACGGGAGAAGACGTCGGCACTGGACGACGTGCCGGTGGCGCACCCGGCCATGGTCCAGGCGCCGGTGGCCATCGAACGCACCTACGACGTCTGGCAGGTTCGGCAGGCGCTGGACGAGCTGCCCGAGGACGAACGGGTGATCGTCCAACTGCAGCACCTGGAGGGTTTGACCCAGACAGCGGTCGCCGAGCGGCTGAACCTCCCGGTCGGCACGGTCAAATCCCGGTCGTACCGGGCGCACAAGAAGCTCGCAGGACGCCTGGGGCACCTGCGCGAAGGATTCGATTGACGTCCTGACGGGCGGTTTACTGGAGAAGTACCGACAACCTGCGAATGGAGGTGACCACAGATGGCTCCCGACACCGGACGGCATGACGCCGACGAGAACCACAACGATCGCGCGCGCGTCGACTACCTGGCCGGGGCGGACGACATCGACCTCGACGCGTCCGACCAGGCCGAGCTCGACGAGCTGCGGGCGTTGCTCGCCGACCCGACGCTGTGGTCCGAACCGCCCGCAGAGCTCGAGGATTCGGTGGTGGCGTTGATCGCCGCTGAGGCCGGCGTCACCACCGACACCTCGCCCGTGACCTCCACGCTCCGACGGCTCCGACGGCGGGATCGTCCGAGCCGCCCCCTTTCCGCCTGCAGAGCGTGAGCACTGATCGGGACGATCCCGAGCCCGAGGCACCGGTCGCACCGACGGCGCCGATCACACCGTCGGCGCCCACCGACCTGTCGGCCGCCCGGGAGCGCAAACAGCGACGGCGGTTCAGCCGACCGACCCTGCTGGTGGCGGCGGCCGCGGCGGTCGTGGCGATCACCGTTTCCGGAATCCTGCTGCTGCGCGATTCGGGGCAACGCCGGTTCGATGTCGCGCTCTCGGCCACCGAACTCGCGCCGGGGGCGACCGGCAACGCCGTGATGCTCAAGACCGACTCCGGCTGGGAGATCACCCTGAACGCCACCGGGCTCCCCCGCCGGGAGAACGGCGAGTTCTACCAGGCCTGGCTGCGCAACGCGGACGGCGTGCTGGTGCCGATCGGCACCTTCAACGAGGGGACCGACGTCGTGCTCTGGGGCGGGGTCTCGCCGGAGTCGTTCTCCACCATGACCATCACCCTGGAGACCGCCGACGGCGACCAGAATTCCTCCGGGCAGCGGGTGCTGGTCGGGACCGCGGTCGAGGACTGACTGACGCAGCGTTTGGGCACGGGACTGGGCTCAACGCGGATGATCGGCCGGTCTGGCAGCGGCCGAATTTCTACGCTGAGGCCCGACCATCAGCTCAGCGCCGCGCCAGCGACCGGCTCGATGTGTGCGCCGCATTATTGGGGATGATCGGCCGGTCTGGCAGCGGCCGAAGTACCCAGGAAAGGCCTCCACGGGCGGGCGCGGTCCGGCGGCGCTCTACCGGGAGTTGTCCACCGGTTCGCTCGCTCGGCCGATCTGATCGCTACCGGACGGTATTCTCGGCGCGGTCGTTCGTCGAGATCTCGGGGTGGTGGTCGCACACATGGGGGAACCCGGCGTACAGATCTCTCCCGAGGACGCCGCGCATGCCGGGCAGATCCTGTCCGACTCGTCCGACGCGGCCGCCGGCGCCGGCACGGAATTCCTGGCCACCGGCGGGACGATCTCCGGCACCGTGGAGGCCGGAACCTCGATCCGATCGTCGGCCGCGGCCTTCGGCGAATCGCTCGGCCAGGTCTGCGCCGACCTCGTCGAATCGCTCACCGGGCTCGGCACGGTGGTGCAGGCCGGCGCCAGCACGTACTCGGCCGTCGATTCCGCCGCCACCACCAGCTTCGGCGGCATGGTGCCCAGATGAGCACTCCGGCCGCCGAAACCGTGCTGCTGTATCCCGGTGACGATCCGGGATCGGTTGCCGTGCTCGCCGAGAACATCCGCGCCGGGAGCCGGCAGCTCACCCTGCTCTCGGACGGTGTCGGTGACGCCCGCTCGTCACTGCACGCCGCATGGAAGGGTGAGGACGCTGACGCCGCCGATCGGGAGATCGACACCGTCGTGACCATCTGCGCGGCCCTGATCGAGCGGGTGAACACCGCGGCGACCGCTGTCGACACCCACCATGCCGACCTCGTCCGGATCCGGGCGGCCATCGCGCAGTTGCGTGAGCAGTGGACCACCGTCCGGTCGGCCCTGGAATCGCTGCTGCTGCAGGAGTTGTTCGCACCGTCCTGGCGCACCCCCGTCACGACACCGAGCGCAACGGCACCGCCGATCACTATCGGCGGCTTTCCCATGCTGTCCGCGGCCGAGGCGGCGCAGCAACGCCAGGCCAAGATCGACTCCTACGAACAGGATCTGACCGACCTGCAGACCACCTGGCAGGGCCTCGTCGACGAGCAGGAAACGTCTGCCGCGACCTGCCGTGCAGCCCTCGACAACGCCGCCAGCGGAGGCTGGACCTACATCGTCGGCACCGGGATCGCCCGCGCCGAACTCGGCACCGCCCTTGGTCTTGATGCACTGCTGTTCGACGACCGGGAGCGCGCCAGGGTCGCTGCGCTGACGATTCCCGGCCAGGGTTGGGATCAACTCAGCGCGCAGGAACAGGCCTTCTACCGAGGGCTCGCGGCCAGCGAATTCTCCACCCCGTTGGTGCTGGGCAGCACGTCGATGATCCCCGACCTCTGGTCCGATCTCGATCCACTGGCCCAGCAGGCGTTGATCCACGACCAGTCGTCGATGATCGGCAATCTGGACGGCATCCCCGCTGACGCACGGGACCAGGCGAACCGGATCACCCTGGACTCCTTCCTGTCCGACGCCCGCAGCGACGTGCTGGCCGCCGGGGCATCACTGCCGGGCAGCGACGTCAATCCGCACGGTGCCGGCCAGGCCGAGCAGATCGAGTCTGCGCTGCGGGCCGCCGGCTACTCCGACGAACAGATCAAGGCCGTGCGCGGCGCCATGGAGGTGCAGTACCAGCTCGACACCAGGATCCCGTCCCGCGCGACACTGCCCGACGCGCTCCCCGTCGAACTGCTGATCTTCGATCCCGACGCCTATGGCGGGAAGGGCCGGGCAGCCATCTCGATCGGCGACGTCGCCACGGCTGACAACGTCGCAATGCTGGTGCCCGGGATGACCTCCGAGGTGCCGGGATACATGGACAGTCAGACCGGGGACGCGCTCAACCTGTACGAGCGGTCGTCAGTTGTTCAGCGACAGCACTGCGGTGGTCGCGTACGTCGGTTACGACGCTCCCGGCATCGACCTCGGCGTGACCGGGCAGGACAAGTCGGATGCGGGCGGGAAGGTGGTGGCGGCCGACATCTCCGGCCTGCATGCGATGACCCAGGCCCCGGACGGCCGGCTGACGGTCATCGCGCACTCGTACGGCTCCACCACCACCGCAACGGCGTTCGCCGACAACGGGGCCAGCGCGGACAACCTGGTGCTGATCGGATCGCCCGGCGCGGGCCGCGCGGACACCGCCGCCGAGATCACTGGCGTGCCGGCGGGTCACGTCTTCGTCGGCTCGGCGTCGAGCGACCCGGTGACCACGATCGTGCAACAGGCCCAGGACCCGAACCAGGCAGGATTGACGGGCTTGAAGGCCGGCTGGCACTTCGGCAGCGAGGTCGGCGGCCGCGGGCCCAACTCCAACATCGCGGTCGGCGTCGTCGGTGCCGTCGGCGGGATGGTGGTTGCCGACAAGGCGCAGGATTACATCCAGCCCTACCTGGGTGTCGACCCGGCGGGTGAACAGTTCGGCGGCGTCCGGATCCACACCGAGACCCAGAACGACAGCCTCTACGAATTCGGAAACCATTCCGAGTACTACCGGCCCGGCTCCGAATCGTTGTCGAACCTCGCCCAGATCACCGTCGGCGGTTACGGCAATGTCGGTGTCGCGGAAGCTCGTCCCGAGGACGGGGTGCATTACGAGGGACATGACCCGGAAGCCGATCACACACCGCCGACGCCGAAATGACCAGCCGTCGGGGAATCATTGCCGATGCGCCGTGCCTGCGGCGCGGCCGTCGCCATCGTGGTGCTCATGGTGATCGCCTCGTGCCAGGGATCGACCACCGGAGGAGAAGTGACCATGAGTCCGCTCGACGAAACCGCAGTCACCCAGGTGAAGACCGACACCACGAAGGACGCGCAGGAGACCCTCGGCCTGCTCAGTGCGGCGGGGGCGGAGATGACAACCGGTGTGGGTCAATGGCTCTCGTGTGACGACACCCGGCAGGATTTCGGCATGTACTCGGTGACCGCGACCTTCACCGTCCCGGCCGCGCCGGCGGAGACTCAGCTGGACCCGTTCGTCGCGCCGCTGGAAGCTGCCGGTTGGACGACCACCCGGGACACAGCCACGATGCAACCGCCGCCGTCCTCCGGGAAGGGACTGGCCACGTTCCGCAACGGCGGCACCGTCCTCGAGGTCACCACCACCGGCGGAACCGACGGCATGGCAAGGTATCTGGGCGATTGCGTCCAGTCCGATGTCTTCGAGAGCCCGGGCTTCAACTTCGACGTCGACCAGGACACCGTCCCGCTCGGCTGATTTTCGGACACTAGTTCGCCGATGTTCTGCGCGTCCACGGATGGTTGGGCGTCGCCGACGGTTGGGCGTCGCCGACGGTTGGGCGTCGCCGACGGTTGCGCGCGACGTCGGCGTCGCCGCTGGCGCAGCCGCGACGACGCCTTACCGCACACCGATCGTCCCCGGGGCGACTTTCCGCTGAGCGTGAAGGAAAATTCGGCCTTCGACAGGAAAAATATTCACGATCAGTGAATTCCCTGGCCGCGGACAGCAGCTGATCTTGGTACCAACCGGAGCGCGCTCGACTGAAACCTGTCTCATAGAGATTGGGCCCTTCCGAAGGGACACTCACACCGTGACAGTTGATCGTGCAGACACGCTTCCTCACATGGCTTTTCCCGCCACCGCCTATTGCCTTGCCGCTGAAGGTCTACCTCGGCGACGCTCGCTCGCCCGTTGTAACCCAGATCACCGACGAACCGGCGTCATGGTGCCGCGAATGTCCGGTCTCACTGATGTCAGCAACGTTCCCGCCCAGACCTCACGACATGAGGCTGCGCGAAAACCCGTCCGCGTGATTCTCCGAGTACTCGCGCGTACGCAGAAGCAGGAGTCAGCAGAAGTGACCAGGAAGTCTTTGTTCATCGGCGGAATCGCGGCCGCGGTGGTGATCGTCGGCGCCATCGTCGCATCATCCGACGACAGCAGCACTGCAACCGCGAGCGTCGCGACGCCGCCGCCCACCGCATCTGCGATCAACTCCCCGTCCCGCGGCTGGGTAGGGGCGGTTCGCGCCGCTGCTAGCTCTCGGCCGACGGGCTGTCGCGCCAGCCCTGCTGTTTCAGGCGGGCGGCATACTCCCGGGCCCAGTTCAACGCGAGCCATTCCTCCTGGAACAACTCCGTGAGGACGATGTCGCGGTCCTGGAGGACCTGCACCTCGACGGGCATCCCGTTCGGGTACATGATGCAGCGCACATCACTGGTGCGGCGTCGTAGACACCACAACATGCGCCCGCCCGGCTGGCCGGTGTAGATCGACGACACGTCTAGCGGCAAGCCCCTTCCCCGTGCTCACCGGTAATCGAAAGAAAAAAGGATTAGTGGGATTTAAGCGGAAGGCGGGCGCAGCGTCAAGTGCTACGTTTTCCGGAGGCGAGACAGATGGCGTTCACCACGGCGGTGAACCCCGGATCGAGCGTTTCGGCGTACGAACAAGATCGCGTCGGCCCTGCACGCGGGTGTTCAGCGTTGTGAGTCGTAGCCCGTGCCGGCGCGATGCTCGGCAATCCACTGGGCGCTGACCCCGCCGAGATCGGGCGTGTGCACGCGTCGCTGCCACGATTTGACCACCGCCACTGCGAGGGCGCCGGCAATTGCCCAGGCGACAAGGAACCACATGGATGTCACATCACCCTCCACTAATCTTCGGCTGTGAGGTCGGCTGAGACGCGCTCGACAAGAGGACCAAAGTGGGCCGGTCGGCGCGCCCCCCTTGCTGATGACGAATCAGGAGGGAGCACTACTCGAACGCTGGCGGGCTCAGATCTGGACGACGACTGGTATCTATTATACACGACCGGACCCGAAGACCCGTCATGCCCCCTCCGCCGGCAAAACGTACTGTAATAATGGATAAAGCATGATTCGACGAGACGTCCCTCTCGCCTGATGTTGAAGGACATCCCAGCAGTCGAGCCGCCGCCCGTTCCAGATCTGCCGCCCGCGGAGATCTTCAGCCAGGATCAGCTCGAGGCGCACGCCGAGCGGATCGCCGGCACGCATCGCCTGGCCGAGAACCCGCGGCGCGGCCGTCCGCTGCTTCCCCGGCTCGACGAGAGCGCGGCGCGGCTCGACGAGGCCTACCGGTTCCTGTCGGCCGCGGCGCGCACCGACCCGCAGCCGGTCGGGTCGGAGGACTGGCTGCGCGACAACTATCACGTCGTCCAGGACCAGGTCCGCGAGATCCGCCAGGACCTGCCGCGCAAGTACTACCTCGAGCTGCCGAAGCTCGCCGACGGTCCGCTCGCAGGGCTACCCGCGCGTCTACCTGCTCGCGCGCGAGCTGATCGCGCACACGGCCGGCCGGATCGATCTCGAGACGCTCGTCGATTTCGTCGCCGCGTACCAGCGCGTCGCGCCGCTCTCGATCGGCGAGATCTGGGCGGTCCCGATCATGCTGCGGCTCGCGCTGGTCGAGGAGCTGCGCCGCCTGGCCGACGGCGTCGTCGCGGCGCGCCGCAGCCGCGAGCAGGCGCGGCGGTGGCACGCGCGACTGTCGGCGGAGCGCCGACTGGACCGAGCGCCGACATCGACGGCTCCTCGCGGACGGACGCGCAGGCGAGACGGCCGGCTGTCGGCGGCCTTCGTCGTCGAGCTGCTGCAGTGGCTGCGCGACCAGCCGCTCGACGGCGGCGCCGGCCTGGCAGGCGCTGCAGCGCGCGCTCGAGGCGCAGGACGACTCGGCCGAGGAGATGCTGCGGCTCGAGCATCAGCGCGAGGCGGCCGACCAGCTCGCGATCGGCAACGTGATCACCAGCATGCGGCTGCTCTCGTCGATCGACTGGCCGCTGTTCTTCGAGCGCGTCAGCCTGGTCGAGCAGATCCTGCGCGAGGATCCGGCCGGCGCGTACGCGCAGATGGACTTTCCGACGCGCGACCGCTACCGCCATTCGGTCGAGCAGCTGGCCAAGCGCGCGCGGCAGCCGGAGACCGACGTCGCCGCGCCGGGCGGTCGCGCTGGCCGACGAGCGCGCAGCAGCGACGACCCGCGACACGACCGGCGGCATCACGTCGGCTACTACCTGATCTCGCGCGGCCGCTTCCGGCTCGAGCAGCGACCTCGGCTACCGGCCGACGGCTGCGCGAGCGGCTCGCGCGGTTCGTCTTCGCGCACCCGGCGCTCGGCTATCTCGGCACGATCGCGTGCGTCGATCGGCGCTCGGCGTCGCCAGCCTGCTGGCCTACGCGGCGCCGCCAGGGCGCGACGACCGCGGAGCTGTGGCTCGTCGCGCTCGTCGTCGCTGATCCCGGTCAGCGAGCTGGCCATCAGCCTGCTGAACCTGATCATCACCTCGCAGATCCCGCCGCGGCAGCTGCCGAAGCTGGCGATGCGCGACGGCATCCCGCCGAGCGATCGCACGATCGTCGTCGTGCCGGCGATCGTCGACTCGGAGGCGCGCATCGACGCGCTGCTCGACGACCTCGAGGTCCGCTTCCTCGCCAACCGCGACGCCACACCTGCACTTCGCGCTGCTCAGCGACTTCGCCGACGCCGACGCAGCCGTCGCGGCCGGAGGACGAGGCGCTCGTCGAGGCCGCGCGACGCCGGGTCGACGAGCTGAACGCGCGGCACGGCGCCGGATCGGTTCTTCTTCTTTCATCGCGAGCGGCGGTGGAACGCCGGCGAGAGCCGCTGGATGGGATGGGAGCGCAAGCGCGGCAAGCTGGCGGAGTTCAACCGCCTGCTGCGCGGCGCGACCGACACGAGCTTCGTCGTCCGCCACGGCGACCTGTCGGTCCTGCCGTCGGTCCGCTACGTCATCACGCTCGATTCCGACACGCAGCTGCCGATGGACGCCGCGCGCCGCCTGGTCGGCACGCTGGCGCATCCGCTGAACCGGCCGCGCTTCGACCCGCGCGCTCGGGCGCGTGACCGAAGGCTACGGCGTGCTGCAGCCGCGCGTCGGCGTCAACCTCGTCAGCGCGAACCGGACGGCGTTCGCGAAGGTCTTCTCCGGCCACGTCGGCGTCGATCCGTACACGACCGCGGTCTCCGACGTCTATCAGGACCTGTTTCACGAGGGCAGCTACGTCGGCAAGGGCATCTACGACGTCGACGCGTTCGAGGCGGCGCTCGACGAACCGCGTGCCGGAGAACGCGCTGCTCAGCCACGACCTGTTCGAAGGGTCCTACGCGCGCGCCGGGCTGTGCACCGACATCCACCTGGTCGACGACTACCCGGCGCACTACCTGGCGTTCGCCGCGCGGCAGCACCGCTGGGTGCGCGGCGACTGGCAGATCGCGCGCTGGCTCTGGCGCACGGTGCCCGACGCGACGCGGCCGCGCCGGTGCCGCAACACGCTGCCGGTCATCGCGCGCTGGAAGATCCTCGACAACCTGCGCCGCAGCCTGCTCGCCGCCGGCGCTGGTGGTGCTGCTCGTCGCGGGCTGGACGGTGCTGCCCGGCTCGCCGCTGCTCTGGACCGTGCTCGGCGCTGCTGGTGCTCGCCTTCCCGGCCTACGCCCAGGTCGGCCGCTCGCTGTCGAGCCGCGTGCGCGGCGTGCCGCTCCGCGAGCACCTCGCGCGCCGAGCGCGACAACCTCGTCACCAGCGCGCGGCAGTCGCTGCTGTCGGCGACGCTTGCTGCGCGCATCAGAGCTGGCTGATGGCTCGACGCGATCGGCCGCACGCTCGTGGCGCCTGCTGGTCACGCGGCGTCGCCTGCTCGAGTGGGTGTCGGCCGACCGCGCTCGCGCGGCTCGAGCCGTCGCCGCCGCAGGTCGCTCCGCTCGATGTGGGCGGCGCCGGCGCTCGCGGTCGGCGTCGCGCTGCTCGTCGCGGCGGTCGCGCCGGCGCGCCTGCTGCTGGCGCTTCCGCTGATCGTCGCTCTGGTTGCGTCTCGCCGGCGATCGCGTACGCGACCGGCCGGCCGCTGACGCACGACCGCGCAGCCGCTCGACGACGAGCGAGCGCGCGGCGCTGCGCAAGATCGCGCGCAAGACCTGGCTGTTCTTCGAGGAGCTGCTCGGCCCGGCCGACCACTGGCTGGTCCCCGACAACTACCAGGAGGACCGCGCGCGACCTCGATCGCGCACCGCACCTCGCCGACCAACATCGGCCTGCAGCTGCTTCGACCCTCGCGGCGCACGACTTCGGCTACCTCAGCGTCGCCGGCGTCGTCGATCGGCTCGAGCCGACGTTCGCGACGCTGCTCGCGCTGCAGCGCTATCGGGGGCACTTCTACAACTGGTACGACACGCAGACGCTGGCGCCGCTGGCGCCGGCCTACGTCTCGACGGTCGACAGCGGCAACCTCGCCGGCTACCTGCTGACGCTGCGGAGCGGCCTGCTGCGAGCTCGTCGACGAGCGCGCCGATCATCGACGCGCGGTCCTCGACGGCGCTCGACGACGTCGTCGCGCTCTGCGAGGACGGCGTCGCCGAGCGCGATCGGCGCCGGCGCACGCGGCCGGACGCGCGCTCGGCAGGAGCTCGCCGAGCTGCGCGCGCAGCTCGTCGAGCGGCCGGCGACGCTCGCCGGCTGGCGGACGCTGCTCGCGCAGCTCGGCGATCGCCTGTCGGCGGTCGGCGTGCTGCTGCACGAGCTCGAGGAGCCGCTGCCGGCGACGGCCGCGGCGACCGCGCGCCGAGGCGGCGTAGTGGCTCGAGCGCGCGGCGACCGCGATCGCCGAGCGCCAGGCGGAGCTCGACCGGCTGGCGCCGTGGACGACGCGCTCGACGACGCCGTCGGCGCTGCCGGCCGACCGGTGCCGACCTGGCCGAGCTCGTCGCATGGTGCGACCGGCGTCGGCCGCGCTCGAGCGACCGACCGCGGCCGACCTGCGCGCGGCGATCGAGCGCGCGAGCGTGCGCCGACGAGCTGATCGAGCGCGCCGAGCGGCTGGCGGAGCTCGCCGACGATCTCGTCGAGGAGACGGAGTTCGGGTTCCTCTTCAACCGCGAGCGGCAGCTGTTCTCGATCGGCTTCAACGTCACCGACGGCCGGCTCGACGCCTCGCTACTACGACACGCTCGCCTCCGAGGCGCGGCTCGCCAGCTTCGTCGCGATCGCCACCGGCCAGATCCCGCACGAGCACTGGTTCAAGCTCGGACGCTCGCTGACGCCGACCGGCAGCGCGCGCGCGCTGCTGTCGTGGAGCGCGTCGATGTTCGAGTACTTCATGCCGCTGCTCGTCATGCGCGCCTATCCCGGCACGCTGCTCGACGAGACCTACCGCGCCGTCGTCGAGCGGCAGATGCAGTACGGCGCGCAGCGCGGCGTGCCGTGGGGCATCTCCGAGTCGGCGTACAACGCGCAGGACCTCGAGCGGCAACTATCAGTACCGCGCGTTCGGCGTGCCCGGGCTCGGCCTGAAGCGCGGCCTCGCCGACGACCTGGTCGTCGCGCCCGTACGCCAGCATGCTCGCGGCGCCGCTCGTCGCCGCTCGACGTCGTCCGCAACCTCGAGCGGCTGCGCGCGCGCGGGCATGGCCGGCCGCTACGGCTTCTACGAAGCGATCGACTACACCGCCGAGCGCGCTGCCGCCGGACGCGACCGGCGGCGTCGTGCTGCCGACCTTCATGGCGCACCACCAGGGCATGAGCCTGGTCGCGCTCGACAACGCGCTGCACGACGTCGCCGATGCAGCGGCGCTTCCACGCCGACCCGCGCGTCCAGGCGGCCGACCTGCTGCTGCAGGAGCGCATCCCGCACCTGGTGCCGCTCAAGAATCCGCCGATCGAGACTGGCCGATCACGTGCCGTCGGCGCGCGCGGCTGCCGGCGCCGTCGTGCGCGCGCTACACGACGCCGCACACGCTCAGCCCGCGCGCCGCACCTGCTGTCGAACGGGTCGTACGTGGTGATGGTCACCAACGCCGGCGGCGGCTACAGCCGCCGCCAGCAGACTCGCGCTGACGCGCTGGCGCGAGGACGTCACGACCGACGGCTGGGGCAGCTTCTGCTACGTCCGCGACCTCGACACCGGCGACGTCTGGTCCACGGCCTACCAGCCGACCGCGCGCGAGCCGGACGAGTACGAAGTGCACCTTCGCGCCCGATCGCGCGGTGTTCCGCCGCGTCGACGCCGAGCATCGAGACCCGCACCGAAATCGTCGTCTCGCCGGAAGACGATGCGGAGCTGCGGCGCGTCTCGGTCACCAACCACAGCCGCCGGCACGCGCAGCCTCGACCTCACCAGCTACGCCGAGGTCGTGCTGGCGCCGGCCGATGCCGACCTCGCGCACCCGGCGTTCAGCAACCTGTTCATCGAGACGCGCAGCGTGCCGGAGCGCGATGCGCTGATCTGCGTGCGGCGCCCGCGCTCGGGCACCGACCGCCTCGTATCTGGTTCACGTGCTCAGCGGCCGCGGCCGCGTCGGCGTCGCCGACGCAGTTCGAAACCGACCGCGCGCGGTTCATCGGCCGCGGCGGCACGCTCGAGCGGCCGGCTGCGCTCGCCGGCGACGACGCGCTGTCGAACACCACCGGACCGGTGCTCGATCCGATCGTCAGCCTGCGGCAGACGATCCGGCTCCCGCCGGGCGCGACCGCGCGCGTCGCGTTCACGACCGGCTTATGCCGACAACGAAGAAGGCGCGCGCCAGCCTGATCGACAAGTACCACGACCGCCGCGCCGTCGCGCGCGCCCTCGCGCTGGCCAGCACGCACAGCCAGATCGAGCTGCGGCATCTCAACCTGA